>CAVWBQ010000023.1:0-31872 GCA_963753225.1 uncultured Actinomycetota bacterium | reverse complement strand
GCGGCGCTGGAGCAGGCGGTGATCGGCAAGGCGGTGGACCTGCTGTCGGGGCCGGGCGGGCTGGCCAGCTTCTTGCGGCGGCGGCAGCTCGGGGCGCGGCTGGGCGGGCCGAGCCTGCCGCTGGACATCGGCTACGCCGAGTCGATCCCCGCCGGGATCCGCAACGCGGTGGTGCTGCGGGACCGCAAGTGCCGGTGGGCCGGCGGGTGCAACCAGCCCGCCTCCGCCTGCGACGTCCACCACGTCAAGCACAAGGCCAACGGCGGCAAGACCAGCACCAAGGACTGTGTCCTGCTCTGTTTTTTCCACCACCAGATCGTCATCCACCAGCAGGGCTGGACCCTGGCCCTCAACCCCGACGGCACCACCACCGCCTGGAACAAAGACAAGACGAAGGTCCTGCACAGCCACGGACCGCCCGCCCGGGCCGGGTAACTCCCGGGTAAGCCCCCGGGTGCTCGGCCGCCTGTTCGGCCAGGCGGACTAGACGCCAGATCACGTATCGATGTTCGGGTTGCCCGCAGGCAACGGCACCAGGTGCGCGGGCGGCTCCGGGACCGCGATCCAGGATTCCACCCCCAGGTCGCGCCGCACGTGAACCAGCTCGCCCGGCGCGAGCATCCGCCAGCCGCTCTCCCCGTCGAGTGCCTCCGACGCGATCACCACCGAGGCCACATCCGCCAAGTCCGGCGCGTGCACCGACGAGGTCGCGCTGCGCACGTGCAGTTCCCCGCCTTCCTGGCGGTCCAGGATGTGCAGCGCGTGCTGGTCCGGATAGCGCAGCGCCCACAGCTCGCCGGGCGCCGCCACGATGACGTTCAGCGCGGAGACCGGCAGGTGCCGGGCGATCCAGCCGGCCGCGGCGGCGATCCCGGCGCCGACATCACCGCCGTGCGCGTCGATCTCCTTGGTGATCAGCGCGAAGTACCGCTCAGAATCGGTGTCGCCAAGCACCAGGTCGGCGTACGGACCAAGCTCGGTCTCCAGCCGGGCGAGCGAGCCGAAGCCTCCGTTGTGGGCCATGACGCGGCCCTTCATCCCGAACGGATGGGTGTTACGCACCGTCCGCCCGCCCGCCGTCGCCCACCGGACGTGCGCCACGAACGCCGAGGACTCGGCCTGCCGGGCCCCGCGCTCGAACTCCTGGTCGCGGAAGGCCGGCTCGGGCTGCTTGTCCAGCACGACCCCGCCGTCCGGGCCGAAGTAGCCCAGCCCCGCCCCGTCCACGTTCCTGTGGCTCTGCTCCCGCAGCGAATCGGGCGCGTCGAGCAGCCAGAACGTCGCCCTGACCCGCGCCTCGCCCGCGGTCAGCCCGAACAGCCTGCACACGCTCCCGAACCTACCCCACAACGCCGGGGCACCTGGCGAGTGGTCTTCCATCCGCCCGGGCTCGAGGTTTGCGACATGCCCACCCCCGGCGAACATGACGCGGGCTCGGCTGGGTAGGCTTCTCACCCCCGAGGACCGAGCCAGTCGCAAACCGGGAGGTAGACCGTGATGATCGAGCCAGAGACCGAGAACAGCAACCCGGCCCTTGAAGAGGCGGCCCGCGAGCTCCAGGCCGCCCGGCACGATGTCCAGGTCGCCTACGACTGCATCGCCCTGGGCGACGTCGACCGGGCGCACACCCACGCGCTGACCGCCAAGGTCGCGGCGGACGCGGCGGTGACCGCGCTGGCGGCAGCGCTGAGCCGGCCGGAGCTGGGCCTACCGGATGACTCCCGGTAGCCCTGCCCGATGGACCACGCGGTCATACCGGCTCCGGCGCGCTTTGACGCCGGGGGCGGGCACGGGTTCGCCTTCCGGCCGGGCACGGTGGTCGCGTACGCCGATACTCCGATCGCCCCGCTCGTCGGGCGGTTCTGCACGCAGGTCGCCCGGCGCACGGGCCTGCGCCTAGCGTCGGCGCGCGGTAACAGGGCACCGGGTGAACCGTCCGTCACGATCGAGCTTGCGGCCACGGACGAACTGGGCGGGCTTCCCGCGCCAGCCCTCGCCGGGCGGCCTCTCGCCGGGCGGCGGCGACCCGGCCGGCGAACGCTACTCGCTGGTGATCGAGGACGGTCAGGTCGCGCTGCGCGCGACGGAACCGGCCGGGGTCGCGCGCGGCCTGACCACGCTGATTCAGCTGGTCGCCTCCAGCAGGGAAGACTTTCGGGTGCCGGCCGCGCGGATCCTCGACGCGCCGAGATACGCCTGGCGCGGCCTGTCACTCGACGTGGCCCGTACGTTCTTCACCGTGAAGGAGATCCGGCGGGTGATCGACCTGCTGGAGCTCTACAAGCTCAACGTGCTGCACCTGCACCTGACCGACGATCAGGCCTGGCCGCTCGCCCTGGGCCGCCCGGCCGCCGGCCCGGAGCCCGGATCACCCTTCTACCGCGACGAAGACCTTCGCGACCTCGTCGGCTACGCCGCGGACCGTTTCGTCACGATCGTTCCCGAGGTCGATACGCCCGGGCACACCTCCGCGCTGCTGCGGCTGCGGCCGGACCTGCGATCCGGCCGGAACGAGGTTGAGTACGAGTTCCTGCCCGGCCACCGCCGCCGCGCCGTGTGGCTCGACCCGGAGCTGCCCGCGACCTTCGAGGTGATGGAGCAGGTCCTGTCCGGCGTGGCCGGGATCTTCCCTGGTCCGTACCTGCACATCGGCGCGGACGAGCCCCGCGGGATGCCGGACGAGGCGTACGCGTCGTACGTCCGGCGGCTGCGCCGCCTGGTCCGCTCGCTGGGCAAGCGCCCGCTGGGCTGGCAGGAGTCGGCGCGGGCGGGCCTTGGCCCGGACGACGTCATCCAGTACTGGCTGACCGGCATCGACCTTCCGGCGTCCGCGCCGCCGCAGGTCCGGGCGCAGGTGGAGGCGGAGGTGGCCCTGTCGCGCCGCGACGCCGCGACGATGGCGGCGGCGTCGGTACCGGTGATCGCCTCACCGCTGGCCCACTGCTACCTCGACGTCCCCTACGCCGAGCCGCCGACCGACGCCGACGCCGACGCCGATGCCGCGCAGGCGGACCGGCACGGCCGCCTCGGCCTGCGGGTCTACGCGCCCAAGACCGTCGCCGAATCGTTCGGGTGGGAGCCCGCCGATACGCTCGGGCCCGGCCGGGCCGCGCAGGTCGCCGGCGTCGAGGCCGCGATCTGGGCCGAAACCATCTCCGGCTTCGACGACCTGTCCTTCCTCCTGCTGCCCCGCCTGCCGGGCATCGCCCACCGGGCCTGGAGCGCCCCCGAGCCAGTCGGCCCGGAACTAGCCAGCAGGGAACTAGCCAGCAGGGAACTAGCCAGCAGGGAGCCAGCCAACTTGGCGCCCGCAGGCTGGACCGGCCATCGTGACCGCCTCGCCCGGCACGGCAAGCTGTGGGCCCAGGACGGCCTCATCTACTTCCGCGCCTCCACCGTGGACTGGACCTAGCCCGGGCCCGGCCGAGGCCTTTCCTAGCCGAGGGCACGCAGCAGCGCCTTCATCCAGGGGCCGAGGTCGGCCGGGGTCCGGGCCGAGATGAGGTTGCCGTCCACCACGGTGGCCTCGTCCACCCAGTCGGTGCCCGCGTTGACCATGTTGTCGCGGATCGCGCCCACGCTGGTGGCCCGGCGGCCCTTGAGGATCCGGGCCGAGATCGGCACCCAGCCCGCATGGCAGATGAAGGCGATCGGCTTGTTCGCGTCGTTAAACGCCCGCACCAGGTCCAGCACGGTCTCCGAGCGGCGCAGCTTGTCAGGCGCGTAGCCGCCCGGGATGACCAGGGCGTCGAAGTCACCCTCGGCCACCTGCTCCGCGGTGGTGTCCACGGGCACCGGCCCGTGGCCCTTCTTGCCGTGCACCGGGTGGTCGTCGAGCCCGGCCACGGTCACCTCGATGTCCTCTTCGGCCAGCCGGTACAGCGGATACAGCAGTTCCATGTCCTCGAAGTCGTCGGCGGCGAGGATGAGGACCTTGCGCTGTGCGAGAGCCATGTTTGCGACCATACCTGTGCGGATGCCGGTGACCCGTGCACAGGCCGGCCCGCCGGGACCGGTGCCGCCGGTGAGTACCGAACGAATGCCGGTGCCGCCCCTGCGCCCGGTATCGTGCCGCGATGGCCAGGACGTCCCTGACGTACCAGCAGGCGTGGTTGTAGGCGAAGATCGCCCGCTGCAGGTGCCTGGTCGCGGCGCCGTCGGCGCACAGCATCCGGGCCGCGGTGAAGATCGCGTCCGCGGGGTTGTACGGGGTGAGCCTGGCGGACCGGTCGGCCCGGACTGCGTATTCGGCGAACGTGGCCGGCTCGAACTGCATCGGCCCCTCGGCGCCCTCGCGGTTCTTGCCCTTGTGCACGCCGCGGGCCCTGGACCGGCCGTTGTCCGATTCCATCGTGCCGATCCCGGCCAGCACCTCCCAGGAGAGCCCCCGGCAAGTCCTGGCCGCCGCCCGGTACCAGGCTAGGTAGGGCCGGGGCAGGGCGGCCGCGGACGCGGGCAGGGCCGTCGCTCCGAACGCCAGCACGAGCAGGACCACGGCCGCCCGTCGTATGCAATGCACACGGCAGTTATGCGCAATATCAACTCTGCGTAACCATTGTGATTACATAAAGTTACTTCCGGTCAGGCCGGCAGGGGGTAGACCTAGATACACCCGGGGTTCGGGGCCCAGCCACACTGACCGCGGCGGCCCCGGCCCGGCAGACTGGCAGGGACGTTAGGAGGCGTCCGATGGCCGTTATCACCTCTCCCCGCCGCACCAGGCCGCGGTTCGGCCCGCAGGCCGGGCTGGTGGCCGCCACCCGCGGGTTCGCGTTCACCGGGCTGATGCTGGCCGGACTCGGGCTGCTGATCGTGATCGCAGGCGTGCTGTTCCTCACCGCGCTGGGGGCCGGGGTCTTCATCGTGGGCAACGGCGGTTCCCGGGACCACCGCGTGCTGCCGGCCCTCGTCCTGCTCGGAGCCGGGCTCGGCCTCGGCCGGTTCGCGGTGCCGCCCGCGCTGCTGGGCATCCGCGGGCTGGCCCGCCTGACCAGGCAGCTGGCCGCGGACTGGTGCGGCGTGCCCATCGCCGAGCGGTACACGCCCCGGCCGGATGAGGCGCTCACCTACACCGGACGGCTCCGGTGGCTGGCGACGGACCCGGCCACCCGGCGGGACCTGCTCTGGACGGCGGCGAACCTGGTCGCCTTCGGCCTGGCCGCGCTGTCCGCCGCGATCATTGCGACCGGGCTGATCGAGTTCATCGGGCCCGAGCTGACCCGGGAGATCCCGCCCCCCGCATTTCCGGGCAACACCGCGGCGACGCTGATCGTGCTGGGTCTCGCGATCGCCTCGGTGGGGGTGCTGGCGGCCCCGGCGCTGCTCCGGGCCTACGGCCTGGTGGCCCGCTCCATCCTCTCGCCGCCCGGGCACGCCGGGCTGGCGCTGCGCGTACAGCAGCTAACGCAGACCCGCACCGATGCCCTGGACACCGGGGCGGCCGAGATCCGCCGGATCGAGCGGGACCTGCACGACGGGGCCCAGGCCCGGCTGGTCGCCATGGGCATGACCCTGGACGCCGCCGGGCAGATCATCGACTCCAACCCGGAAGCGGCCCGCGCGCTGGTGCATGAGGCCAGGGACGCCTCGGTCAAGGCCCTGGCCGAGCTGCGCGCCCTGGTCCGCGGCATCCACCCGCCGGTGCTCGCCGACCGCGGCCTGGCCGACGCGATCCGCGCGCTGGCCCTCGATAGCCCGATGCGGATCCACCTGGCCAGCGAGCTGACCGGCCGCCCGCCGGCGCCGGTCGAGTCGGCCGCCTACTTCGCGGTCAGCGAGCTGCTGGCCAACGTGTCCAAGCACGCCGAGGCCAGGCAGACCTGGGTCGACATCCGGCACACCGACGAGATGCTGCGGATCGGCGTCACCGACAACGGCCACGGCGGCGCCGAGCCAGCCCGCGGCACGGGGCTGCGCGGCATCGAGCGGCGGCTGGCCGTCTTCGACGGAGTCGTCGCGATCAGCAGCCCGCCCGGCGGCCCGACCGCGGTCACCATGGAGATCCCGTGCGCGTTGTCATCGCCGAAGACCTCTTCCTGCTGAGGGACGGCCTGACCCGGATGCTGCAGGCCCACGGCCTGCAGATCACCGCGGCCGTGGACAACGGGGCCGACCTGCTGGCCGCGGTGACCGCCGACCAGCCGGACGTGGCCATCGTGGACGTCCGGCTGCCGCCCACGTTCACCGACGAGGGCATCAGGGCCGCGCTGGCCGCCCGGCGCGAGGTGCCCGGCCTGCCGGTGCTCGTGCTGTCCCAGTACGTCGAGCAGCTGTACGCCCGCGAGCTGCTGGCCAGCGGCAGCGGCGGCATCGGGTACCTGCTCAAGGACCGGGTGTTCGACAGCGGCCAGTTCGTGGACGCGGTCCGCCGGGTGGCGGCGGGCGGCACCGCGATGGATCCGGAGGTGATCGCGCGCTTGCTCGCCCGCAACACCGGCGACGGCACCCTGGCCGCGCTGAGCCCCCGCGAACGCGAGGTGCTCGCCCTGATGGCCGAGGGCCGGTCCAACGCCGCCATCGCTCAGCGCCTGGTCATCACCGAGCGCGCCGTGGCCAAGCACACCGCCTCCATCTTCCTCAAGCTGGGCCTGCAGCCCTCCGACGACGACAACCGCCGGGTACTCGCCGTCCTCGCCTACCTAGGCGGCTAGCGCGCCCCCTCCGGGGTTACAGCACCCGAAAGCGCAGACAAAGCCGCCTGCCATGGCGCGCGGCACGCATAACATCTCGTTGGCCGGGCAGAAGAGGAGACACAAACGAGCTGAACACAAGGGGGCGTCAGATGACCACAGATCCGCGAGCTGCCCCGACCCCGGGCGAAGCCCCCCCGGACCAGTCGGCGCTGGAAGCCGCGCCGCCGGTCCCGCCCGAGCAGGCCGCCCCGCCCCAGCAGGCCGCCCCGCCCACCGCGGCGCCCCAGCCGCTGCCCCAGCACCGGATCAAGCGCACCAGGACCAGCGGAATCTGGGTGTCGGTGGGCTTCTTCGCCGTCGTCCTTCTCCTCCTGCTGATCTTCATCCTGCAGAACGGCACCGACGTCGGCGTCTCCTACCTGGGCATGCACGGCCACGTTCCGCTCGGCGTGGCCCTGCTGCTCGCCGCGGTCTGCGGCGTGCTCCTGGTCGTGCTCGCCGGGGCGGCGCGGATCAGCCAGCTTCGGACCACCGCCCGCCGGCACCGCCGCGTTGACGCCAAGCGCGCCGCCGCGGCCGCCAGGCAACCCGCCAACCCTTAGGGCACGCCCTGCGCGATGCGCCGCGTCGCCTCATGCAGCCGGTCCGGGGTGTGCGCGGCGTAGCCCAGCACGAACCCCGGCGTCCCTGGCCGCTGGCGGTGCCAGGACAGCGGCTGGACCAGCACCCCGGTCCGCAGGATGGCCTCGGCTAGCTCGGCGTCGGAGCCGTCGAGACCGGGGAACGTGATGAGAAGGTGCAGTCCCGCTGCGACGCCCTGCACCCGAGCCTGCGGCAGATGCTCGCGCAGCGCCCGGAGCAGGGCGTCGCGCCTGCTCCGCTGCCGCTTGCGCACCAGCCGGATGTGCTGTTCGAGCTCGCCGCTCGCGATCAGCCTGGCCAGCACGAGCTGCGGCAGCGCCGGGCTGCCCAGGTCGCTGGCGTATTTGGCCTCGGTCAGGTCGGCCCGGAGCCGGGCGGGCGGGATCAGCCAGCCCAGCCGCATGCCGGGGGCCAGCGTCTTGGACGTGCTGCCCGCGTAGGCGACCAGCCCGGGCGCCGAGGCGTGCAGCGCCGGGACCGGCGCCCGGTCGTAACGGAACTCCGCGTCGTAGTCGTCCTCGACGATCAGGCCGTCCGCCGCGGCGGCCCAGTCCAGCAGGTCGCGGCGGCGTCGCGGGGCCAGCACGACTCCGGTGGGGAACTGATGCGCGGGCGTGAGCAGCGCCACCCGAACCCGCGGGCTGCCGGCCAGCTCGCCGACCCGCATCCCGTGCTCGTCCACCGGGACAGGCACCGGCCGCAGGCCCCAGTAGGCCAGGTCGTCGCGGGCACCGCGCGAGCCAGGATCCTCCACCGCGATCTCGCCGAGGCCGCGCGCCCGCAGCACCCGGGCCAGCAGCGCGAGCGCCTGGGCCACCCCGCTGACCACGATGATGTCTCCGGGCCCGGCCCGCAGCCCGCGGGTGCGGGCGAGCCAGCCCGCCAGTTCGGTGCGCAGCGACTGGCTGCCGCGCGGGTCGCCGTAGCCGAGGTCGGTCACGCTGGCCTGCTCGAGCACCAGCCGTTCGGCCCTGATCCAGGCGGCCCGCGGGAACCCCGACAGGTCGGGCACGCCGGGGGAGAGGTCGATCTCCGCCCGTTCCCTCCAGCCCGGCGGCACCAGCAGCGGCCCGGGCGGCGGTGGCGCGGCCGCAACCGGAACAGGGCTCCACACGCCGAGAACCCGGGTCCCGGCCCCGGAGCGGGCGCTGACCAGTCCCTCGTCGGCGAGGCGCTGGTACGCCTCGACGATCACGCCCCGGGAGACGCCCAGGTCACCGGCCAGCAGCCGGGTGGCGGGCAGCGGCGTCCCTGCCCCCAGCCGCCCGTCCATGATGGCGGCCCTGATGGCGTCGGCCAGCCACCCGGTCAGCCCGCGCACCGGCGCCGCGGCCGGGCTCAGCTGGAGGAAATCCGCCCCTGTCATTGGTCCACTATAAATCCGCGACAATGGTCCTGTTAGCCGGACCATCGGACCAATACCTTAGCGTCGTGCCTGGTCTACGCGCTCCCGATGTTCCCGGCCTGCCCAACGGTGCCCCGTCCGTCCCCAACGGTGCCCCGTCCGTCCCCGCCGCCGCACCCAGAGCCGCGTCCGGGGCCGCGTCCGAAGGTTCCGTCCCGCACTGCGGCGCGGCAGCCGGCGTGGCCGCGGGCTCGGCCGCCATGGTCTGCGTGGGCGGCAGCGTCGCGGTCTCCTCGGTGCTGGCCGGGGCGCCGGTGTACACCGCCGAAGCGGTCCGGTACGGGGTGGCCTGCCTGATCCTCGTGGCGCTGGCCCGGCTCACCGGCCGTCGGCTAGCCAGGCCGCGCAAAGCGGAGTGGCTGTGGCTGTCCGGCATCGGGGTGACCGGCCTGGTGGTGTTTAACCTGGCGCTGGTCCAGGGGTCCCGCCACGCCGAACCCGCCGTCCTCGGCGTGGCCGTGGCCTGCGTCCCCGCTGTGCTGGCGCTGATCGGCCCGCTGCTGGAGGGGACCCGCCCGCGGACCGCGGCGGTGGCTGCCGCGCTGGTGGTGACGTGCGGCGCCGGCCTGGTACAGGGGCTCGGCCGGACCGACGCCATCGGCGTGGCCTGGGCCGTCGCGGTCTTCGGCTGCGAGGCGGCGTTCACCCTGCTGGCCATCCCGGTGCTCGGCCGGCACGGCCCGTGGGGGGTGTCGGTGCACGCCACCTGGCTCGCCACGGTGATGTTCGGCGTGCTGGGCATCATGCACGAAGGACCAGCCGCCATCACGAAAATGACCCGCCCGGACTGGCTCGCCGTCGGCTACCTCGCGGTCGCGGTCACCGCGGCGGCCTTCGTGCTGTGGTATTCCAGTGTCCGGCGGCTCGGAGCCAGCCGGGCTGGGCTGCTCACCGGGATCGCCCCGGCGGCCGCTGCCGTCAGCGGGGTCCTGCTCGGCGCCCCGGCGCCCAGGCCGCTGGTGTGGGCCGGCATCGCGGTCGTCGCGGCCGGCCTGGCCTTCGGCTTCAGGAAGGGGAGAGCGTTATGCACTTCCAGCACGCGGCCGCCCTCTGGCGGGACTTCCCGGCCCTGGTCCCCGGCGTCCTGTACGCCGAGGGCATCACCGCCGACGCCGTCGCCGGCACGGACCACCTGACCGCCATCGCCGCGGCCCGGCTGGCCGACGGGCCGGAGTCAGAGTTCCCAGAGATCCAGGCCTGGCGGCGCGCCTTCGCACGGATGGGCCTGAAACCGACCCAGTACCGCTGCGCGGCGGAGTCGCTGCTGCGCCGGTTCCGCAAGGAAGGCAGCCTGCCGAGGCTGCACCCGCTGGTCGACCTGTGCAACGCGGTCTCACTGGCCTTCGCCGTCCCGGTCGCCGTCCTCGACGCGGACCAGATCACCTGGCCGCTCGAGGTGCGGTACGCGGCCGGTGACGAGGACTACCTCACGTTCGGCGGCGAGGTCGAGCACCCCGCGCCCGGCGAGGTGATCTTCGCCGACCGGGCCGGGCAGGCGCACGCCCGCCGCTGGACCAACCGGCAGAGCGGCCGGTCCGCGGTCTCGGCCGCCACCAGCGCCGTCCTGATCGTGGCCGAAGCCCTGCACGAGCAGGCCCCGTCGGACATCTCCGAGCTCATCAAGACCCTCACCGCCGAGATCGGCGGGACCTGGCCCCTTGAACAGACCACGCCCCAGCCCGCCATCCTCACCCCCGCCAGCCCCCGCTTCACCCCAGCGCGCCGTCCCCATGATCACGAAGGGTCTTTAGTCCGCCCAGACTAGGAATCCTTCGCGATCGTGAAAAATTCGCGGCGCCTAAGCCAGCGGCGGCGCCTAAGCCTGCGGCAGCGCTTAACGCCAGCGGCAGCGCCCCGGCCCTCACCAGCCGCGCGTACTCGGCCTCCTGAACCGCCCGGGGCTGGCCGGCCCGGCCCCGATACCGATCAGGGAGCACCGAGCCGCGCTGGTACGCGTCGATCGCCGCGGCGGCCGGGCCCACGCCGACCGGGCCGTAGTACAGGCCATGCGGCAGGATCACCAGGTTGGCGGCGAACCGGTGCCCGCCCACGTGCGTGGTCTCCCATACCTGCCCGGGGTGCCGGGCCGCCAGGGTCTGCGCCAGCGGCGCGCCGAACCGGGCGCAGCAGGCGCTCCTCTTGCCGTGCGTGCAGACGAGGAACACGGGGTCATCCCACACAGCCCCGAACGAGGGCACGATCCCGGCCGCTAGCTCCTTCAGGTCGCGTTCGGCCAGTTCCGGCGCTGACGCGGATATCTCCGCGCGTCGCAAGAAGGGCTCAGGATCCGCGGTCCAGCCCAGGAACACGGAACGCACGTCGCCCACCTGCCGGCGGCCCGGCCGGCGGATCATCTGCACCCGCAGGCCGAACTCCTCCGCCGACTCCGCCAGCGCCGCCAGCGGCGCGGGCTGCGCGGCCTCGGCCGCCTCGTGCGGCCATGGGCCCGGGTGCTCGATCAGCAGCCAGGCCCGGGACGCCTCCGGCGCCGAGGCCGCCGAGGATTCGGTGCCGTCGTGGCACTCCGAGCCGTGCTCGCAAACAGCGGCCACGCTGGTCAACCTCCGATCACTGTCTTAAGAGTTTCATGCTAGGTAATGAAACAAAGGGGCCGATGCATGAGGAACCCGTGATGCGAGATGTTCCAGGCGTACGCCCCGGTCAGCCCGAACGGCTGGTCGTGTCAGCGCCCGCGCGTGGTGCACGTCACACCGCCCGCCCACGGCACCGGCCCGCGACGGCTTCGCCCCGCCCAGGGTGTACGATCGGTCGCGTGTCACGGTGGTATCCGCGCTTTACCCTGGCTCCAGGCGGAGCCGGGCGCTAACGCGTGCGCTGATCACCGCCAGGAGCCAGTAAGGCGACAGACAGCCCTGTATCACGAGGGGTGTGCTGGCTCCCGGGGCCCGGGCAGCCGCCCGCCCGGGAGGAGACGCGCCCGATGACGCGCACCAGCGATACCCGGATCACCGGCTATGAGCCGCTGTTTTCCCCGTCGGCCCTGCTCGACCAGTTGCCGCTGGACGACGAGGCCACCGCGACCGTGGAGCAGAGCCGCGCGGAGATCCGCGCCGTGCTCGATGGCTCAGACGACCGCCTGCTGGTCATCGCCGGGCCCTGCTCGGTACACGACCCGGCGGCCGCGCTCGACTACGCCGGGCGCCTCAGGGGCGCCCGGGAGCGGCACCAGGCGGACCTGATGATCGTGATGCGGGTGTACTTCGAGAAGCCGCGCACGGTGACCGGCTGGAAGGGCCTGATCAACGACCCGGGCATGGACGGCGGCCACGACGTGCACCGCGGCCTGCACACCGCTCGCCAGCTGCTGCGCAACATCGTCGCGCTCGGCCTGCCGGTGGGCTGCGAGTGGCTCGACCCGATCACGCCGCAGTACATCGCGGACACGGTGACCTGGGGCGCGATCGGCGCGCGGACCACCGAGAGCCAGGTCCACCGCCAGCTCGCCTCCGGCCTGTCCATGCCGGTCGGGTTCAAGAACGGCACCGACGGCGACGTCCAGGTGGCGGTGGACGCGTGCCGCGCTTCGGCCGCCGGGCACACGTTCTTCGGTGTCACCCCCAACGGCGTCGCCGCGGTGGTGACCACCGCGGGCAACGCGGACACGCACGTGATCTTGCGTGGCGGCCGCTCCGGGCCGAACTACGAGGCCAGCCACACCGCCAAGGCGCTGGACCTGATCGCCGCGGCCGGGCTGCCGCGCCGCCTCATGGTGGACGCCAGCCACGGCAACAGCGGCAAGGACCACCGGCGCCAGCCGGTGGTCGCCGCCTCCATCGCGGAGCAGGTGGCGTCCGGCGAGCGCGGGCTGACCGGGGTGATGCTGGAGAGCTTCCTGGTCGAGGGCAAGCAGAAACCAGGTCCCCCGCAGGACCTCACCTACGGGCAGAGCGTCACCGACGCGTGCATGGACTTCGGCACTACCGCCGATGTGCTGGCCGAACTGGCCGCCGCCGTCAGGACCCGACGGAAGGCAGCCGGGTGAGGGCATCGTCGATGCGCTCCTGGGAGAGCTCGAAGTCCTCCATCTCGCCCGAGAGGTAGCGCTCGTAGGCGCCCATGTCGAAGTGGCCATGGCCGCACAGCGCGGTCAGGATCACCTTCTGCTCGCCGGATTCGGTGCAGCGCTTGGCCTCCTCGATCACGGCGGCGAGCGCGTGCGACGGCTCCGGCGCCGGGATGATTCCCTCCGAACGGGCGAAGGTTACTGCCGCCGCGAAGCACTCCCGCTGCGGCTTGGCCACCGCCTCGAACAGGCCGAGCTCGTACATGTGCGAGAGCAGCGGGGACATGCCGTGGTAGCGCAGCCCGCCGGCGTGCACCGGGTCCGGGATGAAGTCGTGGCCCAGGGTGTGCATCTTCAGCAGCGGGGTGAACCCGGCGGTGTCGCCGAAGTCGTAGGCGTACCGGCCCCGGGTGAACGACGGGCAGGCGGACGGCTCGACCGCGCGGATCACCGGGTTGGACCGGCCGGCCAGCTTCTCCCGCAGGAACGGGAAGAAAAGCCCGGCGAAGTTGGAGCCGCCGCCGGTGCAGCCGACGATCAGG
This sequence comes from uncultured Actinomycetota bacterium, assembly GCA_963753225.1. Classification (GTDB taxonomy): domain Bacteria; phylum Actinomycetota; class Actinomycetes; order Streptosporangiales; family Streptosporangiaceae; genus Palsa-504. Next base: position 18,627 of record CAVWBQ010000023.1, on the reverse strand, counting down.
TCGGGCGTGGACTCACCGGCCGCGGCGAACTGCTTGAGCGCCTCCTCGCCGATCACCGTCTGGTGCATCAGCACGTGGTTCAGCACGCTGCCGAGCGCGTACCTGGTGTCGGCGCCGCCGCCGGCCGCCTCGACCGCCTCGCTGATCGCGATGCCCAGGCTGCCCGGCGAGTCCGGGTGCAGCGCGAGCACGTCCGCGCCCGCCTTGGTGGCCCGGGACGGGCTGGCGTGCACGGTGGCGCCCCAGGTCTCCATCATCGTGCGCCGGTACGGCTTCTGGTCGTAGGAGGCCCGGACCATCCAGATCTCGCAGTCGATGCCGTACTGCGCGCAGGCGAAGGACAGCGCGCTGCCCCACTGCCCGGCGCCGGTCTCGGTGGTGAGCCGCTTGGTGCCCTCGGCCGCGTTGTAGTACGCCTGCGGGACGGCGGTGTTCGGCTTATGCGACCCGGCCGGGGACACGCCCTCGTACTTGTAGTAGATGCGCGCCGGGGTGTTCAGTGCCTTCTCCAGGCGGTGCGCCCGGTACAGCGGGGTGGGCCGCCACAGCCGGTAGACGTCGAGCACCTCGTCCGGGATGGCGATGTAGGAGTCGGTGGCCACTTCCTGGCGGATGAGCTCCATCGGGAACAGCGGCGCGAGGTCCTCAGGGCCCACCGGCTGGCCGGTCCCCGGGTGCAGCGGCGGGGGCGGCGGCGCGGGCAGGTCGGGAATCATGTTGTACCACTGGCTCGGGATCTCGGACTCATCCAGTGTGATCTTGGTGCGTTCGGTCACAACAGTCTCCGATCTCGAGTCAGACATCTTTTCCGAACCCTACGCCCCACCCAGCACAACCCCCACCCCGCCCGTCGATTTCATGATCTTGTGCAGAAGGGCGTCATTTCCGGCGCCTGAACGCACATGATCATGGACGCGGGCTAGCCGACCAGGGTCTTGACCGCGGCGGTCAGGTCGGCCATCGCCTTCTTGGCGTCGGCGAAGAACATGCTGGTCTTGGGGTCGAAGTACAGCTCGTTCTCCATGCCGGCGTAGCCGGTCCCCATCGAGCGCTTGACCACGATGATCGCCTTGGCCTGATCCACGTCCAGGATCGGCATGCCGGAGATGTCGTTGCCCGGCCGGCGGGCGGCCGGGTTGGTCACGTCGTTGGCCCCGATGACCAGGGCCACGTCGGTCCTGGCGAACTCGGGGTTGATCTCGTCCATCTCCTTGAGCTGCGGGTACGGCACGTTCGCCTCGGCCAGCAGCACGTTCATGTGTCCGGGCATCCGGCCCGCCACCGGGTGGATGGCGTAGCTGACCTCGATGCCGCGCTCCTCAAGTACCTTGGCCAGCTCGGCCACGCCGTGCTGGGCCTGCGCCGCGGCCAGGCCATAGCCGGGCACGATGATCACCTTGGAGGCGTAGGCAAGCTGGATGGCCGCGTCGTCGGCCGCGATGGACCGGACGTGAGCGTCCGCCGCCGCCTCCACCGCGACTGCGCTGTCCCCGGTGCCGAATCCGCCCAGGATGATGTTGGTCAGCGACCGGTTCATCGCGTCGGCCATCAGCTTGGTCAGGATGCTTCCTGACGCGCCCACCAGCGCGCCGGCCACGATCAGCGCCCAGTTCGCGATGACGAACCCGGCCATCGCCACCGCGGTGCCGGTGAACGCGTTCAGCAGCGAGATGACCACCGGCATGTCCGCGCCGCCGATCGGCAGCACCATCATCACGCCGAACGCCAGCGAAGCCAGCACCACGATGAGCAGCGCGGGCAGGCTGGCGGTGGTCAGCATGAACGCGGCCGCGCCGATGGCCACCACGGCCAGCGCCACGTTGACCACCCGGCCGCCCTTGAAGATGATCGGCTGCCCGGGGATCGTTCCCTGCAGCTTGCCCGCCGCGATGATCGACCCGGAGAAGGTGACCGAGCCGATGAGCACGTCGAGCAGGGTGAACACGGTGGTGGTGCCGAGCACGCCGCCGGCGTTGGACTCGGACTCGATGTAGCCGTAGATCGCGATCAGCGCGGCGGCGCCGCCGCCGACCGCGTTGAACGCCGACACCAGCTGCGGCATCGCGGTCATCTGCACCGTCCGCGCGGTATACAGGCCGATCGCCGAGCCGATCAGCGCGCCGGCTATCAGCACGATCCAGCCGGTCGCGGTGACGGTGCCGTAGTGGATCATCAGGATCAGCGTGGCGACGCCCGCGATCACCATGCCCGCGATCGACACCTGGTTGCCCCGGCGCGCGGTGCCCGGGCTGTTCATCAGGTGCAGCCCGATCACGAACAGCGCCGCCGCGACCACGTAGACGAGCTGGATCGCCCCGGTGAATCCGCTCACTGCCGGCCCTTCCCGTCCAGCTCTGGCGAGGGCTGTGTCTTTACCTGGGGCTGAGCCTTGCGACGGAACATCTTCAGCATCCGTTCGGTCACCAGATAGCCGCCGACCACGTTGGCGCTGGCGAAGACCGCGGCCACGAAGGCCAGGATGTAGCCGACCAAGTTGTGCGCCGTCACGCCGATCAGCAGCGCGCCGGCCAGCACGATGCCGTGGATCGAGTTGGTCGCCGACATCAGCGGCGTGTGCAGCGTGGCCGGCACCTTCCCGATGACCTCGATGCCGACCAGCAGCGCGAGAATGAAGATGGTCAGGTCAGTCACTAGGGCCGTCGACACCGGCGCCTCCTGGGGTGGGGTGTGGGGGCGGTACAGCTTGCAGCAGGCTGGCCACGCCCTCGTGGACGATCCGGCCGTCGTGCGCGATCACCACGCCCGCCTGGATCTCGTCGCTGGTGTCGATGGCCAGCGCGCCGTCCGTGGTCAGGTGCAGCAACATCGCGGAAATATTCCGCGAGTAGGCGTTCGAGGCCGCGGTCGGCACGGTGGCGGCCAGGTTCTCCGCGCCCACGATCGTGACCCCGTTGCCGGTGACCGACGTCTCGCCGGGGACCGAACCCGTCACGTTGCCGCCCAGCGTGCTGGCCGCCATGTCCACGATGACCGAGCCGGGCGCCATGGCCTTGATCGCGTCCTCGGTCACCAGCAGCGGCGGCTTGCGCCCGGGCACCTGCGCGGTCGTGATCACCACGTCCTGCCTGGCGATGTGGCCGGTCAGCTCCTCCTGCTGGGCCTGGCGCTCCTCGGCGGTCAGCTCGCGGGCGTAGCCGCCCTCGCCCGCCGCGGAACCGACCGAGGTCAGCTCGACGAACGTGGCCCCGAGCGAGGTCACCTCGTCCTTCGAGGTGGGCCTGATGTCGTAGCCGCTCACCACCGCGCCGAGCCGCCGGGCGGTGCCGATCGCCTGCAGGCCGGCCACGCCGGTGCCGAGCACGAGCACCCTGGCCGGGCGGGCGGTGCCCGCCGCGGTGATCAGCAGCGGGAAGAACCGGCCGAACTCGGTCGCCGCGACCAGCACCGCCTTGTACCCGGCCACGCTCGACTGGGAGGTGAGCGCGTCCATCGGCTGGGCCCGGGACAGCGTGCGCGGCAGCCCGTCCATGCTGATCACGGTCACTCCGCGGGCGGCCAGCGCCGCGGCGAATTCCGGGTCGGCCAGCGGGGCCAGCATGCCGATGACCGCCTGGCCGGCCCTCAGCTCACCCACCGAGGGAGGCCGGGTCACGGTGAGGATCGCGTCGGCGGTCCGGTAGATCTCGGCGGCGCTGACGATCGAAGCGCCCGCGTCCGCGTAGGCGGCGTCGTACAGCCAGGCGCCGTCGCCCGCACCGCTCTCCACCAGCACGTCGATCCCGGCCGGGCCCAGCCGCGCGACGGCGTCCGGCACCAGGGCCACGCGGCGCTCTCCCGGCGAGGTCTCCTTGATGACTGCTGCCTTCATGCGCCTGCCCGCTTCCATTCCCCGCTTCCTCCGTTCCGCGGTCTCCGCCGGTTTCTGACCATATCCATCATGACCCGGGTCCATCATGACCAGGCCGGCGAGGACTCTACGCCGCAGGCTACCCGCCCCCGGGCTACGTCTCGGCGCGCAGCAGCTTGCTGATCTTGTCGCCGGCCGCGACCACCGCGGTGGCGTGCATCCGCCCTGGTGACCTGGTCAGGCGCTCGATCGGCCCGGATACCGAGACGGCGGCCAGCACCCGGCCGCCGGGCCCGCGCACCGGCGCGGACACCGACGCCACGCCGGGCTCGCGCTCGGCCGCGGTGGCGGCCCAGCCGCGCCTGCGCACCTGGGCCAGCGTGGTCGCGGTGAACTTGGCGCCGCGCAGCCCGCGGTGCATCCGCCCGCCTTCCTCCCAGGCGAGCAGGACCTGTGCGGCCGAGCCGGCCGTCATCGGCAGCGCGGCGCCGACCGGGACGGTGTCCCTGAGGCCGCTGGCCCGCTCGGCCACGGCGACGCAGATCCTGGTGTCCGCGTGCGGCCGGTAGAGCTGGGCGCTCTCACCCGTCATGTCCCTGAGCTGGGTCAGGATCGGCTGGGCGATGGCCAGCAGCCGGTCCTCGCCGGCCGCCGCGGCTAGCTCGCCGATCCGAGGGCCGAGCACGAACCGGCCCTGCGCGTCCCTGGCCAGCATCCGGTGGCTCTCCAGGGCCACCGCGATCCGGTGCGCGGTGGGCCGGGCCAGGCCGGTCGCCTTGACCAGTTGCGCCAGCGAAGCCGGGCCGCTCTCCAGGGCGGACAGTACGGAAACCGTCTTGTCGAGGACGCCGACTCCGCTAGAGTTGTTCATGTACTGAATACTGCCGTCTCGGAATGCGAGACGCAAGCGGAAGGGAGAGAGCGTGATGGCCGGGAGTGCGCACCGTACGCTCGCCGAGAAAATCTGGGACGCCCACGTGGTGCGCAGCGCGGAGGGCGAGCCCGACCTGCTCTACATCGACCTTCACCTGCTGCACGAGGTCACCAGCCCGCAGGCCTTCGACGGCCTGCGCGCGGCCAACCGGAAGGTGCGCCGCCCCGACCTGACCATCGCCACCGAGGACCACAACGTGCCGACGACCGGCATTACCGGCCCCGGCGTCCCCCCGCCCACCTCCCCGACCCCCCTCTATGGCCCGGGCAGCCCCTTCACCGACCCGGTGTCCCGCACCCAGGTCGAGGCGCTGCGGAAGAACTGCGCCGAGTTCGGCGTCCGGTTGCACCCGATGGGCGACGCGGACCAGGGCATCGTGCACGTCATCGGCCCGCAACTCGGCCTGACCCAGCCGGGCCTGACGATCGTCTGCGGCGACTCGCACACCTCCACCCACGGCGCCCTCGGCGCGCTGGCCTTCGGCATCGGCACCAGCGAGGTCGAGCACGTGCTGGCCACCCAGACGCTGCCGCAGGCCAGGCCCAAGACGATGGCGATCACCGTGGACGGCGCGCTGCCCGAGGGCACGACGGCCAAGGACCTGATCCTGGCCATCATCGCCAAGATCGGCACCGGCGGCGGCCAGGGCTACGTGCTCGAGTACCGGGGCTCCGCGATCCGCGCGCTGACCATGGCCGGACGGCTGACCGTCTGCAACATGTCCATCGAGGCCGGCGCCCGGGCCGGGCTGGTGGCACCGGACGACGTCACCTTTGCCTACCTGGAGGGCCGGCCGCACGCGCCGTCGGGGGCCGCGTGGGAGGCCGCGCTCGACTACTGGCGCACGCTGCCCACCGACGCCGACGCCACCTTCGACAACGAGGTCGTCCTCGACGCCGCCACCCTGACGCCGTACGTGACCTGGGGCACCAACCCGGGGCAGGCGCTGCCGCTGGCGTCGTCGGTACCGGATCCGGACTCCTTCGCCGACCCGGCCGCCCGGGCCGCCGCCGAGCGTGCGCTGACCTACATGGACCTCAAGCCGGGCACCGCACTGCGCGACGTCGCGGTGGACACGGTCTTCATCGGCTCCTGCACCAACGGCCGGATCGAGGACCTGCGGGCCGCCGCCTCGGTGCTGCAGGGCCGGCAAGTGGCGCCGTCGGTCCGGATGCTGGTGGTCCCGGGATCGATGGCCGTCAGGGCTCAGGCCGAACGGGAGGGGCTCGACGCCATCTTCACCGCGGCGGGCGCCGATTGGCGGTCGGCGGGCTGCTCGATGTGCCTCGGCATGAACCCGGACAAGCTGACCGCGGGCCAGCGCAGCGCGTCCACGTCCAACCGCAACTTCGAGGGCCGTCAGGGCAAGGGCGGGCGCACCCACCTGGTCTCACCGGAAGTCGCCGCCGCCACCGCCGTGACCGGCCACCTGGCCGCGCCCGCTGACCTGTAGAGGAGCCACCAGACATGGAACCGTTCGTCACGCACGCCGGCCGCGCGGTGCCGCTGCGCCGCAGCAACGTCGACACAGACCAGATCATCCCGGCCGAGTACCTCAAGCGGGTGAGCCGGGCCGGCTTCGGCGAGGGCCTGTTCGCCGCCTGGCGCGAGGACCCGTCCTTCGTACTCAACCAGCCCCAGTACGAAGGCGCGACGATCCTGGTCGCGGGCAAGGACTTCGGTACCGGCTCGTCCCGCGAGCACGCCGTCTGGGCGCTCACCGACTACGGCTTCCGCGCCGTGATCGCACCCAGGTTCGGCGACATCTTCCGCGGCAACTCCACCAAGGCCGGCCTGCTGCCGGTCGTGCTGCCCGAGGCCGCCGTGGCCGCCCTGCAGGACGCGGTGGAGGCCGAACCGGCCACCGAGGTCGTCGTGGACCTGGACAACCGCCTCGTGACCGCCGAGGCCGCCGGGATCAAGGCGTCCTTCGAGATCGACGACTACACCCGCTGGCGGCTGATGGAGGGCATGGACGACATCGGCCTGACCCTGAGCCACGTCGACGGCATCACCGCCTTCGAGCACTCCCGCCCCGCATTTCTCCCCGTCACGTCCTGACCCACCCGCAGCACCCGTTCGGCCGGAGGTACCCCCGCGGGCGCCTCCGGCCCGCGCCAACCGCCACGATGTGACATCGTGACGGTTAGAGCGCGTCAGTTATTAACACGCTGGTCTGATTTCGGTGCGAGCGGGCGGGGCAGTAGCCGCGGCGGCGGTGCGGGGCCGGCGGATCTGGGTCGATGTGCCGTTGGTCCTGCTACACGGAAACTGGGTCCCGGTGGGCGTGCGGGAGCGAACCCTGGCCCGGGCGGTGGCGAGGGCTGCGTGGTCGCGCTGGTTTGTCCGGCGGGGGCGGGCCGGGGGTGCCGGTTCGGCGGCGGCTCCGGTGCTGCGGGGATCAGGGTGTGGTGCTGGCGGTGGATGTTAAGACGGCCTCCGGCGGGCTGATGGTGATGGTGATGGCGCAGCCGGGATAGAGCTTCTGGAGCCGTCGTTCCAGGTAGGCGCGCTGCTGGTCGGGTGATTCCCGGCGGGTGCAGAAGTCCGCGCCCAGGTCCTGGTAGGGGGTGCCGCTCTTGAGGACCTGGTAGGCGATCTTGAGCAGGGTGTGCGCGATCGCGGTGATGGCCTTCTTCTTCGCGGCGGGGTTCTTGTCTCCGCCGAACCGGCGGACCAGCCGGCTGTAGCGGGCCTGCAGCCGCCCTTTGGTGCGGATGGCGTTCCAGGCGGCCTGGATGAGCACCGGCTTGATGTAGGTGCCGGCGTCGCCGGTGCGGCCGTGCTTGCGCTTGCGGGCGCTGATGTTGTTGCCCGGGCAGAGCGTGACCCAGGAGGCCAGCTTCTCGTGGCTGGCGAAGTGCCGGTGCGGGGCCGGGCCGATCTCGGCCAGCCACGCCTGCGCGACCACGTTGCCGAACGCGGGGATGGTCTTGAGCAGGTCCAGTTCCCGCTGCCAGCGCCCGGCCCGGCCCGCGATCTGGTCGTCCAGGTCAGCCACGGCGGCGTCCAGGCCGGCGATCCGGTCCCGGTGCAGCCGGCACATCAGCGCGTGATGCCCGGTGAACCGGCCGGTCAGGGCCATCGACAGGTCAGCCAGCTTGCCCGCGGTCCGCATCCGGCCTTTGGCCAGGTCCGCCAGCACGGCACCGCGGCGCTCCCCGTCGATCAGCGAATCGATCATCGCCGTGGCGGACTTGCCGGTAATGTCGCTGGCAACCGAGCCGAGCTTGATGCCGGCCGACTCCAGCGCCTTGGCAAGCCGCTGGATCTCCGAGGTGCGGGCCTGCACCGTCTTCATCCGGTACCGGGTCAGGTCCCGCACCTCCCTCAGCTCCGCCGGCGGGATATACGAGCCGCGCAGCAGCCCGCACTCGAACAGTTCCGCCAGCCGCCGGCAGTCCGCCGCGTCGGTCTTATGGCCCTTCAGCGCCCTGGCGTGCGCCGGGTTGACCACCGCGACCTCGGTGAAGTCCTGCTCGGCGAGCGCGTAATACACCGGGTCGGTATAGATCCCGGACGCCTCCATCACCACGTGCGTCACCCCGCGGCGGCGCAGCAGGCGGGCCATCTCCTGCAGCACCCCGTAAAACGTGCGGAACTCCAGGATCTCGGTCGTGCGGGTCCACGGCTTCTCACCCGGGGACCGGATCGCGACCTTGATCATGTTCTTGTGCACGTCGATCCCGGCGACATGCTCATACAGCACTCTCACCTGCGTCCACCTCCTGCAGCGGCATCATCTGACTGGGATAGGCGCGCCGCCGGCCAGGGCCCCCGTCAGTACAGGAGACTGACACGCGCGCACGTAGCAGCAGCGGGGGTTACCCGGCAAGGGAGCCCTCAGGACCTGTCTCTAACACGGCCTCGAACGGCCCAGGCTGGAACGGTCACGACCGGCGGCAGCCGCCACGAGCCTGCACCCTCCGCGCCCGGCCCCGCAGCCCGGACACCGCAAAAGACCCCAGCCCGTCACCACCCGCACCCGCCCGCGGCGGCAAGGGACCCAGTTTCCATCACCTGCGGCAGAGCCACGCAGTGGCTCATGATTTCTCTAACCGGACCAACGGCACTTCGACCCACCTGTTATCACGTCAGCGCGCCAGAAATCCCGAAGCGACGGGTTATTTCATGACGCGCCCTAACCGCATCAATGTCACATCGTGGCGGTTCAGCTGCTCGCAGCGGCGTTGCTGGTGGTGCGCGTGAGCATAATGTGCAATGTCAGCCGCCCGCGCCCGTGGCGGCGCCAGGCGGCCGCCCGCCGCGAAACAAGACCCAGTTACGTTTCTGACCTCGGGCATGAGCGTACGGTAGTGCAGAACCGGCGTTTGGACACTTTCCGTATGCATGCTGGATGCTGAGGCGTGCGATATTGGCCGACACGCGGCCCAATGTTGCCGAGGTTATTGTGCAACGGCGCTGGATCGCCTACTTTCGGGCAGGTCAGAGGTCGCGATCTCGTTTCGGAGCCCATGCGACCTGTGGGGGAAGCGCAGGAGTGAACCATGAATAAGCGTGATCTGATCGATGCGATCTCGGGACGGCTGGGGGACAAGAAGTCCGCCACCGAAGCCGTGAACGCGGTGCTCGAGACCATCCAGTCCGCCGTCGCAAGCGGTGACAAGGTGGCCATCACCGGGTTCGGCGTCTTCGAGAAGAGCGAGCGGCCCGCCCGCACGGCCCGCAACCCCGCCACCGGCGCGACCATCCAGGTGCCGAGTTCCTCGGTGCCCAAGTTCCGCGCTGGCGCGGACTTCAAGGCGCTCGTCAACGGCGAGAAGCCCAAGACGTAACCGGAGAGACGCAGCAGCGCAATGGCCGCGGGCGGCATCCGGGGGAGAACCCTGGACGCCGCCCGCGGCCGTCCGCGGACCAGCAGGCGCGACGAGCCACGCGCCAGGCGCCAGGCGCCACGCGTGAGCGCTAAGCGCAGACCGGGCCGCTTGCGCAGCGCGGTCTGGATGATCCGGTCGACTAGCTGGGGCAGCGGCAGGCCGGAGGCGGCCCACATCATCGGGAACCCCGAGGCCGGGGTCATGCCAGGCATCGTGTTGATCTCGTTGACCAGGACCTGCCCGGACGGCGTGCAGAAGAAGTCCACCCGGGCCAGGCCCTCGCAGGAGATCGCGTCGAAGGCCGCGCAGGCCATCCGCCTGATCTCCGAAGCCGCCTCCACGGGCACCGGCGCCGGGATCCGCATCGTGGTCGCCGAGGCCAGGTACTTCGCCTCGAAATCGTAGAACTCAGAACCAGGGTCCACGATGACCTGGCCGGGCACGCTCGCCTCGGGCGGCCCGCCGTCCAGGCCCTCCAGCACCGCGCACTCCACCTCGATCCCGTCCACCGCCGCCTCGACCAGCACCTTGGGGTCGTGCGCCCGGGCCGCCTCGATGGCCGGCTCCAGATCGTCAGCCACGCAAACCCGGGTGATCCCGATGCTCGAGCCGCCGCGGGCGGGCTTGACGAACACCGGCCAGCCCAGCTCGGCGACCTCGTCCAGGATCCGCTTGCGCTCGGCGACGGCGCGCCAGTCCCGGTCGCGTACCACCACGTACCGGCCGACCGGCAGGCCGCGCGCGGACATGAGCAGCTTCATGTACTCCTTGTCCATGCCGGCCGCGCTGGCGAACACGCCCGCGCCTGCGTACCGGGTGCCGGTCATCTCGAGCAGGCCCTGCAGGGTGCCGTCCTCGCCGTAGGCGCCGTGCAGCAGTGGCAGCACCACGTCCACCGCACCGAGGTCCCGCGGCACCGAGCCCGGGCTCATCACCTGCAAGGCCGAGCCGCCAGGACCAGCCCGCGAAACGATCTCACCGTCGCCCACGGCCACCGACTCGACCGACGGCACCGACCCGGAGGACAGCGCCAGCCGGGCCGGATCGCCCGAGGTGAGCACCCAGCGCCCGTCGGTGGCGATGCCGATGGGCAGCACCTCGTACCGGTCCTGGTCGATGGCCGACAGGATCAGGCCCGCGCTCGCGCAGGACACGGCGTGCTCGGTGCTGCGGCCGCCGAACACCACAGCGACCCGGATCTTAGGCTGCCCCACGCGTCCTCCCATCCCGTCACGAAGCCCGGAAGCCAACGCCCCGGAAGCCAACGCCCCGGAAGCCAAGGCCCGGAAGCCAAGCCCCGGAAGCGAACCACCAGGCTATGGCCTGCTGAGTGCTTCCAGGGCGACATACGCATCAGAAATGAGGTCCTCGGCGTCCTCCAGGCCGATGGAGAAGCGTACCGCTCCCGGGTCGATGCCGCCGGCCGCCAGCGCCCGGTCGTCCAGTTGCCGGTGCGTGGTGGAGGCCACGTGGCTGACCACGGTGTGCGTCCCGCCCAGGGACGTGGCGAGCTGGGAGAGCCGCAGCTTGTCGGCGAACGCCATGCCCGCCTCGCGCCCGCCGTGCGGCGTCACGGTCACGATCGCGCCGAAACGCACCCCCTCCGGGCCAGCGTCGAAAAGACGCCGCGCCACCTGGTGCCCGGAGTGCTCGGGCAGCCCGGGGTAGTCGATGCGGAGCACGGCCGGATGCCGGGTCAGCGCCGCGGCGAACACCGAAGCCGTCGAGCAGGCCCGCCGCACCCGGAGCGGCAGGGTCTCCAGGCCCCGCCGAAGCAGGAACGCCTCGTCCGGGGACAGCGACCCGCCGGTGTCCACCCGCACGCCGCGGATGCTGCTGATCAGCTCGATGCGCCCGGTGACCACGCCGCCGGTGGCGTCGGAGTGACCGCCGATGTACTTGGTAGCCGAGTGGATGACCAGGTTGGCGCCGTGCTCCAGCGGCCGGCAGATCACCGGGGGAGCCAGTGTCGAGTCCACCACCAGCAGGGCGCCGGCGTCGTGCGCGATCTCGGCCAGCTTGCGCAGGTCGGCCACTGCCGTGGTGGGGTTCGCGATCGTCTCGGCGTACAGGATCCTGGTCGTCGGCCGCAGAGCCGCCCGCACCTGGTCCAGGTCGGTGATGTCGACGAAATCCGTCTCGACCCCGAATCGCGACAAGACGTTCCGCAAGAAGCTGAATGTCCCGCCGTAGACCGCCGAGGAGGCCACCACGTGCGCGCCGGTCCTGGCGAAGGTCCAGAACACCCCGCTGATCGCGGCCATCCCCGAGGCGAAGGCCTGCGCCGCGGGCCAGCGCGGCAGGTTGACGCCCTCCAGCGCCGCGACCGCCCGGGCGAACGCGTCCACGGTCGGGTTGTCGATCCGGCTGTAGGTGTAGCCGGGCATCTCGTCGTTCAGCACGGCGCGGTACTCTTCGGCCGTGCCGAACGCGAACGACGCGGTCCTGAACACCGGCGTGCCGAGCGGCTGCTGGGACGGCGTCGGCGGGGCCGGAAGGTGCACTGCCCGCGTGTTTTCGCCGGTCTGTTTGCGCACTATGTCCAAGGGGTCATTCCGCCGATCTGAGCATCTCCGAGCATCAGGGACCGTACCACTCCGGCTTGGCTGAGCGTGACGCTAGCATCGACGCGGCCTGCGCGACGGGCACTCCGTCCCGCATCACGGCCTCGACGACCTCGGTGATCGGCATCTCCACCTGGTGCGCCCTGGCCAGCTCGAGCACCGGCCCGCAGGACGCCACCCCCTCCGCGGTCTGGTTCATCGCGGCCGACGCCGAGGCCACCGTCATGCCCCGCCCGAGGTACTCCCCGAATGTCCGGTTCCTGGACAGCGGCGAGCTGCACGTGGCCACCAGGTCGCCCATGCCGGCCAGCCCGGCGAACGTCTGGGTCTGCGCGCCCAGCGCCGAACCCAGCCTGGCGATCTCGGCCAGCCCCCGGGTGATCAGCGTGGCCCTGGTGTTGTCCCCGAGCCCCATCGCCACCGCGATGCCCACCGCGATCGCGATCACGTTCTTCACCGCGCCGCCCAGCTCGCAGCCGGTCACGTCGGTGTTCGTGTACGGCCGGAAGTACGGGGTGTGGCACGCGCCCTGCAGGGCCAGGGCGCCGTCCGCGGCCGAGCACGCCACCACGGTCGCGGTGACCTCGCGCCGGACGATCTCGCCCGCCAGGTTCGGCCCGGCCACCACGGCGATGCGCTCCGCGGAAGCGCCGGTCACCTCGGCGATGACCTCGCTCATCCGCCGGCAGGTGCCGAGCTCGATCCCCTTCATGAGGCTGACCAGCAGCGCCCCGGGCGGGATGAGCGGTACCCAGTCCGCCAGGTTGGCACGCAGCGACTGCGCGGGCACCGCGAAGGCGACCAGGTCCGCGCCGTCCAGCGCCTCGGCCGGATCCGGGGTCGCGTCCAGCGCCGTGGTCAGCGCGATCCCCGGCAGGTAGTCCGGGTTCTCGTGCAGCCCGGCGATCGCCTTGGCCAGCTGCGGCCTGCGGGCATACAGCACGGTACGGGTCCCGGCGTCGCAGAGTACCTGCGCGAACGTGGTGCCCCAGGACCCGGCCCCCATCACCGCAGCTCTCATGAGCCACCGGAGGCGGCTTCGTCCCGCGAGTCCGCCTGCGCCTCCCCGCCGCCCGTTCGGTCGATAGGGACGCGGCCGCCCGCCTCGAGATCCCATGGTGCGGCGGGCGGCGTCTGGAGCCTGATCTTGGCCAGCAGGGCGGTGATGTCGGCCATGATGTCGGCGGTCGCGGCCCGCAGCGTCGAAGCGCCGAGCCGCTGGCCGGCGTAGGCCGACAGGTCCACCGGCGGCCCGGCCGCCATCCGCACCGTCTTGCGCGGGAACAGGTGCGGCTTCTTGGTCCCGTAGGGGAGGATCTCCTGCGCGCCCCAGTGCGCGACCGGGATCACCGGCGCCCCGGTGGTCAGCGCGAGCCGGGCGGCGCCCGTCTTGCCCACCATCGGCCACAGGTCCGGGTCCCTGCTCGCGGTGCCCTCCGGGTAGACGATTACGCAGGCGCCCGCGCGCAGCGCTTCCTCGGCCTTCTTGAGCACCAGGCCGGCGTCGCCGCGGCCGCGGTACACCGGCAGCTGGCCGAACTTGTACATCATCGGCCCGATGATCTTGACCTCGAAGATCGGCGACTTGATCATGAACACCGGGTACCGGTGCGCATAGCCGTCGCTGAACAGGGCGATCGTGGGCCAGTCGGCGTAAGACACGTGGTTCGGGGCCAGGATGATGCCGCCGGTCTCCGGGATGTTCTCCTTACCCGTCCACCGGTGGCGTATCAGCAGCCGCAACCCCGGGTGCAGGATGATCCGCGAGAACAGCCGCCAGCCAGGGGAGTAGCTGTAGGACGTAGGCTGGCCAGCGCGTTCGCTCATGAGGTCAGTCTCCTGGTTCAGGTGGTCCGGTGTCGAGGCAGGATCGAGTGCATGACCGATAAGGCCTGGTCGGTATTGATGCCCGTCAAGGTGCTCGCCCAGGCCAAGTCACGCCTGGCCGGGCCGGCCGGCCTCTCGGCCGCCCGCCGGGCCGAACTCGCCCTGGCCCTCGCCTCCGACACGGTGACGGCGGTACTCGGGTCCGACGCGGTCGCCCGGGTCATCGTCATCACCGACGACCAGGCCGCCGCGGCGGCGCTGGCCGGCCTGGGCGCGCTGGTGGTGCCGGACGAGCCGCGCGCCGGGCTCAACCCGGCGCTGCGGCACGGCGCCAGGTTCGCCGCCCGCTGGCCCCGCGAGGGAACGGCCGCGCTGTCCGCCGACCTGCCCGCGCTGCGGCCCGAACAGATCAGCCGGGCGCTGCGCGCCGCCGCGGCCTGGCCGACGGCCTTCGTGGCCGACGCCGCGGGTGACGGCACGACGCTGTACACCGCGGCGCCGGGGGCGGCGTTCCGGCCCGCGTTCGGCCTGGCCTCGCGCGCCAGGCACGCCGCGGGCGGCGCCGTCGAACTCGGCCTTGACGGCATCCCCGGGCTGCGCCGGGACGTGGATACGCCGTCCGACCTGCGCGGCGCCGCCGCGCTCGGGCTGGGCCCGCACAGCGCGCCGCTCGCTGCCGAACTGCTCAGATGTGCACCACGGGGCAGGTAAGTGTCCTGGTGATCCCGGGCACCGACTGGATGTTCGCGGCGACAAGACGGCCGAGTTCGTCGACGTTGTCGGCCTGGGCGCGCACGATGACGTCGTAGGGGCCAGTGACGTCCTCCGCTTGGGTGACACCGCTGATCTTGCCGATGAGCGAGGCCACGTCCGCGGCCTTGCCGACTTCTGTCTGGACGAGGATGTAAGCCTCCACCATGAGGTCCTCCCAGTGCATGACGGGACGGGCGCCCCTGGTGCCTCACGCTACCGTAGAAGGTCCAGACCTATGACACACGTATCGTCATGGCGGGGGTGAGTTATCACCGGGCAAGAAGACAAGACGCTGGCCGAGGTCGGGGAGTTCGGTCTGATCACGGCGTTGTCGGCGTGGCTGCCTGTCGGCCCCAGAACGCTGGTCGGCATCGGCGACGACGCGGCCGTGCTGGCCGTCCCCGACGGCCGGGTGGTAGCCACCACGGATTTCCTGATCGAGGGCAGGCACTTCCGCCGGGACTGGGCCAGCGCCGCGGACGTCGGGCACAAGGCCGCGGCCCGCAGCCTGGCCGACTGCGCGGCCATGGGGGCCGAACCGTCCGCCCTGCTGGTGGCGCTGGCCGCGCCACCCGACCTGCCGGTCAGCTGGGCCCGCGAGCTGGCCGAGGGGCTAGCCGCCGAGTGCGCCCGCGGTGGGGCCTACGTGATCGGGGGCGACACCGCCCGCGATGACCACGTGGTGCTGGCCGTGACCGGCCTGGGCGACCTCGCGGGCCGCGCCCCGGTGCTCCGCTCCGGGGCCAGGCCCGGTGACCTGCTCGCGGTGGCGGGCGTCCTCGGGCACGCCGCGGCCGGCCTGGCCCTGCTGGAGGCCGGGCTGACCGGGGATCGGCTGGTCGCCCGGGATCTGGTGGCGGCGCACCTAAGACCCGCGCCGCCCTACGACGCCGGCCCGAGGCGGCCGGCCTGGGCGCCACCGCGATGATCGACGTCAGCGACGGCCTGCTCGCCGACCTGGGCCACATCGCGGACGCCAGCGGCGTGCGCATCGACCTGGACTCCACCGCGCTGCGTCCGGATGACCGGCTGATAGCCGCGGCCCGCGCCGTAGCCGGATCCAGCCGTCACGTTCCAGGGGACCGAACGGGCTGGGTCGCCCGCCCCAGCCACTCCGAGGCGCTGCGATGGGTGATAACCGGCGGCGAGGACCACTCACTCGCCGCCGCGTTCCCGGCGGGCACGCGGCTGCCGCCGCGCTGGAAGGTAATAGGCACCGTGGCCGAAGGTCACGGCGTCCTGGTAGACGGTCAGCCGTGGGCGCAGGCCCCCGGCTGGGATCACTTCTCCCCTTACTAGCAGGGCTTCCTAGCAGGGCTAACTAGCAGGGCTTACTAGCGGGCGATCTTGCCGGCCTTGATGCAGGACGTGCAGACGTTGACCCGCTTGGGCGTGCCGCCGACCGTGACGCGGCGGCGCTGGATGTTCGGGTTCCAGCGGCGGCGGGTCCGGCGGTGCGAGAACGAGACGTTGTTGCCGAAGACCGGCCCCTTGCCGCATACGTCGCAGACGGCAGCCACAGTTCGCTCCATTTGACTAGGTTCCGGAAGGGCCGTGTCCGCCTCCACGGGCGGATCAGGCAGCCGTCGAAGCCTACCCGATGCCCTCGCCGAGCGCGAACTCACCGGATGTCGGTGCACCCTTCTATGCTGCCAGGTGTGACCACGCTCAGCGAACCGCTGAACCGGGCGCTGGGCCCCAGGACGGCCAAGGCGCTGGAAGCCGCCTTCGGCATGCGCACGGTCGGCGAGTTGTTGCGCCACTATCCGCGCCGCTACTACACCCGCGGCGAGCTGACCGACCTGTCCTCGCTGCGCGAGGGCGACCACGTCACCGTGCTGGCCCGGGTCGACCACGTCGGCACGCATCAGATGCCCTCGAAGGGGCACAACGCCGGCCGGGCCGAGGTGATCATCACCGACGACCGCGCCAAGCTGGTGCTGACGTTCTTCTGGCGGCATCCCGGCGGGCGGTACGTGGTCAAGCCGCTGGTGCCCGGCGTGGTCGGCATGTTCGCGGGCACCGTGTCCCGCTTCCGCACCCGGCTGCAGCTGGTTCACCCGGAGTACGAGATGCTGCCAGGGGCGTCGCCGAACGCCGACCTCACGCCGGAGCTGGCGGCCGAGTTCGCCGCCGAGATGATCCCGGTCTACCCGGCCAGCGCCAAGGCCAGCTCCTGGATGATCGCCCGGGCGGTCAAGACCGTGCTCGACCCGCTGGACGCGGGGGAGGACCCGATCCCGGCCGAGCTCAGGGAGCGGCACGGGCTGCCCGGCCGGGCCGAGGCGATCCGCGCCATCCACAAGCCGCTCGACCAGGCCGACCTGAAGCGGGCCAGGCTCAGGCTCAAGTGGGACGAGGCCTTCCTGCTGCAATCCGCGCTGGCGCAGCGGCGGCTGGCCGCGGCGGCCATGCCGGCCATGCCGCGCCCGCACACCGACGGCGGCATCGCCGACGAGTTCGACGCGCGGCTGCCGTTCACGCTGACCGCCGGGCAGGTCGCGGTGGGCGAGACGATCGCCGGCGAGCTCGCCTGCGCCTACCCCATGCACCGGCTGCTGCAGGGCGAGGTCGGCTCGGGCAAGACGGTGATCGCGATCCGGGCCATGCTCCAGGTGGTGGACGCGGGCGGCCAGGCGGCCCTGCTCGCCCCGACCGAGGTGCTCGCCCAGCAGCACTACCGGTCCGTCACCGGCATGCTCGGCCCGCTGGCCCAGGCCGGCCAGCTCGGCGCGGCCGAGCACGCCACCGGCGTGGCCCTGCTCACCGGGTCGGTCGGGGCGGCCGCCCGGCGGTCGGCGCTGTCCGACGTGTTCACCGGCGACGCCGGGATCGTGATCGGCACCCACGCCCTGCTCGAAGAGCAGGTCCAGTTCGCCGACCTGGGCCTGGTGGTGATCGACGAGCAGCACAGGTTCGGGGTGGAACAGCGTGACGCGCTGCGCGCCAAGGCCGCGGACAACCGGCCGCACGTCCTGGTCATGACGGCCACGCCGATCCCGCGGACGGTGGCCATGACCGTGTACGGCGACCTGGAGACCTCGACGCTGACCGAGCTCCCCGCGGGCCGTTCGGCCATCGCCACCCACGTCGTGCCCGCCGCGGACAAGCCGCACTTCCTGGAACGGGCCTGGGAGCGCGTCCGGGAGGAGGTCACCCGCGGGCGGCAGGCCTACGTGGTGTGCCCGCGGATCGGCGACGGCACCGATTCCGACACCGATCCCGCCGAGGCCGGGTTCGGCGACGTGGACATGGAAGGCTCCATCCCGCGCGGCATCGGCGAGACCGGCCGGCGGCAGCCGCTGGCGGTCCTCGACGTGGCCGCGACGCTGGACGCGGGTCCGCTGGCCGGGCTGCGCCTGGGCATCCTGCACGGCAGGCTGCACCCGGAGGAGAAGGACCGGGTGATGCGGGAGTTCTCCGCGGGCGAGATCGACGTCCTGGTCGCGACCACGGTGATCGAGGTCGGCGTGGACGTGCCCAACGCCACCGTGATGGTCGTCATGGACGCCGAACGGTTCGGCGTGTCCCAGCTCCACCAGCTCCGCGGCCGGGTCGGCCGCGGAAGCGCGGCGGGCCTGTGCCTGCTGGTCACCGAGGCCCAGCCCGACACACCGTCACGGGAGCGGCTGGACGCGGTGGCGGCCACGCTGGACGGCTTCAAGCTGTCCCGGCTCGACCTCGAGCAGCGCCGCGAGGGCGACGTCCTCGGCGCCGCCCAGGCCGGCCGCCACTCCAGCCTGAAGCTGCTCCAGCTGCTCAAAGACGAGGACCTGATCGGCCTGGCCCGGGAAGAGGCCACCACCGTGGTCTCGGCCGACCCGCAGCTCGCCGCCCACCCCGCTCTCCGCGCCGCCATCGACGAGCTCCTCGGCGTCCAGGCCGAATACCTCGACAAGACCT
>CAVWBQ010000022.1:0-171508 GCA_963753225.1 uncultured Actinomycetota bacterium | reverse complement strand
ACCTGCCGGTTAACAGCCGGACGCTCTGCCGATTGAGCTACGCGGGATCGACCCGCATAAGGGTAGCGCACCTACGGCGGGCTCGTGACGTTCACTGCCCGTGGCGGCCCGTGTTTACCGGAGCCTTGCCTGATGAGTACGCTCCCATAATGGGGGAAGGTCATGTTTGCACATGACGAAACTGTGCGAAAGGGGTGCTAGATGCGATACCGCGCCACGTTCATCGCGGGGTTCGCCGTCGGCTTCATCGTCGGCGCGCGGGCGGGCCGCGAGCGTTATGAGCAGATCGTGAAGGCCAGCCGGAAGGTGGCGGAAAATCCCACCGTACAGAAGGCGACCCGGGCCGCGGGCGGCAAGGCGACCGAGCTGAGCAAGGTCGCCAGGGACAAGGCGGCCGAACGGATGCCCAAGATCACCGAGACGGCGAAGAGCGGCGCCACCAAGATGCGCGGCCAGTTCGACCGGTTGCCCGGCCGGCACTCTGCCCAAACCGGCGCCCAAACCGGGGCCGACACCGGGGCCGACAGCGAGCCCGCGGCCGTGAACGGCACTCGCCCAGCCGACTAGGAAGCCGCGGCAAAGGAACAACGACCCGGTGGAATCCGGGTCTCATGTCGTGCCAGCCCCGTGAGACCCGGGTTTCCTATCAGTCGAGGTACTCGCGCAGCATCTGGGCGCGGCTGGGGTGGCGGAGCTTGGCCAGGGTCTTCGACTCGATCTGCCGGATCCGCTCCCTGGTCACGCCGAACTCCCGGCCGACTTCCTCCAGCGTCCGCGGGTGGCCGTCGGTAAGGCCGAACCTGAGCTGGATGATCCGCTGCTCCCGCTCGGCCAGCTCGCACAGAACCCGCTCGAGCTGGTCCTGCAGCATGATGAACGCCGCGGCCTCGATGGGCACCACGGCGTCCGCGTCCTCGATGAAGTCCCCCAGGTCGGACTCTTCCTCGCCGATCGGGGACTGCAGGGAAACCGGCTCCTGGGCGATCCGCTGGATCTCGGCGACCCGCTCCGGCTCGAGCCCCATCTCCGCGGCGATCTCGTCCGCGCTGGCTTCCCGGCCGAGTTCCTGGTGCAGCTGGCGCTGGACCCGGGCCAGCTTGTTGATCGTCTCGACCATGTGCACCGGCACCCGGATGGTCCGGGCCTGGTCGGCGATGGCCCGGGTGATGGCCTGCCGGATCCACCAGGTCGCGTACGTGGAGAACTTGTAGCCGCGGGTGTAGTCGAACTTCTCCACCGCGCGGATCAGCCCCAGGTTCCCCTCCTGGATCAGGTCGAGGAAGACCAGGCCACGGCCGATGTAGCGCTTGGCGATCGACACCACCAGCCGCAGGTTCGCCTCGATCAGCCGCTGCTTGGCCCTGACCCCCTCGCCGACCAGCAGCACCAGGTCGCTGTGAATCGCGCCGAGCATGGGGAAACCGCCGCCGAGCTTCTCCTCGGCGAACAGCCCCGCCTCGATCGTCTTGGCCAGCTCGACCTCGTCCTCGGCGGTCAGCAGCGGCACCCGGCCGATCTCCCGCAGGTAGATCCGGACCAGGTCGCTGGTTGCGGCGCGTCTGCCGCTGTCGGCGGCTACCCCTCTGTCCGCGTGCCGGATCTCCGTCTCGGTGAAGGTGTCATCCTCGGCCGGCACGTCGAGCACATCGACGCCCTCTTCGGCGAGCGCGCGCACCGCCGCGTCGATGGCTTCCGGCGGCAGGTCCGCGCGGTCAAGCGCCACCATGACATCGGCCATGGTCAGGGAACCACGCTCCCGTCCTAGCGCCACGAGGTCCGTCAGCTGCTCGGCTGGTGATGGTCCGTTCGGCAGTACGGTGAGGGTCACGGCAACAGTCTGCGTCACGAACCCATGGTTACGGGGGACCCAATTTTGTCACTCCCTGGCTACACAAGCGCAGCCGAGGACGAGGTTTCAGGCCCCGGCGGCCCGGTCTAGCAGCGCTTTCCTGCGTTTCTCCAGCCCCACCAGATCCCCGAACATCCTGTTGTAACTGGCCTGCTCTTCCACTGGATTCATGCGCTGCAGCCGGGCCTTGACCGAGTTGATCTCCCGGCTGACGGCGAGCTCGCCGACCTTGGCCAGCAGGCTGTCGGCGTACTTGGCGTCCGGTTCCCTAGTGAACTGCAGCGGCTCGACGGCCAGCGAGGTCACGAACGCCTGCGCCCGCTCGTTCGGTGCCTGCTCGCGCAGCCGGGTCACCCACTGCCGCGGGCTGCCATCGCCGCTGGCGGTGCCGCCACACGCCGCGATCAGCGTGAACATCGCGCGGTGCACGGGGGCGGTGAACGCGTCGGCGCCGAGCGCGTCGAACTCGGGCCCGCACAGGGCCGGGCGCTGGACC
Organism: uncultured Actinomycetota bacterium; assembly: GCA_963753225.1. Classification (GTDB taxonomy): domain Bacteria; phylum Actinomycetota; class Actinomycetes; order Streptosporangiales; family Streptosporangiaceae; genus Palsa-504. Next base: position 169,163 of record CAVWBQ010000022.1, on the reverse strand, counting down.
GCGAGCTTGAGCGCCTCGCGCTCCACCACGACGACCGGGTCACCCAGGTCGTACGGTGACCCGCCGTTACCCGGTCCGTCCCCGTTGGTACCGAACGAGCCGGGCTGCTTGCCGCGGTTCGGATGGCTGCGGTCCTGGGCGGGCCGGCGCCGCGCCGGGCCGGTGTCACCCGCATGCGCCCGGACCCTGGTCAGCACGAACCGCTCGTCCATCAGGCCGAGCCAGCGGTCCAGGTTGACCGCGTACCGGGTGCGCAGCCCCTGATCCTTGATCTTGGCCACGATCGGCGCGGCCTCGTCCAGAGCGGCGAGCTGGCCTTCCGTGGTGTTCAGGTCATGGTGGCCGAGCACGCCCTTGATGGCGAACTCGAACAGCGGGACCCGGCGCGCCACCAGGTCGCGTACGGCCAGGTCACCGTGCGTCAGCCGCACGTCGCACGGGTCCAGGCCGTCGGGCTGTACGGTCACGAACGTCTGGGTGACGAACTTCTCCTCCATGCCGAACGCCCGCAGCGCCGCGCGCTGGCCGGCCGCGTCGCCGTCGAAGGTGAAGATCACCTCGCCGGCCGAACCCTCGGTGTCCATGATCAGCCGGCGCAGGACCTTGATGTGGTCCTCGCCGAACGAGGTGCCGCAGGTGGCCACCGCGGTCGGCACCCCGGCCAGGTGGCAGGCCATCACGTCGGTGTAGCCCTCGACGATGACGGCCTGCCTGCGCTGCGCGATCTCGCGCTTGGCCAGGTCCGCCCCGTACAGCACGGTGCTCTTGCGGAATAGCGAGGTCTCCGGCGTGTTCAGGTACTTGGGCCCGTCGTCCTCGGGGTCGAGCTTGCGGGCGCCGAACGCGATGACGTCGCCGGACAGGTCGCGGATGGGCCACATCAGCCGCCCGCGGAACCGGTCCCTGGTGCCGCGGTTGCCCTCCCTGGACAGGCCCGCCGTGATCAGCTCGCTGTCGGTGAAGCCCCGGCCGCGCAGGTGCCTGGTCAGGTCTTCCCAGGCCTTCGGCGAGTAGCCGACGCCGAACCGCTGGACGTCGGCGAGCTCGAAGCCGCGCTCGGCCAGGAAGGCACGGGCCGGCGCTGCGTCGGAACCGCCCAGCCGTTCGGCATAGAAATCGGCGGCCGCCCGGTGCGCGTCGATCAGCCTGCGCCGCTGGCTCTGTTCCTGGCCCGGGACGTAACCACCCTGCTCGTAACGGAGGTCGACGCCCGCCCGCGCGGCCAGCCGCTCGACCGCCTCGACGAAGGACAGGCCGTCGATCTTCTGCACGAACTTGATCGCGTCGCCGCCCTCCGCACACGAAAAACAGTAGAAAAGTCCTCGCGCGGGGGTGACATTGAAGGAGGGTGTCTTCTCGTCGTGGAACGGGCATAGTCCCTTGAGTGAGCCGCCGCCCGCGTTCCGAAGTTGCAGGTACTCCCCGACCACCTCATCGATGGGTGAGCGCTCGCGAACCGCCGCGATGTCCTCGTCGCGGATCCGCCCGGCCACTGACCACCTCCGCTCACGACACCCCGACGCGAGCTGAGTCTAGTCCCGGCCACCGACAATCCGCCCGGTCTCACCGGGATCCTCAGCGCGGGCGCGGACCCGCACCATGGCGGCGATCTGGAGGCGGTTCTCGAGCTCGAGCTTGGTGAGGATCCGCGAGGCGGTGGCTAGCGCGGTCAGCGCCTGGTCGCCACGGGCCGGTGGCTGGCAAGTGCTGCACCGCCCGGTCAGCGCCTGAGCCGGGCGGGCTAGCCTGGGCGGGTGGCTGACCTGCTCGTCCTGTGGGACGTGGACTACACGCTGGTGGGTGCCGACGGCCTGGGCACGCGCCTGTATGAGGTGGTGTTCAGGGAGATGTTCGGCCGGGAGCTGACCGAGGTCGCGCCGAAGGCCGGGCGGACCGACCGGGCCATTGTCGGCGACACGCTCGCGCGGGCCGGGGTGCCGCTCTCCGAGGTCGGTCCGTTCCTGGCCGCGCTGGAGCGGGTCGCCGCGGACGGCGCCGTGCCCGGGCCGGTCCGGCCGCTGCCCGGCGCGGCCGAGGCTATCGCGGCGCTGGCCTCCGCCGGGGTCCGCCAGTCGCTGCTCACCGGGAACGTCAGGCCGCTGGCGGCGCTGAAGTTGCGCCGCGCCGGGCTGGGCGCCGGTCTCGACATGGACGCCGGGGCGTACGGGGACGTGCACGAGGTCAGGGCCGAGTTGGTGACGGCGGCGCGGAGCGCGGCACGCCAGGCCTACGGCCTGGACTTTCCCGGGACGGCCACGGTCCTGGTGGGTGACACGCCCCTGGACGTGGAGGCCGCGCTGGCCGCGGGGGCGCGCGCGGTCGCCGTCGCGACCGGCAGCTATCCCGCGGCCGACCTGGCCGCGGCGGGCGCGCACGTGGTCCTGCCCGACCTGACCGACACCGCCCAGCTGGTCGCCGCCGTCACTGCCTGACCCAGCGGTGCTGTCGCCGACCCCGGTCCAGCGGTTCCGGCCCGGTGCTACCGGGAAAGGTCCCGCTGGACCGGGCAGCCAGGCGAGCACGGCCGGGGCCGGCCACCCCAGCCACGGCGGCGAAGCACCGAGGCCACCTCGGCGGCGGTCTCGCACGGCCGCCACTTAACCTGCGACCAGTCGTACCGCAGCGACTGCTTCCCGTCCGCGGCGGCGGCGTTGTCCCTGGTCTTGTCCTTCCACCGATCCTCGGGCTGGTGCGCGAGCCGCCCGTCGAGCTCGACCACTACGCCGTACGGCTCGTACACGCGATCGCGCCGTCCCCGGCGACCTTCCCGCGTGGTGAACGGCACCTGCCGGACCGACTCAGGCAGCCCGTGTGCCCGCTCCACGTCCCTGTGGTAGCGGAACTCCAGCACCGAGTGGTCTCCGCCCGCCGCGGCGACGATAAGTTCGTGCAGGTCCCCGCGCCAGCGCAGGCTTAGGCGCGCGCTCATGGCCGCGCTGAGCCTGGTCTCGTCGGTGAGCTCCCGCGCGATCGCACGGGTCACCCATCCGCACACGTCGTCGAAGGTCTTGGCGGCCTGAGTGAGGTCGAGCACGGTCTCCTCCACCCTGGTCCTGGGCGGATAGGAGCGTTGCTCCATGGCTTCCACCGCCCGGCCCGACCGGTGCAGGCTGACTCCCTTAGCAGCCAGGACATGGCGAGCATGCGGAACGGTGACGTGGATCGGATTGGTGGTCTTGTCGACAAGCCCGTGCAGTTCAGCGGCGGTCTGATAGCTGAGCATGGCGCCCGGCCCCGCCGATAGAACCGCCGCCCACAGGCGCGCGCCGCGGTCGGGGCTCCCGGTGAAAGTCGCATAGACCCCGCGGTGCATCAAGCGCCACCGGCCGCTCCGCAGCCTGAACTTGATCATGTCCGTGGTGAGCCCCGCCCGGAGAGCCTGGGAACGGGAGATAACGCCGCATTGATTCCCGGCCAGATAACGAAGGGTAGGGGGAAGCTCACTTTCCATGGCGCACAGTGTGACGGCCGATACTGACATTTGACCGGACACCCCATAACCGGGGTGGATTGGGGCTCCCGGGTGATTTTTGTGCACCATGGTCCCCCTAATCCACCCACAGGCCCCAATCCACCCAGGAAGTCCCGGCCATCTAGCATCGGGTGAGGGCGACGGTGCGCTTGGGGCTGACGGGGCTGGAGGGATCTGATCCGGCGCGGGAAGCGTGGGGTACATGTGACTGGCGGTGCCGGAGTGCGGTGCCGGAGTGCGGTGCCGGAGTGCGGTGCCGGAGTGCGGTGCCGGAGTGCGGTGCCGGAGTGCGGTGGCGGCGTGAGGCGGGGCGGCTGAGAGCGAGGGCGGGTTTAGAGGTCGGTCAGGGGGATGTCGGGGTTGGTGAGGCGGGCGGGGTCTACCGGGCGGGCGGCGCGGATCAGGGACTGGATGTCGTCGCTGACGTCCCAGACGTTGACGTTCATGCCGGCGATCACGGCGCCGCCGGAGAGCCAGAACGCGATGAACTCCAGGGTTGACGAAGGGTCCGGGTCGCCGCGGTAGAGGACCTGGTCGTAGTGGCCCGGGGAGGGCAGGCCCGCGCACTCCATGCCGAGCTCGTACTGATCACTGTAGAAGTAAGGCACCTGGTCGTAGCGGACGTCCTGGCCGAGCATGGAGCGGGCGGCGGCCGGGCCGCCGTTCAGGGCGTTGGCCCAGTGCTCGACGCGGACCCGCCGGCCGAGCAGGGGGTTGAAGGAGTTCGCGACGTCTCCGGCGGCGAAGATGTTCGGGTCCGAGGTGCGCAGGGCCTCGTCGGTCAGCACGCCGTTGCCGGTCTCCAGGCCGGCCCGGGCGGCCAGGCCGTCGTTCGGGGCCGCGCCGATTCCGACGACCAGGACGTCGGCGGGGATTTCGGCGCCGCCGGACGTGATGACCATGCCGGGGCGGAACTCGACCGCCTTCTCGCCGAACCGGAACTCGACGCCGTGCGCCCGGTGCAGGTCCGCGAACACGGCGCCGAGCTCGGGTCCGAGCTGGTCGGTCAGGGCGCCTGGCTGCGGCTCGAGCACGGTGACGGTGCACTCGGCCGTGCGGGCGGCCGCGGCGGTCTCCAGGCCGATCCAGCCGGCCCCGGCCACCACGACCCTGGTGCCCCGCTGGAACGCCGAACGGAGCCGGTCGGAATCGCCGATCGTGCGGAGGTAGAGCACCTCCTCGCGATCGGAGCCGGGGAAGTTCAGCCGGCGCGGCGAGGCGCCGGTGGCGAGCAGGAGCTTGTCGTAGGACATATCCAGCTCGCCTGCGGGACCGGTGGTGGCAATGATGCGCGCGCCGGGGTCGATCGCAGTGACAGTGATGCCCTCGATCAGGCCCACGTTGTGCTCGGCGTACCACTCGGCGGGGTGCACGTAGACCGAGTCCCGCGAGTCGCTGCCGAGCAGGTAGCCCTTTGAGAGCGGCGGGCGCTCATAGGGACGCTCGGGCTCGGAGCCGATCAGCACGATGTCGCCGTCGAACCCCTCGTCCCGCAGCGTCTCGGCGGCCTTGGCCCCGGCCAGGCTGGCGCCGGCGATCACATAAGAAGGCATGCCTCAAAGGCTACGACGAGCCCGGGCCGCGCAGGGGCCGATGGCTAAGACGCGCCGGGCGCGCACAGGCGATGGTGCCAGGCGATGGCCGACGTGTCGGTGAGCGAGGCCACCTGGTCGACGATGACGCGACGGCGCGCGGCGTCGGTTCCGGCCGCGTCCCAGGACGGGCGCAGCAGCGGGTCCAGGGTGCTGGGGGCGCCGCGCTCGATGGCGTGGGCTAGTTCGGTCAGCAGTTCGCGCTCCCGGGCCTGGGCGGCGACGACCCCGGCGCGGTTCATCACGTAACGGGCCGTGATGGCCTTGAGCAGGGCGCATTCAAGCCTCTGCCGGCGAGGGACAACGAGGTCGGCGGCGTAGCGGGTGAAAGAGTGGCCTATGGGGCTGGTGTGACTGAAGGGGTTAGCGAGGTCGGGGAGGGCGGGGGCGGGGTGGCTGGGCGCGAGGGCGGGGTGGCTGGGCGCGGGGGCGGGGTGGGGGGAGGATTCGCGGGCGGCGGCCAGGGTGGCTTGCTGGGCGGCGACGCAGAAGCGGCCGATGAGCTCGCTGGTCAGGTTCTTCAGGGCGGCCACGGTGCCGGGGCCGCCGTCGTAGGAGGCGGGCCAGATCTCCAGGGCGAGCAGCGCCTCGAGGACCTCGGTGAGCTCGGCCTCGGTTACCCCGCCGGCGCAGTAGGCGGTGGCGGTGCGGGAAACCTCGGCCCGTTCGGTAGGAGATTTAAGGTTCTTGAACGTGATGAGGCCGGCGTGGAACCCGTCCTCCATGTCGTGGACCGAATAGGCCACGTCGTCGGCCCAGTCCATGACCTGGGCCTCCAGGCATGGCCGCCGGTCCGGCGCGCCCTGCCTGATCCAGGCGAAGACCTCGGCGTCCTCTGCGTAGGCGCCAAATTTCCTGGGGGTTCCTGGCCATGGGGTCCGGGGTGTCCCCGGGGGAGCAGAGTGTCCCCCCGGGCCAGCAGAGCTGGTGCCTGGCTCGCCGAACCACGGGTACTTGAGGGTGGCGTCCAGGGTGGCCCGGGTCAGGTTGAGGCCCGCGCCTTCGGTCTTGGGCTCGAGCCGGGTCAGCAGCCGCAGTGTCTGGGCGTTGCCCTCGAAGCCGCCGATGCCGGCGGCCAGCTCGTTGAGGGCGGCCTCGCCGTTGTGCCCGAACGGGCTGTGGCCGATGTCGTGCGCCAGGCACGCGGCGTCCACCAGGTCCGGGTCGCAGCCGATCTCCTGGCCCAGCTCGCGACCGATCTGGGCGCATTCGAGCGAGTGAGTGAGCCGGGTCCGCGGGAAGTCGGCCGAGGCCGCCCTGACCACCTGGGTCTTGGCCGCCAGCCGGCGCAGCGCGGCGCTGTGCAGCACGCGGGCCCGGTCCCGCTCGAAGTCACTGCGCCCGGCCCGCTTGGGTGGCTCGGCCACCCAGCGGGCCGTGGCGTTTGCGTCGTAACCCAGCGTCACCTGCTGTCGGAGCCACCCGCGGCCAGCGCCGCGCGGCCCGCCTCCAGGCGGGCGATCGGCACGCGGAACGGCGAGCAGGACACGTAGTCCAGGCCCACCTCGTGGAAGAAGTGCACCGAGTCCGGGTCGCCGCCATGCTCGCCGCAGACGCCGAGCTCGATGTCGGGGCGGGCGGCCTTGCCTTCCCGCACCGCGATGTCGACCAGGCGGCCGACGCCGTCGCGGTCGATCGTCTCGAACGGCGACACGCCGAAGATGCCCAGCTCGATGTACCGGCTGAAGAACGCGCCCTCCACGTCGTCCCGGGAGAAGCCCCAGGTCATCTGCGTCAGGTCGTTGGTGCCGAAGGAGAAGAACTCCGCGGTCGCGGCGATCGGGCCCGCGTTCACCGCGGCGCGCGGCACCTCGATCATGGTGCCGATCAGGGTGTGCACGTGGGCGCCGGTCTCTTCCTCGACCTCCTTGAGGACCTTCTCGGTGCGCTCACGCATGATCTCCATCTCCTGCACGGTGGCGGTGAGCGGGATCATGACCTCCGGGCGCGGGTCCTTACCCGCCTGCTTGAGCTCGGCGGCCGCGTGCGCGATCGCGCGCACCTGCATCTCGAACAGGCCGGGAATGACCAGGCCGAGCCGGACGCCGCGCAGGCCGAGCATCGGGTTCTGCTCGTGCAGCCGGCGCACCGCGGCCAGCAGCACCTGGTCCTTCTCGGTGGCCGCGTCGCCGGCCAGGGCGATCTTGACGGAGAGTTCGGTCAGGTCGGGCAGGAACTCGTGCAGGGGCGGGTCGATCAGCCGGATCGTGGTCGGCAGGCCGTCCATGGCGTCCAGGATCTCCACGAAGTCGCCGCGCTGCAGCGGCTCCAGGGCGTCCAGCGCGTGCTGGCGCCCGTCCTGCGTGTCGGCCAGGATCAGGTCCTCGACCAGCTGACGGCGCTCGCCGAGGAACATGTGCTCGGTGCGGACCAGGCCGACGCCGCCGGCGCCGAACCGGCGGGCGCGTTCGCAGTCCGGGCCGGTGTCCGCGTTGGCGTAGACGCCGAGGCGGCGCGTGGCGTCGGCGTGGTGCATGATCGAGTGCACGGCCCTGATCAGGTCGTCGGCCTCGTCGGCGTGCGGGTGCAGCTCGCCCTCGAAGTAGCGCACGACCTCGGACGCGACCACCGGGATCTCGCCCAGGTAGACGACACCGCTGGTGCCGTCGATGGAGATCACGTCGCCCTCGCTGACCGTGATGCCGCCGGGGGCGGTGAACTTCTTCGCCTTGGCATCTACTTCGATTTGCTCGGCGCCGCAGACACAGGTCTTGCCCATGCCGCGGGCGACCACGGCCGCATGGCTGGTCTTGCCGCCGCGGCTGGTCAGGATGCCCTGGGCGGCGATCATGCCGTGCAGGTCGTCCGGGTTGGTCTCGCGGCGGACCAGGATAACCTTCTCGCCCTGACCGGCCAGCTCGACCGCGCGGGCCGAGTCGAAGACGACCTTGCCGACCGCGGCACCCGGCGACGCGCTGATGCCGGTGGCGATCTTGATGACCTCGCCGCTGGTGTCGAACCTGGGGAACATCAGCCGGGCCAGCTCCTCGCCGGAGACCCGGCGGACCGCCTCGTCCATGTCGATCAGGCCCTGGTCGACCAGCTGCGTGGCGATGCGGAAGGCGGCCGCGGCGGTGCGCTTGCCGACTCGCGTCTGCAGCATCCACAGCTTGCCGCGCTCGACGGTGAACTCGATGTCGCACAGGTCGCGGTAGTGGTTCTCCAGCGTGTGCATGATCTGCATCAGCTGGTCATAGGAGGCCTTGTCGATGCCCTCCAGGTCCTGCAGCGGGACCGTGTTCCTGATCCCGGCCACGACGTCCTCGCCCTGGGCGTTCTGCAGATAGTCACCGTAGACGCCCTGGGCGCCGGTGCCCGGGTCCCTGGTGAAGGCGACGCCGGTGCCCGAGTCCATGCCCAGGTTGCCGAAGACCATCGTCACCACGTTCACGGCGGTGCCCAGGTCGGTGGGGATGCGCTCCTGGCGGCGGTAGAGGATAGCGCGGGGCGAGTTCCAGGAGTGGAACACGGCCTTGATAGCCAGGTCCAGCTGCTCCCTGGGATCCTGCGGGAATTCCCGGCCTGCCTGAGCCTTGACGATGCCCTTGAACGTCTCGACCAGGTGCTGCAGGTCGGCCGCGTCCAGGTCGAGGTCGTTGCTGACACCCTTGGCCTTCTTGGCCTCGTCGATGGCGTGCTCGAAATGCTCGCCGTCGATGTCCAGGACGGTCTTGCCGAACATCTGGATCAGGCGCCGGTAGGCGTCCCAGGCGAATCGCTCGTTACCGGCCTGCTTGGCCAGGCCCTGCACCGACTCGTCAGACAGGCCGATGTTCAGGACGGTATCCATCATGCCCGGCATGGAGAACTTCGCCCCGGACCTGACGCTGACCAGCAGCGGGTCGGCCGGATCGCCGAGCTTGCGGTCCATAGCCGATTCCAGCTGGTCCAGGTGGGCCGCGATCTCCTCGTCGAGGCCGGCCGCGTGGAACCCTGCTCCAGGTAGTAGCGACAGGCCTCGGTGGTAATGATGAATCCGGGCGGCACAGGCAGCCCGATATTGGTCATCTCGGCCAGGTTGGCACCCTTGCCGCCGAGTAGATCCTTAAGGTCCTTATTACCTTCGGTGAAGTCATAAACGAGCTTCGGCACTTCCTGCTCCTCGCAGCACACGACGTCTTGTAGTCACTCGGGACTCTACCGGTGAAGGGGGAGTGAAAACACGGACCTTGGTCCCGCAGACGCAACCAGAACGTGGCGCATGCGTCTGAAGATACGTGAAAGCCAACGCCATGAACGCGGCCCAGCCCTCCAGACGGGTGAATCGCCCGAGCCGCGGTGCTAGTGTCCACGGGCAAGCTGCTCGGCCGGGTCGCCGTGATCACCGGGAGCCGCATCGTGCCGCTGAACCGGCCGGCCAGCGTGCTGTCCGGCAATGCACTGTCAGGCAATGCGGACGCCGGCACATGGTGAGAATAGAGGTATGACCGACACGACAGTAGGGCTCCTGCATCCGGGCGAGATGGGGGCGGCGGTCGGCCAGTGCCTGGTCGCGGCCGGGCACGAGGTGCTGTGGGTCCCCGAGGGACGCAGCGCGGCGACCAGGGAACGCGCCGCCGCGGCCGGGCTGGACGGGTGCGGATGGGCGGAGATGGCAGCCCGTTCGGATGTCATCGTGTCGGTCTGCCCGCCGGCGGCCGCCCTGGACACGGCCCGGGCGGTGGCCGGGACCGGGTTCGGCGGCCTGTACGTAGACGCCAACGCGGTCTCGCCGGACACCGCGCGGGAGGCGGCCGGGATCGTCAAGCCGGCCGGCTTCGTGGACGGGGGGATCATCGGGACTCCGCCGGTCACGCCGGGATTCATCAGGCTGTATCTATCCGGCGACCGGGCCGGGGAGGTCAGGGCGCTGTTCGAGGGCACCGCGGCCGACGCACGACTGGTCGCGCCGCCGGGCACGGCGTCGGCAGTGAAGATGGCCTACGCGTCGTGGACCAAGGGGTCGGCCGCCCTGCTGCTGGCGGCCCGGGCGCTGGCCCAGGCCGAGGGGGTCGAGGCCGTTCTGCTGGAGGAATGGGGCATCTCCCAGCCCGGCCTGGAGCGGCGGTCGGCCGCCGCGACCGGATCCGCGGCGGCCAAGGGCTGGCGCTGGGTGGCCGAGATGGAAGAGATCGCCGCGACCATGGCCGCGGCCGGGCTGCCCGAGGGCTTCCACCAGGCCGCGGCCGAGATCTACGGCCGTTATTCAGCAGGGGCCGAGGCGCTCGGATAGATAGGCCTCGACGCTGTCCAGGCCGACCCGCTCCTGCTGCATGGTGTCGCGGTCCCGGACCGTGACCGCCTGATCCTCCAGGGTGTCGAAGTCGACGGTGACGCAGAACGGGGTGCCGATCTCGTCCTGCCGCCGGTACCGGCGGCCGATGGCGCTGGCATCGTCGAAGTCGGTGTTCCACCGCCTGCGCAGCGCCGCCGCCAGGTCGCGAGCCTTCGGTGAGAGGTCGGAGTTGCGCGACAGCGGCAGCACCGCCACCTTCACCGGCGCCAGCCTGCGGTCCAGTCGCAGCACGGCCCGCTTCTCCAGCTTGCCCCTGGCGTCCGGCGCCTCATCCTCGGCGTAGGCATCGAGCAGGAAGACCAGCGCGCCCCGGTCTACGCCCGCGGCCGGCTCGATCACGAACGGGATGAACCGCTCTCCGGACTCCTGGTCCAGGTAGGACATGTCCTGCTTGGACGCGTTCTGGTGGGTCTTCAGGTCGAAGTCGGTGCGGTTGGCGATGCCTTCCAGCTCACCCCATTCGCTGCCGGTGAAGTCGAACCGGTACTCGATGTCCACGGTGCGCTTGGAGTAGTGCGACAGCTTCTCCCTGGGGTGCTCGTAGAGCCGCAGGTTCTCCTTGCGGATGCCGAGGTCCGCGTACCAGGCGAAGCGCTCGTCGATCCAGCGCTGGTGCCATTCCTCGTCGGTGCCGGGCTTGACGAAGAACTCCATCTCCATCTGCTCGAACTCCCGGGTCCGGAAGATGAAGTTGCCCGGGGTGATCTCGTTGCGGAAGGACTTACCGATCTGGCCGATGCCGAACGGGATCTTCTTACGCGACGTCTGCAGCACGTTGCGGAAGTTGATGAAGATGCCCTGCGCGGTCTCCGGGCGCAGGTAAGCCAGCCCGGAGTCGTCCTCGACGGCGCCGAGGTGGGTGCGGAGCAGGCCGTTGAACATGCGCGGCTCGGTGAAGGCGCCCCGGGTGCCGCAGTTCGGGCAGGCGATCTCCTTCAGCCCTTCGGCCGGAACATGGCCGTGCCTCTCCTCATAGGCCTCGATGAGGTGGTCGGCCCGGTACCGCTTGTGGCAGGACATGCACTCGGTGAGCGGGTCGACGAACTCGGTGACGTGACCGCTGGCCTCCCACACCTCGCGGGCCAGGATCACCGAGGAGTCCAGGCCCACGATGTCATCGCGCTCGGTGACCGTAGCGCGCCACCACTGGCGCTTGATGTTGTTCTTGAGCTCGACGCCGAGCGGGCCGTAGTCCCAGGCGGCGCGCAAGCCGCCGTAGATCTCGCTGGACGGGTAGACAAACCCCCGTCGCTTGCTCAGGCTGACGATGGCGTCGAGGCGGTCACTGCGCGGTGCCATGGCGAAGGTCTCCATCCGGCTGGCGGTCGGCGGGCGCGAATCCCGTGGTAATCCCGGGCACCGGGCGCTCAGTCTCCGCGGCGGCCCGGCCCGGAAACCCCTAGCTTAGGAGCCCGGGCCGGTGATCGCGAATTGAATTCACCCGGTTCGGATCGGTGACTCTCCGGTCACCCCCGCGCGACCGCGCTGGCCACCCAGTCGGCGTCGATGCTCAGCGAGATCCCGCCCACCGTTACCGTGCGGTTGCCGGCGTACTGCTTGGACCGGCTGGCCGCCGGCCACACTGCGGAGGTCATATAGGGAGTTCCGTTCAGGTTGCGCGGGTTGTTGTCCCAGAGCGCGAACCAGATGGCCTGCGGCTCGGCCAGCGGGTGCCCGGCGACGGTGGTGGCCGACTGCAGGTCGGTGATCGCGGCGTCGGCGCTCGAGTACACGCCCGAGATGTAGCCGACCGTCTTCAGTTGCCTGGTCCAGGCGTCGAGGAAGGCGAGAACCGCGGTCCGGCAGCCGGCGTTGGTGTGGTCGTAGGCCTCCATGTCGTAGTAGATAGGTGTCCCCGCGCCAAGGCCGTAGGACTTCGCGGCGCTGACCGCCTGGCTCGCGGCCGCGGTCCCCTGGGACGCCGCGTTGCCGGGGTCGATCTTCCCGCTGAAGCCGTCGCACGGCGCCTGCAGTCCGACGAACGTGGGCATCAGGGCATAGCCCATGGCCTCGGCCTGCCGGACCCAGCTGGCGGACAGGTTGCTCTGCCCGCAGGCCATCATCTGGCCGCCGATGTAGATCGCGGCGGCGGCGTACTTCGCCCGCCACGCCTTCATGGTCGGCAGCGCCGGGGCCGCGCAGGTGTCGAAGCCGGCCATGGCCCGGCCCGGCGCGGACCGGGTGGGCGCGGGCGACGGGTTGCTGGCCAGCACCGGCCCGGTCGGCTTCTGGGCCGGCTTCGGCGTGTGCTTCCGGGCCGGCTTCGGCGTGTGCTTCTGGACCGGCTTCGGCGTGTGCTTCGGGGCCGGCTTCGGCGTGTGCTTCGGGGCCGGCTTCGGCGTGTGCTTGTGGGTCGGCTTCGGCGTGTGCTTCGGGGCCGGATTCGGCGTGAGCTCCGGCGTGGGCCTCGGGGCCGGATCCGGCGTGAGCTCCGGCGTGGGCCTGGATCCGGACGACGGGGACGCGGGCGTGCTAGGAGGCGTGAGCCAGGAGGCGGGCGTGCTGGGGGGCGTGAGCCAGGAGGCGGGCGTGCTGGGAGGCGTGAGCCAGGAGGCGGCCACAGCCGTGGGCGCCACGGCCTTCGGCCAGCGCGGATTCGTCGCCGCGACGCTTCCGGCCGCCTGCACGACGACAAGATGCCCGGTGATGCGGATCGAGTCTCCGGCCCGCGGCGACGCGATGGTCGCCCCGGCCGGGCGGAAGGTGGCCAGCATCTGCTCGGCGGTGCCAGCGGTGGTCCCGTAGGTGGCGCCGATCCGCGGCGCGTTGTCAGGCAAGGACAGCGCCAGTTCGTGCAGGTCGGGATCCTGGACGATCGTGCCAGGCGTGACCGCCTGCTGGCCGGCCTGGAGCGGGCCCTTGCGGTTCCCGGCCGCCTTCGTACCCGCGGGTGCGGTTGCCCCCTCGATGCTGACGGTGTCGACCCGCCCGACCAGGTTGGGCGGGCAGTTCTGGTCCGGGCCGGGAGTGCCGAGATAGACGGCGTGAACGTCGTACCGGACGCACTGGCGGGGGTTCTTGGTCAGGTCATAAACCGGCCAGCTGGCCGGCACGCTGACGGTATAACCGCCGAACTTCACGGTCTGCGTGCCCGTTCTGGCCGACTGAGCAGCCTGGGCGGGCTCGGCGGTGTTGGCCGGCGTGACGGCGGCGTTGGCCGGCGTAATGGCGGCGGTAAGTCTGGCACCGACAACGACGGGCTGATGTCCTAGTCCCGACCCGATTCCCCAGAACGCAAGCCCGCCTGTGATGACGACCAATACCGCGCGACGCATTAATCCCCCTGGATAACCCCGTGGCCAATGTTTCACTTTGGCACCATAGGCACGTCAAAGACTGAATAGACTCACGAGTACTATCCCTGCGCACCAGTAGCGTTAAGGGTTCCCTGTATTCGTTGGGTTACGCACAGTTACCTCAAAGTGATCGCGATCCCGGGCGTGTCGCGATGCGCAGGCGATGCCAAGTTATAGTGCACGCCACTATTACGCCTGGTCGGGCGGCCTTATTTGTCCCGGTGTTTGAGGCGGCCGCTGGGCGAAACCCCGGGCTCCAGGACGGCCGTAAATTCGGGTTCATGGCGTGGCACTGGCGCTTGCCCGGCGCTTGCGGCCTGTCGCCGCTCACTGCCGTTCGGCGGAACCTCACCGATCTCGCCTGTCACAGCCGCATCCTCACGCCTACCGGTCGACGGGGTGAGGGGGCCGCCGCCCCCGATAGATGGGGGCGGGGGCCCCCTCACCCCGAACGCTGGCTCCCGCTGAAGTCCCGGCGAGCCCGGGCGGCACTCCCGTCACGGCAACACCGGCGGTCCGGGCCGCCCAGCCACGACGTTGTCACGTTGTCGTGGTCAGGACCACCATGATGTGACTCGTCGTGGTTCTCGCCGGGCTGGTGTGGCAGGCGCAGAGTGGATGCGCCGGATCAAGGGAAGGGATCAAGGGAAGGGGTCAAGGGAAGGGATCAAGGGAAGGGGTGGTCAGGAGGCTGGCTCGCCGCGGGCCGACTCTACTGGACCGGGCCCTACCGGATTGGGCCCTACCGGATTGGGCCCTACCGGATTGGGCCCTACCGGATTGGGCCCTACCGGATTGGGCCCTACCGGATTGGGCAGGGCGCCGCCATACCTGCGGTCGCGGCTGGCGTAGATCTCGCAGGCGTGCCACAAGTGCCGCCGGTCGAAATCGGGCCAGAGCGTGTCGAGAAACACCATTTCCGCATAGGCGGACTGCCAGAGCAGGAAGTTCGAAAGGCGCTGCTCGCCCGAGGATCTGACGAAAAGGTCGACCCCGGGAATCGACGGTTCGTCCAGATAGCGGGCGAACACCTTTTCGTCGATCTTGTCTGGCCGGATCTTGCCCGCGACCGCGTCCGCGGCGATAGCGGCGGCCGCGTCGGCGATCTCGGCCCGGCCTCCGTAGTTGACGCAGAATTGCAGGGTCAGCACGGAATTCCCGGCCGACATCCGCTCGGCCTGCTCGAGCTCGCGGATGACGCTGCGCCATAGCCGCGGCCGGCGGCCGGCCCAGCGGATGCAGACGCCCATCTCGTTCAGCAGGTCACGGCGGCGGTGGATGACGTCGCGGTTGAACCCCATCAGGAAGCGGACCTCGTCCGGCGAGCGCCGCCAGTTCTCGGTCGAGAAGGCGTAGGCGGACAGGTAGGGGATGCCGAGCTCGATCGCTCCCATGATCACGTCGAGCAGCGAGGACTCGCCTTCCTTATGGCCCTCGGTCCTGGGCAGGCCCCGTTTCCCTGCCCACCGCCCGTCGCCGTCCATCACCAGCGCGACGTGCCTCGGGACCAGGTTGGGGGGTATGTCCGGCGGCTTCATGCCGCTCGGATGCGGGTCGGGCGGGCGCACACCCCGGGTCCCCATCTAGATACGCTCCACGTAACGCAGCGAACGGATCGAATGCTCAAGGTGCCACTGAAGATACGCGGCCACAAGACCGCTGCACTCTACCCGGTGCCTGCGCTCGCTGCGGTCGGTACCGTCCCAGTCGCCGCGGATCAGGGCGAGCATCAGCGCCACCGTCGGCGCCGCGGGCGAGGCCGCGCCGGGCGGGCGGCAGGAGGCGCATACCATCCCGCCGGCCGCGACGGCGAAGGCCGGAAGCCGCCGGCCGCTGCCCGGCGCTCCGCTTTCATGCGCACCGCAGCGGGCGCACTCCTGCAGGGCCGGGGCGTAGCCCGCCACCGCGAGCGAGCGCAGCAGGAAGGCATCGAGCACGAGGCCGGGATCGTGCTCCGCGTCGCCGAGGGCGCGCAGCCCGCCGATCAGGAGCAGCAGCTGGCGCAGCGAGGGCTCCTTCTCCACCGGGGTGAACCGCTCGGCCGTCTCCAGCATCGCCACGCCCGCGGTGTAGCGGGGGTAGTCCGCGGCCAGCGGCGCTCCGTAGGGCCTGATGACCTCCGCCTGCGTGATGATGTCCAGCGAACGCCCGGTGTGCAGCATCAGGTCGACGTGCGTGAACGGTTCCAGCCGAGCGCCGAACCTGGACTTGGTCCGGCGGACGCCCTTGGCCACGGCCCGGATCCGCCCGCTGGTGCGGCCGAGGACGGTGATGATCCGGTCCGCTTCGCCCAGTTTCTGCGTCCGCAGCACGATGCCGTCGTCCCGGTAGAGCTGCACTTAGCCATTCTCCCGCACGGCAGGGACAATCAGCCGGACGACGGCAGTTCGCCCTTGGGCGGTCGCCTGGACGGGGCGCGCTTGACCTCGATGCCGCCCATCACCGCGACGCCGGTGATGCGGATCCGGGGCGCCCCGGGGGCACCAGGGCCTTCCCCGCCATCGTCGACGCCGCCCATCAGGCCGAAGGCGCCGACCTCCACGTCCGCGTCCTGGGGCACGGTGATCTCCATGCCGCCCATCACCGCGTAAGCCTTGATAAGGGTCTCGGCCTCCGCGAACGAGGCGTCGCGCATGTCCAGCTTGATCCCGCCCAGCGTCGCGACGGCCGTGTACTCCGGCGGCACGACCCACTGGCCGTCCCGGCTCGCCCCGCCCAGGATGGCCAGCGAGAGCTTGAACCGGGGCGTGCCGCCGAACCGGCTCCGCGCCGGGGCCACGGCGGCCGCGTCCTGCGTGGCCGGGAGGTCACGGGTGACCGGGACCAGGTTGGCGAAGGTCTTGGCGCTGTATACGCTGGTCAGCCGTTCGTCCAGCTCGTCGACGGTGATCCGGCCCTGGGCGTGAGCCTCGCGGAGCACTTCCGCGGCGCGGTCACGATCAGTATCGGAGATGCGCAGATCGGGCCGATGGTCGGGCGAATCGCTCATACGCTCAACCTTAGCGATCATGAAGCGATCCGGCGGGGGGCTGCCTTGTGAGCGCCCCCGGCCGGATCGCTGGTCGTGCGGGCCGGGCGGAGGTTAGCCGCGGCGGGCCCGGTTCACCGCGGACAGGACCGCGCGCATCGAGGCCATGACCGTGTTCGTGTCGATGCCGACGCCCCAGAAGACGCCGCCGCCGATCTCGCACTCTACGTACGCGGCGGCCTGGGCGTCGGTGCCGGCGGTGAGCGCGTGCTCGTTGTAGTCGAGCACTCGCGCGTCCACGCCGACCGAGGCCAGCGCGTCGCAGAACGCCGAGATGGGGCCGTTACCCACGCCCTCGACCTGCTGCACGCGCCCGTCGACGGAGATCTCCGCGGAGAGGGCGTGCTTGGCCTCGATCACCGAGGACGTCTGCTGGTCCAGCAGCGCCACCGGGCCCGCGGCGAGGTACTCACTGGAGAAGATCTCCCACATCTGCCTGGGCGTCACCTCGCCGCCCTCGTCGTCGGTGTGGCCCTGGATCACCCGGGAGAACTCGATCTGCAGGCGCCGGGGCAGGTCCAGCTGGTGCTCGGCCTTCATGACGTACGCCACGCCGCCCTTGCCGGACTGCGAGTTGACCCGGATGACCGCCTCGTAGCTGCGGCCCACGTCGTGCGGGTCGATCGGCAGGTACGGCACGGCCCACGGGTACCCGGCGAACGGGACGCCCGCGCCGGCCGCGTCGGCCTCAAGCGCCTCGAAGCCCTTCTTGATGGCGTCCTGGTGGGAGCCGGAGAAGGCGGTGTAGACCAGGTTGCCCGCGTAGGGGTGGCGCGGGTGGACCGGCAGCTGGTTGCAGTACTCGACGGTACGGCGGATCTCATCGATGTCGGAGAAGTCGATCATGGGGTCGATGCCCTGGCTGAACAGGTTCAGCCCCAGCGTGACCAGGCAGACGTTGCCGGTGCGCTCGCCGTTGCCGAACAGGCATCCCTCGATCCGGTCGGCGCCGGCGAGCACGGCCAGCTCCGCGTCGGCCACCGCGGTGCCGCGGTCGTTGTGGGTGTGGACCGACAGGCAGACGTGGTCCCGGTCCGGCAGGTTCCGGCTCATCCACTCGATCTGGTCGGCGTAGACGTTCGGGGTGGACCGCTCGACCGTGCACGGCAGGTTGAGGATGATCTCCCGGCCCGGGCCGGGCTGCCAGACGTCCATCACGCCCGCGCACACGTCGAGGGCGTAGTCCAGCTCGGTGTCCATAAAGATCTCGGGCGAGTACTCGTAGCCGAAGTCCGTGCCGTCCAGGTACTGCCCGGCGTACTTCATCACGTGCCGGGTGCCCTCGACGGCGAGTGCCTTGCACTCCTCGCGGTCGATGCGGAACACCACGCGGCGGAAGATGGGGGCCGTCGCGTTGTACATGTGCACGCTGGCCATGCGCGCGCCGGCCAGTGACTGGACCGAGCGCTCGATCAGGTCCTCCCGGGCCTGGGTAAGCACCGAGATCCGGACGTCGTCCGGGACGCGGCCTTCCTCGATCAGCTCGCGCACGAAGTCAAAGTCGGTCTGGCTCGCCGACGGGAACCCGACCTCGATCTCCTTGTAACCCATCCGGATCAGGAGCTCGAACATCTTGTGCTTGCGGGCCGGGCTCATCGGGTCGATCAGCGCCTGGTTGCCGTCCCGTAGATCGGTGGACAGCCAGCGCGGCGCCTTCGTGATGGACTTGGCGGGCCAGGTGCGGCCGGGGAGGTCGACAGGCTGGAACGGGGTGTAGCGATGACACGGCATGCCGCTGGGCTGCTGCCGTACGGGCGATACGCGTTTGAACGCGGGATCTTGCTGCATCTGACTGCTGCTTCCTCGGTGCTAGTTAGCGATGGAGCTAGTTAGCGATGGTGCTAGTTAGCGGTGGGGCTAGTTAGCGGTGGGCGGTGTGTTGCCTGATTAATGGCCAGCGGACACGCCAACACCCCGCGGCGAGGGAGCCGGCCTATCGGCCCCCGCCGCGGCCGCTAAGGAGGAGCAGCTCGCGCAACATTGCGAATCACCATACCAGCCCGGCGTGCCCCGGGTGACGCCGGGTGTACTGCAGTGGCGGATGCGGCGGAATATTAGGTGGCGCCGCCGGCCCCGGAGGGGTTGGCTGTGAGGATGGAAATCGAGCGCGTCGGCCTGGCCCCGGCGGACACGAGGAAGATCCGCGCGTGCTTCGAGGTGTCCCTGGCCGCCGAGCGTGTGGACGAGCCGGAGGGGCCGTGGTTCACCGAGCGGCCGTTCACCGGGTGGATAACCGTCGGCTGGGACGGCGACCCGAGGGAGGCGTGGCTGGCCACCGACCAGGGCTCGGCCGTGGGCTGGTACCGGCTGCAGCTGCCGGCCAGGGAGAACGCGGACCAGGCCCACCTGAACATCGTCGTGCACCCGGCGGCGCGACGGCGCGGCCTGGGCCGCGCGCTCCTGCAGCACGCGGCGGGCCGCGCGGCGGAGCACGGGCGGACCGCGCTCAACGGCGGCGCGCGCGACGGCTCGCCCGGCGAGGCGTTCGTCCGCTCGGCCGGGGCGAAGCCCGGGCTGGCGGAAGTCCAGCGCGTGCTCGACGTCGGGAAGCTAGAGAAGGGGAAACTGGCCCGGCTGCGCGGCCCGGCCGAGCGGGCGGCGGCGGGGTACTCGCTGGTGTCCTGGGCCGGGCCGGTGCCCGAGGAGTACATCGAGCAGGCGGCGGCGGTATACAACGGGATGGCCGATGCCCCCAGGGACCCCGAGATCACCCACGAGGCGTGGGACGCCCAGCGGGTCCGCGAGCGCGTCAATGACCTGCGCCCGCAATACGGGATGCGCGACTACACGGTCGCGGCGCGGTACGACGACAGCGGCGAGCTAGCCGGGCTGACCGAGGTTTCTGTGGATCCGGCCGACCCCGGCTGGGGCTTCCAGGTGTTCACGGTGGTGCGCAGGGAGCACCGCGGGCACCGGCTCGGCCTGCTGCTGAAGATCGCGATGATGGAGCTGCTCGCGACCACCGAGCCCCAGCTGGAACGGATCGTGACCTGGAATAGCGACAGCAACGAGCACATGATCGCGGTCAACGAGGCGATGGGATACACCGTGTTCGGCCCGCCGAACACGTGGTTCCGGCTCGACGTAGCGGCCGTGCCCGGCGTGGGCTAACCCGGCGTGGGCTAACCCGGCATGGACTGGCCCGGCTAGGGTCGCGCCTAGTCGCGGCCGGCCGACTGCTCGGTCATCGCGACGACGCCGATGACCTGGGCCTGGGTCATGCCGAGGTCGGCGCCGATGGCCATCGCGGCCTGCCGCTCGGTCTCCGAGAGCGGCCCGTCCGCCAGCGCGATGCGTATCACCTCGGTCAGGTACCACTCCCTGGCCTGGATGGTGAGCTGCGCCCCCACCTGGTTCAGGGCCGGGCGGATCGCCTCAAACGGCTGCGTGAGGTCGGCGCTGAGCGTGGCCTCGTCATAGTCCGGCACGCCCGAGCCGATGACCGCCTCGATCGCCCGCTGCCGCGACACCGGGCTGGATGGATCACCGGACCGCAGCATGGCCGAGACCGCGGCGCGCATGCCGGCCGGCAGTGCCGCCTGCATTTGCGCCGTGGTCGGCTGGCTGAGCACCTCCGTCACGTAACGGGCCCGGCAGGTCGTGCACTGGACGTGCTCGCCGACCGCATTCAGCGGGATGACCGGGAGGAAGAACAGCGTGAACCACCGGCGCCCCGCCCGGTGCCGGTACTGCCGGTCCCCGCCGCAGCGGCGGCAGTGGAAGGTGCCTTGCGCGATCGTCCGGTAGAACACGCGCAAGCCAAAGATGATGAGCACGTCGGTCCCCTTCTGCGTGCCGGCCGGCGCACTCCCCGCAGGCAACCCGCCCGCAGGCGTGCACCCTCGCCTTTGCCGGCATAGCTGAATCCATCATGTCTCCGCTGGGCATCGCGCCGCCGCCGCCGATACAGATCCGATACCTCATTTCCGCCGAACCCGCGCTTTCTCGGGCTGATGGCGCAGCTCTAGGGGCTGCTGTGACTCGCGGGTCTGGAGAAGCCGGGGATATTTCCCCGGCGACAGCTGGGAGGGCGCGGCGGGCGGATATTCGGTGGCGAGGGCGCGGGCAGGTGCGGTTCGCTGGGGGCATGGAATTCGTACGGTTCGGGGCGGAGGACGAACGGCGGGCGGACGCCTGCTACGAGATCTTCCAGGCCACCAGGGCGGCCGACGATCCGGACGTCCCCGCCATGTCGCCCCGGGTCTTCCTGGGCTGGCTGCAGGCCGGCTTTATGGGTGAACCGCGGGAGACCTGGCTGCTGGAGGACGCGGCCGGGGTCGGCGGGTGGTACCTGCTCGAGCTGCCGTCCCTGGACAACGCGCACCTCAGCTTCCTGGACATCGCGGTACGCCCGGACCGGCGGCGGCGCGGGTTCGGTACCGCGCTGCTGCGGCACGCCGCGGGGCGGGCGGTCGCGGACGGGCGCCGTCTGCTGAGCGGGTACGCGTTCGCCGGCTCCGGGGGCGAGGCGTTCGCGCGCGCGGCGGGGGCGGCCGGAGGGCAGACGGAGATCCGGCGGGCGATGGACATCGACGCCATATCAGCCGAACGGCTTGCCGGTCTGCGGACCGTAGCAGAGCGGGCCTCGGCCGGGTATGCGCTGGTCAGCTGGGCCGGGCCTACGCCGGAGGAGCACCTGGACCAGGCGGCCGCGCTCAACCGCGCGGGCGACGACGCGCCGCACGATGCGAGCCATGAGGAACTGCTGTGGGACGCGGCGCGGGTCCGCGCGACCGACAAGCGGGCGCAGCTGTACGGCATGCAGCCGTACACCGTGATGGCGCGCCGCGACGCCACCGGCGAGCCGGCCGGCCTGACCATGGTCGAGGTGGGCCAGGAACGGCCGGAATGGGGGTTCCAGGCGCTGACCGCGGTGGCCAGGGAGCACCGCGGCCGCCGGCTGGGGCTGCGGCTCAAGCTGGCCATGCTCGACCTGCTGGCGCGGCAGGAGCCGCAGGTGAAGCACATCCTGACCAGCAACACCGAGACCAACGAGCACATGATCGGGATCAACGAGACGCTCGGCTACCGGGTGATCGGGTCGCCCACCCGCTCCTGGGAGCTGCCGGCCGCCCGGGTCATCGGGCCAGCCCAGCCGTAGCAGCTCAGTCGTAGAAGCCCAGACGGCGGAGCTGTCTGGGGTTGCGCTGCCAGTCCTTGGCGATCTTGACGTGCAGGTCGAGGTAGACCCGGGTGCCGAGGAGGGCCTCGATCTGGTGGCGGGCCCGGGTGCCCACCTCCTTCAGCCGCGCTCCCCCGGCGCCGATGACGATGGCCTTCTGGGTCTGCCGCTCCACGTAGAGCTCGGCGTGCACGTCGGTGAGGTCGTCGCGGCCCGGCCGCGGCCCCATCTCCTCGACCACCACCGCGATCGAGTGCGGCAACTCGTCCCGCACCCCGTCCAGCGCGGCCTCCCTGATCAGCTCGGCCACCATGATCTGCTCGGGCTCGTCGGTCAGCTCGCCGTCCGGGTACAGGGGCATGCCCGCGGGCAGGTGCGAGACCAGCACATCGGCGAGCACGTCGAGCTGGAACCCGGTCACCGCGGAGACCGGCACCACGTCAGCCCAGTCGCCCAGCTCGCTCACCGCCAGGAGCTGTTCGGCCACCCGCTCCGGCGGGACCTGGTCAACCTTGGTCACGACCACCACGACGGGTGTCTTCTTCACGTTCTCCAGCTCGCGGGCGAAGAACCGGTCGCCGGGGCCGACCGGATCCGGAGCCGGGACACAGAACCCGATCACGTCGACCTCGGTGAGGGTGGACCGGACCAGGCTGTCCAGGCGCTCGCCGAGCAGGGTGCGCGGCTTGTGCAGGCCGGGGGTATCCACCAGGATCAGCTGCGCGTCCTGGCGGTGCACGATGCCGCGGATTGCCCGCCGGGTGGTCTGCGGCCGGTCGCTGGTGATCGCGACCTTGGCACCGACTAGCGCGTTCGTCAGCGTCGACTTGCCCACGTTCGGGCGGCCAGCGAGGCATGCGAACCCGGCGCGGAAAGCGGGGGCTGACGGAGGATGGCTCACCCGTCAATTCTCGCGCATGCCACAAGGGCGGGAACCACGGCTCGTTCGGCCTCGATAAAAGCTACGGAGGGATCGGGCGTTACGGTCGTGCCATGCCCAGATTCCGGCCGACCGCGCGGCTGATCCTGCTCGACCCGGCCGGCCGGATCCTGTTGTTCAGCGCGACCGATCCGCGGGGTCAGGTCTGGTTCACCCCCGGCGGCGGGGTGCACCGCGGGGAGAGCCTGGAAGCCGCCGCGGTCAGGGAACTGGCCGAGGAGACCGGCCATGTCAGGGCGGAGGCCGACATCGGGCCGCTGGTGGCGACGTGCTCCGGGCTGTGGGCGACCGAGGACGGCCTCACCTTCTTCGGCGCGGACGCGTTCTTCCTGGTCCGGGTGGCCGAGCCGCGGGTCGACACGGACGGGCAGGAAGCCCTGGAGCGTTCGGTCATCACCGGGCACGGCTGGTGGACGACCGGCGAGCTGCGGACGACCGGCGACAGGATCGTACCCGCCGGGCTGAGCGACCTGGTGGACCGCCTGGTCAGCGACGGGGTGCCCGCGACACCGGTGCGGCTGCCGTGGGGGTTACGGATGTAGCGTCTGGCGGATCGTGCCGTCGGGGGCGGCGTGGAACACGGTCGCGTCCGGGCCGAGGTCGCGGACCACGGCGAGGTCGCCGGGGTCCAGGTCGGCCTCGCTGACCAGCGCGGCCGCCTCGAGCTTCTGCGCGCCGCTGGACACCGCCATGGCCACCGCCAGGCGCAGCGCGGACAGCCGAAGCGACGGCAGCGCCACCGCGGCGGCGGTGTAGGTCCGGCCGGTCTCGTCGCGGACCGCCGCGCCCTCGGATGCCGCCACCCGCGCCCGGGAGGACCGGGCCAGCGTGATGATCTTGAGATCCTCCGGATCGGGAGTCACGTCGCTCACCTCGTTGAGTCTACGGCCCTGTGTTTTACGGCCCTGTGTTTTACTGCACCGTGTTTTGCTGCACTGTTTTACTGCACTGGGTCGCCTTCGCGTTCCACTAGCACCGTGCCGATCTTGTTGCGCCGGCCTGCCAGGTTCTCCGCGGTTAGCCGCAGGCCGCGGACGGTCGCGGTGGAGCCCGCGATCGGGACCCGGCCGAGAGCGTGCGCCAGCACCCCGGCCACCGTCTCCACGTCTTCGTCTTCCAGGTTGACGCCGAACAGCTCGCCGAGTTCGGTCGCCGACAGCCGGGCGGTGACCCGGGCCGAGCCGTCGGAGAGCCACTCCACCGGCGGCTGCTCGTTGTCGTACTCGTCGGTGATCTCGCCGACGATCTCCTCCAGGATGTCCTCGATGGTGACCAGGCCGGCGGTGCCGCCGTACTCGTCGATCACGACGGCCACGTGGTTGCGCTGGGCCTGCATCTGGCGGAGCAGTTCGTCGACCGGCTTGCTGTCCGGCACGTAGCTGGCCGGGCGGATCACGGTGGCGACCTTCTCGGTCGCCTCGGCGCCCGGGTGCTCGTGGCTCCAGGCCACGATGTCCTTCAGGTAGGCGATGCCCACCACGTCGTCCTCGTTCTCGCCGACCACGGGAATCCGGGAGAAGCCGCTGCGCAGCGCCAGCGAGAGGGCCTGCTCGACAGTCTTGTCGGCCTCGATGAAGACCATGTCGGTGCGCGGCACCATGACCTCCCTGGCGATGGTGTCGCCGAGCTCGAAGACCGAGCGGACCATGTCCCGCTCGCCCGGCTCGATGCCGTTCCTGCGCTCCAGGTAGTCGACGAGGCCGCGCAGCTCGGCCCGGTCCGCCGGCCCTTCATCGCCCGCCGCGGGCCGGACACGGCGGGCCGGCGGCAGGGCGTTGCCGCACGCGACGAGCAGCCTGGGCAGCGGGCCGAGCGCCCGGGTCAGCGGGAACAGGAACCCGGCCGCGCGCCGGGCGGTGCGTTCGGTCCGCGGCCCGACGCGCCCGGTCTGCGGGCGCACGCCGGTCAGCAGGTAGCGCAGCCCGATCACCACGGCGAGCGCGGAAAGCACGGCGCGCCAGTCATTGCCGAGCCAGCTGACGAAGGCCGCCGTGACCAGCACCGCCGCGAAAATCTCGCAGAGCGCACGGAGCAGCAGCAGCACGCTCATGTAACGGGGCAGGTCAGCCGCCACGGTGGCGAGCCGGACCTGCTTGTTTCCTGAGGGCCGTTCGGCCGCACCGGTGGCGGAAACCAGTGCCAGCGCGGCCTCCGCGTTCGCGCACCATCCCGCCACTAGGGCGAGAATGGCCGCGGCGACCAGCAGCCACGCCGGGGCTGTCATAAGCCTGGCCGCCCCTTCGTGTCATGTTCGCTCTTCCAGGCCTTGAGCAGCTGATCCTGGGTGCCGAACATGACGGCGTGCTCATCGGGCTCGGCGTGGTCGTAGCCGAGCAGGTGCAAGATGCCGTGCACGCACAGCAGCTCGAGCTCGTCCTGGGTGGAGTGGCCGGCCTTCTCGGCCTGTTCGGCCGCGACTTGCGGGCATAGGACCACGTTGCCGAGCAGCCCGGGCTCGGGCCCCGGGTCGTCCCGGTTGCCGCCCAGGTGCGGCGGCCGCAGCTCGTCCATGGGGAAGGCGAGCACGTCCGTCGGGCCCGGCTCGCCCATCCACCGCTCGTGCAGCTCGGTCATGGTCCGCTCGTCGACGAGCAGCACGGAGAGCTCGGCCAGCGGATGGATCCGCATCTGGTCCAGCGTGAACCGGGCGACCGCGGCCAGCCCCACCTCGTCGACGTCGATGCCCGCCTCGTTGGCGATATCGATGCTCATCGGCGTTCTAGTTGCCCTTCCGCCTGGAAGGCCGTGGCCCTCGGTCCAGTTGCTGGGCCTGCGCGTCGTAGCGCTCGTACGCGTCGACGATCTTGCCGACCAGGCGGTGCCGTACGACGTCGTGGCTGGTGAGCCGCGCGAAGTGGATGTCCTCGATGCCGTCGAGGATGTCCTGCACCACGCGCAGCCCGCTGACCTGGCCGGCCTGCAGGTCGACCTGGGTCACGTCGCCGGTCACCACCACCTGGGAGCCGAAGCCCAGCCGGGTCAGGAACATCTTCATCTGCTCGGCCGAGGTGTTCTGCGCCTCGTCCAGGATGATGAACGAGTCGTTAAGGGTGTTGTGGGTGAGCAGGAAGTCCTCGGTGGTGTAGAGGGAGTCGGCCGCTGCCACGGCGATGCAGACCGCCTCGGCGGTACCGGCCGGCTCGATGCTCTCGATGAAGCGCATCGGCCGCCCGCCGCCTGCGGCGTTATAGCTTTCCAGCTTCCGGCGGAGCCGGAACGGCTCGATGCCTTCGGGGAGCCGGATGTCGATGATGTACGCGTCGTGGCGGTGGTATACAGGGCGTCCTTTTACAAGGCCCGGGGCGCGTCCCATCGCGGGGCGCATGCGGTGGTAAGCGACGCCGCCCAGCGACCGGACCAGGAAGATCACGTCGTCGCGCAGGCGCGGCGAGGTCGTCGTGTACTGGATGCGGCAGGTCCGGTTCTTCTGGGTCACCGGGCCGCCGTCGGAGTCGAGCAAACCCTGCAAGATGGCCACGCGGACCTTGGATGAATTGTAAAGGTAGAGGTCCGGGACGAATTTGGTGCCCGAACGGGCGGCGTGCAAGCCGAGGCGACGCGCTACAGCTGTCACTGGGTTTTCGAGCGTGATGACCTCACCCGGCGACGTCACCTGGTTTAGCTGATACTGGGCTTCATGCCTGGGCCGGACCTGGATGCCCGGCAGCCGAAGTTGCAGCTCCCAAGCGAGTTCCGGATCGCAAGTGGCAAAGCTCGGGGTGGATGTACCGGTCAGGCAGCCGTCGCCGAGGAGGAGCCCGAGCGCGTACGGGTCCATCGGAACTTCGCGGTACGGGAAACGCACGGGCGCGCTGTGCAGCGGAAGCTCGTAGCGGTGGTAGTGACTGGCGCGCAGGTTCCCGATCATCTCGCGGGTGGTCAGGACCCGGAGTGGCTTGCCGCGGCGGCGGTCGTCCCGGGTGGCTACCGCCCACAGATGGTCGCCCGAGGCCAGCGTCGACGCGCCGTCCTGGGCGGTGACCCGGTAGATGTCCTTCTCGCCCTGCGGGTATACGCCGATCACCGGAGTGGGCTCGCCGTTGGATCCGATAACCAGGTCGCCCACAGTGAGGTCACCGATCGGCCGGAAGCCGTCCGGGGTGAGCACTGGAGTGGCAATCGGGTGCGCACGGCCACGCATGTACGCGAGGGGGGCGATCTCGATGGTGCCGGCGGCTATCAGGCGCGGGATCGAGTCCGGGTCGAGCATGTCGTGCAGCGCGTCGTAGAGCGGGCGCAGGTACGGGTCGATCTTCTCGTACAGGGTGCCGGGCAGGAACCCCAGCCGCTCCCCCGCCTCCACCGCGGGCCGCGTCAGGATGATCCGGTTGACCTCCTTGGCCTGCAGCGCCTTGACCGCCTTGGCCATGGCCAGGTAGGTCTTGCCGGTGCCTGCCGGGCCGATGGCGAACACGATCGTGTGCTTGTCGATCGCGTCCGTGTACCGCTTCTGGTTCAGCGTCTTGGGCCGGATGGTCCGGCCGCGGGCGGACAGGATGCCGACCGTGAGCACGTCCGCCGGGCGGACGCCGCGCTCGGCGCGGAGCATGGCCGCGGTCCGCTCCACCGCGTCCGCGGTCAGGTCGGTGCCCTTGCGCAGCAGTTCGACCAGCTCGTCGAAGAGCGCGGTAACCAGGGCGGTCTCCGCCGGGGTCCCGGTCGCGGTGATCTCGTTGCCGCGGACGTGGATGTCCGCGTCGAATTCCCGCTCAATCACGTGCAGCAACTCGTCCCCGGAACCGAGCAGGCTGACCATCGAATGATCGGCGGGTATCACGATCTTCACCTGAGATCGCGGTTCGCCTTTGGGTTCTCGTTGCCCGTCGCCGTTGGGTGTGCTGCCGGCGTCCAGGTCATCGTTTCTTATGTCTGTCAATTCGTGGCTCTCGAAGACCCGGAGGACCGCCCCCCGAGCGTATTGAGCACCATGTTATCCGGGATCACGGCCGTCCGGGGGCGAGTCGGGGCCGGGTCGGGGCCGGTCATCCGGGGGGCCAGCTGAGGGCCCGGCCGCCGAGGAGGTGCCCGTGGACGTGCGGGACGGCCTGGCCGGCCTCGGCACCGGTGTTGAAGACGACCCGGTAACCGGTCTCGGCGACGCCCTCGGCCGCCGCGACCTGCTCCACCCCGGCGATCACCTCGCCGAGCAGCGCGTCGGCGGCGGCCAGCGCCGCCACGTCGGGGTAGTGCGTCTTGGGGATGACCAGGACGTGCGTCGGGGCCTGCGGGTTGATATCGCGGAAGGCCAGGATCCGGTCCGTTTCAAGCACCTTGGTGGCAGGGATTTCCCCGGCCACGATGGCGCAGAACAAGCATTCAGCCACAGGAAGATCCTAGGGCTTCCGGACCCGCTTACGGCTCATCCTTCGGCCTGACCGAAGCGCGCCGCAGGGGTCCCGGCAATACCGCATAGGCAATGATTACGGCCATATCGGGGGTACGGTTGGGTAACCGCGTTGCGATCCGTTGTTATGATGCCGATTCCTGCAGGTGCTGTCGTATCCGCGCGCTCAATGGATATTCTGGTTTTTTCGGCACTCCCCAGGCCGTGCCTGGCGGCCGTGCCTGGCGGCATCCCGAGTGTCGCCACCAGGCCCGGCCCGGTACCTCACGGGTTTCAGGCTTGACGGCAAGGTCACGGACGGTCAGATGGGTGGGAGATCTGGGGATGAAGGACCGGGGACCGTGGTCCTGCGCGACACCTGCCGCAACACGGAAGCGGCCCGATGGCGAGTGAACCGGAAGACGGGGCACCGCGTCCAACCAATGTGACCGAAACCCTGGTGGCCAGTGGTGGCATCGCGCCCGATGCCTTCATGGCTTCTTCCACGGCGCGCGCCGGGTGGAGCGCGGACCGTGCGGTCACCGAGCTTTATTCGCTGCACTACCGGGCCCTGGTGCGGCTGGCGGCGCTGCTGGTGCGGGATACCCCGACCGCCGAGGAGGTCGTGCAGGACTCGTTCGTGGCGATGCACGGCGGCTGGCAGCGGCTCCGCGACGCCGAGAAGGCGCTGGCGTACCTGCGGCAGGCGGTGGTGAACCGGTCCCGGTCGGTGCTGCGGCACCGTACCGTGGTGGATAAGAACCTGCAGAAGGCGCCGCCGGACATGCCCAGCGCCGAGCACGGCGCGCTGGTCCTGCTGGAGCGCTCCGCGGTGGTCGCGGCGCTGCGCGGCCTGCCGGACCGCCAGCGCGAGGCGATCGTGCTGCGGTACTACGCTGACCTGTCCGAAGCACAGATCGCCATCGCGATGGGGATCAGCCGCGGCGCGGTCAAGAGCCACACCGCCCGCGGCATGACCGCCCTGCGCGCGGCCCTGGAGCAAGAGTAAATGACAAGACCTGGACACGACGGCATGCCGCCGCAAGGACCCGAATTCGCCGAGTTCTTGCGTCGCGAGCTGCACGCTGCCGCGGACCGGCTCGAACCACGACCTGACGGGCTGGAGCGGATCCGCGCGCGGGTTCGGACCGGTCCGGCGAACGCCAGCAAGCATTCGGCGGCGCACGGCGGATTCCTGGCCCCCGTGATCCGCCGCTGGAACGCGGCGCGCGGCGGGCAGGAGGCGGACGGCGGTCACGCGCAGCGGCAGCAGCGGGACTGGCGGTACGGGCTGCTACGCCCGGCCATGGCGGCTGCCTGCGTCGTGTTCGCCATCGGCGTCGCGCTGGCGTTCCCCCCGCTGCGCGAGGTATTCGGAACGGCGGTCGGGCTCTCCAGTCCCAGCACCAGCAGCGGTGCCCCGAGCGTGAACGGGCCGGGTACCCAATTCGGCTCGGGGGCCAGCAGCGTCGGTCAGGGCGGCACCTCAGCCACCCGGAGCAGCGCGCTGACGACCACGTGCGCGTCGGCTTCGCAGTCGTCCGCAGTGGCCAAGCCGGCCAGCTGGCCAAGCCGGTGACACCGAGCGTAACCCCGGTGAGCAGCGCGGCGAGCAGCCCGCCCAGCACCCCCACGGACAGCGGATCGAGCGGCAGCCCGGTCGGTGGCAGCACCAGTCCGGGCGACACCTCGACCGCGACCGCCATGTCGACGGCGACACGGACCGCGAGCGCCGCCGCCACGAGCAGCGCCACCTCGACGGCGTCCGCGAAGGCTAACACCAGCCCGACGGGCGGCAAGAAGTCCGCCAAGGCGACCGGGACCCCCTGCACGACGACGGGTACGGCAAGACCGTCCACGACGGCCAAACCCAAGGTGACCGTGTCGACCCCGGTCAGTAGCAGCACCTCGACCTCGGCATCGCCGGCGTCGAGTTCGCCTGGTTCAGACGGCACCAGCGGCACCAGCGGCACCAGCGGCACCAGCCCGGCGAACACCACCCCGGGGGGGACGGCCGGCGGCGGATCGACCAACACCGGATCGACCAACACCGGGACGGCCGGCGGCGGGACGGCCGGCGGCGGATCGACCAACACCGGATCGACCAACACCGGGACGGCCGGCGGCGGGACCCCGACCCCGCCGTAGGGTCGACGCCGTAGGGCCGGCCTGAGCCCGGGCCTGCTAGGACCAGCGGCCTGACCTGGTGAGCAGGATGGCGGCGGCCACGGTCCCTGCGGTCGAGGTCCGCAGCACGGTCGGTCCCAGGCGGCAGGCGATCGCCCCGGCCGCACCGAAGGCGGCGCTCTCCTCGCCGGTTATCCCGCCCTCCGGGCCCACCACGACCAGCAGGTCTCCGGATGCCGGCAGGCTGAGGCGGCCGAGACTGGCCGCGGCGCCCGGCTCGAGCACCATCGCGCACGCCGCCTTCCCGATCAGCTCAGCGACCTGGCCGGCCGAGGCGACGGCGGTGATCTCGGGTATCCAGGCGCGGCGGGACTGCTTGGCGGCCTCGCGCGCGGTCAGCCGCCACTTGGCCAGCGACCGCTCCCCGCGCGCGCCCTGCCACACCGGGACGCAGCGCGCCGCGGCCCACGGCACGATCCGGTCCACGCCGACCTCGGTCATCTCCTCGACGGCCAGCTCGCCGCGGTCACCCTTGGGGATGGCCTGGATGACGGTGATCGCGGGGTCGGGACGGGGCACCTCATGCCGGGCCTGCACGGTGAGCTCGAGTCCGCCGTCAGCGGGCCCGGCCACCACGCACTCGGCCACCAGGCCGGCCCCGTCGGTCACGTCGGCGCGCTCGCCCGTGCGCAGCCTGCGCACGGTGGCCGCATGCCGGCCCTCGGCGCCGGACAGTACCACGACGCCGGACCCCAGCGCCGCGCGGTCGGCCAGGAAGACGGGCGGCTGCACCTAGCGCCTCGGTTCAGGCACGCCCGTTGAAGGCGTCGCGCAGCCGCGAGAAGAACCCTTGCTGGCCCGGGGCGAACCGGCCGGGGGGCGCTTCCTCGCCGCGCAGCTTGGCCAGGTCGCGGAGCAGCTTCTCCTGGTCGGCGTCTAGCTTGCTCGGGGTCTCCACGGTCACGTGGATGACCAGGTCACCCCGGCCGTTGCCGTTCAGGTGCCTGACGCCCTGGCCGTAGAGCGGGATGACCTGCCCGGACTGGGTACCGGGCCTGATGTCGATATCGGCGGGACCGTCCAGGCTCTCCACCGATAGCGTCGCGCCCAGCGCGGCCGCGACCATCGGGATCGTCACCGTGCAGTGCAGGTCGTCGCCCTGCCGCTCGAAGATGGCGTGCGGGCGCTGCACGATCTCGAGGAACAGGTCGCCGGGCGGCCCGCCGCCGGGGCCGACCTCGCCCTCGCCGGCCAGCTGGATGTGCGTGCCGTCCTCGACGCCGGCCGGGATCCGGACCTTGATCGTCCGCCTGGTCCGCACCCGGCCGTCGCCGTCGCACTCCGGGCAGGGCCGGACCAGCACGGTGCCGTACCCGCCGCAACCCGGGCAGACCCTGGCCATCATGACCTGACCGATGAACGAGCGGGTGACCTGGCTTACCTCGCCGCGGCCGCCGCAGATGTCACAGGTCTGCGGGTGGGTGCCCGGAGCGGTGCCCTCGCCTGAGCAGGTGGGGCAGACCACGGCGGTGTCCACGGTGAGTTCCCTGGTGGCGCCGAACGAGCACTCGGCCAGCTCCAGCTCGATCCTGATCGTCGCGTTACGGCCGCGCTGCGCGCGGCTGCGCGGCCCGCGGCTCGTGGCGCCGCCGCCGGCCGCGCCGAAGAACTGGTCGAGCAGGTCGTTCAGCGGGTTGTACCCCGCCCCGAACGGGCCCGCCCCGGCGCCCGCCGCGCCCGCGGCGAACGGGTCCACGCCCATGTCGTACATCCGGCGCTTGTCGGTGTCCGACAGCACCTCGTACGCCTGGGTGATCTCCTTGAACCGCTCCTGGGTCTCCGGGTCGGGGTTCACGTCCGGGTGCAGCTCCCTGGCCAGCCGCCGGTAGGCTCGCTTGACCTCGTCCTGGGTCGCGTCGCGGCGGATCTTGAGCAGCGCGTAATAGTCGGTCGCCACTAGGACTCCGCCAGGATCTGGCCGACGTAACGGGCTACCGCGCGGACCGCGCCCATTGTGCCGGGATAGTCCATCCGGGTCGGGCCGAGCACGCCGAGCTTGGCCAGCGGCTGGTCCGCGTTGCCGTACCACGTGGACACCACGGACGTGGACTGCAGGCCCGCGACCTGGTTCTCCGCACCGATCCTGACGGTCAGGATGGCGGGCTCAGTCGCCTCCCCGAGCAGCCGCATCAGCACCACCTGTTCTTCCAAGGCCTCAAGCACTTCCCGCAACCCCTTGCTGAAGTCGTGCGCGGCCAGGTTCGCGGCTCCGCCGAAGACGATCTTCTCCTCGCCCCGCTCGACCAGGCTGGCCAGCAGCACCGCCAGCACGGCGTTGGCGTTGGCCCGCTCCTCGGCCGGGATCCGCTCGGCGAGGTCGCTGACCATCGCAGCGGCATCGGACAGCATATGCCCGCCCAGGCAGGTGTTCACGACCGAGCGCACGTGGGATACCGAGGCGTCGTCCCAGGGATCGGGCAGGTCGACGGTGCACTGCTCCACCCGGCCCGTGTCGGTGATGAGCACCAGCAGCAGCCTCTGCGGGGCGAGCGGGACCAGCTCGATGTGCCTGATCGCGGACCTGGTCAGAGACGGGTACTGCACCACGGCCACCTGACGGGTCAGCTGGACGAGCAGTCGCACCGTGCGCATCACCACGTCGTCGAGGTTGTACGCGCCGGCCAGGAACGTCTCGATGGCGCGCCGCTCGGCCGCCGAGAGCGGCTTGACGCTGGACAGCCTGTCGACGAAGAGCCGGTAGCCCTTGTCCGTCGGTATCCGCCCGGCGCTGGTGTGCGGCTGCGCGATGAAGCCCTGCTCCTCGAGCACCGCCATGTCGTTCCTGATGGTCGCGGGCGACACGTCGAAGTGATGCCGGTCGACGAGCGACTTGGATCCCACCGGTTCGGTGGTGGACACGTAGTCTTCGACGATCGCACGGAGCACCGTCAGTTTCCGGTCGTCGAGCACGCGTTCACCTCCTTGGCACTCATAGGTCCCGAGTGCTAAGTCTATTGCGTCTAGCAAGTTCCCGGCGCGTGACCGCGAGGCGAACGGGCACCCGGCCATGCCCGGGCGAGGCTCCTGAAAACGCCGCTCCGGGTATAGCCCACAAAAGGATGGTAACTGGTCAGCACGGCCCGCGATAGCGCGTGTCGGCGGCGTCCCTGCAGGTACCTCGTGGGCTACGCTTGCCCGCAGGTACGGCTACGCCCGCGACCCGGCTGAGGGATACGAGCGGAGGAGATACCCGTGCGGAGCAGGCAATACGGCGCTGACGTGCTAGCCGCAGGAAATGAGCTGAGGCGCCGGCGACCAGGCCAGCGCGAGGTGCCCAAGGTGCCGGCGGAGCGCGGCCTGGTGGTCGAAGACTCCGAAGGCCGGTTCTGCGGAGCGGTGGTCGGCTACGAGAAGGGCGCCCTGACGCTCGAAGACCGGCACGGCAAGCGCCGGGTCTTCCCGCTGGCCCCGGCCGCGTTCCTGCTCGAAGGACAGCCGGTCACGCTCGTCCCGCCCGCCCCGGCCCTCCCGGCCGCGACCGCCCTGACCGCCTCGGGCTCCGTGGCCGCGCCCGCGACGGAAAGGGCGAGGGCCAAGGTCGCCCGGGCCAGCCGGATCTACGTCGAGGGCAAGCACGACGCCGAGCTGGTGGAAAAGATCTGGGGCGACGACCTGCGCGACGTCGGCGTCGTGGTGGAGTACCTGGAAGGCATCGACGACCTGCCCGCCATCGTCAGGAGCTTCTCCCCCACGCCGGGCCGGCGCCTCGGCGTGCTGGTGGACCACCTGGTGGCGGGGTCCAAGGAGACCAGGATCGCAGCCGGCGTGCGCTCCCCCGACGTGCTGATCGTGGGGCATCCGTTCATCGACATCTGGGCCGCCGTACGGCCGTCCGCGGTCGGCATCAGGGCCTGGCCGGACGTCCCGCCCGGGCAGCCGTGGAAGGAAGGCGTGCTGCGCGCCATCGGCTGGCCGCCGGAGGTACCCGCGGCCTGGCAGCGCATCCTGCGCTCGGTGGCCAGCTACACCGACCTCGAGCCGGAGCTGCTCGGCCGGGTCGAGGAGCTGATCGATTTCGTCACCACGCCGGGGAGCGCATAGCGTGACGACAGCACCGGATGACACGCGAGGACCGATGACGAGCAAGCCCGCGTCGCAGGGCGACCTCGCGCGGGTCCGGGACGGCGACAGCGACATTATGCCGGCGACGTTCGGCTACCTGGGGGCGATCTTCCTCGGCCCGGTCATCCCGCTGGCCGTATACGCGATCCGGTCGCGGCGCTCGCCATTCATGCGGTACCACGCGGCCGCCGCGGTGAACCTGTCGCTGACCGCCTCCCTGTACGGCCTGTGCTGCCTCATTCTCGGCGGGCTGCTCCTGCTGGACAGCGTCACCGTCGCCCTCATCGTGGCGCTCCCGGTCGGCCTGGTGATCTGGGTGGCGGCGCTGTGGTACCTCATCAAGGGCGCCATCGCGGCGAACCGCGGCGAGCGGTCCGAGGCGCCCGACTGGATCTGCGCGCACATCGTGGGCTGAGGGCCGTCAGGGTTCGGTCAGCTTCTGCGCCACGGCGTCGGCCAGCAGGCGGCCGCGGCGGGTGAGCACGATCCGGCCGCGGGCCAGCGCCTCCGCGTCGGCCAGCCCGTCGGCGACCACCTGGGCCGCGTTCGCCTGGCCGGCCG
The DNA here is from genome assembly GCA_963753225.1 of uncultured Actinomycetota bacterium. Taxonomy (GTDB): domain Bacteria; phylum Actinomycetota; class Actinomycetes; order Streptosporangiales; family Streptosporangiaceae; genus Palsa-504. The sequence continues at coordinate 134,305 of CAVWBQ010000022.1, read as the reverse complement.
GCCCGAGTACCGCGGCGGGGCAGCCATCGGCGAGGCGGATGAGCAGCATGACGCGCTCCAGCTGCCGTTCGGGCTCGGACAGGAGCTCCCTGCCGTGGCCGGGGCTGCTCCCGGCCGCGATCCGCGCGCCGTAGGCGGCCGGGTGCCGAACGTTCCACCACCGCGTCCCGCCGACGTGACTGTGCGCCCCTGGCCCGATCCCCCACCAGTCGCCGCCGGTCCAGTAGAGCATGTTGTGCGCGCACCTCGAGGGGCCGGAAACCGCCCAGTTGGAGATCTCGTACCAGCCGTAGCCAGCCGTGGCGAGGATCTCATCCGCGGCCAGGTAGCGGTCGGCGAGCACGTCGTCGTCCGGGGCGTCGAGTTCGCCGCGGCGGATCCGCGCCGCCAGCCGCGTGCCGGTCTCGACGGTGAGCGCGTACGCGGACACGTGATCGGGCCCGGCGGCCACGGCCGCCTCCAGCGAGCGCCGCCAGTCCGCGTCCGACTCTCCCGGCGTCCCGTAGATCAGGTCCAGGCTGACGTGCTCGAACCCGGCCGCGCGGGCCCACGCGGCACACTGCGCCGGGCGTCCGGGCCGGTGCACCCGGTCGAGCACCGCGAGCACCGCGGGCACCGCGCTCTGCATGCCGAACGAGACCCGGGTCAGCCCCTGTTCCCGCAGTTCGCCCAGGCTGGCTTCGTCGACGCTCTCCGGATTCGCCTCGGTGGTCACCTCGGCCCCGGGCGCGAGGCCGAACTCGCCGTCGATGGCCCGCAGGATGGCGCCCAGCGCGGACGGCGGCAGCAGGGTAGGCGTCCCGCCACCGAAGAACACCGTGCTGACCGGGAGGTGCGCGCCCTGCTCATTGCCGGCCAGCACCCGGCGGGCGAACCTGATCTCCGCGATGGCCTGGTCCGGATAGCTGCCGGGTGAGGTCGCGGCGGGCCCGGTACCGAGCTCGGCGGCGGTATAGGTGTTGAAGTCGCAGTAGCCGCAGCGGGTAGTGCAGAACGGCACGTGCACGTAGAGGCCGAACGGCCGCTCCCCCAGACCGGCCAGCGCGCTATCCGGTAGCGTCCCCGCGGCGGGGACCGGATCGCCGTCGGGCAGGGCGCCAGGCATGCCGTCACGCTACCCGGTGAAGACCAGGCGACCGCCCGGGAAGCAGATTGGCGTTTCGCGCGCTTAGACTGAAAGAGTCGCGTTTCCGTGAGGCACGTGGCACAGGGTCCCGTCTACGGGAGGCACCGTTGGCAGATAACGAGTCGGAATGGCCGGCCCAGTACCCCAGGGACAACTGGCATGCCGCCCCCGCCGAATCGGCTCCCGCCGACGACGGCCCGCCGACCGCCGCCCAGGTCCCGCCGACGACGCCGTACGTCCCGCCCGCCACGCCCAACGTCCCGGCCGCCACGCCGTACGGTCCGCCCGCGGTGCCGTACGTCCCGCCGGCCGGTTACCAGGTGCCGCCCGCGGTGCCGTACGCGCCGCCGGCCGGTTACCAGGTGCCGCCCGCGGTGCCGTACGTCCCGCCGACCGGTTACCAGGTGCCGCCCGCGGGTTACCAGGTGCCGCCAGGCGGCTACCCCGTTCCGCTGGGCGGATACCAGGTCCCGGCGGGCGGATACCAGATGCAGGCCCCGATGAGCCCGGGCATGAGCCCGGCCATGCGCGCTGCCTCGGCGGACCGGGAACGCGCCGTCGACGTGCTGAAGGCCGGCTTCACCGAGGGCCGTCTCAGCCAGGACGAGTACAACGAGCGGATGAACCGGGCCTACGCCGCACGGACGTACGGTGAGCTGACCGCGCTCACCGCCGACCTGCCCGCCGGGGCGGTCCCCACGGTCTTCCCCGTGCCGATGTACCAGCCGCCCGTCTCCACCAACTCGCTGGCCCGGGCATCGCTGGTGCTGGGCGTGGCCGAGTTCTTCACCATGGGCCTGACCGCCATCCCGGCGATCATCTGCGGACACATGGCCAAGCGGGAGATGCGGCAGACCGGGCAACGCGGTGACGGGCTGGCCACCAGCGGCCTGGTGCTTGGCTACATGGCGGTTATCTTCTGGGGCATCCTCATCGTGCTGTCCATCGTGGGCGCCGTGATCTCGGCTACGGGCACCCCCGGCCCCTAGGTCCTCAGTTACGCTTCTGAGCTGCGGATATAACCAGCGCGGCTAGCTCCCCACCGGTCCGGTAACGTCTTCGCATACAGGCGGCCGCTCGGGCGTTTAGCCCCGGGCGGCCGCTTTCTGGCCGATATGATCGGTCGCGCCTGCAGGGGGACCGCGAGGAACAGGGGAGAAAAAGGGACAATGTCCGCTTACTACGCCGCCGGCGCCACCGCGCCTGCCACCGACCAGTCGACGCCCGCGCCGGTACTCGTCGCGTTCGCGGGCCCGGCCCCCCAGTCCCGGCTGACCGTAGCGTTCCGGATCTTCATGGCCATCCCGCAGCTGATCGTCCTGTGGCTGCTGGGGGTCGCGGCCATCGTGATCACGATCATCGGCTGGTTCGGTGCGTTGTTCACCGGGCGGCTGCCCGTCTTCGCGGCCGACTTCCTCACCGGCTACCTGCGCTGGCTGAGCCGGGTGTACGCCTATAACTACCTGCTCACCGACGTGTACCCGCCGTTCTCGCTGGACGACGCGGACTATCCGGTCCGGCTGGCGGTGACGCCAGGCCGGCTGAACCGGCTGGCCGTGCTGTTCCGGTTCTTCCTGCTCATCCCGTGCTGGATCGTCCAGGCCGTCGTCACCTACGGCGCGCTCACCATCTTCCTGTTCGTTACCTGGCTGATCGTGCTGGTCACCGGGCAGATGCCGGACGCGATCCACCAGTCGCTGGCGTCCGTGCTGCGCTACCAGGTCAGGACGCTCGGCTTCGCGATGATGCTGACCAGCGCGTACCCCGGGGGGCTGTTCGGCGACCCGCAGGGCTACGGCGACCCGCAGGCCGGGGCTCAGCCTGGGTTCGGCACGGAGCAAGGGAACCAGGCCCTGCCTGGGTACGGTGCTCAGCCGGGGTACGCCCAGGCCGGCTACGGAGCGCCGGCCGCGGGAACGGCGGACGGGCTGTCCTGGCGGCTGGTTCTGTCCGCGGCGGCACGCAAGCTCGTGATCCTGTTCATCGTGCTCGGCGTGGTGCTCGGCGCCGCCAATGGCGCGGTCCAGGCAGCGCTCGCCAGCAACAGCGTCAGCGCCCTGGCCGCGGCGGAGCAGGTCGCGGCCGACGTCGCCCCGGTGCGCGACGCGCTCAACAACTACTCGACCAGGGTGCAGGCGTGCAAGGGCAAGCTGAACTGCGTGGAGAGCCTCGACCGCCAGGTATCCGGCACGCTCAGCACGTTCGCCGGGCAGCTGCGCGGGACCGCGATGCCGTCGCAGGCGACCGCGGCCAACGCCGCGCTTGCCTCCTCGGTGTCGAACACCGCGGCTATTTTCGCCAAGCTGAGCACCGCCACCTCGGGGACCCAGTACATCAGCATCGCGAATTCATCCGGCCTGCAGAATTCCGTCGACCAGATCAACCAGGCCTACGAGAACCTCGGCACCGCGCTCAGTAAGTGACCGTCAGGCACGCCGAACGTGGCATTGGCACTCCTGGCGACCCTCGCACGTCTACACTCTTAGAAGGCGTCCTCGGGAGGCTACAGGTGGCATACGGTCCAGGTCAGGCATATCCGCCGCTGCCCGCTGTGCCTGCGGGCAGCGGATTCACCGGGATCAGCCCGGCCTGGCTCGCGGGCAGCGCCGATCGCGAGCGCACCATCGGGGTGCTCCGGGCGGCCTTCACCGAGGGACGGCTCACCCAGGACGAGCTCGATGACCGGGTGGCGCGGGCCCACGCGGGGCGCACGTACGGCGACCTCTGGGCGCTGATCGCTGACCTTCCGGCCGGGCCGCTCCCCTACCCGATCGGCCTGCCTTACCCGCAGGCCAGTCCGGTCGTGCCGCCCAGCGCCGAGCCGGACACCAGCTGGCACTCCGCCGCGGCGCTCGTCATCACCGCGCTGGTGATCTTCACGCTGGCCGCGCTGGTTACCGCCATCGCCACCGCGCACGCCCAGCCGATCCCGTTCCAGCAGGGCTCCTTCCAGCAGGGCTCCTTCCAGCAGGCGCAGATCCAGCCCTTCCAGCAGGCGCAACTGGCGCCGTTCATCACGAGCGCGGGCCGGCCGCAGGGGCACGCGCCACAGTCCGTTCGGCCCTGATGATCGTCTAGCGAGTCTTCCTGTTGTCGCCCGACTGGGTGGACAGGGCCGCCACAAACGCCTCCTGCGGCACGTCCACGCGGCCGATGGTCTTCATCCGCTTCTTGCCTTCCTTCTGCCTCTCCAGCAGCTTGCGCTTGCGCGTGATGTCGCCGCCGTAGCACTTGGCCAGCACGTCCTTGCGCAGCGCGCGGATGTTCTCGCGGGCGATGATGCGGGCGCCGACGGCCGCCTGGATCGGCACCTCGAACTGCTGCCGCGGGATCAGCTCCTTCAGCTTCGCGGTCATGGACAGGCCGTACTCGCGGGCGTTGTCCGCGTGCACGATCTGGCTGAACGCGTCCACCGGCTGGCCCTGCAGCAGGATGTCGACCTTGACCAGGTCGGCCTGCTGCTCGCCGTCGGGCTCGTAGTCCAGCGAGGCGTAGCCGCGGGTCCGCGACTTGAGCTGGTCGAAGAAGTCGAAGATGATCTCGGCCAGCGGCAGCATGTAGCGGATCTCCACCCGGTCCGAGGACAGGTAGTCCATGCCGATCAGGGCACCGCGCCGGCTCTGGCACAGCTCCATGATCGTGCCGATGTACTCGGCCGGGGAGATCACCGTCGCCCGCACCACCGGCTCGTAGACGCGATCCACCTTGCCCTTGCCCGGCTCCGAGCCGCCTGGGAAGTCGCTCGGGTTCGTCACCCGGATCTCCTGGCCGGTGTCCATGACGACGCGGTAGACCGCGTTCGGCGCGGTGGAGATCAGGGACAGGTCGAACTCGCGCTCCAGGCGCTCGCGGACGATCTCCATGTGCAGCAGGCCGAGGAAGCCGCAGCGGAAGCCGAACCCGAGCGCGTCGCTCGTCTCCGGCTCGTACAGCAGCGCGGCGTCGTTCAGCCGCAGCTTGTCCAGCGCGTCGCGCAGGTCCGGGTAGTCGTCGCCGTCCACCGGGTACAGCCCGGAGAAGACCATCGGCTTGGGGGTCGAGTAGCCCGCCAGGGCCTCCTTGGCCGGGTGGGCGGCGCTGGTCACGGTGTCGCCGACCCGGGCCTGCCGGACGTCCTTGACCCCGGTGATCAGGTAGCCGACCTCCCCCGCGGCCAGGCCCTCGCTCGGCGTGGGCTCCGGCGAGATCACTCCGACCTCGAGCGTCTCGTGTGCCGCTGCGGTGGACATCATCAGGCTGCGCTCGCGCCGGGAGAGCCGGCCGTCGACCACCCGCACGTAGGTGACGACGCCGCGGTAGGTGTCGTAGATCGAGTCAAAGATGAGCCCCCGGGCGGGGGCGTCCGGGTCGCCCGACGGGGCCGGGACGAGCCGGACGATCTCGTGCAGCAGCTCCTCGACGCCCTCGCCGGTCTTGGCGCTGACCCGGAGCACCTCGCCGGGGTCGCATCCGATGATGCCGGCCAGTTCGGCGGCGTAGCGGTCGGGCTGGGCGGCCGGCAGGTCGATCTTGTTCAGCACCGGGATGATCTTGAGGTCGGCGTCCAGCGCCAGGTACAGGTTGGCCAGCGTCTGCGCCTCGATACCCTGGGCAGCGTCGACGAGCAGCACGGCGCCCTCGCAGGCGGCCAGGCTGCGCGAGACCTCGTAGCTGAAGTCGACGTGGCCGGGGGTGTCGATCAGGTTGAGCACGTACTCGGTGCCGCCGCTGGCCCACGGGAGCCTTACCGCCTGGCTCTTGATCGTGATGCCGCGCTCGCGCTCGATATCCATCCGGTCCAGGTACTGAGCCCGCATCTGGCGGCCTACCACCAACCCGGTGAGCTGCAGCATCCGGTCGGCCAGCGTCGACTTGCCGTGATCGATGTGGGCGATAATGCAGAAGTTCCTGATCACGGCCTGATCGGTGTGGGCGGGCGCCGGCCGGGCGTCCTGGCTCGGCCGGTTCCGCTGAACTGGCTGGCTGGCGGGGCTAGGTGGGGACACGCGCATCCGTTCGGGTGATTCGCCGGCTAGCGGCCTAAGTGATCCATGATCCCATGTCCGGCCCAGTGCCCTTGCCGACCGGGCCGGTTTGAGCGCGGTTTGAGGCCTGCCGGTTTGAGCTGGGGGGGCCGGCTCGGATAAGCTTCCTCGTCGCGTCACCCACAGACAACCCTGAAGGATTCCCACGCGTGGCCAACATAAAGTCTCAGATCAAGCGCAATAAGCAAAACGAGAAGGCGCACCAGCGGAACAAGGCCGCGAAGTCGTCGCTGCGCACCTCGGTGCGCAAGTTCCGCGAGGCCGCGGACGCGGGGAACCTCGACGAGGCCGGGACCGCACTGCGCGCCGCCTGCCGGCAACTGGACAAGGCGGCCAGCAAGGGCGTCATCCACCAGAACCAGGCCGCGAACCGCAAGTCCGCGATCGCCAAGCGGTACGCCGAACTCCAGGCCAGCTAGCCGCGTCCGGATGCTCGCGTGATCGTGTGCGGTTAGGCGTCATTTCCGGCGCCTTGCGGCACACGATCATGAAACGAGCATCCGCGATGCGATGCTGATGGCGCTAGCGCGACTGCCGGTACTGCTGCGACCGCTGGGTCAGTCGCCGGACCGGGCGGCGACAATCCGGCGCACCGCCCGTTCCAGCGCGTACGCCGCGCTGGTCGCTTCGCCCTTCACCTGTGCGTCCGCCTCGGCGACCGCGTGCAGCGCGCGGGCGATGCCGTCCGGGTGCCAGCCGCGCAGTTGCTGCCGGACCCGGTCGATCTTCCACGGCGGAGCGCCGACCTCGGCGGCGAGCGCGACGCTACTGGCACCCCGCGACGCCGATCCCACCCGGCCGAGCAGCCGGACTCCCTGAGCGAGCGCGCTGCAGATCAGCACCGGGGACACGCCCGTGGCCAGCGCCCAGCGCAGCTGCTCGAGCGCCTGCACGAGATGCCCCTCGACGGCCCGGTCGGCGACGGTGAACCCGGTCGCCTCGGCCCGGCCCCGGTAATACCTGGCCACGACCGCCTCGTCGATCGGGCCGTCGGTGTCGGCGGCGAGCTGGCCGCAGGCAGCGGCGAGCTCACGCAGGTCCGAACCCACCGCGTCAAGCAGCGCCCGCGCCGCGCCGTCGTCGGCCCGACGGCCCGCGCGGCGGAACTCCGTCCTGATGAAGTCGAGCCGCTCGGAGAACCTGGTGACCTTCGGGCACTCGATCATCCGGGCCCCGGCGGCCTTGGCCCCGGCCACCAGTTCCTTGCCCTTGGCCCCGCCCGCGTGGGTCAGGACGAGGACCACGTCGGGCGCCGGGTTCCGCACGCAGGCGGCCAGCTCGGCCGCGACGTCCTTGCCCGCGTTCTGGGCCGAACGGACCACCAGCACGCAGCCACTGCCGAACAGCGAGGGCGAGGTGAGCGTATCGAGCTCCCCCGGGCCGAGCCCGGACGCGTCGAGATCGTGCACGTCAGTGCCGGGAGCGGCGTCGCGGGCGGCGCCGATCAGGTCACGGACGGCACGGTCGACGAGAAACTCCTCCTCGCCGACGACGAGCGTGACGGGGACCACCTCGGTGGCGGGCGGGTTAACCGCGGTGCGCGCAGCCATGACGGCAGCATGCCACGCGCGGGCCCCGAGTGCCGAACCGGCGGCCGGAATCGCCAGCCGCCGGGGAATCGCTAGCTGGCCGAGACCGGCTCGCCACCGAGCCAGACGCGGCGCGGGGTCAGGCCGTAGGACCAGACGAAGGCGCCCTCGTGGTCGGCGTCCCATAGGACCATGTTGGCCAGCCGACCGCGGACCATCGCGCCGCGGTCAGGAGCGCGCAGCGCGTGCGCGCCGCCGATGGTGGCGGCGCGCAGCGCCTCCTCGACGCTCATCCCGAAGTAGGACACGGCCATCGAGATAACCAGCGACATCGAGGTGATGCCGGTGACGCCCGGGGCGTGGTCGGTGCCGAGCGCGACCGCGACGCCCTTGTCCAGCAGGTCACGCACTGGCGGCCGGGCGCTGGTCTGCAGGGCCGGGCCGGGGCAGACCACCGCGGCCACGCCGGCCTGGGCCAGCGCGGCGACGTCGTCCTCGGTCGCCTCGTGCAGCATGTCGGCGGACGCGCAGCCCATCTCGGCGGCCAGCAGGGCCGCGCCGGTGTGAGAGTCGCCGCAGGCGTGCAGCCGCGGCAGCAGGCCCGAGCGGCGGCCCGCGGACAGGACCCAGCGCGCCTCGTCCTCGGAGAACCGGCCTTCCTCGCAGTACACGTCCACGCTGTCCGCGCCGATCGCGGCCGCGTCCGCGCACCAGGAGCTGACCGCGTCGATGTAGTCGTGGCGGCGGCCGAAGAACTCCGGCGGCACCGCGTGCGCGGCCATGAACGTGACATGCACCCGCGGCATGCCCTGCTCGCCTTCGAGCCCGCGCAGCATCCGCACTCCGGCCAGCTCGCCGTCCCTGGTCAGGTGGTACCCGGTCTTGGCCTCGAGGGTCGTCGTACCGGACCGGAGCCAGCGGCCCAGCCGGGCGCGCACCCCGTTGCACAGCGTCCAGGGGTCGGTGCCGCGGGTCACGGTGACCGTGGACGAGACGCCGCCGCCGGCGGCGGCGATCTCGGCCTGCGAGGAGCCGTTGGACCGCATCGCGAGCTCGGCCCAGCGGTTGCCCGCGTACACCGGGTGGGTGTGGGCGTCGATCAGCCCGGGCGTGACCAGGCCGCCGCCCAGGTTCTCCACCTGGTCCACGTCGACGATATCGTCGACCACACCCGGGATGCGCTGAGGCAGCTCGGCCGCGGGTCCGACCCAGGCGATCCGGTCGTCGCCGGTCACGATGGCGGCGTTACTCAGGATCTCCGAGCCAGTCCACAGGCGACCGATGTTGGTCAGCAGCCGAACAGTCACCGGCGGTCCCCCCCGGGACTGGTGATCCCATGCGCCATGAGCGTTCACCTGCCATGACACGTGCACGCCGGAAGCCCCGACGGCACTAGACGAGCTGCGCTGCGCACCACGCGCTGGCGCCGATCACAGTACGGGCCGAGCGGGTACGGCAGCCAACATATCGATCCAGCACACGCTATTGCACCGCTACCACCGCAGACAAGCCTTTCGGCGAAATGCCGAACCTTATCCGCCGACCAGGGTAAAGCGCCCTTCACTAACGAGAAAATGCGGGTCAAACGTGACCGCTATCACGCTTGGACCTGGACACAATCGTCCAGCACGGCCTCGAGTTGCGCAGCCAGGCCTGGCGGTACCCGCGCTTCGAGTAGCGTACCGTCCGCGATGTGCTCGGTCGTAAGCACCTCACCCTCGGCGTGCGCCCTGGCGACCAGATCGCCGCGGCTGTACGGGATGGTGACCTTGACCTGAATGTCGAGCCGGGGCAGTGCGGCCTCGATGGCGTCGCGCAGGGCGGCCAGGCCCGCACCGGTCTTCGCGGAGATGCTGAGGCTGCCCGGCTCCCTGGCACGCAGCCCCTGCAGCATCACCGGGTCGGCCGAGTCGATCTTGTTGACCACCACGAGCTCGGGCACGTGACCGGCGCCGATCTCGGCGAGCACGCCGCGGACCGCAGCGATCTGTGCCTCGGGCTCGGCGTCGGACCCGTCGACCACGTGCACGATGAGGTCCGCCTCGGCGGTTTCCTCCAGCGTGGAACGGAACGCGTCGACCAGCTGGTGCGGCAGGTGCCGGACGAAGCCGACGGTGTCGGTCAGCGTGAACGCGCGCCCGGACGGCGTCTCGGCCCGGCGTACGGCCGGGTCAAGGGTGGCGAACAGTGCGTCCTCGACCAGGACCCCGGCTCCGGTAAGCACGTTGAGCAGGCTCGACTTGCCCGCGTTGGTGTATCCCGCGATGACCACGGACGGCACGGCACGGCGCCGCCGCTGGCCGCGTTGCACCTTGCGGCCGGTCGACATGCCCGTGATGTCCTTCTGCAGCCGGGAGATCCGGGCCCGCAGCCGCCGCCGGTCGGTCTCGATCTTGGTCTCGCCCGGGCCGCGGGTGCCGATGCCGCCGCCGCCGGCCACCCGGCCGCCGGCCTGCCGGGACAGCGACTCGCCCCAGCCGCGCAGCCTGGGCAGCATGTACTGCAGCTGGGCCAGCTCGACCTGGGCCTTGCCCTCGCGGCTGCGCGCGTGCTGGGCGAAGATGTCCAGGATCAGCGCGGTCCGGTCGATGACCTTGACCTGCACCACCCCTTCAAGACGGCGCAGCTGGCTCGGGGTTAGCTCGCCGTCGCAGATCACCGTGTCGGCGCCGACCGCCGCGACCATGTCCGCCAGCTCGCGGGCCTTGCCCGAGCCCACGTAGGTGGCCGCGTCGATCCGGCTGCGCCGCTGGATGAGGCCGTCGAGCACCTCGGAGCCCGCCGTTTCCGCCAGCCGGCTCAGCTCACGCAGCGAATTCTCCGCGCTGGCGAGGCTGCCCTCGGCCCAGACCCCGATCAGCACGACCCGCTCGAGCCGCAGCGCCCGGTACTCGACCTCGCTGATGTCCTGCAGCTCGGTGGAGAGCCCGGCCACCCGCCGCAGCGCGTGCCGGTCCGCTAGGTCCATATTGCCGAGATCTGCGTCCCTCGGGTCCGGCTGCTCGTCAAAGACCGTGCTCATTGTCCTCCGGCATTCGTGTCGTTCGTTCCCCCGATGGTGCCACGCGTCGCGCGGTCCCGCACTTCAATAACACTCCGGCCGCGCTATATGTGCCCGCCGCGGTACGGAAGCCCGGAGATGGCACGGCTTCGTAAGGCCGGGAGCGGGGCGCGGGCGGCAAGCTCGGCGAAGGCGGCCTCGGTGGCCGAGCCAGGGGCGGCGCAGTAGGCGATGAGACGCTGGCCCGTCTCGGCGACGTGCAGCACCTGGCACTCGAATTCCAGGGGACCAGTGAAGAGGGCAGGGGAGGTGGGTGGGGGGTGATCGATGTGCTTGAGCATCGGCCCGCGCACCTGGACCTCGTGTTCGGCCCACATCCCGGCGAACCGCGGCGACAGCGCGAGCATCTCGGTGACCAGGCTGTCGATGCCGGGGTCGCCCGGGTAGCGGGCGTAGGCGGCGCGCAGGTCGGCGACCGTGGACCTGGTGAAGCGGACGAAGTTGGCGTCGCCCCAGATGACCTCCTGCGGCGCCCGCAGGAACGTCCAGCGGATCATGTTCCGGTCCTCGTACTGGGACAGGTCGCCGATGAAGTGGGTCGCGAGCCGGTTCCAGGCGAGAACGTTGTAGGCCGCGTCGACCACGTAGGCCGGGACGCCCGGCATGCTGTCGAGCAGATGCCTGATGCCCGGAGTGATCTCCCGGCTCGGCCGGGGCGCCGGCGGCGGCGCCTCCCCGGCCATGCGGAACAGGTAGTCGCGCTCGTCGGCGGTGAGCATCAGCGCCCGGGCCAGCGCGGCCAGCACCTGCCGGGAGGGGTGCGGTCCGCGGGCCTGCTCCAGCCGGATGTAGTAGTCCACAGAAAGGCCGGCCAGCTGGGCCACCTCCTGGCGGCGCAACCCTGGCGTGCGGCGCCTGCCCGGGGTGCCCGCCTCCGGCAGGCCAGCCTGACGCGGGCTCAGCCGGGCGCGCCTGGCCCGCAGGAACCCCGCCAGCTCGGTGCGGCGGTTCGAGTTCATGTCCTTCATTCTCGCTCCCGGGCTCGCCTCGGCGGGTCCCGGTGGGTGGTACTGCCAGTCCCAGGCACGAGCGGTCTCTCCCGCCCGGATCACCCGGTTACTAGCGTCGGCGGCATGACCACGACAATCGCCCTGATCACCGGGGCCAACAAGGGGATCGGCCTGGAGACCGGGCGCCAGCTGGGCGCCCGCGGGGTTACCGTGCTGGCCGGCGCGCGGGACGAGGCCCGGGGCCTTCAGGCCGAGGGTGCGCTGCGCGAAGCCGGAGCAGACGCCCGGTTCGTTCGGCTCGATGTGACCGATCCGAAGTCGGCGGCAGAGGCCGCCGACTGGGTCGACCGTGAGTACGGCCGGCTGGACATCCTGGTCAACAACGCGGGCATCGCGCGGGCCGGGGGCCCGCCCAGCCAGACGGACCTGGACGCGATGCGCGAGGTCTACGAGACCAACGTGTTCGGCGTGATCATCGTGACGAACGCGATGCTGCCGCTGCTGCGCCGGGCGCCCGCCGCGCGGATCGTCAACGTGTCCAGCGAAGTGGGCTCCATCACCTCGATGACCGACTCGGCGAGCCCGCTGGCGCAGATGCCCGCCAGCGTGGCCTACCCGTCGTCCAAGAGCGCGCTCAACATGATCACCGCGATCTACGCGAAGGAACTGCGGGACACCCCGATCAGGGTCAACGCGGCCAACCCCGGCTACACCGCCACGGATCTGAACCGTCACAGCGGGTTCCGTTCGGTCGCCGAGGGAGCAGAAGCCAGCGTCCACCTCGCGACCCTCGACGCCGACGGCCCCAGCGGGATCCTCTGGGGTCACCTGTGGACCGCCGGGCCCCCGAGCGACGCCTACGGCCCCCTGCCCTGGTAGGCGCGGGCGGACTAAAGATCCTTCTGGATCATGAAGCACGTGTCTTTGGCGCGGGGGCTATGAGGCGGAAGGGGTGAAGGCGGCGTGAGTGGCGGCGCGGCCGGCCTCGAACGCGGCGCGGAGCAGGCGCCCGTCGGTGGCCAAGCGGCTCACCGTCGGCGAGCCAGCCGGCGGCCGGATGGAAAAAACCGCGACTGGGGCGCCTGGTGCGGACTGGGAATTGGCTAGACGGCGCTCGTCGTCGGCCAGGCGGGCGTCGCGGCCGAGGAAGGCGGCGCGCAGCGCCGGGGTCTCCCGGCGCAAAGCGGTGCGCGCGATCACGCGGGCCGAACGCGCCGGGCCCCGGCCGTCCGGCACGGCCACCGCTCCCGCCGCGGCCACCGCTCCCGGCACGGCCACCGCTCCCGGCACGGCCACCACGTCGCGGCGGGAGCGCAGCACCAGGACGTGCGTGGCGCCCTGGGCCAGCGCGGTGCGGTAGGGGATGGACTCGGACAGGCCGGCGTCGTAGAAGCGGCGGCCGCCGAGTTGCACCGGCGGGCCCGCCAGCAGCGGCAGGGCGGCGCTGGCCCGCAGGGCCAGGCGAAGTTCGGCGGGGGTGCCGCACAACGGGCGCAGGTCGGCCGACTGGCCGGTGGCGGCGTCGGTGGCCAGCGGGTGGAACTCGACCGGGCTGACCAGCACCGCGGCGAAGTCCATCGGGAACGTGGTCTGGTACAGCTCCTCGATCAGCGCCCTGACGTCCGCCACCGGGCGGCCGCGCAGCAGGCCGGATCGGCGGATGAAGGCGCGGGCGTAGGCTGGTTCGGTCCAGCCGCGCAGCCCCTGCGGCCGGCTGAGCAGCCAGGCGCCGGTGATGGCCCCGGCCGAGGCGCCGTACACGGCGTCGAACGCGGAAACCAGGCCGAACTCGTCCAGCGCCAGGGCCATGCCGGCCGAGATCGTGCCCCGCATCCCGCCGCCTTCGATGGCGAGCGCCACCCGGAACCCGTCGTCGCGCTTCCCCGGCAGGCTCCCCGCCCTAGCCCGCTCCCCCAGGACTCGCAGCACCTCGTGCACAGGGCTCACCGTTTCATGATCGCGGGCAGTTTTGGGCATATACACCCGCAAACTGCCCGCGATCATGGTCAGCGCGGGCGGGGGTCAGGGGTGGGGGGCGTCACGGGCGGGGGGGGCGCGGGCTGGGGGGTTCGGTGAGGCGGTGGAGGGATTGGGGCAGGGGGCCGTCGTGGACGACGGTGAGGCGGTGGGTGGCGCGGGTGATCGCGACGTACAGGTCGTGGCCCCCGGCCGGCGACTGGGCCAGGATCCCGGCCGGGTCGGCCAGCACCACGCGGTCGAACTCCAGGCCCTTGGCCTGGCCCACGGTCAGCAGCGCGACCGGGGAGTCGAGCACCTCGGTCCGGTCGCCGGGTACCGCCGCGGGCAGCGTCCGGGTCAGCTCGGCAATCAGCGAACCTGGCGCGATCACGGCCAGCCGCCCGCCCTGTCCGATCTCGGCGCCCATCTCGGCGAGTTCTTTCTCCACCACGTCAGCGACACGGGAGAGGCCGCGGACCGCGCGCGGGGCCGCGCCCTCCTCGCGGACGGACTCGGGGGGGCGCTCGTCCGGGGCGACCGCGGCCAGCACGTCGGCGGCCAGCGCCATGATCTCCGCGGGCGTGCGGTAGTTGACGGTGAGCAGCTCCTCACGCCAGCGGCCCTTCACGTACGGGTCGAGCATCTGCGCCCAGGAGCGGGCCCCGGCCTCGCTACCACGCTGCGCCACGTCGCCGACCACTGTCATCGACCGGGTCGGGATCCGGCGCATGACCATCCGCCAGGCCATCGCGGACAGCTCCTGCGCCTCGTCCACGATCACGTGGCCGTAGGCCCAGGAGGGGTCGGCCCAGGCCCGTTCGGCCGTGGTGAGCTGCTGGCCCGCGTCGCGGTTCCAGTCGGCCAGGGTGGCGGCGTCCACGAAGCCCTGCCCGGCCAGCCCGGTGATCTCGAGCACCTCCCTGGCGTACCGCTCCTCGGCCCGGCGCTCCCGCTCGGCGGCCCGGCGCCTGATCTTGTCCGCGGTATCGTCGGTGCCGACCAGCTGGGCGGCCTCGTCGAGCAGGGGCACGTCCGCCACGGTCCACGAGTCGGGGCGGCCGGGGCGGAGCAGCGCAGACCGTTCGGCCTTAGACAAACCGGGAGCGGCGGCACGGAGGGCACCTTCCTCGGCGAGCAGGCCGGCCACCAGCCGCTGTGCGGTGAGGAACGGCCATAGCGCGTCGAGCGCGGCCCGCACCGGCGGCTCGTCCCACAGCCTGGCGCGCGCGTACGGGACGTCGTCGGGGTCCAATTCGCGGGCGAGCGCCCGCGCCTCGGCGGCGGCTAGCGCGCCGAGCAGCTCGGTGATGAACAGCTTGCGGGCCACGTTGTGCGGCTTGCGCAGCCCGCGGGCCCGGTCGCGGGCGCGCACCACGACCTCGCGGGGCACCGTCATCGCCACGCCGTCCGCGGTGATCTCCAGGTCGCCCGGCGGCACCTGCTGCAGGTTGCGGACCGCGCGGCGGAGCACGTTCACCATCGTGACGTCGCCCTTGACCACGGCGGCTTCCGGGTCGTCGTCGGGCGCGGCCCTGACGCCGGGGAAGAGCTCGGCGATCGAGCTGAGCACCACGTCGGTCTCGCCCAGGGACGGCAGGACCTGGCTGATGTAGCGGAGGAAGGTGGCGTTCGGCCCGATGACGAGCACGCCGCGGCGCTCGAGCGTGCGCCGGTGAGTGTAGAGCAGGTACGCGGCCCGGTGCAGCGCCGCGACCGTCTTGCCGGTGCCCGGGCCGCCCTGCACGACCAGCACGCCCTGGAGCGCGGAGCGGATGACCCGGTCCTGCTCGGACTGGATGGTGGCCACCACGTCGCTCATCCGGCCGGTGCGGCGGCTGGTGATGCTGGCGATGAGCATGGCCTCGCCGGACAGGCTCCTGCGGTCCGGCTCGGACAGCCGGTCCAGGTCGAAGACCTCGTCGTCAACCCCGGTGACCGTGCGGTTCCTGGTGTAGATGTGACGGCGGCGGATCAGGTCGTTCGGGTCCCTGGGGGTGGCGGCGTAGAACGGGTGCGCCGCGGGGGCGCGCCAGTCGATGAGCCGCGGCTCGTGCTCGTCGTCGCGCAGGCCGATCCGGCCGATGTACAGGGTGCCGGCCCGGTCCGCGGCGGGTTCCGCGTCGGTACGGCCGAAGCACAGGCCGTGCTCCACCGCGTTCAGCTGGGCCAGCCGCCGCGCCTGTTCGGCCGCGGTGATGTCGCGCTCGACCCGGGCCTGGAAGGTACCGCCGGCGCCGCCGCTGCCCTGCGTCTGGGTGAGCGCGCGCCCGGTCCGGTCCCGCGCCTCGTCGAGCAGGCGGTAGAGCATATCGACGTACGCTTGTTCGGCGCCGATGGCATTCGCGGGACCGGCGGCGACGGAATTGGCTTGGCGAGACGTCATACTTGGTGATAGACTTTCTTTAGTTGTGTGCTCACGGGGTGAGCGTTAATGGCCGGATCAGGCAAGCTTAGCAGCTTTCGCGATGTACGCGGGCCTTGAGCTGCGGCGTAAGGTTACTTATTTAGCCCGTTAAATCGGCTGATAAGCTTTATGTTATTGCCGGGGAATGGTCGGCGCATTATGCGCGGTCGTTTGTCCAGAGCGAGACATGGGCGGGCTCCAGGGCGCGATGAACGACGCTGGCCAGGTCGGCTTGGACCGCGTCCCGGTCCACGGCATCCTTCAGCCGGCCGGCGAACGCGGCCACCATCTGGCCGGCATCGTAGCGGGCGCGGTTGAACCGCCGGTC
The DNA here is from genome assembly GCA_963753225.1 of uncultured Actinomycetota bacterium. Taxonomy (GTDB): domain Bacteria; phylum Actinomycetota; class Actinomycetes; order Streptosporangiales; family Streptosporangiaceae; genus Palsa-504. The sequence continues at coordinate 117,924 of CAVWBQ010000022.1, read as the reverse complement.
GACGCTCCGCTGCACCCGCCGCCGTACCGGGTTGAACAAGGCGGCCGTGGCCAGGGTGGCGCCGGCCACGGCTACCGGCGACCTGATCGACAGCACCTGGGTGGCCAGCAGGACCAGGCCTGCGTACACCCCGACCAGCAGCCCGGTCACGATCGCGTAGGCCAGCGTGCGGGAGATGATCCGGTCGATCTCATACAGCCGGTAGCGCATGATCGCCACCGCCAGGCCGACCGGCAGCGCGGCCAGGGCGACCGCGGAGGCGGTGTTGAGGATGCCCTGCGCCGTGGCCGACAGGTTCGGCAGGCTCAGTATGGGCTGGAGCACGGCCTGGGAGACGGCCAGGACCGCGGCCCCGGCCAGCAGCCACTTCAGCTGCTGGCGGCGCTCACCGCTGGACCGGCGCCAGCTCATGGCCTGGGCCACGACGAACGACAGCCAGAACGCCGCCAGTAGCACGTTGAAGACGGCGGTCGCGGCCGAGAACCACCCGGCCGGATGGTTAAGGAACTCCGGCGCGCCGTTGGCGTCGATCCGGGTCCGGTGCCCGGCGACGGCGCCGATCACGACGGCGTAGGTGCAGACCAGATAGCAGCCGACCATCGCGAGATACGACCACATCACCCAGCGCCACCGCGCTGACGGGGGCTTTCCGTCCGGGAATAGCAGGATGACCAGCGGGATCGCGGCGATTCCCACGAACCAGGCGGAATCCAGCCACACCAACGGGCCGACGGGCAGGCGGTAACCGGGACGGCGGGCGAGGGTCAGGTAGAGCGATCCGGCGACCGCCAGCCCCTGGAAGTCGACGCCGGCCAGGATGATCCAGCCGATGGGGTTGCCCGGCCGGTGCCAGGTGATGAGCAGGCCCACCGTGATGAAGGTCGCGAGGATGACGACGTCCTGGCCGCCGTTCTCGGCCAGGTTCTCGCGCGTCAGCGCGTACAGGGTCAGCGACCCGGCGAAAATCAGGACGGCGAGCGCCGCGAGCGCGATCGCGGCCAGCCTCGAGACCGGCCAGACGCGGCGAGCGCCTGTCCGCCCGGTCACCGGCTGGTGCTGCTCCACCAGACCGACGGTACGCCTGGACCGTTCCGGGAGCGTTACGACTCAGCTGTGGGGGGCTGCCGGGGGCCGCGGCGGGCTGCCTAGGATGTAGGACAGACTTGAGGGAGGAACTGACACATGCCGGGAACCGAACGTGTGGAGATCACCGGTCCGTACGGGGATCGCTACGACGAGATCCTCACGCCGCAGGCCATCGACCTCATCGCCGCTCTCCACGCCGAACTCGGCCCGCGCCGTTCCGAGCTTCTGGCCGCGCGCCGCCGCCGCCAGGCCGAACTCTCCGGCGGGGCGATGCTCGACTTCCTGCCCGAGACGGCCGGCATCCGCGACGACCTCCGCTGGCGGGTCGCGGCGCCCGCGGCCGGCCTAGTCGACCGCCGGGTAGAGATCACCGGCCCGACGGACAAGAAGATGACCATCAACGCCCTCAACTCGGGGGCGAACGTCTGGCTGGCCGACTTCGAGGACGCCAACACCCCGCTCTGGGACAACATGATCACCGGCCAGCTCAACCTCAAGGACGCGCTGGACCGGACGATCGACTACACCAGCGCCGAGGGCAAGGACTACGCGCTGCGGCCCGACGACGAGCTGGCCACGATCGTGGTCCGCCCGCGCGGCTGGCACCTGGACGAGAAGCACATCCTCATCGACGGCGTGCGGGCCTCGGGCAGCCTGACCGACTTCGCCCTGTACATGGCCACCTGCGCGCAGAAACAAATCGAGGCGGGCAAGGGACCGTACTTCTACCTGGCCAAGAACGAGAGCCACCTCGAGGCGCGGCTGTGGAACGACGCGTTCAACCTGGCCCAGGACGCGCTCGGCATCCCCCGCGGCACCGTCCGGGCCACCGTGCTGATCGAGACGATCCCGGCGGCGTTCGAGATGGAGGAGATCCTCTACGAGCTGCGTGAGCACTCGGCCGGGCTGAACGCGGGCCGCTGGGACTACCTGTTCAGCGTGATCAAGAAGTTCCGCACGCGCGGCCGCGAGTTCGTGCTGCCCGAGCGGAACTCGGTCACCATGACCGCCCCGTTCATGCGCGCCTACACCGAGCTCCTGGTCAAGACCTGCCACCGGCGCGGCGCGCATGCGATGGGCGGCATGGCCGCGTTCATCCCGAGCAGGCGCGACCCCGAGGTCAACGAGAAGGCCATAGCCAAGGTCCGGGAGGACAAGACCCGCGAGTCGCAGGACGGCTTCGACGGATCCTGGGTGGCGCACCCGGACCTGGTGCCGCTGTGCAAGGAGGTCTTCGACGGCGTCCTGGGCAGCAACCCCAACCAGCTCAGCAAGCAGCGCGAGGACGTGCACGTTACCGCCGAGGACCTGCTCGCGGTGAGCAAGACGCCCGGCACGATCACCGAGGCCGGGCTGCGCAACAACATCAGCGTCGCGCTGCAGTACCTGGCCAGCTGGCTCGGCGGCAACGGCGCGGTGGGCATCTTCAACCTGATGGAGGACGCGGCCACAGCGGAGATCTCCCGCTCCCAGACCTGGCAGTGGATCCACAACGACGTCGCCCTGGACGACGGCATCGTGGTGAAGCGGGACCTGGTCGAGCGGCTCATCGACGAGGAGCTCTCCAAGATCCGCGCGATGACCGGGGAGAGTTTCGACGCCGAGCGGTACGGCCAGGCGGTGGCGCTGTTCACCGAGGTCGCGCTGGCCGACAATTTCGCCGACTTCCTGACCATCCCGGCGTACGAGCGGATGCCGTAACTGGTTTCTGTACCCCGGGCCTGGAAAGGGAGACAATCAGCACAGGGCAATCACCGGGCGGGAGAGGGGCCCATGGCAGCGACCATCCAGGCTCTGGTGCCCCGGATGCGGGACATCTGCGGCGCGGGCAACGTCATCACCGATCCGCTGGACCTGCGCACCTACGAGTGCGACGGGCTCACCTCGCACCGGTGCGTGCCCGCGCTGGTGGTCTTGCCCGGTTCGGCCGCCGAGGTGGCCGCGGTGGTGGCTGAGTGCGCGCGGGCCGGGGTGCCGTTCGTGGCCCGCGGCAGCGGCACCGGCCTGTCCGGCGGGGCGCTGCCGCACGAGAGCGGCGTGCTGGTCGTGATGTCCCGGATGCGCCAGATCCTCGAGATCGACCCGGTGAGCCGGCGCGCGGTGGTGGAGCCTGGCGTGACCAACCTGGCGGTGAGCAAGGCCGCGGCCCCGTTCGGCCTGTTCTACGCGCCCGACCCGTCGAGCCAGGTGGTGTGCTCGGTGGGCGGCAACGTGGCGGAGAACTCCGGCGGGGCGCACTGCCTCAAGAACGGGTTCACCGTGCACCACGTCACCGGTCTGGAGATCGTCACGCCGTCCGGCGAGCTGACCTGGCTCGGCGACGGCAGCGGCGTGACGACCGGCTACGACCTGCTCGGCGCGTTCACCGGTTCGGAGGGCACGCTCGGCATCGTGACCAAGATCGTGGTCAAGCTGATGCCGGTGCCCGAGGTAGTGCACCTGCTGCTGGTGGCGTATGGGTCGACGGCCGAAGGCGGGCGGGCGGTGTCCGCGATCATCGGCGCCGGCATCCTGCCCGCCGCGATCGAGATGATGGACGCGCTGGCCATCGAGGCCGCGGAGGAGGCCGTGCACTGCAACTACCCGGCCGGAGCCGGTGCGGTGCTGCTGGTGGAGCTGGACGGCCCGGCCACGGAGGTCGAGGCGGAGCTGTCGACCGTGCGCGCGCTGTGCGAGGCGGCCGGGGCGACCGAGATCCGGGCGGCCGACGACCCGGCCGAGCGGGCGGCCATCTGGGCCGGGCGCAAGTCGGCGTTCGCCGCGGTGGGCCGGATCAGCCCGGCGTACATCGTGCAGGACGGCGTGGTGCCGCGGACGTCGCTCGGCGCGGTGCTGGCCAGGATCGCCTCGCTGTCCGCCGACGCGGGCATCCGGGTGGCCAACGTGTTCCACGCCGGCGACGGGAACCTGCACCCGCTGGTGCTCTATGACGACAAGGTGCCCGGTCAGGCCGAGGCGGCAGAACAAGTGTCCGCCGCGATCCTGGACACCTGCCTGGAGCACGGCGGCTCGATCACCGGCGAGCATGGCGTCGGGGTGGACAAGTCCCGGTACATGCCGAAGATGTTCGGCCCCGACGACCTGGACACCATGCAGCTGGTGCGGTGCGCGTTCGACCCGGCCAGCCTGTGCAACCCGGGCAAGATCTTCCCCACACCCCGGTTGTGCGGTGAGGTGCCGGGCCACCGGCGGGCAGTGCATCCTGCCGTAGCGGCCGGCCAGGCGAATATAGAGATCTTCTTACATGGACACCGAACGGACCCTGGTTACTGCCGTCCGGCCCGCTCTTGCCGCGGCCTGCCCGGCGCTGGCCGACGGTACCGCCGCCGACGCGGTGGCGGGCGTCGTCCCCTCGCTCGTCGCCTCGCCGTCCTCGACCGCCGAGGTGGCGGCGCTGCTGCGGGCAGCTGCCGGGGCCGGGCTCGCGGTGGTGCCGCGCGGCGCCGGGACCGGGCTGGCCTGGGGCGCCCCGCCGTCCCGCTGTGACCTGGTCGTGGACCTGCGCTCGATGGACCAGATCATCGAGCACGAGGCCGGCGACCTGGTGGCGCGGGTGCAGGCCGGCACGACGATCGGGCAGCTGGCCGTGGCGCTCGGTTCCGCCGGCCAGCAGCTCGCGCTGGACGTACCGGCCGAGGCGACCGTGGGCGGGGTGGTCGCCACCGGCACCGCCGGGCCGCGGCGGTTCCGTTACGGCACACCGCGTGACCTGCTGATCGGCATCACCGTGGTGCGCGCCGACGGTGTGGTCGCGCGTTCCGGCGGCAAGGTGGTCAAGAACGTGGCCGGCTACGACCTGGGCAAGCTGTTCGCCGGGTCGCAGGGCACGCTGGGCCTGATCACCGAGGCGACCTTCCGGCTGCACCCGCTGCCGGCCGCGGTGGCGTGGGTGACGGCCGAGTTCGGCCCGGACGAGCGGGGCGGGGCGGTGGCCGCGGTGGCCGCGGCGGCGGGCTCCACGCTGGTGCCGTCGGCGGTGGAGCTGGACTGGCCGGGCGGGTCGCACCGGCCGCTGCGCGTGGGGGTGCTGCTCGAGGGCACCGGGCCCGGGGTGGCCGAACGGGCCAAGCAGATGTCGGAGCTGCTGGCGGCGCCCGGGGGCACTGTGTTGGCCGGTGCTGTGTCGGCCGGTGCTGTGTCGGCCGGTGCTGTGGCCGTCGCCGAGACGGCGCCCGCGCGCTGGGGGGCGCTGCCGGGCTCCGTCACCGTGGTGCGGGTCTCGTTCTGGGTGAGCTCGCTGGGACCGGTGCTCGACGCGGTGGCCGCGGCGGGCGCCGCCGCCGGGGTCCGGCCCGCGCTGAGCGGCCCGGCCGGGGCGGGCGCGCTGTACGCCTGCCTTGACCCCGGCACCTCGGATGCCGATGCCGCGCGGTTCGTGACCTTGCTGCGGGAGCGGGTCGCGGGCGCGCTGGGGTCCGCCGGTCCTCGCGGCGGCGTCGCCGTGCTGACCGCTCCTGCGGCGGTGCTCGCGGCGGCGGCTGACGAGGCGATCCCTGGCCTGGACCTGATGCGAGCGGTCAAGGACCAGTTCGATCCGGATCACCGGATGTTCCCGGGCCGCGGTGCTGGCCAGGGGGGACGAAACCCTGATCCCCCCCAGACCCCTCCGAGGCAGGAAGGACGCTGATGCAGGACGAGGACGCGCTGCGCGAGGTGGCGAAGGACTGCGTGCACTGCGGGTTCTGCCTGCCGGCCTGCCCGACCTACCAGCTGTGGGCTGAGGAGATGGACTCCCCGCGCGGACGGATCTACCTGGTCAACCAGATCCTGGACGGGGCCGAGCTCACCGCCACCGCCGCGGAGCACTTCGACCGCTGCCTGGGCTGCATGGCCTGCATGACCGCGTGCCCCTCGGGCGTGCAGTACGACCAGCTCATCGAGGCGGCCCGGGTGTGGACCGAGGAGGCGCGGAGCTCGGGCCCGGCCCTGTCCGCCCGGGCCGCCACCGGGGCCTTGGCTGACGGGGCGGCTGACGGGGCGGCTGACGGGGCCTTGGCTGACAGGAAGCGGCCGGTGCGGGACCGGATCGCGCGGGCGGCCATCTTCTCGCTGTTCCCCTACCCCAGGCGGCTGCGGGCGGTGACCGCGCCGCTGCGGGTGGCGCAGCGGACCGGGCTGGACCGGCGGCTGGCCCGCAGCAGCCTGCCGGGCCGGGTCTCCCCCATGCTCGATGCGGCGATGCGGCTCGCTCCGCCGTCCGTGTCGGCGGCGGCGGCACGGCCGCTGCCCGGGCGGGTTCCCGCGCTCGGCACCCGGCGCGCGGTGGTCGGCATGCTCACCGGCTGCGTGCAGTCGGTGTTCTTTCCGCGAGTCAACGCGGCCACGGCCCGGGTGCTCGCGGCCGAGGGCTGCGACGTGATCATCCCGCGCGGCCAGGGCTGCTGCGGCGCGCTGTCGCTGCACTCCGGCCGGGAGGCCGAGGCCGGTGCGTTCGCCCGGCGCACGATCGCCACGTTCGAGCAGGCCGGCGTGGACGCGGTCGTGGTCAACTCGGCCGGCTGCGGTTCGGCCATGAAGGAGTACGAGCGCCTGCTGGGCGGGGCCGACGGCGGCTGGGCTGAACGCGCGGCCGAGATGAGCGGGAAGGTCAGGGACCTGGCCGAGTTCCTGGTCGAGCTCGGGCCGGCGGCGTCACGTCATCCGCTGCCGGTCACCGCGGCGTACCACGACGCCTGCCACCTGGCGCACGCACAGCGGATCACCAGGCAGCCACGCGACCTGCTGCGGGCGATCCCGGAGCTGACCCTGGTCGAGATACCCGACGCGGGCACCTGCTGTGGTTCGGCCGGCGTATACAACCTGCTGCAGCCCGCGGCGGCCAGCGAGCTGGGCGCCCGCAAGGCCGAATCGGTGCAGTCCACCGGAGCGCCGCTGCTCATCTCGGCCAACCCCGGTTGCTCGATGCAGATCGCCTCCGCCCTGGCCGAGCGCGGCCAGGACATCGCGGTCGCGCACACCGCGGAGGTCTTGGACGCGTCGATCCGCGGCCGCCCGCTGCGGCAATATGGCTTACCTGCATTCTTACCGGTCCGGCCGGTCGTGATCGAGAACGATCGACGCGCGCCCAGCAGATCGGGGCGGGCGGGATCTAGCGATAGCTAAATTGTAGTTGAGCAATGCGTACGCAGCCGACTACGCTTATGGCTCGATGAAATTATTTTGCTCAGACTCGGCCAACAGGTTCTGCCGAATTATGCGCTAGCGCGGATGCGGTCACTGCCGCCGATTTCGGTGTATCCCATTGCCTCTCCTGGGTTCTAGGCCTTGTTGGGCTAAACTCCGGAACCTCAGCCATCGGATGAAACTTCAGTATCTGAGTCGCCGGCACTGCGCTTTTTCTCGGCTATAGGCCAAGGCAGGCTTGCCTTTGTTGCTGGCCGGTTCGACAATGAAAACCGGGGGTTTACAGTCCCTGGCTGCCGGGGGGAGGGGATGATGCAAGTTCGGATCCTCGGCCCGTTTCAGCTCGAGGACGGTGGCCGGCAGATTACTGTCGGTGGTGTCAGGCAGCGCGCTGTACTTGCCGATCTGGTGCTGAATGCGAACGAGGTCGTGCCGAGCGAGCAGCTTTTGCTCGATCTATGGGGCGAAGAATCTCCGCCCAGCGCAGCGAACTCCCTTCAGGCGGCGATCTCACGGCTGCGCAGAGTGCTTCCGTCGGGTCGCCTTATTACCGCGGCGCCAGGCTACGAACTGCGGATCTTCCCGGCCGAGCTGGACGTCAAGCAGTTCGAGCAACTGATCTTCGAGGGCCGCGAGGCTCTCGTGGCGAGGGCTCCAGCGGACGCGGCCCGGACGCTGGACCAGGCACTGGCGCTTTGGCGCGGGCCGCCGCTGGCTGACTTTCGCTATGAACCCTTTGCGCAGACCGAGATCGCCAGGCTGGAGGAACTGCGACTGACATGCCTGGAAGAGCGCATCGAGGCGCGCCTGGCGCTTGCCTCGGGAGGTGACCTTACAGCTGAGCTACGACGGCTGGTCAGTGAGCATCCGTTCCGCGAGCGTCTCCACGGCCAGCTCATGCTGGCCCTTTACCGCAGCGGCCGGCAGGCCGAAGCGCTCGAGGTCTACCGCGACTTCCGGGACACCCTGCGCGAAGAACTCGGCTTGGAACCGCTGCCGACGCTCCGTGAACTCGAAGCCGCAATCCTGCGCCATGACCCGGTGCTCTCGCCTAGGTCGGCCACCGCCGGGACACCATTGGCGCGCAGGCTCGTGACCGTCCTTTGCGTCCTGCTGGAGACAGCGTCCGGCTCGGGCATGGCGCTGGACCCAGAGGCGCACGAAGTCGTGAACGAGCACTCGGTAGCTGGCCTGACGGCAGTACTCGAGCGGTACGGCGGAAAGCTGGCGAGCAGCTCCGGCGAGCGTCTGATGGGCGTGTTCGGCGTGGCCACCCTCCACGAGGACGATGCCCTCCGGGCGATCCGGGCGAGCCTGGAAGCGCGGAGCGCGCTCACCGCGGAAACAGGCATCCTGCTGCGCCGCCACGGGGCGAGCCTGGTCTGCCGCTTCGGCCTCGCGACGGGCGAGGCGCTGGTGGGAGGGTCGGGTCCGCTCGGGTTCGCGGGAGATGTAGTAGCCCGTGCGGTGACGCTCGCGGAGGCGGCGGGGCTAGGCCAGATCCTCATCAGCCGGGAGACTCAGCATCTTGCGGCGGCGGCCATCGAGACGGACACTGCCGGGCCCGATCGATTCCTGCTGGTATCCGCGCACGTTGGCGTGCGTTCGCTGGCGCTCCGCCTCGATGCTCCTGTCGTAGGCCGCGACGAGGAGATGCGCCGCCTCGAAGGCGCGTGCGCCCGGGCTGCCCGTGAGCGGGTGACGATGACCGTCGCCGTGATCGGCGAGGCAGGACTCGGGAAGACCCGGCTCGTAACGGAGATTGCCGGACGTCTCGGCCCTGAAGTGAAGGTTCTTACCGGCCGATGCCTCCCGTACGGCGAGGGCATCACGTTCTGGCCGCTGCGTGACCTGGTCCTCCAGGCAGGCGGCCATGACTCGCCGGAACGGATCAGGGCCCTACTCGATGGCGAGGCCGACGCGGCGAGCATCGCCGGGTGTCTGCACCGCGCTTTCAGCCCAGGTAGTCAGGGCAGGTCGGGCGCTGCTGAGATCTTCTGGGCGACGCGCCGCTTTCTCGAAGCCCAGGCGCGGTCCCGGCTCTTGCTGGTCGTGTTCGAGGACTTGCACTGGGCCGAACCGACCTTCCTCGACCTAGTGGAGTCGCTCGCCATCCAGCCGGGCGGATCGCCGATCGTCCTGGTCTGCAACACCCGCCCCGAACTGCTTGAGCAGCGTCCAGCCTGGGCCGTCGAGGCGGACAGGACCGTTCCTATCGAGCTTGCCCCGCTCGGCGAAGGCCCGGCAGCGGCGCTGCTCGAGGCCCTGACAGGAGATCAGCGCATCCCGGCCTCCACCCGGGCCCGGCTCATCGACACCGCTGGCGGCAATCCTCTCTATCTCGAGCAGCTGGCAGCCTCGCTCAGCGAGCAGACCGGAAGCGAAACCAGGCCGGTGCTGCCTCCGACGATCCAGGCTCTGCTCGCCGCCCGCCTGCAGCGCCTCGGACCGGGAGCCAGCAGCGTGCTCGCCCGCGCGGCCATCATGGGCAAGGACTTTGGCGTACAGGCGGTTCGAGAGCTGCTTCCGCCCGAGGCGCGCGATCCGCTCCCCCGCAATCTCCAGACCCTGGTGGCAAGGGGCCTCGTGCGGCAGGGACCGCCCAGCAGCATGCCTGTAAGGCAATACAGCTTCAGCCATATCCTTATCCAGCAGGCGGCTTACCGGGCGATCCCCAAGTCGCTTCGCGCCGAGCTCCACCATCGCTTCGCCGACTGGCTCGAGTACGTCTTCTCCGGACCTCTCCCGCAGCGCGCGGAGATCCTCGGTTACCACCTGGAACAGTCCGTCCGTTACCAGAATGAACTGTGGTCCGCCGAAGCGCAGTCAACCGAGCTGTCCCTCCGGGCGGCTGCACACCTCGAGACGGCTGGGGTCGCCGCGCACGACCGCGGCGACGACCTCGCGGCAGTGAACATACTGGACCGCGCGGCTGCGCTGCTTCCGGGCGACGACCCAGCTCTCGCGCGGCTCTACACAGTTCTCGGTACGGCATTGAGGTGGGCCGGGAAACTTGAGCAGGCAAAGACCACCCTTGAGCACGCTCAGCGCATCGCCACCGCCAGCAACGACGAACGGCAGCATGCCCACGCGCGGCTTCAGGCTCTCCTGCTGGAGCTGGAAGTTGACCCGGATAACGCAGCAACGCAGATCAGCCGCGCGCTTCCCGAATTGCAACGGGAGTTCAATCGAAGCCAAGATGAACTGGGACTATGCCGCACCCTTCAGCTAGAGGCCGCGCTGCACTGGAACAACGCGCGATCTGCCGCCGCAGAAGACGCCTGGCGGCGCGCTGCCGAATATGCGCGCAGTGTGAACGACCGGAGGGAACTGTCCGAAATACTCAGCTGGCTCGCCACGGCTGCACTCTGGGGGCCGACGCCGGCCCCAGAAGGAATACGGCGATGTGAGGAGTACCTCGACGAGATCGGCAACCACCCCTTCGGAAGGGCCAATATCCTGCAGAACCTGGCGGCCCTGCAGGCGATGCAGGACGATGTTGCGGCGGCATACGACTCACTCACCGGCGCGAAAGACCTCCTCGAGACCCTCGGTCCCACGATGACAGGAGCGATCACCGATCCGGCCGCCCTCGTTGCGATGCTGACCGGCGATCCAGTCACCGCCGAGAGGCACCTTCGCGTCGAATACGACACATTCCACGAGATGGGCGAGCGGCGCTACCTCGCCACCACCGCGGCGCAACTGGCCCGTGCCGTCGCGGCCCAAGGTCCAAGCCGATACGACGAAGCCACCCGCCTGATCGCGATAAGCCAGGAAAGCGCAGGTGAGGATCTGTCCACCCAGGCCGTCAGTCAGGGGCTGTCGGCCCGGATCCTCGCCGACCGCGGCCGCCATCGCGAAGCAGAATCACTTGCGCGCTCGGCGGCGGGACTCGCCGCGCAGACCGACTTGCTCGGTGAGCACGCCGACACCCTGCTCGATCTAGCTCACGTCCTCGCCGCGGCCGGCCGAACCCGCGACGCGCATGCCGCGGCCACCCACGCCCTTGAACTCTACACACGCAAGGGCAACCTGCCGAGAGCCCGGGAATCGCTGCGATACCTCGCTAACTACGCACCTGGCTGAAGGAGACATCATGCCCCACCCGTTCGTTCCGAAGGTCAACCTCAGAAATGACGGCAGCGTGGACGTTATCGTTGAGATCGTCCATATCGATACTGGCCACTGGGCCGACGTATCAGGTTGCGTAATCCAGGAAGCCACGGCCCCGGGAACCGCAATCCAGGCGATTAATATCTTTGCTCCTTTCTCCGCCACCCTAGCGGTCCCCCCCGCTCCTGCCGACGGCGGCGTTCCTACCGTGACGGTGAACGTCCCGGACCTGAAGCTGAACCCGGCAGCAGACGTCAAGGTCATCGCGCGAGTGACGGAGGCGCTCATCTGGCCTACCACGCTGGGCGCAGCACAGGCGGAGCTGACCGCGGGGGTCACGGCGACATGGCAGGCACTGCCCGACGACGCCGGATCCACAGGCGCGGGCAACCCGTGGAACGGCGGCTAGCCGGCCTGGCGGAGGTTCCCTGAGCAGGGCTTGCTGCCACCAGTGTCGGCGTTCCTGGTGGGCCTATCCGCCAAGCGAGAAGAAGGCGAACTATGAACCAGCAGGCCGATGTGTCTTCCACCCGGCATGTCCCCGACAATGCGACCGTACTTGAACAGCTGGCACTTCTCTCTGAGCTTTCCGGCACCTGGGAAGGCGAGGGATTCAGCCTGATCGCCCGGCCCGATTTCCATGACAAGGCGAACCTGTATCTGCAGCTCAACCAGACCCATGAGACACTCACGATCACGCCAATCGGGTCCGCGATACCGAACCGGGGCTTCGGACAGGACGACATCGAGTTGTTCGGACTGAGCTATCTGCAGAAAATCGATGATCACCACACGGGAGGCGCGCTGCACCTGGAGCCGGGCGTGTGGATCACGCAGCCCGACACGACGTACCCGCCCCAGTATCCGCCCCCAGGTGGCCAGATCATCGCCAGGATGGCCTCGATCCCGCACGGCAGCGCGGTGCTTGCGCAGGGAAATGCGACCCGCTTCACCGGTCCGCCGACGCTGCCGCCACAGGACTGGATTGAGAAGTACAACGGCTCGCGGTTCCCCTCCTTCAACAGCACCCCGTTCCCGGCCGACGGACCCGTCATCAACGCCGACGGCTCCTCGGAGAAGGAAACCGCCAAGCAGATTGACGCGGAGCCCTTCGACCAATATGACCTGTCATTCGCCGAGAGCGCGGACAACCCCAGGACCCCGTTCGCCGTCAGCCCTCCCGAGCCCGCACTGCCGCGGCAGATCGGGGACGTACCCATGCAGGTTGTGATCAACGACCCGATCCGGCTGCTGCAGGCAGTAATCGAGGAGCAGAAAGCCGACGAGTGCACCTTCGAAGGGCTGGCCCTGAACATCGCGACCCAGGCTCCGGTCATGTTCCGCGTGCATGCGGACAGCCCGCCGACGGGTCCCACCGTGAACATCTGGGTGAATGGCGCCGCCGGGGGGATCGAGAACGTGCTCTTCCTGGAGGGAGGCGAGCCGACCGGAGCGCAGGGGCCGAACGCCCAGACCGGGCTGGTCTACGCGACCTTCTGGATCGAGAAGGTCACGCCCAGGTCTGGTGCTCCCTTCATGCAGCTTCAGTACGCGCAGATGGCTGTCCTGAACTTCCCGGTTTACACGCTGCTCCATCCCCCGGAGGAAGGCACTCCGGCCAGCCTGGTAAAGCTGGGATGGCCCCACATCTCCGTAGCGACCTTGCGGAAGGCTTTCTGAGGTACGCGGCCGCTCGAAGAGCATCCGCGCCCCGGCGGGGAGCCTTCTGACCCGGGCTGTCAGCGGGCTGTCAGCGCTCGAGGCGCATTGTCAGATCGTGCAGCACGAGCGCGGCAGAATCCGGGCCGCCGCCGGGGGCAGCACGAAGGGACGGTAGCCCGATGCGCGATGACCCGTCTATCACCAGCCTGGTGACCCGCGCGAGAAACGGTGACAAGCAAGCATGGGATGAAATCGTCGAACGGTATGCCCCGCTGATCTGGTCGATCTGCCGCCGGTACCGGCTGGGGGATGCCGACGCGGAGGACGTCGGCCAAGTCGTGTGGATACACCTGGTGGACCATCTCGACGGCCTCCGCGATCCGGCCGCGCTGCCGGGCTGGCTGGTCACCACCACCCGGCGGCAATGTATCCGGGTCCGGCGGACGGCCGCCCAGCTGCCGCAGGTTACCGGGCCACTCATTGACATAGGCAACATGGCGGACACGGAAGCCGTGCTGGCCGAGGATGAACTGCTCCTGGCCGAGCGCCACGCCGCGCTGCGCAAGGCGATGTCCGACCTACCCCCCGGGCACAGGGAGCTGATCGTCCTGCTCACCGCGGACCCTCCCGTGTCTTACGCCGAGATCAGCGCCAGGCTAGGTATCCCTATCGGCAGCATCGGGCCGAGCCGCAGCCGCTGCCTGGCCAGGCTGCGCCGCCATCCGGCCATCGCCGGACTGATCGATGCCGACGCCCGGCCGATCGCGCGTGAAGGTGTGCCATGAGAATCATCGCTCTCGGCGCGGGATAGCGCCGGCCAGCGCGCTGACGGCCAGACCCGAGACGGCCTGGCCGAGCGCCAGCCGGGCGAACCCGCCCACGCCGACTAGGCGCACCATGTAGCGCCGCCGCGGGCAGGGACCTGCGGCGGCGCGCCGGGGACCAAGGGCCCTGCCCGTGCCGTGCCAGCAAAGCTAGCGTCGGCACGGTGACGGCAACCGGTAGTACGTACATGCGCGCGAGCGACGCGTTCACCTGGTATATGGAACGCGACCCCGCGCTCCGCTCGACGATCGTCGTCGTCGACTGGCTCGACCGCGCGCCCGACTGGGACGTGCTGGTCGGGCGCATCGACCGGATATCCCGGCTGATGCCCTCGCTCCGCCAGCGGGTCATCGAGTCCCCGCTCCGCCTCACCGTCCCCCGGTGGAGCTACGATCCGCATTTCGACCTGAACTTCCACCTGAGCAGGACCGCCGCTCCCCCGCCGGGCACGCGGGACGCGGTGCTCCAGGTCGCGCGCCGATCGGCGATGGCCGCCTTCGACCTGGCCCGCCCGCTGTGGGAGGTCACCCTGGTCGAAGGGATGGAGGGCGGCGAGGCGGCGCTGATCGTCAAGCTCCACCATGCCCTGTCCGACGGCGTCGGCGCGATGCGCATGCTGGCTATCGTGGCCGACCTGCAGCGCGAACCCGCGGACCTGGGTGAGCTGCCGCCAGTGCCGCCGCAGGAGAAGGAGCCGGACCTGCCCGGCCTGGTCACCGACACCGTCGGCGCGATGGCCGGACAGGCCGCGAGCCTGGCCTGGCTCGGGGCCGGAGCGGTGATCCCGGCCCTGGTCCGCTCCGCGCGCGATCCCGTCGGGCAGGCCCGCGGCGCCGTGGCGATGGCCCGGTCGGTATACCGGACGGCGGCGCCGAATTCCGCCGCCATGTCTCCCCTCATGCGGGAACGCGCGATGACCCGTCATCTCGCCACGATCGAGGTCCCCCTGGACACGCTGAAGAAGGCGGCCAAGACCGCCGAAGGGACCGTCAACGACGCCTACCTGGCGGCCATCGCCGGCGGCCTGCACCGGTACCACGAGCGTCACGGCGTGGCCGTGGCCTCCCTGCGGGCCATGATGCCGATCAACCTGCGCGGCAGGCGGGACGCCGACTGGGGCAACCGGATTACCCTGCAGAGGCTGACCGTGCCCGTCGGGGAAGCGGACCCGGTCGCCCGGATGCGCGCGCTGCACCGCGTCGCCCGGGCGGCCCGCGACGAGCCGTCGCTTTCGGTCACCGGGGCGATCGCGGGAGCGCTCAACATGCTGCCCGTCGCCTACGTGGCCGGGATCCTCAAGCACGTCGACTTCCTGGCCAGCAACGTGCCGGGCGCACCCGTGCCTGTCTACCTCGCAGGCAGCAAGGTCACAGGCATGTTCGCGTTCGGGCCGACCATCGGTGCCTCCGTCAACACCACCCTGATGTCCTACAACGGCAACTGCGACATCGGCGTCAACGTCGACACCGCCGCGGTGCCGGACCCGGACGTCCTGCTGGCCTGCCTGCGGGAGAGCTTCGACGAGATCGCGGCCCTCGGCGACTAGTGATGGCTGGGCGGCACGTCCAGCGCCGGGTTGCGGTCGAAGAAACCGAACGGCTTGAGCCAGAACGAGACGATGTCGCTCGGCATCACCGGCCAGTCCTCCGGCCGGGTGACATGGTGGATGCCGAACACGTACCACAGCACCACGTCGGTGTCCTCGATGGGCCGGTCGGCCCGCGTCCACGCGGCCAGGCCCGAGTCGTGCTCGCTCTGGACCGGGAAGTCGCCGCAGGGCCAGCGCTCGTCCTCGCGGTAAGGAGTCACCCAGAGCGTGTGGCCGATCACCTCGGCGCGCTGGTAGGCCGGGGAGGCGGGATCGAGCAGGGGCGGGAACGATGCCGAGGGCACGAGCTTGAAGCCGACCGGAGTACCCAGGCCGTTCAGCACATTGTTGTTCACGACCTTCCAGCCGCGCTGCGTGCCCCAGTCGTAGTCCTGTTTCCCCTCTTCCTCGGTGCGCAGCGGGGTGCTCTGGACCACCAGGCCCAGCCCGTACGGGTCTTCGGGGCCGCCGGCCGCCGCCGCCCGGGAATCGGTGGCGTAGACGGTGTTGGCCGCCCCGTCCACGTCGAGGTCGAGCCGCGCCACGATGAAGTGCTGGTGGAACGGCGCGTAGATGCCGTGGTCCACCAGCGTCCCGTTGCCGGGCCTGCTGCCCGGCGCGCCGGTGTGCGAGGTGACCAGGATGCCGGTCGCACGGACCTCACACTCGATGTTGCCATCCTGGTAGAACCGCCAGTACACGAGGTACTCGTAGTTCGCCACGGTGACGTGGAAGGAGACCACCAGCCGGCGGGCCCGCCTGACCTCGACGCCCGCCCGCTCGTCCACGTGCTTCCAGCCGACCCCGCTGTCCTCCTCGTGGACGCAGATCGCGTTCGGGATCGTCCGGGGCTCGCCGCGGGAGTCGTGGACCACCGCGTCCAGGTAGGTGATGTCGCCCAGGCAGTCGCAGCCCGCAGACAGCGATGTGGTCATGAAGCCCAGGCCCCACTCGCCGATGTCGAACGCGGTCCGCCGGTAGTGGTCCGGGCTGGCGTCCCGGTACGGGACTACCATCTCGGCGAACGAGAGCCGGTGCGCCACCGACCTGAGCCGTTCTCGGTCGCGGAACCCCACCTGGTGCAGCACCAGGCCCTCGCGGTGGTTGAAGCCGAGCCGGAGCTGCCAGTTCTGCCAGCTCAGCAGCTGCCCGTCGAGGGTGAAGCCGACCCCTTCCGGCTGGGTTATGTGCAGTGGCGTTACCTCACGCAGCCGCATCGGGATGAGCTGCGGCAGGTACTCGCCCATCACCTCCGGGTCGGCGCCTGCGCCCTCTTCGTAGCTGTCTTCCAGTTCGAGCAGCGTCATGGTGTTCAGGTCGACGACCGGGTGCAGCCCGGTGACGTGATGGGCGTACGGGTTGCCCAGCTCACTGCCCCGGTACCACACGTCGGACCAGCCGATCCTGCGGTTTTTGTAGCGCTCGGGGACGAGAGCGGCACCATAGGCCCACATGTCGGTCAGCACCAGCGACATGTCGGTGACGCCGCGGCGGGCGAGCGCCTCGGCCACCGCGGGATGGGAGCGGAGCATCTCGTCGCACTCGTGCCACTCGTCCACGGTCATGTTCGGCTGCTGGCCGGGCAGGTCCTCCCAGTTCGTGACCTTGTCGCCGGTCAGGGACACGGTGCCGCGGCGGGCCTGCCCGTCGGCGCGGTCCCAGCAGACCACGATCGCTTCCCGGGCTTTTTGCTGGCCGGACGCCAGCGCGTCCTTGCCCGGCTCCTTCAGCTCGATCGAGGCGAACCGCCAGGTGTCGCCGATCTTGCGGTCACGCCGCAGGATCGCGGTCGCCTGCCTGATCTCGCCGGCCGACAGCGGGTCGAGCGGATGTGAGTTGGTCACTTATCGTCCTCCATTCCGGCGCAAGCCCATCCTGGCTGATGGCGGCGGCCAGGCCAAGATCTTGGTCCTTGCGGCGCCAGGGCGCAGGCCATACGTTTTCGGCCATGCACAATGTGGATCCGACGACGGAGTCGATGATCAGGTCAGTGCTCGCCTACGCGGAGAACCGGCTGCGGCTGGACCCGGTCCCGCTGGACGGGGGTTCCCGGGATCCGGCCGAGCTCGACGCGGCGCTTGCGGGGTTGCCTGGAGCCGGCCCGCACACTCCTGACCAGGTGCTCGGCGTGTACGCCTCGGTCATGGCGCCCGCCGTCATCTCCGCGGACAGCCCGCGCTTCCTCGGGTTCATCCCGGCCGCGCCGACCAAGGCCTCGCTGCTGTTCGACATGCTGATCTCGTGCGCGTCGATCCAGGGCATCTCCTGGCTGGAGGCGGCGGGCGCGATCCACGCCGAGAACCTGGTGCTGCGGCTGATCGCCGACCGGGCCGGGATGCCGGAGACGGCGGGCGGCTGCTTCGTCTCCGGGGGTTCGGCCGGGAACCTGTCGGCACTGGTCGTCGCGCGCGAGGTGGCCAAGCGGAAAGCGGGTCCGGCTGCGGCGGGCCGACGCTGGCGGGTGGTGGTCAGCGAGGACGCGCATTCCTCGATCACCAACACGCTGCGGATCCTGGAGATGGACCCGCTGGTCGTTCGGTCCGACGATCACCGGCTCACGGGGGCGGGGATACGGGCGGCCATAGAAGCCGACGGCGAGCCAGGCTCGCTGGCCGCGATCGTGGCGACCTCGGGCACGACCAATGCGGGCATCATCGACGACCTTGCCGGCGCGGCCGAGGTAGCGCGCCAGCACCAGTTGTGGTTCCACGTGGACGGCGCCTACGGCGGGGCCGGGCTGTTCGCGCCGAGCGTGCGTGACCGGTATGCCGGCATCGAGCACGCCGACTCGTTCATCGTGGACCCGCACAAGTGGCTGTTCGCCCCGTTCGACTGCGCCGCGCTGCTGTACCGGAACCCGTCGGTGGCCCGGTCCGTGCACAAGCAGGACGCCTCCTACCTGGACGTCATCCACGGCCGCCCGGGCGAGTGGAACCCGACCGACTACGCCTACCACCTGACTAGGCGGGCCCGCGGCCTGCCGCTATGGTTCTCGCTGTCGGTATACGGGGTCGACGCCTACACCGAGGCCATCGAGAACGCGATCGGGCTGGCCCGGCAGACCGCGGACGAGATCCGGGGGCGTGCCCACCTGGAGCTGGTCAGGGAGCCGTCGCTCGGGGTGGTGCTGTTCCGCCGCCGCGGCTGGTCTTCGGGGCAATACAACGCGTGGGCCGACCGGCTGCTGCAGGATCAGGTGGCCTTCATACCGCCGTCGGCGTGGGAGGGCGAGACGGTGGCGAGGTTCGCGTTCCTGCACCCGCACACCTCGATGGACCTGGTGCGCGAGATCCTCGACCGGATGGACTGACGGGCCTCAGCTAGATCTGGCGGCGGGGTGCTGCTCGGCACGCCCCCAGGCGACGCCGGGGGCCTGGCCGCCGATCGGCTGCCGGCCGGGACCCCGCTGGCCAAGGCCGGGCGCCGCCTCATCCTCGGCGATCTCCTCGATCTCCTCGATCTCCTCGATCTCCAGGTCCAGGTCCAGGTCGGTGACGCACATGGGAACTTCCTAACGGGCGGGGAGGGTGAAGGTGACGGTCTGCTGGCTCTGCTGAGTGATGCTGGTGCCAATGCCGGCCACCTGGGCGCCTGACCGGGTCATCGCGTCGATCTGCCAGGCCGCCGATCCGTTGAGGCCGCCGGACTGGTACGGCTTCCAGCTCGCGCCGGTCGCCGACGCCCACAGGGCCACGTCCTGCTGGCCGGGCTGGCCGAACAGGCCCGCGGCGGTGAAGCCGGTCGCGTCCGCGGTCAGCGCGGTGAAGGAAGTGTAGGGTCCCGGCGAGCTGAACGGGATCTGCTGCCAGGCCGCCCCGCCGTCGGTCGATAGCTCGGCGAACGGCACGGCGCCTGGCTCGGTGCCGGCCGCCGAGCCAACCGCGGGACCGGTCCCCGTGGTGGCCTGGCCCAAGGCGACCACGCGGTTGCCGCTGATCGCGACCTGCTGGAGCGCTCCGGCCGAGGCCCCGGCCGGCGGGGGCAGGACGATCGTCTTCCAGGCCCGGCCGTTGGTGGTCGTCCACACCGTCGGCTGGCTGTTGTGCGAGCCCACCGAGACGAACCCGTGCGCGCTCGCGGCGACCGCGAGCACCTGGCTCGAGCCGTCGGTGTCGTTCACATCGTGCGCGCGGGTCCAGCTGGTCATGTCGGGCGACCACCACACGTCGGCGACGCAACCGCCGCCCGCCGCGACCAGCCTGCCCACGATGATGTACCCGGCGGGGCCTGAGGTCGCCGCGACGGCGGAAACGCCCGCCAGGTTCTGCGTGATGTTACCCCCGGCCACGCCCCAGATATCGCCGTCGGCCGAGGTCAGCACGACCGGTCCCGGCGCACCCACGGCGAGCCAGCCGGCCGGCCCGTGCGTCACGCTGGTCAGCGCGCGCAGATGGGGGTCGGCCGCGACCAGCCCCAGCGAGGAGACCAGGGTCCAGGTGCCGCCCGATGTGCGCCGCCACACCGCCGGGTAGCCGTTGGCACTGCCGACCGCGATCTGCAGGCCGCCCGCCACCGCGGTGCTGTTGACCCTCATCTCGGGGATGGTGGCCCCGGGGATGCCGGCCAGCGAGACCGACCGGACCGTGCCGTCTGTGCCCGCCTCGAGAAAGACCGGCTGCTGGCTGATCTTGCTGGCGGCGCCGGCCCCGATCGCGACCACGGTGCCGCCCGGCGCGACGGTCGCGCCGCTCACGGACGCCGAGGACGCGCTGCCGAACGTGCCCGTGGGCATCCAGGACGTGCCGGTGCCGGTGCTGGTGTAGGCCATCAGCCGGCCGTCGGCTGTGGTCCCGGTGACGACGAAGCCGTAGTTGCTGCCCTTCACCACGCTGGGCGTCCATCCGCCCGCCTTCTGGTCCTGACCGATGGTGGCGACGTACTGCCAGGTCCGCCCGTCCGGCGAGAAGTAGGCAACGCCATCGGCGGCGCCGGTGGCAGCGTCAGTGGCGGCTTCAGTGGCGGTCCTGCCCGGCCTGACGGCGATCAGCCCGGAGCCGTCGGAGGCGAGGCCGCTGATCGTGGCCCCCGCCCCGTGGTCGGCCGGGATGCTCAGCCGGGTCCACGCCGTCCCGCCGTTGGTGCTCAGCCACGCGGCGCTGTGGGGGGCACCTGTTTTCGAGACCACCGCGCCGGAGATCACCGTGGCGTTACCGCGCCAGGTGACGTACGAGATGTGCTGCACGGTCTCGCCGGGCGCGGCCAGGCCCAGCTGCGCGGCGGTCGCTCGCTGCCAGGTCAGGCCGTCCCGTGACGTCCAGATCACCCCGGTGTGCTGCCCTTTGCCGGGCCCGTTGCCCGTGCCGGCGGCCAGGTAGCCGCTGGACGTCTTGTTGATCACCCAGACCGCGTCGCCGGGCCGTTGCGGGGTGATCCCGTGGGTGGCCGCGAGGGTCCAGCTCAGGCCGGTCGGGCTGGTCCATATGGCCTGCGGGCCGACCGCCACCCATCCGCCCGGTCCGCCGGCCAGCAGCGTCGCCGGATGGCCGAGCGCGGCCTGACCGCCGCCGGGTGCCTGGACCGGCGCGAGGTGCCAGCTGGCACCGGCGTTGGCGGATACCAGGAACTGCTGGCGGACCACGCCGTCGCTGGTCTGCGAGCCGGTGGTCACCATCGTGTTGCCGACCGCGACGATTCGGTTGATGACCTGGAAGACCCCGCGCTGCTGCTGCCCGGGATAGGAGTCGAAGGTGACGGCGCCAAGCGGAAGCCGCGGCGCGGCGGTGTTCGGCGTCTTGTGCTGGTCGGACGTGAGCGGGCCGAACTTCAGCCCGTGGCCGGTCAGCAAGGCCAGGGCCAGCACGGCCACCGCCACCAGCACAATGACGGGCACCGCGATCCTCATGGTGCGGCGGCTGAGCCGGCCGGGCCGGCCCGCCGCGAGCCGGGCATCCGGTGATCGAACAGCAAGGTGTCGCCGTGTAGTGCCTCCTCCGGGTCGTCCTGGGGCACCAGGCCGGAAGGGCGCCGCCGGATGGGCGGCTGGTCGTCGCCCCAGCGGTCCTCGCGGGCGGGTTCATCGTCCTCGTCGACGCTGGGTTCGGAGTACACCGGTGCGCCAAGCGGGAGCGGCGCGCCGAGCGGGACCGGCATGCGGCCGGCCCAGCCGGGCTGCGTGTAGGAGCCCGGCCATTGCGCCTGCTCGGGCCATTGCGCCTGCTCGGGCCATTCCGCCTGCTCGGGCCATTGCGCCTGCTCGGGCCATTGCGCCTGCCCGGGCCATTCCGCCTGCTCGGGCCATTCCGCGGCGGCTTGCCTCACGGGCGGGCCCTGAGCGTGCCGCGGTGGCACGGGAGGCCGGACCGGGGAGACCTGGCGGGCGCCTGCGGGCTGTCCGGCGGCTGGGCGCGGCGCGGACGGGCGCGGCGTAGACGGGTACGGCGCGGACGGGCGCGGCGCGGACGGGCGCAGCGTAGACGGGAGCGGCGTAGATGGGCGCAGCGTAGACGGGAGCGGCGTAGACGGGAGCGGAGCGGACGGGCGCGGGTGCGGGACGGCGGAACGCGAGGCCGTCGGGTGCCAGGGCAACTGCGGGGCAGGGCGCCGCTCCCATTCGATGCCGGCTTCGGTCCAGAGCCGATGAGAGCGCTGCCACGGGGAAAGGCCCGGCCCGTCGCTATCCGCGCCTCGGGCGCCCGGCTGGTCGGAACGCGTGGGCTGGAAGCCCGGACCGCCTGCGCGGCCGTAGCGCGCCTGGGTCGGTCCCAGGGGCCGGCGAGCAGGCTTCGGCGTCAGCGGGGACGACCAGGATCCGTCCGGCTCACGCGTGGGCGAGGGCACGGCACGGGCGCCCGGCCAAGGACTGGCGGGGGCAGGCGGCTGCGGCTGCGGCTGCGGCTGCGCGGGAGCCTCGTCTGTGGCGCCTGGGGTACCGGAACCCGGAACGGGGGCGGGGTCAGGAGAGGGGACAGGATCGGGAGCGCGCGGAGCGGATCGCTGGCCGGGCTGGTCACCCAGGGACTCCTGGGACTCCTGGGACTCCTGGGCGGGGGCGCTTTCCTGGCGCGGAACCGACGGCGACTGGCTGGCGTGCAGGAACCATCCGGCGGGGGGAGCGACGCCGGGCCAGGAACTGTCGCTGGCGACTGGCTCCGCGGCAGCCGCCTGAGGACCAGGCCCGGAAGGCTGGGCGTCGGCCTCCGGCTGGCGCGGGCCCGGGACGATCAGGCCCTGGGGGACGGACCAGGAGGGCATCAGGTTTTCCGGATCATCCCAGCGGAACAGGCCGGTACGCTGCCGCTCTTCTTCCCGTTCCTCCCGCGAGTCCTCCTGGGAAGCACTAATATTACGATTCCCACTCGACTGGTTACTTTCTGTATCCACCACAGACCCCAGTCCAGGCACACATTTTCGGCAAATACCGCAGTGCGCCGATCCTCATACTTTACCGGTCAAACGGGGTAGCCCGCGGTTAGATGTTACCGATTGAGAGCGAGTGTGTACAGAGGGCAATTTTTCGGGCTGGCCGGACCAATGCCGCGACCTTAGCGGCTCTGGTCGAAGCCCGGCTCCCCTGGCCGCCCCGCGGCTCAGCCGACCGCCCTGATCGGCGGGGTTACGGACCAGCGGGGCCGGGGCGCGGCGGGCCGCTGGCAATATGCGGGCGGGGCGTGGTTTCCTGCCTCTGGATAAGACCGTATCCGATGGCCTGACCGGTGGTCAGGCTCCGGCCGCGGCGGGCATCCTGCCGGATCTCGTCCACCTCACGGCCGGTCACGTCGGCCAGCCTGAAGTACAGCGTGTCGAGCATCCGGGTCATCTGCTGCTCGCTCGCGGTGACC
This sequence comes from uncultured Actinomycetota bacterium, assembly GCA_963753225.1. Classification (GTDB taxonomy): domain Bacteria; phylum Actinomycetota; class Actinomycetes; order Streptosporangiales; family Streptosporangiaceae; genus Palsa-504. The sequence continues at coordinate 94,746 of CAVWBQ010000022.1, read as the reverse complement.
GCGGTCACCGTGCCGCCGAAATACAACCTGGGTTCGGCGAGCACGAAGGTGGCGTTCGGATAACCGGATCGGTGCGGGCATGAAGCGAGCACGCCGAGTGCGGGACCGTTGATCTCGCCGCTCACGCAGGCATGCACCGGTACATGCAGCACGTCGAGGATGCCCATAACGGTGAGGGTGGCCGGGAGTTCGGCCCGCAGGTTCTGCAGTTCAAGCCGGATAGGGTCTTTCTGCTCGGCATCGAGGGTGAGCAGCTGGGCGGAGAGCCTTGAGGCTGCGTCGTCGTCAAGCAGGCCCGAGGCCAGCACGATCCGCTTGGCCAGCAGCCGCTCGTACAGCTTGCCGGTCCAGTCGGCGTGCGGGTCGAGCCACACCCGGGTCGGCGGGACCGGACCGGGAGTACCCGGCGGCGCGGACGGGATATCCGGAGCGCCCGGAGTCAGCGGGGTACCGGGGATCGACGGCGTAGATGGCCTCGATGGCCAGCCTGGCTCCCCCGGCCGCGGGACCCCGGGTATATGGGCGTGAGCGACCGGGTGCCTCGCCGCTGCGTAGCGTGCCGTGCTCTGCGGTGCCTTCCGTGACGTCACTGGCTGGTTCCTTCCCCTGGACGGTTGAGCTTCCAGGTGATCTGGCTACCGACCGCGGCCGCGTAGCGCTCCAACGTCGAAGCACGGACGTCCGCGCTGCCGGACTCCAGCCTCGCGACGGCGGACTGCGAGGTTCCCATCCGCGCCGCGATCTCGGTCTGAGACAGGCCGGCCGCCTGGCGCTGTCCGGCCAGCTCGCGGACGAGCCTTCCTCGCTCTTCGGCCATCATGGCCGCCTGCGCGTCCGCGGAGCGGCGCAGCGCCATCTCGCGGAAGCCGGGCATCACCGGCAGCGGCAGCCCGGAATCGTTCCCGGAATCGTCCGCGGCAGGCTCCGGCGTTTGCTGCCGCCCGATGTTCATACCTCAAAGGATATCTCATATTTGAGATAGCCCTTGTGGATGTAGCGGCGGCCAGTCCCTCCGCGTGCCATCGAGCGCTCATGAAATCGAGAACCTGCGCAGGCTCACCACGAGCCTCACTGGCACCCCGCCGGGCCGTCGCTGTTCGTTAGTGGTCAGATCCCATGCGGGCGGCGGGCCGGACAGGATGTCTCCAAGACGCGGTCCCGTACGACACCGTGGCCGGGGCTTGTGGGGGGCGGTGATCATCGGGTACTGCGTTCGTGGGGTCGCCGGGGACCGGCGGGCGGTGGTGGTGTCGATGGCCCGGGGCGTGCCGGGGCCTGTTACCCGGCCCGGGCGGGGGGTCCGTGGCTGTGCAGTACTTTCGTCTTGTCCTTGTTCCACGCGGTCGTCGTCCCGTCCGGGTTCAGGATCAGGGTCCAGCCCTGCTGGTGGATGACGATCTGGTGGTGGAAGAAGCACAGCAGGACGCAGTCCCTGGTGCTGGTCTTGCCGCCGTTGGCCTTGTGCTTGGTGTGGTGGACGTCGCAGGCGGAGGCGGGCTGGTTGCAGCCGCCGGCCCACCGGCACTTGCGGTCCCGCAGCACCACCGCGTTGCGGATCCCGGCGGGGATCGACTCGGCGTAGCCGATGTCCAGCGGCAGGCTCGGCCCGCCCAGCCGCGCCCCCAGCTGCCGCCGCCGCAGGAAGCTGGCCAGCCCGCCCGGGCCGGATAGCAGGTCCACGGCCTTGCCGATGACGGCCTGCTCCAGCGCCGCCCACGCCGCCGTCCTGTCCGGAGCCGCCGTCCTGTCCGGGGCCGGGGTGCCCGGGCGTCCGGCGTCGCCGCCCGGCGGTGCCGGTCCAGTTCCACGCACAGCCGGATCAGGTCTTCCAGGGCGTCTATGTTGACGTCGCCGGTGACCAGCGGGGCCATCGCCGCGTCGCGCGCGATGCCCCCGGCGGCGTCGCCGTCGAGCTAGGCGCCGCCGTCGCTGCCGGTCTCGGACGCGAACGCCCGGCACCCGGCCCAACGCTCCCGCACCCGCGCCGTCCATTCCTGCTGCAGGGCGGAGTCGCCGTCGAGCAGCAGCAGGTCGGCCAGGGAGATGTGCACCCAGGCCCTCACCGGCTGCCCGGCCCGCTCCGGCACCAGGTCACTGGCGACGAGGCGGCGCATCGCCTCGGCCAGCGCGTCGTGGTACCGCTGCTCCTTCGTCCGGTCATCGTCCTTGCCGGCCGGGGCGCCCAGCGCGTCCAGCACCCGCCCGGCCACCTCCGCGCACTCCGGCGTCAGGTCCCCGTGGATCACCCCGGCGCCGCCGAACGTGGTCGCCAGCTTCAGCCCCCGGTCCGCCAGATCCCGGCCCGGATCCGCGTCCGGGAGGTCGCCGCGGGCCCGCTCGTACATCTGCGCGAACAGCCCGGCCAGCTCCTCCACCCCCAGGCCGGCCGCCGCCGCGGCCAGCAGCAGCTCGTCGGACTCCTCCCGGAACTTCTCCGGCAGCCGGTTCGTCCACAGGCAGATCAGCCGCCCGACCGACTCGGAGACCCGCCGGGCGGCCAGCGCCGCGACCACCTTCGGGTGGGTCCGGGTCCGCCCGGCCCAGGCGGCGTGCCCGACCGCGGCGCCCCGGGTGATCCCGGTCCGGTGCATCAGCCACGACACCGCGCTGTACTCCGCGTCACCGGCGTACCCCTGCCCGGCGGTGAACGCTGACAGCACCAAGGCCCGCGCCGCGACCGCGACCGCATCGGCCTGCTCCAGCTCCCGCAGGCACTCCGCCTGGGTCGCGGCGGCGAGCTGGCTAGCATCCGCAGCGGCGAGGTAGCCCAGCCCGGCGCGGACCATGTCCAGCGCCTCACGGGCACACGCCGGGGCAGTACCCACCGGGGTCACCTCCCTCCCACCGCGGTTCGTCGCTGCTGCTGCCGGTCCTGCTCCTTCCCGGAAACACCTCTAGGATCTGATTTCGATTCTACCGCCGGGCTCTGACATTTCCCGGGATATCCACGCCGCTCCGCGAAATAGGTACGCATGGTTGAAATGGGGTTTGTGGTGCCATGAGAAAGCCGATGAATGTGACTCTCTGCTGGATCTATGGGGCCGGGGGCCCATGCACCCCCATGCCATGCGTGAGCAGCAGTGGGTGGTTTCGTGAGGTAGGGGTCGCCGCGTAGAGTTGCCTGATCAGAGCTCGCCGGGGCGGACCTTTATGACCGAATCCAGCTCACCTGGGCCATCGCCGGTGCCGCACGATGTGGCGGCGACCAGCGCGGAGAGACGAGCGTCCGGGAAGGGCGCCCGTCGGCGGGTGCCACGGGGCACGCTGGGGTCCTGGAGTGAAGAGGACCGCGGGCACGACCCGCTGAAGACGGTCTTGGCCCAGAACCAGATCCGCGTGCCTGAACTGATTCCCCTCCGGCATCAGCGCATGGCTGTCTCTCCGTGGAACTACTACCGGGGCGCCGCGGCGGTCATGGCGGGCGACCTGGGCGGCCAGCCCGACAGCGGGTTGATGGTGCAATTGTGCGGCGATGCCCATGTCCTGAACTTCGGCCTGTGGGCTACGCCGGAGCGGAACCTGGCGTTTGACCTGCGCGACTTCGACGAGACCCTGCCCGGCCCGTTCGAGTGGGATGTCAAGCGCTTCGCCGTCAGCCTGGTGGTGGCCGCGCGGGAGAGTCGGGTCAAGCCGGCCCGGGCGGCGGCCGCGGTGACCGCGGGCGTCGAGGCCTATGCCCGGCGCATGCGCCGGTACGCGACGATGCCTGAACTCGGCATCTGGTACGACAGCATGCACGTCGACAACCTGATCGGCTATTTCGAGCCGGCCGACCGCGGGCGGGTCTCGATTCACATCGAGAAGAAGCGCAAGCGTCGCACGAGCCGGGGAGCCTTCGCCAAGCTCACCACGATGGCGCGCGGGCGCCCCAGGATCACCGAGGACCCGCCCATCCGCGTCACGATCAGCGACGACGAGCAGGACTACCTGGTCGACCACCTCCTGGCCGGGTACCGGCTGACCCTGCAGGAGGACCGGCGGAGCCTATTCGACCGGTTCACCGCTGTCGACGTGGTCCGCCAGGTCGTGGGGGTAGGCAGCGTGGGGATGCAGGTCTACCTGGTGCTGCTGGAAGGCAGGACCGGCGCCGATCCATTGTTCTTGCAGGTCAAGCAGGCCGGGCCGGCGGTATATGAGGCCTATACGCAGCCGAGTCGCCACCGCGGCCACGGCGCGCGGGTGATCAACGGCAAGCGGCTGATCCAGAGCGCCACGGACATTTTCGCCGGCTGGGGCTCGCTCCACGGGAAGGACTATTACGTCCGGCAATTCCGCGACATGAAGATCATCCCGACCACCGACCTGATCGCCCCCCGCCTGGTCCAGTTCGCGACCGCATGCGGCGAGACCCTCGCCCGCGCCCACGCTCGCACCGGCGACCCGATGGCCATCGATGCCTACATCGGGAAGGGCTCCAGGTTCGCCGCCGCGATCGGCCGGTTCGCCGGCCTGTACGCCGACCAGAACGAGCGGGACCACGCCCAGCTTGTCAGCGCCATCGCCGCCGGTACGGTGAAGAGTCTGCCGGGCTAGACGATCGAGTCACGTAGCGTTTCCTACGTCCCCGGCGCAATTGAGGGTGTTGCACGGCGTCGCGGCGGGCCGCTCCCCGCGTGGCGGCAGGGGCGGCGCCACTGCTGGCTTCGATCCTCAACCGGCGCGTCAGGTTGCCAGGGCCGATGTGGACAACACCCTCTATCCGGCAGAGAGTCACATTCATTGAGGTGATCTGAGTGAAATTCATGGGATATAGCCGTGCTCGAAATGGGCCAGGACGAGGGCGGCGCGGGCGATATCGCCGATCTTGCTAGGGCTGACGGTGATGTACTGGAGGGTGCGCCAGCGGCCGGTGAGCAGCGCGAACCCGCGTTCGCCGAGGCAGCGCAGGACCGCAGGATCGCGTTGCGGGTGCGGGTATCGATGTCGGGTTCCCCGCCGCCGGGCGGCTGCTTGACCGGGATGAGGATGCCCAGGCCCGCACCCTCATAGCCGGGGTCGGCCAGGGTGGCCAGGCCGTCCGCAGCCGCCCGGTAGAGAGCGGGCAGGGCGTGGAGGCGGGCGGCGGTGATGTCGTGCACCGAGCCGGGCTCCACCTCCGAAACCCACAGCGGCAGGCCGTCCGGGGCGGTCACCGCCTGGATGCTGCCGCCGTGGGTGTGCGCTTTCCCGGAGTACCACAGGTCGATGACCTCGCCTTTGACGCTGATAGCCGGCTCCTTGCACCGGTCGCAGGCGATGATCTTCCCGTCCAGGATCACGTGCGAGAAGCCCGCGTCTTCGGCCCGTTCCAGCGCCTCGTGCAGTTCAGGGGCCTCATCAGCGAGCACCGCGATGATCTCATCCAGGTACCGGTAGGCGGTAGCCCGCGAGATGCCGTGGTCGCGGGCCAGCGCGTCCGGCATCGTGCGGTCGCGGAACCAGCGCAGCCCCAGCACCGCCTGCCAGAAGCAGGTCAGCGCCCGGCTGCCTTCCGGTGTCCCGCGCCGCCGCCGCTCGGCCAGCAGCAACCGGGCAACGAACCAGACCAGTTCCCTGGGCACATCCAGGGTGGCACGATAGGTGATCACACGGAGCCTTCCAGCGCGGACGCCGATCTTCGCGAGGCCTCCTCTACTGGGGCTCCGCCGCCTACGAAGACGACGGCTGCGAGGAGGGGGCAGGAGCGGCGCGGAGTGCGGCGATGGCGTGCCTGGTCCAGCGGAGGCTGGCGCGGTAGACCGCCAGGCCGTGGTCCAGGGCCAGGCCCGGATGGCGGTCGTCGAACTGGGTGGTGGCCGCCGCGTATCGCTCCAGCCCAGCGGTGAACGCCGCGAGCGCGTCCTTGAGGTCGCTGAGGAAGCTGAGCACCTCCTCGCGCGAAGACGCGTGTTCCATCATCACGAAACGCATGAGGTGCAGCCCCAGGTCACGCGCGACCGTGGACACTTCTACCGGCGTGCGCAGCCAGGTCGCGTGGGCCGCCCGGCCGGCCTGAGTCGGCTCGTACACGCGGCGGTTCCTGGCCGACTCGCCCGTCCCGTCCAGGGCCTTTACCAGGCCCTGCGCTTCCAGCCGGCGCAACGCCGGATAGATCGAACCGGAACTGGGCTGGTAGACGCCCATCGGAGTGGCGGCGAATACCCGCTTCAGGTCGTAGCCGGACGCCGGCGACAGGCAGACCAGGCCGATCAGTATGTGCTCGAACGGGGTGGGCTGTGGTCCGGCCATGATCAGCAATATACCTTGCCTCTATAGGTCGTGCCGACCTATGCTGCTGGGGAAAGACAGCTGAGGCGTGCACCATTTTCACCTGGCCCGGAGCAACAGCGCTTGCCACGGCCAGACCAGGACAGGGATCCGCAGGCCAGCACGAAAGGCACTTGTCGTGGACGCGAGCCGCGATGCCAAGCCAACCGCAGGAACCAAGCCGGAGATAGCCGGCCGGCTCCGCTCGATCGCGAAAATCGTGATCATCGACGTCGCCGCGCCGCTGATCACGTACAGCCTGCTGCGCTCCGCGGGGATGAGCACGGTGACGGCTCTGGTGCTGAGCGGGGTGTTCCCCGCCCTGGGCGTGGCCATCGGCGTCATCCGGCACCGCCGTCTCGACGTCGTCGGCGCCCTGGTCCTAGCCGGGATACTCGTCGGCACGGTGCTCGGCCTGATCAGCCACAGCACCAGGCTGGTGCTGATAGAGGGATCGGTGCCCACGGCCATATTCGGCCTGGCCTGCCTGGCCTCGCTGTGGACACGGCGCCCGCTGATGTACGGCATGTCCCTGGAGTTCGTCGGCCCGGACACCGCTAAAGGCCGCGAGATGATCAGCCTGTGGCAATATGAGGGCTTCCGACGCATCTTCCGAGTCATCACCGCCGTATGGGGCATCGGCTTCCTGCTCGAAGCCGCCCTGCGGGTCGCCATCGTCTATAACACCTCGACCAGCACCGCCCTGTCCCTGTCCAAAGTCACGCCGTATATCTGGGTGGGCATCTTCGTGGCATGGACGGTCGCCTACGGCAGATACCAGCAGAAGAAGGGTCAACGGATAATGGCCGCCGCCGAAGGCCCGGGAACGAGCGACGCCGATCCTCAGCCGGCCGGCATCACCAAGACCGCCGACCAGCCATGACACGGAAGACGCCCGCAATCAGCCTGCGGTCAGGTCGCGCTCCTACCACGCCCCCGGAATGCCGCTGAGCCCAGGCCGGGCCGACCCGCACGAAGCCGTCCTTGGCCAGCACCTTCTGGCAGGCGACGTCGTCGTGCGTGGTCGCCGCCTTGAACGTATCCAGCCCGTATCACGTTGCCGCGGGCCGCCGCAGTTCCCGTACAGTCGGGTCCGCCACGCCGCGCCCGTCGGCTTGCACCCTCCAGCACATCACCATCAGCCCCAGCAGGATCGGCGACATCGCCCGCGCCGCCCTCGTCCTCACCCATTTCGAGCACGGCTACATCCCATGAATTTCACTGAGATCACCTCACTGAATTCAAGCTGGGCAATATGCGGCTTTTGTCCAAGTCGGGCGCGTTGCCGCGCCGATGTGGGGACAAGGGCTGGGAGGATCGTTGGGTCGCGGCCGACCGGGGGCCGACGGGGTGCGACTGGGCGTTGAGGGCGGTGCGGGTGTCAGCGTGCTCGCGGGATGTCAGCGGGCGGCGGGACCGTAGGCGCGCATGAAGACGGCGATGCCGCTGACGATGACGCGGTCGGCCTCGGAGTCGCTGAGCTGGACCGTGCCCATCATGGACTTGTTGTTGACCTGGCCGAACGTCAGCGCGGACAGGTGCTCGGCGGCCAGCGCGGGATCATCGGCGTCGAGGAGCCCGGCTGCGGCCAGCCTGGCCAGGGGTTCGGCGATTATGGGCACGATCCCCCGGTTATGCCAGAGGTCAAGGATCGCCGGGAAGTGCGGCGCCTCGGAGATGACCAGCCGGACTAGGGTGGCGCGTTCGGGGGCCCGGGTGATGGTCCGGACGATCTCGCGGACGCACGCGGTCAGGGCCTGCCGCACGTCATTCACATCGCGAAGGTTTCGGTCCACGATCTCGCGCACGCGGTCGCGCATCGTGTCGTACGTCTCGCGCAGCACCAGCAGGAACAGCTTCTCCTTGTCGCCGTAGTGGCTGTAGACGGTGCGCTTCGACACCCCGGCCTCGGCGGCGATCGCGTCGACGCTGGTGCGCTCGTAGCCATCGCGCGCGAACAGCACCAGCGCGGCCGCGGCGATCGCGTCGTGCTTGCGCTGCCAGCCAGACACTGGGTGGCGATCGCCGGTCCCGGGATGGTCGTCGTGCCCATCCGGGCGGGAACCGGACGCCAGGACGTTTTGCATGCTCACTATCGTACTACACCGTTCAGTTTTACTTTGTAGACTGTACGGTGTAGTTTACCGCCGTGAAGGGCTCACGGGTGGATGGCGCCATAGGTGATGACGGAAACGGAAACGCAGACAAGAACACAAGCCGGAACAGAGTCCGGAGCACAGGCAGGGTGGCCTGGAGACGGCATCGGCGGAGCGGATTGATCCGGAGTTGATGCGGCTCGCGGCGATCCTGCTGGTGGGGGCGATCGCGGCGCCGATGGACACGACGATCGTGAAAGTGGCGATCCGAACGATCGGGCGGGACCTGCACGCGCCGCTCGCTCAGCGTCTTCCTGGCCGCGTCGGTGGCCGCGGGCGCCGCCTGGAACATCGGCTCGCTGATCGCGTTCCGCGTGGTCCAGGGGATCGGCGGGGGGCTGCTGGTGCTGGTCCTGACCATGCTGCTCGTACAGGCGGCGGGCGGGCGGCCGCTCGAGAAGCTGATGGCGACGGTGAGCCTGCCCGCGGTGGTGGTGCCCATCCTGGGCCCGGTGGCGGGCGGTCTGATCGTCAGCAACCTGAGCTGGCGGTGGATCTTCTAGCGGCGACGGCGGCTTCGCCCACCGGGGCGTGCTCGTCCCACTGGTGGCCGGCGCCCTGCTGCTGGCGTCGTTCATCACCTGGGCGCTGCGGCGCCACCGCCGGGTCACGCCGCTCGTCGACCTGAGGCTGTTCCGGGTGCGCTCGTTTACCTGGGCGGCCAGCCTGATGTTCATCTCAGGCCTGTCGATGTACGGCGCGCTGCTCCTGCTACCGCTGTACTACCAGCAGGTCCGCGGGGCGAGCGCTCTCGGCGCGGGGCTGCTCATGGCCCCGCAGGGCATCGGCGCGCTACTGCCCAGGACGCTGGCGGGCAAGCTGACCGACCGGATCGGCCCCCGGCCCGTCGTGCTGGCCGGCATGGCGGTGGCGGCCGCGGGCACCGTCCCGTTCGCGCTGGCCGTCGGCGGATCGTTCGGGACAGCCGTGCTCGCGGTGATCCTGGTCGGCCACTCCTTCCAGGCGACGTTCTGGTGGTCGGTAGCGTTCACCGCCCTGGCGGTGCTGCCCGCGGTTATGCTGCCCCGCCGCGCAGCGGCCCGGGAGCAGAGCCGCCGGACCAGTCGCGCGGCGGAACCCGAAGCGCCCGGCGGGTGACCGTCTCCTGGCGGGGTGACGGCACCGCGACCGGCCAACTGGCCTCGGCCCAGACGGTCCGGCCCGGGTAGGCCTCGCGGAAGCCCCACCGGGTGGTGCAGGCGGCGACCATGGCGAGCCCGCGGCCGCCCTCGGCCATCAGGTCGAGGCGCCCTGCCGCCGGGGCGGACGGGCCACCGTCGTCGGTGACAGCGACCCGGGCCACCCCGTCCCGCGGGCAGTCGACCTGGACCGTGAACACGCCGCCGCGCCCCGAGGCGGTGTGCGCGATCGCGTTGGCGCAGAGCTCGGACACGCAGGTCATCAGCGTCTCCCGGGCCGGGCAGCCGGCCAGCAGCTCACCGACGAACCTGCGCGCTTCCGGTACGGACGCGGGCGTGCCCCGGTAGGTACGGGCCCACGGACGCGTCGACTGGACCGGACCCATGTGCAGTACCGGGTAGGCACCTGTCACCGTAGGTCACCCCCTGACGACTAGCTTCTACAGTAAGTGACGTACAAGTGCACGAAATGGTTCAAACGGAACTTCCGGGCGACGATGTCATGGGTCGAAGTGCCGTTGGGTCGGTTAGAACCGGACCAACGGCACATCGACCCAGTCCGGGGCGGACGCGAGGGCGGGGGCGGGCGGACGCGAGGGGGCGGGCGCGAGGGCGGGGGCGGGCGGACGCGAGGGGGCGGACGCGAGGGCGGGGGCGGGCGGACGCGGGGGGGCGGTCGCGAGGGCGGGGAAGGCGGGCGGGGAGGGCGGGCGCGAGGGCGGGCGGAGGGAAATTGCTGGTTGCGACGTGTGTTTCGTACTTTTTGCCCCTTCCGTGGCGGACTCGTCAGAGGGACACTATGGGGATCAAGCATCGTTAGGAGGAGCAGATGGAAGCGAGCCCGTCCAGCGCGCCTGGGCTTAAGCGTTCGTTGTCCGTATGGGCGGCGGTGGGCCTGTCGGTCGCGCTGATGGCGCCGAGCATGGCTGCGAACATCAACCCTCAGGGAAGCGCGCTGCATGCGGGCCGCGCCGTCCCGCTGACATTCCTCATCGCGGCCGTCGGCGTGCTCCTGGTGGCCTACTCCTTCGTCCGGCTGTGCCAGTACTTTCACCACGCCGGCTCGGTGTACGCGTTCGTCGGCGCTACGCTCGGCCCGCGGACCGGCGTTGTCGCGGGCTGGGGCCTGCTCGGCACCTACACCTTCTACGCCGTCGTCACCTCCGCCGCGGCCGGCATCTTCGGCACCGCGTTCCTGCAGGAGGTCGGCATCTGGCACAACCCGCCGACATGGGCGCCGTTCGTGCTGCTCGCGGTGGCGCTGCTGCTGGCCCTGTGGCTGGCGATCATGCCGGCCAGGCGCGGCGCGACGGTGCTGTTGAGCGTGGAGGGCACCACGGTCGCGCTGATCCTGGTCGTGACCGCGGTCGTGCTGGTCCGGCTGCTGGCCGGGAACGCGCCGGGCGGGCACACGTTCACCCTGAGCGTGTTCTCGGTGTCGGCGGGGACGCCCATCAAAGAGGTGTTCCTCGGCGTGGTGTTCGGCTTCCTGTCCTTCGCCGGGTTCGAGGCGGCGGCCACCCTGGGCGAGGAGGCCCACCGGCCGACCCGGGACATCCCGCGGGCCATCCTCGGCACCGCGATCTTCGGCGGCCTGTACTTCGTGATCGTCACCGCGGTCGAGGTGATGGGCTTCGGCGCGGGCCCGGCGGGCGTCAAGGCGTTCACCAACTCGCCGTCGCTGCTGGGCGACCTCGGCTCAGCCTACGTCGGCAACTGGGTCGGCGACGTGATCACGCTGGGCACCACGATCAGCGCGTTCGGCTGCTGCCTGGCCTGCGTGGTCGGGGCGGCCCGGCTGGTCTACGCGCTGTCCAGGGACACGGCCGGGCCGCGCGGGCTGGGCCAGAGCAGCACGCGCTGGGGCACTCCGGTCTGGGCCACCCTCGCGGTCGTGGCGATGGCCGCGGTCATCGTCATCGTCGAGACCGCCGTCTCCGCCCACGCCAACGCGTTCAACAGCTTCCTGTGGTCCGGCACCATCGGCACGCTGATCCTGCTGGTCGTCTACGTGCTGGCCTCGGTGGGCTGCATCATGCTGGTGTTCGTGCGGCACAAGCTGCCGGTGCCGATGTGGCAGATCATCGTGCCGATCGCGGGCCTGGTCGTGCTGGGCTACACGCTGTACCGCAACGTGTGGCCCTGGCCGGCCGGCTCAGCCGCGTGGATCCCGTCGGTTGCGGGTATCTGGCTGGTCGTGGCGGTGATCGTGGTGATCTTCGCGGCGGGCACGGCGCGCAAGCTCGGCGCGGCGCTGGCCGCCCGCGAGGGCATCAGGGCGCCGGGAACCGAGGAACCCGCGCCCAGGCTGGCCGCGGCACGGGACGAGACAGCTTAGTGGCGGACCTGCTCCCCTGCGTCGCCGAGCAGCCCCTGGTCGACCACCACTGCCACGGGGTCCTGCGCCGCGACGCGGACGTGGCCACGCTGGAGTCGATGCTGACCGAGGGCGATAGCTGGCCGGGTGGTTCGGTGTTCGACTCGCAGGCCGGGCTGGCGTTCCGGCGGCTGTGCCCGCCGGTACTCGGCCTGCCGCCGCACGCCGAACTCGGCGACTACGTGGCCCGGCGGGCCGAGCTGGGCGCCTCCGAGGTGAGCAAGCGGTTCCTGGTGGCCGCCGGGACGTCGGTGCTATGCGTGGACACCGGCTACGTTCCTGAGCCGATCACCACCCCGGCCGAGCTCGGTGACCTGGCGGGCGCGACCGCGCACGAGGTCGTCCGGCTGGAGCGGGTGGCCGAGGACGTGGCCGCGGCCGGGGTAGGGGCGGACGGGTTCGCCGACGCGGTCCGGTCCGCGCTGGCCACTAGGACCGCGTTGGCGGTCGGGGTGAAGTCGATCGCCGCGTACCGGACCGGTCTGGACCTGAGCGCCGAACGGCCGGCGGATTCCGAGGTAACCGCCGCCGCGGGGCGCTGGCTGGCGGGCGCCGGGTCCAACGGGTCGGGGGCACCGCGGCTGGCGGACGAGACGCTGCAGCGGTTCCTCGTCTGGTGCGGCGTGGACCTGCGGCTGCCGGTGCAGTTCCACGTCGGCTACGGGGACAGCGACGTCGACCTGCATCGCTGCAACCCGCTGCTGCTCACCCCGTTGCTGCGGGCCATCGCGCCCACCGGCGTGCCGGTGATGCTGCTGCACAACTACCCGTACCACCGTGAGGCCGGCTACCTGGCCCAGGTGTTCCCGCACGTCTACGTGGACGCCGGGCTGGCCACGCACAACCTGGGCGCGCGCGCCCCGGCGCTGCTGGCCGAGGCGCTGGAACTGGCGCCGTACGGGAAGTTCCTGTATTCCTCGGACGCGTTCGGCCTGCCCGAGCTGTACTACCTGGGCGCGGCGCTGTTCCGGTCCGCCCTGTCCGCGTTCCTGCGCTCGGGTCTGGAGGAGGATCTGTTTACCGAACGGACGGCGGCACGGCTGGCCCGGATGCTCTGCGCCGACAACGCCAGGCGCGCCTACCAGCTCGGCGATCAGATGTAGTGACTGCTCTGGCGGCTGAAGCCGCCAGCTTCTCAGGCCACGCTGGCGGCTTGACCAGAGCCCAGCCCGGCCCTGGTATAGATGTTCCTGGCGCCGTTGACATCGGCGTCCATCGGGCCATGGACGGGGCAAGCCACAGTGTCGCGACGGGGGCGTTCGCATCGTCGGCCGCACTGATGGCAGTCGATACTGGTCCTAGCCGGGTTCACGAACATGACCCGCCGACCAGCTTCTTCCGCTTTGCCGGCGAGGATGGTGATGAACTGCGCCCAGCCTGCGTCGAGGATCGACTTGTTCAATCCTGCCTTGGCTGCGGCCCGGTTGGGCAGGTACCCGCCGGGGTTGTGCGCGTCAGGTTTCGGAGTGGAGCGCCTGGTCATTCCGGCGATGTTGAGCTCTTCGAGCGCGATCGTGTCGCACTCGCTGACGAGCGTGCGGGCGGTCTTGTGATGAAAGTCCCGCCTGCGGTTGCGGACCTTCCGCCACTGCCGAGCCAGTGCCCGGCGCAGCCGGTTGCGGTTCCCTGAGCCCGGCCTGGCCCGTTCCTTACGGCGCTGCAAGTCCGCGATGAGGTCAGCGGATGCTGCGAGAAACCCGGGATTTCTCACGACCTCGCCGTCGCTAGTGGTCAGGAACCGCGCAACGCCAACGTCAACGCCGACCTCGCGCCCCGCAGGAGGGAGCGGCTCCGGCTCGGTGTCAGTGACGACGATGACATACCAGCGACGATGCTCCCGCTTGAGCTGGAGCGCTTTCACCGGACCCGGAACGCTGCGATGCTGCTTGACCTTGACGCGGCCGATAGCCTGGAACGTGGCGTATGCCCACCGGCAAGATGCAGCTTCCCACTTCGCGCCATCCCTGTTGACGATCATGACCTGGCTGAACCGCTGGTACGGTTTGAACCGCGGATAGCCCGACTTCCGGCCACCGCCTGCGGCCTTGCACCGCGTGTAGAACGCCTTGAACGCGGTATCCAGCCGGCGCAGGGTCTGCTGTTGCGCGGTAAACGAATGCCGCCCCTGGCCGTCTGGATCAGCGTTACGGATGTCCTTGAGCTGCGCGGACTGCATGCCATAGGAGATGCCAGCCTTGCGCATACGCCACGCCTCGCGCCGCTCCTCCAGCGCGGCGTTGTACAGGTCGCAATGATCAGCCAGCAGCCGGACCGCACGGCCCTCCTGCGGGCAGGTCGGGTAGGCGCGGAACTTGTAGGCTCGTCTCATCTGCACCGGATACGTGTAGTTGGGTATGGGTCACAGGCCCCGGAGGTTGCCGCCTCGTGAGGCCGCTTGCATTTCAACCGTATGGCCCGGCACTGACATTTCCGCGCACTCGCATGTTAAGGGGGTGTGCGTCAATTTTGTGGGTGAGCAAGGTCGTTTAGCTGCGGTGGCTGGTCAGGCGGTGCCTGTCTGGTTGTGACGTTCCTGCCAGATGCGGTCTTGGGGTCTGCTGGCCTGCTGGCAGCGGAGGGTGGCGATGGCGTCTGCTCCGGCGACGGTCCAGCGCATGCCGGAGAGCTTGAGGCGCTGGCCGATGACCGCTTTGCAGCCGGACTCCACGACACCGGAGCCGACGAACAAGCCGCGGGAGCGGAACCACTTGTAGCGCATCCGGGGCGCGTTGTTCAGGAAGTAGCCGAGTTCCTTCTCGACCTCGTCCTTCTTGACGCCTTCCAGGGGATACTTGCGGACGGCGGCCTCGATGCCGTCGATGTCGCCGTAGTCCAGGTCTTCCAGGCGGGCGGCGAGCCATTGGTCCTTGCGGCCGAGAAGCATGAACTCCAGGCTGCGGGCAAGGCTGTTCAGGTGCTCGCGGGCGTGGAACAGGTCCACGATCTGCGTGGCCTCGGGGAACTTATCCGCGGCGATGCCCCAGATCCAGGCAGCGCCGTCACCAAGGATGGTGAGCTGGCGGACGTGATCGGCGCCGCGGCGGATGCCTTCTGCTTTCACCATGGCGCCGAACACGGACGCGGGCTCGAAGGTGGCGATGTAGCTGGCCGAGCCGGGGTCCCGCACCGGGTAGCCATCGTCGTCGATCTCGTCCTGGGTGAAGAACACGGCGAGCTTGACCTCGCGGGTGCGGGCCCGCCCGTCCTCGCCCTTGCCTTGGCGCCCGGCGGTTTCTTTCGCGGTCATGGTCACGCCGGTGCCGTCGATCGCGCCGTAGAGCATGTCCGGGCACGGGGACGGCGGCAGCGGCACCACCTTCCGGCCGGCGATCGCCGCGGACCGCTCGCGGACTGCAGCGGACTGCGCGGCGCCGCTGGCCTCGGCGGCGCGCTCGACGCGCTTGACAGTCAGCGAGACCCCAGCCAGGTTTTCCAGCAGCCCGGCCGCCTTCGCGAACGGCCCGGCCACTGCGGCGATGTCGTTCATCGCGGCCAGGCCCGGGGACAAGGACGTGCCCCCGACGCCGAGCTCGGCATCGCGCGGCGCGAACCCGTGCTTGCATTCCGCGCAGTGATACCAGGCACGGCGCAGTGTGACCGGGCCGAGGACGGTGCCGATGACCTTATCCCGGTAATCGGTGAATTCCGCTTCGTGGCCCAGGCCGCAGGGCAGCCGCGGGCCGCGCTGGCCGGGGTCGGCGGACAGCAGCTGCCCCAGCATGCTGCCGCCGAGCTTCAGCAGCCCGGCGCGGAGCACCGTCTCGGCGGCCCCGAGCCCGCCGTCGCAGCCCAGCGCCCGGGCCGCTTCGGCCGCCAGCCGTGCTATCTCGGCGGACCTGGCTTCCGCGAGCGCGGCGAAGAGCCCCCCCTTTCGCCCCCCGGCACCGGGGACGCCTGCGTTCCGGCCACTGGCCGGGCCTCGCAGATTTTCTCGCTGACCTCGACGATCTGCTCGACGGCCGCCGTGAACTCAGCATGCCGGGCGATCTCGCGGCGCACCTTCTCTACCTCCGCCGCCGCCAGCTGCCGGCCGACCGTCCTGCGGCTCCCTGCTGACCTGGTCCACAAGAACCGCGGCCCGTGCCCGGGATGATCCGCCGCAGCGCAGGCGCAGTTCGGCTTGCCGCACTTGCGGTAATTCTCGCTCACCGACCCGCGCCGGAAGTCCCCAGCCGTGCTGAGCTGCGCATACAGGCGGTCCCGCTCGGCCTCCAGCTCCGGAAGCGACAGCTCAGTCATGGGCACCTCTCATCTGGTTGTGATATGCGCAACCAGACTGCCATCATAACCTGCCCAGATGTGGGACCCCAACAAATGTGTCGCGCACCCATGTTAAGGGGAGGAAGCGCGATCGCTGCCGCCTGAAGGCGGCAGTCCTATCAGCGCAATTCTGCTGGAATGATGAAGCTGCTCTCGGTCAACGTCGGCCGCCCTCGCTCCAACTCGTGGAAAGAGGTCAAGCTGACCGGCATCGACAAGCGGCCGATCGCGAAGGAGTCAGTACTCCCTGCCGTACCTAATCCTTCGTAGTGATCATGGCGGAGGCCTGCTCCAGGAGGGCGCCGGAGGGCTGGCTGGCGTCGAGCCAGCGGACCCTGGGGTCGCGGCGGAACCAGGATTCCTGACGGCGGGCGAACCGCCTGGTGGCCTTCATCGTCTCCAGCCTGGCTTCGTCCAGGGTCCACTCCCCGTCCAGGTAGCGGAGCAGCTGCCGGTAGCCCAGCGCGCGGCTGGCGGTCCTGCCCCCGCGCAGGCCCTGGGCGGCCAGGTTCCGTACCTCGGCTTCCAGGCCCGCCTGCCACATCCGGTCGACGCGGGCGGCGATCCGCTGGTCGAGTTCGGGCCGCGGCAGGGTGAGGCCGATCTGGACGGCCGGGCGGTTCTCCGCGAAGGCAGGCATGGTGGCGGTGAACGGGCGCCCCGATATCTCGATCACCTCCAGGGCGCGCACGATCCTGCGCCCGTTACCGGGCAGGATCGCAGCCGCCGCGGCCGGGTCGAGCCCGGCCAGCCGGGCGTGCAGCGCGGCCGCGCCGACCCGGGCGAGCTCCTCCTCGAGAGATGCGCGGACACCCTCATCCGTTCCGGGAAAGTCCAGGTCGTCGAGGGCAGCGCGGACGTAGAGCCCGGAGCCGCCGGCCAGGACGGGGACGTGGCCGCGCGCGATGATCTCGTCGATCGCGGCGCGGGCGAGCTTGGCGTAGTCCGCCACGTTCGCGGGCTGGGTCACCGGCCAGATGTCGAGCAGGTGATGCTGGACGCCGCGCCTGGCGGTCGCGGGTTCCTTGGCCGTGCCGATGTCCATGCCCTGGTAGAGCTGCATAGAGTCGGCGTTCACCACCTCGCCGCCGAGGGCGAGGGCCAGCTCGGTGGCCAGCCCTGACTTGCCGGTGGCGGTCGCCCCCACCACGGCGATGACACGCGTCCCCATGCCCCTAGTGTGCCCGGACCCAGGTGGCGATGTAGTAGCTGACCTCGAACGGGGCGGCGGCGTAGCGCAGGTCCGCGGTGAAGGCCCCGGAGGACGCCGCCCCGGCCAGCACCTGCCAGGCGGCGCGCCCGGCCACGAAGAGCTCCTCGTCGCGGCGGGGGTCGAGCGCGGCCAGCGCGCCGGGATCGGCGGCGGCCAGGGCCGCGGACACCTGGTCGTCGTAGCGGTCGGCGCCGGGATCGGTGGCCCCGGGGACGCCGCGGGCCCGGCGGCCGGGGCCGTCGCCCATGACGAGCAGCGCGACCCGCGGCGCCAGCGCGGCCAGCTTCTCCCCCAGGTTCAGGCAGTCGGCCGTGACCGCGCCGGAGGCGATCCCCCACCAGGCGACCGGCGGGCCGCCCGGAGCAGGCGCGGTGAGCAGCCACTTCCCGATGGTCAGCGAGAGCGGCAGGACCGGGTCCGCGCCCAGCGTGAACGGGACGGCGAAGTCGCGCAGGCTTCCCCCGGGTCCGGCCGGGTACTCGGCGGTCTGCCCGGCGCCGCCGACCACCACGAGCAGGCCGGGCGCCTCGGCGAGCAGGACGGCGACCGCCTCGCGGCACGCCGCGCGCAGGCGGCGCAGTTCACCGTCGCCGGGATCCGCGGTACCGGTGACCTCGGGCACCAGCAGCGGCGGATGCGGGCAGACCGCGGCCGCGATCAGCATCGTGTCATCACGCAAAGGCTACCTGACGTGCCAGAACTCACCGGCGCGGCTGGCGGTCCCTGATGGGGGCGGGTGCGGTGACCCGCACGGCCGTGCGCGAGCGGAGACGGCGGGACCGGGCCGCGCGGCGGCGCCTGTCCTGCTCCTCCTGGTCGGCGTCCGCTTCCAGGTACAGCTGCACGAACATCGGATGCATGGTGGCCCCCTTACCTCGGCTGGTCGCCCTCCTGCAGGTTAGAGCGTGGCGTGCGGGCAGAAATACGTGCTACTTGAACAGACTCCGGACGGACCGGCTACTCATCGGGCTTTGCCAAGATGGCGGCATGGACGATGAGGATCTGCGGCTGGCGATCTACCGGGCGTTCGCTGCGACCAGGGCCAGATCGTGATGGCGCATCCGTTCTCGGCCGTGCCGCTCGGTTTCCCGGCAGCGTCCGCCGGACGGCGGCCAGGTGGCCCACTTCCTGGTGCCCGCCGCCCGGATGTGGGATGACGTGGTGCACACCTGCACGCACCAGCGCCTGTTCTGCTCGGCGGACTGCGTGGACGCCTGGCTGGCGGCCACCGGCTCGGCCCGCGGCTACCTGATGGACCTCGGCACGCTGTGGCGGCTGGCCGCGCACTGGTACGACGGGCGGCTGGAACGCGGTTACGTCCGGCGGGAGCCATCCCAGGCGGCGGCGTACCTGCGCGGCGTCGGGCTGTCCGGGCCGTTCTGGGGGCTATGACCCTACGCAGTCTGCCTGGACATCATCGGTCTACCTAGGTAGAGTACGGTGTCGTGGCTGATCGTCGCGGCACCCAAGCGGCAACCCGCGGCCGGACGGGCGACCCGACGGCGACTGGCGACGGAGGGCGCGTGATGGACCGACTGGTGCGGATGCTGGCTGGTTTGGTACGGGAACTGGCCGGGCTGCTGGGCGAGCACCGCCGCGACTGGGTGCACGCTCTGCTCGCCGAGACTGACGACCAGCCCACCCCCTCAGCCCGGCTGGCCTGGCTGGGCGGCGGGCTATGGCTAGTGACACGGGAGGTGCTCATGAACCGGATCATCCAGGCGCTGGCCTTCACGGCCGGGGCGGTGGGACTGATGTGGATCGCCTGGCCGGGCGCCTCGACGGACTCCGCCACCCCGGTCAACCGGATGTACGTCGTGGGCACCCTGGTCCTGCTCGGCGGGCTGCCGCTGCTGGTACGTCGCTACGTCGGGCCGGTACGCTCAGGCCGGGCGCCGCTGATGATCCGGGTAGGTGGGTATGCCGTAATGCTCGCGTTGATCGCCGCCACCGCCGTCCAGCAGCGCATCGGCAGCCAACTCGGCCGGTACTTCCCCGTCATCCTGCCGATCTGGGCGATGGACGTGGGGTTCCTGCTGATCCTCGCCGGCTACGTCGCGGGGCTGCTCATCCTGACCACCCGCCGGGTCCAGTTCACCCGCCGGGTCCTGCCGACCGCGCTGGGCATCGGAGCGCTGACCGCCGGGGCGCTCTACTCGCTGGCACCCTTCGGCATCAACGACACGGCCGAGACAGCCGCTCACTCCCTGCACGGCGGACCTGTCGTCGTCGCGGACTACCTGGTGCTCGCCTGCTTCGTACTGGCCGCGCTGGCCGTCCCCGTGGCCGTGCACGCCGTGGCAACCCGACTGGCCGACCGCGACACCCGACCCGGCATCCTCACCCCGGCCCGGCAGGCACTGCTGGCCACCACCGGCGCCATGGCCACCGCGGCCATCCTGGTGGCCCTGTTCACCACCCTGACGATCGCGCTGCTGCCCCACCACTTCACCGGGCCGCAACAAGCCGCCGGTGATGGCATCTGCCCCACCTGCGAGCCGAGCACCATCATCATCCCGACGAACCTGCGCCCCGAGTACTACTTCGAGGACAGCGTCAACGGGGCCGGCGACGGGGCCATCGCGTTGCTGATCGTGCCGCTCGCCGGGGCCGCACTCGGCGCCCTGTGCGGTCACCTCCGCTACCCACCAGCCGCCACCCGGCCCGAGAGCCTTCCCGAGAGGGCGTAGTTCTGACCCTCGCAAGATCCACTCGGCAGATCAACGGCACGGGCTAGGAGTGTCCCCGGGGCTCCACGAAGAGCGGGGTCACGGAGACCGGCAGGCGGATGTGGCCGTCCTGGCACCGGGCCGTCCGGGTGCGGCCGAACACGTCGGTGACGGTGGCGGCGGCCGCCGGCCACGGCCAGGTCACCTCGGCCGGCGGTTCGTCCTCTCCGTCGAAGGGGTCACGGTGGTCCCAGACGACGAGCAGCGGCCCGCGCCCGGCGCGGTCGACCTCGAAGGCGTACAGGCCGGGCCGGTCCGCCGTGCTGACGCGGGACACTGACCGAGCGTCGGCCATCTTCTCGGCGAGCAGGGCGAAGCTCTCCGCCGCGGGGTGGCGGACCGCTAGGTCGCCGTCCCGGTAGCCGAGCAGCGGGAGCTTGCCGATCAGCAGGTGCATCATCTGGAGATGGTCGACGGGCCCGGGGTACTCGGGCGCGAGGTTCCAGTACGCGGTTCGGTGCACGCCCCCAGCGAGGGCCAGCAGGGTGCGCATGACCACCTGGCGGCAGTTGATGCGGTCCCGCCTAGCGTCCAGCTCGGCCGGGGCGCCCGCCATGAACATCCGCAGCCGCGGCGGCAGGCTGTCCATCCGGTCGTACAGGGCCTTCATCGCCCGGCGTTCTGGAGTGTCCTGCCCGGCACGTTCGGCGAGCTCGCCGGTGCTCTGCGACGCGGCCCCGGCGGCCTCGGCAAAGGCCGCGGCGAAGGTCTCCTGCATGACGGCCATGACCTCGGGAAACTCGAACGGCTGAGGTCCGGCGTACTCCCCCGCCACGATGGGCTTGAGGTACCCGTGTGCCTGCATGAGCTGCCTGGCCGTGGCCAGGTACTCGGGGATGCGGTCCAGGTCGCCGTACAGGTGCACGCTGAACAGGTCGAAGGCGTCGCGGCCGGCCTTGGCCACGTGATCGAAGAACTGCCGCGGCGCGCTGCCCGGCTCGCTGCTGAACACGTCGTAGCCGCAGCCGCCGAGCACGACCGCCGCGGCCGGGTCGGCCTCCTTAACCGCGTCGTACATGGTCTGCAGCTGCTCGGCATACTCGGCCGCGGTACCGGCCCAGAGCAGATCGGTGTTGCTCGGCTCGTTGTCGCACTGCCAGTAGCGGACCCGGCCGGCCCCGACCCGGTCAACACAATGCCGGACCACCTGGCGCACGAACTCGGCGTACGCGCGCTGGTCGAGGGCCGGCGAGGGAGGCAGGAAGTCGGTCGGCTGCCGGGTCCCCCACGGCGAGCTCGAGCACAGCGTGATCCAGAGCTCCTCGTCGCCGGTCAGCTGGCCGAGCAGGGCGTCCACGGTGTCCCAGCGGAACTGGCCGGGCTCCGGCTCGACCTGCGACCAGTACAGGTAGGCGCGGATCAGCCCGGCCCCGAGCGCGCGGGCCTGCGGCACGAACTCGCCGGGCGGGCCGAACAGGCCGTAGCTGATGCCGCGCACCACGCCCAGCCGGATTCCGTCTGGTTCGAAGGAAAAAGTTTTGCTCATAAACTCAGAGTTTATGTACTAAACTCCACTCGTGCGCAAATCTTTTTCCGGGCCCGCCCCGCTCATCTGGACCCAGCCGCCGCCACCGCCGCAGCAGCGGTCCCTGGGCCGGGCGGAGATCGTGGCCGCCGCGATCAGCCTCGCCGACGAGGCAGGGCACGCTGCCCTGACGATGAAGGCGGTCGCCGCCCGGCTGGGCCCCTACTCCGCGATGGCGCTCTACCGGTACGTGCACAGCAAGGACGGCCTGGTCGACCTGATGCTCGACGCGGCCGCGGCCGAGATCCCGGTGCCGGCCCAGCCGGGACCCGAGTGGCGGGCCGACCTGGAGGAACTGGCCGCGCAGACGCGGCAGATGACCGGGCGCCACCCGTGGTACGCCGCCTTGTACCACACCAGGCCGCCGGCCGGGCCGCACATGATGGAGCGGCTGGAGTTCATGCTCGGGGTGCTCACCGCGCAGGGGGCCAGCCCGGCCGAGGCGATGACCTACGCCGCCATGATCGACAGGTACATCCTGGGCAGCGGGCTGCAGGAAACCGAGGAGACCCGGATGAGCCGGGAACTCGGCCTGGACGACGAGGCGACGCTGATGTCCGCGATGAACACCGTGCACGACCTGGCCGCGGCCACCGGCCGGCTACCGCACCTGACCAGCTGGCTGGCGCACCCGTCGGGCCCGTCGCCGGAGGAGCAGTTCAGCCTGGGACTCGGCTTCCTCCTGGACGGGATCGCCCGGTGCCTGGCCGAGGCGGAGAACCCGGCCCGTTCGGACAAAATAGGACCGTGACCCCTGAGATCCTGCCGTTCCGCATCGACATCCCGCAGGCGGACCTGGACGACCTGCGGGACCGGCTGGGCCGCACCCGGTGGCCCGACCAGCTGCCCGGGGTCGGCTGGGACTACGGCATCCCGCTGGAGTACGTGCGGGAGCTGGCCTCGTACTGGCGTGACGAGTACGACTGGCGGGTGCACGAGACGCGGCTGAACGGGTTCGATCAGTTCGTCACCACGATCGACGGGGCGCGGGTGCATTTCCTGCATGTCCGTTCGGCCTCTCCGGACGCGATGCCGCTGATCATCACGCACGGCTGGCCGGGTTCGGTGGCGGAGTTCTGGGACATCATCGGGCCGCTGACCGACCCGGAGGCTTATGGCGGTTCTCCGGATGACGCGTTCCACCTGGTCATCCCGTCCATACCCGGCTATGGGTTCTCCGGGCCGACCCGGGATCGGGGCTGGGACGCGCGCCGGGTCGCGCGAGCCTGGGCCGTGCTGATGTCGCGCCTGGGCTATCAGCGGTACGGCGCACAGGGCGGCGACTGGGGCTCGATCATCTCCAGGGAACTCGGCCTGGCGGACCCGGAGCATGTCGCCGGGGTGCACCTGAACATGCTCATCACCCGGGTCCCTGATGACGCCGGCGAGCTGACCGAGGAGGAAACCCGGCGGCGGGAGGCCGCCCGCCGGTTCCGCACCACCGGCTCCGGCTACAACATTATCCAGGCGACCCGGCCGCAGACGCTGGCCTATGGCCTCACCGACTCACCGGCCGGGCAGCTGGCGTGGATCACCGAGAAGTTCGGCGAGTGGACCGACGACGGGCTGCCGGACGAGGCGGTCGACCGCGACCAGCTGCTCACCAACGTCACGCTGTACTGGCTGACCGGGACGGCGGGCTCGTCGGCGCGGCTGTACTACGAGACCGCGCGGGCGCGGGCCTGGAGCCCGGCGAACCGCTCGACCGTGCCCACCGGCGTGGCCGTCTTCCCGCGGGAGATCGCGCCGCCGATCCGGCGCTTCGCCGAGCAGTCCGACCACATCGTCCACTGGACCGAGTTCGGCCGCGGCGGCCACTTCGCGGCCATGGAGGCGCCCGACCTGCTCGTCGGCGACGTGCGGGAGTTCTTCCGGCCGCTGCGCTGAGCTCAGCGCCGGCCGCCCGGGGTGACCAGGCCGCTCTCGTAGGCGATGACGACGAGCTGGGCGCGGTCATGAACGTTCAGCTTGGTCATGATGCGGCTGACGTGGGTCTTGGCGGTCAGCGGGGACAGGAACAGGCGGCCGGCGATCTCGTCGTTGGACAGGCCCTCGGCGACCAGCGCGAGCACCTCGCGCTCCCGTTCGGTCAGCCCGGCCAGCACCCGGTCGCTGGGCGGCGGCCGTTCGGGGCGGGTAGCCAGGTCGGTGATGAGCCGCCGGGTCACGCTCGGCGACAGCAGCGCGTCGCCCCTGGCCACCACCCGGACCGCCTGCAGCAGGTCGGCGGGCTCGGTGTCCTTGACCAGGAAGCCGCTGGCTCCGGCGCGGATCGCCTGGTAGACGTACTCGTCGGACTCGAAGGTAGTCAAGATGATCACCTTGACCCCGGCCAGGTCGTCGTCGGCGGAGATGCGCCGGGTGGCTTCCAGGCCGTCCACCCCGGGCATCCGGATGTCCATCAGGACCACGTCGGCGCGCTCGCGGCGGGCCAGGTCGACCGCCTGGGCCCCGTCGGTGGCCTCGCCCACCACCTCCAGGTCGTCGGCGGCGTCGATGAGCACGTGGAACCCGGCGCGGATCAGCGCCTGATCGTCGGCGAGCAGGACCCGGATCACGGGGTTCCTTCCTGGGCCGGGGCGGCTGGGTCAGGCGCCGGATGGTCGGCGAGGGGTAGCCGGGCGGCGACCCGGAAGCCGCCGGACGGGCCGGGGCCGGCCGCGACGGTGCCGCCGACGGCCGTGGCGCGCTCGCGCATCCCGGCGAGCCCGTGGCCGCCGCCGTTACCCGCGATGGCGGGCTGGCCGCGGCCGGTGTCGGTCACGTCGATCCGCACCTCGTCGCCGGCGTAGCCGAGGGATACCGTGGCGGTGGCCGGGCCGGCGTGCCGGATGGTGTTGGTCAGCGATTCCTGGATGATCCGGTAGGCGGCCAGGTCCACCGCGGCCGGCAGACGGACCGGGTCCCCGGTTACGGTGAACGTCGTCTCCAGGCCGGCCCGGCGGGCGCCCGCGATGAGATCCTCGAGCCGGGCGATGCCCGGAGCGGGCTGGGTCGGATCGGCGTCGTCGGCCTGGCGCAGCACGTTCAGGATGGCGCGCAGCTCCCTGAGCCCCTCCTTGCTCGCGGTCTTGATCGCCTGCAGCGATTCGGCGGCCGCCTCGGGGCGGGTGGGCAGCACGTGCGCGGCCACCCCGGCCTGCACGTTGATGGTGGCCATGGTGTGGGCCACGACGTCGTGCAGCTCGCGGGCGATGCGCAGGCGTTCCTCGTCGAGGCGGCGGCGGGCATCGGTTTCGGCCCGGTCGCGGATGGAGTCCACGTAGGCGCGCCGGTTCGCCACCGCGATGCCGGCGATCACCACCACGGCGATCATGAAGGGCAGTGTCTCCACGCTACCGCCGAACGGCCCGAACGGGTTGACCGCGATGCTGGCCGAACCGAGCACGGCCAGCGTTCCCAGCCCGTACGCCACCGCGTGGCGGACAGCGGACT
The DNA here is from genome assembly GCA_963753225.1 of uncultured Actinomycetota bacterium. Classification (GTDB taxonomy): domain Bacteria; phylum Actinomycetota; class Actinomycetes; order Streptosporangiales; family Streptosporangiaceae; genus Palsa-504. The sequence continues at coordinate 69,687 of CAVWBQ010000022.1, read as the reverse complement.
GGGCGGCCACCGTATACAGGGCGACCATCGGGGCCACCAGCACCGCGCCGTTGATGTAGCCGAGCAGGGTGTAGATCGTCGCCGCGGCCACAGAGACACCGAGCACCGCGACCGGCCAGCGGCGGCGCCAGATGAGCGCCAGGCACGCCACGGCCACGAGGATGAGCGCGGGCGCAGGGGTGTTCGGCAGGTGATGCCCGCCGTGAAAGTAGGCGGTGGTGCTCGGATGGGCCTCGCCGTACGAGCCGTAAAGCAGCACGACGGTCACTGCCAGCGCCAGGACTGCGTCTCTGGCGGGCGCCTGACTCCACCACCGCCGGACGGCCCCGACACCGTTCATGCACGTAAGCGTAGGCATGCCGGAGGGCTGGCGTCGCCCTCCCCCGGTAGGCGGCCTGGTTACTCCCCCGGGAGTACGCGGGGCGCGGCTAATCCCGCGGCGGTACCGCCAAGTGCCATCCGCTGCGGGACGACCGGCGCAGGTCCGCGGCGGCACGCTTGAGCTGCAGCTGGCGGAACGGCCGCCGGCACCCCTGACCAGGAGGTCACGATGCCTGCGCTCACCCGCTTCGTCCTCCGCCACAAGGCGCTCGTGACCCTGTTCTGGGTCGTCGTGGCGGCCGTCGGCGTGATGACCATCAGCGGCACTACCCACCGGATGACGAACAACTTCTCCATGCCGGGGCAGGCGTTCAAGGTCGACAACCAGATCGTCAGCCAGTACGGCAATGGCGGCTCGCAGGCCCCGTACGTACCGGTGCTCACCGTCCCGGCCGGGCAGAAGGTCACCGACCCGGCGGTGGCGGCGGCCACTGGACGCGCGTTCGCCGCGCTGGCCCGGGCGATCCCCGGTGTGCGGATCGCCGACTACGCCACGACCGGGAACCGGGCCTTTGTCACCAGCGACGGGCGGTCCACCTTCGCGCTGGTGTACACGGCGCCGGTGAGCGGCTTCGGCGGCCCGAACCTCGGCCCGGTGGTGCAGCGGGCCGTGACAGCGGCCTCGCCCGCTGGCGCCGGCTGGCACGTCGGGGTCACCGGCTCGCAACTGCTGGCCGACGGGCAGCCGTCCTCGTCCAAGGGCACCGGGCTGATGACCGAGGCGATGATCGGCTCGGTCGGCGCGCTGGTCATCCTGGCGCTGGTGTTCGCCAGCTTCCTGGCGTTGCTGCCGCTGCTCATCGGCGGCGTCTCGGTGCTGGCCACGTTCCTGATCGTCGGCGGGCTTACCGAGATCACCGGGGTCAGCCAGATCGTCGAGTTCCTGATCGCGCTGATCGGGCTGGGCGTGGCCATCGACTACTCGCTGCTCGTGGTCAGCCGCTGGCGCGAGGAACGGGCGGCGGGCCGGGACAACGCCGCCGCCGTGACCGAGGCGATGAACCACGCGGGCCGGGCCGTGGTGTTCTCCGGCCTGACCGTGGCCATCGGGCTGCTGTCGATGGTCGTCCTGCCGGTGCCCATGCTGCGCAGCGTCGGCTACGGCGGCGTGCTGGTGCCGCTGGTATCGGTCGTCGTCTCCGTCACCCTTCTCCCGGTGATCCTGGCCACCGTCGGCCCGCGCCTGGACTGGCCGCGGCTGCGGACCGAGCGCCGCGCCAGCCGGGTGTTCTCGGCCTGGGCCCGCGGCGTCTACCGGCACCGCTGGCTGGCCGCGCTGGCCGGGCTCGGCATCCTGGCCGCGCTCATGCTCCCGGCGCTGTCCCTGCACCTGGGCGAACCCGGCAGCTCGGCGCAGGCCACCAGCGGGCCCGCGCACGACGCGCTGGTCACGCTGACCGACGGCGGGGTTCCGTCGGGCGTGCTCACCCCGGCCGAGGTGCTCACCTCCTCCTCTGCCTCAGCGGTCGCCGCGCAGGCCGCGCGGGTGCCGGGCGTGTACGCCGCGGTGACGCCGGGCACGCCGGATTACCAGCGGGGCGGGACGGCGATCGTGACCGTGATCCCGGTGGCCGAGAGCAGCGTGCCGGCCGGCCAGACGACCATCGCCAATCTGGAGCACGCGCTGCTGCCCAGCCCGCACGTGATCGGCATCGGCGGCGACGGAGCGGCGCTGATCGACTTCGACCACGCGGTCTACGGCGACTTCCCGCTCATGCTCGCGATCATCGGCGTCGCCACCTTCCTGCTGCTGACCCGGGCCTTCCGCTCGGTGCTGCTGGCCGCCAAGGCGGTGGTGTTCAACCTGATCTCGCTGGCCGCTGCTTACGGCGTGCTGACCTGGGTGTGGCAGGAGGGGCACGGCTCGCAGGCGCTGTGGGGCATCCCGGCCACGGGGGCGATCACGATGTGGGTGCCGCTGATGGTGTTCGCCTTCCTGTTCGGGCTGTCGATGGACTACGAGGTGTTCATCCTCACCCGCATCCGGGAGGCGTACGACGCCAGCGGCGACGCCCGGCACGCGGTCACCGAAGGCCTGGGCCGGACCGGCCGCCTGGTCACCAGCGCGGCGGCGATCTTGATGCTGAGCTTCCTGTCCATGTCCACCGGCCCGCAGACCGACCTGAAGATCCTGGCCACCGGGCTGGGGGCCGGCATCTTGATCGACGCGGTGGTGGTCCGCTGCCTGCTCGTCCCGGCGTTGGTCGCGCTGTTCGGCCGGGCCAACTGGTGGCTGCCGTCCTGGCTGGCGCGGGTGCTGCGGATCCCGGCCCCGGCCGGCCCGGCCGCTCTGGCTGCCCCGGCCGGTGCGGGCGCCAAGGATCTGGTGGAGTCCGGGGTGCGGTAGCGGCCCCCGGGCGGCCGGGCCAGGCGGTGTTCCGCCTGGCCCGGCTCGATGTGTGGCGTACTGGCATAATCCTCACCTGGTGGCTGAGCCGATCTTGGGAGGCGCATCGTGAGCGGGTACCTGGACAACTCCGGCCGGGAGGACGTGCTGAGCGGCGGCTCCCGGATGATCGGCATCGATACGCCGAAGGGCCCGTACCGGGTGTGGGTCAAGCGGACCGGCAACAACCCGCGGCTGCGGGTGCTGCTCCTGCACGGCGGCCCCGGGGCCACGCACGAGTACCTGGAGGCGTGCGACAGCTACCTGCCCGGCGCCGGGGTCGAGTACTACTACTACGACCAGCTCGGCTCGGGCCACAGCGACCAGCCGGACGAGCCGTCGCTGTGGGACCTGGACCGCTTCGTCGACGAGGTGGAGCAGGTCCGCCGGGCGCTCGGGCTGGGCCGGGACGACTTCGTGCTCTACGGGCAGTCGTGGGGCGGGCTGCTGGCCATCGAGTACGCCCTGCACCACCAGGAGCACCTGCGCGCAATGGTCATCTCCAACATGATGTCCAGCGTCCCGGCCTACAACGCCTACGCCGAGCAGGTGCTGATGCCGAAGATGGACCAGGCGGCGCTGGCGGAGATCAAGGCCTACGAGGCCAGCGGCGACATCGAGAACCCCAGGTACATGGAGCTGCTGAACGAGCAGCATTACGTCCACCACGTGCTGCGGATGCCGGTCGCGGACTGGCCCGACCCTGCGGTGCGCGCCTTCGCCCACATCAACCCGGCGATCTACGTGTCCATGCAGGGGCCGAGCGAGCTGGGCATCAGCGCGGACGCCAGCCTGGCCCACTGGGACCGCACCGAGCAGCTGGCCTCGATCGACGTGCCGGCCCTGGTCATCGGCGCGCAGCACGACACCATGGACCCGGGCTACATGGAGATGATGGCCGGCCGCCTGCCGCAGGGCCGCTACCTGCACTGCCCGGACGGCAGCCACCTGGCCATGTACGACGACCAGGCGGTCTACTTCGGCGGCCTGGTCGACTTCCTGCACGGACTGGAAGGCTAGGCCCCGCAGAAGCGGCGAGGGTTAGGACTGGTAGAGCCGGTCCAGGCCGACCAGCATCACCTCGCCGTTCCGCGCGGCCTCGCGGAGGGCGGCCTCGAAACCCGCACCGGAGTAGCACGCCAGGGTGGTAGCGGTCGTGTCGTATCCCTTTACAGCCAGCAGGGCGCGGGCCCGGCGCAGGCGCTCGACGTGACGCAAGGTCATCACCTTTCCCCACTTCGCCTCGCCGAGCGCGATGACCTGCCGCTGCTCACCGGGACGAGCCGGGGCGAGGACGGCCACGTCGATGTCGATCTGCGCCTTTTCGGCCGGATCGGCGACGGTGCCTGAGGCCACCTCCCCCACGGGGGTACCGAAGACGTGCCGTCCCTCGGCACGGGCGAACTCCCGGCACAGCGCCTCGAAATGCGGGCCGGCGACCTGCGACCCGAACGTCGGCCTGGTGTCGGCCCACACGTCGGCACCGAGCCCGGATTCCAGGTCGGCCCACCGGGGCCGCATGATCGCCTCGTAGAACGTGATAAGCGGCTCGGTGATGTGATAGCGGGTCCGCCCGGCCCGGAAGACGTCGGCCTCCCGCGTCACGAGGCCGGCGTCTTCCAGCACGTTGAGCGGGTGCGCGATGTCGGATGTCTTGCGGCCGATGTAGCCGGCGATGCCGCCCCACGTCGCGTTCCTGGCGGCGATCGCGGACAGGACCGAGTGGTAGAGAGCCGGATCGCGGATGTCCGTCTCCTCGGCGAGGAGGTACCGTGCCTCGCGGAGCAGCGGCCGATCGGGGTTGAGCACCGATCGCACGACCCAGTTGTCGAAGTCATCAGGGCCGGCCGGGGCATCGTCGCGGACGAACTGCCGGCGGTAGGCCGGCGTGCCGCCGGCGATCGCGTGCAGGCGTGCGGCGAGCCCGGGGTCGCTCACCCCCCAGAACCGGGCCGCGTCACGGTAGCCGAACGGCTTGATGACCATCTCCAGGCCGGCCCGCCCGCGCAGGGGCGCGTTACCGGCGAGCAGGCCGCCCATCACGGACATGGCCGAACCGCAGAGCAGGATGCGCGCGCGGCTTCCGCCGCCCTGCGATGGGCCGTGCCGGTCGAGCTCGCGCCGCAGCAGCGAGGGCAGCGCGGGACTGGCCTTCACCAGGTAGGGAAACTCGTCGATGATCAGCGGGACAGGGTCCTGGCCGGCCAGCGTGACGAAGTACCTGAGCGCGTCCTCCCAGCTCAGGAACGAGAAATCCGCAGGTGAACCGGCCTGCCTGGCCAGCGCCGCGCCGAACATCCGCAGCGATTCGGCCTCGGTGGCCTCGGCCGCCTCGAAGAAGAAGCCGCCGGTAGCGGCGGCGAGCGACCGGAGCAGGTAGGTCTTCCCCTGGCGGCGGCGGCCGCTGACGATGCCCAGGGTGGCCTCCCGGCGCGGGTCGGCGGCGAAGTCGGCCAGCGCCGTCCACTCCCGCTCCCGGCCGAAGACGTGCGGGGGTTTCCCGAGGACGTTAGGCATAATACTGAAGTATATATCACTGGACTATATTTCACTGAAGTATGTTCAACTGGCTGGGCCGCGGGGGCGGGAGGCGAGGGGCCCGGGAGACGAGGCATCCCGGGAGACGAGGCATCCCGGGAGACGAGGCGTCAGGGGATGAGGCCGAGTTCCCTGGCCCGGGCGACGGCCTCGGTGCGGTTGGCCGCGCCGAGCTTGCCGAGAAGGTGGCTGACGTGCTTCTTGACGGTGTCGAGGGTGACGACGAGCTCGCCGGCGATGGCCTGGTTCGACTGGCCCCCCGCGAGCATCTGGAGCACCTCGAGCTCGCGGTTGGTCAGCGGCTCGACAATGCCCGGTGCCGACGGCGCGCCGCCTCGCCTGCGATCTGACCTGGCGGTCGCCGTGTCGAATGCGCGGCTGAGCCGGGCCAGGTAGCCGATCGGGACCCTGCCGTCGCCCCGGCCTGTCCGCTGGGCGGCGATCAGCTGCCCCAGCAGCGCCGCCATCGGCGGGCCCTCGTCGGCGAAGACCCGGGCGTAGCCGCGCGGGCCGGCCAGGGTAAGCACGCCGCCCAGCGCGGTTACCGCGTCCGCCCCCTGGCCGCTGGCGGCCAGGGCCAGGGCTCGCAGCGCTCCGGCTTCGATGACGCTGCCGATCCGGTCCTGTGCGACCGCGCTCGCGTACAGCCGGTCGAGCAGCTCAAGGGCCGGACCGGGACGATCCTGGGCGAGCAGTACGCGCGCCAGCACCAGGTGGTCGGGTTCGGATGGATAGCGCGGCTCGTCACCGGCGCCGAGGCCCTTCTCAGTGGCCCAGCGGGCCGCGCCCGCCAGGTCCCCCTGGGCCAGGAGCAGCCGGGCCCGTTCCGCCGGCACGGGGTTGAGCAGGCCGTTTACCGCGGGACCCGGTGCGAACCGCCCGGCCTCCCCGATCGCGTCCAGCGCTCCGGCATGGTCGCCGCCGGCTTGCCGGATCCAGGCCAGGGTGACCAGGCCGGCCGCGAGCGGGGCGGGGTAGGCGAGCTGACGGCACAGGGCAATGCCCGCGGTGACATGCCGGAGCGCGGTGTCGAGCTCATCGCGCTGGTAGGCATCCTGGCCCAGGTTGACGTAGGCGGCACCGGCGGCCAGGGCCGCCTGCCTTCCGGGTGGCGCGGTGATCTCCAGCGTCCGGCGGCAGGTCCTGACCGCCGCGTCCAGCTGGCCCTGAGCCCGCTGGGCCTGGCAGAGGACATGGCAGACCCAGGCGGCGAGGAAGCCCTCGCCGGCCGCCGAGCGCTGGCCGACGGCCGGCGACAGCAATCGCTCGGCTTCGGCCGGCCGGCCTCGCAGCCACTCGGCCATGCCCGCGTACCACCCGATGATGGTGCCGAGCATCGCTTCGCCCTCGCGGCTGGCGGCCATGGCCCGCGAGACGAGATCGACCGTGGTCTCGGCGTCGCCGCGCAGCTCGGCGAGATACACGCGAAGGAGCGTGACCGCCGCCGGGACGTTCACCAGCAGGCTCGAAGCCTTCCCTGCGGACGGCTCGAACCTGGAATCGGCATCGGCCGCCCTGCGTCCAGCCAGGTCCAGGAACCCCTCGGCCTCCTCCAGGCCGCCGTCGAGAAGGGCCAGCCGGGCCCGTGCCAGCAGCAGGCGGGGGCGCGAGGCGGCCAGTTCCGGCGGCAGCAGGGCCAGCCACCGCCGCACCGTCGATACCTCTCCGTGGAGGTAGAACCGCTCATCGAAGTGCTCCTCGATGAGCCGGGCGGCCCAGGTCAGCTCGCCGGCGGCTACGGCGTGGCCGATGGCGTCATCGGCGAGCTCATGATCGGCGTGCCAGGCCGCCGCGTTGCGGTGCAGCTGCGCGGCGCGGTCCGGCTGCTGTTCCAGCCGGGCGCGCAGCAGGTCGGCGAACAGCTGGTGGTAGCGCCACCAGCCGCGCACCTCATCCAGCGGCAGCAGGAACAGCCCGGCTCGCTCGACCTGCTCGAGCAGGGCCTGGCTGCCGGCCCGGCCGGTGACCGCGTTGCACAGCGGTCCGCTGAGCCGCTGCAGCACCGAGGTCTCGAGCAGGAAGGCGCGCAGCTGCTCTGGCTGGTGTTCGAGCACCTCCTCGGTCAGGTAGTCGAGGACGAAACGGTGGCTGCCGGTGAACGCCGCCACGAACCGGTCGACATCGGGCTGCCCGCGCAGCGACAGAGCCGCCATCTGCAACCCGGCCGCCCAGCCCTCGGTGCGGGCCGTCAGCGCGGCCACCGCGGCATCGGGCAGGTCGGCGCCGGCCGTCTCCCGCAGGAAGGCCGCCGCCTCGTCGGCGGTGAAGCGCAGTTCGGCGTCCCGCAGCTCGGTGAGCTGGCCGCGGGCGCGCAGCCGCGCCAGGGCAAGCGGCGGATCGGCGCGGCTGGCCAGGACGGGATGCAAGCCAGGTGGCAGGTGGTCGATCAGGAAGCCAAGTGAAGCGTGCACCGGCTGGGAGCCGACCAGGTGGTAGTCATCGAGCACCAGCGGTACGTCGCTGGGACCGGACCGCGCGGCCAGCTCGTTGATCAGGGCCGTTACCAGCCCCTCGAATGACTGCGGGGCTGGCGGCCCGAGCAGCGGACCAACCCGCTCGCCGATCCCGGGGCAGACGGTGTCCAGCGCGGCCACCGCATGGCGCCAGAAGCGGGCCGGGTCGTTGTCGCTCGCATCCAGCGACAGCCACGCCACCGGCTGCTGACAGTTCCGGGCCCAGCTGGCCAGCAGCGATGTCTTACCGTAACCGGCGGGCGCGCAGACGAGCACCAGGCCGCGTCGCAGGGCCTCATCGAGGCGTTCCGCCAGCCGGGGGCGGGGCAGGAAGTCCGGACGCGGCCCGGGCGGGTGCAGCTTGGTGGACAGCAAGACACTCCGCCCGGCCAGCTCCCGCGCTCCCAGCTCCGGCGCGGTCGCCGCAGGCCGCTCAGCCATCGCTGACCCGCACGCTCAGAATCTCCAGGGATTGTTCATGCCGCCCGCTGCCGGAAGGACGATCGTCGTAACCGCCGGGTGCCGCAGGCCCCTGCCCCGGCCTCGCAAACATCGTATACCCGGGGGCAATACCGGCCAGAAGGCCCGATGCCGCACCGGCTTGTTCCCCTTCGCCGCGGAAGATTCCACCTGCCATGTCCACTTTCGGGTGACGCGCGCACCCGGGGTGCCTTCGTAACGTTCCAGGATGAGGCAGAGCCACAAGAGCAAGCGCCATCAAGGATCGGGCCGGCGGGATCCCGCGCCGCTGCCGGCTGATGCGCGCGATCCCGATATCGTGCACGCACACCGGGTTGCCCGCCGACGGCAGTCCCGCGACTACACCCAGGCCCGGCCGGCTCGCGGCCGGGCGTAGCGCGTCATGTCGATTACCTCCATTACCTCCATGGTCCTGCTGACCCGACGAGCCGGAGCACTGGACGGCCTGCTGCCGTGCCAGCGCGAGAACTCGGAGCTGTGGTTCTCGGAGCAGCCCGCCGACCTGGAGCAGGCCAAGGCACACTGCCGCGGCTGCCCGGTGCGCGGGTTCTGCCTGTCCGGCGCGGTCGAGCGCCGCGAACCCTTCGGGGTCTGGGGTGGTGAGATCTTCGATCGCGGCACGGTCACGGCGCAGAAGAAGGCGCGGGGCCGCCCGCGGGCCAAGGTCGCGTGCGGCGCCTGACTACCCGGCAGGATGACGGGCCGGCATGCCGAGCAGGACGGGGGCCGCGCTCTCCGGGGCAGCGCTTACAGGGGCAGCGCTGACCGGAGCGGCGCTGACCGCCGCGGCGGCTTCCCAGGCGTCGCCGGCGCGGGTGCGGCGGACGGACAGCGGGGCGGCGTCGGACAGCAGGTAGTGCGGGGCGCCGCGGGTGACGGTCACCGTGACGACATCGCCGGGGCGCGGCGCCATCTTGCCCGGGGCGGTCTGGTCCGGGGTGAAGTGCACCAGGCGGTTGTCCCTGGCGCGGCCGGACATCCGGTGGGTGGCGGCGTCCTTGCGGCCCTCGCCCTCGGCCACCAGTACCTCGACGCATCCACCGGTCAGCTTCTGGTTCTCCGCGTACGTGGTCTCCTCGACCAGCGCGGTGAGCCGCTCGTAGCGCTCCTGCACGACCTCGGCGGGCACCTGGTCGCCCAGGGTCGCCGCCGGTGTGCCCGGGCGGATGGAGTAGCGGAAGGTGAACGCGCCGGCGAACCTAGCCTGGCTCACCAGGTCCAGGGTGCCCGCGAAGTCCTCCTCGGTCTCGCCGGGAAAGCCGACGATGATGTCGGTGGTGATGGCGGCGTCACCGATGGCGGCCCGCACCCGGTCCAGGATGGCCAGGTAGCGGTCCCGGCGGTAGGCCCGGCGCATGGCCTTCAGGATCCGGTCCGAACCCGACTGCAGGGGCATGTGCAGGCTGGGCATGACGTTCGGCGTCTGCGCCATGGCGTCGATGACGTCGTCGGTGAAGTCCCGGGGGTGGGGTGAGGTGAAGCGGACGCGCTCCAGGCCCTCGATCTCACCGCAGCCGCGCAGTAGCTTGCCGAACGCGTTGCGATCCCCGAACTCCGCCCCGTAGGAGTTCACGTTCTGGCCGAGCAGGGTGACCTCGAGCACGCCGTCGGCGACCAGTGCGCGGATCTCGCCCAGGATGTCCCCGGGGCGGCGGTCCTTCTCCTTGCCGCGCAGGCTGGGCACGATGCAGAAGGTGCAGGTGTTGTTGCAGCCGACGGAGATCGCGACCCAGGCCGCGTAGGCCGACCGCCGCCTGGCCGGCAGCAGCGAAGGGAAGGTCTCCAGCGTCTCGGCGAACTCCGCCTGCGCCTCGTTCCTGACCCGGGCCCGCTCCAGCAGCGCGGGCAGCGAGGCCATGTTGTGCGTGCCGTAGACGACGTCGACCCAGGGCGCGCGCTGGGTGATCCGGGTGCGCTCCATCTGGGCCAGGCAGCCGCCCACCGCGATCTGCATGCCCTTCTTCTTCTGTGGCAGCAGGTGCCCCAGGTTGCCGTACAGCCGGTCGGCCGCGTTCTCCCGGACCGCGCAGGTGTTGAACACCACCACGTCAGGGGTCTCGCCGTCGCCGGCGGGCTGGTACCCGGCATCGTCGAGCAGGCCCGCCAGGCGCTCGGAATCGTGCGCGTTCATCTGGCACCCGTAGGTACGGATCTGGTAGGTGCGGCCGCCTGCTGTCACACGACCAGGATAGGGGCGGACCGGGCGCGCAGGACTCGGCGGTGATCTCTGTGGCCGAATCCGGCATGATGTCTGTATGCGAATGACTACAGAAACGGCATCTTATGGCGAATGGCGCTCCCCCATCGGCGGTGCCGACGTAGCGCGCATGCAGGTCGGCCTGTCGTTCCCCGTCATCGACGCCGCCGGGGTGTGGTGGCAGGAGTCGCGGCCGGAGGAGGGCGGGCGGGTGACCGTCGTGCGCCAGGGGCCGGACGGGGTCAAGCGTGACCTGCTCCCCGCGCCGTGGAACGCCAGGACCCGGGTGCACGAGTACGGCGGGAAGTCGTACCTGCCGCTGCCGGACGGGTTCGTCTTCGCTAACTTCGCTGACCAGCGGCTGTACCGGTGCCGGACGACGGCCAGCGGGGAGATGCTGAGCCCCGAGCCGCTGACAGGGGCGCCCGGCCCGGATATCACGGACCGGTTCGCCGACCTCGTGCTCTCCCCGGCCGGGGACGAGGTGTGGTGCGTGCGGGAGCGGCATCTCGGCATCAGCCGGATCCTCCGGGCTATCGTAGCCATCCCGCTGGACGGCTCGGTCGCTGGCAACCGCACGCCGGTCCGGGTCCTGGTCCGCGGTTCGCATTTCTACGCCTACCCGGCACCGTCGCCGGACGGCACCCGGCTGGCCTGGATCTGCTGGGATCACCCGCGGATGCCCTGGGACGGCACCGAACTGCGGGTCGCCGCCCTCGACGGCGCCGGGCCGGTGAGCGACCCGGCTCAGCAGCAGGTACTGATGGGCGGCGAGACCGAGTCGGTTCTGGCCCCGGTGTGGCGTGATGACCGCAGCCTGTACGTGATCTCGGACCGTTCCGGCTGGTGGAACCTCTACGTCGCCGACCTGCTGGCTTTCCCCCGGGCTCTGTGCCCGCGGGAGGAGGAGTTCGCCAGCCCGCTGTGGCAGCTGGGCCCTGGGCCGTACGCGGTGCTCGGCGACGGCCGTCTCGCCGTCGCCCACGGCACCGGCGAGACCCGGCTGGGCGTGCTCGACCCGGACAGCGGCCGCCTGACCGACCTGGACCTGCCCTACCAGGTGTTCGTCTCCGGCGTGTCCGCGGCGGGCCAGACCATCGCCACCATCGCGGGCGGGCCTGCCGTGCCGACCACCGTGATCAGCGTCGAGGTTCCCGCGGCGGGCGAGGCCGCGCACGCGCCGGCGGTCCGCGAGCTGAGCCGCAGCGCCGACTCGCCGCCGGACCCGGCCTATCTGCCGGTACCGCGGGCGGCCCGGCTGACCGCTCCGTCGGGTTCGGTCGTGCACGCGATCGTCTACCCGCCGGCCAACCCCGCGGCCAGGGGCCCGGATGGCGAGCGGCCGCCGTACATCGTCTGGGTGCACGGCGGGCCCACCTCGCAGGTGGGCCCCCGGCTGGACCTGGAGAAGGCCTTCTTCACCAGCCGCGGCATAGGCATCATCGACGTGAACTACGGCGGGTCGAGCGGGTACGGCCGGGCCTACCGGGAGCGGCTGCGCGGCCAGTGGGGCGTCGTGGACGTGGCCGACGCGATGAGGGCGGCGCTGGCCCTGGCCGAGTCGGGCGAGGCAGACGGCAAGCGGCTCGGCATCCGGGGCGGCTCGGCGGGCGGCTGGACGGCGCTGGCCGCGGTGACGTCGGGCGTCGCGGTGCTGGGAGGGACCGAGGGCTCAACAGGGCCGAACGGGTCACGGGAAGGGGGCGTCTTCGCCGCGGTGGCGTCCTACTTCGGGGTGGCCGACCTGCGCGGGTTCGCCGAGCATACGCACGATTTCGAGTCACGCTACCTGGACGGGCTGATCGGGCCGCTGCCGGAGTGCGACGCGCTATACGCCGAGCGGGCGCCGGTCGGCCACGTGAACGACGCCACCTGCCCGGTGCTGCTACTGCAGGGGCTCGACGATCCGGTCGTGCCGCCCGCGCAGTCCGAGTCGATAGCGGCGGACCTGGCCGCGCACGGCATCCGGTACGCGTACATCACCTTCGAGGGCGAGGCGCACGGGTTCAGGAAGGCGCAGAATATCGTGGCCAGCCTGGAGGCCGAACTCTCCTTCTACGGCCAGATCATGGGCTTCACCCCGCCGGGCGTCCCGCCCGTGCCGCTCGACGGCGGCTGAGGGTGCACGTCAGCGGGCGAATTCGGTGGCCCGGGACTCGCGGACCACGGTGATGCGGATCTGGCCCGGATAGGTGAGCTCCTCCTCGACCTGCTTGGCGATGTCGCGGGCGATCACCTGGGCCTGGATGTCGTCGATCCGGTCGGGCTTGACCATGACCCTGATCTCCCGGCCGGCCTGCATGGCGAAGACCTTCTCTACGCCCTCGTGGGCGCCGGCGATCTGCTCCAGGCGCTCCAGGCGCTTGACGTACATCTCCAGCGACTCGCGCCTGGCGCCCGGCCGGCCGCCGCTTATCGCGTCCGCGGCCTGGGTGAGCACCGCCTCGACGGTGCGGACCTCGACCTCGTTGTGGTGCGCCTCGATGGCGTGGACCACGTCTTCCGGCTCGCCGTAGCGGCGGGCGATCTCGGCGCCGATCAGCGCGTGGCTGCCCTCGACCTCGTGGGTGAGCGCCTTGCCGATGTCGTGCAGCACCGTGCACCGCTTGAGCAGCGCCGGGTCGAGCCGCAGCTCGCTGGCCATCATGCCGGCGATGTGCGCCGACTCGACGAGGTGCCGGAGCACGTTCTGGCCGTAAGAGGTGCGGTAGCGCAGGCGGCCGAGGAGGTCGACGAGCTCGGAGTGCATGTCGGTGATGCCCAGCTCGACCAGGGCGTCCTCGCCGGCCCTTTTGCACAGCTGCTCGATCTCGGTCTTGCCGCGCTCGTAAGCGTCCTCGATCCGCTGCGGGTGGATGCGCCCGTCCGTAATGAGACGTTCCAACGTGAGCCGCGCGATCTCGCGCCGTACCGGATCGAAGCAGGAGAGAAGCACCGCCTCGGGGGTGTCGTCGATGATCAGGTTGACGCCGGTCACCGACTCGAAGGCGCGGATGTTGCGGCCTTCGCGGCCGATGATGCGGCCCTTCATCTCGTCGCCGGGCAGGTGCAGTACCGAGACTACCGACTCGCTGGTCTGCTCGGTCGCTACCCGCTGGATGGCCAGGGTGACGATCTTGCGGGCCCGCTTCTCGCCCTCCGACCTGGCGTCATGCTCGATGTCCCTGACGATGAGGGCCGCTTCGCGCTTGGCCTGATTCTCGATCGTGGCGACGAGTTCGGCCTTGGCCGCGTCCGTGGTGAGCCCGGCGACGCGCTCAAGCTCCTTGTTGCGGTCGGCCTCTAGCTTGTCGAGTTCGGCAGCACGGCGGTCGAGATCCTGCCTGCGCTGGCCGAGGGCCTGCGCGCGGTCATCGATGCGCTTGAGCTCCTCGTCCAGCCGCTGCTCGCGGTCGGCTAGACGGGTTTCCCTGCGCTCGAGGTCACCGCGCAGCTCGCGCACCTCGTCCTTGACCGCGCGGATCTCCTCTTCGACCTCGCGGCGGCCCTGGGCGGCTTGCTCGGCTTCCTGGCTGGCCCGCTCCAGGATCCCGGTGGCCTCGGCCTGGGCCCGGGCACGGATGTGTTCGGCTTCGGTGCTGGCCCTGTCCTGGCTGGCCCTGTCCTGGCTGGCACTGTCGAGCTGGCTGTGATCGGCGGTCTGGGCTAGCGAGGTTCTGGAGGCGTTCGGGGTCCGGCGCCAGACGACTATGAGCGCGAATACCACCGCGAGCAACCCGATTACCATGAACGCGAGCGACAATCCGCTGCTCATGGCCACCCCTTTCCGTCCATAGCCCTCGGGGCACCCTTATGTTGTAGCTGTCTCGGTACCAGGGTTTATGCCCTGGCACGGGCAGGCCCACGCCACGCCGCCCGTCAGCTGATTTTCCCGTCAGCTTTGACTACATAACGTATCCGCTCGCTGCTCCTCCGCTGTATCAGTGTGCAGTGTGGGTCAACACCTCGCTGCCGTGAGGTTAAGGGTTTATAACCTTTTTATCAAGCAAAGTATCGTCGACCGTCACGAACGGTACATCAGCTGGACGAATGGCGTGATGCCTGCTGCCTGCGATGATGGCGGTCAGCGCCGCGACGTTCGAGGCAGGCTGCTGGCTCGCCAAGGGGCCGCCCCCGGCCCTCACAGGTCGTCGCGGGCCGGGGGGTCGTCCTCGGCGTCAGGGTCGAGGTACTGGTCGGCGTCGATCTCATCCAGCTCGGCGCCTTCCCGCTGCATGGCCTCCCTGATCAGCCGGAAGGCCAGGCCGGGCGGGTAGCCCTTCCTGGCCAGCATTCCGGCCACCTGCCTGACGCGGGTTTCCGGCGGCCGGCCGCGGGTGCTGGCCAGCTTGCGCTCGACCAGGTACCTCGCGGTCGCGACTTCCTGCTCGGGGTCGAGCGCATCGACCGCCGCGCGGATCTCCTCGTTCTGGACGCCGTGGCGCCTCAGCTCGGCGGACAGAGACCGCTTGGACAGCCCGCGGCTGTGATGCCTGGACTCCACCCAGGCCCGGGCGAACGCGGCGTCATCGATCAGGCCGGCGTCGGTGAAGCGGGCGAGGATGGCCTCGGCGGCTTCGGCCGGGACGCCGCCGCGGTGCATCGCCTGGCCCAGCTGCGCCCTGGTCCTGGGCGCAGCCGTCAGCAGCCGCAGGCAGATCTGCCTGGCGCGGGCTTCAGGGTCGTGAGTGCCCTCGGCCGTGGCCGCGGACATCCCTTCCCCGGACCCTGAAGCCCGGCCATTGCGGGTCACGGGCTAGACCGTGACACCCGGGACAGTAGCGGCGGTCCGGGACGGCCCGGCGGCGGCCCGGGACGGCCCGGCGGCGGCCCGGGACGGCGCGGCGCCGTTGCCAGCCGGGAGGCCGTTGGCGCTGCCGGGGTTGCCGTTGCCGCTGCCGGCGCTGGCGTCAGCGTCGGCGTCGAGGCGTGGGCCGACGCCAAGCTTCTCCTTGATCCGCTTCTCGATCTCGTTGGCCAGGTCCGGGTTGTCCCGCAAGAAGTTGCGGGCGTTCTCCTTACCCTGGCCGAGCTGGTCGCCCTCGTAGGTGTACCAGGCGCCCGACTTGCGCACGATCCCCTGCTCCACGCCGAGGTCGATCAGGCTGCCTTCGCGGCTGATCCCAGTGCCGTAGAGGATGTCGAATTCGGCCACCTTGAACGGCGGCGACATCTTGTTCTTCACGACCTTGACGCGGGTCCTGTTGCCGACCGCGTTGGTGCCGTCCTTGAGCGTCTCGATCCGGCGTACGTCCAGCCGGACCGAGGCGTAGAACTTCAGCGCCTTGCCGCCGCTGGTCGTCTCGGGGCTGTTGTGCACCATCACCCCGTCCACGAAGTAGTTGTGTGATCCCTCCACCTCGATATCGAAGCGGTTCATGGACCGGGTCGGCGGCTTGACATGGATATCCAAGATCCTCGCCGGGATCAGCCGTGGTGTCGGGGGCATGAATTCCGGCTTCACGTCGAACGCGCCGCGGAACCGCGGCAGCAGCTTGTACTCCATCGACGGATGCACATACGGAGCGACGAGCTTCTGGAACTTTTCCGACGCCGCGGTGCTGAAATGAAGAACGCTCACCTTCCGCGCCCCGCGGTCCAGGAGCTTGACCTGCAGTCCGTGCGTGTCCCTGAGGTAACGCGCGAGGCGTTCCCTGGAACCAGGGCTCATCGCCTCGACGCAGATCTCGATCCGGCCCGTTCCTCCCGCGGTCCGCTCCTGGACACCCTTCGAACGGAGGGTGAAGTTACCGTCGTCCATGTACCAGACCGCCAGCGCCAGGGGTGTGAGGCTCTTGAGGTAGTCCCAGCTGAGGTGCTTCTTGCCATCACCGAAATAAACGGCCTCGTGCAGCTCACGCAGCTCAGGAAGCGGGGTGAAGTCGGCGAAGACGGCACCCTTCGCGTTGACCGTCCTCGTGTGCGGGATGTTCCCCAGCAGGGACGCCTTCCAGTCCAGGTAGGCCTCCTGCTTGGCGCCATGCCCCATCCGGAAACGGGTCCCGGACCTGTCCCTGCGGTTCGGGGAAAGGTTCCCGTCCCCCATGAGCGAGCCGAGGATCAGCTGGAACTGCTGCTCACCCACACGCTGCTGTTCCACGATCAGGACACTGTCGCCACGAATCAGCTCCCCAGCCTGACGCCATCCCCCGGGGGTGCGGATGAGATGGTTTTCCGTCGCGGCGAACTGGGCCAGCCCGTTCTTTCCTGACTTCGCGACGCTGAACTGAAGGAACTTCTCGGCTTTGCCGTTGTTGAACCAGTTCACGATCCGGCGCGGGACCATCCTGTCGGTCTCCGGATCGTACGAGAGGACCTCGACGTCCATCCGCTGGTTGACGATCTTTCCTATTTTCTCCTGGGTGCCGTCTGCGAGGGTGACACGAGTGGTATAAGCCATGCAGCCAAACATCACACCGACCTTTTCCCGCAGCTGGTTGATGAAGATCGCGGTGGTCTTGGTCTGGCTCAGCGCGCCGGTGATCTTGCGGAGGGCCTGGGACATGAGCCGGGCCTGGAGACCGACGTGGCTGTCTCCCATCTCGCCCTCGATCTCCGCCTTGGGCACCAGCGCGGCGACCGAGTTGATGACGACGATGTCGATGGCGCCGGACCTGATGAGCATGTCCGCGATCTCCAGCGCCTGCTCGCCGGTGTCCGGCTGGGAAACCAGCAGCGCATCGGTATCGCAGCCGAGCTTCTTGGCGTAGTCCGGGTCCAGCGCGTGCTCGGCGTCGATGAACGCCGCGATCCCGCCCGCCTTCTGCGCGTTGGCCACGGCGTGCAGCGCCACTGTTGTGTTGTGGGAGAGCATTCCGTTGGCCACGAAACTGTGGGTGCGAGGGAGGACTACATCGAAGGTTGGCTGAAGCCCTCCGTCCTCGATCGCGACGACCTCCTCGTAGGTGTACGGAAGTCCTGAGAGCATCCGCAGGTATTCCACAATCGTCTTGGCTCCAGCCGAGAACCGGTCTTCCTGCCGGTCACACCACTCGACGATCTTCGCCAAGCGCTGCCGGGAGCACGAGAGAGACATGTCCCTGCGGAAGATGTCTCTTGCGGCCTTGTCGAATCCTCTGTCGCCGCCACAGTCATCACGCAGGTCCCGGAGCAGACCTGCCAGGTGCGGGATATTCTCGAACTGCGGGTCCCGGGATGACAACTTGAAGCACTTCTCGACTTGCGCCTTTCGCCGAGCAGAGCGGAATCCTACTTCGGACAGGAACCGGTCGGCTACCGCGGGATTTACGGTCACAGACCAGTAGTCACGCTCATACTTCGCGTTGTATTTCGACGAGACGGTCGCCGGGATTCCGAGCCCGTAGAGCATCAGCTGGACTTGCCGGGCCAGTTCCTCAGACGCAGTACCCAGTCCGATCGTAGATGAGGGATCAATCCACCCATCGCCTTCGAAGAGTGCTGAAAGGAAGGCGCGCTGCGCCTTGTGCCCGGATACCCGTACGCAGGCGGGGACTTTCTTGCCCGCCGCTGTAACGTAATCGAGACCGTATTCTTTCGCGAACCGATCGCGGATTTTTTTGCCTTGGACGGCAAACTCCTTGTTGCCGTAGTTGTGAACCGGAACTCCGGCAACGTGCTCCATGAGCCGAGTGAATTCGCCGCTCACCTCAGGATCCCAGTTGGTGAACCGGATCGAGTAGTCGTAGCAAAGAGTGCCTTCTGCTACGAGATATCCCAGCAGGACAGCCTCGTCCTCGCTGAGCCTGTCACCGCCCGCGGCCTCTACGGCACCGAACTCGGCAGAGACGACCGTGTCGCCTGAGTGCACTTCCCCAGCCTTGCGCCACACGATGAACCCGCGATCGCTGACGACCCGGAGCGGATGGTTGTGAGTGACGCTAACGGTCCGTCCCGACCGTAGCTTCAACCGAAGAACCGGCTTGCGGTTGTTGTGCGTCAGGGCGACGACGGTCTCGAGTTCGCCCTTCTCATTGACGAGGCGGATACCAGACTCGCTGACGACGGTGACGCGTGACGTGCAACTCGCCTTCATACCCGCGCGCTCGAAGACTTCGGCTATTGTCTCCAGCCCTTGATCGGACCACACGTAGGTGTCAGCTGTCAGGCACTTGCCGCTACTCTCCGGTCCGTATATTTCGACGATGCGGCCGCGCGGCAGGCCGCCGAGGCCCAGCGCCACGTCCAACGAGATCGAACCGGTCGGGATCACCTCGACCGGGACCCGCGTCTCCTCGCCGAGGCGCATGACCGAGCCCTTGCCGAACTGCCGCTCGATCTGGAGCAGAGCGGTCTCCAGGGCCTTCTCCCTGTCGCCCGCCCGCTCCGGGCTCGACTTGCTGTTCACTGCCATGGGGGACTCCCTGCCGGGTAAGGGGCCTGCGGGGACCTCCCGCACCGCCCAGGTCGTCTGAGTTTCGGTTCCGCCGGACATCCCCCGGCGGTTATCGATGGACACGGTATGCGCCGCCACTGACATTTCCGCCTGGCACCGCATCGTGCCTGGCCCTGGGGATCTTCACGGCCGTTTTCACTGGCTTCGGGGGCCAGTGATCACCGCCACTCGACTACTATAGAACGAACGTGTATTCGATCATGGGCGACACGCCGAAAGCGGCGCGAAAATCCAGGAAAATACAGGGGCCGCGCCGGAGCTGGCGCCGGGCGGGACCTGACGCGGGCCCGGATGGTTAGCGGGCTAGCATCAGCAGCAGCGGACCACCGAATCCCCCGGCGCAAGGAGATACGCGATGCCGCTCGACGAGGACGTGACCCGGCTCGCAAAGGGCAAGAACCTGGCCACGGTGGTGACCCTGATGCCGAGTGGCCAGCCGCAGGCGCTGCTCACCTGGGTCGACGCCGATGACGAGCACGTCCTGGTCAACACCGAACCGCAGCGGCAGCGGGCCAGGAACGTCGCCCGCGACCCGCGTATCACCGTGCTGATCCACGGCGAGGATCCCCAGGACTGGGCCGAGGTGCGCGGACACGTGGCGGAGACCGTCGACGGCGACGAGGCCCGGCGGCACATCGACGACTTGTCCCGCAAGTACACCGGGCACGACTTCACCGCGCCGGTCGGCCCGCACGGCCGGGTGATCCTCAAGGTCACACCGGACAAGGTCAACACCCCGCGCCTGCTCGGGCGCTAGCGGCTGGCTCTCAGCGCAGGTTCTGCGGCACCTTGAAGGTGTCGCAGACGGCCCGCCACACGATCTTGACGTCTACGCCGTCCGCCAGGGCACGCTCGACCGTGCGCCCGCCGAGTTGATCGAACACGAAGTCCTTGGCCACGCTCTGCGCGTAGCCATCGCCGAACTGCGTGTTCATCCGATACCAGAATTCCGTCAGCCGCACGCGCCTAGGTTACTGCCGCCGCGGGAGCAGGACCGGCGCGGCGGCCGGGGATGGATCGGTGCTGGCCAGCCGGGCCGGATGGGTGAATCCCCCTGGCTCCTTTTCGCCCGATGTGTCGTTATTAAATAGGTGGGAAGTAGACGGGCGAGGCGCACCTCGTGATCTTGGTCGTGCGCCGTCCGACCAGAGCGCCGGCATAGCGGGCCGGCGGTGGCGGACACTGCGCGTGATGGAGGGCGGATGGTTGCGCCGACGGGGGTGAATGAGGAGCTTCCTCAGGAACCGGCGAAGGCCGGACAGCCGGGGGCAGAACTCACAAAACCGCAGGCAGCCGAGGCGGAAGCAGCGCCGGCTCAGGCGGCTGAAGATGCTGAAGAGAAGGCCGCGCCGGCCGCGGTGGTGCCAGCCGGGGTGGTTCCGCCGCAGGCCGAACCAGCAGAGGAAGAACGCGTGGCGGCCGCGCCGGCCGATGCTCAGCCGGCTGATGCCGATGCGGCGGAAACCGAGCCCGCGGAAAATGCGCCCGCGGAAAATGCGCCCGCGGAGGCGGATGCCGGGGCGGCGCCAGTCCCGGCGGCGGCCGAGCCAACGGAGGACTGGGACGCCGGGGAAAGCAGCCGTGATGTCCGCCCGCTCGCGGTGGCCGGCATCATCCTCGGGGTCATCGCCCTGGTCGGAGTGGCAGCGGGGGTTCTGGCCGTGGTCACGCATGGGTTCCGGCCCAAGACCGTGGTCACCTACCGGCCCGCCGCCGTGTTCGGGCTGCGGCCCGGCCAGTGCATCGACTCCGGGTCGGACGCCCTCAAGTTCACCGTGCTGTCCTGCGCGCGCCCGCACGACGCCGAGGTGTTCGCCGCGTTCACCTTGCCGGCCACGGCCTGGCCTGGCGCTCCGGCGGTGCGGGTGGACGCGGGCAACGGCTGCGCGAGCCGGTTCGACAGCTACATCGACCCGCAGCTGGCGGCGGCCGGCCTGACCCAGGCATACGTCTACCCGAACCAGGCCGCCTGGCAGGCCGGCGAGCGCAACGTGGTGTGCGAGGTCAGCGCGGTGAACGGGCGGCTCACCGGTTCGGTCCGCGCGAACGGGTGACCCCGGCGGGACCCAGGGGGACTTAGCAGACGCCGCCAAGCCACTCGCCGTGCCGCATCACCGCGCGCAGCCCGAATTCCTCGTCGCAGACCACCAGGTCCGCGTCCAGTCCCGGGCGCAGGGCACCCGTGCGGTCACCCAGTCCGAGCACGCGTGCCGGGGTGGTGCTGGCCGCGGCGGCCACCTCGGTGACCGGCAGGCCGACCGCGACGGCGTGCCGGACGACGCCCGCCATGGTGGAGGTCGAGCCCGCGATCGCGCCCGGCACGCGCGGCTCGGCATCGGCATCGGTATCGGGCTCGGCATCGGCATCGGCATCGGTATCGGGCTCGGCACCGGCGGCGAGGCGCGCCACTCCCCCGGCCACGTCGACCCGCATCGAACCGAGCCGGTAGCGGCCATCCGCCATGCCGGCGGCTGCCATCGCGTCGGTGATCAGGACCAGCCGCCCCGGGCCTGACGCGCGGGCCACCAGGCGGACCGCGGTGTCGTGCAGGTGCACGCCGTCGGCGATCACCTCGCAGCTGACCTCGTCCCGGTCGAGCAGCGCGCCGACGGGGCCAGGCTCGCGGTGATGCAGCGGCCGCATGCCGTTGAACAGGTGCGTGGCGTGGCTGGCGCCGGCATCGACGGCCGCCGAGGTGACGTCGGCGGTGGCGTCGGTATGGCCGACGGCGGCGATGACCCCGGCCCCGACGGCCGCCTTGATCAGGGCGGTGGCGCCGGGAAGTTCGGGGGCCAGAGTGATGACGCGCAGCTGCCCGGCGGCCGCCGCGTGCAGGCGGTCGAATGCGGCTACGTCGGGGACGGTCATATACCGCGGGTCCTGGGCGCCGCACCTGGCCGCGGCGAGAAACGGTCCCTCCAGGTGGAGGCCGGCGAGCACGCCCTCGCTCGCCAGCCCGGCCAGCATCGCGGCCCGGGCCTCCAGGTCGGCCAGGGGCGCGGTGACCAGGCTGGCCACGATCGTGGTGCTGCCGTGCCGGCGGTGGAACCCCGCGGCGCGCCTGGCGTCCCCGGCCGTTCCCTCGGTGAACGACGTCCCGCCGCCCCCGTGCACATGCATGTCGACGAAGCCCGGCAGCACCCACCGCCCCTGCAGGTCAGTCGCCGGAAGTCCGGACGGATCCGGCTCGGCCGGCCCGCCGGGGCCGATCGCCTCGATCACGCTCCCGGCCAGCCGGATCCAGCCGGGGCTCAGCACACCTTCTGGCGTCACCACGCGACCGCCGGTCAGCAGGTGGCCGCGGTTGACCCCGGCGTGCGGCGGGACCGCTCGCATCAAGCCAGGATGACAGAACGCGACAGGGCGCGGGGCTGGTCCGGGTCGATGCCCTTCCGCTCGGCGAGGGCGGCGGCGAGCCGCTGCGCTCCGATCAGCGCGGCGAGCGGATCGGTGTCCGAGACGATCACGGTGGCTCCGGTGCGGCGAGCATCGGCGAGCAGATCGGACGGCACCTCGCCGAGCGCCCACACCACGGTGTTCTCGTCGCTGACGCTGATCGGGCCGTGCCGGTACTCCATCGCCGGGTACGACTCGGCCCAGGTGCGTGAGGCCTCGCGTAGTTTCAGCGCGGCCTCGTCGGCCACCGGGGCGGCCCAGCCGCGACCGAGAAAGGTGAACTCAGCCCGTTCGGCCAATTCCGGCGGCAACGGACGGGCCACCTCACGCTCGGCGGCGGCCGGCAGGGACAAGATGTCCGTCCCTGGGTACGCCGCCAGGTGCGCGCGGAGAAGCACGATCGAGCTGGTGATGAACCGGCTGGAGACTACCGAGCGCTCATCGGCGAAGTCGAGCAGCACGACGTGGCGGGCCTCGCGGGCGAGCGGCGCGTCGGGGTCGGCGGTGATGGCGGTCGCCGGGGTATTCCGCGGCGCGCGGCGCAGGGCGTCGAGCACCTCGGTGGTGGTGCCGGTGCGGGAGATGTACACCAGGCGGTCGTACCGGCGGGCGGCGGGCACCTCCGACGCGGGGAAGGCGTCGGTCTCGCCCTGCCCCGCGGCCTCGCGCAAGGCGGCGTAGCACCGCGCGACGTTGAGCGACGAGCCGCAGCCGATCGCGGCGACCCGCTCCCCCGGCGCCGGCAGCGCGGATTCCGCCGGACCCGCCATCTCGATCGCCCTGGACCAGCACCCGGGCTGGCTGGCGATCTCGTCGGTCAGATAGCTCATCACGCCCCAATCGATCATCTGCTTTGCGTAATTCTGCTCGATATATGTCCTATATGAGCATTATAGGTCAGCTGAGGTGATCGCGGAATGGGCAGATCATGGGCAGGATGCACCGGGAATTTCTGGCGCGCTGATGCGGTAGCCGCTGGGTCGATGTGCCGCCGGTCCGGTAAGAGAGGCTGTAACGCGACTGCCGGGGCTGTGGCGTCAAGTATTTGCGGGCGCCGGCGTGGCATCCTCATTTGGGGCTTATGTTACGGAATAATACTGTTGTGGCTAGATGGCTCCGTACCGTGAATTACGATCAGGGGTGCCTGCTGCCCGCCGATATCCGGTCCTGGCTGCCGCCGGGTCACCTGGCCTGGCAGGTGATCGGCGTGACCGGGCAGCTGGACCTGTCCGGGTTCGCCGCGGCGTACCGGGCTGACGGGCAGGGGCAGGCGCCGTATGACCCGGCGATGATGGTGGCGCTGCTGTTTTACTGCTATTTCAAGGGGATCCGGTCGTCGCGGAAGATCTCCGCCGCGTGCATCGATGATGTCGGGTGCCGGGTGATCTGCGGCGGCGCGGCGCCCAGCCACCGGGCGGTCGCGGAGTTCATCCGGCGGCACCGCGCGGAGATCAAGCGGCTGTTCGTGCAGGTGCTGTCGCTGCTGGCGGCCGAGGGCGCGGTGGCCGGGTACCTGGCCGCGGTGGACGGGTCCCCGGTGTCCGGGAACGCGTCCCGGTTCGCGAACCTGGACGCCGGGCAGCTGGCGGACCGGGTCGCCGCGGTGGAGGCAGCGATCGGCGCCGAGGCGGAGGCGTGGCTGGCCGGCGTCGCCGGCGGCGGGCAGCAGCTGCCGCTGGGCGACGGCGAGGAGGAGGGGGAGGGGGATCCCCCGCCCGGCGGCGCCGCAGTGCCGCGGCGGCTGGCCGCGCTGGCCGCCAGGCTGGCCCGGCTGCGGGCCGCGCAGGACAAGCTCGCCGAACGGCAGGCCGCCCCCGGCGCCCCGGCTGCCCGGATCGCCGCCGCCCAGGACGCGGTCGATGCCGCCGCGCGGCGGCTGGAGCAGGCCGAGGCGGCCCAGGCCGCCAAGATGGACGCCTGGGCCGAGGCGGTGGCCGCCGGGAAGGCCTGGCGGTACGGCAAGAAGCCGGTCCCGCCAGAGCAGGCGGCGCGGGTGGCGCGGGTCCGCAAGAACCTGGCCACCGCGCAGGGGCGGCTGGCCGCGGCCCGGCAGGCCGCCGCGGCCAGCCCGGCCAGGGTCTCGGCCACCGACCCGGACTCCCGGCTGCTGCCCGCCAAGAACGGCGGCTTCCTGCAAGGCTGGAACCTGCAGCTGGCCGCCGCCCGGCGGCAGATCCTGCTCGCCGCCGAACTGCACGACAATCCCGCCGACGCAGGCGCCCTGGTGCAGATGATCACCACCGCCGCCGCCAGCTGCGAGCTGGCCGGCCTGGCCGGGCGCATCCGCGGCTGGCTGGCCGACAACGGGTACGCCTCCGCCGCCAGCTTCGCCGAGCTGGACCACCTGATGCTCCTGGTCGCCGTCCGCCGCGAAGCCGCCCAGGCCGGCCGCGCGGACGCCGCCGGCGTCCTGCCCGCAGGGTGGGAGAAGATGGCCGCCCGGCTGGCCACCCCGGCCGGCAAGAAGCTCTACCGGCGCCGTGCCGCCCTGGTCGAGCCCGCCTTCGCCCAGTTCTTCGCCCGGTTCGGCCGCTACCTCAACTACCGCGGCCGCGACGCCGCCGACACCGAGATCAAGCTCCTGGCCACCGTCCACAACCTCGGCAAGCTCCTGGACCACCGGCGACGGCAACCGGCCCCCGCCACCTGACCAGCCCCAACCCCGGAAACCAGCAGCACTCCAGGCCGTCCCGGCCCGCCCGGACGGCGCCCCGCCACGCCCGCAAACCCCGGCCAGAACCCGCCGGCCCGCCCGGCCGCAGGCCAGCACCGGCGATCAGCAGCCGCAACACGGCGAACTGCAGGACGAAATGGCCGATAGCCGAGCGCAGCGCCGCCGGCCAGAAGGTCGCAAACCACCCGCCAGAAGGTCGCGTTACAGCCTCAAGAGCAGGACCAACGGCCCATCGACCCAGAACCGCCGCCGCCCCGTGCCGCCGCCGCGGCTACGGCAGCCGCGGCTACCGCCTCGCCGCTCGCACGCGAGCCCAGACCAGCGTGGTGATAACTGACGCGCCCTAACCGTCACGATGTCACATCGTTGCGGTTACCGGGGCGGCGGGGCTAGGCGGTGACGACGCGGATGCCGCGTTCGGTGAAGGCGGCCAGCAGATCGGGGCGGGCGTCGCGGTCGGTGACGATGACGTCGATCTCGTCGGTGGCGCAGACCCGGGCGAAGGCGCGCTGGCCGAGCTTGGAGCTGTCGGTCACGATCATCACCTGCTCCGCGCGGTCGGCCATGAGGTGGTTGATGCTGGCCTCGCCCTCGTGATGGGCGGTCGCCCCGGTCCGCGGATCCAGGGCGTCCACGCCGAGGATGGTCCAGTCCAGGGTCAGTTCGGCCAGGACCAGGGAGGCGAGCGGGCCGATCAGCTCGTAGGACTGGCCGCGGGTCACCCCGCCGGTCACCACGATCTTGATGTGCTGGCGGACGGCGAGTTCGTTGGCGATGTTCATCGCGTTGGTCACCACGGTGACCGCCGGGGCGCCGGCCCCGTCTTGCAGGTCGGGCCGGGTGGCCAGGGCCCGGGCGACCTCGCTGGTGGTGGTGCCGCCGTTCAGCGCCACCGTTGCTCCCGGGGCGAGCAGGGCGGCGGCCGCGCGGCCGATGCGCTGCTTCTCCGGGGCGTGCCGGGCGGTCTTGTACCGCAGCGGCAGGTCGTAGGAGACGTGGCCCGCCGTGGCACCGCCCCTGGTCCTGGTCACCAGCTGCTGCCTGGCCAGCTGATCCAGGTCACGGCGGATGGTGGCCTCGGAGACACCCAGCCCCCGGGCGGCTTCGGCGACGGTGAGCTCGCCATCACCGGGCAGCAGGTCGAGCAGGGCGTTCCAGCGCTGGTACCTCGCCACGGAATCGGACCTCCCCAGTAACGCGCAAGCTCTCTGCGCGATTATGCGCATTTTATGGCCGCACGACGCATTCGCGATACGGCGGGGAGCAGAATTTGTCAGCAGCCGCCCGGCGGGCCGGGGACGCCCGGGCCGGCGGCGGGCTGATCGACGATCCCGGTCACCACGGTGCGGTCCACGGCGCCGAGGTGCACGACGTACCACACGCCCCGCCAGGAGATCAGCGAGGCGATGCCGAACGATCGTTCCTGACCGTGCGCGCGGTACACGACGCGGGCGCCGGGCACGTGCCAGTAGCCGATCTTGTTGTGGCACACGCCGGGGTAGACCCAGGCCGCGTACGCCTTGGGCACGACGACCCGGTCCAGGGCGGCACCGGAGCCCAGCAGGCGGTGGGCGGCGCCGACATCGAGAACGAAGTCGTACCAGAGCCGGTCCTGCCAGTCAGCGGCGGGATACGGCTCCGCCTTCACCTGCTCGTACGCCGTGAAGGGAAAGAAGCCGGGCTGGGCGAAGCGCGGGTTCCCCGTGGTCACCGCCAGCCACAGATCGGCCATCGCGTTGCGGAACGCCGCAGAATCGGTGCGGGGGAAGGCGCGGGTCTGCGGCAGCGCGCCCGCGCCCGGGGCCACCGGGAGGGCGGCCGGCGACGCGCTGGCGGTCCTGCTGGCGGTCCTGCTGGCGGTCCTGCTGGCGGTCCTGCTGGCGGTCCTGCTGGCGGTCCTGCTGGCGGTCCTGCTGGTGGTGGCGTGCGGAGTCGCGCTCGCCGGCGACGCGGGCCTGCCCGACGGCGATCCGGTCCCGGCGGGGCTGGCTTTCGCGGCCGGCCGCGGCTGGCCGCCCGGACCCGCGCCGCACCCGGCCAGCGAGGCGGCGCCGCACGCGGCCAGCAGGACCGCCGCGATCAGCGCAGGCAGCGGCGCCTGCCGGGACAACCTCATGCCGCCACCCCGCCACGTTCGCGTCTGGAGGTCCGAGTGCAGCCGAGACTACTGCAGCGGCTGGTCAGAAATGTCAGCGGGGCGAGGCAGTATGGAACCATGGCAGGAGAGTCGCCGGTAAACGGCACCGACTCGCTCGACGGGTTCTCGCCGGCTACGCGGGCGTGGTTCGAGGGGGCGTTCGCGGAGCCGACGCAGGCGCAGGCGGGCGCGTGGCGGGCGATCGGCAAGGGCGAGGACACGCTGGTCGTCGCGCCGACAGGGTTGGGCAAGACGCTGGCCGCGTTCTTGTGGGCGATCGACAAGCTGGCGGCGGTGCCGCCGCCCGGGGACCCCAAGCGGCGCACCCGGGTGCTCTACGTCTCCCCGCTCAAGGCGCTGGCCGTGGACATCGAGCGAAACCTGCGCGCTCCGCTGACCGGGATCGGGCACGCCGCGCACCGGCTCGGCCTGGACGAGCCGGACATCAGGGTGGCGGTACGTACCGGCGACACCGCCGCCGAGGAGCGCAGGAAGCTGGCCGTCAAGCCGCCGGACATCCTCATCACCACCCCGGAATCGCTCTTCCTGCTGCTCACCTCGCAGGCCAGGGAGACCCTGCGCGGGGTCGAGACGGTCATCGTGGACGAGGTGCACGCCGTCGCGGGCAACAAGCGCGGCGCCCACCTGGCGCTGTCCCTCGAACGTCTCGACGCGCTGCGAGGGGAAGCATCCCCCGCCCAGCGGGTGGGGCTTTCCGCGACCGTGCGGCCGGTCGAGGAGGTGGCCACGTTCCTCGGCGGCACCCGCGCGGTCACCGTGGTGCAGCCACCCAGCCCCAAGCGCATCGAACTGCAGGTCGTCGTCCCGGTCGAGGACATGACCGAGCTGGACACGATGCCGGGCCGCGGCGCCGAAGACGGCGAGGAGGGGCCCGCGCCCAGGCGCTCGATCTGGCCGCACGTCGAGGAGCGGGTGCTCGACCTGATCGAGCAGCACAGGTCCACGATCGTGTTCGCGAACTCGCGGCGGCTGGCCGAGCGGCTGTGCGGCCGGCTGAACGAGCTGGCCGCCGAGCGGGCAGAAGCCGCCACGGAGGCCAGCCCGAACCGGGCGGCGACCCGCCCCCCGGCTGAGATGATGGCGCAGGCCGGGGCCTCAGCCGGGGCGCCCGCGGAGGTTGCCCGGGCGCACCACGGCTCGGTGTCCCGGCAGGAGCGGGCCGAGATCGAGGAGGCGCTCAAGGCGGGCCGCCTGCCCGCCGTGGTGGCCACGTCCAGCCTGGAACTCGGCATCGACATGGGCGCGGTGGACCTGGTCGTGCAGGTCGAGGCGCCGCCCTCGGTAGCCAGCGGGCTGCAGCGGGTCGGCCGGGCCGGACACAACGTCGGCGACGTCTCGCGCGGCATCATCTTCCCCAAGTACCAGGGCGACCTGGTCCAGGCGGCGGTAGTGGCCGAACGGATGCGGGCCGGCGCCATCGAGGAACTGAAGATCCCGCACAACCCGCTGGACGTGCTGGCCCAGCAGATCGTCGCGATGACGGCGGTCGACGACTGGGTGGTGGACGAGCTCGAGCAGACGGTCCGCAAGTCGGCACCGTTCGGCGGGCTGACCAGGCCGGTCCTCGAGGCGGTGCTGGACATGCTGGCCGGGCGCTACCCGAGCGAGGAGTTCGCCGGGCTGCGGCCGCGCATCATCTGGGACCGGGTGGCGGGCACCATCCGGGCCAGGCCGGGCGCCCAGCGGCTGGCCGTCACCAGCGGCGGCACCATCCCCGACCGCGGGCTGTTCGGCGTGTTCCTGGCCACCGACACCGGGAGGCAGCCGCGCCGGGTCGGGGAACTCGACGAGGAGATGGTGTACGAGTCGCGGGTCGGCGACGTGTTCGTGCTCGGCGCCAGCTCGTGGCGAATCGAGGACATCACGCCGGACCGGGTGCTGGTCACGCCCGCGCCAGGGCAGCCGGGCAAGCTGCCGTTCTGGCACGGTGACACCCCCGGGCGGCCGGCCGAGCTCGGCCGGGCCATCGGCGCGGCCTGCCGCGAGCTGTCGGCGGCCGGGGACCAGGAGGCGACGCGGAAGCTGGAGCAGGCCGGCCTGGACGAGCTGGCGGCCAGGAACCTGATCAGGTACCTCGCCGAGCAGCGGGCGGCCACCGGCTACGTGCCCGACGACAGGACCCTGGTGCTCGAGCGGTTCCGGGATGAGCTCGGCGACTGGCGGGTGGTGCTGCACAGCCCGTACGGTGACCGGGTGCACGCGCCGTGGGCGCTGGCCATCGCGGCCCGGCTGCGCGAGCGGTACGGCGGCATGGACGTGCAGGCGCTGCACACCGACGACGGCATCATCATCCGGGTGCCCGACTCGGACGAGCCGCCGCCCACCGGGATAGCGCTGCTCGATCCGGACGACGTGGGCGACCTGATCACCGCCGAGGTCGGTGCGAGCGCGTTGTTCGCATCCAGGTTCCGCGAGTGCGCCAGCCGGGCGCTGCTGCTGCCGCGCCGCAACCCGGGCCAGCGCACGCCGCTGTGGCAACAGCGGCAGCGTTCCGCGCAGCTGCTCGAGGTGGCCAGCCAGTACCCGGCGTTCCCGATCGTGCTCGAGACCGTCCGGGAGGTCCTGCGGGACGTCTTCGACGTGCCCGCGCTGACCGCGCTGCTGCGCGACATCGCGGCCCGCCGGGTGCGCGTAGTGGAGGTGGAGACGCAGACGCCCAGCCCGTTCGGTAAGTCCCTGTTGTTCAGGTACGTCGGGGCGTTCATGTACGAGGGTGACGCGCCGCTGGCCGAACGCCGGGCGCAGGCCCTGTCGCTCGACCCGGCCCTGCTGGCCGAGCTGCTCGGCCAGGACGGGCTGCGCGAGCTGCTCGACCCCGCCGTGATCGCGGAGACCGAGCGTGACCTGCAGCACCTGTCCGTTTCCCGCCGCTGCCGTGACCTGGAAGGCGTCGCCGACCTGCTGCGCACGGCCGGGCCGCTGACCGCGGACGAGGTGGCGGAGCGGTGCGCGGAACCCGGGGCCGCGCACGACTGGCTCGGGGAACTGGCGGCGGCCCGCCGCATCATCGCGGTGCGCATCGCCGGACAGCCGATGCGGGCCGCGATCGAGGACGCGGGGCGGCTGCGGGACGCGCTCGGGGTACCGCTGCCGGTCGGCGTGCCCGAGGCGTTCACCGAGCCGGTCGCGGACCCGCTCGGCGACCTGATGGCCAGGTACGCGCGGACGCACGGCCCGTTCACAGCCGACGCGGTGGCCGCACGGTACGGGCTCGGCGTCGCGGTGGTGACGCTGGCGCTGCGGCGCCTGGTGGCGGGCGGCCGGGTGGTCGAGGGCGAGTTCCTGCCGACCGGGCAAACGGGAGCGCAGGCCGGGGAGCAGCTCACCGCGGCGCAGTTGCCAGAAGCACGGGGCACAGAATGGTGCGACGCCGAGGTGCTGCGGCTGCTGCGGCGGCGGTGCCTGGCCCGGCTGCGCAAGGAGGCAGAACCGGTGCCGCCCGAGGTGCTGGCCCGGTTCCTGCCGGCCTGGCACGGCATCGGCGGGTCCGGGGGTTCGGCCCGCCGTCGGGCGGACGCGGGCGCGGTGCTCGAGGTGATCGAGCGGCTCGGCGGGGCGCCAGTTCCGGCCTCCGCGCTGGAGACGCTGGTGCTGCCCGGGCGGGTGCCGGGCTACTCCCCCGGCCTGCTCGACGAGCTGACCTCGGCGGGCGAGATCGTCTGGGCCGGAGCCGGAGCGCTGCCCGGCGGCGACGGCTGGCTGGTGCTCGCGCCCGCCGACGGCGCGTCACTGCTGCTGCCAGAACCGGCCGAGGTGAGCATGACCCCGCTGCATTCGGCGGTGCTCGAGGCGCTCGGCGGAGGCGGCGCGCTGTTCTTCCGCATGCTCAGCGACCGGGTCGGCGGCCTGGTGGACGGCCTGGTACCTACCGACGCGGAGGTCGCCGACGCGATCTGGGACCTGACCTGGGCCGGCCTGCTCACCAACGACACGCTCGGCCCGCTGCGGGTGCTGCTCGGCGGCGGCCAGCAGCGGCGGGCGGCCGCGCCCGCCCGGTCGGTGCCGCGCCCGCGTCCCGGCCGGTTTCCCGGGTCCGGGGGCCGGTACAGCTTCGGCCGGCCGTCCATGCCGGCCCGGTCCGGGCCGCCGACGGTCAGCGGCCGGTGGTCGCTGCTGCCCGCCCGCGAGGACGTCGATACCACCGTGCGCGCGCACGCGCTCGCGCTGACGCTGCTCGAGCGGCACGGCGTGCTGACCAGGGGCGCCGTGGCCGCCGAACGGATCACGGGCGGCTTCGCCGCGGTCTACCCGGTGCTGCGGGCGATGGAGGAAGCGGGCCAGGCCCGGCGTGGCTATTTCGTCGAGGGCCTCGGCGGGGCGCAGTTCGCGCTGCCCGGCGCGGTGGACCGGATGCGGGCCCTATCCGACCTGAAGGGGACTAAGACTCCGGCACGGGCCGTGGTGCTCGCCGCGGCGGACCCGGCTCAGCCCTACGGGGCGGCGCTGCCCTGGCCGGAGCGCCCGGGCGAGACGCCATCCTCGCACCGGCCGGGACGCAAGGCGGGCGCGCTGACCGTGCTGGTCGACGGGTCGCTGGTGCTGTACGTCGAGCGCGGCGGCCGCACCCTGCTGTCCTGGACCGACGATCCGGGACGGCTGGCACCCAGCGCGGCGGCGCTGGCCGCGGCCGTGCGGGACGGCGCGCTCGGGCGGTTGACGGTGGAACGCGCAGACGGAGAGCGGGCCGGCGGCGACTCGCCGCTGACGCAGGCCCTGGAGGCGGCCGGGTTCCGGCCCACGCCGCGCGGGCTCAGGCTCCGGGCCGGGTAAGCTTCGCCCGCCCATGATGCCTGAGCGCCGCACGCCGGCGTGGCCGGACGGGTAGGGTGCCCAGGTATGACGGCGTTCCCTGTGGGGGGATGATGACAGAGCATTCATCAGGCCAGGACCGGGACAAGGACTGGAACCGCGGCTACGGTGCCGGTGAGCAGTACCCCGGAGAGCAGTATCCCGGCGAGCAGTACTACGGCTCGGGCTCGTCCGGATCGTCCCGGTCGGGTTCGGGCGGTTCCGGTTACGGGAGCCCAGGGCAGGGCGGCTCCGGTTACGGCAGCCCCGGGCAGAGTGGCTCGGGCTACGGCAGCTCAGGGCAAGGCGGCTCTGGTTACGGGGCCGGCGGCCAGGGCGGCGGCGCGGGCGCCGCGCGGCCCGCGCCGGGGACGCCCGGCCAGCCGGGCGCGGCCGTGCCAGGCATGCCGACCGCCCCGATCTGGCAGGCCACACCGGGCCACGGCAGCCAGGGGCCGGGCGCGCCGCCGCCGGGTGCCCCCGGGCCGGGTGCCCCCGGGCCGGGCGCGGCCGGGCCGGGCGCGGCCGGACAGGCAGCCCCCGGACAGGCCGGGTACGGTCCGAGCGCTATGCCGGGCGGGGTGCAGCCGATGGGTCCCGCGGCCGGGACGTCGCGGGGCGCGGACTCGCGGGGCTTCCTGAGCGCGCTGTTCGACTTCAGCTTCACCTCGTTCGTGACCACCCGGATCATCAAGGTCCTGTACGTCCTGATCATGGTGCTGGTCTCGCTCGTCGCGCTGTTCTACACGATCATCGCGTTCCGGCTGAGCACGGGGTTCGGCCTCCTGGTGCTGATCATCGGAGACCCGCTGTACATCATCATCGTGATGGCGTTCTGGCGGCTGGTCCTGGAGGCGTTCGTGGTGGTGTTCCGGATCGCCGAGGACGTCCGGGCGCTGCGCGAGCGCGGCGGCCGCTGACGCGGGTCTTGCTGGCGCGGCACCAACCCGTGCCCAGTCCGCGGCGCTGGCCAGTCCGGCCGGGTGAGCACACGCGTTTCTCCATGCGGAACATGTCCTCGTTGGCCTAGGCGATGACCGCCTAGGCTCGGGGCTGTGACAGCTGAGCAGGACCGGGCGGCCAAGGCCCGGCGGATGGAAGAGGTCATCCGCGGTTACTTCGACGCCTGTAACACAGGCGACGCGGACGCGGTGGCCACGTTCTTCGCCCCGGGCGCGGTGCACTACTTCCCGCCGGACATGTACGAAGGGCCGTTCCGCGGCGGCGACACCATCGGCGCCAAGTGGTCCTGGGCGGTGCGGACGCTGGGCTCGCACTGGACCGTCGACGAGATCATCTGCGACCCGGATTCCGAACGGGCGGTGATCGAGTGGACCCACGAGAAGACCAAGACCGGCGTGGTGCTGCGTGGCGACGAGTGGTACCACTTCGACCCGGACAGCGGGCTGATCGCGGAGATCCGCGCCTACTACGCCTCGCCGCAGGCCACGGGCCTGAACCGGCTGGAGCTCGCCGGGTACCCCTACGCCGAGCGCGGCTATGCCGCCAGCTGAGGGGGCGGCCGGGTACCGGGGCCTGCTGCTCGATATCGGCGGGGTGGTGCACAACACCGGCGTCCACATGGTGGGGCGGCTGGCCGAGCGCGAGCCCGCCATGCGGCCGGTCATCGAGAAGATCGGCGGGATCGCCAGCGACCGGGACGAGCTGTGGCAGCAGATGCTGCGCCGTCAGATCGGCGAACGGGAGTACTGGGCGCAGCGGGCGGCCGAGCTCGGCGCCGCGGTGGGCGAGACCTGGGACACCCGGGACCTGATGGACCGGTTCTATCAGCTGCCCGCGCAGGAGTGGCTGTGCGCCGGGACACTCGACCTGATGACCGACGCCAAGGCAGCCGGGCTGCGGCTGGGCGCGCTGACCAACGACATGACCGCGTTCCACGGGCCCGAGTGGGTGGCCCGCCAGGAGCACCTGAAGCTGTTCGACGTGATCGTCGACGCCAGCCTGACCGGGGTGATGAAGCCGGATCCGCGTGCCTTCCGTGGCGGCGCGGAGGCTCTCGGCCTGCCCCCGGAGCAGATCGTGTTCCTCGACGACATGCCGTGGAACGTGGAGGCCGCCCGCGGGGCGGGACTGGTCGCCGTTCGGGTGCCATGGGATGACCCCTCCCCCGCCATTGACACCGCCAGGGAGCTGCTTAGGCTCGGTCCTCGCTAACGTAAGGAGCAGGCATGCCGCTAGTCCGCATCGACATCATGGAGGGCCGCCCGCCGGAGAAGATCCGGGAGCTGCACAGCCGGGTCGCCGCGCTGGTCGCTGAGATCCTGGACACGCCGATCGAGCGGGTCCGTACCTACATCACCCAGTTCCCTGCTGAAGGCTGGGGCATCGGTGGTGTTCCCGCCGACGTGTCCCGCGCCGACGAGGTAACGGCCCGCCGGGCGGCCGCCGCCGAACGCGCGGGTTCATGACCGAGGCCGGGCTGGCCGTCGTCGTAGGGGCGACCGGGACGATCGGGCAGGCCGTGATCCGGCGGCTGACCCGGCGCGGGCTGCCGGTAGTCGCGGTGGCGCGCGGCCAGGACGACCTGGACAAGCTCGCGTCCGCCGACGAGCTGGTCACGCCCTGCCCGGCCGACATCGGGAGCAACGACGCGATCACGGCCATCGGCTCGGCGCTCACCGGGCCGGTGCGGATGGCGGTGTTCGCGGCCGGGCTGCCGGTCCGCGGCTCGGCCGACACCATCGACCCGGACGCGCTCGCCGCCGGCAGCAACATCAAGGTCGGCGGCCTGCTGCGGCTGCTGCACGCGGTCCGCGACCGGCTGGCCCCCGGCTCGCGGTTCGTGACGTTCGCCGGCTCGCTCGGCCTGGAGCCGCGCGCGCACGAGGCCGGTCCCGGCGCGGTCAACGCCGCCGTATTCAACCTGATGCGCCAGATCAGCCTGCTCTACGGACCCCGCGGGGTGACCACGCACACGCTCAGCCCCGGCCCGGCCGACACGCCCAGGCTGCGCCGCATCGTGGCGGCGGTCGCCGCCGAGCGGGGCATCGCCGAGGAGGACGTCTGGCAGGAGTACGTGGCGCAGAACTCCCTGGGCCGGCTGCCGACCGCCGACGAGCTGGCCTGGGCGGTGGAGATGCTGCTCGACCCGGAGGCCGGCATCCTGCACGGCAGCGTGCTCTATCTGGACGCGGGCGGTCACCGCGGGATCGGTTGAGCGGGGTTCACTGGGCCGCTAGCCGGCCGCGGCGGTGTAGCCCAGCCGGCGGGAGATGACGCGGGCCGACTCGACCACCAGCGCGGTGGTCCGGCGCATCATCGCGCGCATCCGGGCGCTGTCGCCGACGACGCTGACCGCGGCCATGACCGTGCCGTCCCGGCCGCGGATCGGCGCGCCCACCGAGACGATGCCGCGATGACCTTCCTCCTGGTTCTGCGCCCAGCCGCGTTCGGCCACCGCGGCCAGCTCGGCCAGCAGCCGGTTCTTGTCGGTGATGGTCCACGGCGTCTGGGCCACCGGCCGCCAGTTCGCCAGCCGCCTGTTCAGCTCGTCCGGCGGCAGCGCGGCCAGCAGGATCTTGCCCGAGCTCGTCCAGTGCGCCGGCAGCCGGTGCCCGACCTGGCGGAAGACCGGCAGCAGGTTGTGGCTCTCCAGCCGTTCCACGTAGACCACCTCGAGCCCGTCGAGCACGGCCACGTGCACCATCTCGCCGGTCTCGTGCCGCAGCGTCGCGATCACCGGAAGCGCGGCCTGATGCAGGTCCACGTGCTCGGTCACATTGCTGCCCAGCTCGTACAGGACCAGACCGAGGCGGTACCGGCCCGGGGTGCTGCCCCGCTCCAGCAGCCGTTCGGCCGTCAGCGTGGTCACCAGCCGGTGCACGGTGCTCTTGCTCAGGCCGAGCTGGCGGGCGAGTTCGGTGATTCCGAGCTCCTGACCGGCCCGGGAGAACGCGCGGAGCAGCCGGGCCGCGTTGCGCACCGACGCCAGCGTGGCCCGGCTCGCTTGGCCAGCAGCCGCGGCTGGCTCGGTGAGGGGCATGTGCCTCACCGTAGCTCTGTTCCGCTCCGCGGGACAACATCCTGGGATTGGCAGGCAGTCGCATCGTACGGTTGGGCAAATCCCACGCCTGGGGGTCATGTGGCACAGATCCTGTGGTTCGAGCACTACCAGCCCGCGGACGCCCCGGAGCTTGGCGGCAAGAACGCCTCCCTCGGCAACCTGACCAGCGCCGGGCTGCCGGTGCCGCCCGGCTTCGCGGTCTCGGCCGACTGCTACCGCAAGGCGCTGGCCGACGGCGGGCTCACCGGTCAGATCGACGCCCTGATCGCCGCGGTCGACCCGCGCGATACCGCCTCCGTGACGGCCGCCGGGGAGCGGGCCCGGGCGCTGATCGGCTCGCTGAGGATGACCGCGGACCTGGACGGCGCGATCCGCGGCGCATACGCGCGGCTGTGCCAGCAATACGGGGGCCAGCAATACGGGGGCCAGCAATACGGGGACGGCGACCTGCCCGTCGCGGTCCGGTCGTCGGCGACCTGCGAGGACCAGCCGGACGCGAGCTTCGCCGGCGAACATGACACCTATCTGTGGGTGCGCGGCGGCGACTCGGTCGTGGCGCACGTGCTGCGCTGCTGGGCGAGCCTGTTCACCGACCGCGGCATCGCCTACCGGCTGGAGCGGGGTTACGGCCGGGCCAACGTGGCGATGAGCGTCGGCGTGCAGCAGATGGTCAGGCCCCGGGCGGCCGGGGTGGCGTTCACCCTCAACCCGCTCAATGGCGACCGGTCGCAGATCGCCATCGACGCGTCCTGGGGCTTCGGCGAGGCCGTGGTCAGCGGCGAGGTCACCCCGGACAACTTCCTGGTGGACAAGGTCATGGGCGCGATCACCAGGCGCACGATCTCGGCCAAGACGCTGGAGTACCGGCTGACCGCCGCGGACGCGGTGACCGCGGTTCCAGTCGAGGCCGAGCGGCAGTCCGTCCCGTGCCTGTCGGACGACGAGATCCAGGCCGTGGCCAGGCTGGCCCGGCGGGCGGAAAAGCACTACAAGTGCCCGCAGGACGTGGAGTGGGCCATCGACGGGGCGCAGAGCGTGCTGCTGCTGCAGAGCCGCCCCGAGACGGTGTGGAGCCGGCGCCCGCAGGCAGCGACCTGCAACGCGGACCCGATCACCAGCATGGTGCAGACCCTGATGCACCCCTCGCACGGCACGCCCGAGGGCAGCTGCTGAATCATTACCGATAATCCGACGGCCGTGGTGGCCGGCGGCAGCAAGGTTCAAGGAGGAACATCATGGCCGACCGGTTCCCCAGCCCATTCGAGATGCCGACGCCGCCTGGGGCGGAAGGGTGGCAGGACCTGTACGCGTACTCGTCGGTGTTCAGCGAGGACCGCCGGGAGTACGAAGATTCGGCGTTCTGGTTCATGGACGGCGTGCACTCCCCCGAGGTGATCCCGCCCTGGGACGCCACCATCGTGGAGTACGCGCTGATCGCGCTGTCGCAGTACAACACCAGGCACTACGTGATCCCGCCCGCCCGAGGCGTGGACATGCGCTTCCTGAACGGCTATATGTACCTCTCCCCCGTCGGCGTTGCCGACCCGAAGGAGATAGAGGCCCGGATCCCCGAATTTGCCGAACGGGCCGGGTATTACTTCGCCAACTGGGACCGGCTGTACGCGGCGTGGGTACCCAAGGTGCGTGCCCTCATCGACGAGCTCGAATCCATATCGTTCTCGCCGCTGCCCGAGCGCGAGGACATGGCGGTCATCACCGAAGGCCGCGGCACCGGCAGCGCGCTCGACCTGCTGAGCACCTACCACCGGCTGGTCGACCTGACCCTGAAGCTGTGGCAGCACCACTTCGAGTTCCTCAACCTCGGCTACGCCGCGTACCTCGACTTCTTCGGCTGCTGCAAGCAGCTGTTCCCGTCCATCCCTGACCAGGCCATCGCCAAGATGGTGGCCGGCATCCAGGTCGACCTGTTCCGGCCGGACGACGAGGTCAAGAAGCTGGCCCAGCTGGCCGTCGACCTCGGCCTGGCGGACCGGTTCAGCGGGTCGGGTTCTGCTGAGGAAGTGCTGGCCGGGCTGCGCGGCGACCCGCAGGGCGATAAGTGGATAGCCGCCTGGGACGAGGCCAAGGACCCCTGGTTCAACTTCTCGGCCGGCACCACCTTCTACCACAGCGACAAGGTGTGGCTGGAGTACCCGGACATCCCGTTCGGCTTCCTGCGCAGCTACATCGCCAAGGTCCAGCGCGGCGAGACGCTGGAGCGGCCGATGGAGGCCGTCATCGCCGAGCGCGACCGGATCGTGGACGAGTACACCGAGCTGATCGACAGCGACGAGGACAGGGCCACGTTCCAGGCCAAGCTGGGCCTGGCCCGCACGGTGTTCCCGTACGTGGAGAACCACAACTTCTACGTCGAGCACTGGGCCCACTCGGTGATCTGGCGGAAGATGCGCGACCTCGGGCGGGTGCTGGTCGCCGCCGAGTTCTTCGCCGACACCGATGACGTGTTCCTGCTGTCCCGGCACGAGGTGTCCGAGGTGCTGTTCGATCTCTACCACGGCTGGGCCGTCGGCGCTCCGTCGCGCGGGCCGAAGTACTGGCCGGGCGAGATGGCCCGCCGCAACGGCATCATGAACGCGCTGCGGCAGTGGTCGCCGCCGCCGGCCCTGGGCGTGCCGCCGGAGGTGATCACCGAGCCGTTCACGGTCATGCTCTGGGGCATCACCTCGGACAGCGTCCGGCAGTGGCTCGGCGGGGCGCAGGAGGACGGCGGGCTTTCCGGCTTCGCGGCCTCGCCCGGCGTGGCCGAGGGACCGGCCCGGGTCGTCCTGTCCGCGGACGGGATCGGCGAGCTGCGCGAGGGCGAGGTGCTGGTCGCACCGCT
The DNA here is from genome assembly GCA_963753225.1 of uncultured Actinomycetota bacterium. GTDB lineage: Bacteria > Actinomycetota > Actinomycetes > Streptosporangiales > Streptosporangiaceae > Palsa-504. The sequence goes on along the minus strand of CAVWBQ010000022.1, from coordinate 31,017 downwards.
GACCGCGCCGAGCTGGGCGCCGGTGTTCGGCAAGATCGCGGCGACCGTGACCGACGTGGGCGGGATCATGAGCCACGCCGCGATCGTGTGCCGCGAGTACGGGCTGCCGGCCGTGACCGGGACCGCGTTCGGCACCAAGACCATCAAGACCGGCCAGCGCGTCCGGGTGGACGGGAACGCGGGCACGGTGACCGTCATCGACTGAGGCCCGCCTGCTGAGGTGGCGGCCTGAGTCATCATCACGGCTGATTCGACGACAGGAGTTAGGACCAATGCTGACGGCCGAACAGAACGAGGAGCTGACCCAGGTCGCCCCGGGCACCCCCATGGGCGAGCTGCTGCGGCGCTACTGGTACCCGGTCGCCTTCACCCGGGAGCTCGAGGAGTTCCCGGTCAGGGCCGCCAGGCTGCTCGGCGAGGACTTCGCCGTGTTCAAGACGCCGCGCGGCCGGTACGGGATGCTGCCGGAGGCCTGCCCGCACCGGCGGGCCTCACTGACCTATGGCGTGGTGGAGGCCGACGGGCTGCGCTGCCCCTACCACGGCTGGCTGTTCGGCACCGACGGCACCTGCCTGGATCAGCCCGCCGAACGGGAGGAGACCAACTTCCGCGACCGGGTCCGCGCGGTTGCCGGGCAGGTGCAGGAGCTCGGCGGCCTGATCTGGGCCTACATCGGGCCCTCCCCCGCACCGGAGTTGCCGCGGTTCGACGTGTTCGTGATGGACGGGGTGCGGGACATCGGCTGGACCGACCTGCCCTGCAACTTCGTGCAGATCATGGAGAACGCCGTCGACCCGCACCACACCGAGTGGCTGCACGGCAGGTTCTTCGAATTCATGGCGCGCCATCAGGGCTTCGACGCGCCGGCGTCGTTCGGCAAGAAGCACGTCAAGGTGGGCTTCGACGCGTTCGAGTGGGGCATCATCAAGCGCCGGGTGGTCGAGGGCGCGTCCGAGGAGGACGACGACTGGAAGATCGGCCACCCGCTGGTGTTCCCCTACAACATGCGGGTCGGCGGGGCGAACATCGAGCAGATGCAGATCCGGGTGCCGGTCGACCGGACCACCACTAGGTTCATGCTGTATACGGTGCACGCGCCGGTCGGCGTGGAGTACCCCGATCAGCCGCAGGTGCCCGACTACCAGATCCCGCTCTACAACGAGGACGGCAGGCACCGGGTGGACTACGTCGAGGGCCAGGACATGATGGCCTGGGTGACGCAAGGCCCGATCACCGACCGGACCGTGGAGCACCTGGGTCGTTCGGATGTCGGCGTGACGATGCTGCGGCGGATGTTCAAGGAGCAGATGGCGCGGGTTTCCCGCGACGAGGACCCGCTCGGGGTCTACCGGGACTTCCGCGACCGGATCGACCTGCCGTGCGAGAAGAACAAGTTCGACGCGGGCGGGTCCTTCGCCATCGAGTTCATCGAGCGCGCCTCGTCCCGGTTCAGCCCTCAGGCCGACGCGCTGAAGAAGCTGCACATCAAGGCGCACGAGAACCGGAAGGCCGCGGCCGGGTGACGGCGCGGCCCGGGGTTCCTCCCGGTAACGGCGTCACCGCCGGCGGCGATGTCCAGCGGGGCTGGTTTCCGCTGGACGCGGAGCGGCACCGGCGGGACGCGCCCCGGTACTGCCCGGGGTGCGCGGCGGCCTTGTCGCTGGCCGACGGCGGGCAGGGCCTGGCCACCGAGTACTGGGCCGGCCAGGACCGCGTGTTCGTGTGCTTCTGCGGCGCCTGCGGCTGGTCGGGCGACATCGTCCTGGCCGCCCGCGTCGTTGGCCACGAAGCCGCGGACTGAGGCTGCGGCCCGACCGTGGCGAGCGCGGGCTGGGTAAAGTCTGGTCGTCCAGCATGAAGTCGTCCGGCGCGAAGGAGCAGAATGTCCGTCCACTCGACCGAGGTAGCCGAACGCGTTGACGAGCTGATCGCCCGGATGAGCGTGGCGGAAAAGGCCGGGCAGCTCACCCAGTACTTCTACTTCAACCTCCCGCCGTCGGACCAGCCCGGGGCCGGCTTTTCCGGTCAGGCGGCCATGGTCGAAAGGGCGCTGGCCAAGGGGGAGGTCGGGTCGCTGCTATTCGTCACCGATCCGGCGGAGGTGAACCGGCTGCAGCGGCTGGCGGTCGAGGGCAACCGGCACGGAATCGGCGTCCTGTTCGGATTCGACGTGGTCCACGGCCTGCGCACGATCCTGCCGGTGCCGATCGCCATGGCCGCGTCCTGGGATCCCGGCGTCATCGAGCAGGGCCAGGCCGTCGCCGCTCGCGAGGCGCGGGCGGCCGGGATCGGCTGGGCGTTCGCGCCGATGGTCGACATCGCGCGTGACCCCCGCTGGGGCCGGATCGTCGAGAGCGCCGGCGAGGACCCGTACCTCGGGGCGGCGGTCGCAGCCGCCCAGGTGCGCGGGTTCCAAGGTGACGGCCTGGGCTCGCCCGACCGGATCATGGCCGGCCCGAAGCACTTCGCCGGCTACGGCGCCGCGCTGGGCGGGCGCGACTACGACGAGGTCAACCTCTCCGACTCCGAGCTGTGGAACGTCTACCTGCCCCCGTTCAAGGCGGCCGTCGAAGCCGGAGCCGGGAACATCATGACCGCCTACATGGACCTCAACGGCATACCGGCCACCGGGAGCCACTGGCTGCTGACGGAGGTGCTGCGCGGGACGTGGGGATTCGACGGCTTCGTCGTCAGCGACGCTCAGGCAGTGCACAACCTGCGCACGCACGGTTTCGCGGCGGACCTGACCGACGCCGGCGCGCGGGCGGTGAGCGCCGGCGTCGACATGGAGATGGCGATCAGCGATCCGGCGTTTGCGCACCTGCCTCAAGCCATCGAGGCCGGCCTGGTGGACGAGGAGGTACTGGACGCCTCGGTCCGGCGGGTCCTCACCGCCAAGGTCCGGATGGGCCTGCTCGACCAGCCGTACGTGGACGAGGAACGAGCCCGGACGGTGCTCAGCGACCCGGCCCATCGCGCGGTGGCCCGCACGGCTGCGCAGCGGTCGGCGGTCCTGCTCCGCAACGAGGGTGACCTGCTCCCGCTGACGAGCCCCGGCTCCATCGCGGTGATCGGCCCGCTGGCCGACTCCCGGCGTGACATCCTCGGGCCCTGGGTCTTCGACTTCGACCTCGACGAGACGGTCTCGGTGCTCGACGGCATCAGGAACCGGGCCGGCGACGATGCCGAGGTCCGCTACGCGCCGGGCATCCGTCCGGCCCACCGCACCTTCCCGTCGATGTTCGACATGTTCGCCGGCAACGCGCCCGCCGACCCGCCCGGGTTCGACGACGCCGCCGAACTCGCCCGTGCCGTCACGCTGGCGCGGGAGGCCGACGTCGCGCTGGTCGTCCTCGGCGAGTGGCAGAACATGATCGGCGAGGCAGCCTCCCGCTCCAGCCTCGAGCTTCCCGGCGGGCAGCTCGCGCTGCTGCAGGCCGTGGTGGCGACCGGCACGCCGGTGGTGCTCCTGATCATGAACGGCCGGCCGCTCGACCTGCGGTGGGCGGCGGAGAACGTCCCGGCGATCCTCGACATCTGGTATCCCGGAACCCAGGGCGGCGCGGCAGTGGCCGACGTGCTCTTCGGAGACGTCGCGCCGGGCGGCAAGCTGCCGTTCAGCTGGCCGCGCACCGTCGGCCAGGTTCCGGTCATCTACAGTCACACGATCTCGCACGACCCCGGTAACCAGGGCCGTCGCTACTGGGACGAGGCGAGCACCCCGCTCTACCCGTTCGGGTACGGCCTGTCGTACGGCCGGTTCGAGTACAGCGACCTGACCCTCGACCGCGACCAGATCCAGGCCGGCGAGACCGTCACCGTGTCGGTGACCGTGACCAACGCGAGCCGGCGCGCCGGCGACGAGGTCGCCCAGCTCTATCTCCGCCAGCGGTACGGCTCGGCCTCACGGCCATCGCGTGAGCTCAAGGGTTTCCAGCGGGTCGCGCTCGCCGCCGGGGAGTCGCGGACGCTGACGTTCCCGCTCGGCCCGGGCGAACTCCGCTACTGGAACGCGGTGAGCCGGGACTGGGTGATCGACACGACGACGATCGACGTCTTCGCGGGCGGCGACTCGACCGCGGAGCTGACCACCAGCTTCACGGTCGGCTGCTGATTACCCAGCCGCTTCAGTCGTAGGCGACGAATATCGTGACGCTGGGCGGCTCCGGCGTCATGCCGGCCGGACGAGCATCAGCGTCGGGTCGATCGCGGCGATATCGTCTGGGTCGCTGGTGATGACGGGATGTCCCCGGTCGCTGGCGCAGATGGCCACGCTCACGTCCACTATGTCCGCCGTCCGGGTGGCCGCGCACCGGGCACCCACCCGAAGCGCCATCTTGGCGTCCAGCGGGACGACCGACGTGTTCGACGCGCGCAGCAAGCGAGCGAGCCGAGCCTGACGTCCGCCGCCGCGCCACGCCTGGGCCAGCACACCGGCCGGGACGGCCAGCTCCGCGCGGCCGGTGAGAGCTTCCTCCATTAGCACCGCCATCCGTGTGCTGCCCGACTCGAGCGCGATCAGCGCCCCGGTGTCGAGGGTCGCGCCGGTCACGGCTCAAGGCCGAGCACGCGGCGGGCCCATAGCCGGTCTTCCTCGGTCGGCTGCCCGCTCTCGGCGTAGATCTCGGCGATCGTCTCGGCCATCTCTTCATCCGCGTCGCGGCGCGCGAGCGCCTGTGAGATGAAGGCGGAGACCGAAGCGGCACGCCCCTCCGCGACAGCCTGCCGCGCCGCGGCTACCTGCTCCTCGGGCAGGGTGATCGCGATCTTCAGCCGTGTCATACTACCTATCATACCGTCGACGACCTTCCCGCCACCCCGCGTACATGTCGCCCGAGCAGTGCCTCGGCCAGATCGTCACCGCCGCGTCCGACATCTACTCGCTGGGATGCCTGCTCCTGGAGCTGCTCACCGGCGACGTTCCGTTCTTCGCTACGGCGGATACGCCACTGCGTTCGTTCCATTTGAATGCGCTTGCGCCGTCCGCGCGGTCACGGCGGGCCGACGTACCCGCAGAGCTGGACACGCTGGTGTCTTCGATGCTGGCGAAAGACCCGGGCGCGCGGCCGCTGGCGGCGGTGGTGTACGAGGCGCTGCTGCCATGGACGTCGACCGGACCAGGGCCGGAGGTTCCCGGATCAGCCGGTCATCGCGACGGCGGGGAAACCCGTGATCCCACGCGGCCGTTCCGTTGGCCGCTGCTCGCCCCCGTGCCCAGCAGGCGTGTCCGGGCGGAGAGCCGGGGCAGGCTGACCGACGCCGAGGCCGGGCTGCTGCTCGACAGCGCCCGCACGCTCCTGGACGGCGACCGTCCGTCCGAGGCGATCAGCCTGCTTGAGGACGGCGTCGAGCGGGCCGGCCATGACCCGGCCCTGCAGCTCCGGCTGCGCCACCTGCTCGGTGCGGCGCTGTTCTACGCCGGGCAGTACACCCGCGCCGCGGCCGTGCTCGACGCCGCGGGACACGACTATCGGCGGTACTTCTCGCCCGATGACCCGGCTGTCCTGAATTTGCGCCTACCACGCCGGCCATGCCTACGCCGAAACCGGCAAGCCCGGCCGGGCGCTCCCCCAGCTGCGTTTTTACGTGCAGAACGCCGGTACGGCCGCAGGGTCCGCAGGCGGAGACGAGGCTCACAAGGTCCTCGAGACCCGTTTCGTCATCGCGCAGCTGCTGGCGGCCGAAGGCTATCCCGACGAGGCGCTCGCCGAACTCCAGGCCGTCCGCCCGCTCCTGGCCGAGGCCTTCGGCCCGGACTCCGCGCAGGTCCGCAACCTCGACAAGCAGGCCGCCCGTCTGGGGGCGCCGCGGTAACACCGGCCGGTCGCTACTTGTTCACGCCGCGCGCGACGTCATTTCTAGGGCAAGACGTCACCGTGCTCGACCCGCGCACGCTGCTGCACATTTACGGAACGGTGGGCGTGGTCAGGCGAAAGGACGAGCCCCGGATTACCGAACTGGCTGACGCCCTCGCCGACCGGACCATCGCCAGCCGGTTCAGCGACCATGACTTCCAGGCGTTCGCCAGTTTCATGCTCGCCCGCCACCACCGGTATCGTCTGTTCTTCGTCGCCAAACACGCCTGGGTGATGTTGCTGGACGCGCTGCCGTCAGGCATCTCGCAGGCGCTCAACCACCACGTACAGCTCCGCGTCAACAGAGTATTCCGCTTGATGAACCGCTGTCGTAGCCGGGATGGATGGCGCCGATAGGTCAAGGTGACGCCAGGAACAGTCTGGCGCGCAGCCCAAGGTGGTCAGAGACGTATCCCGGGCCGCCGGGCAGCGGCTCCTTACCGGCGAACAGCACTGCCCCGGCTTCCGCCTTGACCCCATCTCCGGTCAGTATGAAATCGATGCAGTGCGGCATCTCGCCCGGCGGAAGGTACTCAGCACGGAACGTCGCCGGGCAGCTGCCCTCGAAAGCATCGGCCAGGCCGGTGCCTGCCAGAAACTCGGCGAACAGGGAACTGTCGCGGTCGATATTGAAGTCTCCGCACACCACGGCCGGGGCCGGGACACTGAGCACGGCCCGCGTGAGGGCATCGAACTGGGCGCGATGCAGCGGGTAAAACCGGCTCGCGCGCGACCAGTCTCCGTCCCTGTTGGCGACCGGATGCGTGTTGACGATGCACAACCCGGGACAGGCCAGTCGGCTCACCAGGGCACCTTTCATCCCCGCCCGGAACCGGGCCGCGCGGGAAATGCGGTCAGCCCGCGGCGGGATGCCGAACCCTCGATAGATCGTGCCGGACACCGGCCGACGGGAGAACGTCACCAGGCCCCCGGCCGGGCCGAGCGGCGAGGGCCGACAGCTCACATACCCGAACGAGCGCATCGGCCGGGCCAGCAGCCGCAGATGCCACCAGGTGAACACTTCCTGAAAGCAGGCGACATCTACGTCACCGGCGTCCAGCGCCGTGGCGATCACTGAGTAACGCCCGGCAAGGTGCGTGCCCACAACGGGGACTCCCCGCGTATTAAGAGACGCCACGGTCACCTGGTCACCGAACACCCCACAAACCCTAGATGATGACGGGCATGCGAGCAGGTCAAGAAGCGTAAGACGCCTTAGCGCGAGGCAGAGGCGTTAGTCATAGGCCTAGATGAGTGATTCCTGATCGGGTTGCGGGCTTAGGCGGTCTTTGCCGGGGGTGCCCGGTGCGCACGTGCACGGTGGGGCAGGCAGCGGCGGAAGATCCGGGTGGATTGGGGCTCCCGGGTGATTTTGGTGCACTGTAGTACCCCTAATTCACCCGCAAGCCCGAATCCACCCCGTAAAAGTCACGATTATCGTACTGGCGAGCGAAAAGGCATGCGGGAGAGGCTGACGGGACTGATGTAGCCCTCATCAGCGGCCCGGACGGGGTGATCCGCGCGGCCCGCCGGAGGCTATTCAGGCCGTGAGCCGCACCCCGGCACGCCGCACTCACCTGAATCAGGAATCACTCATCTAGTCGTGGGCGATGAACATGGTGACGCCGCCGGTGGCGAAGTTGGGGACGTCGGCGCCTGCGGCCTGGCCCTCGGGCGAGGCCATGCCGGCGCCCATGGCCTCCTGCGAGGCGAAGCTGAGCTCGGCGAGCAGGTAATACGGCGGCGGTGAGCTGTCGAGCGACGCGCAGTGCCGGTGCGTGAAGCTGATCAGCCCGGGGATCTTCTCGGCCAGCGGCGCGTGGGTCGAGGTGTAGTAGGCGTCGAAGGCGGCCGGGTCGGCCGGGTGTCCGTAACAAACGGTCAGAACGTGCATGAATTACCTCCCGAAGATATATTTTGCCGCCATCGCGGCCGGGTTCCAGTCGGTGGGGGCGGCCTGAGCCGCGGTGCCCGTGACCGGGCGGGCCTGGACGACGCAGACCGGCTCGCCCTCGCGGCGGTGCCGGTCGAGGACCCACTCTACGTCCACGGGGTAGCCGTAGTGGCGCTCGATGGCGAGCACCGCGTCGGTGATCGCCGCGATCTGCTCCTCGTCGAGGACGCGACGGCTGACCAGCCGGGCCGGCATCTCCGTCTCGACCACGCGGCCGACGGCGTAGTCGAACGCGGACACCACCGTCTTGTCCGCCACCTGGTACTTCAGCACCCGGCCGTCGGCCTTGCCGACCTCGACGTGGTCGGGCGTGACCAGGCCCTGGACGACCGCCTCGCCCCAGCCCCAGCTGGTCTCGATGACGATGCGGTCGGTCTTCCCGGTGACCGGGTGGGCGGAGAACGCCACCCCGGAGGCCCGGGCGTGAATCAGCTCGATGACGCCGACAGCCATCGGCATGTCGCTGTGGTGCGTGCCAGCTCGCAGCCGGTAGGCCACCGCGCGCGTGTTGAACAGGCTGGCCCAGCACGCCCGGACCGCGTCGAGCACCCGGTCAGGGCCTGACACCCCGAGGTAGGTGTCGAAGATACCGGCGAAGCTGGCCGTGCCGGAGTCCTCGCCAATGGCCGAGCTGCGCACCGCGGTCGGGACGTTGATCTCGAAACAGCGCGAGCTCAGCTCCTCGTACGCGTCGCCGATCAGCGCGGCCAGGTCCGCGCCGAGGTCCCGGCCGGCCAGCTCGGCCCGGATGGCGCTGGCGGCTGCTTCAATCTTGGCGGGTTCGGCCTCCGGGCCGAGGCCGCCCAGCGCGGCGTCGGCCACCTCGCCCAGGCCCGCCTGGTCCCAGTGCCGCCGGAACGCCCCGACCGTGACGGTGAACCCCCTGGGCAGGCTCACGCCCGCCTGGAGCAGTTCGGCAAGGCGGCCCATCTTGGCGCCGCAGATGCCGACGGCCTTATCGGGGGCGACCTCGTCGACCCAGGCGATGGCGTCCGGCACGGGCAATCAGCCCTGCCCGTTCGGCGCCTGCTTGAGCACCGTGACCCGGCCGGTGGTGCCGTCCACCTCCACCTCGTCCCCGTCCGAGATCACCATCGTGGCCAGCCCGACCGCGGTCACCGTGGGCACCCCGTACTCGCGTCCGACGATGGCGGCGTGCGACAACGTGCCGCCGCCGTCGCAGACGCAAGCGGCGATCTTGGCGAAGGCCGGGGTCCAGTTGGGCGAGGTGGACTCGCAGACCAGCACCTCGCCCGGGCTGAGCCGGTGCAGCTCGTCGGCGTTGTGCAGGACGCGGGCGATCCCCCGGCCGGTGCCCTTGGAGGCGGGCACCCCGGTCAGCGTCTTGACCTGGCCGCCGGAGCTGACGGCCTCCACGGCCCGCAGGAAGTGGCTATTCAGCCCGAAGATCTCGATCAGGATGGGGTCGTTGACCGACTCCGGGATGGTGCCGACCACCTTGGGCAGGCTCGGCCGGCGCTCCAGCCAGTAGTCGAAGTACTGCTTGCGCTGCTCGACCAGGCTGCGCAGCCCGGCGTCGTAAGGCCTGCGCCCGGCCGATACGTCCATGATCTCTTCCCAGAACAGGTACAGCGTGTCGTCCTGGTGGTCCGCCCCGATCCGGTCCGCGATGCCCTGGCAGGCCCACCGCATCGGCAGCGCGATGCGCAGGTCGATGTAGTAGTTGTGGTCGTCCTGCCACCACGGGAAGTTCGCCGCCCGGCAGGAAGCCAGGCCGCCGTCGAAGAGCTTCTGCTCCTCCAGCGTGAGGGTGGACCTGGCCGCGTCGACGGCCGCCTCGCGCTCCTCGACGGCCGCGTTCCTGGCCGCCTCGAAGTCGTGGTCGGTGTCCTTCAGCAGGAACGTCTTGATCGTGCCCAGGGCCGGGGTGGGGTCCTCGATCCAGCTCGGCAGCGCGATGTCGCAGGAGCCCTCGGTGCGCCAGCCGTAGACCTGGAGGAAGTCGTCGAACTGGGTCAGCCAGGTGCCGGCCGAGCCGCCATGGGCGGCCAGCGCGGCGCGGATCCCGCCGGCGTCGCTGGCCGCGAACGCCGATTCCAGGCCGGCCGCGCGGGCCGCGCTGGTCAGCCGCCACAGCTCCCGGTCGGTTTCCATGATCTTGGTGTCGTAGCCCTGCAGGAACTTGCCGATCTGGCCCGGGTCCAGGCCGAGTTCGGTGCACATGCTGTAGAAGCCGACGTAGTTCGCCAGCAGCGGGTACATCACCTCGAAGTGGATCTCGAAGGCGCGCTTGTGGTACTGGCGGGCCTGGATGAGGTTCTCGCGCAGGTCCGTCAGGGACAGCGCGGACAGGTCCACGCCGCTGAAGTAATCCCAGCTCTCGTTGACCTCCTCGCGCATGTGACCCCAGATCTCGTCGAAGTTCTGCAGGAACGGCGGCAGCATGCGTTCGAGCCGCCTGGCCCGCTGGCCGATCTCGCGCACGTCGGTCACGGGCAGCGGGGAGCCGTAGGTGTGCGTGCCGCCGAGGCGGCAGGTGATCCCGCGGCCTGGCGGCAGCGGCATCTGCTCGGCGGCCAGCTGGGAGGACCAGTTGTAGCCGTCCTCGTTCCAGATCAGCCCCATCGGGGTGAGGCCGCGCGGCCAGTGGAAGTCGAGGAACCAGAAGTTCTCCTCGTCCTCCTTCCTGAACGTCTGAACCGGGTCTATGTACCAGGGCGCGTGGGTGTACCCGGGCTTGAAGCCGGGATACCACTCGTCGGTAATGAACTCGTCGACGGGAATGACCGTGGCCAATGCGTCTCCTAGGGCTGGTTGGCTCCGTTGTTTTAGCAGGGATGCCCAGAAGGTTTCACTGCCGTTTCATGCTGGCAACGAGCGCGTTCCCCAGTGCGGAACGCGCCGGTGTCAGAAACGGTACGGGTTTCGGCTGGGAGCCGACAATGCTCAGCCAGGAGAAACCCGGTCGTGCTCAGCGCCCGCCTGGTCAGTCACGAGCTGGAACACTGAGTGGCTCGGCGTCGCCAGGGGCGCCGCGCTGATCGGCGCCGGGCCTGCTCATCGCCGACGGCCACCAGTTCCACCGGCCAAGCAGCACGACCGTGGACGGCACCAGCAAGGTGCGGACGAGGAAGGTGTCCATCAGGACGCCCAGGGCGAGGCCCGCGCCGACATCGCGGAACTGCGTGGATCCCTGCTGGGCGCCGACGATGGCGAAGACGGAGAAGGTACCGCCGAGCACCAGCCCCGCCGACGTGACCGTGGTCCCGGTCGCGACCATCGCGCGGCTCACCGCCTCCTTCAGCGGAAGGCGCTGCGCTTCCTCCCGGATCCTGCTCATCACGAGGATGTTGTAGTCCTCGCCCAGCGCCAGCAGGAAGATGAACATCAGGAAGGGCAGGAAGAAGACCAGGCCGCCGTCCCCGGCGATCTCGACGAACAGCAGGACGGACAGGCCGAGCGCGGCCAGGTAGGACAGCCCGACCGAGACGATCAGGTACAGCGGCGCGACCAGGCTGCGCATCACCAGGGCGAGCAGGAACCCGATGACCACGATGGCGATCGGGATCACGGTAGCCAGGTCGCTGTTGGAGATGCTGCTGATGTCGTAGAGGGCCGGGGCCTGGCCGCCCACGCCGTAATCCGCGGCGCCGATGCTGCGCATCACCGTGGCCGCCTCCGCGCGGACCGCGGGGATGGCGTTCATCGCCGCGGTGGTGGACGGGTCGCCCGCCTTGAGGCCGGTCTCGAACTGCACCGTGCGGCCGTCCGGGCTGATGTACAAGGCGGTCGCGCGGTACAGCTGGTAGCTGATCGCCGGGATGTTCGTGCCGGGCGGCGGGATGGGCGGGAGCAGCTGGGGTGGCCCGAGCCGGTCGTGCAGGGCGGTGAGCTGGGCCGGCGTGAGCGTCGCGCCGTTCGGGTTCAACGGCCCGGCGACTCCCGTGAAAAGGCCGCTGGCCGCGAGCTGGCTGCGCGCCGCCTGTACGGCCTGCAGGTCATTCCAGACGGGCTGCTTGAGCTGGTAGATGATGTTCGTCGGGTTGGCGCTCGTGTTCGGGAAGTGGGCAGACAGGATCGCCGCGCCTGCCGCCGAGTCCGAGCCCGACGGCGCGTTGGTGTTCCCGCCGAACCCGGCCGCCGTGTACGCGGTTACCGCGAACGCCAGGGCGCCGAACACCACCAGGCCGGTCACGAGGGTGGGCGCCGGGTGGCGGACGATCCGGACCGCGACGCGGCCCCAGACGCCCGCCTTGCCCGTGCCGGCCTGGGTCTTGCTCGGCCAGAACACGGCCCGGCCGAAGATGGCCAGCAGCGCGGGGAGCAGGGTGAGCCCGGCCAGCAGCATCACGGCGATGCCGATGGCCAGCGGGATGCCCAGGTCGGAGTAGAACTCGAAGGTGGCAGCCAGCAGGGACAGCAGCGCCGCGATGACGGTGGCGGCCGAGAACGTGATCGACTCGCCGACCCGTTCCACCGCCGCGACCACCGCCTGCCGCTTGTCCAGGCCCGCACGCATGTTCTCGCGCACCCGGAAGACGAGGAACAGGCCGTAGTCCGTGCCCGCGCCGAGGACCAGCACGGTCAGCAGGATCTGGGCCAGCGGGGACACCTTCAGCCCGTGGTGAGCGGCCTCGGCCACCAGCGGGCCCGAGATGATGACGGCGAGGAACGCGGGGATCAGCGTGACGAACGGCGCGAGCGCCGCCCGGAAGACCAGCAGTAGCAGGACGACGATGAAGACGATCGACAGCAGCAGGATCTGGGTGTCCGTGTTGCCCGACTTGGACTGCTGGTCCACGTTGATGGCGACGGCGCCGGCCAGGTGCACGGACAGGCCCGCGGGCGGGCCGTCCCTGGCGATCGCCGCTCGCAGGTCCTTGACCAGGGTGGTCAGGCCGGCGCCTGTTCCGCCCTGGCTGACGTTGGACAGCACCTGGAGCTGCGCGGCCTGGCCGTCGGGCGAGCGGCCGAGGTCACGCACCTTGACCACCGTCGGCACCTTGGCCAGGTCATGCTGGAGCTTTTGCAACCACGCCTGGTCCGCCGGAGTAAGCGTCCCCTGGGCCGCCGCGACCACGGGCACGGGCAGGAGGGCCGACCCGCCCAGCGGCCCCGCCAGCTTCAGGGCGTGCTCGCTCGGAGCGCTGGCCGGAAGGAAGTTCGCATTGTTGCCCTGGGTCACGCTGGACAACGACGGCAGGGCGCGTGGCACGGCGACGGCCGCTATGACCCACGCGACGAGTACAAACCACCGGAATTTGACCGCGAAGGAACCGATGCCCCCGAAGGCCGCATGAATGCGCACTCCCCGGAGCTTACTGGACCCTAGCTGAAGCCCCGCTGAGACCGCCGGCGGGATCGCCCCGAACCACTCATGGCAGGCTGGTGTCAGGAGGTGGAATCCGTGGAGAAGGCGGAAGTCGACCGCTGGCTCCAGGCGTACGTCGAGGCCTGGAAGAGCTACGACGGCAAGCAGATCGGCGAGCTGTTCTCGGACGACGTGCGATACCGGTACCACCCGTACGACGAGCCGGTGCTTGGCCGGGCGGAACTGGTGCGTTCATGGCTGGGCGAGGCCTCGCACCCCGGTGCGTCGGACCGGGACAAACCCGGCACCTACGATGCGACCTACCGGGCCGTCGCGGTCGACGGTGACGTCGCGGTGGCCATCGGAAGCAGCACCTACCTGTCCAGCCCGGGCGACCAGGTGGATGAGGTCTACGACAACTGCTTCGTGATGCGGTTCGACGCCGAGGGCCGGTGCCGCGAGTTCACCGAGTGGTACGTGCGGCGGCCGCGCGGCTAGCCCTGCCCCGTACGCGGCTCAACCACACGGTGGCGCGTTCATGTGGGGTACCGCGTGGGCTCAGTGGCGTACTGACGCCCGGATGGGGTGGTCCACCGGAACGTGCCGTCGGGGAGCTGGTCGACGTGCCAGCGGGGGTTCTGCTTGAGCCGGTGGTCGCGTGCCGGACCTGGGACAGGTGCCTCAGCTTGACCCCGGGATCGTGGCCGCCGGCCTGGTACCGGTGGTCGCAATCCTGGGTGATGAGCCGGTCGAGGGTGATCCGCAGGTCCGGCCCGTCTCCGGGGGTGCGGAGCCAGCAGGTGCCGTACCCGCCCGGCGGTCCGTGCAGATCCGCGGCGGCGAACGTGAACCCGGGCGGCCCCGGCCCCTGCTGACGCCCGGGTTCTCTGGTGCGACCCCGGGGCCCGGGACGGGCACATCCGTGTCCGATGGCGTGGCCATGCTGGTCCGTGACGGTCACGCACCAGGTGGTCTTCGGGTTTTGCGAGGCGGCGGCGGCCAGGTCACGGGCCAGCCACGGGTCGATCGGCCCGATGCCAGGGATCTCGCCGGGCCGGTCGGCCAGGTCCAGCAGCGTGGCCAGCGGGATGGTCAGGTTGACCGTCGCGGCGAACGCGCCCGGGCCCATGCCGCTGGTGGCGGCCTTGTCCGGACGAGAGTCCCTTCCGAGCAATAGGTCCAGGAAGGCCCGGGCACGCAGTTCGCCCGTCGAGCCCTCCAGGCCGGCCGCCTTCAGCTGGCCGGCCCAGGATTCGATCCGCTGTCCGGCGGCCATCACGTCCGCCGGCGGCAGTTCCCGGCCCGCCAGCGCGGCGTTGCCGGAGAACTCGGCCCACTGCTGCACCTCAGCGCTCTTGGCCGCCTTCTCCCGGCGCTTTCGCGCTTTCTCCGGGGCGATCTCCATCACGGCGCGGGCGATCGCGGCCCGCAACGCCCCTGGGGTCAGCCGCCCCGCCCGGTCCAGCACCATCGCCTCCGCGGCCCGGGCCTGCGCCGGGTCCAGGAGCTGGGTGACGTGGGAGACGATCTGCGCCTTGTACCGGGAGATGACCCCGTCCCTGAACATCGCCATGGTCCCGGGCAGCTTGACCGTCAGGTCGTGCGCGAGGTCCAGCAGCCCGTCCACGGCGTACCGGGACTCCCCCAGGGCCGGCGCCAGTTCCGCCCGGGTGAATTCGTCCCACGCCTCCGGCATGCCCGCCGGACCCTGCGGCGTGCAGCCGGACGCCGCCGGATCAGCGCGGCGACCGCGGTGTGCTTCAGCGCCGACGCGGCGGCCTCACAGCGGTCCGCGGCGCAGATGATCCCGAGCAGCTCGTCGTCGCTGACCCCGTCGAACCGGTCATCGTCACCGCCGGCCCGCTCGGCCTGGCCGAACAGCACCGGGCCGCCGGGGGCCACGTCGAGCGCCTGCCCGGTGGCGAACGCTCCGCCGGGGCCGGAGTACTCGCCGGCCAGCGGTCCGGCGGAGCCGGGCATGCCGGGGCCGCGACGGCCCATCGCGGCCGCAGCGCCCGCGGCCAGGGCCGCGGTCTCGCCCGACGCGGCGATGTTTGCCTCGGCGGCGGCCTGGTCCGCGGCGGCCTGCCGGGTCTCGGCGATGATCTCGGCTAGCTCGCTCGGCTCGTCGTAGTCCCCTCGTCCTCGAAGTCGAGCGGCTCGTCGTCCTCGCGCTGTTCCCGGTACGCCAGCCACGCCTCCCAGGCCGCGTCGCGACTCGCTAGGGCCTGGTCCGCGTCCGCGTCCGCGGCTGGGGCTGGGGCTGGGGCTGGGGCTGGGGCTGGGGCTGGGTCGGGAGGAACGGGTCCGGGACTCATGGGGCACCCCCGTCCGGGTGAAGTATTGGCGGAGCCAGACTGAGGGCTCCATAGAACATAATAGCGACTTCAGATCAAGATCACAAGCTAACTTCAGTATTTCGAATAAAGATATGGAAGTGATCAATGTGACGCGACCCGGCGAGGTCTGTAACGGGCGCCGGTTGCAGCGCCGCATCAGCGCCGTTCCAGAGCCCGCTGACACCATCTGCGCGGGACCTGGATGGAGTGGTGCGGGATGAGAAAGCCCTTCTGGACGTACCTGGCGTGCTGTATCGCGGTGTTCATGATCTCGATGGACAACCTCATCGTGACGAACGCGCTGCCGGTGATCCGCCAGGCCCTGCATACCGGCCTGGAGGGCCTGGAGTGGACGGTCAACGCCTACACGATGACCTTCGCCGTGCTGCTGCTGACCGGCGCGGCGCTGGGTGACCGGTTCGGCCGCCGCCGCCTGTTGATCATCGGGGTCACGGTATTCACCGCGGGCAGCGCCGCCTCCGCGCTGGCGCCCGACATCGGCTTGCTGATCGCCGCGCGCGCCGTCCAGGGCGTCGGCGCGGCGATCGTGACGCCGCTGACCGTCACGCTCATCGCCAGCGTCACCCCGCCGCAGCGCCGTGGCATGGCGCTGGGCCTGTGGGGCGCCACCGTAGGCCTGGGCGCGGCCCTGGGCCCGGTCATCGGCGGGGCGGTCACCGACGCCGGGTCCTGGCAGTGGATCTTCTGGATCAACGTGCCCATCGGCATCGCCGTGCTGCCACTGCTGCTGCTGACACGGGAGAGCCGTTCCGGGGCCGGCCGCCTCGACCCGGCCGGGGTCATCCTGGCCACCGCCGGCTTGTTCGGCATCGTGTTCGGGCTGGTCCGGGCCAACAGCCACGGCTGGACCAGCGCCCAGGTCCTGGGCAGCCTGGCCGGCGGCGGGCTGCTGCTCGTCGCGTTCGGGGCCTGGGAGTCACGCGCCGCCAACCCGATGTTGCCGCTAACCCTGTTCCGCAGCCGCGGGTTCTCCGCAGCTAGCGCCACCATGCTGCTCACCAACATGGGCATGTTCGGCGTCATCTTCCTGGTCTCCCAGTTCCTGCAGTCGGTCATGGGCTACACGCCGCTCGGCGCCGGCGTCCACGGCCTTCCCTGGACCGCCGCCCCGGCCGTCGCCGCCCCTATCGCCGGCCTGCTCTCCGACCGCATCGGCGGCCGGCGGATCGTCGCCATCGGCGTCGCGCTGCAGGCGATCGGCATCGGCTGGCTCGCCGCCGAGATCACCGCGACCACCCCTTACTCCGATCTCATCCTGCCCTTCCTCATCGCCGGCACCGGCCTGGGTTTCTTCTTCGCGCCGATTACCCGGCTCACCCTCAGGTACGCTCCCGGGCAGCTCGAGGGCATCGCCTCCGGCACCTCCAACGCGCTGCGCCAGGTCGGCACCGTGCTGGGCATCGCCGTGCTCGGCTCGGTCTTCTCCGCCGTCGGCGGCCTGGGCAGCCCTGGCCAGTTCACCACCGGCCTGACCGCCGCCCTCACCGTCTCCGCGGCCATACTCGCGGCAAGCGCGCTGGTGGTCCTGCTGGCCCCGGAGGCCCGGCCGGCCCGGCAGGCCGCCACCGCTACCGCCACCGCCACCGCCACCGTCGGCCTAGCGGTTCCCGGCCAGCGGCGCGGTGTCACGGATCTGCCGGCCGGCTAGGCGCCCACGGTGGCGGGGAGCGTGCCCTTCGCGCCGAGCCTGTAGGCGATGATCAGCTCCCGCTGCTGCGTGTCCGCAGCCGGGACGTCCGCGCCCGCGATGACGTAGTCGCCGTCCACGGTGACCGGGGCGTTCGTCCCGGCCGAGAGCGGCTTGGAGAGCAGGATCTTGCCGGTAGTCGCGTCGAACGCGTACAGGTAGCCGCTGAACGTGGTGGTGAAGACGACGTTGTTGGTCACCGTCGCGGCGCCGTACGGGGTGGACGGGAGCCTGGTGTCCCATTCGACGCTGCCGTTGTCCTGGTTCACCGCGACCATCTCGCCGGTCGCCTTGACCAGGGCTGTCCCCAGTGCGGCCAGGGACGGGAAGTACGGCCCGGATTCCCTCTTGAAGACGACCGGAAGGTCATTGACCGCGGCGAAGGTGGCCGATCCGTTGCTGGCCAACTGGGTCTCGATGCCGCCGAACGCGCCTGGCTCGACGTCGACAGTGGCCGGCAGCGGCAGCCGCGAGGTGGGCGTGGCGCGCTCGGTGAGCAGCCCGTCCAGGTCGTGGCCGTTGTGCACGCCGACGGGGCGTTTCCAGAGCAGCTTGCCGGTCTGGGCGTCGAGCTCGATCAGGATGCCGCCCTTGCCGCCGTCGATCACCACCGGCCGACCGTGCGCGGTGGTCAGCACGGGCGGGTCCTGCAGGTCCCAGTCGTACAGGTCGTGCGGGGTCAGCTGGTAGTACCACAGCAGCTTGCCCCGCGGGCTGAGCTTGACCACCGAGTCGGTGTACAGGTCAGGACCCGGCCGGCTCGTGCCCCACGGGTAGCCAGGGGCGCCGGCCAGCGGGCCGGGGTTGGCCACGCCGATGTAGAGGTTGCCCTGGGCGTCGAACGAGGGCGCGTACCACTGGCCGCCGCCGGAGTTGATGTACGGGTTCCCCCACAGGTCCTGCACCTCGTCCCACTTCCACTCCGGCGCGCCCGTCTGGGCGTCCAGGGCCCACAGCACCGCCTTGCCGCCGCCGCCGTATTCGACCCCGGTGGTCGCGTTGACAGGAACGGTGGAGACGTACACGGTGCCGTGGTCATAGCCGGGGGTCATGTCGACGCCCTCGTACCGGTTGGCGGTCAGTGTCCGGCTCCACATTTGCTTCCCGGTCGCGGCGTCCAGGGCGATCGCGGCGCTGCCCGTGGCCGCGTACACGACCCCGCCCTCCACGTTGACGCCGTCCGGGCCGCCGTTGCGCGAGTTGCAGGTGTGCGTCCATAGCACCTTGCCGGTGGCCAGTCTGATCGCCATCACGTTGGACTGCAGGTCCTGCGTGTACACGACTCCGTTCACCACGACCGGCGTCGTCGCGTAGTTGCCGAACCCGGCGTTGTCCGCCGTGAGCGGCACGCACCAGGCCACGCCGAGACGCGAGACGTCCGAGCTGGTGATCGCGCTGGCGACGTCGCGGGTGTTGGCCAGGTCGGCGCCTGGCAGAGTCCAGCCTGCGACGGCGTGACTGTTGCCCGCCGGGAGCGGGGAACTCGCCGCCGCCGGCGAGCTCGCGGCCACCGGGCTGGACGAGCCGGCCGCGGTGCAGTCCGCGCTCGCGGCAGCCGGGCCGCTCGAGCAGCCGCCGACGGCCAGGCCGGCGGCGACCATCGCTGAAGCGCCGACCACCGTGGCCCGCCGCCCGGTCTTCTGAATCCGTGAGGTCATGGCCTGGCACCTCCCGCACCATCAGCAGTTCCCCCGCTCAAAACTGGTGTTTTCCTCCGGCTCCGTCAAGCGGGGATGGGCACAGATGGTGCGGTGCCGACGAAAACCAGTTGGCGGCGGACGCCGGCCCGGGTGAGGCTGGGTGGCGATGGATTCGATCATCTGGGACCGCGAGGTGGCCGAGGTCTACGACCAGACCTACCGGGCCAACTTCGAGTCATCCGTGCTCGACCCCATGGTCGACCTGCTCGCCGGGCTGGCCCGGGGCGGCCCGGCGCTCGAGTTCGCCGTCGGTACCGGGCGGCTGGCGCTGCCGCTGAGCGCCCGCGGAGTCCACGTGCACGGCCTGGAGCTGTCACCGCACATGGCGGCGCAGCTGCGGGCCAAGCCCGGCGCCGGCGACGTCCCGGTGACCATCGGCGACATGACGACGACCCGCGTTCCCGGAGCTCCCTTCACGCTGGTCTACCTGGTGGCGAACACGATCATGAACGTCACCACGCAGGACGCCCAGCTAGCAGTCTTCGCCAACGCGGCCGGCCACCTGGAGCCGGGCGGCTGCTTCGTGGTGGAGGTGATCGTCCCCCAGCTGCGCCTGGTGCCCCCCGGCGAGACCGCCCGGGTCTTCACCATGGACCCCGATCACGTCGGGATCGAGACCTTCGACGACGTGGCCGCGCAGATCGCGTGGTCACATCACTGGATCGAGGCCGGCGGCCGCCTAGTCCGCCACTCCGCGCCCTACCGGTACGTCTGGCCATCCGAGCTCGACCTCATGGCCAGGATCGCGGGCTTGCGACTCCGGGACCGCTGGGCAGGCTGGGACCGCGCGCCCTTCACCTCCGACAGCCCGAGCCAGATCGCGGTATTCGAGAGACTCCCCTGGATGAGTGATTCCTGATTCAGGTGAGTGCGGCGTGCCGGGGTGCGGCTCACTCACCTGAATAGCCTCCGGCCGGGCCGCGCGGATCACCCCGTCCGGGCCGCTGATGAGGGCTACATCAGCCCCGTCAGCCTCTCCCGCACGCCTTTTCGCTCGCCAGTACGATAACGATGACCTTTTACGGGGTGGATTCGGGCCTGCGGGTGAATTAGGGGTACTATAGTGCACCAAAATCACCCCAAAGCCCCAATCCACCCGGATCTTTCGCCGCTGCCTGCCCCACCGTGCACGTGCGCACCGGGCACCCCCGGCAAAGACCGCCTAAGCCCGCAACCCGATCAGGAATCACTCATCTAGACCTGCTGAAGAGCGCTCCGGAGCGCGCCGTGGCAGCCAGCGGTCCAGCGCGGGCAGCAGGCTCTGCGGAGTCCGCCTTGCCCGAGGCGAGTATGCCGGGTATTATGCCCGACATGATGCTTGGCATGGTGATGTCATGAGTGTCCCGCATGTCCTCCTGGCGCTGCTGGCCGAAGGACCCAAGTACGGGCTGCAGCTGCGCGAGGAATTCGAGGCCGGAACCGGCGAGGTGTGGCCGCTGAACGTGGGGCAGGTGTACAAGACCCTGGGCCGGCTGGAACGTGACGGGCTGGCTGAATCCGACGGTACCGGGCAAGACGGACCGCAGAAGCGGTTCCGGATCACTGTCCGCGGTGAGGAGGCGCTGGCCGCCTGGCTGCGCACGCCGCCGGACCTGACCGCCCCACCCCGCGACGAGCTGGTGATGAAGGTGCTGGTGGCCGCCCGGGTGCCCGGTACCGACGCGCATGAGGTGATCCAGGCGCACCGCCTGTACCTGCTGGAGCTGATGCAGCAGTGGACGAGGCTGAAAGAGGGCGAGGCCCGGGATGATCTGGGCCTGGCGCTAGTGGTGGATGCCGAGTTGTTCCGGCTGGACGCGGTGATCCGGTGGCTGGATGCCGCCGATGCGCGGCTCAGGCGGGCCGCTGCCGAGCCGTCCCGGCCTGCCCCAGGCCCCGCGCCGGTGCCGCAGCTTCGCCGGCTGGGGGCACGGCGGTGAGCGGGCCGGGACCGGGCGGGGAAGGCGCCGGGGAAGGTGCGAACGCGGCGATGAGCGTGCTGCAGCTGCGCGGCGTGTCCAAGACCTACGGTCAGGAGCCGGCCGTGGTGCACGCGCTTGCCGGGGTAGACCTGTCGGTGCGGGCCGGGGAGATGGTGGCGGTGATGGGGCCCAGCGGGTCGGGCAAGTCCACGCTGCTGACCATCGCCGGGAGCCTGGAGGAACCCACCAGCGGGGACGTGCTGGTCTGCGGCATGGCGCTGGCGGGAATGCCGCCGGGCCGCAAGGCCCGGCTGCGGCGCCGTGTGATCGGGTACGTGTTCCAGGATTTCAATCTGCTGCCCGGGCTGACCGCCGTCGAGAACACCGCCTTGCCGCTGGAACTGGACGGCGTCGCGGTGCCGAAGGCGCGCGCGGCCGGGCTGGCAGCGCTGGCCGCGCTCGGCGTGGCTGACCGGGCCGGATGGTTCCCCGATCAGCTGTCCGGCGGCGAGCGGCAGCGGGTCGCCATCGCGCGCGCGGTGGTGGGGGACCGCCGCCTGCTGCTGGCCGACGAGCCCTCCGGCGCCCTGGACTCGGTGCACGCGGACGAGGTGATGCGGCTGCTGCACGAGGCATGCCAGCGGGGCGTGGCCGCGGTGGTAGTGACCCACGACGCGCAGCTGGCCGCCTGGGCCGACCGCGTGGTAGTCCTGCGCGACGGGCGGGTGACCGGCCAGACCACCCGGCCGCCCGGCCCCGAATCCCTCCTCACGCCTGGCAAGATCCGGTGAGCATCGCGCTGCGCGACCCCCCCGACCTGGCCAAAGAAGCGGGATCCGGCATTGTCGCCCGCCGGGCGGTGGTCCGCTGGGGCTGGCGGCTGTTCCGCCGCGAATGGCGCCAGCAGCTGCTCGTCCTCGGCCTGCTCACGGTGGCGGTCGCGGCGACGATCTGGGGCACCAGCGTCGTCACGAACGTGCAGCTCCCCAACTCCAGCTACGCCACGTTCGGTACGGCGGCCGCGCAGGTCACGCTGCCCGGCAGCGACCCGAGCCTGGCCGCCGACATCGCCGCCATCGCGGGCCGCTGGGGTCCGGCGGATGTCATTGAGGGTCAGGACATCGCTAATGGCACCACCCAGCCTGTCCAGCTCCGCGCCGAGAGTCCGCACGGGCACTACAACTCTCCGCTGCTGGGCCTGGTCAGCGGCACGTACCCGGCTGGCGCCGGTCAGGTCGCGCTGACCAGCCAGGTCGCGACCCTGTACGGCGCGCACGTGGGCGGCACCTGGCAGGCCGCCGGCACCACGTGGCGGGTGACCGGCATCGTGCAGGACCCGAGCAACCTGGCGGACGAGTTCGCGCTGGCCGCCCCCGGCCAGGTCCAGCACCCCAGCCAGGTGATCATGCTGCTCGGCTCCCTCGCCGTCCAGCAGGCGATCAGCAACGGCAGCGCAACGCTGCCAGGGATCCCGGCAGCGGCGACGATCACGCCCCCCAACGCAATTAGGTCGGGCGGGATCTCGCCGGCCACGGGCATCCTGGTGGTGGAGGTACTCGGCCTGGTGTTCATCGGCCTGGTGTCGGTAGCCGGCTTCTCGGTGATGGCCCAGCGCAGGCTCCGTGCCCTCGGCATGCTCAGCGCGATCGGCGCGACCGAGCGCAGCCTCCGCCTGGTCATGATCGTCAACGGCCTGGCCGTCGGCGTGGCCGCCGCGCTCGCCGGGGCGGTACTTGGCTTCGCCGCCTGGTTCGCCTACGTGCCGACGCTGCAGCAGGCCACCGGCCACGTGGTCGACGCGACGAACCTCCCGTGGTGGGCGTTCGCCATCGGGGTCGTCTTCGCGATCGCGACGTCGGTGCTGGCCTCCCGCCGCCCGGCTAAGACGATGGCTCAGGTGCCGGTGGTGGCCGCGCTGTCCGGCCGCCCCGCTCCGCCGAGGCCGGCGCACCGCTCCGCCTTGCCCGGCGTCATCGTGTTCGCGGCCGGGGTGGCATGCCTGGCGTTCGCCGGCGGTATGGCCGGGGTGCAGGGCAGCCCTAACCGCGCGCCGTTCCTGCTAGCTGGCCTGGTCGCCACGATCGTGGGCATCGTACTGCTCGCCCCGCTGGCCATCGGCGTGCTGGCCGCCGGGGCGGGACCTCGGCTGCCGGTTGCGGTCCGGATCGCGCTGCGCGACCTGGTCCGCTACCGGGCCCGGTCCGGCGCCGCGCTGGCGGCGACCACGTTCGCCGTGTTCCTGGCCATGGGGATCTGCCTCGTCGCCAGCATCAAGTTCGACAATCCACTCGACTGGATCGGCCCCAACCTGTCCGGCAGCCAACTGGTCATCTACACCCAGCAGAGCCCGGCGCCCGGGGAGATGACGCAGCTCAGCAACGCCCAGGTAGGCCGCCTGGGCGGGCAGGTGGACAGCCTCGCCGCCAGCTTGCACGCGCGTTCCGCGGTGCCGCTGGAGTCCGCGGGCTGGCTGTACCAGGTGGGCGCGCGGGCACACGGTCCGTCCAATTTCACCGGCGCCGTGTACGTGGCCACCCCGCAGTTGCTCGCCACGTACGGGATCAAGTCCAGCCAGATCGCTCCCGGCACCGACTTCCTCACCATGCGGCCAGGGCTGGCGGGCCTGCCGCACTTGGAGATGCTCTGGGGCACCGCAGGCTCGTGCACTGGCACATGCCTGCCCAACCCCGCTAACCCCGGTGCTGACGGCGGTCCGCCCTGCACGCTGAGCAACGACTGCCTGGCCAGCCCCGCGATACAGGCGGTCAGCAACCTGCCCAGCGGCACCTCCGCGCCGAACACGGTGATCACCGAGCATGCGGTGAGCAAGTATCACCAGCAGCCCAGCCTGAACGGATGGCTGATCCAGGCACCGGCCGCGCTCACCGCCACGCAGATCAACGCGGCCAAGCGACTCGCGCTCACCTACGGGGTGACGATCGAGACCAAGTCCGATAACCCGGATGCCGGCGAGTTCACCGACGGCGCCACCGCGCTGGGCATCGTCATCGCGCTCGGAGTGCTGGCCGCGTCCGTCGGCCTGATCCGCAGCGAGACCGCGCGGGACCTGCGCACGCTCACCGCCGCCGGTGCCAGCGCCGCGACCCGGCGGATGATCACCGCGGCGACCGCGGCCGCGCTGGGCCTGCTCGGCGCGATCCTCGGCATGGCCGGCGCGGTGATCGCCGGGCTGGCGTGGGCGCACGGCAGCCTGTCCGCCATGTTCGGCGACGTGCCGCTGACTGATGTGCTGATCTTGCTGATCGGGCTGCCGCTGGTCGCCGCCGTCGCCGGCTGGCTGCTGGCCGGCCGCGAGCCGCCGCTGATCGCCAGGCAGCCGATTGAGTGAGCGCCACCGCGGGGGAACGGGTGGGGCCGATCGAGGGCTGGTAGGGTCGTGGGGACTGGCGCGAGCTGAGGAGGTGAGACCCATTACCGCTGTATCAGGATGGGTGCTCCCCTCCATCGCGGCTGTGCGGTTCGGCTGACGTAGGTGACCCGGGAGCGCCCGCAGGCATCCCGGAAGGCAACAGACTTATGCAGTTCACTTCAGAGACCATCGCCGACGGCGTCGCGGAACGCCTGTTCACGGTCGGGGACATTCCCGGCGTGCTCTGGTCACCCGCCGGGGCAGCCGCACACGGCCCGCTGGTGCTGCTGGGCCACGGCGGCGGCCAGCACAAGAAGGCACCGGCCATGCAGGGCCGCGCCCGCCGTCTGGTGACCGCCTGCGGTTTCGCGGCGGCCGCCATCGACGCTCCCGGATCCGGCGACCGCCCCAGGACCGAGGAGGACGAGCGGTTCATCGCGGAGATCAGGGGACGGATGGCGGCGGGCGAGCCCGTGGGCCCCCAGATCGCCCGTTACAACGCCGCCCAGGCCGAGCAGGCCGTCCCCGAGTGGCGGGCCACCCTGGACGCGCTGCAGGCCCAGCCCGGCCTGGACGGCCCGGTGGGATTCTGGGGCGTGTCGATGGGCAGCGCTACCGGCGTGCCCCTCGCCGCGGCGGAACCGAGGATCAGCGCCGCCGTGTTCGGCCTGGCGGGACACGAAACCCTGGCCGAGGCGGCGGCCCGCGTCACCATCCCGGTGCTGTTCCTGCTGCAGTGGGACGACGAGCAGGTGCCGCGGGAGTCGGGCCTGGCGCTGTTCGACGCGTTCGCCTCGCGCGAGAAGAGCCTGCACGCCAACCCCGGCCGGCACGCGGACATGCCGATGTTCGAGGTGGAGAGCTCACTGCGCTTCCTCGGCCGGCACCTCTCCCCCGGCGGCGGCGGGTAGCGGCTCCCCGGCTCCGGCCGGGGTCGCCGGGAGGCCGATGTTGAGCGGGTGGTGGCAGGCGGCCATGTGGCCGCCGCCACCGTACTCGGCCAGCGGCGGCTCCTGCTGGGCGCAGATCTTGGTGGCGTACCGGCAGCGCGGGTGGAAACGGCACCCCGACGGCGGAACGATCGGGCTCGGCACGTCACCCTCGAGCACGATCTGCACCCGGCGGTCCGACAGGTCGGGGTCCGGGATCGGGACCGCCGACAGCAGCGCCTCGGTGTAGGGATGGACGGGCCGCTGGTAGAGCTCCTCGGCCGGCGACACCTCCACGATCTTGCCCAGGTACATGACCGCGATGCGGTCCGACACGTGCCGCACCACGCCCAGGTCGTGAGCGATGAAGATATAGGTGAGGTGCAGCTCGTCCTGGAGGTCGTCGAGCAGGTTGATCACCTGCGCGCGGATCGACACGTCGAGGGCGGAGACCGGCTCGTCGGCGATGATCAGCTTCGGGTGCAGGGCCAGGGCCCTGGCCACCCCGATCCGCTGCCGCTGGCCGCCGGAGAACTCGTGCGGATAGCGGTTGATGTGCTCCGGTGACAGGCCGACGAGCTCGAGCAGTTCGCGCACCCGGCGCCTGACCTCATCCCGGTTCCCGCTCTTGTGGATACGCAGCGGGTCGGAGAGTATCTCGCCCACCCGCTTGCGCGGGTTGAGCGACGCGTACGGGTCCTGGAACACCATCTGCAGCTCGCGCCGCACCGGCCGCAGCTCGCGCCGGGACAGCGTGGAGATGTCCCGGCCCTCGAACACCACCGATCCGCTGGTGAGCGGGTACAGCCGGGCCAGGCACCGGGCCAGCGTGGACTTGCCGCACCCTGACTCCCCGACCAGGCCGAGCGTCTCCCCGGCGCGCAGTTCGAGGCTGACGTCGTCCACCGCGTGCACCCGCGCGACCTCACGCTGCAGCAGGACCCCGCTCCTGATCGGGAAGTACTTGGTCACGTGCTCGGCCCGGAGCAGCAGTTCGCCGCCCGCTTCGCCGTCGCCGTTCGCGGCGGGACTGAAAGCTGCCTCGGCGGCGGTCATTCCGCTGTCTCGATCAGTTCCGGATGGATGGTGGTCTCCCGTAGTTCCTTCTTCTGCTTGGGCTCGAGGTGGCAGGCGTCCAGGTGGTCGCCGTCGACCCGGGCGAGCAGCGGCGGCTGCTCGTCACACAGGTCGAACCGGTGAGCGCAGCGGTCCGCGAAGGCACACCCCGGGGGCAGCCGGAGCAGCGAGGGCGGCTGCCCGGGAATCGCCGCCAGGCGCCTCGGCTTGGGCCGGTCCAGCCGGGCGATCGAGCCGAGCAGGCCCCAGGTGTACGGGTGCTGGGCGTCGTAGAAGACCTCCCGCCGGGTGCCCTGCTCGACGACCCGCCCCGCGTACATCACCGCGATCCGGTCGGCCAGGTCGGCCACCACCCCCATGTCGTGGGTGATCAGCACCACCGCGGTGCCGAAGTCGTTCCTGAGCTTCCTGAGCAGGACCAGGATCTGCGCCTGGATGGTCACGTCGAGCGCGGTGGTCGGCTCGTCGGCGATCAGTATGTCCGGGTTGCAGGAGACCGCCATGGCGATCATCACCCGCTGCCGCATGCCGCCGGAGAACTCGTGCGGGTAACTGTCGACCCGATGGGCGGGCTGCGGTATGCCCACGGCGCCCAGCAACTCGATCGCCCGGGCGCGCGCCGCCTGCTTGGAGACGCGCTCGTGCGCCCGGATCTGCTCGGCGATCTGCCAGCCGACCCGGTACACCGGGTTCAGCGAGGTCATCGGGTCCTGGAAGATCATGGAGATCCCGGTGCCGCGGATCGCGCGCATCTGGTCCGGGTTCAGCGTCATCAGGTCGTGGCCCTTGTAGAGCACCTCGCCCTCGAAACGCGCGTTCGGGTCGTTGATCAGCCGCATCACCGACATCATCGTCACGCTCTTGCCGGATCCTGACTCGCCGACGATGCCGAGCGTCTCGCCCGCCGACAGGGTGAACGACACCCCGTCGACCGCCTTGACCAGTCCGTCCTCGGTGCGGAACGAGACCTTGAGGTCGCGCACGTCGAGCAGCGGTTCCCCGGTCATGGCTGGCCCGTCATGAGGGCCGGATCCTCGGGTCGAGCCAGGCGTAGCCGATGTCGACGACGGCGTTGGCCAGCACGATGAAGAACGCGCCGTACACCACGGTGGCCATGATCGTCGGCAGGTCGAGGTTGGCCAGGGCCTGGTAGGTGAGGTAGCCGACCCCGTGGATGCCGAACACCACCTCGGTGAGCAGCGCCCCGCCCGCGACCAGGGCGCCGAAGTCGAGCCCGAACAGGCTCACGAACGTGATCATGGACGTGCGCAGAGTGTGCCGCAGCAGTACCTGCCGCTCGGTGATTCCCTTGGCACGGGCGGTCCGGACGAAGTCCTCGTTCTGTGTCTCCAGGATGTTGGCGCGAAGCACCCGCCCGTAGAGGCCGATGTACAGGATCGACAGCGTGATCCAGGGGATGACCAGCCCTTCGAACCACAGTAGCGGACTCTGCGTGAACGATGTGTACCCCAGCGGCGGGACCCAGCTGAACAGGAACGTGTCGTGCAGGCTGCCCTGCGTGATCATGTTGGCGACCTGGCCTACCCAGAACACCGGCGCGGAGACGCCGATCAGGGCCAGCACCATCAGCAGCGGATCGAACACGGTGCCCTTGAGCAGGGCAGCGGCCACCCCGATGGCGATCGCCATCACGACCCAGAGCACCGCGGCGCCGAAGACGAGCGACACGGTCGCGGGGGTAGCCGCGGCGATCTCGGGGACCACCTTCACGCCCTGGTTCGAGTAGGAGACCAGGTCCCGGCTGATGAAGATGCTCTTCATCATCAGGCCGTACTGGACCGGAAGCGGCTTGTCGAGCCCGAACTGTGCCCGGATCTCCTGCAGGACCTGCGCGCTCGGGTTGCGGCCCGCGATGGCGCGGGCCGGGTCGACGCCCGGGGTCTTGAAGAAGATCACGAACACGACCACCGTGATCACGAACATGACGAGCACGGTCCACAGCAGGCGCCGGATGATGAACGTCAGCACGGCGCCACTTAACCCTCCACCCGCAGCTTGGCCCGCGGGTCGAGCGCGTCCCGAATCCCGTCCCCGAGCACGTTGAGTGAGAGCACCGTGAGCAGGATCATGATCCCGGGGGCGAGCGAGACCCACGGCCGGGTGTACAGCAGGCTCGTGCCGTCCTGGATGATCGTTCCCCAGCTGACGTTCGGCGGCTGGACGCCGACGCCCAGGAAGGAGAGCGCGGCCTCGGTCAGGATCGTGGTGGCCACTATCAGCGGGAGCAGCACGATCACGGTGGACACCACGTTGGGCAGGATCTCAGAGAAGACCAGCCGCAGGTTACCCGCGCCCTGTGCGACCGAGGCCTCCACGAACTCTTTTTTGACCACCGTGAGCACCTGGCCGCGGACCGGGCGGTACACGTACGGCACGAAGATGAACGCGATGATGATCGTGGGCGTCCACAGGCTGGACGCGCTGATGCGCAGCGGCCCGAACTGGAACCCGCTGGAGTGGGTGAGCAGCTCGGTCGAGATCGTGATGGCCAGCAGGTACACGGGGAAGGCCCAGATGATGTCCATGATGCGGGACAGCACCGAGTCGACCAGGCCGCCGAAGAAGCCGGCGAACAGGGCGGCGACGGTGGCGGCGAGGCAGCACAGGATAGCAGAGCCGATCCCGACCAGCAGCGAGCTCCGCCCGCCGTACAGCAGCAGCACGGCGACGTCACGGCCCACGCTGTCCCCGCCGAGGAAGTAGTGGCCCAGATCCCAGGTCGGCCCGATCGGGGTCTCGCCCAGGTGCAGGGTCCCGCCGCCCTGCTGCATCACCGGGACCACCTTCCCGTTCACCACCGTGTGGCCGTTCAGGTTGGGCGGGAACGGGTTCACGTGCGCCACGTTGTTCGCGTACAGCGGCGCGGCCAGGGACAGCACCACGATCAGCAGGAACACACCGAGGGCCGCCAGCGCGATGCGGTTGCGCCGCAGCCGGCGGCCCGCCAGCGCCCAGGGGTTGCGCCCGACCACGCCCGAGGCCGGCCCGGGGCCGACCTCGGCCTGCTCAAGCAGCGTGGCCATAAGCCTCCTTCAACAGGTTCTGGCATGCCTCGGGGAGGTTATGAGAGCCAGAGCCTGTCGATGAGGATGTACCACTGCGGGTTCCACAAGTAACCGCGGACGTTGCTGGACAGGAAGTCGATCTGCTTCGGGTTGTACATGTCGACCCAGGGCGCGGCGTTGGTGTCGGCCTGGTCGATCTGCGTCCACAGCTTGTTGGCCGCGGCCTGGTCGGTGGTCTGCAGCGTCTCGGCCTGGTTGATCTTGGCCTGGATGGACTGATCGCAGAAGGCGGCGATGTTCGGGCTGGCGTCGCTGCCCGGGTGGATGGTCCCGCAGCCGAGCAGTACGTTCAGGAAGTCGGACGGGGCCGGGTAGTCCTGGTACCACGCCGACCAGCCGACGTTCCACTTGGCCGAGTTGGACGAGTTCTGCACGAACGGGTACTGGACGCTGGTCGAGAGCAGCTGCGGGGTCGCCTTGTAGCCGATCGCGTCCAGGTCCGAGATCATCTGCTCGACCAGGGACTTGCCGACCTGGTCGCTGGTGCCGTTGACGACCACCTTCATCCCGGCCGTGCCGGACTGCTGCACCAGCTGCTTGGCCTTGGCCAGGTCGGGCCCGGTCCACGTGTTGTGACCAGGTCCCGCGGTGTAGGGGCAGTAGGGCGCGTAGGCCGGGTAGTTGGGCGGCAGGATCTGGCAGGTCGGCACGGCCAGCGAGGAGCCGCCCGCGATCTTGACGTAGGCCGCCCGGTTGGCGGCGTAGTTGATGGCCTGCCGGGCCTGCAGGTTGTTGAACGGCGGTCGTTTGGTGTTCAGCGCGAAGTACCAGTCGGCGGTCAGCGTGTTCACGTGCACCTGCTTGGCGTACGTGGGGCTGTTCAGCTGGCTGAGCTGGTCGGACGGGATCTGGTCGCCGTCGTAGACCTCGTTGGCCTGGCCGTTCTGTACCTCCCTCACCTCGTCGGAGACCAGGAGCCCGTACTTCTCGATGATCTGGTTCGGGTAACCGTCCGGCTGCGCCTCGGCGTTCCACACGTGGAAGTAGGGGTTGCGGACCAGCACGGCCTGGGTGTTCGGGTTGTACGACTTCCACATGTACGGCCCGGTTCCCGGCGGCACGTTGTTGCCGGTCAGCTTCAGCGAGGTGTTAGCCGGGACCGCGAAGGCGAACGGCAGCGAGAGCTGGTCCATCAGCTCGGGGTCGGGCGCGGTCAGGTTGAGCGTCAGGGTGTAGGCCGAGTCGTCGGCGACCACGCCCTGGGACAGGTCGCAGCCCTTGGTGCTGCACTTGCTGGCGCCGACGAGTCCCGAGTAGAACGAGGTCGGGCCGGGCACGGTGAACTGCCGCTCGAACGTCCGGACGAAGTCGCTGGGCTTGAGCGTCTGGCCGTTGGAGAACTTGATCCCCTTGCGGATGTGGAAGAGGTAGGTCTTGCCGCCGTTGGTCGGCGTGGGGATGGATGTCGCGAGGTCGGGCACGATCTTCGCACCCGCGACGCCGCCCACCTTGGCGAACCCCACCAGGCCGTCGTGGGTGTCGATGAGCAGCTGCCACTGCTGCAGCGTGTAGTTCTGCGCCGGGTCGGCGACGCCGAAGGCGGAGTTGGCCAGGATCGTGAAGGTGCCGCCCTTGTGCCCGGCCGCCTGCGCCGTGCTGGAGCTCGAGCTGGAGCTGGACGGCGAGCCGGAGCTGCACCCGGCCAGGATCAGGGTCAGCGCGCCCAGGGTGGCTGCGCCCGCGGACAATCCGGAGTGACGGCGGAATCGGGGACGGCGCTGGGCCCTCGGCTGGAGACGGGCGGAACGGCCGGCGGGGAATGTCATGTTTGGCCTCCTTGCCGTAGGATCGCACCGACCTCAGAGGCAAACGATTTCGCCCACGTC
>CAVWBQ010000021.1:0-648298 GCA_963753225.1 uncultured Actinomycetota bacterium | reverse complement strand
GATGCTGTCGATGAGCAGGTCGGTACCGACGTGGAAGATGAACAGGTGCGGTTCGCGGTAGTGCCGGCCAGCCGGGGTGACCAGACCCCAGGCCAGTTGCTGGGTGCCCTCGATGTCGACCTCGGCGACCACGTCGCCGTCGTCGTTGCCGACGAGGCTGTGCACGGTGTTGGACAGGTTCGGGAACGACGCGACTAGCCCGGTCCACAGCGGCTTGCCGACGGTGCAGACCTTGCCGTCGCCGCGCAGCACCCGCTGCTTGCCCCAGATCTCGACCGGGACGTAGGAGAACCCGGCGTTGACCGAGCACAGGTCGGTCATGCCGTCGATGTCATGTGCGCGGTACCGGTCGAAGAACTCGGTCACGACCGCGGACGCGGATTCCGCGGTGCGGGGGCGCTGGCTTACTTCGGTCATGGTGATCTCCCCCTGGCCTCAGGCGATCGCGATCTCGTCGTAGCGCTTGACGGCCAGCCGCCGGTACAGCTGGGCCTGGCACCAGTAGGCGGTGATCCCGGTGATCAGGCCGCCGCCGGTCGCGAACCGCCAGGCCTGGTCGATGTCCAGGTGCTTCTCCTGGTTGATGGCGCCGGCGTAGTCGGCCGCCTGGGTTCCCTCCGCCTTGAACAGCGCGGTGACGACGTTGCCGTCAGCATGCGCCGCTTAGCATGGCGGCGCCAGGGCACTACCCGTGCCAGTGATGCCGGTAGCCCCGGCGGAAACGATAATGGTGCTGGTCGGATCGGGCTCGGGAGGTGATGGGCAGACCGTGGCCGCAAGCCAGGTGTTCTCGTCTCGGCTGAGGGGCCGTCCGCTGCTGGACAGCGAGGGCCTGACCATCGGCCGGGTCCGCGACGTCGTGATCCTGCCCGCCGCCGGGATCGAGCCGCCGCGGGCGCTCGGCCTGGTCGTGACGCTGCAGCGTCGCCGCATCTTCGTCAACCTCGGCGCGATCACGGAGATATCCGTCGATGGTGCGCACCTGCGCGGCGGGACCGTCGACCTGGACCGCTTCACCCGGCGGACCGGGGAGATCCTCGCGTCGGAGCTGTACGGCAAGCAGACCGAGGACGGGACCGTCGTCGACGTCGCCATCCTCCCCCGCGAGCAGCGGCGGGTGGGCTGGGAGGTCAGCGCGCTCGCCGTGGTGCACGGCCGGGGTCTGCGGCACCGTCGCACCACGATCGTGCCGTGGGACAAGTACCCGGGGCTGTTCCGGGCCGGCCCGATGGCCGACCAGCTGGCCAGCCTGCGCGAACTGCAGCCGGCCGACCTGGCCGCCGCCGTGGAGGGCATGTCGGCCAGCCGGCGCCAGCAGCTCGCGGCGGCGCTCGACGACGAGGAACTGGCCGACCTGCTGGAAGAGATGCCGGAACCGGACCAGATCCGGCTGCTGGACAGCCTGGAGCTGGAGCGCAGCGCCGACGTGGTAGAGGAGATGGAGCCGGACGACGCCGCGGACCTGCTCGCGGAGATGCCGGCCGAGCAGCGCGAGCGGCTGCTGACGGCGATGGAGGCGGTCCCGGCCGCCGAGCTGAGGCGGCTCCTGCTCTACGACGCCACGACCGCGGGCGGCCTGATGACACCCCATCCCCTGATCGTGACCCCGAACGTGTCCGTCGCGGAGGTGCTGGCCCGCATCCGGGACCCGGAAATGCCGGTCACCGCGGCCGTTCAGGTCTACGTGTGCGAACCGCCGATGATCACGCCGACCGGGCGTTACCTCGGCAGCGTCGGGTTCCAGCGGCTGCTGCGCCTGCCGCTGGCCACCCAGGTCGGCGACTGCGTTGAGGCGAGCGTGTTCGTCCGGCCTGACCTGCCCGAGCGTGAGCTGGCGGCCAGGCTCGCCGCCTACAACCTGGTCAGCGTGGCGGTGTGCGACGAAAACGGCCGCCTGCTCGGCGCGGTTACCGTAGACGACGTGCTGGACCACCTGCTGCCGGTCGACTGGCGCAGGACGGGAGGCTGAGATGGCACGGTTCGCCAGCCGCCTGGCCGAGCGTAACGACCTGTCGGTCCCGCGCGGCGCCACCCCGCGGATGGGCGCCCGGTACGACGCCGACGCGTTCGGCCGCTTCTCCGAGGCGATCGCGCGGTTCCTGGGCACCGGCCGGTTCCTGGTCGGCCAGACGGTGCTCGTGCTCGTCTGGATCGCGCTCAACACCGTCGGCCTCGTCAAGCACTGGGACCCGTACCCGTTCATCCTGCTCAACCTGGCCTTCTCGACTCAGGCGGCCTACGCCGCGCCGCTGATCCTGCTGGCGCAGAACCGGCAGGACGACCGGGACCGGGCCAACATCGAGCGGGACCGGGAGGTGGCGGCACGGACCCAGGCCGACACCGAGTTCCTCGCCCGCGAGCTCGCCGCCGTCCGCCTCGCGCTGTCCGACGTGGTCACCACGAAGGACCTGGAAGACTCCATGGAGCAGATAGCCAAGCTGATCGCCGAGCGGCTCAGGAACTCCCCCGGTACCCTGGCCCTCCCCGTCCGGGGAGACGGGGCCTCAGCGGGCGATCCGCTCGGCCCGCAACGCTGAGCGGCGCACCTTCCCGGCGTCGTCGCGCAGCGGCGTGGTCGCGCGCTCGATCACGCGGGGCAGCTTGTACGGGGCCAGTCGCTGCCGCAGGTGAGCCAGCAGGTCCCTGTCGGAGGCCGGCTCGGACAGCTCGACGATGGCATACGGGATGTTGCCAAGGTCCTCGTCGGGCAGGCCGATCACGCAGCAGGACCGCACGGCCGGGTGCTCGTCCAGCGCGGCCTCGATCTCGGCCGGGTACACGTTCGCCCCGCCGACCAGGATCATGTCCGCGAGGCGGTCGGTGATGTACAGGTACCCGTCCGCGTCCACCTTGCCGATGTCGCCGAGCGACTCCCAGCCGTCGGCGGCGCTGCGCGCGGTGGCGCCGACGTAGCGGTACGGCGACGCGGCGCCCTGGCCCCGGCGCATCCAGATCTCCCCCTCCTCGCCGACCGGAGCGGGACGGCCGCCGGGGTCGCGTATCTCGATCTCGCCGAGCACCGTCCGGCCGACCGACCCCCTGTGCCCGAGCCATTCGGTGCCGCTGATCACCGTCACGGCCTGCAGTTCGGTGCCGCCGTACAGCTCGATCACCTTCTCCGGGCCGAGCCAGTCGATCCAGGCCTGCTTGAGCCACGCCGGGCACGGCGCGGCCAGGTGGAACGCCACCTCCAGGCCGGACACGTCGGTGCCCAGCCTGACATCTTCGGGCAGCCGCCAGATCCTGAGCATCATCGTCGGTACCAGGAGCATCCAGGTCACCCGGTGCTTCTCGATCAGTCGCAGCGTCTCGGCCGGGTCGAACCGCGGCATCAGCACTACGTGGTTGCCGAGCAGTATCGCGCAGGTGGTGGCCACGAACGGGCCGTTGTGGGCGAGCGGTCCTGTCATCAGGACGCAGCCGTCGGGGCGCAGGCAAACCAGGGCGCCGGCCGGTCCCACGGACTCGAACAACGCGGGCTGGGTGGCGCCGATCAGCTTCGGCCGCCCGGTGCTCCCGCCGCTGGTCATGAGCTTCCACTCCGGCGACACGCCCGGCGTGAACGAGCCGGCCGGCAGGTGCGCGGGTACCGACTCCAGGACCGGCCGGGCGCCCTCGCCCGGTGGGGGCGCCCCCACCACGAGCGCGGGGTCCGCCAGGTCCACGATGGCGGCGCGTTCCAGCGGCGGGAGCCGGTCGGAGATCGGCTGAGGCACCGCGCCCACGGCCCACGCCGCGAACATGCTCTCCACGAATCCAATCGAGTTCGGCAGCCCGATCGTGACCGTCGAGCCCTCGGTGACGCCGCGGCCGGCGAACAGCGCGGCGAGCCGCTCGACCCGGTTGGTCAACTCGGCCCGGCTCAGCGTCTGGTTCTGGTACGTCAGCGCGGGCCGGGCCGGGTCGGCCTCGGTCAGCTGGCGCAGAACGTAAAGAAAGGTAGTCCCCTGCACGTACCGAACGTACACCGGGCCGGGCCGGCCGCCCAGGACCCGACTTCGGGGTACGCGCCTTAGAAGAAGGTGTGCACCGCGTCGATGACGCGGTCCTGTTCATCCAGCACCGGTATCACCCGCCACTTGTCGAGCGTGGTGCAGGGGTGGGAGATGCCCAGGCACACCAGATCGCCGGGCGCCAGCGCGGTACTGGGGTCCAGCCGCAGGTAGGCGTGCTGGTCGTTGAGCCCGGTCACCTCGGCGCCGGTCAGGCCGGCCGCTGCCCCGTCCCGGCGGCGCGCGCGCAGCGGCACCGGCAGGCCCGCGTCGAAGCCGGCGTCGCGGCGGCCCGCGCCGAGCAGCGCAAGCCCCGGCTGGGGCCGCGACAGCACCTGCGCCCACAGCTCCAGGGCCGGCCGGAACACCGGTGCCCCGGCCACACCGCGGGCGGCGGGGGTGGCGGCCTGGTAGAGGCCGTGGTCGTGGAAGAGGTACCCGCCGCTGCGCAGGACCACCGTCATCCCCGCCGCGCCGTCCGCGGCCAGCTCGCGGGTCACCACGTCGAAGTACACGCTGCCGCCCGCCGTGACGATGAACTCGCCGCCGCCGGCCCCCGTGCTGGCCAGCAAGGTGGCGGCCAGGTTCGCCAGCCGGCGGCAGAACGACGTCACCGGGCCGGGGGCCTGCTCCCTGGGGTCGCCGCCGATGCTGCCCTCGTAGCCGGCCACGCCGGCCACCGTCAGGGTGCCGGTCGCAGCCGCCGCCTTGGCCACGGCGAGCGCCTCGTCATCGGTCCGGCAGCCGGTCCGCCCCAGCCCGATCTCCACCAGGACCGGGAGCCTGCGTCCGGCCGGGCGTGCGGTGAGGACGCGGTCCAGGATGGCCACACCGTCGGTGCTGTCCACGTAGCAGTACGCCGCGAAGCCGGGATCGGCGGCGAGCTCGCCCGCCAGCCACGCGATGCCCGTCTCGTCGACAAGCTCGTTGGCTATCAGCAGGCGGGGGAAGCCGAAGGCCCGGTAGGCCCGCAGCTGGCCGATGGTGGCCACGGTGATGCCCCAGGCACCGCTGGCCAGCTGGCGGGCGGCCAGCTCGGGAGACATGGCGGTCTTGCCGTGCGGCGCCAGCTCCACCCCGGCCCTGGCGCAATAGGCGGCCATCGCCGCCAGGTTGCCCGCCAGCGCCGACTCGCGCAGGGTGAGCACCGGGTAGCTGAACCCGGCCGCGTGCACGGCCGGCCTGGTCCGGGCCAGGCCCGCGGGGCCGGCCCGTCCATCCCGGACGCGAGCAGGCCGAAACCCTTGTCGGTCGGCTCGGCGGGGCGCTCGCGCAGCGCCCGGAGACGCTCCGCGACCAGCGGCGGCAGCGGGTGCGTCACCTGGCCTCCTCATCGGGTCCGACCCACCCAGCTTAGGTTGGCCCAAGTGAGCGGAATTGCATCCGCTGCATCATTCGGCATCTTGCGTGAATGGGCGCTACCTGCGGCGCAGCGTGCGGCGTTGCAGCGCCCTCGGCCTGCCGGAGCGCCGCACGGCTACGGTGGCCTGGGACTTCACGGGCCGCCAGGATCTGATGTAACGATGATGCGGCTGATGCCGTTGCGCGGTGTGCATCATCGTTGCGCCTAGCGCGCGTCTTAAAATAACCCGTCGCCTCGGATTTCTGGCGCGCTGATGTGCTAACCGCTGGGTCGATGTGCCGGTGGTCCGGCTAGAACCGGACCACCGGCACTTTGACCCAGAACCGCCGCCCCGTACCGCCACCGCCAGCTCGCCCGTCAGCCACGCGGCACGCCGACGCGCCGCCATGCCGCGGACGTGGCCGGCACGCGTCGCAGCCGTCGGCCGGTGGAGGCTCCTGACACGGCCCTGCTCCGCGGCCGGGGAGATGCATACCCGTAATCAGCAACCCAGGAGTAGCCTCCAGGCGCCCGGCTCCGGCTGAGGCATTCAGCGTGGTCGGAACATTGCTCTCTACCAGTTTTCCCCATGATCTTGGGCGGGACGGCGTCATTTCCGGCGCCTTCCGGCACACGATTACGTGAACCAGCCAGCGGGAGTGCCTGGCAGCCTCTGCGGCTGGCAGCCCTGGAGCAGCGCGGCAGCATAGCGCGGGTAGCGATCCACGATGTTTCGCGCGTCCGCTCCGCTCCCTCTCCGCGGGGCTCGAGTGACTGCTGATGCCACTCGCCGGGGCGGTGCTCAATATCGTGGATATCTGCACCTCTCATAGGCCCCGCCAGACCACACCCGCTCCACTGATCCTCCTGCGCATCGTCTGGCCCAGCGCTCCGCACCCATGATTGTTCAGGGGAAAACAGGGAAGCCTGTGCTTGGTGGAGATGGACGACGTGGGCCGTCTAGCCGGTGCCCTGGCGGGGGTGCGACGCACCGCGCCGCGAGGACTGGCCGAGTGGCGGTACCACGGCAGGCTGGTCGCCCGCCAGCTCGACGACGCGCACCTGGTGATCCGCGCGGACTTCGACTACCGCGACTCGCTGCTGCGGGAGTTTCCCGGAACCTTCAGCGTCCCGGTCCGGTACGCCCGGCACATGATGGTCGTCGCCGACCTCGCCAGCGGCGACGCGGGCGCCATCGAGGACGCCCTCGAAGCCGCGTGGCAGCTTCAGCGCAGCGCGGGCTGACCGTGCCCTTCAGTCGTAGATGATCACGCCGCGCAGACCGGCATAGCCCGGTGAACGGGTTCAGCCGTCCTGCTCCCGCCCCATTGCCCTGCTCGCGGCCACCGCGTCTAGGTCAGTGCCTGGTGACTGGCGGGTGGCGGCCTCGCCTGGTGTCGTCCAGCCCGTCCCTGGCGATGTGCTGGGCGCGGCTAACCTGTTCGCACCAGGCCGGACAGGGCGTGGGCCAGGACGTCATGGTGACCGCGATGTTCCCGGCCTACTCGTCCCGGTGAACGGTGTCGGGGGCGAAGGCCGGCACGCAGACCGAGATGTACTCGGCGCCTTCGGCTCCCGGGGTGCTATAACGCACCCATTCCCCGGGTCGCGTATGTACGCCCTGGCCGGCCTGGACGGTCAGCTGGGCGCCTTCGGACTCCACGACCAGGGCGCCGCGCAGCACGATCGTGAACTCGTCGAACTCCGGGCGC
The DNA here is from genome assembly GCA_963753225.1 of uncultured Actinomycetota bacterium. GTDB lineage: Bacteria > Actinomycetota > Actinomycetes > Streptosporangiales > Streptosporangiaceae > Palsa-504. Next base: position 641,252 of record CAVWBQ010000021.1, on the reverse strand, counting down.
TGCCCGGGCTCGGCCCAGCCAGAGGGGCTTCGCATGTGCGCGATACTCAGGCTGCCCCGGCCCGTGTTAGCCCGTCCCACGTACTCATCGATCAGCTTGGGTGGCTGGCCCGCCGCGGCGATCCGGCTCGGCTCCTTGATCAGCTCAGGCATAGCCGCCAGTATCCCTCAGCCGCCGAGATCCTTGGTGAGCCAGATGATCAGGTCGTGGTCTACCGTTACCCGCTCCCCTTGGCCGAGTGGCCGCTGGCCCTGGCACGCGCCCCGCCCGTCCGGGGCATAGCCGCGCCTGCCGTACATCCGCTGAGCCGGCCCGTACTCGGCGGACAGGCCGACGGTAATGCCCAGCGTCACGATGCCCCTGGTCCTGGCGAGCTGCTCGGTCGCGTCCATGAGCCGCGTCGCGACTCCCTGCCGCCGGAACGGCCCGGCCACCGCGACCTGGTGGACCAGCGGAATGCCGTGATCGGAGAACCCGGCGTAGTTCGACTCCCACAGCAGCGCGACGACACCGATCACCTGGTGGCCGCGTCGCGCGATCAGGCTCGCGCCTTCCGGCTCGCCATGATCGGCCAGGAATTCGCGCGCCTCGGCCTCGCCGTCGCTTACCCACTCGCCGAGGAACTGGACGGCCGGCTGGAGGTTGCCCTCGCCGACGGGCTGGACGGCGACGCCGGTTAGGCCCATGACCCAAGAGTGGCACAGCAGCGAGTTCTTGTGGTCGGCTAGGCGGGTGGAGCCTGACCATGCTCTTGCCGCATTCGATGCCGAGGTCCGCCGCAATGTCCGGCCGGACGGGTCGGGGGCGCGGATCGAGGCCGACTCCCTGGTGGTGCGCTGGGTGGGCGCGGAGGGCCGGGGGTGGTCGGGGATCGCCTGGTCGGGGCTGGGCGACGCCGACGCCGACGCGGTGATCGCCGCGCAAGTGGCCTACTTCGCCGCCCGGGGCGAGAAGTTTGAGTGGAAGCTGTACGACTACGACCGGCCGGCTGACCTGGGTGCGCGCCTGCTGGCGGCCGGCTTCGGCGCCGAGGGCGAGGAGTCGCTGATGGTGACCGAGGTTTCCTCGGCGCCGAAGCAGGTGGACGTGCCGCCCGGGGTACGGCTGCTGCCGGTGACCGACGAGGCCGGCGTGGGCCTGCTGACCGATGTGCACGAGCGGGTATTCGGGACCGATGCCTCCCGGCTGCGCCGGTCGCTGCTCGCCCAGTTGCGCGATCGCCCGGAGGCCGTGGCGATGACGGTCGCGATGGCCGGGGATCAGCCGGTCTGCTCGGCACGGATCGAGTTCCTCCCCGGCACCAGCTTCGCCAGCCTGTGGGGCGGAGGAACGCTGCCTGAGTGGCGCGGCCAGGGCATCTACCGCGCCCTGATCGCCTACCGCGCCAATCTGGCCGCCGCCAGGGGCTACCGCTACCTGTACGTCGACGCCTCCCCGGACAGCCGGCCGATCCTGGCCCGACACGGCTTCAGCCGCCTCGCCCGCACCACCCCCTACGTCTGGGATCCCCGCGCGCACGCATGAGCCCAGTCAAGGCGAGACAGCGCGCGGCGCCTGGCCTGCCGGGAATGGCGCCGCCCTGCACTGCGCCCGGTCGGCGCCGGGCAGGCACACCACCTCATCATTGCAGGTGGCCGCGTCGGCCATGTCAATCAGCGGGCAGGGCGGACTAGCGGCCGCGGAAACGCGGTTCGCGTTTGTCCACGAAAGCCTGAGCGGCTTCGCGATGATCCTCGGTGAGCCCGGTGTGCGCGTGGTGGGTGACTTCCAGGTCCATGCACTCACCCAGCTCACCGGACACGGCCCGGTTCAGGTTCTCCTTCATGTAGCGGTAAGCGATCGACGGGCCGTGCGCCAGCCGGCGGGCACGGTCCATGACCTCGCGCTCGAAGTCGGCCGCCGGGAAGATGGCGTTGACGATCCCGAGCCGCTCGGCGTCCTCGGAACTCAGCCGCTCGGAGAAGTAGTAGAGCTCCTTGGCTTTGCTGCTGCCGACCAGCCGGGTGAGGAACCATGTCCCGCCGTAGTCCCCGGCGAACGCGACCTTGGCGAAGGCTGTGGTCAGTACCGCCCCCGGTACCGCGTAGCGCAGATCGCAGGCCAGCGCCAGCGACAGGCCGGCCCCGGCCGCGGGCCCCCCGATGGCGGCGATCGTCGGCTTGGGCATGCTCCACAGGCGGCCGCTGGTGGCCCGCTGATTCAGCCGCTGGCGGTGGATACGGGCGTCGAGTGACGGGCCGGCGCCGTTTCCGCGATCCGCGGCGGCCATGCTCTTGACGTCGCCGCCGGCGCAGAAGGCGCCGCCCGCTCCGGTGAGCACGACGCAGCCGACCGTATCGTCGGCCTCCACCTGGGCGAGGACCGCTCCCATGGCGGACATCATGGCCTGGGAGAATGCGTTCCGCCGATCCGGCCGGTTCATGGTGATCACGGCGACGCCGTCGTCGATCTCGGCCCGCAGATCCTCGGTTCCCGTATCGAGCGCAGTCATGTCATCCTCCCTCGCCCGGCGAAGCGGACTCCGCCGATCACCCACGGCCCGCCGGCTGGCAGTCCTGCGATGGTCACCTCGGTGATTCCCTCGCCACGGCCGCTCCGGGCAGGCACGAACCGCAGCTGCTGGCCCGGTTCCTGCAGCTCCACCACCATGGCGTGCCCGCTGCCGGCAGAGGAGAGCCCGAGCACCGCCGCCCAGCGCCGGGCCGCGCCGGCCGGGTCGCTGACCTCGATCGTCAGCCCGGTCACGCCGCCAGGGCTATGTTCGGGCGCCTGCCCTGTCCACGACGGGCCTGCCCACCTCCACGATTGCTCCGGAGACGCCCAGTCCAAGGACACGATGGCCCCGGGGACGTCCCCGGGATGAAGGTGGGTCCCGGCGATATCGGGCAGGTCGGCGGTCCAGACCACCCGTACTCCCAGGCCGGCGACCCTGCGGCGAGCCGCCGCAAGGTCCGGGACCTGGAATATCGCCATGTACCCGCCGTCACCGCCCCGCCGCCTGAGGTACCGGCCGGCGGTCGTGTCCGGCTGCGCGGGCGCCACCACCTCCACGAACGTGTCGCCTACCGCGAACACCGCGTTGGTCAGGCCGAACTGTCCCACGCCCGGATCGTGAAAGGGCGCCGGCCAGCCGAAGGCCTGGCGCAGTTCCTCCGCGACCTGCCCGCAGTCGTGCGCCACCAGGGCCACCTGGCGCAACCGCGGTTCGCTCAGCACAACCCAACAATAGGGCGTCCCAGTCCACCACCCGAGCTCGGCCCGATCGGCGACCAGCAGTTCGCGCTGCACCTGCGGGCCTGCTTCGGGATGGCTTGCCCGAGCGACCGGGCTGTTAGCCGGCGAGGAGGGCCTGGGCGGTGGTGTAGGTCGCCATCACCAGGCCCTCGTGGGCGGGCAGGTGCAGGCCGCCGAACTTCTCCAGCGCCAGCAGGGAGTCCGAGGCCAGGAACAGCGCACCGCCCGCGGCCGTCCGCGGCGAGCCGGAATCCAGCGCCGCCAGGGACATCGCGAGCAGTGCCGCGCTGTAGACGAGGACCGGGATGCGGTCCTTGCCGGTGCGCTTCCACAGGTAGGCGTTAACCGCGCCGAACGCGGCCAGGTGCGGCGCGGCCAAGGCTGGCCTGGCCCGCAGGTGCCCGCCGCCGGGACGCTGGCGCAGGGCGATGATCCAGGCCACGTGGCTGGCCAGGAAGCTCACCAGCCCCGCGGTGAATGCGGTCTCGCCGCGGCCGAGCAGGGCCACGTCGCCCGCCCCACCCAGGGCGAGCGCCCGTTGCGCCGGGCGGTCGCGCCCGGCCATCAGCACCGGCATCAGCAAGGGCTTGGTCAGCCAGCGCCGCCGATCCTGGCCGCGCGCCGCGAGCAGCGTGTCCGCGGCCGCAAGGGCTGCGTAAACGAGGGTCGCACGACGCGCCACCCCGCACCTCCTGACTGAGCCGTAAGCCTAGAGTGTGCCAGCATCGCCGTCATGACCACACCGGTGCGGACACCGGTCGGCGACGCGTGGATCCTCGCTCGGGACGAGACGGATTTCCGCGCCGCTCCCGGGCCCGCGGCCGCCGTACGGCTGCTGCCAAGCGGCGACGCCTACTTCCTCCTCTACGCAGCCGATCGCGACCTCCTAGTCCAGGACCCCAGCCGCCGCCAGGCGCTCTGGACTCCGCGCGTCTGGCCCGGCGGCCTCCTCATCGGGGGAGAGATCGCCGGGACCTGGCGGCGCGGACACGGTGATGACCGTGCAGCCCTGGCGGCCGCTGTCGAGCGCAGAACGCGATGCGGTCACCGCGGAAGCGGAGTCCCTGCCGCTGCCCGGCCTTAGCGGAAGGCGGATTGTCGTCCGCTGGGACGGCTGAAGCGGGCCGGCCTCAGCCCTGGAGGTGGCGGGCTGAACCAGCCGGCGGCCGCGCTCTTGCTGACCGAGACCATGTATCTCGACAGCGCTGTCGCCGCCGAAGGCCCGCCCGTGCAATGGAGCCGGAACTATTTCCTGCCGGGCAAACTCAGCCTCCGCCTGGTCCGCGATACGCCCGCCCACCGCGACCCGGCGATAGTCCTCCGGCTGCTGGCGGATACTTAGCGAAAGGCCGGGTGGTAAGGGAGCGTGGGTCGCGATGCCGTGGTTTCCGGATTTCGTCAACGCCGTGGAGCTGGCGCGCCAGCAGACCCGTGCCGTGGGTCTGGCGGATCCGGTGGGACAGTACTTCAAGGCGCTTAACCAGGGTGACATTCACGTCCTGGAGACCGTGTGGCCGGGCGAGGTGGTGGTCTACGATCCCCGCGCCGGCGAGGTCCGCGGCCACAAGAAGCTGCGGCACTTCATCAGCCGGAATCGGGCCTGGCTGGCCGGGCACCACGCCCGGATCGAGACCGTGGCCTCCACGTCTTCCGATGGGCGGGCGGTGGTGGAACTGCTGGCGCACCTTGGCGTTGACGGGCAGGAAGTGGCGTGGCCTGTGGCGGTCGTTGCCGAGTCTCCCGACGACCTGTCGATGGTGTTCCGCACCTACTGCAGCCAGTGGCCGGTCGACGGACGGCGCCACCTCCGGCCTCCCATCCTCCAGCCCGGGGCCGCCCGCCCCGGCGATGTCGTCGGCCGCTACCAGGCCGCGCTGGAGGCCGGCGACACCGAGGCGGTCGTGAGCACCTTCGAGCCGGGCGGGTACTACCGCGAGCCCATCGGCCCGCACGCCACCCACAGCGGTCTCGCCGAGCTCCGCTCCTTTTTCACCGGGCGCTTCAGCGCGGGCGGCGGTATCGGCCTGGAGCACTGCGCGGTGACCGACGACGGGGTGCGCTGCGCCCTGGAGTACAACTGCGTCCGCTGGGGCAGCCATGACGTCCCGCCCCAGGCGGGACTGGGCGTCTACGAGCGCGGCCCGGACGGGCTCCTGGCCGCCGCCCGTGTCTACGACGACATCGAGCCACCCGCCAGGCACCCCTGACGGCGTTCGGAACCGTGATTCCACGCTGGAGGAGCACTGGCGGCCGGACCGCAGGCCTAGCCGGCAGAGCCAGAGCAGCCGGACGGCCCCGGCCAAGGGGCCGCGCGCACCGTGGAGATCCGCGCGAGCCTCGGCCCGTTCCGCGTCTCGATCCACGGGCGGCCGCGCACGGGCCCCAGATGCGGGCACGGAGGTGCGGGCGCTGGTCGCCGGGGGGGACAGCGTGACCGCCGGGCAGCCGCTGGCCGAGATTGCCCGGCCGGAGTAAAGGAGGCGTCGTGTCGTACGTCCCTGTCGTCGACATCTCCGCCGACCCTGCGGCCGTCGGCGCGGAGCTCGACGAGATCTGCCGGACGGCGGGCTTCTTCCAGGTCACCGGGCACGGGATCCCCGGCGAGGTCGCCGAGCGGGCGTGGACGACGGCGACGAGGTTCTTCGACCTGCCGCCGGAGGACAAGCTGAGCGTGGCCCGGCCGACGCCGGACTATCCGTACGGATACATCCCGCTGGCGGGTGAGTCGCTGAGCCAGTCGATCGCCGGCGCCGCGCCGCCGGACCTGAAGGAGGTCTTCAACGCCGGCCCGCCCGCCCGGCCGGAGCTCCCGTCCGCCGATCCGGGCGAGGCCTGGGCCTACTCGCCGAGCCTGTGGCCCTCGGCGCTGCCACAGCTCCAGGAGGCGTGGACGGCCTACTACGACGCCATGCGCGATCTCGGCGACCGTCTGATGTCCCTGTTTGCGCGTGGCCTGGGGCTGCCGCCCGGGTTCTTCGCCGGCCAGACCGGCCAGGCCGCGAACGCGCTGCGCGCCATCAACTACCCGGCGCGGGACACCGCCCCGCTGCCCGGGCAGCTGCGGGCGGGCGCCCACACCGACTACGGCACGCTGACGATCCTGCGGCAGGACGCGGTGGGAGGCCTCGAGGTGCTCGACCCCGGCGGCCGGTGGGTAGCGGTGGAGCCGGTCCCCGGCGCGTTCGTGATCAACATCGGCGACCTGATGGCGCGCTGGACCAACGACCGGTGGCGTTCGACCCTGCACCGCGTGGTCGATCCGCCCGACCCCGCCGCCGCGGCGGCGGCGCAGGCAGAGCATGCCGTACTTCCAGAACGCCAACTGGTCCGCGGAGATCGCCTGCCTGCCGACCTGCCTGGAACCGGGCGAGAAACCGCGCTACAAGCCCGTGCTCGCCGGGCCGCACCTGATGGGCAAGTTCCGCCGGTCCGTGACCTTCTTATCGGGCTGAAGCACCGGCTCGGCTTCGACGGCGCGTGCACGGCTTCATGGCAGGCGCGCTGCCTCGGTCGCCTTCAGGTCACGGGCAGATGATCTTCCGGGATCGGGCAGGATCCGCGCGCTATGCGACCCTCGCGATCGCGTGTGGGCCCTGTGCCTGGGGCACGCTAGTCGCCGGGATCTACGCCCTGCGTGGCCGCCCGGCTACGCCTAGGCGATCAGGGTGGCACCGCGATCTGGCTGCGGTGAGGTCGCTCCGTAGTTACCAGCTGGCCCGGGCCAGCGTGCTCGTGATCGTGCGCAGTACGGGTCGGGCTCGCGCAAGGGCGGCAGGTGGTCCATCCCTGGAACCACGGTCAGCTCGCATCCCGTGATACGGGCCGCGGCCTCCCGGTTGGCCTGGATCAGCGGCGGATAGTCCGCGTCGCCGACCAGCAGGGACGTCGGCACCGAGATCTCGCTAGCCGGCCGTAGACCGGCGGATCCGGCTGCTGCAGGTCGCCGGACGAGATCTCGGCCCGGGCCGCCGAACGCAGTTGCTCCATGACCGCGGGGTCGAGACCGCCGCGGCCCCAGACGCGCTGCATGACACCGGCCAGGGCTTCCACGTCCGCGGCGCCGAGCGCCTGCTCGTACTCGGCGTCCAGCTCGTCCGGTTCGTCGGGCCACGGATAGCCCGGGATACCCGGGCACAGCAGGACCAGGGCGGACACCGGGCCGGCTGCTCCAGCGCCAGCCCGAGCGCGGAGCCGCCGCCCTGGCTGCAGCCCACGATCGCGGCGCGGTCGAGGCCGTAGTAACCGAGCACCGAGATCAGGTCGGCGAGCAGGGAGAACTTCGCCGTCGGCGCGGGAGACCGGCCGAAGCCGCGGGCGTCGTACCGGATGACCCGGTAGGACGCGGTCAGCGCGGGCAGCACCGGTTCCCAGATGTGCGAGTCGCCGACGCCCGGATGCAGCAGGACGAGCGGCGGGCCATCGCCCCCGCTGTCGTCGGCCCATACCTCGCCGTCGTCAACGGCGATCATTACCTCGGTCACAAACGGGACTATCGCATACCGCGCCGGCCCTGTCACCAGGCTGCCCCGGGCCGGGATCGAGGGCGGCCCACTTCAGTTCGCTGGCCGAGATTTCCAGGTCAGGACGTCCAGCCGGAGGCCACCTCGATCAGGCTCAGCTCGTTGGCGTGAATCCGCTCCGGGTCGACGCCGAAGTGCGGCGGATAGAGAATCGCCCAGTCGACGACGCCGGCGTAGCGGCGCAACTGGCCGGCCACGTCTTCCGGCGCGCCGAACACGGCCCGCTCCTCGACCATCGCCTCCCCGGCGGCGATCACGCCAGGCACATCACCGCGAGCTACGGCGTCCCGGGCCGCGGCGCGTTCCGCGGCGAACTGACCGTCCGGGAAGAGGAGATCGTAGCCCTTCGGGGTCGAGTAGAAACCGACCTGGGCGGCGGCATCCCGGCGCGCGGCGCGCCGGTCGGCACTGGCCGAGGCGACGATCTGCGTGGTCACCCGCAGCTGCGCCGCGTCCCGGTCTGCCTTGGCCGCACCCTGGGCCAGCAGCGGACGGGCGATGTCGCGCAGGTAGGAGGCCGAGGCGATGGTGTGCCCGACGAACCCGTCCGCGCACTCCCCGGCGACCCTGACCATGTGCTCGCCCACGCCTGCCGCCAGGATCGTCAGGCTATCCGGCAGCGCGGTGCGGTCGTAGTGCGCCATTGAGACGTGGTCGAACTGGCCCTCGTACCGGAACGGGCCGCTGCGGTGCGCGGTCAGCCGCCGGATCAGCTCGATCCGCTCCCGGACCTGAGGCGCGGGATGCTGCAGCGCGGTCCCGTACCAGTCCTGGTTCATCCGGCGCGTGCTGCTGCCCACACCCAGGACGAAACGGCCGCCGGCGATCCCCTGGATGTCGGCGGCCGCCGACGCGAGGGCCAGCGGCGCACGGGCGAACAGCGGGGTCACGCTGGTGCCGACGATCGAGGTCTCGGAGACCGCAGCGAACGCCGCCGCGCGGGTCAGGCTACTGCGGTTGTAGTAGTCGATCGACCAGAGCGAATGGACGCCGGCCCGGTCGGCCGCCCGGACGATCTTCAGGGCACCGGCGGGGTCCTCGTCCATGACCACGAGCCCGACCTGCATTGTCGTTCTCCCTCCGCCGCTGCGCTGGTGTCGCACACGCGACTATAGATTCAGTTCGGTGGCGACCGCGAGGATCGGCCGCGGATCAGAGAGGAGCCGTTCATGGGCGGGCTCGAGGACAAGATCGCGATCGTGACCGGCGCAGGCCAGGGCATCGGCCAGGCGATCACCAGGAAGCTGGCCGCGGAGGGGGCGATCGTCGTCGTCACCGACCTGGACGAGGCCAGCGCGATCCGGACGGCGGACGCCCTGCCTGGCGCCGTCGCGATCCGCGCCGACGTCAGCGACCGGCAGGGCGTCCAGGCGATGGCCGACCGGGTCGTGCAGCAGTTCGGCCGCGTCGACGTCCTCGTCAACAACGCCGGCTGGGACAAGGCCAGCCCCTTCGTCGACTCCGACCCGGCCGACTGGGACCGCGCGATCGCGATCAACCTGTACGGCGTGCTGCACACCTGCAAGGCGGTACTGCCGCTCATGGCCGCTCGCGGCGGCGGGGCGGTGGTGAACCTAGGCTCGGACGCCGGGCGGGTGGGCTCGTCCGGCGAGGCGGTCTACTCCGCGGCCAAAGGCGGGGTCATCGCCTTCACCAAGTCGCTCGCCCGGGAGATGGCGCGCCACCAGGTCAGGGTCAACTGCGTCTGCCCCGGCCCGACCGATACCGCGCTGTTCGCGTCGTTCGCGGGGCCGAAGCTGCGGGAGGCCCTCACAAAGGCGATCCCGTTCCGGCGGCTCGGCCAGCCGGCCGACGTCGCCAACGTCGTCGCGTTCCTCGCCTCGGACGAGGCGTCCTTCGTCACCGGCCAGACCGTCAGCGTCAGCGGCGGCCTCACGATGAGCTGAGCCTGCCTCGCCACCTTTCAAGTAGCAAGGAGTAGTCCGTGAAGTTCTCCGAGTACGAGCGGCTCCGCTTCGAACGCCGGGACAACGGCGTGCTGCTCATCACCATGGACCGGCCGGACAAGTACAACGCCGCCGACGAGCAGATGCACGGCGAGCTCGCCCGGGTCTGGGCCGAGGTGTCAGCCGACCCGCAGACGAGGGTCGCCGTGATCACCGGCGCGGGCAAGGCGTTCTCGGCCGGCGGCGACCTGGAGATGGTGCGGCGGATGGCCGGCGACCACGACCGCGTGGCCCACATGCTCCGCGAGATGAGCGATCTGGTCTACAACATCATCAACTGCGAGAAGCCGGTCGTCTCCGCGATCAACGGCGTCGCTGTCGGCGCCGGCACGGTGGTGGCACTGCTGGCCGACATCTCGATCTGCGCCCTCGACGCCAGGCTCGGCGACGGACACGTCAGGCTGGGCGTCGCCGCCGGCGACCACGCCGCGATCTTGTGGCCGCTGCTGTGCGGCATGGCCAAGGCCCGCTACTACCTGCTCACCGGCGAGATGATCACCGGCGAGGAGGCCGAGCGGCTCGGCATGGTCAGCAAGGCGGTCCCCCGCGACCAGGTGCTCGATGAGGCCCTGCGCGTCGCGGACAGCCTGGCCACCGGCTCGCAGCCCGCGATCCGCTGGACCAAGCGAGCGCTGAACAACTGGCTGAAGATGGCCGGCCCGATCTTCGACCAGTCGGCCGCCTACGAGATGCTCACCTTCATGGGCCCTGACGTCCTCGAAGGCGCGGCGGCACTTACCGAGAAGCGCGCCCCCAGGTTCCCCTCGGCTAACGACGCTCAGCCCGCCGGCTGAGCAGAGCCCGGGTTTGCCTTCGAGCATGGTCAGGACCACGACAACGTCACATCGTCGTGATTCGGTGGCCCGAGTCGCCGGTGCTGTTGTGACGGGGGTGCCGGCTGGGATTGGCCCGACGCTTCAGCGGGCGCGGGCGTCCGGGGTGAGGGGGCCCCGGCCCTCGATAGATGGGGGCGGGGGCCCCCTCACCCCGCCATCGGCCAGCGCGCAGATGCAGCTGTGGCGGGTGGGGCCAGTGGGTTGCGGCGGGCGGGCCGACCGAGACGGCGGGGTCCTCGGCCAGGCGCGCCGCGACGATGCAGCCGGCCGTGCCGCCCCCGACCACGAGGTAGTCGAACCCGGTCATCTGTGCTCCTCGAGAAGGCGCTCCTCAGGCCGGCGGGTATCCGACCAGCAGCATGCCGTGGACATCCTCCTCGGCCGAGCGGTAGAGGTGCGGGCCGTCGCCGCTGTATCTGGCGTAGTCGCCCGGGCCGAGCGTGATCGGGTCGCTGGCCGGGCCGACCGTGATCGTCCCGGCGTGCACGAACACCCGCTCGGCCACGCCGGTACCGTGCGGGCTGCCGAGGTGATCGGTCCGGGCGGGCAGGAACAGGTCGAAGACCTCGACCAGGCCGCCCCGCTCGATCCGGTCGAGCAGCCGCAGGTCGAGTTGACCGCCGGGGGTGGATCCGCGCACCCGCGCGCCCTGCTGGGCCCGGACGACCACCATGGTGGTCTCGCGCCGGTCTTCCAGCAGGTCACTGAAGGCCACGCCGAGCCCGAGGGCCAGCGACCACAACGTCTCGATGGTCGGATTGCCCCGGCCCTGCTCCAGGTTCGCCAGCGTGGCCTTGGCCACGTCCGCGCGGCTCGCGAGGGTAGCCAGCGACATCCGGCGGGCGGTGCGGAGCCGGCGCAGGTTCGCCGCGATGACATCCCCGACGTCGGCGAAAGCCTGGTCCGAAGCCTCATTCCCCATGCCAGTGAACTATACCAACGGTCTAATGAGATGGTACGCTGGCCCGGTCGGCGTGGTTATATGAGTTTCGTCTGGCCAGGGTGACATGCGAGACACGGCTTCCGATACTGGGGCTTTCGACACCGGGGCAATCGCCGCGGATGCCACGGCGCTGGCCGAACTGCCCGGCGGCACCGGCCACGAGCAGGTACGCATCGACTGGCTGCAGCGGCGCCTGGCCGGGAAGCCGGGGAGCCGGTACGTCGATGAGGCCGGCAACCTGGTGTGGACGTTCGGCCCTCCGCCATACCGGCTCGCTGTCCTCGTTCACGTCGATGACGTCTTCGGCGAGGCGACGGCGCGGGGCGTGACGCGGCGCGACGGCTGGCTGTGCGGCCCGGGGATCGGCGACAACGCGATCGCGGTCGCGACCGCCGTGGCCGTGGCCGAGCGCGCGCTCGCCGGCCCGGCAGGAGCGCCGCTGGCCGTCGTATTCACCGTCGGCGAGGAGGGGCTCGGCGGACTGCGCGGCGCCCGTCACGCCTGCCGCGAGCTCGCGCCTGAGGCAGTGCTGGCGCTTGAAGGCCACGGTGCGGACCGCGTGTTCACGGACGCCGTCGGCTCGGTGCGGGTGCGGCTCACGGTTACCGGCCCGGGCGGACACTCGTGGTGGGACCGCGGCCGGCCCAGCGCCGTGCACGAGCTGGCGCGGCTGCTCACCAGCATGATCGCGTCGGTCCCGGCGCCGCTGTCCGTCAACGTCGGCCTGGTCGAGGGGGGCACGGGGGTCAACGTGATCGCCGCCCGGGCCAGCGCGACCGTCGAGTGGCGCGCGACCGACCAGGCCGCGCTCGACCGGCAGGAAGCCGCGCTGGCCGAAATACACGTCCCCCCCGGCCTGCGGCTCGCGGCAGAGACGCTCGACCGCAGGCCAGGCTCGGTGCCGCTCACCCACCCCCTGGTCGCCGCGGTCCTGCGCGCCCGCCGTTCGGTCGGCCTGCCGGGTACGACGGGCGACGGCTCGACCGACGCGAACGCGGCGCTCGCGGCCGGCATACCGGCGGTCGCCCTCGGCTGCTGCGCAGGCGAGGACATGCACGCCCCGACCGAACGGATCCGGGCCGACTCCATTGCCGCCGGCGCCGCGCAACTGCGCGCCGTGCTGGCCGAATTCCTGGACTGACCCACCCCCATCGAAGCCCATCGAGAGCCGAGGAACGAACAGTGCTGCGAACCGGCAAGGACTACATCGAGTCGCTCCGTGACGGCCGGGAGGTGTGGATCGACGGCGAGCAGGTCGGGGACGTCGCCACGCATCCGGCGTTCGCGCCGATGGTGAGCGTCCGCGCGCGGATCTACGATCTCGCCCGCGAGGCCGGGACCAGGGACCTGCTGACCTACACCGACGACGAGACGGCCGAGCGCTGCGCCACCACCTCGCGCCCGCCGCGCACGCGCGACGACTGGCGGGCCAAACGGGACTCGGTCGACGCCATCCTCGACGACGCCGGCGGCGTGGTCACCCGCGTGGGCGACGAGACGGTCGGCGAGATGTGGTCGCTGTTCGACGGGCAGAACGTGCTGAACGAGATCGACCCGGCGTTCTCCGCGAACATCGCCCACCATGTCCGGCGCGCCCAGCTGCTCGACCCGTTCCACGTCTCGGCCAACACCGACCCGAAGGGCAACCGGTCCCTGCGGCCGCAGGACCAGGACCCCGACGTGCTGCTGCACGTGGTCGGCGAGACCGGCAACGGCATCGTGGTGCGCGGCGCCAAGTTCGAGACCGCGGCAGCCTACGCCAACCAGGCGTTCGTGAAGCCGACCATCGGCGAGTGGAACAACGAGGTCCTGTCCGACTACGCGGCCGGCTTCCTGGCCGATATGGGCGCTCCCGGCATCAAGCACATCTGCCGGTCCGCCTTCGCCGGGTCCCGCTCCCCCGACGATTACCCGCTGACCAGCCGGTACGACGAGATCGACACGATGATCGTCTTTGACGACGTGGAGATACCCTGGGAGAACGTCTTCTTCTACCGGCACACCAAGGCGGCCGCCTTCATCCGCGCGACCCTGCACCGGTACAGCATCTTCCCGTACGTCCAGCGCTACCTGCGCTTCGCCGGGTTCCTGCTCGGCGTCGCCTACGCCAGCGCCCGGTCCACCGGGGTCACGATGCACCAGGCCGTGCGGGAGAAGATCGCGCAGATCGCGTGCTACCGGGAAGGCATCAACGCGCACCTGACCGCGGCGATCGAGCTGGCCGAACCCAGCCCGGGCGGGCTGCTGATGCCGAACCAGTCGATGATGTACGCGGCCCGGGTGTTCGCCTCCACCCAGCTGCCGGCGGTCATGCATCTCGTCCGCGACCTGTGCGGCTGCCAGGTCAGCCTGGTGCCCAGCAAGGCCATGTTCGACAGCCCCGGCGCCGGCGACTGGCTGCGGAAGTACTTCGCGATCGGGGAGATCCCCGCGGACGAGCGCCGCAAGCTCTTCGCGCTGGCCCGGGACCTGCTCAACTCCGACTACGCCGGGCACCGGCTGACGTTCCAGCTCTTCGCGCAGTCGCCGCCGTTCTCGCACCTGCTGGCCGTCTACAACAACTACGACTTCAGCGGCCCGCTCGACCTGGTGTCCAGGTACTCCGCGGTCGCGGACGAGGTGCGAAAATGAGGGAACCCATCATCGTCGGCGGTCACCTGCGGATCCGGCCGTTCAACACCGCCGAGAGCTATCCGGAGCAGTTCCTGGACAACGACCTGTGCCAGGCGGTGGTGGCCGGCAACACCATCTACCTTCGCGGTCAGGTGCCGCAGGACCTCGACACCGGCGAGAGCGCGCACACCGGCAACCCCGCCGCCCAGGCCGAGCAGGTGATGACGAACGTCGAGACGCTGCTCGCCGAGGCTGGCGCGTCCGTCGAGCACGTGGTGTCGTGCACCGTCTACCTCACCGACATCCGCCACCGCGAGCCGGTGTACCGGGTGCTCGGACGGCGCCTGGCAGGCGTCTACCCGGTGTTCACCGGCCTGGTCGTGTCCGCGCTCGCCCGGCCCGAATGGCTAGTCGAGGTCACCGTGGTGGCGGTCAGGCCATGACGTTCTCGCTGGTGGGCCGCTGCGACCGCACCGGTGCGGTGGGCGCCGCCATCGCCTCGGCCAGCATGGCGGTGGCGGCGCGGTGCGCGGCGGCCCGGGCCGGGGCGGGCGCGGTGTGCAGCCAGAGCACGACCGACCCGCGGCTGCGCGAGACGCTGCTCGAGGCGATGGCCGGGGGCCTGGCCGCCGGCGACGCGCTCGCGGCCCTGACCGCCCGCACCGAGGACATCGCGTACCGGCAGCTGGCGGTGGTGGATGCTGCGGGCGGTTCTGCCTGCTACTCCGGCGAGCTGGCGCTGGGCGAGGCGGCCGACGTCCGCGGCGCAGGCGCCGCCGCCGCGGGCAACCTGCTTGCCGACCGGGGCGTGCCCGCGGCGATGCTGGCCGCCTTCGGCGACGCGGCCGGCGCCAGCCTAGGCGACCGGCTGATCGCCGCCTTGCGCGCGGGCCTGGCCGCGGGGGGCGAGATTTCCCCGGTCCGTTCGGCCGGAATGATCATCGCCGGATCGGTGCCGTGGCCGGTCACCGACCTGCGGGTCGACTGGCACGACGACCCGGTCGGGCGGCTCACCGTGCTATGGGAAGCCTGGCAGCCGCAGGCGGAGTCCTACGTGCAGCGCGCGCTACGCCCGGCCGGGATATGACCGCCGGTCTACGGGCAAGCCGGGATGCCGCCGTCCGACTCTGACCACCGGCGGGTCCTCGCCGCGCTCGCGTACCTCGGATCATGACCCGGCCCCGGTGAGGAAGGCGGTCAGCCCGGCGGCGATCGCGCGGGCGGCCGTGGCCTGCCACCGCGGAGAGGTGACCAGCGCGGCGTCGGCGGCGTTGCGCATGTTGGCGCATTCGATGAACACCTTGGGAACGGCGGAGAGGTTGATGCCAGCCAGGTCGTCGCGAGGCTGGATACCGTCGGTTCCGTCGTAGCTGCTCAAGGGCTCTCCGGTCCCGCTGGCGAACGCGGCCCGCAGGTCGGCGCCGAGGATAACCGAGGGGCCGATGATGGCGTCGTTGGGCCCGTCGGCGACCGGTTCCAGGATGGCGAACCCTCGCCCGCCGGGCGGCCCTCCGTCAGCGTGGATGGAGATGGCCGCGTTGGCGTGGACTTCGTTGCCTATCGCGGCGCGCTGGGTGACGCACGGTCCCACCCCCGTATTGCTGGTGCGGGTGAGCGCGACCGTCGCTCCTTCCGCACGCAGGTCGGCGGTGAGGTACAGGGCGACGTTCCAGTTGAACTGGGCCTCGGTGTAGCCGCCGTCGGTCTGTGCACCGGTGGTGTCGCAGGTTTCGGTTTCCCGGCCGTTCCAGATCGGCTTGCCGATGACCGAGGCAGCGGTGAAGTTCCCGCCGTTGTGGCCCGGGTCCACGGCGACAACCTTGCCCCGGAGAATCCCGGTGCTGTTGTTACCCGGCACCGGCTCCGGCGGGTGGCTGCGGTGCGAAGCCGGGGCGGTGGCCTGTGACTGGCCCGTGGCCTGCGGTGCCGGCCCGGCGCTGCAGCCGCAGACAAGCGCGGCCGCGGCGGGCAGGGCCCACGCGATCCGGCGCATCAGAACTCCGTACTCGAAAAGACCTGCTGGCCGTAGCGGGGCGCCATGGGGTCCCAGATGGCCACGAAGGCATTCTTGGCGGTGGTCGCCGCGTTGGAGACGTTCACGGCGGCTGCGTAGTTCGAATCCTGGCTGGGGTCCGATCCGCACGGGCTCCCCGAGTTGGCGAAGTCCCTCATCCAGCCCTGGTAGTCCTTATCGGCGGCGATGGAGTCCTGCATCGTAGTGGTAAGCGTACTGACCAGCTGGGTTCCGTTCGGCAGCCCGGACACCGAAAGCGCGGGAAGGCCGTTCAGGATGTCCTGGCGGGTGTCGATGGCCTGCTGCAGCGTGGCTTCTCCGCCCGGCGGGCTTTCCGAGCACCGCTGTACACCATTGATCGCGGATTGGATGGTCGACCGCACGGAGGCGCTCCGGGCCAGGTCGGAGCCGAGGGTCGCCATGGCGGCCGCGCCGGGCTGGGTCACCGTAGCGGAATTGGCCGGGGGCGACGTGACCGGCGGCGTGGAACTGGCCGGACCGGGGCCGCCCGAGGCGGTCGGTACACCGCCGTGCCCGGGCCCGATCTTCCCGGCCACGAAGACGCCGGCCCCGACGGAGGCCAGAATGGCGGCCGCAGCCACGACGATCAGCCAGCCGCGGCGGGCTGGCTTTCGACGCACGGGTGCTGCCGCCCGGCTGTCCCAAGGCGGCACGGGTGGTGCCACCGGCCGGTCGAAACGTGACTCCGGCTCCGCTGACGGCCGGTTCCAGTGACGCTGCGTGTGCGTCGGCGCGTCGCCCTGCGGCACGACCGGTCCCGCGGCCAGTTCCGTGGCGGGATGCGCCGGCATCGGCGGCGGGTAGGCGACGGGCGGGGGCTCACTCAGCCCGGCCAGCAACTGGGCCGCTGTCGGCCGCAGGCGCGGATCCTTGACCAGGCAGTGCTCGGCCAGGAGCCGCAGTCCGCCCGGCAGCCCGGCGGTGTTGGGCTGGCTGGTGACCACCCGGTACAGCAGCGCCACCGTGGACCCCTGCCCGAATGGCCCCTCGCCTGTGGCGGCGAAGGTGAGGACGGCGCCGAGGCTGAAAATGTCGCTGGGCGGTCCGACCTCGTGGCCCTGGGTCTGTTCCGGCGACATGAACCCAGGCGAGCCGACCACCGTGCCGGTCTGAGTCAGCGCGCTCGTCTCCATGGACCGGGAAATCCCGAAATCGATCAGCCGTGGCCCGTCGTCGGCCAGGAGCACATTCGGCGGCTTCAGGTCACGGTGTACCACGCCGGCGGCGTGTATCGCGTTCAGTCCCTCGGCCAGCCCCGCGGCCAGCCTCAGCACCATGGACTCAGGCATCGGCCCGCGAGTCGCCACCGCATCCGCGAGCGACGGCCCGGCGATAAAGGACGTCGCCAGCCAGGGCATCGGCCCGTCGAGATCAGCATCCACGACCGACGCCGTGAATATGCCGCTGACCTTCCGGGCGGCGGATACCTCCCGGGCAAAGCGGGCCCGGAAATCGGCGTCCTCAGCCAGTTCCGGCCGGATTACCTTGATCGCTACCTGGCGACCTCCCGGCGACCGGCCCAGATACACGCGGCCCATGCCGCCCGAGCCCAGCCGCCCTTCGAGCCAGTATGGTCCAATCCGTCCCGGATCCCCAGACTGCAGCTCATCCAACTCGCCACCCCCCCAGGTGCACGTCCTTGCCCCACCCCAGGTGCAAGTCAAGGAATTAGTCGAGTAATGATGATATGATCTTGTTTCCCTATTCGACCTCCGCGCTGCATTCCCGGTCAAGAGGGAGAGGTTATCTAGAATGAGACACCATAGCCCCAGCTCGGCGCGGACCCGAATACTTCATCAAATTCCGGTTTATATCAGCGTCATTGCGGCCTAATACATAATAGATTCGGCCAGATTTAGCGCGTGATCGCCGGGCGGGACCGGATTCGCCGCCCGTTAGGCGCAACGGGCGGCGCGCCGTGCGGCGGCCGGGTCGTTATCGTGAACGCCATGACCGAGTAGCGGGAGCGCGGGCTTGATGGACCACCTCACGAGCTTCTTCCCGGCCGGGCGTGACCGCGGGGTCACCGTGGCCGTGGAGGGGTTCTTCGCGTTCGTATGGTTCGGCTGGGGACAGGCGGCCCCGCCGTCATGGCTGGTCGTCCCGCTGGCCGCGGGCGATGGCCTTGCCGTGCTGCTCACGATGGCGGGAGTCGTGCTGACCATGCGTTCGGCCGGGCCGTTGCGGGTCATGTCCGACCGGGCGGTCCGGCGCCGGTACAGCATAATCGTCGGCCTGGAGTTCGGCCTGCTCGGGGTGGGCGCGGCCGTCCTGGGCGCGGCCGGGCAGGACCGGTGGATCCCGGCGTGGATCTGCGCCGGCGTCGGGGTGCACTTCTTCCCGCTCGCCTCGACACTGGCAAATCGGTCGCTGCGGTTGCTCGGAGTGCTGCTTATCGCCGTGGCCGCGGCGGCCCTGGCGGTAGGGCTGGCATCGGGCACGGCCCCGTCGACGGTTACCGGCGCCGGGGCCGGGCTATGCCTGCTCGCCTTCGGCGTGGCTACCCTGCTCATCAGAGGCCGCGCAGGTCCCGCGGGTTCTGGCGAGCGGTAAACGACCAGGGGAGTTGAGGACATGGACGGCGCGACCGTACCCGTGGCTGTGGTGACCAGCCGCGCCGAGGCGGAACTGATCGTCGGCATGCTGCGCAACAACGGCTTGAGGGCAGCCGTGTCGGCGGACGATGCCGGAGGAGAAGAACCGCAACTGCAACTGCAGGGTGTTCGCGTGCTGGTCGCCCCCTCCGATGAGGCCCCGGCCCGCCTGCTCATAGCCGGTATCTGACCTGGCCGCGTAGCACGACGGCGTGAGGTGCGGTGATGCGCTGCTGGTGGCCGGCGTGATATTGAGGATCACGTGCTGATTGACCACCTGGTCTACGCCGTTCCCGACCTCCAGGCCGCGGTCGCCGACGTAGCGGAACGCTTCGGCGTCCGGGCCCAGTCCGGGGGCAAGCACATCGGGCTGGGCACCCACAACGCGCTGCTCGCGCTCGGCCCCCAGACGTATCTGGAGATCATCGCGCCCGACCCCGAACAGCAGATGCCAGCCGCTCCCCGTCCCTTCGGGATCGACGGCGTGAGCCACGGCAGGCTGGCAAGGTGGGCCGTTGCCTGCGACGACATCGACGAGGCTGTCGCCGCGGCCCGCAGCCAGGGCTACGACCCTGGCGACGTGGTCGACGGCCTGCGGGCCGGACCCACCGGAACGGTGCTCCGGTGGCGGATGACGACGGGCGGGCTGGCGGGAGGCCTGGCTCCGTTCCTCATCAGCTGGGGCGACACCGAGCATCCCGCCAGGTCAGCGCCGCGCGGGCTTACGCTGGAGGCCTTCCACGCCGAGCACCCCGACCCGCCGTCGCTCGCGTCACTGCTCACTGCCCTTGGCGCAGACGTCGAGATCAAGCCGGCGGCCGCGGGCGCGCTCGTCGCCCGTCTCAGCGGCCCGAACGGCAGCGCGGTCCTGCGGTGACGGCGCCTGGCTGATCGGCGCCGCCGTCAGCCGGCGGCGCGTTTGAGAATGTCGGGAGGGAACGCGCCGGCCTCGATGCACAGCTGCCCCCAGTGGTTCAGCCGCCCGCAGACCTCCTCGAGCCGATCGCCAAGCGCCGCGACGATCCGCTGCTCCTGAGCGTCGGTGCGCTGTTCGATGCCGAGCCGCCCGGCGAGCCCTTCGCCAGTCAGAGCGCCGTCGCGTACCCAGCCGAGGCCCTCGAGCCGCGCGACCGCGCGTTGCATTGCTTCTGGTGCCCAGCCGCGGGTAGCGGTGTAGGACAGCAGCGGCATCCCGATCCACAGCTCGGTCGCGATGTTCATCTCGACCGCGTTCAGGCCGGCCGCGGCCGCCGCGGCCACGTGACTGTCGCCGCGGTGCTCGCGGACCAGGCCGCAGGCCCACCACAGGCAGTGCACGGCATCACGCGGCCGGCCGTCGGCGCGCCGTCCGCTGAACAGCGGGCGGCCCATCCCATCGGCGGCTGCCGCCGCGTCGGCGAGCAGGCTCGCCACCTCGCCCGGGTCCTCGCCGGCTAGGACCTGCCGCAGGCTGGCGACAGTCGACTCATCGCGGGCCCGAGCCAGCCGGTCAGGCGGCACGGCGGTCCGCGCGGCGTCCCACAAGGTGGTCACCAGGCCGGGCTCGAACCAGGCGAAGGCGGCCGCGACGACCGCTCCGGCCGGGTCCCCGAGGCTGGCGCCCCGGCCACCGACGTAGCTGGTGAGGAAGTCCAGGCCAAGCTGGGCCAGCCGCTCGTTCGTCGTCCGGCTCCACACCGCGTGCATGGCCACCGGTTCGCAGGCGTCACGCAGCCGGCGCGCGGGACTGCCCTCGGCGACGGCCACGGGTAGCGCGGTGTCCTCCTGGCGAGGCACGAAGAAGGCAGCCACCGCATCGGCGTAGTCCACGATCACGCTCCTGGTTCGAGGGGTCTGAAGGCAATCGTGCGGCCTTCCTCAGGCGGCCGCCTGCCGAAAATACAGGTCGCGTCCTCTTTACCCGGATATGCCCGATGGCTTACGTTTGCCTCGATCTTGACCCGGAGGGGGCAGCGTGAGCGAACTGTGGCGTAAGGGTGCTGTCGAACTCGCGGCCTTGATCCGCGATCACCAGGTCAGCAGCCGCGAGGTCGTCCAGGCACACCTGGACCGCATCGAGGCGGTCAACCCTCACCTCAATGCCATCGTCCGCCTCCTGGCGGACGAGGCCCTCGCGGCCGCCGACGCGGCCGACCGGGCGGTGGCGGACGGGGCCAGCCTCGGCGCGCTGCATGGCGTCCCGTTCACGGTCAAGGAGAACATCGACCTGGCGGGCACCCCCACCACGCAGGCGATCCCGGCCCTGGCCGAGGCGGTCGCCCCGGTCGACGCCCCGCAGGTGGAACGGCTGCGCGCGGCGGGCGCGATCCCCATCGGCCGCACCAACCTGCCGGACTTCGGCCTGCGCGTCCATACCGACTCGGCGCTGCACGGCCTGACCCGCAACCCGTGGAACCCGCAGCGCACCCCGGGCGGCTCGAGCGGCGGCGAAGCCGCGGCCCTGGCCACCGGGATGAGCCCGCTCGGCCTGGGTAATGACCTCGGCGGATCGCTGCGCAACCCGGCGCACTGCTGCGGCATCGCCTCGATCAAGCCCTCGACCGGAGCGGTGGCCACCGCCACCGTGATCCCTCCGGAGGACTGGAATATCTCCTTCCAGCTCATGGCGGTCGAAGGGGTCCTGGCCCGCCGGGTCGCCGACGTCCGGGCCGGCTTCACCGTGATCGCCGGCCAGCATCCCCGTGACCCGCTTAGCGTCCCCGCGGTCTTCACCGACCTGTCCCCCGGCGAACGGCCTGCCGTCGCCGTGCTGCCTGAGCCGCCCGGCGGCAGCACCCACCCGGGGGTGGCCGCGGCGGTGCGCCGGGCCGCCGACGCGCTCGCTGACGACGGCTTCAAGGTCACCGAGGCCGCACCGCCCGACTATGAGCAGGCGATTGAGCTGTGGAGCACGATCCTGACCGCGGACCTTCGGGTCATGAAGCCGGTTCTGGACGAGCTCATGGGCGCGGCCGGCCGCCAGTTCCTCGGCTACGCAATCGATTACCTGCCGGAATCGGACGTCGCCAGCCTGGCGATGGCGCACACCGCCCGGCACGGGCTGGCCCGGCGCTGGAGCCTGTGGTACCAGGAGTACCCCGTGCTGCTCAGCCCGGTCTGGACCCAGCCCGCCTTCCCGCTGGACTTCGACATCGCCAGCCTCGACAACGCGATTGCGACCCTGGAGCTGATGCGCCCGGTTCTGCCGGCCAACCTACTGGGCACCCCGGCCGCGGTGGTACCCGCCGGGATGGCCGATGGCCTGCCGGTCGGCGTGCAGGTCATGGGCGGTAAGTACACCGAGCTTCGCTGCCTGGCCGTCGCCGGGGCGATTGAGCAGCGGCTCGGAACCCTCACCCCCATCGACCCGGTCACCGGCTGACCGATTCCCGTAGTTTCCGGTACACAACATGCCGACGCAGCGGGGCTTCGACGACGTCCGGGTCGTCGAAGTCCTCGGCTGGGTCGGTGGTCATCCCGATCCGCCGCATCACCGCCTGGGAGCGCAGGTTCGCGGCCATGGTGACCGCGACGATCTCCGGCAGCCCCATGGTGGCGAAGCCGTAGTTCATCGCGGCCAGCGCGGCCTCGGTGGCGTAGCCATGGCCCCAGGCCGGCCGCGCCAGCCGCCAGCCGAGCTCGGTACCGGCAAACGGCATGTCCTCGTCGAGGATGCCCAGTCCCGTGAAGCCGATGAAGTCGCCGGACGCACGGATCTCCAGAGCCCAGAAGCCGAAGCCGTGGCGATCCAGGTCGTCCTGGAAATTCAGAGCCCAGGCCTCGGCTTGTTCGAAGGTCAGCAACGGGCCGAGGTACCGCCGGACCTCCGGATCGGCGTTCATCGCCGCCCACGGCGCAAGATCGGAGTCCCGCCAGCCGCGCATGATCAGCCGTTCCGTGCCGATCTCCGCCACCCGGCCAGTCTATTCATGCCGGGCCTGACGGTCAGAACTCACGCACTGGTATCGGTGGTGGGCAGTTGCGGCGAATTCCGCGCGCCATGAGTTACACGCCTTTCCTGAGTGCCGCTACCGCGTCTGGATAGCTGGCAAGCTGATACGACCTGTTTCCCGGCTCAGGCGGCCCGGAATAGGATTTGATCGCCGGAGGGTTCGGGACCATAGGCACGCTCAAGATCAACTTATAACCCGCGTGTTCCCATGGGGCGAGCAGTGGCAGATCCACGCTGTCCGAGAACCACTGGCCGTCAGGCAGGTATACGCCCGCGTACTGCAAGCGCCCGCCCATCAGCTCCCCCATGGCGTTGACAGCGCCAGGGGTGTTGTTCTGCGCCGATGCGCCCTGGTTGACCAGCAGCGGACCGCTAGCCGCCGCGACCGGGGCGACGTGCCCTCCTGCCCAGTAGAGCCCGATAGCATGATGGGCCTTCATCCACGCCAGCATGTTCGTGATGAATTGCGGATCGTCCTGGCCGCCGAACGTATGGAAGTCGAGTCCCCACTCAGGGATGATAATCGGCTTACCCGTGGCTCGTGAAAATGCAGCCATCCAGTTCAGGCCGCCAGGCTGGGTGGTAAGGATCTGGTGCCACTTTTCCTCGTGATCAAGTGCGCCAGATGCAGTGTGCGGGTACGTGCGGTTAGGGCCGCCGTACCAGTCGAAGATATCGGTTCCGATATAGTCAACGTAAGCACTACCAGGCCAGGATTCGGCCACCGATGTACCGGTCGGGTACAAAGTCCACACGAACTTGAAATGCTGGCCGGGTACTGACCGCATGGTCTTGACGATCTGCCGCCACGCGAGGATGTAAGCGTCGGGTTCTGACGATGGCGCGCGGTGCTCGCTCCATTCGTACCATGTGCCGTTCATCTCGCGGCCGAGATCGATGATTACATCGCCAAATCCGTGCTTGACCAGCAATTTTCCGAGGTTATAGAACCTCTGGTTATAGTCGCCCGCCGCTGCCGCAACGAGAGTCGAGCTGGTTGCCTTGAAGTAGCTCGTCGCGGTGACGCCGTTGCCCTCATTCAGAAGGGTTTCCATTTCAGGGGATGCCGCGGTAGCCGCAGGCATGGTGATACTCCCTGACGAGTTCCCGCAAGCTGCGGTAATACCAACTGCTCCGGCAAAGACCACCAGTCCGATCAGGATGCGAAAGATTCTGCACAGGATCTTCTTTATCAGGCACATGCGGTTCCTTGCCGACGCCGTTAAGCTCTTGACTCCCCGGTCCGGCGCCTACGGTCGATCATACGTAAGGCTTCGGAAGCGGGGCACACCCGTCCTGCCCGGAGCCACCTGACCCGGAGAACCCGATGACCGACCTGGCGCACGACTACCTTGACGTCGACAGCCTGCTGACGGCGGATGAGCGAGCGCTGCGCGGGCGCGTCCGTGCGTTCGTTGACGAGCAGATCCGGCCGAACATCGCCCGCTGGTACGAGACCGCGCACTTCCCGGCCGAGATCGCCAGGGAGATGGGCGCGCTTGGGCTGCTCGGCATGCACCTGGAGGGCTACGGCTGCGCCGGGCGCAGCGCCGTCGAGTATGGCCTGGCTGCCCTGGAACTCGAGGCCGGCGACTCCGGCCTGCGCACCTTCGTGAGCGTCCAGGGGTCGCTGGCGATGACCGCGATCCACAAGTTCGGCTCCGAGGAGCACAAGCAGCGGTGGCTGCCCGGCATGGCCGCCGGGGAGCTTATCGGCTGCTTCGGGCTCACCGAGCCGACCGCGGGCAGCGACCCGGCCAGCATGCGTACCCGCGCGGTCCGCGACGGCGATCACTGGGTGATCGACGGCGCCAAGCGCTGGATCGGGCTGGCCTCGATCGCCGACGTCGCGGTGATCTGGGCGCGCACCGACGAGGGCATCCGCGGCTTCGTCGTCCCGACCACGACACCCGGCTTCACCGCCACCCCGATCGAGCAGAAGGTCGGCATGCGCGCCTCGATTCAGTGCGACATCACCCTGACCGGCGTGCGGGTACCTGCCGACGCGGTGCTTCCCGGCGCGACCGGGCTCAGGGGCCCGTTCTCCTGCCTCAACGAGGCCCGCTACGGAATCATGTGGGGAGCCATCGGCGCGGCCCGCGACGCCTACCAGGCCGCGCTGGCCTACGCGCTGAACCGTCAGCAGTTCGGCGCGCCGATCGCGGCGTTCCAGCTCACCCAGCAAAAGCTCGTCGACATGGTGCTGGAAATCCAGAAAGGCATGCTGGTCGCCCTGCATACCGGGCGCCTCAAGGACGCCGGCCGGCTCCGGCCCGAGCAGGTCAGCTTCGGCAAGCTCAACAACGTCCGTGCCGCCATCGCCATCTGCCGTGAGGCCCGCACCATCATCGGCGGCAACGGCATCACGCTGGACCACTCCCCCGCGCGGCACGCCAGCAACCTGGAAAGCGTGCGCACCTACGAGGGCACCGACGAGATCCACACCCTGATCATTGGCCGCGCGATCACGGGCATCCCCGCGTTCGGACCCCCGCCGCCAGCCTGAGCGATGTCGCGGGCGGCGGCCTAATGATCTTCATAGGGGTCGGGGTTAGGATTGTCGGCATCAGTGCACGCGTCCCGGAGGTCCAGCCATGACGGCGACTGCACCAGCGACCGCTCCCGCTCAGGGCCCCAGCACCGGGGAGATCCAGGACGCCGGTCACGTCGACGTCCTCATCGTCGGCGCCGGCGTCTCCGGCATCGGCGCCGCGCACCATCTGCGGGACCAGTTCCCCGACCGGACGTTCGTCATCCTGGACGCCCAGGACAACCGGGGCGGAACCTGGTGGACCCACCGGTATCCGGGCGTGCGCTCCGACAGCGACCTGTTCACCTACGGCTACCGGTTCAAGCCGTGGCGCGGCCCGTCGATCGCGGCGGGCGGAGAGATCCTCGCCTACCTCGACGAGGTCATCAAGGAAGACGGCCTCGACGAGTACATCCGCTACCGGCACCGGGTCACCGCGGCCAGCTGGTCCACCGAGGACCGGCGGTGGAGCGTCGAGGTCGTCCGGGACGACACCGGAGAACAGCTGCGGTTCACCACCGGTTTCCTGTGGATGTGCCAGGGCTACTACAACCACGCCAAGCCCTACCGGCCCGAGTGGGAAGGCATCGACCGCTTCCAGGGCGTGGTCGTGCACCCCCAGCGGTGGCCTGAGGACCTCGACCTGGCGGGCAAGCGCGTCGTCGTGATCGGCTCCGGCGCCACGGCCGCGACGCTGATCCCCGCGATAGCCGGGGAGGCGGAGCACGTGACGATGCTGCAGCGCTCCCCCACGTACTACTTCGCCCCGCCCACGACGCACGAGCTCGCCGTGATGCTGGGCCCCCTCGACATCCCCGATGAGTGGATGCACGAGATCATGCGCCGCCAGTACATGACGCAGTACCACTGGCTGGCCCGGACGTCGTTTGAAGCGCCCGACGAGCTGCACGCGTTCCTCATCGAGTCCATGCGCCCGCTGTTGCCCGAGGGCTTCGACATCGACAAGCACTTCACGCCCCGCTACCGTCCGTGGCAGCAGCGCATCGCCGTCATCCCGGATGGTG
Organism: uncultured Actinomycetota bacterium; assembly: GCA_963753225.1. Taxonomy (GTDB): domain Bacteria; phylum Actinomycetota; class Actinomycetes; order Streptosporangiales; family Streptosporangiaceae; genus Palsa-504. The sequence continues at coordinate 615,024 of CAVWBQ010000021.1, read as the reverse complement.
ACCTGTTTGCGGCCCTGCGCGAGGGGAAGGCCTCGATCGTCACCGACACCATCGAGACGTTCACCGAGCACGGAATCCGGGTCAGCTCCGGTGAGGAGATCCCCGCCGACGTCGTCGTCACCGCCACCGGCTTCAATATGTCGGTCCTGGGAGACGTCGGGTTCACCGTCGACGGCGAGCCAGTCGACTTCACCGAGCACGTCACCTGGCGCGGCATCATGATCAACGGCCTGCCGAACATGGCCTACGTCTTCGGTTACTTCCGGCACAGCTGGACCCTGCGCGTGGACCTGGTCAGCGACCTGGTGGGCCGCCTGCTGGCAAACATGCAGGACAAAGGCGCCACAATGGTGGTCCCTACGCTGCGACCTGAGGACGCGGACATGCAGCTGCGGCCGTTTTCCGATCCGGAGAACTTCAACCCCGGCTACGTCATGCGCTCGCAGCACATCCTGTTCAAGCAGGGGGATCGCGAGCCGTGGACCCACATGCTGGAGCACGAACAGGAGCGCGAGATCCTGCCCGAAGCGGACCTCGACGACGGGACGCTCCTCTACCGCTGATGACCACCTAACTCCGCAAGCGCCCTGTCATCGGCACGGCTCGCTGACCTGAGGCCCTGCTGGCCCTTACTCCAGCCGGGGGGCTACGATCCGGGTTGGAGGGAACATGCCCAGCAGGCGGCGCCGGCTTGACCCTGTGGGGCCGTTTGGCAATCCGGACGGGTCACGAGCCGACATCGAGGATGTGCTCAGCGAGTTCGTCGACTTCGGCGGCAATCCGGCGTATGGCCACCTCGCGACCCGTGCCAACGATTCCATGGTGCGGGTCATCGTGGGCAAGCTCGGGGCAGGCAAGACGGTTTACCTGCGGCGTCTTCAGGATTTCCAGGCACGTCAGGACTCCGTCTACGCCGATGTGCCGCAGCAGAGCCTGCCGAAGACCGAAGTCGTGGTGAAGGCGTGCCAGTGGTTCTCCGACAGCGTCCTGGTCGAGAAGTGGATGCAGATCTGGGAGCGCGCGATCATGCGGTCGCTGGCCTCGCACCTGCTGCGTCGTCCCGAGTTGCGTCAGCAGTTGCGCGACGAGCAGGCCGACGAGATCGAGCAGTCGTACGCGCGACTGCTTGACGACTTCCGCCGGCCCCGGTCGATCTATAGCCAGGTGCGCGACATCATCAATCAGCGGCAGACCGCCCATCAGCTGTCTGCCTACCTCGACGATCCGCTCTGGGATGATCTCGAGGATCTGCTGGGCGAGGTTGTCAGCCGCTGCAAGCCCATCTACTTCTACCTTGACGCGCTGGACGAGGAGTTCAGCCACGCGCCGATGTACTGGCTGAAGTGTCAGGAGGGGTTGTTCTATCAGGTCATGCGGCTGCTCCGCGACCACAGGCTGGGCGGCCGGCTGCATGTCGTGGTCTGCATCCGCGACATCGTCATGTCGTCGGTGTACCGGTCGGAACATGCGCCGCGGTACTACAACGAACCGCACATACGCGTGCTGAACTGGGACCGCGGTACGCTGCTCTACTTGCTGGGGCAAAAGCTGCAGCGGCTACCGCCGTCACTGCTGATGCGACGCGCCGCCAGCGGCCCCCCGACGATCCACGACTGGCTCGGGGTCGACGGCGACTGGCCGGGACCCGATGGCGACGGAACGATCGAGGACTACCTGCTCAGCCACACGAGGCTGATCCCGCGCGACATAATCTCGCTCGGCAATGACCTGAGCGAGGAGGTCATGCGGCAGAAGCAGGCCGGCCACGACGGCCTGCCGCCGGCGGCACTGGCGGATGTCGTTCAACGCTGCGCCAAGCGGTTCGGCGACTCGCAGCTCGCGCAGTGCGCCAACCAGATCTCCTCGGACCTGATGCCGAAGAACGCCGCCCTGCACAACTACTCCGAATTGTTCACCAGCACCCAGGCCTATATCAGCGGTGTGCAGGAGGACGTTCGCTCCTTCGTCCGGATGATCGGCGTCGACCGATTCTCGCGTGCGGATCTCGTGGCCCTGCAGGAAGTGGCGGATCTGCACTTCGAGAAGGCGACGGATCTCGCCTCCGTCCTGTGGCAGAACAGCCTGCTCGGGTACGTCGACGAGGCCGGGCGGAACCGGTTCTACTCCATGGGCGACATCGAGGAGTTTCACTTCCCGCCGGAGGTAGGGACGTACGTACTGCATCCGTGCCTGGTGAACGCCGTCGGGGGAATCCGCCACGTGCCGCCGGACCTCACTGGACCCGGAGATGCGCGCGGTACCCGCCCGCTCCCATCTGCTGAGCGCAACGCTCTTCCCTGGGCATCGGGCGCTGCACCTCTCTCAGGCCGCAGCCAGGCGCTCCCGGAGCCCGACCCGGCAGAGATACGGTCCTCGGTTGACGCCAAGGCAGCTGACTACACTGTCGGTGACGTTCTCGATGGCCGTTTCGAAATCATCCGGCTACTCGGTCAGGGCAGCTTTTCGAAGGTCTATCGCGTGCGCGATGAAGTCGAGGATGAGGAGCGAGCGCTCAAGCTCTTCAACAGCGCTGCCGGGTATGAGGCGGTGCGCCGCGAGATCGGCGCACTGCGGAAAATCCATCATCCCAACGTGGTAAACGTCTTCTGGGCCGGCAAGACCAGCGCCGGCAACTGGTATCTCATCACCGAGTTCATCGACGGGGAATCACTCGATGAGTTTGTCACCGGCTCCAGGCGCCTTCGCGACCGGGAGGCGGTAGATGTCGCACTCGACCTGCTAGACGCGCTCGTCGCTTTTCACCCTGATGCTGTGCGCCTCAAGCAGCTGGATGCAAAACGCGGGGACGGCGACCTGCCGGAACCCGAGTTGCGCGAGTGGATGGACCTTAAGGACAAAGGGCTGGTTCACCGTGACATCAAACCGCTCAACGTGATGCTCACCCGCACCGGAGCGAAACTTCTGGACTTCAACATCGCCTCCCGGGTCGGTGACCCCGTTCATACGCACTCAGGCACGCCGCCGTACCAGCCACCCGACGCCGGCCTGGATCGCTGGGACGTCTCCACCGACCTGTTCGCCGTCGGCGTCCTGCTCTACCGGCTCCTCTGCGACGGCCACCACCCGTTCCCGAATGCGATGCCCATGATCGACGTGCCGGTGACCGACCCGAGAACCGTTCGCAATGACCTCAACCCCGGCCTGGCAGAGTTCCTCATCAAGGCATGCGCCCCAGCCAGCGTCGACCGCTTCTCCACGGCCGCAGACATGCAACTCGCCTTGCGTGACGTCCGCGCTTACCTCTGACCACCCACCTGCCTGAACTGGGCGACCGCGCCCTGGCCGAGGATCTGGCCCAGGAGGTGCTGATCCGGGCGCATGCCAGGTGGCGCAAGATCGGGAGCCTGGACCGGCCGGAGTACTACGTCCGCAAGATGATCCTCAATGAGTTCCTGCGCTGGCGTCGCCGCCTGCCTGGCCTTGGTGTCCAGAGTCAGGCTGCGCTTTCGGCGATCACTGGTGGCATCCTCGCCGGCGCTCGGGTTGGCTGGTCTCACCCGGGTCCCATCCCGGCCGCCGCGGGAGGTGTACTCGCGGCGATCAAGGAACGGCGTCGGTGTGTGGAGGTGGGCGATGACCAGTGGTGGCAGCCCTTTGCTGTCGGTTCGTGCGGAGGCCCGGGACCTGGTGGCCCCTGACTATGCCGTCGTGGACGGGCTGATCGAGTACACCGCGGGATCTAAGGCGGAGGCGGTGCGGTCGGTCGCCGGCAGCCTGGATCGCCTGATCGCTGAGCTGGCCGCGCTCGGCGCGGTGCCGTTCGATGAAGGCGCGGGCCGCCGCCCGCTGACGTGGTCGGCGCATTCCTGGACCACCCGTGAGGAGCTCTACCACGATCAGGAGACCATGCGGATGGAGCGGAGCGGGCAGGTGACCGCCACGGTGGCGCTGCAGGTTACCGTCCGGGACCTGGATGCACTGGAGGGTCTCAGCGGCGTGCTGGCCGCTGCGCCGGACCTGAACGTGCACGGCGTGACGTGGCAGGTTGACTGGGACAACCCGGCCTGGCCGCAGGTCCGCGCCGCCGCGATCGGCGCCGCTATCGGCAAGGCCCGGGATTACGCCGCTGCGCTGGGTGCCACGGTGCGGTACGTCGAGCACATCGCCGACGCCGGACTGCTCGGCGGCGACAGCGAGCCCTACCACACGGTCCGCAGCAGGGCGTTCAGGGCCAGCGGCGGCGGCGACCAGCCAGGGATCCCGGCGCTGACTCCTGTTCCGCAGGAACTCATCGCGACCATCGAGGCTCGCTTCCGTACCACCGACGTGTCCCTGCCAAGCGCATAAGGCCACACCAGGCGATCGGGCGCGAGCTCACCGAAGCGGTCACCTTCTGCACCCAGGCATCAGCGACCTGGACGCGCGCCGCGCCGCGCAGCGCCGGCATATACGACAATCCACGCCGCCAGGCAGCCAAATCGCGGTAGGAACTCGCAACTTGAATCTGGACCTCGCAAGATCACATGCAACCTAATCCTGGACTTCGCAAACTTCGCCCGGACCGGACAGCCGGTCTCACAGCACGTTACGCGCAGAACTAACGGATAGACGCTTAGTCCTCCTGATGACCCCTGGCCTGGCCTCCTTCTACGGAGGAATGACCCGGGCGAAGACCGCCCTGAACATGATGATGATGTCGTGGGTCGCCATCATCACCGTGACGATGGCGTGGGTGCTGTACGGGGACTCACTATCGTTCGGGAAGGGTAACTGGTTCATCGGCGGCTTCGAGTACCTCGGCGAACACGGGCTAGTGAACGACGCGTCCCGGGTGGCGGGCATCCCCGACCTCGTGTTCTCCGCCTTCCAGCTCACCTTCGCCATCATCACCGTCGCGCTGATCAGCGGTGCGATCGCCGACCGGGCCAAGTTCGGTGCGTGGACGGTGTTCACCGTCGGCTGGGCGACGCTGGTGTACTTTCCGGTCGCCCACTGGGTGTGGGGCGGCGGCTGGCTCAGCAGCCTAGGGATCGAGGACTTCGCCGGCGGCACGGTCGTCCACGTCAACGCCGGCTCCGCGGGCCTCGCGCTCGCGATCGTCCTCGGCAAGCGGCGCGACTGGGGCAAGGACCCGATGCGGCCGCACAGCCTCCCGCTGCTCGGCGCGGGGCTGCTGTGGTTCGGCTGGTTCGGCTTCAACGCGGGCTCCGAGCTGGGAGTGGACGGGACCACCGCCCTGGCGTTCATGAACACCCAGATCGCGACCGCGGCCGCGGCCGGCGGCTGGCTGCTGGTGGAGCGTTACCGTGACGGCAAGCCCACCACCCTGGGGGTCGCCTCGGGCGCCGTCGCCGGGCTGGTCGCGATCACGCCCGCGTGCGCGTTCATCGCTCCCTGGGCGGCTATCGTGCTCGGTCTCCTGTCACCGGCGCAGACCAGGAAGTGGCGGATCAGGACGCGGAATCAGCCATCGGGGCCCGCTGACGCCGGGAGCTCCTACCGGGTTCCTCTCGGCTCATCACCGCCGAGATGAACCCGGGAAAGCGGCTGGGCTTTGCTCGACAGGGCTGTTGAAGAAGTACGCCGTGAGCGAGATGGACGGGCCGCCCGGGCCGGACGTACCGTCGGAGCCATGGCCGCTCCGACCTCCGCCTCGCTTTCCGCCGACGGCATCTTCTGGGCAGACGCCGACCGGCACCTCATCCGCTACGCCAGCGCCGGCGCGTTCACCCGCGAGATCATCGACCACGCCGCCGGAAGCTTCCTGTTCACCGAGGACGGCCGCCAGATCCTCGACTTCACCTCCGGCCAGATGAGCGCGATTCTGGGCCACTCGCACCCGGAGATCGTCGCCACCGTCACGCGGCAGGCGGCCAAGCTCGACCACCTGTTCAGCGGCATGCTCAGCCGCCCTGTCGTCGACCTGGCGCGCCGTCTCGCCGAGACACTGCCGGAACCGCTGGAGAAGGCGCTGCTGCTGACCACCGGCGCCGAGTCGAACGAAGCGGCCATCCGGATGGCAAAGCTCGTCACCGGCAAACACGAGATCGTCTCGTTCGCCCGGTCCTGGCACGGCATGACACAAGCAGCCGCGGGTGCCACCTACAGCGCGGGCAGGAAGGGCTACGGCCCGGCCGCGCCCGGCAACTTCGCCATCCCCGCACCCAACCGCTATCGCCCTGACTTCACCACCGCCGACGGCGAGCTCGACTGGCAGCGTCAGCTGGACTTCGGTTTCGACCTGATCGACGCGCAGTCGGTCGGCAGCCTGGCCGCGGCCATCGTCGAGCCCATCCTCAGCTCCGGCGGCATCATCGAGCCGCCCCTAGGCTACTTCTCGGCGTTGCGAGACAAGTGCCGGGAACGCGGCATGCTGCTGATCCTGGACGAGGCCCAGACCGGGCTGTGCCGCACCGGCACCTGGTACGCCTTCGAGCGCGACGGCGTCGTCCCCGACATCCTGACTCTGTCCAAGACACTCGGCGCCGGCCTTCCGCTGGCCGCCGTGCTGACCAGCGCCGAACTCGAGAAGGCGGCACACGACCGGGGATTCCTGTTCTTCACCACGCACGTCGCGGACCCGCTGCCTGCCGCTGTCGGCATCACCGTCCTGGACGTCCTGCAACGCGACGGGCTCGACGAGCGCGCCCTCCACCTGGGCGGCATCCTCCGGCACGGCCTCGAGCAGATCGCGGGCCGGCACGAGATCGTGGGCGACATCCGGGGACGCGGCCTGCTGGCCGGCCTCGAACTGGTCGTGGACCGCCAGACCAAACGCAGTTCCGACGAGCTAGGCGCGCTCGTCACCAGCCGCTGCCTCGAACTAGGCCTGCACATGAACATCGTGCAACTGCCCGGCATGGGCGGCGTCTTCCGGATCGCCCCGCCATTGACCGCCACCGAAGACGAACTATCGCTCGGCCTGGCGATCCTCGACCAAGCCATCAGCGACGCCACCGGACAGCTCTGGAGCTCAAGACCAACACCGAGCTGACCAGCGAGATCCACCGGCTCACGACCGAGCTGCACAGGCGGCTCATCGACCACCGCACCCGGCAGGAGAAGTGACGATGGCGGAGCTCAGATGTTCTCCCCGCGCCAGATGATCAGGTCCTTGATCCGTCGGCCAGGGTGAGATGGCCCTAGGTGCCGCATCAGAGTACTGGTTTGCCCCCGCAGTTCCGCACCTCACGTCCCAGGCGTCCCGCAGCACTCATGTTCTCCCGCGGCCAGCCCGTCCGGCGCCCTGGACTAACCGCCACGATGTCACATCGTGACGGTCCTGACCGCATCGATGTCACATCGTGGCGGTTGCGCGGGCCAGCGTCCGGCTAACGGGTGAGGCCGGGGAGGCCGGGGAGGCACGTGCGGCAGCCGGGGACCGGATGACACCCGGCAGCGGCCAGATCTCAGGCTGGTCACCCCTCGCACGGCTCAGACCGGCACATGTGACCTGCCATGGCAAGCGGTTCGCGGCGCTCGGCGGTATGGACATCGAACTGCCGGAACGCAGTGAGCGGCCGCGGACAGCGGAGTTTGACGCGTGATCATTCTCGACACCAATGTCATCTCGGAACTCACCCGCCCGGCCCCCGACTCCCCGATTGATACGCTCCTGCCGACGTCCCAGTGCGAAAGTCAACGAATGTCGCTTGTCGTGGCCCGTCCATGGAGACCACCCGCAGCCCGCGTACCAAAGTCACCCGCACAATCGAGTTCCACCTGCTCTGCCCCTGGCAGCTCACCTGAAAGCAACGCCATCGGGACATGACGGATGGGAGGCTTCCGGTGCGATGATTTTCCTGGCGGCCACCGGTCTTACCGAGCATGACTATGACGACGAGAGTCCAGAGCGTGTCGATCCCGGTGGCCGATCAGGACCGGGCACTGGCGTTTTACACAGAGGTGCTCGGCTGCGAACTGCGCACCGACATCGAGGTGTGGCCCGGGGCCAGGCTGGTGGAAGTGGTGCCCCCCGGGTCGAGCGTCGGCCTGGTGCTACTGCCCCCGGACAGCGAAATCCCGATGGCCGTACGGTTGGGCACGACCAACGCCGAGACCGCCTATACCCGGCTTCGCCAGGCGGGCGCGAGGCTGCACAACGACGAAGTCGTGCACATCGACGGCTACCCGCCGATGTTCTTTTCGCCGACCCGGACGGCAACGGGCTCGTATATCTAGAGGAAGAACCCGGCGGGGCCAGCGGCAACTGATGCCGGCATCCCGAACTGGGCCGTGAGCCGGAGTGGTCACGGTCCTGGAAGCGACCGGGCGGACCGACGACCGCATTCCGGCACATCGCCACCTCTTCCCGGTGCCTGTCGAACCGTGACCAGCGGCCAGGCGTCCACGCGAGGGCAACCCGGAGCAGGCCCGGCGAGCCTGCCGTCAGGCACATCACCCGCAGAATCGAGTTCTACCTGCTCTGCCCCCTTGCAGCTCACCTAAAGCAACGCCATTGGCCATGGAGGGTACACGGACCAGTCCCAGGAAGTTGAGCAGCGGGCCGTAGCGTGGTTGGCCGGCATGAAGGCCGGTGACGCCGTCGCCGTGGCTCGCTCCCGCACCACTTCGGACCCGTACCCAGCCGGGTACGGGCCGCCCAATGACGGAAGGAGACCCGCACCTTCCCGGCTAGCGACCAGCAATCCGCAACGGAGATGCCCCGGGCACGGCAAGAAAGCCTGTTGGCCGCGGCGCGTTAGGTGGGCGCGAGCGCGGGAAGTCGGTCCTCATGACCGACAAGGCCACGAGCGATCTCTGGTGGAAGAACGCCGTCATCTACTGCGCCGACGTGGCGACCTGGGTGGATTCCGACGGTGACGGGATAGGCGACCTCGCGGGCCTGACCAGGCGGCTTGACTACCTGTGGGGGCTCGGCATCAACACCTTGTGGCTGATGCCCTTCTACCCGTCCCCGCTGGGCGACGACGGCTACGACGTCACCGACTACTGCGCCGTCGATCCCCGCTTCGGCACGCTGGGCGACTTCGTCGAGATGATCCGCACCGCGGACAACCTGGGCATCCGCGTGCTAGTCGACCTGGTAATGAGCCACACGAGCAACCAGCATCCCTGGTTTCAGCGGTCCCGCCACGACCACGGCTCGCGGTACCGGGACTACTACCGCTGGAGCGATACGAAGCAGGGTGAACCCAGCGAGGTGGCGTTTCCCGGTGAGCAGACGAGCACGTGGACCTACGACGACGTGGCCGGGCAGTGGTACATGCACCGGTACTACGACTTCATGCCCGACCTGAACATCACCGACCCGGACGTCCTGGATGAGATGCACAAGGTCCTCGGCTTGTGGCTGGAACTGGGCATTTCCGGGTTCCGGGTGGACTCGCTGCCGTTCATGATCGAGACGATCGGCACCAGCGCCAAGGACCAGCCGATCACCTACCTGCGCTCTCTGGTCGAGTTCCTCGAACGGCGCCGCGGCGATGCCATCTTCCTCGGCGAGGCCAACGTTAGCCCGCAGGAACAGCAGCGCTACTTCGCAGTGGACGACGGCGACGGAGTGCAGATGTTGTTCGACTTCCGCACCTGCGCTGCCCAGTGGCTCGCGCACGCCCGCGGCCGCGCCGAACCGCTGATCGACGCGCTGAACAGCCGCCCCCGTCATCCCGCGCAGGCTCAGTTCGCCAACTTCTGCCGGCACCACGACGAGCTGAACCTGGGGATACTCGGCGACAGCGAGCGCGAGGAGGTTTTCGCGGCCTTCGCGCCCGAGCCGGAGCACCGGGTCTACGGGCGGGGCATCCGCCGGCGCCTGGCCCCCATGCTCGGCCACGACCAGCAGCGAATCCGGCTGGCTCTCGCCCTGACCATGGCGCTGCCGGGCACGCCGGTCCTGCTGTACGGAGACGAGATCGGCATGGGCGAGGACCTGTCACTGCCCGGACGGCTGGCCGTGCGCAACCCGATGCAGTGGTCGTCCGGGCAGGCCGGCGGCTTCTCCACCAGTGACAAGCTGTACCGGCCGGTTCACGCCGATGGACCCTATGGCTACCGCACGGTCAACGTGGCCGGCCAGCGCCATGACCCCGACTCGCTGTACTCCTGGGTGGCTCAGGCCATCCGGGTGCGCCGCGAGTCGCCGGAACTCGGCTGGGGCGAGTGGCGGACGCTCGACGTGAATGACCCACACGTGCTGGCCATCGAGACACGCTGGCGCGATGACCGGACGGTCACCCTGCACAACCTGTCAGCCGAGCCCGCCAAGGTCCGGCTGCCGGACGGCGCGGAGGAGCCGGGTCAGGGGCAACGGATGCGGCAGATGCTCGGTGACACTCACCCGCCGTACAGCCCAGGCCAGGAGATCACTCTCGGCCGCTACGGCTTCCGGTGGCTGCGCCAAACCGACTGACAGGTCTCCCCTTACGTCTCAGATCCGGGCGATGCCCGCTCAGCTGCCGCCATCAGCGCACGACACATCAGTCAGGACCTACGTTCGTGCAGGCTAGGGATCCTCATGCTAATCCAGCAGCTCGGTGACCAGATCCGGCGGGAGGCCGTGCGTCTGGTGCAGGTACCGCAGATCCGCCTCGGTCAGCGGCCGGCCAGGGCGGAGCTGGGCAAGTACCCTGCGGCCGCGGATAAGCAGGCCGGCGAACCGGCGTTCCTCGCTGCGGAGCACCTCGCGGACCTGGCCGCTCTTCTCGTGCTGACCGAACTGCGTCAGGGTCTGCTCAACCAGCGACGTTGGCAGGTCATCCAGCGTCCTGGTGCTGTCGGGGCGCCACAGCACGGTCAGCGCGCGCCGGAGCAGCCGCCGCAACACATAACCCCGGCCGGTACTGGACGGGGTGACGCCGTCGCCGATGATCACGATGCTGGATCGCAGGTGGTCGGTGAGCAAACGCAGCGATCGCTGATCGGGCTGCCACAGGCCGGTCAGGACGGTCGTCCAGGGCTGAAAGGCGTCACAGCCGTACACCGAGGATTGGCCCTGCACGACCATCAGCAGCCGCTCCAAGCCCATCCCGGTGTCCACGCTGCGCTGCGGCAGCGGCTCCAGGCTGCCGTCATCGTGCCGCTGGTAGCTCATCGTCACGTGGTTCCACAGCTCCGTCCAGCGCCCATCGGTACCCGGCGTGCCCCGCGGCGGCTCGTCTCCGGTCCACGCGAACAGCTCCGAATCCGGACCGCACGGGCCGGTCGGTCCGTTGGACCACCAGTTGTCCGACCCGAGCCGCTCGACCGGGACGCCGAGCTCGGTCCAGGTATGCCACGACGAAAGATCGGGACCCACCTGCTCATCACCGCCGAAAACCGTGGCGTGCAGCCGGTCGCGGCCGATGCCCAGCCGGTCGGTGAGCAGCTCCCAGCCCCAGCGCAAGCTTTGCGGCCCGTCGTAATCGCCCAACGACCAGGAACCCAGCATCTGGAACACGGTCAGGTGGCGGTCATCGCCGACCTCGTCCAGATCGGTGGTACGCAGGCAGCGCTGCACGCCAACCAGCCGCCTGCCCTGCGGATGGGGGCGGCCCTCGAGATACCGGGTCAGCGGATGCATTCCCGCCGTGGTGAACAGCACTGGGTCATCACTCGGCGGCACCAGCGAGCTGCCCGGCACCACCTGATGGCCCCGGTCGCCGAAGAACTCCAGGAAGGTCCGAGTCGTTTCTGTCACGTTCATGGCATAAGTCCCTTCTGGTACCGGCACCGGAAGGGACCGCTGGCGCGGCCATGATCACGAGGGCGCTAGTGCGGTGGCCACGAACGTTCACCGGTTCTGTTAGGCGGCTTTGGGTCTGGGGCGGCCCCAGCGTTGCTGGCGTTCGCTGCGGATGCGGGCTCGTTCGCGGCGCTGGGCGGCTAGGACGTCGGGGTGGCGGGCATGAGCGTTGCGCCAGCGCAGATAGCCCTGTAGTTTCCTGGCCAGCGCGGTGTGGTTCGGGTGGTCCGAGGTGCCGATGACGAAGGTGCGCAAGGGCCCGAAATGCGCCTCGATCGGGTTGGCCCACGACGCGCTTGTCGGCGTCAGGCACAGTTCGACGTTCTCCCGCTGGGCCCAGCGGCGGATGGCCGGGGTCTTGTTCGCGGCCAGGTTGTCCAGGATGACGAACAGCCGGTAGCCGCCGGGCCGGGCGGCCCGGATCGATTTGAGCGCGGCCAGGGTGTGGCCGGCGCCCTTGTGCTCGCGGGTCACGCCCCATAGCTGGTCATCGCCCAGGGAGTAACAGCCGTGGAAGTAGCGGATGCCATGGGTGCGGTGATAGTTGGCGCGCAGCCGCACCGGGTGCTTGCGCCGCGCCCAGCAGGTCCCGTGGCAGGGCCGGATCGACAACGGCCCGAACTGATCGAAGGCGAAGCAGCGGTCCGGATAATTACTGGTCACGTACTCGATCCGGTCCAGCTTGGCGTCCCGGTCCGGATCACGGGACTCTTTCCAGGTCCTCGTCCGCTGGAAGCTGATCCCGCGGGCGTGCAGGATCTGCCGCAGCCGCTCCCGTCCGATCCGCACCGGCCCGAACCGTTCCCGGTCGCCAGCACGGAATTTCGTCAGGTCAGGCAGCGGCAAACCGGCGAGCAGATAGCTCGCGCGGTCGCGCAGGTGAAGCTGACCTTCATCGCTCCACTGTAAGCCGGTCCGCGCACCGGGCCAAAGGGATTTACCCCCGCTCAATGAGGTGATCTCAGCGAAAGTGGGTTCGGACCGCCGGGATTTACCTGCCGGGAGCTGATATCAGAGCGAGCCGAAGCCATCCGGTAGCGCCAGTTAGTACCACCCGCCGAGATGCTTGCCCGCCGGCCGATCACCCCGGACCAGAACCCGGTTCGTGAGCTGTCGCGGTCCGTCCGGGCAATGGCTTCGCGTTCCTGCGCCAGCACGGCACACTGGAGTTGTGACCGCTGACCAGTTGGAGCTGATCTCCACCGACCCCACGGGGAGGTACGGCCGGGCCCTGATCGCCGGAGCCTGCGTGCCGGTCGGCGATGACGAGTGATGAGCTGTCCCCGGCGGACGTGACAAGTTGGGCCGCCGGGGAAGGTGCGGTGGAGGATCTGGGCTTGCTCCGCCGCTACGAGCCGGTGCTGCGGTATACCGAGGGTGAGCTTTTCCTGCCGATGCCGGTCGAGGGTTATCTCGAGAAGTGCAGTCTGTGGCGGGCCGGCTCCAGACGCGGACGGCGCCGGCGCGGTGCCGGGGAGCGGCTTTGCGCGCCCGGAGAGCTCACGCCGACTCGTCTGGCCCAGATCAGCGCACCGGGGCAGGATCTTTCGCTTCGTTTCGTGGAACGGGCGCTCGGCCGGAGCGAGCTCCGCGCGTGGCGGCGTGACGCTGGCCGCCCCCGCCTGGCGGCTGGCCTCAGCCGGTTCGCCGCGGTCGGCCTGCTGAGCCGCTTTATCGACGCGGTGATGCGGTTGTCGCTGCTGCTGCGCGGGCGGGTGCCCGGCGGCACGACCGCCGCGGCCGAGGAGGATTACCGGGCTCACGCCGATCCGGACAGCTGCCCGTATTACGGCCGGGTCACCCGCGACCGGGGTTTCATCACCCTGCAGTACTGGTTCCTCTACGCGATGAATGACTGGCGGTCGACCTTCGCGGGCGTGAACGATCACGAGGCCGACTGGGAGCAGGTGACTGTTTTCCTGCCGGACCCGCCGGTCCCGTCCGGGCGGCCGGCCTGGGTAGCGTTTTCCTCCCATGACGAAACCGGCGACGATCTGCGCCGCCGGTCCGATGACCCGGACCTGCAGTGGCTAGTGCGGTGGCCACGAACGTTCACCGGGTGCTGACATGCTGCGGTGAGAGCGCGACACTCGATCTGGCAGGAGCAGGTCGAGTGTGAGGAGGCGTGATGGCCGAGCCGGTGCGTGCGCGGCGGCTAAGTGATCAGGAAGGGCAGCGGCTGCAGCAGATCGTGCGCCGTGGTAAGCACGGGTCGGTCCGGGTCCGTCGGGCGATGATCATCATGGCGTCGGCGTCGGGCACCCTGGTCCCGGCGATTGCGCGGCTGGTCGCGGCCGATGAGGACACCGTGCGGGATGTGATCCACCTGTTCAACCAGAGGGGCCTGGCGGCGCTGGACCCTCAGTGGGCGGGAGGCCGTCCCCGCCAGATCAGTGACGGCGATATTCAGGTCATCGTCACGGCGGCCCGGACCCGGCCAGAAAAGCTGGGCCAGCCGTTCACCCGGTGGAGCCTGCGCAAGCTGGCCACCTATTTAGCGGACGGTCCCCGGCCGGTGCGGATCGGACGGGAGCGGCTGCGGCAGATCCTGCACGCCCGCGGGATCAGCTTCCAGCGGACGAGGACCTGGAAAGAGTCCCGTGATCCGGACCGGGACGCCAAGCTGGACCGGATCGAGTACGTGACCAGTAATTATCCGGACCGCTGCTTCGCCTTCGATCAGTTCGGGCCGTTGTCGATCCGGCCCTGCCACGGGACCTGCTGGGCGCGGCGCAAGCACCCGGTGCGGCTGCGCGCCAACTATCACCGCACCCATGGCATCCGCTACTTCCACGGCTGTTACTCCCTGGGCGATGACCAGCTATGGGGCGTGACCCGCGAGCACAAGGGCGCCGGCCACACCCTGGCCGCGCTCAAATCGATCCGGGCCGCCCGGCCCGGCGGCTACCGGCTGTTCGTCATCCTGGACAACCTGGCCGCGAACAAGACCCCGGCCATCCGCCGCTGGGCCCAGCGGGAGAACGTCGAACTGTGCCTGACGCCGACAAGCGCGTCGTGGGCCAACCCGATCGAGGCGCATTTCGGGCCCTTGCGCACCTTCGTCATCGGCACCTCGGACCACCCGAACCACACCGCGCTGGCCAGGAAACTACAGGGCTATCTGCGCTGGCGCAACGCTCATGCCCGCCACCCCGACGTCCTAGCCGCCCAGCGCCGCGAACGAGCCCGCATCCGCAGCGAACGCCAGCAACGCTGGGGCCGCCCCAGACCCAAAGCCGCCTAACAGAACCGGTGAACGTTCGTGGCCACCGCACTAGACACCCACCCGGTGGTCTTCGTCGGCGCCGGGTCGCATTCGGGCGCCTGCCTTCCTGGCGATTACCTGGTCACCGTCGAGCCGCCGTCGCTGGGACGGCTGATCGCCGCGCTGCGCCGCCTGAGCGGACTGCTCCTGCCGTGGACCCGGGCGTACAGCGACACCTCGTTCGGCCTCCCTTTCATCGACTACCACCGGGGCGACGGTCCCGCCGTGGGGCCGGGTGAGGCGAAGAGGTGGTGCCCGGTGCTCATCGATGACCAGACGCCATGGGTGCGTGACTACCGGGGTTTGTGGGGGCTGGACACCGGGGACCCCTTCGGCGGGGAGCGCGCGCCGGCCGGCCCGCGTTACGAGCGCGACGGGTCGGTGCGGCTCTCCTGGTCTGACCCGGTGGGATGGGCAGGCCTGGATAAGGAGGCGCCCTCCCCCGCGGCGGAGCGGCAGGCCGTCGAGGGCCGCATCGCCGAGCTGGACGCCCAGCTCGGCGCCGTCACCGCCGAACTAGATCACCGCGGCGACGAACTGCGCCGGGCCCGCGCGGGCATCCGGGCGCTGAGCGGCACCGGGGTCCGGCGTGACCCGGCTGCGCCGGCTGCGCTTGAGGCCTCGCTCAAGCAGGTGCGCGTACGCCGCCAGGCGCTGTTCGAGGAGCGGGAAGCGCTGGCCCGCGCAATGATCCATGGCCTTCCGCGGGAGGACCCGCACGCCCACTTGCGGCGCCGGGCGATGCCGAACGTCGACCCGGCCCGCACCCGCACCCGGGTGCTGCGAATCTGGTCCGGCATCTCGGCATCCATCCTCCTCACCGGGCTCGCCCTGGTCATCCTCGGCAAGTTCGGCGCGTTGCTGCCTGCCGTGGGCGGCTTGGCGGTGGTGATGCTGTGCGCGGAAGCCTTCGCCAGAGGTCATCTGGTCCGATTCATTGCGGAACTGATCGCCGTCGCCGTCGTGGCCGCAGCGGCGGGGCTGGCTACCTGGGCGGCCCTGGGGCACTGGCGATCGGCTATCGCCGTCCTCCTCATCCTGGCCGCCGCCGCCCTGTTGTTCGCCAGCATCCGCGACTTCTTCACCAAGCGCTGAACCGGGGAGCCCGGCCAGGGAGCGGCCCGGTGCCGTTTCCTGCGGGCCGCTCGGCGTAGTTATGATCAGCAATGGCCCTGCAGGTTCGTGGTGCGAGCGAAATGGCGGGTAAGTAGCTCGTCAAACTCCCCGGCAGGAAGCGGTTGCGAGAAATAGAAACCCTGTGCCACCGGGCAGCCGAGCATTCTGAGCCCGGCGAGTTGGTCCTCGGTCTCTACCCCCTCTGCCACCGCCGATATACCCATGGCATTAGCCAGGTCGATGACGGCTCGGACGATCGCTGAGTCCACCGGACTCTCGACGATGCCTTGTACGAACGTACGATCCACCTTTACTTCCTGTACCGGGAACTGCTTCAGGTACGCAAGTGAAGAATGGCCAGTGCCGAAATCGTCGATCGCTAGCCGCACACCTAGCCGGTCGAGCTTCTTCATGACTTCGCGAGCGCCAGGAAGGTCCTTCATGACCACATTCTCTGTAATCTCGAATATGAGCAGCTCCGAGGGAAGGCCGGCTGCATCGAGGGCTGCTGCCGCCTGGGACGACAGCCCGCTCTCCTGGAACTGGCGCGGTGAGAGATTAACGCTGATCGGCAGGTCTACGTCCAACCGGTCCCGGATCGAGCGTACCTGTCGGCAGGCGGTGTTGAGAACGTAACGGCCCAACGGCAGTATCAGCCCTGTCTCTTCTGCCATCGGAATGAATCTCGTCGGGCTGATCAGGCCATTTGTGGGGTGACGCCATCGCACCAACGCCTCCGCGCCCACAATGCGCTCGTCGTCAAGGGAATAGAATGGCTGGTAATAAACTTCGAGCTCACCTCGCTCAAGCCCCTTGCGCAGGTCGGCCTCGATCTGAAGGCGCTCGGAGGAGCGGCTTCCCATGGAAGCCTGGTCGAACACCCGGTAGATTCCGCCCCCGCCCTTGACCTTGGCGTCATACATCGCCACATCCGCGTTGCGAAGGATGTCATCGGCGCTTTTACCTGGCCCGGAAAGGGCAATGCCGACTGACACGCTGGCCACCACCTCGTAGCCGTCGCGCAGCACTATGGGCTGCTCGAGAGCGGTGCAGATGCGCCGGGCCGCAGCAACCGCCACGTCTACCCCAGCCACGTCCTCCAACAGCACCACGAACTCGTCGCCGCCGAAGCGGGCCAGCAGGTCATCACTGCGCACCACGCTCCTCATGCAGGCCCCGATCGCAACCAGGAACTCGTCGCCGGTTACATGACCCAGGCTGTCGTTGATGCTCTTGAAGCGATCCACGTCGACGAAGATCAGAGCGTGGGTCTTACGGTCCGGGGCTGACCGCTGAAGCGCGTGATCGAGGCGCTCCACCAGCAGTCGGCGGTTGGCAAGGCCGGTGAGGCTGTCATAAAAGGCGCGATGGTGGAGTTCGTCCTCGAAGGCTTTGCGTTCGGTGATGTCGCGAAAAGCGATCACCGCGCCTGACGGTGTGCCGTCACCAATCACAGCGGAGGCCGTGTATGCGACCGGGATCGTATTGCCGTTCTTGCCTCGGAATCGGGCATCGTACTCCCGGATGGTGTGGCCCGTGCGCATAGCCTCGCTGGCTGGAACGAGCAGGAAGTCGGGCGCTGTGAGGGCACTGTCGCTCATCGGGTCGTCGATCGTGATGCTGGACGACGAGAGCTCGATCATGTCGGCCGCGGCCCGATTGACGAAGCTCAGCTTCCCGTCTGCGTCTACCGCGCAGACACCTTCACCGATGTTGAGCGTGATCGAGGAGAGCTTCTCACGCTCAAGACGGACCTGCTGGTATAGCTCAGCATTGCTGAGCGCTCCGCTGCCCACGGCGGCCAGGGCTTTCAGCAGCCCCCGATCGGCGTCGTCGAAGGGCTCGTCCCGGCGCCGGCCCGCCGCCGCAAGCCACAGCTGTTGATCGGCGACCGTCATGGGCGCCGCCAACTGACCGGGACCCGGAGGACCGGACGTCAGGGTGGCCTCGGGACTGCGGAGCAGCCGCCGTACCGACTCCAGGATCGTGTCGAGCACTGCCTGTTGCCGCAGCCCTCGGTTGGCCTCCAACGTGACCTCGTACAGCCCCCTCATCCTGCTGTGGTCGTGCAGCGCCGCGAACCGCGCACTGATGAGCCGGCGCTGCACGATCAGTCCGGGAACCGCCAGCGCCAGCACCCACGGATGCGCCTGTATCGCCAGGGCCAGAACCACCCCGACCAACGCCCCCGCGCCGGCCAGCGCCACCTGGATCGGAAGATCATCGGTGAGCTCCCGCCAGGACGTGCCCATCGAGGCCAGGACGCCGGCCACCAGAAGGGTGTTGATGACGCAGTACACAGCCACGCCGAGCATCAGGGCGGCGACCTGTGCTGGGGTCAAGGACGCCGTCGGAGCGGCGATGCCACGGCTCACCGCGATGCCCAGGCCCGCAGCGATTACGACTTGCCCGGCGTTGAAGGCCGACTTGACCAGCGACCGCCGGCGGGCCGCCTGAGCCGTCACTGTGGCCAGGGCAAGGGTCCCCAAGGTCACCAGCGGCGGCACGAGGAGGGCGAGGATCACGAAGAAGGCCTCGTCCATGTTGAACGCCTCGGATTCGCCTTCCCGGTACACGACGACCGGCCATATCCAGCTGCCCAGGACGAGGACGCCCATCGCCGCTGCGATGATCCACTGGCGCTCACCCACCCGGACCGGGCCCGATTGCCACATCGCGACGAGCAAGGTGAGGACACCGCCCGCTACCGAAGCCGCGACAACGGCTCCCGTGGCGCGCGGGATCTTCATGGCGGATCGGGCAGGTGTCAGTTCCATGCCGAGCTGTTCCAGGCCGAGCCGTTCCAGGCCCGGCCGGTGAAGGCCGAGCCGGCCCAGCCGGAACCGTTCCAGGCCCTGCCGGTCCAGTTTGCGCTGTTCCAGACCGCGCCGGTCCAGTCGCCGACATTCCAGGCCCGGCCGGTCCACGCCCAGCCGTTCCAGTCTCCGCCGTTCCACGCCAGGCCCTGCCACGTCCAGTCATCGGACGGCCCCGGCGCCCAGGATGTCCCCGACCACAGGCTCGGGTTCCACGTGCTGGCCGGGCCGGTGGGTGACAGCTGGACCGTTATTCCCGGTAGGGTCGGAAGGAGGGGGGCCGACTGGCTGAGGTCAATCGGGCCCGCGGTCGCGGCGGCATAGGCGTTAAGGGCCCCGTGACCGTCAACGAAGGGGTTGCCGACCGGCCCAGGGCTAGTCGTGCCGAGCAGGCGGGCCTTCAGCTGGTTAGGGGTGAGGCCCGGATTTTCGGCCACGACCAGCGCGGCCGCGCCGCTCGTAATGGCCGAACTGAACGACGTGCCCGAGCCAGCGAAATTGGCCGAGCCCACGCGCGCCGAAGGATACTCGGCGTAGATCGTTGAGCCCGGCGCGGCCAGGCTGACCACGGACCGGCCGGAGGTGACCAGGTCAGGCTTGACGAAACCGTCGGCCGATGTTGGCCCCGCGCTGCTGAAGTCGCACATCTCGTCGCCGGTGATCGACGATGCGGCCATGTCGTCCAGTGCCCCCACCGTGATGACCAGCGGGTCATCCCCGGGGGAGAGAATGGTGCCGTTGAAAGGCCCGGAGTTGCCCGCCGAGACGACTACCGCGATGCCCGAGCCCCAGACCGCCTGCGCCGCCAGGTCAAGCGGGTTGATGACCGTGGACATGGCGGTTTGGAACCCGAGGGACATGTTGAGGACCTTGATCCCGTAGCTGATCTTGTGATCAACCGCCCACTGCAGGCCCAGAATCAAGTTCGCCAGGTCAGTCGTCCCGCTCGCCCCAGCCACCTTGATCGACACTAGGTTGGCGCCAGGGGCTTCACCCGAGTACTGGCCTGTAGAGGAGGCCCCATTGCCGGCGATCAGGCCGGCCACGAACGTGCCATGTCCGTAGCTGTCCTGGAACGGGTTGCCCCCGCCCGTCAGGTCCACCCCGCCGATCAGCCGTCCCGAGAAGTCGGGCAGGTTATCGATGCCTGTGTCCAGGACGGCTACGGTGGCTCCCCGCCCCGTATCGCCAGCGGCCGCAAGCCGCGTGGCCCCGGTCTGCCCTAGGAACACGTCAGAAGGAGTATGGGGCCCCGTCGACTCCGGCGTGTCCTGAAGACTCACCGATACATCGGGGGTCACGGTTATGCCGGGAAGCGCTGCGAGCACCGGCTCTGCAGCCGCGGGGATAACGGCCTCGACCCCGTCGATGAGGTGAAATTGCGTCAGCAGAACGCCGCCCGCTCCTAGCACTGCCGCGGCCGGGCCCAGGAGCCCGGTCGCCGTGACGATGACGGTCTCACCCGTGCTCGCAGAGGCTTCGGGGACGCCAGCCATCGGCGAACCCGCCAGCGCAGCGACTATCGCTGCGCCCGCCACGGCGATCCGGCGCTTCTTCCGGCCGGCGAGCCTCGCCCGGCAGCCCGCGGGTGCAGCTAATGACCTGGCATTCGGCATCCGGAAGTCCCTCCCCTTAAGTTGCTTGGTCCCGATGACGAGCGGAGCAGGAAGACTCCTGCGGTGGCTCCGCCAGGCGGTTCGGGAGCTAACGGGACATACGGTAAGTTTCGATCTGCTAGCACAGCGTAACAATCCTCCCGGGGAGAGATTATCGTCTTTTGAGATTTGTGATACGCAAATCGCAGAATGCGGCACAGATGCACCGGAGCCGCATGCGGCGGGGCGGTCTCGTACGGCCGGTTCATGTGGCCAGCGACTAGCTCACATGCTCCTGTCGTTCGGCGACGGGAAGAAATTCCTGAGCGCGTCTCCGATCTCGGCGCGTACCGGCGCCCCGGAGATGACCACGCCGACCATGGTCACCGACGTGTGGGTGTGTCCCCGGGCCCGGGCAAGGCGGACCGGTACCCCGGCGGCCTCTAGGGCGCGCGCGTAGGCGACGCCCTCGTCACGCAGCGGGTCGAAGTCCGCGGCGACGATGCAGGCTGGGGGCAGACCTTTCAGGTCGCCGCGCAGTGGGGCGGCGCGGGGGTCGCCGCGGTCGGCCGGATCGGCGTAGTGATCCCAGAACCACCGCATCAGCGCGGTGGTGAGGATGTACCCGTCGCCGTTTTCCTGGTAGGACGGCCGGGTCATGTCCGAGTCCACGACAGGGCATATCAGCAGCTGCCCCGAGATGCGCGGGCCCCCGGCCTCGCGGGCCAGCTGGCACGCGACGGTGGCGATGTTGGCTCCCGCGCTCCAGCCGGCGACGGCGAGCTGACCGGGGATGCCGCCCAGCTCGATAGCGTTGGCGTCCACCCACTGCACGGCCGCGAAGGCGTCCCGCGCGGCGGCGGGAAAGCGGGCCTCGGGGGCGTGGCGGTAATTCACCGACACGACCACCGCGCCCGAGCGCGCGCAGAGGTCCCGGCACAGCGGGTCGTCCGAATCCAGGTCGCCGAGCACCCAGCCGCCGCCGTGGAAGTACACCACCAGCGGGCGCGGGCCCTCGGGTGGCGCCGCGGGGCGGTATAGCCGGTACGGCAGCTCCCCCGCCGGAACCGGGATCATTCCGTCGCTGACCTCGCCCACCTCGGGACCCGGCGGCCGGGTTTCTGCCATGGCCGCCATCAGGGCCCGCGCGTCGGCGGCCGACAGGGTGTCCATGGGCGGCAGGCCCATCGCGGCCACCAGTTCCAGGACCATGGCGACATCGGGCTGCATGCGGCGGATTACCCCGTCCCGGCACCGGGCCCCGCCGGGGCCGGTCATCCGGAATCCGAGGTAGCCCTGTGCGACCACATCGTCGCACGCCTGCCGGTAGGCAGCCACCCCGCCGATATAGGGCAGGAACACGTGCGGCTTGCCGGGGACGTTGGCGCCCATGTACCAGGAGTTGGCGGTGGGATGCAAGGTGATGGCGGCGCAGTCCTGGACGTGCCGGTCCCAGCCGGCCTCGGCGCGTGAGGTCGGCTCGATCGTCTCGAAGCCCTCTTCGCGCAGGTCCTCGAGGCATTCGGCCACCCAGTCGGCGTGCTGCTCGATCGACACGGTCATGTTTGATAGGACGGAAGGACTGCCGGGTCCGGTGAGCATGAAGAAGTTCGGGAACCCGGCGGTCATGAGCCCCAGGTACGTGGACGGCCCGGCCGCCCACTTGTCCTTCAAGGACAGGCCGTCCCGGCCGGCGACGTCCGCAGCTACCAGGGCACCGGTCATGGCGTCAAAGCCGGTGGCATACACGATGGCGTCGAAGCCGAACGACTCGTCCGCCGTCTCGATGCCATCCTCGGTGATGCTGACGATCGGCTGCTTACGCAGGTCGACGAGCCGGACGTGCGGCAGGTTGTAGGTCTCGAAGTAGCCGGTATCCAGGCACGGCCGCTTGGTACCGAAGTAGTGGTCCTGCGGGCAGAGCGCCTCGGCGGTCCCGGGATCCTGCACGGCCGAGCGGATCTTCTCGCGGATCATCTCGGCCACGATGTCGTTGGAAGCCGGGTTCACGCCCTGGTCAGCGAAGACGTTGAGAATGCCGAACAGCTCGCCCCGCGCCCAGGCCGCCTCGAAGCGCTCCCGGCGGACCGCCTCGCTGGCGGTGACGCCGAGGACATCGGTCGGCTCGACGGGAATCCCTCCCCGGGACCACCGGGCAGCATGCCGGTACCCGTCGCGGTCCTCACCCAGCTGCCTCAGCGTGTCGGCCGGGACGGGGCCGTTGTGCGCCGGGATGGAGAAGTTCGCGGTGCGCTGGAAGACCGTGAGCTCGCTGGCCTGGCGGGCGATGAGCGGGATGGACTGGATGCCCGACGAGCCGGTCCCGATGACCGCGACCCGCTGGCCCGTGAAGTCAGCGCCCTCGTGAGGCCAGCGGCTGGTGAAGTAGACCTGGCCGGCGAACCGGCCGGCGCCTTCGATGTCGGGTGACTTGGGCATCGAAAGGCAACCGGTGGCCATGATGTAGTACCGGCACTGGATCTGGAGTCCGCGGCCGGTCGTGATCCTCCACCGTTTCTCCTGCTCGTCCCAGCGGGCTGAGGTGACAGTGGCGGAAAACTCGATGTCGGAACGCAGCCCGTGGCGGTCGGCCACGAACCTGAGGTAATCCAGGATCTCCGGCTGCGTGGCGTACTTCTCCGACCATGTCCACTCCTTCTCCAGTTCCGGGTCGAAGCTGTAGGTGTAGTCCGTGGTGGGGATGTCACAGCGAGCCCCGGGGTAGCGGTTCCAGTACCACGTCCCGCCGACATCGCCCGCCGAGTCGAAGACCTTCACCGACAGCCCGAGCTGGCGCAGCCGGTAGAGCATGTACAGGCCCGAGAAACCGGCGCCCACCACCACCGCGTCGAATTGCCCGGGGACCGAAGCCGGCTTGTTCACGAGACGCTCCCTGGTAGTAGCGGAACTGGGGAAAGGCGGGTTCGATGGTGCCGGAGGGCTACCCACCTGGGAGCCTGCCGGGCTCTGCCGCTAACGCTAACTCAGTTACATAAGTGTGCAAATGGATGTAGCTCGGATTCTCTCGGGGAACTTCGGGCGATGCCGGGGACGACGGGCACGGAGCTGGGCCCGGAAGGGACTCCGGCCAGGCTCAGTCTGCCTGGACTGCTGCCCCGCATTCTGGACAGCGGAACGGGCGGCGCTGGGCGACGGCCCGCCAGACGGCGTAGACGACGAAGGGAAATCCCATTTTCGGGACATCACGCGTTGCCTCGACTGTTCCGTGCGTGGAGCATCGTCCGGCTCGGGACTGGACTTCCTTGGCCATGGTCTTCCTCCTGTGACGGTGGGTGCGTGGCTGTCCGGGTTAGCGTCCGGACGGCAGCCAGCTGAACTTGCGGAGAGCGATGAGAAGGCCCGCGACTCCCCAGGCCGCCACGACCAGCAGGTCCAGGCCGGCGAACCCCAGCCCCGTGGTGTGCGGGTTGTAGGCAACGAGCAGCGCGTCGGCGAGGTGCCGGACCGGGAAGATCTCTCCCACGTCCGCCAGCCAGTGCGGTAGTACTGTGACGGCGACGAACACCCCGGAGATGAAGTAGAGCGGCAGGGTGAGCGCCGTGGTGGTGGGCAGCGCGGCATCCTCGTTGCGGATCAGCGAGGTGAGAGCGTAACCAAGGCAGCAGAAGGAGGCGGCACCGATCACCACGGTGACCGCGAGGGCCATGGCGGTGCGGCCGGGGACGTGGGCGCCGTAGGCGGCCCACCCGATGCCGAGCAGCACGGCAGTCATGACCACCGCGATGACGACCGAGGTGAGCATGCGCCCGGCGATGACGGCAGCGGCCGGGACGGGAGTTGCGCGCCGGCGCTTCAGCGCGCCGCGTTCGCGCTGTGCGGTCACCGAGGCCACCAGGTTGCCGAAGCACGCCGCGATAACCCCGAGTGCGATGATGCCGGGCACGTAGTACACCGACGTGCTGATCTGGCCGCCCGCGACCTGAGTGGGCCCGCTGCCGCCGAACACCGACGCGAAGATCACCAGGAAAAGCACCGGCAGGGCCAGGGTGAAGAACTGCGACTGGCGGTTGCGGAGAAAGGCGCGCAGGTCGTAGCCGAACAGGTGCAGGGCCATCCTGATCATCGCTGATCCTTCTTGCTCGCGGGTCTGGTAAGGGAGAGGTAGACCTCCTCCAGGGTCGGGCGGTGGACGCCCAGATCGGGGAGCTCGAAGCCGCGGCCGAGCGCCCAGTTTCCGAGCATCCGCAGGTGGGCGAGCGGGTTCTCACTGTGCACGACGGTCGATCCTCCGGGCCCCGGCTCGGTCAGCGGGATTAGCCCCGGTGGCAGGTCACGCGCTGGCACGTGGTCCGGGAGCGTGAAGCTGATGGCCGTGGTCATGTGGTCGCGCCCGCCCAGCGCCTGCGGCGTGCCCTCGGCCACGATGTGCCCGGCGGAAAGCACCGCGATCCGGTCGGCCAGGTATTCCGCCTCGTCCATGAAATGGGTGGTGAGGAAGACGGTCTTCCCGAGTTGCCGGAGCCCGGCAACGACCTCCCAGGCGGCATGGCGGGCGGGTGGGTCGAAACCAGTGGTCGGCTCGTCCAGGAAGATGAGCTCTGGGTCGCCGATGAGGGCAAGGGCGAAATCGAGTCGGCGCCGTTGGCCGCCGGAGAGCCTGGTGCCGAGCGCGCTCGCCTTCTCGGTGAGACCGACCAGGGCGATGGTCTCGTCGATATCCCGCGGCGCGCGATAGAACCCGGCGTACATGGCCAGGCACTCCCGGACTGACAGGCCGGGCTCGGGCTCCGACTCCTGCAAGACCACGCCCACCCGGTCTCGCCAGGCGCCGCCCGCCGAGGCCGGGTCGTGCCCCAGGACAGAAACCCGTCCCTCCGTGCGCTGCCGGAAGCCTTCGAGGATCTCTACCGTCGTGGTCTTACCCGCGCCGTTCGGGCCGAGGAACGCGAAGATCTCCCCCCGTCTCACCTCGAAATCGATGCCCGCGACCGCTTCGTGGCCGCCGTAGCGCCTAACCAGGCCGCGCACGCTGACCGCCGGCTCGGACCAGTCCAGGTCGGCGGCTGCCTGATCCACGCCGTATTCCTCGTTGATGCCGTCCATCTCGCTCTCTATTTCGCGGTGGCAGTGACCGGGGCGGCGGGCAGTGCTGTCCGCGGAGCCCTGGCCAGCGCGGACACGGCCGTGATGTGCAGGACGAGAAACAGCGGCACGGTCGCTGTCGGGATCAGCGCGAGCGGCATCTCGGTGATTGGCGCACTGGACGGTGTGACGTTGAGCAGCCGGAATCCGGTGAGGGCGCCGAGGGTCAGGCCCACGACCAGATCGGTCATGCCGAACGCGTTGAACCACAAGCCGGCGCGGCGGCCCGTGCCCTGCGTGAGCCTGCGCGCGATCAGCGGCGTAGCGATACCGGCGGCGATGTCGCCCAGGCCCGCGGGCAGGGCGAACAGCGCCGGCAGGTGGCCGAGGGCCAGGTAGAGCAGGAAGGCCACCCCGGCCACGCGGGGCATGTGCGGAAACTCCAGGCGGCTCATCATGCCCGGTGCCGCCAGAGCGCGCGCCACCATCGGGATCCGGCGCAGGGCCAGCAGCAAGGCCAGGTAGCCAGTTACCGCGACCGGAAACCACGGCAGAGTGCGGTACCAGCCGTGACCCGCGATCACCGCGCTGGCGGTCAACCAGCCGCCGAGCACGACGGCCGCGACTCCGGCCAGCAGGGCCGAACGCCGCCGGCCCAGGCCTGCGCGTTCCGCACCGCCGTACAGCACGATGCAGGTCAGAGCCGCGACCGCGGCGGGCCCGGCGATGGTGATCGCCCACAGATAGGCAGGCGGGTCGTACATGACATCCTCCATTTGCAGATGGGTAGCCCGGCTCTTCGGGAAACGGTACGAATTCCGGTCCGCGCGGGCGTCACCTGAAGGTGGCGGCCGGGTGGAATGTCGCTGCCGGGTGATCCCTCACCCGAAGGTGCTACCGGGCAGGCTGCCGGGGCGGTGTCAGGGGATCAGGCCGAGCTGCCGGGCCCGTGCGGCAGCCTCGGTGCGGTTGGCGGCGCCGAGCTTGCCCAGGACGTGGGTCACGTGCTTTTTGACCGTGTCGAGCGCCACCACCAGGTCGTGGGCGATGCGCTGGTTTGACCGGCCCGCGGCGAGCAGCCGCAGCACCTCCAGCTCGCGGTCGGTCAGCGGCTCGGCCAGGCCCGGCGGCGCGGCAGCGGCCCGCCCCGGCGACGGCACCACGTAGGCCTGGCCGCAGGCGCGCAAGAGCGCGGCCAGGTAGCCGGGGTCGATGCGGCGAGCCGCATGCTGCTGGCCCGGCCGGGCAGAGGACAGCTGGGCGAGGAGGGCGCGCATCGGCGCGCCCTCCTCGACAAGGACCCGGACGTAGCCGTGCCGGCGGGCGAGGGTGAGTGCTTCGGTCAGCGCGCCGAGGGCGCTGGCGTGATCGACGCAGGCGGCCAGCGCCAGCGCCCGCAGCGCCTGGATCTCGATGACGCTGCCGATCCGTCCCTGGCTGGCCGCGGCGTCAAGCAGCCGCTGCAGCAGCCTGAGCGCCGGGCCGGGGTCGTTCTGGGCAAGCAGCACCCTGGCCAGCAGCAGATACGCCGGTTCGTTCGGGTAATCTGCCTCGTCGTCTGGGCTAAGGCCAGCAGCCGTTGTCCACTGGGCGGCCGCGCGGACGTCGCCCTGGGCCAGCAGCAACCGCGCCCGCTGCGATGGCACCGGGTTGAGCAGGGCGATCACCTGCGGGCTCGGCCCGGCCTGCCCAGCCTCGCCCATCGCTTCCAGGGCCCCGGCCACGTCACCATGCGCGTGCCGGATCCGGGCCATGACAGCCAGGCCGCTGGCCAGCGGCGGGGTGAAGGCAAGCTGTCGGCACAGCGTGACCCCCTGGGTGGCGTGGTCAAGGGCAGCGGTCAGCTCGTTCCGCTCGTACAAGACCTGGGCCAGGCCCACGTGCGCCAGGCCCGTGTGGGCTGTCTGGCTGCTCTGGCCGACCGTGTCCAGCGCTTGCCGGTAGGTCGCCAGCGCCGCATCCAGGTTGCCCTGGGCACGCTGTACCTCGCCTAGGTCGTAGCAGACGCGCATGGCGAGAAATCCAGCGAAGAACTCCGCGCCGCCTTCTACGGCGCGCAGGACCTCCGTGGGCTCGCCGCCTACCCGGCGGACCGCTTCGTCGGCTGCCCGCCGCTCGGCGAGCACATCTGCCAGGCCGCGTTCGGCTGGCCCTAGCCGGCCGGCCAGCCAGTCCGTCACCGCCCGGTTCCAGCGCACGAAGGAGCGCATCAACCAGTCGTCCTCGCTCAGGTGGGCCACGGCCTGCCGGTTGTAGCCGACCGCGAGGGCGACATCGCCGCGAAGCCGCGCAAGCGAGGCGCGCAGGAACGCGATTCCCGCGGGGACATTGGCCAGCACGCTCACCGGGCGCCCGGCGGGATCCTCATACGGTTCGTCGCCGCTGACCGCAAAGGCGCGCTCGGCGTCATCGATCAGGGCCTCGAGTGCTTCCACCTGGAAGCCCTGGGCGGCACCGTACGCCTGGGCCAGGCACAGGCGCGGACGATCGCGTACCGACTCCGCAGGCAGCGCCGAAAGCCAGCGGCGCAGGGTCGCGCCCTCGCTGCGGCCGAGCAGCGTCTCGACGTGCCGTTCCACCAGCCGCGCCGCCCAGGCGGCGTCCCCGGCCGCTAGCGCGTGCCGCACCGCGTCATCGGCCAGGTCATGCTCCTCGCACCAGGCGGCCGCGGCCCGGTGCAGCGCCTGCACTCGGCCGGGCTGCTCAGCCTGGAGCCGGGCGCGGAGGAGGTCGGCGAACAGGTGATGGTAGCGCCACCAGCCGCGCACCTCATCCAGCGGCACCAAGAACAGGCCCGCCCTCTCGATGTCCTGCAGCATCGCCTGGCTGCCGACCCGGCCGGTGACCGCATCACACAGCTCTCCCGACAGCCGCTCCAGCACCGAAGTTTCCAGTAGGAATGCGCGCACCTGCCCGGTCTGGCTGTCAAGGACCTCATCGGCCAGGTAGTCCAGCACGAAGCGGTGGCTGCCGCTGAACGCCACCGCAAACCCGGCCGCATCCGCGTGTCCCCGCAGCGACAGTCCGGCCAGCTGCAGTCCCGCCGCCCACCCTTCGGTGCGGGCCACCAGCGCCGCCACCGCCGCGCCGGGAAGGCCAGGCCCTGCCGCCTCACCCAGCAGCGCCGCCGCCTCCTCGGAGGTGAAGCGCAGGTCGGCAGCGCGCAGCTCAGCCAGCTGGCCGCGGGCTCGCAGCCGCGCCAGCGGCAGCGGCGGGTCAACCCGGCCGGACACCACCACCCGCAGGGCCGCCGGCAGATTCTCTAGCAAGAACGCCACCGACTCGTGCACCGGCCCGGAGTCGACCAGATGGTAGTCGTCCAGGACGAGTAGCACCTCATCCGGGCCAGGATCATCGGCCAGCTCATTGATCAGGGCCGTCACCAGCCCCTCAGACGAACGCGGGAGCAGCGGGCTGATCCGCCCGGCCAGCCCCGGCCGGGCGCGGTCCAGCGCGGCCGTCGCGTAGCGCCAGAACCGGGCCGGGTCGCTGTCGCCGCCATCCAGGCCCAGCCACGCCACCGGCCGCCCGCCATCGCGGGCCCAGTCGGCCAGCAGCGCCGTTTTGCCGAATCCCGCCGGAGCGCACACCAGCACCCGGCCCCTAGCCAGCCCTTCGCCCAGCGCCTTCACCAGACGCCGACGCGGCACAAAACCCGGCTGCGGCCGGGGCACATGCAGCTTGGTAGCCAGCAGGAGGTCCTGCCCGGACATGGCGCCCGCTGCCGGGGCCGCCACAGACGGGTCAGCCATCGGTGACCTACCGCCCAGGCCAATAGCCTGATCGCGCGGAAGCGTGCCGCCGTCCGTCATCTGGTGTCTCCACGCGGCCCGGCGGCGGCTCAGGGCTGTGAGCCATCGTCAGGCCATCCGGCCACAAGTAGATTACCGCTTTCCTTTTTGCCACCACGGCCCCCTTAGCCGCCGAAGTCCCCGCCGCCGTGATCCCCGCCGGGGGGCAACGAAGGCGTGGGGCCACGGGATCATCTCTTCCGCCAGGCCGCGGGGTCTCGCTGGTGGCTGCACATCGACCTCGATGTCCTGGCGCGCAGCGAGTGCGCAGAGTGCGGCGCTCATCGCATGCCTGGTGCAGTACCTCGACGGTGCCGTTGCCGCCATCGACCCTGATCCGGTCGCCGCTGTGCAGGAACATGGTGGCGTTGCCGCACACCTCGTCGCCGAGGCAGGCGTAGGCCCCGGCGATCGCAGCTGCAGTCGGCGTTGGCACGGGCTGGTCGGCAAACAGGTCACCGATGCGCGCGGCGGCCGCGTCGAAGGTGGCCGCGTCGGATACGTCGACAGCAGAGATGGCCGCCAGCACCGGCTCGCGCAGGCCGCCACGGCCGATGAAATCGTGGTACGCGCTGGTCGTCACGTGGAACCCTGGCGGGACACGGAAACCGGCGCGTGCGATGCGTGCCAGCGAGGCGCCCTTGCCTCCGACCAGCCCGGGCGCGGCACCTAGGTCGTCCAGAGCGATCACGAGCGGCACCTGAGCACCCACGAGATACCTCCTGCGTCTAGGGTGCGGTTAACCGGTGCTGGTCCTTCCCGACAGCCGCAGTTAACGCCGGGGACGCGACGGAAGTCAACGTGGAGCAGTGCCGCGTTCCCGCTGATGGACTTCGAGTAGCCCCAGGGCGCCGTCGAGGATCGGCATCAGGCTGCGGCTGTGAAGCCCGAGCAGGGGAAGAGGCGAGAGGCGGGGGCGTTGTTGTGTAGGCCGAACGCGATCCATGATCCCTATTCGGACCTGACGACCAAGTGAACTCGTCCGCGCAGGAGCCCTATGGCCTTGACGGCTGCGGCTGGGCTCGGGGATGCTGCGGAAGTGGTGGCTCCGGCAACTGCGTGCTTCCGCCTGTGTTCGGGTGAGTCATGGCGCGCGCCGTGGCCGATGTACGAGGCGCTGCGAGATGATGATCCCGCGCACCACGTCCAAGACGGCGACTACTGGGTGCTGTCTCGGTATTCCGATGTGCAGGCGGCGGTGCTCGACACCGGCCAGTACTCCTCGGCCAGCGGGCTGACGGTCGGCTATGACGAGCTCGCCGCGGCCGGCCTGGAGAAGGCCGTGCCGCTGGTGATGCTGGATCCGCCCGAGCACACCGGGTTCCGTGAGCTCATCGGCCGCGGCTACACCCCACGCCGGGTCGCCGGGATCGAGCCGGCGGTGCGCCGCTTCGTCCGCGCCCGGCTAGATGCCATCGCCGAACTCGGGGAATGCGACATCGTCGCCGAGCTGTTCCGGCCGGTCCCCGGCTTCGTCGTCGCCGGTTACCTGGGAGTGCCGGAGACCGACCAGGCGCGGTTCGACGGCTGGACCCAAGGTATCGTCCAGGCCACCGCCGCAGGCAATCCGCCGGCGGCGGCCACTGCCGCCGGACTGTTCGGCTACTTCGCGGACCTGATCGGGCGCCGCCGCGCCGAGCCCGCCGACGACACGATCTCGGACCTAGTGCGCCTGATGGACGGCGATCCGGTCGGCACGCTGCGCATCCTGGGGTTCGCCTTCACTATGATCGCCGGCGGTAACGACACCGCGACCGGCCTGCTAGGCGGCGCCGCCGAGCTGCTCACTGTCAACCCCGGGCAGCGGCAGCTGCTGCTGGACCGCCCGGATCTGCTGCCCGGCGCCATCGAGGAGCTGCTGCGGCTGACCTCGCCGGTCCAGTGCCTGGCCCGCACGCTCACCGGCAGTACCACCGTGCACGAGCGCGTGATCCCCAGGGGCCGCAAGGTCCTGCTGCTGTACGGATCAGCCAACCGGGACCCACGTGTGTTCGGTACTAGCGCTGATGAACTTGACATCCTGCGCGGTCGGCAGATCGGGGCGCGGCACCTGGCGTTCGCCGTCGGCCCGCACCACTGCCTGGGCGCTGCCGCCGCCCGGCTGCAGGCCCGCATCGTGCTCACGGAACTGCTCGCCCGCTTCCCCCGCTTCGCCGTCGACCCAGCGGCAGGCACCTTTGCCGCCGGGCATTACACCCGCCGCTACGCCACCCTCCCCTTCACCACCGGCGGGTAACAGATTCTGCTGGCGCCATACCGGGGCCGCGCGACGGGGCCGTGGCTGCCGGGGTCAGTTGATATCGAACTCGTTACCTTCTGGATCTGTCATCGCGACCCCATAGTGGTCGAGCCCTTCTTGGTACAAGGCGCCGGCAATGGTGGCGCCTAGGCCGGCCAGCCGGCCGGCCTCAGCGTCGACTTGCTGCCTGCGGGTCTGGATCGGGACCGTCCGGGCGCCGCTGGCGTGGATGTCGAGGTGCAGCCGGTTCTCGACGGCCTTGGGCTCGGGTACCTTCGAAGTTCAAGAACAGAGGTAGGCTGGTCGTTACGGCATTTCTTCGCCGACGTACCTGCGCTGCACAAAATGGGTGCCATGAGACTTCTTATAAATAATCGAGTACCTGAAGGCAGTCCTCTGTATCATGAGTGCGAGACCGTCCCTAAGACGCTCGTCTGTCAATGTGGACTGATACCTCAATCCGAACTCTAGTGACCTAAGCTCTGCGGCTCTGTACTTACGGATTTCAGCCAGAACGTCCAAGATCTCTGCGCGAATTGTGCTTGGATCTCCGTCTGGATTTGGAAGTCCTATTGTCATGATCAATTCCTAAAGTATGAGCAGACCAATCACGCTATTATCCCTTATGGTATTTGAGGCGGCCCACCGCCGCCAAGGAACAGATGGGCCATCATACATTAATAACTATTGAGAGGATGTGCCGCGCTAGCTCTGGCGGGAGTGCGCCAGCAGCAATGGCGTATTGCCTATGTCAGCCGACTGTATCTCAACGACAAACTCTCGGCTACGTCGCAATTCCGCCCAAAGATCAGGCGTTCTGGCAACTTGATTAATCTCATCTGCCCAACTCTGAATGGCGTGCAACAGATCATTAAAGCTTGGACTGTCTTCAATTTCCCCCCGGAAACCGTCCAGCACCGTTGCAATAGCCGTGGCACGGCTGACGCCATAGAAGTCGGCTAGCTCGCGTTCCGGCTGCTGCCGTCTGTTGGGCTGCCACTCGCCCGACTCGATGCGTCTGGCCATGTGATTCGCCACCTGGACATAGACCAGTTCGGCTCCGTCTGGATCGATCACCGGCCTTTCGCTCACATGATCACGGTAGAGGATTGCGAAGCTGTGGCGTATCGCAGACCGGATCGATGCTGTGTCGCGAGCAAGCGCGAGCAGAACTGAGCGCCAGGCATCCCAGATACTGACCTGGGCGGGTTAGATGAGTAAAGGTCAGGATATCTGGTCCACCGGGCCAACCCTTAGACTGCTGGCATGGAAAGTCACCCTGCACCGCAGCGTTGCAGACGGCAGGTGCTAGACGCCTGCAGGAGGCTGACGGTTTGTGGGTGCTTACCGCCAAAATCCGACAGCAGTGCTGGCGTCATTACTCCCGCTACATGGACGGCCGACGCATAGACAACGCGCTGGACGATGCTATCCGGAGCCTTGCCGATGAAGGCAAGATAGAAATACGGGAGCCGGAGCGGCTTGCGCGCCCCGGGGATCGCGCCGGTCAGCGCAAGGTCCGGCTTGCTGCTGGCTCGGTCAAGCCCGGGTAAGGCCCGAAGTCACTAGTTGCGAGGCAGGGCGAGTCTCTAACCTGCGCCTATCTATGCCGACGTGCGACGATGCACTGTAGCGCTGATCCGGCTGCGGCGATGCGTTAGTTGAACTAGGAACTTCCCCTCGGGGACTACCTGGAACCAGATGCGCGGGCCGTGGTCCTGCGGGTCGGAGATGCTGTCCGCCGCGCGGGCAGGCTGCGCCAGCTTGCCAGCTGACGTGCAGCACTGCCCCGGCAGGTTCCCCGAAATCTAATTAGCTCCGCTAACGAGCAATTATTTGCGGCCGGTCTCAGGCCGTTTCTAGTCGGACATGCTTACGGGTTGGCCAGCTGGCATTTGACCAGTCCGAGGTGAGCGGGATGTCAGCCTGGTCCAGAGCTGAGGCGATTCAGATGTTGCCCCGGTGATCTGGCGTCACATTGCCTGGGCTCGGCGCCTGAGTCGGCTCGGGATCGGTTGTGCCGAGCAGCGGTTCGTCGGCGGAGCGGAGGTCGGCTGCGGGCAGGCCACCTGGGTACAGCTGCCTGACCTTTTCGGCGACTGAGATCGCGATCTCGACGTGCTGGCGGCGGCTGGCGGCGTAGAAGCTCTGGGCGCCCGCGCTGATCTTAGGCTGGGCGTGCAACGGTTTGTCGCTGACCGCGAGCAAGGTGGCGGTGGGGATCCTGTAGCGGAATCCGTTCGCGGCCACGGTCGCGGACTCCATGTCCACGGCGAGGGCGCGCGATTGACGGAGGCGATCTTCGGCCAGTGCAAGGTGCAGCTCCCAGTTCCGGTTCGCGGTGGTGTAAACGATTCCCATCCGGCTGCGCAGGCGGCGGGCTGTCAACTCGCCGAGCAGCAGCGTGTTCAGCGTGTGGTTCGATACGACCGGAACGCTCAGCGGCAGCATGTCGTCTAGGACACGGTCATCGCGCACGTAGGCGGTCGCCAGCACCAGGTCCCCAGTTTCCTGGTGGTTGCGCAGGCCGGCACAGTGCCCGATCATCAGCACTAGGTCCGGGCGCAGCACAGCGAGGTGATCGGTGATCGTCTTGGCGTTAGACGGCCCGACTCCTATGTTCACCATGGTCACGCCCGAACGCCCGGGAAGCATGTGGTGCCACGCGGGCATCTGGCGGCCGTCAGAATCCGGGCCGCTGCAACCCGCCAGGGTGGCGCGAAACTCCTCCACATGCCAGGAGTAGTTCGTCAGCAGCACGTACCGCTGGAACGACTCGGCGGGTGTCCCGGTGTAGTGCTGGAGCCGGTCGATTGACAGGGCCATGCGCTCCGGCGCGAACAGGAACAGTTTCTTGCGCCGCAGATCCCAGCGGGTTTCGTCAACCGCAGACGCAAGACCTGGATCACGCAGATCTAGCGCTTCGCGCCCGGGACCGACCGAGATCCGGGCGCCGCTTGCAGCTAGCCGCCCCAGTTCTCGCTCCAGGTACCAGCGGATGGCTTTGGGTGAAGCGAATTCACCCTCCAGCACCGGATTGTGGACTGACCAGGGCCGCTCCACGGTCAACTGCGGGTAACGGCCAGCCTGGTCGGCTGCCTCCATGGCGTCACATAGCCGCTGGATCTCCGCCCCGTGCTGGCGGTCAGGCGTGGCCGAGAAGTCCGCTGACAAGGTCACCACGTCATCATGCCAGGGCGGTGAAGCAGGCTCCATGCGATCAAAAATGGACTGGATCCGGGTCTTGCCAGCAGGGCGAGGCCCGGGTGCCCCGGATGCCTGCCCGTGATCCCAGCGGGTGCCAGGCACCCAGGCGGGCGATGCGCTGCAGTTGACGGTCGCTGGGGATCGCACCACGATGATGACGACTGTCACCTAGCAGGAGGGGACCCCATGATCCTGATCAACATCAAGATGCGGATCCGGCCCGAGAAGATGGACGAGTGGCTGGCGCTGGCCGACTCCTACGCCAAGGACGTCAACTCCGAGGACGGCTGCTTGTTCTTCCAGTTTGCCCGGAGTCTGACCGACGGCAACGAGTTCGTCTGCATCGAGGGCTTCACCGATGCCGAGGCGGGCGCTGCGCACGTCAGGCATCCCTACGTGAAGAAGTTCTTCGGCACCGCACCCGATCTGGTGGCCGCGCAGCCGCAGATTATCTACATCGACACCCCGCATGACGGCTTCGGCCCGATGGGCGAGATCCAGCCCCGCTGACCGGCTAAGACCGCCCGCCGCGCCTCAGCTCAGCTGAAGCGGAACGTTCCTCCGCGGGTGAGGCTGACTGCTGTCAGATGACGAGCCGGTCCATAGCCTCGGCGCCGCGCCGCAGTTCGGGCGCGATGACCTTCCGGTAGGCCGTCTCGGTTGTTATCATGCCCCGTGCCCGACCAGGTCGGCGATGTCCTCAAGCGCTGTCCCGTTGGAGTTGCATCTCCCGCGGCACCAGCCGGTACCCAGACCTGCCGCATCTCGGCACTCCCTCGCCCGCCCTCACAGGCGGCTGAGTAAAGACGCCTCAGGCTTCGCTTCGCGCTACGGACCGCACCGTCGCTCCCCCATTCAGGGCTTCTGACGCTGGGCTCCGGCCCGGGCCCGTTCCCCGACCGGACCGCCGGCCTGCTACCGGGCCTCCTGGCAGCTACCCGGACCGGACTTCCACCGGCAGGCGACGACGAGCTGACGGTGTCACATCGCGTTCTGCCGGGCGCACGAAAAACGCTCAATGGGTGCTCCAAGGATTTTGCGTGTAGTCACGTCATTGAGTCTTCCTGGCATTTTCCCGGCCGGCCTGTTTTAGCCTCAGGCGGATCGCAACCATTCTGCACCCGGCCGGGCGTCCCTCTGGCTACCCCGGTGAGGGATTGTTGCGGTAGATGAAGATCACGCGCCGTTCCGGTAAAGCGTGGGACAGGGATCCAAATGAGGGCACATATTAAGGTGCTGATTCCCGCGCATGAGCGGAGGGAATAATGAAGCCACGTATCGTCGTGCTCATACCAGCACATAATGAGCAGGACTATATCGCCGAGACAATCAGGGGAGTCCAGGCTCAGTCGCGCCCGGCTGACCGGATTATCGTTGTTCCGAATAACTGTCGCGAAGATGACACCACTGCTGCCATTGCGGCCGGTCTTGGCACCGAGCTCATCGAGCTGCACGGGATCACCGGGCGGAAAGCGGGCGCGCTGAACGCGGCACTGGACATCGTCCTGCCGCAGCTGGACGCCGACGATCTCGTGGTCTGCATGGACGCCGACACCACCATTCACCCGGACCTGCTAAAGAACTCCGAGGCGCATTTTGCCGCTGACCCCCGCCTTGGCGCGGTCAGCTCCAACCACCTCGTCGAGTTCAAGCGGACGGCCATCGAGTTGCTCCAGGCGATGGAGTACGAGCGCGACCGGCGGATGATCGGGCGGCGGAAGGGCCATTACGGTTGCATGACCGGAATGGCCGCGACGTACCGCGTGGCCGCCATGCGGGACGTCAAGGCGCACTATGGCACCGTGTATGACCCGGACAACTGGACCGAAGACTGGAAGCTGACCATCGCGCTGAAGACGCTTAGGTGGGGCATGGTCCGCCCGCAAGACTGCCTGGCCACCACCGTGCCGGTCTCCACCGTCAAGGGTTTGTTCATCCAGCGGGAGCGCTGGGCGCGCGGGTACATCCAGACGCTGGGCCAGTTCGGCCTGACGCGGTGGACCACCTTCCCGTGGCTCCGTCAGCTGGGTTTCGCCTGGTCGCTGCTTATGCGGGTGGGCGTCCTGTACCTGATGTGGATCTCGCGCCATCACATCGTCGCGATCTGGATCCTGCCGATTATGGCCGTGATGATCGCTGACAACGTCAACACCGCGCGGCGGGTGGGATGGAAAGGCATCCTCGCCGCGATGGCCTTCCCTATCGAAATGGCTTACGGTGCGCTTCTCACCGTCGCAATACTCTCCGGTTATTACAAGCAGATCACTGGGGCCGGAGCCGATGATCAATGGCACATGGTGAGGAGGTAAATCAAATGTACGGACCTGCTGGAAAGGTAGCGGGCGGTGCTGCCGCCACCCTGCCTGTGACTGGCTTTACGAGCGGTACCGGAATTCTATTCATGGTAGTGCTCGGGACGGTTCTGATCGCACTGGGTGTGGCGCTGACGCGCTTCATCCCGCGTCGGCAGATGTTAGGTCCAACCGGCCGGGGATCATCCCCCGGCCGGTCGGCCGTGAGAGGAAGGGTATGAAAATCATTAAGCACATCCGTGTGCCGCTGACCGTCGTGTCGGTCATCGCGGTGACGGTACTCATGTCGGCCGCAGCGGCGGCCTCGCCGGTCAAGACCGCCGCGCCGACAGCCACCACCCTGGCGGCCAGCAATGTCACGAGTACCACAGTGACGCTCAACGGGAGCGTCAACCCAGGCGGGCTGGCGACCACCACGTGGTTCCAGTGGAATCCTCCGGACGGGGCCAGTAACACTGTTCTGGCCATCGGCTCGGGCACGACCGCCGTCGCGCTGCACGCGAACATCACCGGCCTGACGCCTTCGACGGCCTACTCGTTCCAGGTCTACGCCTGGAACTCCAAGGGGCAGAAGAACGGCGTGCTCATGAAGTTCACCACGTCCGCTGCTGTCGGCCCGTCGCCCTCACCCTCGCCCTCGCCCTCGCCCACCTCGGCCGGGACGATCTACCTGACGTTCGATGACGGGCCGACGGCCGGGTACACCAACCGGGTCCTGAATGACCTGAACGCGGCCGGGGCGCACGCGACCTTCTTCGAGATCGGCCAGAGCACTTACACCGACTCGGGCATGTGCCCGTCGACAGTGGTGGGAACTCCCGCTCCGTCCTATGCGACCTGCCTCGCCAATGCGGGGAATGCGGCGTACGGGAATTACGGTCTACTACTATCCATCCTGGCGTCCGGCAACCAGATAGGAACGCACAGCTGGGATCACCCCAATTTCACCACGCTGACTGCGGCGCAGACGACTACGGAGATATCTCAGGCCCGGTCGCTCCAGGCCGCCGTTACGGGACGCGACTCCAAGCTATTCCGCTTCCCGTTTAACCAGGTCACGACGACTGCGCTCAGCTACCTGTCGAGCCAGGGAATGCAGTCGATCGGGGCGGATATCGATCCGAGCGACTGGAACTGGCAGTCGGTCACGGATGCCCAGGTTATCTCGGCAGTGATGTCTCAGCTCCGGGACGGAGCGGTTATTCAGCTCCATGACGGCCAGGATGTTCTCGGCCGGGATGGCGGGAACCCAGGGTACCTTCCGCAGCTGCTGATCGATATCAAGGCAGCCGGGTACTCGTTCGGTCTTCTTCAGCTGGGTAGCCCTGTTACCCCGCAATTCATGGGCAGGGCTAACAACCATGCGTGAGCGTTATCCGCAGGCGCACAGTTATCGCGGCTGCTGTTACCTCGGCGATGGTAGCCGCGATCTACTCAGGAATAGGGGAGCAGATGGTGAGTTACGTATTCAACGATGAGTTCAATGGCCCAGCGGGGTCGCCGCCGGACGCCTCGAAGTGGAATCACGAGACGGGCCGGTGGACCGACAACAACGAGCTGGAAACCTACACTGACAGCACCGCGAACGCCTACCTCGACGGCCAGGGCCACCTGGTCATCAAGGCCCTCAAGGGGACCAGGCGGCACAGTGGCTACACCTCGGCTCGGCTGACCACCCAGGGCTTGTTCGCTCGGAACCACGGAAACTTCGAGGCTCGGATTAAGTTCGATCTCGCCACCGGAGCCTGGCCTGCCTGGTGGATGCTCGGCTCGGACTACCCCAGGGCAGGCTGGCCGCAGTGCGGCGAGATCGACATGATCGAGGTCTACGGCCAGCCAGGCTGGTCTCCGGACTCGACCGTCCATTCCGCCGACGATAACGGGAACGACACAACCAAGGAGATGCCGGTTCCGGGCGGCGTCGACACCGGCTGGCACGCCTGGCACCTCCGGTGGGACGGCGATACCGGGCAGATCCAGTTCTCGAAGGACAGCGAGATCTACCTGACCGTCAATCCGGGCGACCTGCCGAATTGGCCGTTCGGTGTCCAGGGGACTCGCGGCGGGAACGCATTCATGATCCTCAACCTGGCGATAGGCGGTGACGGCGGCGGCCAAGTGCCCGAGAGCTTCACCCAGTCGACCATGACGGTCGATTACGTCCGAGTCTGGTAAACCGACCCGGGCGCCTCCTCTTCGGGGGGAAGGGAGGCGCCCTGGGGGAAGGGGGAGCAATGAGATTTACGAGGAAGCCGATCTTCTTGATCGCGCTGGTCTGCATCCTGGCCGGGGTCACGGTCCTCGCGATGTCGGCCGTGAAGGTTCTCGACCCGTTCGCGGGAAGCCGCCAGCATGCCGCCCAAGAGCAGTTGCACAAGAGCTGGGCGGGTCAGCCGGGGCATACACCGCTTCTGGCACAAGGCTGTCAGATGGCTACCCGGCCCCGTACAGGGCAGGTCTTCGCCACCATCCAGGTTCCGGCGCTCGGCAAGGACTGGAAGTTCACGGTGATCCAGGGCACGGATCTGCCGCAGCTGGCCACCGGGCCGGGCCATGTCCCGGGGACGGCTCTGCCGGGTGCTGAGGGCAACGTGGGCATCGCGGCGCACGACGTGACGGCGGGGAACCCGTTCCTCCACCTAGCCTCCCTCAAGCCCGGGGACACGGTGACCATCACCACGCAGCGCTGCGTGGTGACCTACACCGTGACCAGGCTGCCGTACCGCGTTCTGTACACCGACGTCGGTGTCCTGCGGCCTGCGGGCACGAAACACACGCTGACGATGATCACTTGCTGGCCGGTCTATGTTCTGTACTTTGTCCCGCACCGGACCATTGTTTCGGCCATCGAGACGTCTTCCCGGCCGACTTCCTGATCGACTGAGTTGGGTGTGGTAACACTTCCTTGCCTCCGCCCTGTCGCAGAACGCGGCGGCGGGCCCGCTACGATCGGAGACCACGGTCGGCCTGCCACTTCGAGTCGGCCGGCGATGGCTGGGAGCACGCGATGGGGAAACCTGCGACCGCGGGGAATACAGCGGGCGGGGCGCGGATCGACATGATCGGAGTGCCGTTCGACGGCATGGGCCGTGCCCGCGGCCAGGCGGG
Source organism: uncultured Actinomycetota bacterium (assembly GCA_963753225.1). Taxonomy (GTDB): domain Bacteria; phylum Actinomycetota; class Actinomycetes; order Streptosporangiales; family Streptosporangiaceae; genus Palsa-504. The sequence goes on along the minus strand of CAVWBQ010000021.1, from coordinate 574,888 downwards.
GGCGCCTGAGGCGTTGCGCATAGCGGGACTGCAGGCGGCGTTCGGCCCGGACGTAATCGTGGAGCCTGATCTGGTGCTTTCCGGTCCGGTTGAGCAGCGCGCGGCCGGCACGGGGCTGCTCAACGAGCGGGCCCTGCTGCAAATGGTCGGCGCGCTGCACCGCCGGGTGCGCTCCTCACTGGCGGCTGGCCGGTTCCCGTTCGTGTACGGCGCTGATTGCTCGGTGCTGCTCGCTGCCGTTCCCGCGCTGCGTGACGTCGCTGGCCGGGCCGCCCTGGTGTTCGTGGACGGGCACGAGGACGCCACGCCGATGGATCTGTCGACGAGTGGCGAGGCAGCGAACATGGAGATCGCCTTGCTGCTGGGCCTGACCGGTGAGCGGGCGCCGCAGCCGCTTTGCGATTGGCTGCCGGCTCTGCCCCCGGACGCGATCGCGATGCTGGGGCCACGGGATCATCTCTTCCGGCAGGCCGCGAGCGTGCCGACGGTCGCTGGCCGGGTCTGGCTACGTTCGGCCGATGAGGTGTCCGCGGACCCCGCTGGCTACGCCCGCCTGGCTGTTGAGCACGTCGCGGCGCATGGGCCTCGCTGGTGGCTGCACATCGACCTCGATGTCCTGGCGCGCAGCGAGTTCGCAGCGTGCGGCGCTGCTGGCGAGGTCATGCTGGCCGGCGGCCTGACCTGGCAGCAGCTCGCCGAGCTCGGGGTGGCGGCTCTGCACAGCGGCGGCTGCGCCGGCTGGAGCCTGTCGATTTATAACCCGGATCTGGATCCTGACCATGGCGCTGCCCGGAGCATTGTCGAGTTCGTCGCCCGGATCGCGCCTCCCGCTGGCCGGTAGCATCCACCGCTCCGCTAGGAAGCCGATGCCGCCTCCTCCGGTCGGCTACGCCCACCCATCTTCATGGAGGACCCGGTCGGCGCTGAGGGTGTGCCATGCGAGCCGGCCGTCCCCCGACGCCCGTCCCGCCCCAGGCGATTCGGTGAGTCCGGCCCGCACGGGATCATCCCATCTCCGGGGCGGGCACCGGTATCACTGCGCTTCCGCATCCGCGCCATCCGGCAGCTCATGTTGCTTACCGCGACCGGACGGGGAAGCCCTGCGGGCCGACGGCAGCCGGTCCATCAGGCCGGCCACGGCCTGCCCGGTGCCCTCACCGATCAGTGCGCCGGCCACAGCGTCGCTCGGGTAATGCACTCCGGTATGCACCCGGGAGTACGCCACCGCCGCCGCCAGGAACCGCAGCGCCAGTCCGAGCCAGGGCTGGTCCCGGCCGATAGCCGCGGCGAAGGCAAACCCCGCTGCCGCGTGACCGGACGGGAACGACGTGGAGGCCGGCATCTGCACGTTCCGCCGGACCGGGACCCTGGCGCCCGCCCGGTCCGGCCGCTGGCGGGACCAGGCCGACTTCACCGCCAGGTTCACCAGTGCGGACGTGACGCCGATGGCCACTGTTCCCCGCACCGCGGCACGCCGACCCACCTGGCCCCCAGTCACGCGGAGCCCGGTCGCGATGGCCAGCCAGAGACGGGAGTTATTGGCGGCGTTGGACAGTCGGCGCAGCGGCTCGTCGAGTGAAGGGGTGGGGGTAGCCGCTACCGCGGAGTAGATCGCCCGGTCCACGGCACTCAGCTCACGCAGCCCGCTGGCGGGCTGCTGGCGGACCGGCCCGCCTTGTCGCGCGAGCTTGTCAGCGAGCCGCTGCGCGACCACCTTGGCCGCGCCGGCGGTCGGGGTGGTGGCGCTATCCCGTCTTGCCATCGGCGGATCCTGTTCGCTTCCGCGTCCCGCTGGCCGCGGGAATTGGCGGTTGCCCGTGTTGAAGCCTGTCGTGCTGCCCGTATGCCTCGATGCCTGCCGTCCAGCCCAGCACGGGCTCATGGGTCTGCATCACTGCCTCCTCGTGCCTGACTCGCGCCGGCAGGGCCGAATCCAGGACTGGTGCGGGTTACTGCGCGGCTCCTCGTGTGATTTCCGTTCAGCCTTCCCGCCGCTGGTCATGCGACGGGCTCTGATTATGCCTTCGGCGCGCCGGGGATTCCTCACCCTCCCGTGGGTGAATCGCGGCGGTTGCCGTCACGGGCAGGAGGAGGCCAATAACGGCGGTCCGTGTCGTCAGCGGCCGCCTTGGACATGCTCGCATCGGTCACATGCTCGCGCACCCGCAGCCCCAGCCTAACCACCCTGCACCGGGTGAGGCGCCAGAGCCGTTAACAGCCGATGATCGAACCATGGACAGCCTGACGAGTACGCCTGCCCAGCGCTGGCTGGCGCGCCTCAGCTTCGTGCTCGCGGGCCTGGCGGTCGTGATCCTGCTGGTCTTTGCCGGGCTGAAGAGCCTGGCCATGGTGGCCGTGGGCCTGGCCGCCGCGGTCGTCGGCCTGGCCGCCGCGTACGTTTTCCTTTCCCGGCGGGGCATGTGGCGCTGGCTGTCGCTCGCGGTCTTCGTCCTGGCGCCGGTCGCGGTGATCATCGTCTACGCGTTCAGGGACCTGCTGTGGGTCGCGGTCCTGTCGGCCGCGATCTGGCTGCTCGCGGGCATGACCGCGCGGCGGGCGCTGGCCGGGAACCCAGCTGACTGGCACATGCCCGAGCATCCGGCCCAGCCGCCTGCCCGGCACCCGTACCTGATCATGAACCCGAAGTCCGGCGGCGGGAAGGTCGAGAAGTTCGACCTGAAGCGCAAGGCCGAGGACCTCGGTGCCGAGGTGTTCCTCATCGATGCCCCCGAGCCCGTCGACGTCGCCAAGGTCGCCCGTGAGGCGGCCGAGCGGGGCGCCGATCTGCTCGGCGTCGCCGGGGGCGACGGAACGCAGGCCCTGGTGGCCGGCATCGCCGCCGAGCACGGCATCCCGTTCGTCGTCATCAGCGCAGGCACGCGCAATCACTTCGCCCTCGACCTAGGGCTGGACCGCGAGGACCCGTCCGCCTGCCTGGGTGCTTTGTCCGATGGCGTCGAGTTGCGGGTCGACCTCGGGATGATCAACGGCCAGACGTTCGTCAACAACGCGTCGTTCGGCGCGTACGCGGAGGTCGTCGAGACCCCTGCTTACCGCGGCGACAAGCTGAAAACGACCCTGAATACGCTTCCTGACCTGCTGCAAGGCCACCGCGGAGCACGGCTGCGCGCACGGGCGGACAGCACGCAGATCGAGGCGCCGCAGGCGCTTCTTGTGTCCAACAATCCGTACGGAACCGGGGATATCGCGGGGCTGGGCCGGCGCGCGCGGCTGGACCGCGGCCGCCTCGGCGTCGTCGGCGTCACGGTGAGCAGCGCCCGGCAGGCCGCTGGCCTGCTCCGTGGCAGGCATGCCACCGGGCTGAGCGTGCTGACTACCAAGCAGATCGAGATCAGCGCTGATGTGCCGCAGATCCCGGTCGGCGTCGACGGCGAGTCGGTCGTGATGCCGACCCCGGTCACCTGCACAGTCTCCCCCGGCGCGCTCCGCGTCTGGGTACCTCGGGACCGCCCGGGCGTCCCGGTGCCGAAGCCGCCGAGGGACTGGGCCAGGCTGCGGCACCTCGCCGGCATTCCGGAACCTGCGCCGAGGTCACCGCATTGATCGGAGGTAGCGAGATGGCCAAGAAGAAGAAGAAGGACGAGCGTGACCGGGACGACGCGGAGACCCGGGCGTCATCCTCTGCCGCCGGGGAGGAGGCCGGAGCCGGGCCGCCCGCGAAGATGAAGCGCAAGGAGTACGAGCGGCAGATGAGGATCCTGCACGGTGAACTGGTGGCGTTGCAGGAGTGGGTGAAGGACTCGGGCGCCAAGATCTGCGTAGTGTTCGAGGGCCGCGACACCGCCGGTAAAGGTGGCACGATCAAGCGGATCACCGAGCGGGTCAGCCCGCGCGTGTTCCGGGTAGTGGCCCTGCCGACCCCGACCGAGCGGGAGAAGTCGCAGATGTACGTGCAGCGGTATGTCACGCACTTCCCGGCCGCAGGAGAGGTCGTGATCTTCGACCGCAGCTGGTACAACCGCGCGGGCGTCGAGCCGGTGATGGGCTTCTGCACGCCGGAGGATACCGAGCGATTCCTGGACCTGGCGCCAGCCTGGGAGAAGGCGATGACCGATTCCGGGATCCTGCTGCTGAAGTACTGGCTGGAGGTCAGCCCCGCGGAGCAGACCCGACGGCTGGAAAGCCGGATCAACGACCCGCGGAAGGTCTGGAAGCTGTCGCCCATGGACCTGAAGTCCTACAGCCGCTGGTATGACTACTCCCGGGCCAGGGACGCGATGTTCGCCGCCACCGACACCGCCTGGGCGCCCTGGCACATCGCCGACGCCGACAACAAGAAGCGCGCCCGGCTCAACATCATCAGCCACCTGCTCAGCCAGGTCCCCTACAAGCCGCTGGCCCACCGGGACATCAAGTTGCCCAGACGGCAGCGGCCCGGTGACTACGTACCGCCGGAGCTGCCCCTGCGGCACATCCCCACACCGTTCTAGCAGGCCGGCACGCTGGCGTAAGCGTCAAAGGAGTTCCGAAGGCCACAATGGCGTGCCGGGAATGACGGCAACCGCGGACGAGGTGTGGGCCGAAGACGTGCTACGGGTTTACGGCACGAGCCTGTATCGGCGGCGCTCCGCATGACCCGCAATGCCCCGGACGCCGAAGACCTCGTGCAGGAGACGTTCGCGAAGGCCCTCGCGGCTTCGGGGCGGTTCCAGCCGGGCACGAACCTGAACGCCTGGCTGCGCCGCATCATGGTCAACACGTTCATCAGCAGCTACCGGAAAGAACCGGGCGGAGCCTCAGCTCGTCACCGGAGACGCCATGGGCTCGCCACCGCTGCGCGCCCAGTCACCCGATGGCTCGGCGGAAGACCAGGTGGCGGGGCGCCCGCTCGATCCCGAAGTGATCGCGGCACTGCGGGAATTGCCGGATAGGCACAGGATCATCGTCTATCTCGCCGATCTCGAAGGGCTAGGCTACCGGCATATCTCCGCCCTTACCGGCATCCCGCTAGACGGAAAGCCGTGATAGCGAAAGGGAAAGGGCAGCCGTGATCTTCGGGTGGGTGAGCATGGGATCTCCTAGCGGGCTTCGGTCCTTCGATCCTGTCGGCATCGCCGACCTGGAGTACCAGATGTGGGTGGCCTACTACCTGCGTCGCTGGAGGAATTTGCTGGTGGCTTCGGTCAGGCTCCTCTGGCTAGGCTTCGGCACGGACCTGGCGCGGATCCTGCAGGGCGCCTGGCTGATGCTGCGGGCCGTCCAGTTGTGGGCACCGTTTCCCGACAATGACCCGGACGGTGCCCAGGCCCGCATGCGCGAACTTTACGGGCTGGTCAGGCTCCGCTTCGGCCAGCCTGCAGACCCGGCCCGCGCGGCCAGCCTGGAAATCGACTGGTGGCGGGCGCACAGGAGGCGTCAGTATGCGCCCCACCCCGCGGAGACGGGCGACGAGCTGGTCGAGTCGGTCACCCGCCTGTACTGCTACCTCTTCGGCGAGACCGCGGCGGTGGTCAGGCCAGCCGCCGCGCACCGAGTACAGGCGATGGATCTGTCCGACCAGTGGGTTCGAGAGGGCTGCCGAACCGATAGCCCGCTGCTCCCGCTGGAGCGCGCCGCGCTGGTCCGCGCCTACGCCGTGCTGCTCGCCGCCGTCCACCACGAGGAACGCTGACTGACCGATGCCGGAGAGAAGGGTGCAATAGGCCACAGCTGGACAGGGATGTCGGACGTGCTCAGCACGCTGCCGGGCCACAGCCCTGTAACACTCGGTGGTATGCGCGAGATCATTCAGTCCTCGGGCGGCAGTGCTACGAGACTCACGTCGATCACCTTGAGCCCTAGGCCGCTGATCCGCTCCATGATCCCGGAAAGGGCTCCCTGGTCAGGCAGGTCGGTACGAAGAGTCGTGATGCCCGGGCCTATGGTGATCTCGCAGTCGTCGAATTCTGCCGTCAGCGCGCTGCCCGCTTGACCCAAGAAGGTGATCTCATAAGTCTGTGATAGCACTGGGTTAAGCCTCGCGGTCTGGTGGTTGACGTCCTCCCAACATGCCCCGCAGTCCGGGCCTGCGTCATCACCCATCCGCGGGTGACTGGACCCTGGCGTCACTGAAACGCGGGGGACTCAGCGGCATGGGCGGTGATCGCCGCACACTATACAATCCCCTTTGCCTGCACAAAACCCCCATTCCGGATGATGCTCCGGCCTCCCCTACGCGGTGATGCTAGGGGCGGAAAGGCGCATGTCACTACGGCGACATGCGCACGGGCGCTGCCGCCACGGACGGCCTGTGGTTCCGGTAGAGCAGGAGACTGCAGTAGACCTGTGCCACGAGATGAGACGATCCGACGTGGCGCCTCACGCGGCGCCCGGTTTGCGCTGACGAAATTCCGGCCGACGACGCTGTCCAGCACGCTTGTGTCACGATCCGTGCTTCATAGTCGGCTGACAGCAGGCGCGGATAAGCGCCTGACCGTTGTCGTGGGGTCGGCTGGCGCGGGTAAGAGCGTGCTGCTGTCGAGCTGGGCGGCGGCTAGGCCATCCAACATGACATCGTGGCTGTCTTGCGATATAGCTGACGCCGACCCGATCCGTTTCTGGGTCGGCTTCATCGAAGCCCCCCGGGTGGTGGATCCGGATTTCGGCGCCGAAGCCGCCGAGTTGCTCGCGATGGACGGGGCCATGTCGGCTGATGTCACCGCGTCGATCGCTAACGACGCGGCGAGGCTGCCAGCAGGGTCGGCGATCATCGTGGACGACTTCCACTATGCGTCGGCAGCGACGGCCAAGGACATGACCGATCTTGTCGAGCACTGGCCCACGGAGACCGCTCAACTCGTGTTGTCCAGCCGCTTTGACCCTCAACTGCGGCTGCACCGGCTGCGGATATCGGGCGAGTTGTGCGAGCTTCGCGACCCTGACCTGTGTTTCTCCCTGGCCGAAAGCCACGACCTGCTAGAGAAGTTCGGTGTGGAGGTCACCGCTGCCGAACTAGAGGTGCTGCATCAGCGGAGCGAAGGGTGGGCCGCGGCGCTGCAGATGGCGGCGCTGTCACTGCGCGGCGCCACGGACCCAGCCCGGGTAGCGCGGGCGCTGGAGGTCCGCCGCCACACGATCGCCGAGTACTTCATCTTCGAGGTTCTCGATCAGCAGCCACCCGACGTAGCTCAGTTCATGCTGGACACGTCCGTCCTCGGCGAGATGACCGCGGGTGCGTGCGCAGGGGTCACTGGCAGAAAGGACGCGGCGGCACTGTTGCGCGGCATTGACACCGCCAACCTTTTCCTGGTGGTGCTCGATGAGGAGCGGACAATATTCCGGTACCACCGTCTGGTGCGCCAGGTGCTGCGCGCTGAGCTGCGGGCCAGGGACCGGGACCGGGACCGGGACCGGGAGCAGATGCTCCATCAGCGGGCGGCCGAATGGTACGAGGGCACCGGTAAATTGTGGCTCGCGGCCCGCCACTTCGTTGAGGCGCGGCAACTGGACCGGGCGTTGGCCCTTAGAGCCCGCGCGGATAGGTAGTTGATTATGGTCGCCTGGCCGGGCGGGTATCCCAGCGGTAGAGCGTCCATGATTCCCGGACGAGGCGACGGATAGTGATGATGGCATCGGCGAGGTCGAAGAAGGCGTCGATGACTTCTTCCTTGCGCTCGTAGCAGCGCTGGAGGCGGTTGAAGCTGTTGTGCCAGGCGTTCGTCCGCTCAACGTGCCACCGCTGCCCGGCCTGGATCGGGGCCTTGTCGCCCTTGTGCGCGATTTCCCCGGTCATGCCGCGTCCGGCAAGCTCATCGCGGGTCTTGTGCGAGTCGTAGCCCGCGTCAAGATGGACCGTGATGTCCTCCGGCAGCGGGCCGATGTCATCGAGTTTGTCCAGGGTGGGGGCCAGGAGCGGGGAGTCGTGCCGGTTCGCGGGGGCGAGCACGCGGCCGAGCGGGATGCCGCGCGCTTCGACGAGAAGGGACCGCTTCATGCCCTGTTTCCTGCGGTCGACCGGACTCGGGCCCGCGCATTCGCCGCCGCCGGGCGCTTTGGTGATGCACCCGTCGATGGCCAGGTCCTCCAGGACCAGGCCGACGATGCGGTCATAAGACTCCCGGGCGATCTTCTTCAGCTCCCCGAAGATCCCGGCCTTGATCCACTGGTCACGGCGCTCGCGGATGGTGGTGGCCCCGCAGGTGCAGTCGGCGATCGACACGTACGAGCAGCCGAACCGCAGGACCTGGACGAGTTTTTCGAAGATGATCCGGTCGCCGATCCGCGGCTTGTGGCAGCCTAGCGGGTGCGAGGGGTCATAGACCGGGCGGTCGGGCAGCAGCGCGGCGAACTGGTCCCAGAGGGGTTCCAGCAGCCATGATGGGATGGCAGGCACAGGGACTCCCGTGATCACAGAGCGTAGACAACTCCGATGATCACGGAACCTGTGCCTGTTTCACCTCACGACGCGCCGAAGCCCCGCAGATCACGCCTATCCGCGCGAGCTCTTATGCAGGACAGAGTCCTGACCGATTTCCTGCACGACCCCGTGATGCCGGGAGCCCTGGACCTTAGCATGGTCACCCCCTCATGGCTCGTGGATTGTCCTGATCAGCTGCTCGCAGTGGCAGCCGACCTGCTGATTCGCGGCGATATGGCTCGCAGCGGCGAGTACCTTGACGCGCTCGAGCGGGCCCAGCTATCGAGCCCGCTGGAGCCAAAGCTGGCAGCCCGGTTCGCGGCGATGCGGTGCTTCTATTACGTCCTGACTGGCCATCTAACTGAGGCCGTCGGTGAGGCGCGGAAAGCGCGGGCCATCCAGGAGCGGATGCCGCTCCCCGACGACTGGAATGTAGCCGTCCCGTTGATCATGCTGCGGGTTTATGCGGCCCTGGAAGATGTCGAAGCAGTGGAACGTGAGGCAGCGGCGGCCCTTGCGATGCCCTCGCTCCCCGAACCGGCCAAGCTTGTGATGGTGCCCGGTGCGCAGGCACTGGCGTGGTTCGAGGCCGGCCGTCTGCCTGAAGCCGCCGGTGCTGCCAAGGCCGCTGGTACGGAGGCGAGACGGCTGGGATTCGAACGGCATTTCTTCGCCGTGGATTACCTCCGCGTACTGGCCGGCCTCGCTCTGGAGCGGCGCGATCTCGACACTGCCGAGCAACTCGCTGAACAAGCCCTTTCCATTGCAGAGCACTGGCGCCCTATGTTCGAGTTCTTGGCGCTGCTCGACCGGGCTCAGATCTGGGCAGCCCGGGGGGAAGCGCGCGACGCGCTGGCCTTTGTCGAGGCCGCGCGCCAGGTTCTGGCCGGGACCAGATCGGTGCTGCTGGCCCGGGCTGATGAGCTGGAGGCGTTGCTGCGCCTGGCGCTCGGTGATCCGCACTCCCCCGCCGAGCTGGCCACCAGTGTCCCCGCCGCCCACCGCTGCCTCCTGCTAGCCAGGATCGCGCTTGTCTCAGGCGATCACCAAGCAGCGCAGGAATACCTGCGGTCGCCGTCGCTAGGCGACTTGACGCCTCGGCGCGCTCTGGTGCGCCAGCTACTCCTGGCCGCTACCGCGATCGAGCGCAGCGACCCGATGGCAGTCAGCCTCCTGGCCGGTGCCCTGCAAGCTGCCCGCGACGGCGGCTTCGTCAATACCGTCGTAACCTGCGTTCCCCAGGTGACGAGTTATCTGATCGAGCACTCGACACAGCTACGGCCGGATCCGTTCCTCAAGCAGTTGATCACCGCGGCTCTCGAGGTGCATGCCACGCGGCCCGGCGCGTCCGCACCACGCCACATGCCCGTCGAGGCCCTGACGGCAGCCGAGCTACGCATCCTGAAGCTCCTGCCCACCAGTACGTACCTGCAGATGGCAGCCACCCTCTACGTTTCGCGCAACACGGTGAAGACCCATCTCCGGTCTATTTACCACAAGCTGTGCGTGGCGTCCCGCTCAGAGGCCATTGAGCGGGCAGTTGAGCTGCGCCTGCTCTGAAATCGTCCGTGGCGCGGACCGGTCCTGCTGACGAGTCTGGGCCACCCAGTAGTGCCGTGGTCACCGCCGAAGCGGGCGAAGGCACGCCTTGGCCCGCCGCAACTGCGCCTCCCTGACCGCCCACCACACTGCGCCGGCCGATGCGGCCGTACCATCCACGCCCACCACGATCTGGCCTTCGGCACGGTCGGTCTTTCCGGTCATACCTTGCTCTCCAGAGCAGGAGTTTGCAGTCATCTGGCCTCTCGCGGGATTCCGGGACGTGCTGGTTGCCGGGCCATCACAAAGGGCGTTGGCACGCTTAGTTTCAGCGTCGCGATAGCGGCCAAGTCCCGCCTCACCCGGGGCGGGGTGAACCTAGCAGCCGGTGGCGGCTATCAGCTGCTGATGATGCAATAGAGGAACATCCAGCCGTCTATCCGATATCATATTTGGGTCCGCATCGGCGTCAGGTCATTCCCGGACTAATTACTGTCTGCGCGCGCATTCGCCTGATGACGCGGATCCTGGCGCTAGGAGGTGCAAGTGGGTCACTTGAAGCCCCAGCCCGATGATCCGCTGCAGCATTCCGCCGAGGGCTCCTTGATCTGGCAGTTCGACGCGAAGAGTCGTTATGCCCTGGCCCACGATGACCTCGCAGTCGTCAAATTCTGCGCGTAGCGTGGAGCCTGCTTCGCCCGCGAAAGTGATCTCGTACGTGTGTGGTCCCACCAGGCCTGCGCCTCGCAGTCTGTGATCAGAGGCGCCCCACCGCTCCCCAGCGGATGGTGTATCAACGACCGCCCCATGGTCAATTATCATATGATCATCAGCAGCCTTGTTTGTCACGCAGCCCTCATCTTCCGCTTGCGCCACGTACGAAGATCTGTCACCTTCCGCCGTGTCAGGCGACCTCCCGGGCATGGTCCGGTGTCACGCTGCAAGGGCGACCGGTGACGGGGCCTTACCGGTTGTTATCTGCTGGCTGCGTGAATACTCGGCCCAGCGTCTCGAAGCTGGCGGGCCGTCGGGCCCGGAGGACGCCGGCGGCGATAGCCCCCAGGCAGAGCCATCCCAGCGCGGCGAAGGGCAGCAAGTCCACCAGTGTGCGGGCACGCGGATGAAGGATCCCCGACAGAGGAAACAGCATCAGGACGGCGGCCGTCGCCGGGAGGAGCAGATGCCGCCAGAGCCGGAACTCGTCGCGGAACTCGGTGCGGAACGCGCGGATGGCCGCGATGTTCACGGCGAGGTAGACCAGCACGACCGATAGCCCGCCGGCTCCGGCGAGGTACCTGAATGTGCGCGCGCCGCCGACGGCGTATGTCAACGGCAGCCCGAGCGCGAGTGCGAGCGTGGCGACGCACGCGATCGAGACGACCGGGGTATGGCGACTGGACAGCCGGGCGAGTGACCCCGGAAGAGCCCCCTCACGTCCCATGGCGAATAGCACCCTGATAGCTACGTTGAGCGAGGCGATCACGAAGCCGAGGCCGGTGAGCACGACCACAAGATCAATGGCCCACAGCGCCGACGGGGACCAGTACTGGCCGGCCAGATAACCCAGCGGGTTGGCCTGCCGCGTGAAGTCGGCGAGGCCGCCGGGCCCGACGCCGAACGCCTCCGCGACAACGACAAGCAGATAGAAAACGCCGGTGACGATGACGATGCCGATGGTGCTCGCGGGGATGGAGCGGCGGGTGTTCCTCGCCTCCTCACCGAGCGAGGCGGCCGCTTCAAAGCCGGCGAACGCGGTGATGCCGTAGATCATCGCATTGGTGATGTCGGTGAGCTGGCCATTCGGCGACGATGCCGGTATGAGAACGGCAGCCGAGTAATGGTCTGGATCGATCTTGATCAGGACCGTGACGGCAAGTGCCGCGATTACGGCCACTTCCCCGGCCACAAGGACCAGATCGACCGAGGATGAGGTTCTGACGCCCAGGTACGCGACCAGGATCATCGCGCCCAGGATCACCACGAACAGCACCCAGCTGCCGATGGTCACGTGCAGCGTGTCGGCAACAAGTTGGGAGGCATACGCGCTGGTCAGCGAGAGGCCGGCGGGCACGTACAGCGCGTAGGCGAACACCATCATCCAGCCGGTCAGGAAGCCTCCGGTCCGGCCAAGCCCGTGGCTGTTGTATGTGTACAGCGACCCGGCCGACGGCAGCCGGCGGGCGAACTCCGCGATGCTGCTCGCACAACACAAAGACGCGACGAACGCGACGATTACGACTAGCGGAGACGCGAACCCGGCGTACGACACCACGATGACCAGTCCGCCTACCACCGCACCAGCCGGGGCCACATTGCTTACACCGAATGCGATCACGCGCGTCGATCCGACAGCTCCACGGGCCAGCCCGCGGACCTCGCGACGGCCGGCACCTGATCGCTGTCCACTTCTGCTCGGGTTGATCAAAAGCTCTTTACACCTGCCTTGTTCGCGACGGCGGCGGAAGAGACGTCGCAGACGATGCTAAGAACATGGCCGGCCGCTAGGGTCATTCGTCCCGGATGATTGTCCGTTTACCGCCACCTAGCCAGCGGAATGATGCGGGATGTCGCGCGGAGGGCTGATTCCGCCGCCGCTCCGGCCTGAGCCCGTAGCGTGGAGATCAGTCATGGTTCTGGCGGCGGCGCCACGAGGTGCAGGTGCACCACCTCAAGTCCGAGGCCGATGATCCGCTGCACTAGCCCGAGGAGGGCCGCTTGATCTGGCAGCCGGGCGCGAAGGGTTGTCGTGCCTGGGCCTATGGCGATCATGCAATCGTCAAATTCTGCGCCTAGCGTGACGTCCGGCGGACCAGTAAAAGTGATTTCATACGTTTGGGATCGCACGTTTTACGCCTAGAGCCTTGCCGTTCACTCGTAGTTCATGTTTACGTCAGCATGCCTGGCGGCCGGGCCTGCGGCATCACCCTGCGGAGGTGGCCCAGGACCATTCCCCACCCAGATGGATCCTGGCCCTTCCCGGCGGGCTCCGTGCCTGATTTAATAACTTTTGCCCGAATGAGCGGGAATGGCCGAAGGTGGCGAGGCAATGGCCGCGGCTACGAGGCGCGACGCCTCGCAGAGCCCGCGGCTGGCGCTGGCGAAGTTCCGGCCCACGGCATTGCCCGCCACGCTGGTCACGAGGCCCGCGCTGTATGACCGGCTGACGGCAGGGGCGGGCAAGCAGCTGACCGTAGTGGTGGGGTCGGCTGGCGCAGGCAAGAGCGTGCTGCTGTCGAGCTGGGCGGCGGCAAGATCGCCGGACACCACTTCCTGGTTGTCATGCGATAACGCCGACGCCAACCCGGTCCGCTTCTGGGCCGGTTTCATCCAGGCCCCCCAGGCGCTGGCGCCAGGATTCGGTACCGATGCCGCCAACCTGCTCGCGATGGACGGCGTCATGTCAGCCGATGTCACCGCGTCCATCGTGAACGATGCGGCAAAGCTGCCCACAGGGTCGGCGATCGTGGTCGACGATTTCCACACGGCGGCGGCCGGCGTCGGCCGTACCATGACCGATCTTGTCGAGCGCTGGCCTGCCGAGATCACCCAGCTGGTGCTGGCCAGCCGGATTGACCCTCCGCTGCGGTTGCACCGGCTGCGGATGTCCGGTGAGCTCTGCGAGCTTCGCGACAGTGAGCTGTATTTCTCCCTGGCCGAAAGCGGCAGTCTGCTGGCGAACTTCGGCGTCCAGGTCGCCCCTGCTGACCTGGCGCTGCTTCATCAGCGCACCGAGGGGTGGGCCGCGGCCCTGCAGATGGCGGCGTTGTCGCTGCGCGGCACCACCGACCCGGTGCGGGCTGCGCGAGGGCTGGAGGTCCGCAGCCACGCCATCGCCGAGTACTTCATCTCGGAAGTTATTGACCAGCAGCCCGCTGAGATTGCCCAGTTCATGCTCGACACCTCCGTCCTGGACGAGTTGACCGCAGACTCGTGCGCAGCCGTCACCGGAAGGCCGGACGCGGCGGCGACGCTGCATAGGATTGACGCGGCAAACCTGTTCCTGGTGCCCCTCGACAACGAACAGACGAGCTTCCGCTATCACCATCTGGTGCGCCGGGCACTGCACGCTGAGCTGAAGGCCAGAGACTGGGCACGTGAGCGGGCGCTCCAGATGCGGGCTGCCGAGTGGTTCGAGGGCACGGGCAGGACACGGCATGCGGTCCAGCATTTCCTGGCCGCCCGGCATGCCGACCGGGCCTTGGACCTCATACAGGACCAGGTCGTGACCGCCTTCTTGCACGACCCGGCGGTCCCGGGCGCCCTGGATCTCAGCACGGTCGACGCCTCCCTGCTCGCCGATGCGCCCGACCGGCTGATGGGCCTGGCCACGGACCTGCTGCTGCAGGGCGACCCGGTTCGCGGCGGCCAGTACCTCGACCTGCTGGAGCGCGCCCAGGCGTCGATCCCGGCCGAATCGCGGCTGGCGGCCCGCTTGGCAGCGATGCGCTCGTTTCACTATGCACTGGTCGGCCAGATGAACGAGGCGGAGCGCGCTGCGATCGGCGCGCGGGCGATCCAGGAACGGAATCGGCATAGCGACGGATGGAATGCCACCGTCCCGTTGATCCTCCTGCGCGTCTATCCGTGCCTGGAAGACTACGAGGCGGTTGAACGCGAGGCGGCGGCCGCTCTTGCGATTTCCGAGCTCGCCGAGTCGGCCAGGCTGGTGCTGGTGCCCAGTGCGCGGGCGCTGGCATGGTTTGAGGCAGGGCGCCTGCCCGAGGCCGCCGAGGCCGCCAGGTCCGCGTACGCGGATGCCCGGCGGCTAGGGTTTGACCAGCATTTTTTCGCCGTGGATGGCTTGCGTGTGCTGGCCGGCCTGGCGCTGGAGCAGAGGGACCTCGACACTGCCGAGCAGCTGACTGAGCAGGTGCTGTCGATAACGGAACGGCGGCGGCCCAGCTTTGAGTTCATGGCGCTGCTCGACCGGGCCGGGATCTGGGCGGCCAACGGGCAGACCCGGGAAGCGCTGGCAACTGTCGAGGCGGCACGCCTCGTCCTGGCCGGGACCGGTTCGGTGCTGCTGGGGCGGGCCGATGAGCTGGAAGCATCGCTGCGTCTGTCTCTCGGAGACCTGCGCTCCCCTGCCGAGTTGGCCAGCAGGCTGCCAGCCGTCCGCCGCAGCCTGCTGCTTGCCAGGATTGCGCTCGCCGCCGACGATCACCAAGCCGCGCAAGACCACCTGCAGTCCTTGGCGCTGTGCGACCTGACGCCGCGACGCGCGCTGGTGCGTCAGATACTCCTGGCCGCCGCGGCGATCGGGTTCGGTGATCCCATGGCCGCGCGCGTCCTCGGCGATGCCATCCAAACAGCACGCTCCGGCGGGTTCCTCAATGCGGTAGTCACGACCGCACCCCAAGTAACCAGCTACCTTGTTGCGGATTTTGCGCAGTCAACGGCGGACCCGTTCACCGAGCAGCTGATCGCCGCGGCCCTGGAGGTATGCGCCGTACAGCCGACCGTCTCCCGGCCGCGTCGCATGCTCGCCGAACCGTTGACTGCGGCCGAGTTGCGTGTCCTCAAGCTCCTGCCTACTAGCACCTACTTGCAGATCGCCGCCACTCTCTACATTTCCCGCAACACCGTGAAAAGCCACCTCCGGTCGATCTACCAGAAGCTCGGAGTAGCGTCGCGGGCGGAGGCCCTGGAGCGGGCAGTCGACCTGCGCCTGCTCTGAACGTCCCTTCGCTTCCCTTCATATGACATGACAGACCAGAATCACCCGCAGAGGGGTGATGCCAGCAATCTGGCCATCGCACACACTGACAGCACGCATCAGCAGATTGTGCCGACTGGATACCCAGGTGAAATGACCCAGCGCTGTGACGGAGAAGCTCCGCGGCTAGAGGGATTGCGGCCGCTCAAATCCAGGATGCAGGCACAGTGGGCGCCAAGCCAGTTGGCGGTGGACGGCAAGCAGTCATGGTGGGCAGTCCCCGTTGCGCAGGGCGGGTGTCGCCCTCAAACCATCGCGTCGAGGAGCAGCCATGGCGCATGACATGCCGGGGCCGTCGGCCGGTCCGTCTCGGGGTGGGCGTCCGGATGTGGCAGACCTGGGTGCTGCCGATTCGGCGGAAGGCCCTCAGGCGGCGCCTGAGCACGGGAAATCCCGGAAGCTGCTTTACGTCACGCTCCCCGGCTGCTGGGGTGCGCTGATTGCCGGGTGCCTTTCTTTCACGCCGTCGCTACTCCCCCGGGGCGGTATCGTCCAGGGCGTCATCTGGGGTATCACCGCGGCCATCGGCTACGGGCTGGGGGTGCTCGCCGCCTGGATCTGGCGTGGCTTCGCCGATCGGGCCCCCCGGCGCCTGCGGCGCCGGTCCTGGCCGGTCTTCTTCATCAGTGCCGCCGTCCTGGTGGTGGTGTCCTTCGGGCTCGGGCAGTACTGGCAGTATGAGATCCGCAAGCTGATGGGGGTGACGGAGTACAACGTCGCGCTCGTCGTCGCCTCGCCCTTCGTCGCCGCGCTGATCTTCTGCCTCCTCCTGCTGATCGGGCGCGGCCTGCGCGGCCTGTACCGCTGGGCAGGGACACTGCTTAACCGCTGGATCGGCCGGAGCGCGGCCCACGCGGTCGGCTGGATCGCGGTGGCCGGCCTGGCCTACCTGGTGGTCTCCGGCCTGCTGCTCCAGGGCTTCGTCAACGTGATGAACAGCGCGTACTCGGTACGCGACACGAAGACCGCCGAGGGGATACACCAGCCCACCACCAGCCTGCGTTCGGGCGGGACGGGCTCGCTCATCCCGTGGGACACGCTGGGCTGGCAGGGCCGCAACTTCATCGGCAAGGGCCCGTCGGTGAGTGATATCGAAAAGTTCACCGGTCAGCCGGCCATGGAGCCGATCCGGATCTACTCCGGGCTGGCGTCAGCGGACAACGCAGAGGCCCGGGCCGCCCTGGCCGTGCGGGACCTCGAGCGCGCCGGCGGTTTCGAGCGCAAGGACCTGCTGGTGGTGACGACGACCGGCAGCGGCTGGGTCGATCCGGCGCTGGTGGACTCGTTCGAGTACCTCAGCGGCGGCGACTCGGCGACCGTGGCGCTCCAGTACTCCTACCTGCCGTCCTGGATTTCCTACCTGGTGGACCAGTCCAAGGCCCGCGAGGCGGGCCGGGCGCTCTTCGACGCGGTCTACGGCGCCTGGTCGAAACTGCCTCAGGGCCAGCGCCCCCGGCTGTTCGTGGCCGGGGAAAGCCTGGGGTCGTTCGGTGGCGAGACCGCCTTCAGCGGTGAAAACAGCATGGCAAACCTGACCAACGGCGTACTGTTCGCCGGGCCGCCCAACTTCAACACGCTGTTCCGGGAGTTCAGCGACCACCGTGACGCGGGCAGCCCGGAGGTCCAGCCCGTCTACCAGGATGGGCAGATCGTGCGGTTCGCGAATGACCCGGGTACGGCCATACCGCCGTCGGGCCAGCCCTGGGACGGCACCCGGGTGCTGTACATGATGCACCCGTCCGACCCGATTGTCTGGTGGAGCCCGCACCTGATCTTCAGCGAGCCCGACTGGATCAGCGAGCCTCCCGGCAAGGACGTGCTCAAGGGCATGTTCTGGATGCCGTTCGTGACCTTCTGGCAGGTCACGGCCGACCTTCCGTTCGCCACCGGCGTTCCGGGCGGCCACGGCCACACGTACAAGGCCGAGTACGTCGACGGCTGGAACATCGTCATGCGGCCCGCCGGCATCACCTCTCAGGACCTCGGCGACCTCAAGGGCATCATCGCGGCCGAGGGCTAAGTGCACACCGGCGGGCACGTCACCTGAGACTGCCCCGGTGGATCGTGAACCATGCGACGGTGAGGGCGAGGCCGTTGGTGGCGACGTGAGCCATCACCGGGGCGATCAGGCTCTTGGATCGCAGCCTGAGCCAGCAGAACACGAGACCCGCGACGAACGTAACCGCGATCGACCCGAGCACCACCAGTATCTGGCCGCCGACGCTGGCGGAGGCGCCGGCGACCAGGCGGTTGTCCGACATCGTGTGCAGGGTCGGTTCGATATGCCACAGACCAAATAGCGCCGAGGTGATCAGGCTCGCGCGCCATGGCCCCCAGATTCGAAGCGCCGACCCCAGCAGAACACCGCGAAACGCGAATTCCTCCGGGATCGCCGTCAGCAGCACGATCGACACCCCTAGCTCGTATAGCAGCCGCCCGCCACTGATCTGCGCCCGCGAATCGTGAAGGAAGCCGTTTGTCGCGGGGATCACGGCCGCCACCACCAGGAACAGCAAGACAATCCCGAAGGCGCAGGCTCCGTAGCGCGCGCCCGCACGCATATCCGTTCGGTCAAGCCCGACATCAGCACGTGTCGCGCCGGCCCGCCAGGCGATCAGAACCAGCGCCGCGGTGAGAAGGCCGACCGGTACGTAGACGTACCTGGCCGGGCCCATCAGTCCGAACGCTCGCGCGACCGTGAACAAGACCAAGACCCCCACGGCCTGCAGAAAGCAGCGACCGGCCGCCATAACTTGCTGGCCAACTTGCTGGCCAGCTTGGCGGGCAGCGCCTGGTTGCGCCCCCGCCCAACTGCTCTATGCTGCCGTAGCCCAGTGGCTGACGCCCTGGGCTTCAGACCGAGATCCCTTCCGGCGGCTGTCAATCGTCTGGTTTCAGCGCTGATCGGCCGGACGGTGGCGTCACGAGGTCCGTGTAGCGGCCTTCCGGCTGCCCCTGCACGCGGCGGGCCGGCTGGCGTCGCAGGACGACCGTCCATCCCACCGCCGGCTGATAACGCGCCCGCACGGGTGCCTCCTTCCGCCCGAAGCTGCGCCTCCACGGCCTGGTCGATGTTCCCGTAGATGTGGTCATCACCGATGCGGTCAAGGACGCCGTCGCGCTCGAGCATCTCACGGACGGCCGGCTTCACCCGGGCGAGCCGCAAGGTCATGCCAGCTTGGCCGGTGAGTTCGAGGATCTCGCGCATCTTCGCCGACCCTTGCGAGTCGATGAAGTCGATCCCCTCGCAGTCAAGCACGATTACGGTATTACCGGGCGTGGACAACGCGACCTCCCGGACCCGGTCCTCCAGGGCGTCTGAGGTGGCGAAGAACAGGCCGCCGTCCAGCCGCAGGACCACGACCCCAGGGAACTGCTCGTCGCCCGGGTGCTCATCTAGCTCCCGGAATACCTGGGTGCCTGGCTCGCGCCCCAGAAGGGGCATGTGGGGGCGCGTGGTTACCGAGATAAGCCAGATCAGCGAGAGCCCGATCCCGATCATCACCCCGGCGAGCACACCCACCAGGAGCGTCGCGATGATCGCCGCGATCGCGATCCAGAAGTCGAAGCGCTGCACCCTGGCCAGGCGGCGCATCTCGGGCAGGTCCATCATCCCCATGACCACCGCCTCGATGATCAGGGCGGCCAGCACGGGCTTGGGCAGATCGGAGAAGACCGGCGCTAGCACCAGCAAGGTGAGCAGGACGACCACGCCGGAGGTGAGCGACGCCAGGCCGGTGCGCGCACCGCTGTGGTCGTTCAGGGAGCTCGCGGACAGGCTGGTCGAGACGGGCATTCCCTGGAACAGGCCGGCGCTGGCGTTCGCCATGCCCTGGGCGGCCGATTCCTGGTTGATGTCGATGCGGTAGTGGTGCCTGGCCGCGAACGTCCTGGCGTCACCAGCGGTCTGGGAGAACCCGATGAGGACCAGTGCCACCGCTGCGATCGCAATCGTACCGGCGTGATCCGCCAGCAGACCAAAGCCGGGGAACTGGGGGGTCGGCAGCCCTCGTGGCACCTCGCCGACCAGGGCCACCCCGTGAGCGCCAAGATCGAAAAGCCAGGACGCCAACAGACCGCCTACCACCAGGACGAGAGCACCGGGGACGCGCGGCGCGATCACCCTCAACCCGAAGACCACCGCCAGCGCGGCTGCGCCGACGACGACGGTCAGCCCTTGGGCATCACCGAGCGTCAGGAACCAGGACCACAGCTCCTGGAGCGGGTTAGAGCCGCTGACCTTCGTCCCCGTGAGCTTGCCAAGCTCACCGATCACCACGTCGATCGCCGCACCGAACAAGAAGCCGGTGACCACGGCCCGGGACAGGAACTGCGCGATCCACCCCATCTTCAGCACCGCCAGGAGGAGGAACAGCACGCCAGAGACCAGAGTGATCATCGCCACGAAGGACGCCACATCCTGGACTCCCGTGATCCCGGCTACCGCGACCGCGCTCGCGGCCACGGCCGCCAGTCCCGAACTCGGCCCAGTGGAGATCTGCCGGCTCGTCCCGAAGACCGCATAAAGGATCGCACCGGCCGCTGCCGCGTACAGGCCGTTCTGCAGCGGAATCCCCGCGATCCCGGCGTAACCGAGGTTCTTGGGCACGATCAGCGCAGCGACAGCGAACCCGGCAATGAGATCACCCTTGAGCCAGCCGCGCTCATAGGAACGGATCCACCCAGCCATGGGAACAAAGCGCCATCGGTCTCGTGCCGACGTTGACCCGGCCGCCGTCATCGGCCCGCCTGTCGTGAGCTCCGGACCTGGGTGATGCCGTGGGCCTGGCGGCCGCGGTGTGGGCTCATGCGGGCTACAGCAGGCCGACCAGCATCCCCCAGAACATGCCCCAGGTCTTCCCCGCGCCGACCGGGTGGTGGCTGGTGCGGACGTGACAGCTGCCGTCCGCGTCCTCATCCGGGTATCCGATAGCGATCGGATCAGCCATGGCAACTCACTCTCGCATGGTGTTCTTTCGGCGCCGGGCCCTTTGCTCCCGGCGCCGTTAAACGCGTTACACGCTCCTAATCTTGCTGTTAACGCAGAGGAAACTCTCACCCCTCGGTGGGTGAATTCATGCCCCCCGCATCGTTGGCGCCGGAGATAGTCCGGCGCATGAGCCTGCGCTCCCTTATGCCGGGTATTTCGGCACCGGCATGCTCGCCTGCCTGAAGGGCGAGGTGGTGTGCGTACCGGGTGGCCAGCGGATCGGCCGTGGCACCGTGTGCGACAACGCTGAGCAACACGGTGATCGTGATGACGGCGACGGCGTGATCGGCAGCGGCGCTGCCCAGTTCCTCCAGCGCAAGCAGAGCGAACACCACCGACGCCAGGCCACGGGGACCGAACCAGCCCACCAGGGCGATCGTGTCCCGGTCAAGCTTCGCGCCCACCAGTGCCACCGCCACCGGCGCCATCCGGATCACCGTGAGGCTGAGGACCGCATATAGCACGATCTGCCAGTTCAGGCCCTCCACCGCGGGTGCCACCGCGACAGCGCCGAACGCCATCCAGACCAACAAGGACACCAGGGCGCCGGTTTCCTCGACGAACGGCACCAGCGGCTGGCCGCGCGGGCCACCTGCCGTGCCGAACGCTAGCCCGCCGACAAATGCGGCGATGAACCCGTTGCCGTGCAGCGCCACGGCGGATGCGTAGGCGCACACCGCCAGGCCCAGTACCGCTGGGCCGGCAAAGCCATCAGCGACCCAGCCGCGCCGGCGCGCCGTGTTCACCAGCAGGCCACCGGCACCGCCCGCGGCGACGCCGACGAGAAGGCCCACCGCCAGCTCAGCGGCAGCGGCGGCTGGACCGTGGCCGGCGACCTCGCCGCCCGTGGCCGCCCCCGCCAAGGCGACTGACACAAAGGGCGTGGCGATCCCGTCGTTCAGGCCGCTTTCAACATTGACCAGCCGGCGGATCCTGGCCGGTATCGCCGGGTTGGATATCATGCCCGCGCCAAGTGCGGCGTCGGTTGGCGCCAGCGCCGCTCCCACCAGCAGCGCCAGCCAGATGCTGGCGCTGCCGTCCAGGGCGAGCGCGAGCAGTGTGCCCAGGCCGATCGTCAGCGGCAGCGCGACCCCGAGCAGCCGTAGGTACAGGCCCGCATCCACCCGCAGCTCATGCAGGCCGACCCGCGACGCGTCAGAGAAGAGAACCAGGGCGAGGGTGAACTCCGCCAGTTCCTTGATCAGCTCTCTACTGGGCGCGACGCCCAGCACTGCCAGCGGCCCATGGGTGAGCAGCAGCCCGGCAAGCACGAAGGTGATCGGCGCGGTGACGTCGAACCGTTCCAGCCTGGCCGACAGCGCGCCCCAGCCAAACACCAGCGCTGCCACGATGGCCAGGTCGGCAACGGTCACAGCCTCACCCGCTCTCCGCGCTTACCGACGACCTTCCGTCGCCGGCCAGGACGACTTAGCACAGCCCGGATTCACGCTGTTATCCCAGGGTAGCGACGAGGATCGCCTTGATGGTGTGCAGGCGGTTCTCGGCCTGGTCGAACACGATGCTGGCCCCGGAGTTGAAGACCTCGCCGGTCACCTCGAGGCCACCGGTCATGCCGGTGTGCTCCATGATCTCCCGTCCGACGGTGGTGTTCGGGTCGTGGAAGGCCGGCAGGCAGTGCATAAACTTCACGGCCGGGTTCCCTGAGGCCTTCAGCAGGGCCGAGTTGACCTGGTAGGGCGTCAGCAGCTTGACCCGGTTGGCCCACACGTCCTTGGCCTCGCCCATCGAGACCCACACATCGGTGTGGATGAAGTCGACCCCCGAGACAGCTTCCCTGGGATCCTCGGTGACGGTGATCCGCGCGCCGGTCCGCCCGGCGATGTCCTTGGCCAGGTCGACGACGTCCGTGGGCGGATTCAGCTCGGCCGGCCCGGACAGCCGCACGTCGCTGCCCATCAGCGCGCCCATGACCAGCAGGGAGCGGCCCATGTTGAACCGGCAGTCCCCGACGAACGCGTAGGCCAGGGCGTGGTAGGGCTTGTTACTGGATTCGTGCATGGTCAGGAAGTCGGCGAGCATCTGGGTGGGGTGCCATTCGTTGGTCAGCCCGTTGTACACCGGCACCCCGGCGTGGGCGGCGAGCTCTTCGACGTCGGCCTGGGTGTTGCCGCGGAACTCGATCGCGTCGTACATGCGGCCCAGGACGGCGGCGGTGTCGGCGATGGATTCCTTGTGCCCGAGCTGGGAGCCGGACGGGTCCAGGTAGGTCACGTGCGCGCCCTGGTCGTAGGCACCGACCTCGAACGCGGACCGGGTGCGGGTGGAGGTCTTCTCGAAGATCAGCGCGATCTCCTTGCCCTCGAGGTGCTTGACCTCGGTGCCGGCGTACTTGGCCAGCTTGAGCGCCTCGGACAGCTTGAGCAGGTAGCCGAGCTCGCGCGGTTCGAAGTCGATCTCCTTGAGGAAGCTGCGGTTCTTCAGGTTGAACGCCATGGCTGTGTGTCTCCCGTGTGCTCAGAATGCCGGGTCGCGTTGCAGCGGGCAGGTCATGCAGTGGCCGCCACCGCGGCCCTTGCCGAGCTCGAAGCCCGCGATCGTGATCACCTCGATGCCGGCCTTGCGGAGCGCGGTATTCGTGCCGGTGTTGCGCTCGTAGGCGACGACCACGCCGGGTTCGAGCGCGACCACGTTATTGCCGTCGTCCCACTGCTCGCGCTCGGCCTCGAAGGAGTCCCCGCCGGTCTCGATGACCCGCATCTTCCCCACCCCCAGGGCCCGGCCCATCAGCTCGGGCAGCGTCCCCTGCTGCTCCTCCACCACCAGATCGTCGGGCGAGGCGCCGGGCCGGATCGCCCATACCCGCGCCCCGTTGACCACCTCGGGGAACAAGGTGACCAGGTCCCGGTCGCACATGGTGATGACCGTGTCCAGGTGCATGTAGGAGCGCGACTTGGGCAGATGCACGGCCAGCACCAGCGTGGCCGAGCCGCCCCGGAACAGCGACCGGGCGATCCACAGCACCGCCTGCGGCGTGGTCCGCTCGCCCATGCCGATCATCACCGCGCCATTGCCGATCGGCTGCACGTCCCCGCCCTCGACATGGGCACGGCCCCAGTCTTCGCTGACCCCGCCGAGCCAGATGGGGAATTTCTCGGCGGCGAACATCGGGCTGAACCGGTAGATGGTCTCCATGATCATGGTCTCCGGCTTGCGGGCCGGCTTGGTCATCGGGTTGATCGTGACGCCGTCGTAGATCCAGCACGACGGGTCGCGCTGGAACAGGAAATTCGGCAGCGGCGGCAGCAGCATCGACGTCGGGTCGGCGGACTCCCACACCAGCCCCGCGTCCCGAGCCACGTCGGCCTTGGTGATCCCGCCGATCAGGAACTCGGCCACCACCGCCGGATCGGCTGATCCGACCCACTCGGCGGCCCGCTGGGCGGCGGTGATGCCGACCTCACGCTCGTTCAGGATGTGCGCGCACACCCACTCCCTGGCCTCCGGGCTGGCCAGCGCCTGGGCCAGCAGGTCCTCGGCCTCGAACACCTCGACGCCGCGGTCGCGCATCGCCTCGCAGAACATGTCGTGTTCGGCCTTGGCCCGCGCCACCCACAGCACGTCGTCGAAGAGCAGCTCGGCGGCGTTGGACGGGGTCAGGCGGGTGTGTTCCAGGCCCGGCCGGTGCACCATCACCTGGCGCAGCCTGCCCACCTCGGAGTTCACTCCGAACGGCATGTTTGATCACCTCGTAGTCTCGATAGCGGGAGGATTTCCGTTGGTCCGCTGGGCCGGCTCGTCCTCGGTGCCGCTCGCAGGGGGCGATCCGGGATACCGTCCTCGTTCGGCCCAAATCTTGATGAAACCCGGGGAGGGCCGTCCGTGCTGATGGTTCTGGCGTCGGTCATCGCCGGTCAGCTGCCTTCCGGGGCGAGGGTCTTGCTCTGACGTCGCAGCTGGATGAACTTGTCCACGGCGACGACCGCGGGCGCGATGAGCGACAGGGCCAGCACCACGACCCACTCCCGCCCGCTGAGCGAGGTGGTGTCGAGCAGGCGCTGGAGCATGCCGAGTTCCACGGCGGCCCAGGTGAGGATCCAGCCGAGGATGATCCAGCCCAGGTAGGGGAACACCGGCGAGGACCACGGTGCCTGGCGTTCGCGGCGCATGACCAGGCCGATGTTGACCGCGCTGAACGAGACGATGGCGAAGGCCATGGTCATGTTGACCGACGCGGCCGTGGTGCTCGGCTTGCCGGGTCCCCACTCGAGTACGGACAGGGCGGTGGCGGCGACCACGAACCCGGTGACGAACCAGCGGATGACCTGGGGGGTGGTGACGATCTTGGTGCCGGGCTTGCGGGGCGGCCGCTGCATGACCCCGGGGTCGGGGACGTCGACGATGAACCCGATCACCACGGTTATGACCACGAAGAACTTGCAGAACAGCAACTGGAGCGGGAACAGGGCGACGCCGCCGTTGATGTTGAGGATGGTGGCGTAGACCATCAGCTGCAGCACCGAGGACAAGATGGTCAACTGCATCCTGATGTAGGTGGAGATCCGCCGGTAGATGTCGCGGCCCAGGTCCACGGCCTGGACCAGGGTGGCGAAGTTGTCATCGGTCAGCACGATCTTGGCCGCCTGCTTGGTGACCTCCGAGCCGCTGCCCATGGCCACGCCGACGTCGGCCTGCTTGAGCGCGGCGGCGTCGTTGACCGCGTTGCCGGTCATCGCGACCACGTTGCCTGATTGCTGCATGAGCTTGGCCAGCCGCAGCTTGTCCTCCGGTGCCACCCGGCCGAACACGTGCAGCCGGGGAAGCCGCTCGATCACCTCGGTATCGGACAGGTGCTGCAATTCGGTGCCGGTGATCACGCCGGGTCCCAGTCCGAGCTCGTCGGCGATCGCCCGTGCGGTGATGGTGTGGTCGCCGGTGATCATCCGCACGTCGACCCCCGCGCCCAGCGCGGCGCGGACCGCGTCCCTGGCCTCGGTGCGCAGCGGGTCCACGATCCCGACCAGCGCGATGAAGACCAGGCCGGTGACGGCGGCCATCGGATCAGCCAGCGCCGCCGACATCGCCGCGCCATCCATGTCCTTGGCGGCAAACGCGAGCACCCGCAGCCCGCGCTCGGACAGCTGGCGGTTAGCGGCCAGGAGCTCGTCCCGGACGGTGCCGATCGGCACCTGCTGGCCATGCCATAGGGCCCGGTCGCAGTGGTCCAGGACGACGTTTGGCGCGCCTTTGACGGTGACCAGATGCGGTTGCCGGACGATCGGGCCGGTCAGCCAGTCCGGGCGGTCGTGGAAGGTGGCCATGAACTTGTACTCGGAGTCGAACGGCACCTCGGCCCGGCGAGGCAGCGCCTGGCGGGTCTGCTCGGCGTCCACGCCCATCTTCGCGGCCAGCACCACGAACGCCGCCTCGGTCGGGTCGCCGATGACCGACCCGTCGTCGCCGACGGTGGCATCGGTGCACAGCACCAGGCCCAGGGCCAGGTTGCGGAAGTCGGGCGGCTCTCCCCCGGCCACGCCCAGGATCGCACCGGTCTTGACGTATCCGGGGCCCTCGATCTTGAACCAGTCACCGCCGCCCAGCATGGTGGTCGCGGTCATCGCGTTCATCGTCAGGGTGCCGGTCTTGTCGCTGTTGATGACGGTGGTCCCGCCCAGGGTCTCCACGTCCGACAGCGACTTGACCACCGCCTTGTGCTCAGCCAGCCGCCGCGCCCCCGACGACAGCATGGCCTGCACGAACGTGGGCAGCCCGGTCGGGATCGCCGCGATCGCGGTGGAGATGCACAGCAGCACCAGGGTGGTGGTGTCCTGGCCCCGCACCAGGCCGAAGATGGCGATGATCGCCACGGCCACGAACGCGATCAGGCCGAATACCTTGGTCATGCCGTCCAGTTCGCGCTGCAGCGGCGACTTGGACCGCTGGGTGGCGGTGACCATCCCGGCGATCTTGCCCATCTCGGTCGCGCTGCCGGTGGCGGTCACCACGATCGTCGCGGTGCCCCGGGTGACCTGGGTGTTCTGGAACACCAGGTTGGTCCGGTCGCCCAGCGCCACCTCACCCTCGGGCAACGTGCCCGCGTCCTTGGGTATCGGCGCGCTCTCCCCGGTCAGCGCGGCCTCTTGCAGCTCCAGCGTGGCCGAGGACGCGATCCGCCCGTCCGCCGGGACCACGTCCCCGGCCTCCAGCAGCACGATGTCACCCGGCACCAGCGTGGTCGATTCGATCTGCTCGACCTGCCTCGAGCGCCGCACCCGGGCGTGCGGCACCTGCAGCTTGGCCAGCGCTTCCACGCTGGCCCGGGCCTTCAGCTCCTGGGCCGTGCCCATCACCACGTTGAACGTCACCAGCCCCAGCACCACCACGGCCGTCGCGATCTGGACGATCGCGAAGCTGGCCGCGACCACGATCAGCAGCATGATGTTCATCGGGTTGACCAGCTGGGCCCGGGCCACCACCCACATGCTCGGCGGCGGCTCGGCCGCCACCTCGTTCGGCCCGTACTCCTCTAGCCGCCGCTCCGCCTCGTGGGCGTCCAGCCCTTCATCCGGATCGACACGCATCTGCCCGGCCGCGGCTTCCGGCGACAGGGCGTACCAGGCGAGGTTCTCGGCGGGCTGCTGCAAGGTGGTCATCTGAGCTCCTCGGGACGGTTGCGGCGTAGCCGCGCCGCAGCGGCTGGCCTAGTGCGCGACCTGGACATTTTTCGTCCTGGTGTCGCGGAAGTGTTTCCATCCGTAGTCCAGGGCCACGCTCAGCAGCAAGATGCCCGCCAGCGTGGCGATCGAAGCGGGCTCGTGGATCAAAGTGGTGAACACGAACGTCACGAAGACCGCGCCGGCCGCCACGATCGCCAGGACGAGCATCAGGAGGTTCGCGCCGGTCTCGGATCGGATCCGCAGGTGCGCCGCGGTGATCATGGTGAAGATCACCAGGGCCACCGCGCTGCCGATCGACGCGATCGAGTCCAGATTGAACACCACGGCCAGGACCAGGCACACTCCCGCCTGGATCAGCAGCCCGTTCGAGGCCCGCCCGCCGGCCTTGCGCGCCATCAGCGGCGGGAACTGTCCCGTCTCCGCCAGCCGCTCGGACAGCCCCTGGGCCGGGTACAGCCCGGCGTTGGTGGCCCCGGCGGTGGCGAACAGCGCGGTGACGGTCATCAGCCAGTAGCCCGCCCGGCCCAGCGCCGGCTCGGCGGCCACCGCGATCGCGGTCCCCCCGGAAGAGATCACCTTGTCCACCGTGAGCGTGCCGAACACCCCCAGCGCGATGGCCACGTAGATGATCGTCGCGATCCCCAGCGCCAGGAACATCGCCTTGGGCAGCTGGCGGGACGGCTTGGCCAGGTCCTTGGCCGTGAAGGTGATGATGCCGAAGCCCAGGAAGGCGAAGAAGGTCAGCGCCACGCTGGAGATGATGTCCTGGAACGGCGGGTACCCGGAGAACGCCAGCAGCGACGGGTGAATGTTCACGAGCGTGACCACCGAAAAGAAGGCCAGGATCCCCAGCACCACGTAGACGATCACCGTCTGCGCGGCCGCCACCAGCCCGGACCCGGCGATGTTCAGCACGGTCATCACCACGATGATCAGCGCCGCGAACACCTTGATCCAGGCGGCGTTCTCCCCGGCGAACGTCGAGGTCGCGTAGCTCCCGAATGACACCGCCACCATCGCCGTCACGATGGCGTTGGCCATATAGGTCAGCCACGAGGTGATCCCGGTGAAGTGGCCGTTGCCGGTCGATTTCGCGACGTACTCCAGCAGCCCTCCGGCCGACGGGTACCGGGCGCCCAGCTTCGCGAACGAATACCCCTGCAGTCCCGCGACGATCCCGGCGATCAGGAACGACAGCCACACCGCCGCCCCGGCCACCTCCCCGGCCGCGCCCAGCAGCGCGAAGATCCCCGCACCCACCATCGCCCCGACACCGATGAACGCGGCCTGGCGCACCGACAGGTACTTTGGCTCCTGCGTTCCCGGCGGGGGCGCTGGTATGGGGTCGCCGTCGTTCCGGCGCGATTCCTGTTTCATGATCCCGCCGTTCTCATGACACCCGCGGGTGCCCGCTGCGGGACGACGCTGGTGCCGGCCTTCCCGGCCACGATGCCGGTGATGTCGGCCAGCGAGCCGATCGCGGCTCTCTTGCCGGTCTTGGCCGCGAAACGGGAGGCCGCCTCGACCTTGGGGCCCATGGACCCGGCCGCAAACTGGTAGCCGGCCAGTTCCTCCGGCGTGGCCCGGTCCAGCCGCCGCTGCTCGGGTGTGGCCCAGCCGACGTAGACCCCGTCCACGTCGGTGGCCATCACGAACAGGTCCGCGGCCACATCCTCGGCCAGCAGCTCGCTGGCCAGGTCCTTGTCGATAACCGCCTCGACGCCCACCAGTACGCCGGGCGCGGAGGAGGAGGACATGGTAGGGATGCCGCCGCCGCCGGCGCAGATGACCACGACTCCCCGCTCGATCAGCCAGGAGATCGGCGCGATCTCCAGGATCTGGCGGGGCTGGGGTGACGGCACCACCCGCCGCCAGGCGGTGCCGTCCTGCTTGAACGCCCAGCCTTTCTCCGCGGCCAGCGCGTCGGCGGACTCCTTGGCGTAAACCGGGCCGACGAACTTGGCCGGGCTGGCGAGGGCCGGATCATCGGGGTCCACGGTAATCATGGTGAGCAGGGTGGCCACCTGCCGGTCCGGCGGCAGCAGGCTACGTAGTTCCTGCTGGATCAGGTAGCCGATGATGCCCTGGGTGCCCGCGTCCAGGACGTCCAGCGGGTACGGCTCGGCGTCGTGGTAGGACTCGGCCTGCAGCGACAGCAGGCCCACCTGCGGGCCGTTGCCGTGCACGACCACGATGCTGTGCTCCGCGGCCAGCGGCGCGATCGCCTCGGCCGCGGTCCTGATGTTCCTGCGCTGGACCTCGGTGGTCATGGGGTCGCCCCGGCGCAGCAGTGCATTGCCGCCCAGCGCGATCACGATCCGCATCTCAGGCCTTCTCCGTCATCACTCGGTCCTAGGCGGCCGGCAGTGACGCGTGACCGCTGTCTGGCCCGGCCCGGTTCGAGCCGGTGCCCAGATCTTGTGCGAGCGGTTCCGAAGTATCGTCACCCTTCCCAGGGTGATTCTGGGTATTTGCCGCGCCGCAGGCAGGTTTTCCGGGACTGCACCGATGGTGAACGCGGTGCTCAGCGTGTCCCTCTCGTTCGGGTGATCCGGCCGATGTCACCGGTAGGGCGGCACGGCCGACGGCTGGGTCAGGCGATGACGCCGGCTCATGTAGACAGGGATGCCGAGCAGCAGTGCCCCGGCGGCCAGGAAGAACGGCGCCCAGTAGACCCAGAAGCTGTGGCCGGTATTGCGCGAGTACACGATGAACAGGATCGAGAACACCAGCGAGAGCGCCGCGACGATCAGGTCGCGGGCCAGCCGCGGGGTCTGCGTGGCCTTGTGGTCGATCCAGCGCCACTTCAGCTGCGCGAGCGCGGAGAAGCCGTACGGGATCGCGGAGGTGATGCCGGTCATCAGGACCAGGGTGGTGAACACGGTCGCGCCCGACGAGCCCAGGTAGTTGATGATCATGGCGATGGAGGCCAGCACGGTGGAGGCGATGATGCCGAACCAGGGGACCTGGTTCTTGGACATGCGCTTGAAGCGCTCGGGGAACAGGCCGTCCTTCGCCGCGGCCAGCGGCATCTCGGCGCAGATCATGGTCCAGCCGTTCAGCGCCCCGAAGCCGGAGACGATGACGGCGAGGGCCATCACGTTGCCGGCCCAGGTGCCGCCGAACATCGTATTGGCCGCGTCGGAGAACGGGGCGTTGGCGGAGGCGAGCTTGGAGCTGGGCACGATGCCGAACACGGCGGTGAGCGAGAGCATGTAGACCACCGCGGTCGCGATCGTGCCCAAGATGGTGGCCCGGGGAACATTGCGATCGGGGTCGCGCACCTTGCCGGCCGCGACCGCGGCGCACTCCACGCCGAGGTAACTGAACAGCGCGATGGCCATCCCCCCGCCGATCGCGGCGATCGTGCTCTCTTTGCTGACATTCCAGGGTGTGAAGTTGACGCTCTTGATGTAAAACAGGCCCACGATCGACATGAACGCCAGCGCCGCGAACTTCACGACCGTGGTCACCACCTGCACCGACCCCATGTTCTTGACCCCGGACAGGTTGATCACCGCCGGGATCCACAAGCCGACCAGCACCAGCAGAATCGAGAACAGCTTGTTGTGGCCCTTGTTGATGAAATGCTCCACGTACAGGACCCAGCCGACCGCGATGGCGGCGTTACCGGCCCAGGCGGTGATCCAGTACGACCAGGCGTTCGTGAACCCGAGCTGGTTGCCGAAGGCGACCCGCGCGTACGCGTACGGGCCGCCGTCGGCCGGCAGCCGCCGCGACAGGGCGGCGAACAGCAGCGCCAGCGCCAGCGCGCCCACGGTCGTCAGCGCCATCGACACCAGGGTGATCGGGCCGTATACCGCGAGGGAGGTCGGCAGGTTAAAGATGCCGACCCCGATGATGCTGCCCACGATCAGCGCCATCGCCGCGGTCAGGCCGAACTGATGCGCCCCTTCCCCGCCCGACGGCTCGCGGGCAGGACCGAGGTCGCCTTTGGGGAGATCGACCTTATCCGCCATGACTCACCCCTCATGTCCGGGGAACGCTTCCAGATCCTGTCCGGGCCGTCACCGGTTGGCGTCACCCCCTCGAGGGTGAATCCCGCCCATGTCTATCGGCTCGGCCGTCACGGCGGCGCTGCTCGTCGCAGTGAGCCGCATGGCAGGATCGGTCTGGCTACCCGGCTTGGGCTTCGCCTCCGTACACGGCAACCGCGAAGATCACCAGAGCACCCATGCCTGAACGCGTGGATCAGCGGTGCGGCGGCCTCGCCGACCGCCGGAAATCGTTGATATCATAGATATCGCGAGGTGGTGAACATGTCCGATATCCTGATCCGCGACGTTCCCGAATCCACGGTGGCCGAGATCGACCGGCGAGCCAGCGACCTGGGTGTCTCCAGGAACGAGTACTTGCGCCGTTGGCTGGACACAGAGATGCGGACCGGACAGCCCGTCACGGCCGAAGATCTCCGCCGGGTCAGCCGGCTGGCCCGCGACCTGGCCGACCCGTATGTGATGCGGGAGGCGTGGTCGTGACTCAGCGGCCATGGCTGATCGACAAGTCCGCCCTAGTTCGCCTGGGCGACTGCCAGGAACCGGAACTATGGGCGGAACGCATCGAGCGAGGCCTGGTGCATGTCACCACGATCACGCTGCTGGAGGCCGCTTACTCGGCCAGATCCACCGCAGACATGGGCGAACTGCTGGACCAGCCGCCATTGTCGCTGATGCCTGTGGAGTACCTGACCCCTGCGGCGGAAAGGCGCACAGTTGAAGTGCTGCGGAGCCTGGCCGGGCACGGGCAGCACCGCGCCCCGTCGATCCCCGACCTGCTGATCGCCGCGGCAGCTGAAACCGCGCGGCTCACAGTCCTCCACGTTGATAAGGACTTCGAGCTCATCGCCGGAGTCACCGGTCAGGAGACCCACCGCCTGCAGTAGCGCTCACCTAAGCTTTTCGTCACCAGTGACCCCTCGCTTGTAAGACGCAATTTTATCGTGGCGGGACTTCGCCTGGCGTGGCCTGAAGAGCCAGTTAGCTGGAGCGATTGTCGCGGACGTCGGCTTGTGTCGCCTGACGCCTATCTGCGTTGGCTCCCCTTTTGGCTCCCCGGATTTCGCGTTAGCCTCTCTAATCACCGCGCCGGATCTGGGAATGAGATCGCATGCCGGTCACCGCTCACGGCTGTTACGGCATCCTGTGATTGCATGCCGCTGGTGACATGGCCGCCTTTGTCGCTTCAGCCGGACGGTAGCTCAAGTCGGGCCAACCCTGGCCCTCGAATCGGTTCGAGCGCCGACGCGGCGCGATCGGCGATGGTGTCGCGTTCCTCCTTCCGGCAGGGCACACTCGAGTCGTGACCGCTGATCAGCTGGAGATGATCTCTACCGACCCAGGGGTGATGCATGGCCAGGCTGTGATCGCCGGAACCCGTGTGCCGGTCAGCGTGATCTTGGACTGCCTGGCCGCTGGCATGACGGCCGGGGAGGTCACGGCCGAATATCCCACGGTCACCGTGGCGGGCGTACGCGCGGCCGCCGCCTACGGCGCCGCGCTGGCGCGCGAGGAACTGCTCCCGCTGCCGCAGTCGCGGTGAAGTTCAAGCTCGACGAGAACCTGCCCTTCTCGTCCGCCGCGATCTTGACCAGCGCGGGCCACGACGTCGATACCGTCACTGAAGAGGGCCTGGTCAGCGCATCGGATCGAGATGTTGTCACTGCAGCCACCGCTGCCGGACTATTGGCCCGAGATCGCCGGCAGGGCGTATGCACTCAAGAAGGTGTCGGCTGTCAGCCGGTGCGCTGTCAGGAGCCTGCCGACTCTGTCGGGGTCGCGGAACGCGTCGCCGTCTGCCAGCTCGGCCGTGAGTTTCCTGAGCGCGTCGCGGAGAAGGGTCAGCTTGCGTGCCGTGACCACCTGGCAGCCGTGCGGGACTGCTGCCTTCTTGTCGAATTTCGCGCGGGGATGGACTAGGACGGGCACCGCCGTCGCGACTGTCGTGTACTCAGCGGTGAACCAGTCCATCGCGTTCGAAAGCTGTTCGGCGTCGGACTTGTAGACCGGGTGGTCGTCTTTGGCGCCGCTCTTGGCCTCGATGACATAGAAGGTCCCGCCGGCGACGGCCCACAGGCCGTCCGGGCCGCGGCCGGTCTCGTGCTCCGGCTGCTGGCTCGCGAACCCGATCGCGCGGGCCAGGTCTGCCCAAGCCTGCTCAAAGGCGCGCGTGCGGGGCCCCCAGTCCAGGTCACCGAGCACCGCGTTCATACCGATGACAAGGTCGTTTCCGGAACCGTAGGCAGCCTGCAGGTGGGTGGCGGCCACGGCGCCCTGCGCGTACGTGGGCGCGGACAGCTTCTCGTATCTGACGCCTTCGAGGGGGCGCAGCAAGTTCCGGTTGACGGCGTTCGCCGACTTCTGCGTCTGCTGCGCCGCCGCTGGGTCGAGGTGGTGCTGGTAGGCGGCGAGCTGCTGCTTTAGGTATGCCTTGACCGCCGGGTCACCGGTGTCGTTGACCGCTCGCTGCAGTTCGGCAACGGCCGCCGGGTAGTCCTTGGCGGCCGCGTACTCGAAGGCGGCCCGGGTCCCGGTTGCGAAGGGGGTGACGACGGCATCCCCGTACCGCAGGGTCGCAAGCCGACCCCGGCTCGCCGCGACCCAGTCAGGATCCCGGTCAAGGCACTGCTGGGCGGCCTGCCGCAAGGTGCCGGCGTCGGTTCCCTCGATGAGGTCTCCCACTTCCTCCGACAGCTCGATCTGCGCGCGGGTGGCCGGGGAGAAGCTCGCGCGGGCGGCCGGGCCGTGCAGCCGCTCGGCCAAGCGCGCCCCGAGCAGGAACACCACGCAGTAATCTTCGTTCGAGCGGGTGGCGCGGCCCATACCCTGTTCCAGCCGCTGGACCTGCCTCGCGGTCAGCAGGCTGGTGCCCGACAGCTGGGCGGCCTCGGCCCGTTCGATCCCGTCCAGGGCTTCAGGTAGGCCGTCGATCACCAACACGTGGCACGCGTCGCCGGGTAGGTCGACGCCATCGTAGCGGTTCACCAGCACGTAAAGCCCGGAAGCGGGGTCTGCGCGCATGCTCTGCACCCCGACGGCCAGATTGCCCTTCTTCAGGACCATCTTGGCGTCGTCCTCCCAATACCTCGCCCGGGCGTCGCTCGGAACGATGACCGCGACGTTCCGCGTCTCGGCCAGGCCGAGGATGATCTCGCGGATCTCGTCCTCGGAAGCGGCGGAATGTGTCTGCTGCGGGACCAGGATCAGGCGGTCGCCGATGTCGCCGGCGTTGGCGGGCACGATCGGCTTCCCGACCTGGGCGGCGTCGGCACCGAAGTCGGTGACGAGCACGCCATCGTCAGCGAGGGTCGCGGTCAGGTAGACGCGCCGCCCGGCCTGCCGGAATCCAGGAAGGACATCGGAGTTGACGCACGGGGCCGCGATCTCGAGGCCCCGGGCCGTGAAGACCGCGCGGCAGTCGGGCAGGATGTCGACCAAAAGCGGCCAGGCGAACAGGAACGGCCTTTCGCCGCTGAGCGGGTGCAACCCTTCCAGGACCGTGCGCTGCCGGTCGATCCACGCCCAGTAAGGAACCATCTGGATCGCGCGGGGACGCCCGTCTGCCAGGTCCAGGTAGGAGGCGGGCGACTGCTGCTCGAGTGCGTCCTCGAACAGGGCGAGGAGCGCCTCGTAGACGGGGTCGTCTTCCGGCACCGACAGCCGGAAGGCGTGCTCGGCCTTGCCCAGGCAGGCATGCGCGTCATCGACGATGACCGTGCCCGGGGCCTGGACCGCGGCGGTCCTGCCGGCGCTGCCATCCACGCCGAATACCGACTGGCCGTTGAAGAGCCTCTGGAACACGTCGACCAGGATCGCCCGGCCGCGCGCGTAGGCCATGTCCCGCGGGTCCGTCGTGACCGCGATGCCGAGACGCCGGGCCTCTGCAACCACCTGCTCGACGAGATAGTGATCGGGTACCAGGTACACGGCTGGGCCCGTGCCCTCCGCGAGCGAACTCTGCGCGACCAGCAGCCCGACGATCGTCTTCCCGCCGCCCGTGTTCATCTTGATGACGAGGTCCCGGGCGGGCCGCCGCTTCCACCACTCGTCCAGAACCTGGTCTTGCGGGCCCTGAGATAGTCCATCCCGCGCGGCTTGTTCGGCAGGGCGTTGAAAATGTCCCGTGGGTGCACCGCCTGCTCGCGGCCCGGCCCCTTATTAAGCGCGCTGAAATTGATACCCATTTACCGGCCCGCCCCTTTAAGGTCGCGCTTCCCGTCATCTCTCACCGCAGAGGCTGGCGCCGTTCGCCCGCTGTCTCCGGGCCGCCTGCAGGCCAAGCGGCACGGCGCTG
Source organism: uncultured Actinomycetota bacterium (assembly GCA_963753225.1). GTDB lineage: Bacteria > Actinomycetota > Actinomycetes > Streptosporangiales > Streptosporangiaceae > Palsa-504. The sequence continues at coordinate 539,342 of CAVWBQ010000021.1, read as the reverse complement.
CATCCGCCACCGCGGCCATCCACTGCGTCCAGCCGTCCGGCGACGCCTGTCGCGGCGCAAGTGCGCCGACGAGAGCGAAGTCACACGGAAGCAGAGGCACGGGCAAAGTCTAGTGACAACCCGTTGCCTGGCGGGCACGACGAGGCGTTGGTTGTAGCCGAGGGGGAGACGGCGCCGACCCAGTAGTTGTTGGCGCGATCGAAGTACATCCAGTCCTCGCCATGACCGCGCCGCGGCCGAGGTTCGGCCATACCCAAAAACGACACCGGTTGGCTGTTACCAGGAAGAAAAGGAGCCCTTGCCAGCCACCAGACTGATTTCGACCTGGGAAAATATAGTGAGGTCTTCACGTCTGGCTCTGGGCTGGGCGAACGGGGGCTGACTGGCGGGGCGCCCACGGGTTAGGCGGGCTTGGCCCACGCTATGCGGAGGCTGAGGCTCCGGTTCTGCGACGCGCCGGCGCCAGTCGGTGGCTAGCGGTTCCAGCGGGGGTCGGCTTCGGCGATGGCGAGGCTGAGTTCCTCGAGTTCGGTGATGAGCTCGCGGAGCCGTCGGCATCCAGACCGCAAGATCGAGCAGCTACGTTCCGCCGAACCCGCCCCTGTGGGCGACATTGAACGTCAGCACCAGGACGTGGTCCCCCATCAGCGAAGCGGAGAGACGACCTGGATCCGTGACTTCGAGTTGCAGCAACATGCCTTCCAAACATGGATGAACGAGCGCCCGGGACTTGTCCCCGCCGAATATGCGGCCCGGGGCGGCCCGGCGGAGCATCTCCCGTCTTGCGGCCACCGCGATGGGAAGCGATCTTGCAGCCACCCAGGCCGCTGATCACACCGTCGGCGGAGATCCTCCAGCTTGCCATCGAGCACGACATCGAACCCGAGGCTGAAGGCTAGTCACTGCCCATCGCGCTGCGGCTATGCCACGCGTTCCATGACGTTCGATATTGATGACGTTGCATCGGTCCTGGAAGTCTGGACATCGTAGAACTTGAGTTCTAATATATTCATAAGAGGTTCCCAGCGGGAAGGTCGCTCAAGTATTCGACTGGAGCCAGAGTATTCCACACACAAACTTGCAGCAAGCGAAGCAGAGCCCGACCAGGAAACGATCGTCTATCAACGTCACGGCAGGCCGGATCCATCCGGTGCCCAACTTGAGTGACCTTCGCCACGTTGGTGACACACCAGAAGTTCTAAGAACCCGCCGTGACAATGGGTACTGTACTAGTCTGTAGATATGAATGATATCAATGTTACAAAAGGGACAAAGCTAAATATCGGGCAAGATAAGGTACATTGGCGAAGAAGCTCAAAGAGTACCTTCAATGGTAACTGCGTGGAGGTTGCCGCAATAGGCGCATCCATATTTGTTCGCGATTCGAAGGATCTGGGCCCTATGATGCAATTTAGCCCGAACCACTGGACGGCGTTTATTGATTACGTGAAGAAAGTTGGCCTTTGAGGCGTTACCGTCCTCTATGAGATCTTTGACTAAGCTTCCGTCCCGCGACTGCGCCGGTTATCAGTGCTGCGCTTACAAGGGCAGAGCGACGAAGTCCTGATTTTCGGTGGGTAATCGAACCGTCTGCATAGCTAGTTATTCTTACGGGATCGGCCACCGGAGCTTTACTCGCTATTACTCTTTGATACTCCTCATCGACAATACAGGCAAAGCGCAAATATTTACCCTCATTTACACTTAGCGCCCTTTCTCTGACGGCCGCCCAGTATGCCCGCCCCGCCTTGCTGCTAAATAGTTCCAATCTCGCCACCCCTCTTACGGCTGCTGCATTTAGCTCTCCGACCACATAATTCCCCGCCCAGAAAGTGGCCCACATATGGATGTATAGATGATCACGAATTCTCGCGCTCTCGGCAGGAATGGGCAGACCCCATGGAGCCCCAATAGCCAACACCAGGGATTTAAGGCATGTCGGCTTCGGTGAGGCCGCGACCTGGTGTTTTGGGGTGTTTTGGAGGCAGGTGGGGCTCCTGGTAAGGGTATGGATGTCGAGTCCGTCCCTTTCCGGGGAGCCCTTGTGCTTTCTACTCTGCCTGCTGTCGCTGATGCAAACCGGGCTGCCGTGTCCTGCGCTGGTGCGGGGACGCCGGCGGGAACGGTCGTGCTCCGGGCTGCTGACCTGCGGTTCCACGGCGAGACGGTCACGGCGGGATTGCCGGCGCTGTCGTCTGGCGAGCTGGCGGTGTTCTGCCGCCCGGTGGTGACCGCGCCGGCGGTCGCGCGGCGGGACGGCAGGATCCTGGCGGGCGGGTGGCTGCCGGACTACGTGCGGCTGGGCGTGCTGGAGCGGCATCTCGGCGACGGGGTGATCGAGGCGATCACGGACGCGGCGCTGGAAGCGGGCCGGCTGCGGAAGCGGGAGCGGCGGCGGCTGATGTCGTATCCGCTGGTCATCCGGCTGATGCTCGCAATGTCGCTAATGCCGGGCGCGTCGTATGGCGAGTCGCTGGCCCGCGTGGCCGGGCTGCTCGCGGACGTCCCGTTCGCCCTGGAGTGGCATGTCCCGACGGGGAAGGTGATCACGGAATGGCGGCTGCTGATCCCGGCGGACGTGATGGAGGACCTGTTCTGGCGGGCGGCCGGGCCGCTCACCGGCGATGACGAGCCGTCGGCGGTCATGCTGGCCGGGATGGCGGTGGCCGCCGCGGACGGGATGCTGGTGAACCTGGCGGATACCCCGGCGAACCGGGCGTTCTTCGGCTCGACCGGGACCGCGGATGATTCCTCGCCGTTCCCGCAGCTGAGGGTGGTCGCCCTCACCGCGCGGGCCGGCCGCGCGAAGCTGGGTGCGATCTGCGGGCAGGCCAGGGCCGGGGAGCAGACCCTGCTGAAACGGCTCGTGAAGCGCCGCCCGGACCTGTTCGCCGGCCGCGTGACCTGCTTCGACAGGAACTTCCCCGGCTATGAGCTGATCACCGCGATCCTGGACGCGGGCGGGCACGTGATCGCCCGGGTGAGAGCAGGCGTCAGCCTCGGGTCCGAGGACGGCCCCGGACACGGGTGGCTGCCCGACGGGTCCCGCCTGACCTGGCTGAACGCCCCGTCCGGGAAGAAACAGGACCGGCTCCCGGTCCGCGCCGCCGAGCACAACGCGGTCATGCCGGACGGTGACGGGAAACAGGGCGTCTCCGAGACCTGCACCGTGATCACCACCCTCCTCGACCACGAGGCCGCGCCCGCCGGCCAGGTCCGGGACACATATCTCACCAGGTGGAGCGCGTCGGAGACCACGTTCGGGGAGGACAAGACGACGATCACGGGCGCCGGGAACCGCACCTCCGGCCCCGTGCTCCGCTCCGGCTCCCCGCGGCTGGTCATCCAGGAAGCCTGGGCCTGGCTGGCCGCCACCCAGCTCACCCGCGCCGGCGAGGCCGCCGCGCTCCGCGGCGGGCACGCCGCCGCCCGCGCCCTGCGCCGCAAGGACACCACCCCGGTCACCGCCGACGAGGAATCCTTCACCACCGCCCGCCAGCACATGATCCGCTCCATGACATCATCCCAGGTCACGGCCGCATCATCGCTGGACGCGCTCGCCAGCGCGGCCGACTCCGCCGCCCGCGCCATCCTGCATACCCTGAACGTCCCCGGCCGGCAGCGGCACTCGGAACGCGCGCAGAAAGCACGCCCGAAATTCCCCCACGCCACCGCGACCAAGACGACCTTCACCGGGAAAGCCCAGGTCACCGTGTTCGCGCCCGGATTCACCTAGCCCTGCGGCCGGAGCGCCGCCGCCAGGGAAGGAGAAACCGCCCGCACACGCGGGCTGCGGCCCGTGGAACCGCGCGCCAGCCCCGCCGCGACACGCGGGCGAAAACCATGACCAGACGTTAAACGGAAACAGACTCCAGGGCACGCGCAGAGCACCACGACCATAAAACCTCAAGAAGCACGAAACACCTAAAGTCCGTGGTGTTGGCCCCAATAGCAGTCATCAGAGTTGGGTCATCCATCTCTATCTTTATCAGTTGTTGTTGCAAGGATCGAATTGCTTGTTCTCTAGCAGTATGTCCAGCACGCGCTTGATTAAGGAGAGAAATAGCGACCCCAACTAGAGCAAGCGAGCTGGCTGTAGCTGAGATGGTTCCATAGAATTGATCTATTTTTGGAAAGCCTTGCAAACACGAAAGGCCAAAAGACTATCATGGTTATGACTATCAGGCTCATGAGTACGGAGAGGGCGAGTAGAAGCCCTCGGCGGATGCCCAATCCTTGGTTCATGGATCCTCGACAGCTCGTTGGCTTAGGTCAGCCGCCTTCGTTCCGAGTGTGCGATCCGGCCGCCCAAGGCTCAGCGAGCGTGATACGCCTCCTTGTTCGAGTGCGGTCGCGATCCATGGATTGTCCTGTCTTCGTCCTTACTGTCCGTCATGAGTAGGATACACCTAGTTAGAGATCTGGGCGTAGCGGCACACCCTCATACCCCTGTCGTTGGCTCAAGGCTCCGGAGAAGTTGACCTACAGCCTCGCTGCCTGCGCGTGACCGTAGTCCGCAAGGACCTCTGGTCCACGTCTGGTCCGCGGGTCACCAACCTCGGATCATCAGCTTGGAGCTAGATTTCATATACGGCTGGATTCGGCAACGCAGGTGAGCGTGGCGCAGTCGCGATCCTCGATTTTCTGCCTACGACGGGAAGATCCGGTCCATGATTTCGGCGCCGGTGGTGATGACTGGGCGTAGCTCCCGGCGGTAGACCAGCTCGGTGGTGCTGGTCTGCTGGTGGCCGGCGAGGCGGGCGATCTCCTCGACCGGGACGCCGCCTGCGGAACTGGTAATGCTCACGAACGTGTGCCGCAACTCCCGCGGCACCCACTCGTCGCCCAGGCCTGCGGCCCGGGTGATCTGCCGGAAACCGCGCCTGACGTTGTGCTGATCCAGCATGGTGCCGATCGTCGTGGTGAAGACCAGGCCGGTGTCCTGCCACAGCTCGCCCGCCTTCAGGTGGTCCGCAGCCTGGGCTGCCTTGCGCTGGCGGAGGGCGTCCACGGCGACCTGGGCCAGCCGCGGGGTGCGCCGGGACTTCGGGGTCTTGGTGTCGCCCCCGGCCCGGTCGGAGCGCCAGACCGCGACCGTCCCCGCGTCCAGGTCGACGTGGTCCCATCGCAGCGCGCGGGCCTCCTCCGGCCGCAAGCCTGTCGTCAGCAACAGGACCACATAAGCATGCAACCGGTGCGGAGAACTGTCAGGCCGCTCGTCCGCAGCCGCGCGCAGCAGCGCCTGCGCCTGCTCCACCGACAGCGCCTTCGACGGCCGCCCCTGGTGACCGCGGGAGGGCGGATCAGCGCGGCCACGTTCCGGCCCACCAGGTCGTTGGATTCGGCATGGCGGATGGCCCGCACCAGGCAGTTGTGCGCGATCTGCAGCGACCTGGTCGACAGCTGCTCGCTCAGCACCGCCAGCGCCGACCGGACATCCGCCGCCGACAGCTTCCGCAGCGGCCGGGCCCCGATCCGGTCCGTCAGCGGCCTGACGCCGTCCCGGTACAGCTGCACCGTCCGCATCGATCGCCCCGACAGCCCATGCTCCAGCCAGTCGTCCACCGCCGCCCGGACGGTGTACCCGGCCGACGACTGCAGACCGACGTTGAGCTCAGCATGCAGCGTCCGGAGCTTGTCCCGGACCTCTTGCTTCGTCTTGCCGGAGACCTTCCGGCGCAGGCGCTTGCCGTCCGGGCCGAACCCGACCGAGACCGCGCCGATGTACCGGTTCTTGTCTGCCGCTGTCCCGTGACATCGAAGATTCCGCGACGCGTGTCGCTGACCTGCCAAGAGGAATCTGTATTGTCAATCTTCGCCCGACAGAGAGTCCGGTTTGCCCGTTTCGCTTGCCTCGGAGCGGTCACTCGTGACAGCGAAGTTTGCCTGCCAGGGCGCTTGGGTGACCACTTCGGCAGATTCCCAGGCTGCATGAACGTGTCGGCGAGCGTGCCGTCGGCCGCGGGCCGAGGAAAGTTGAGTGGCAGACGGCGCCGGTCGAGCACGACTAATTGGCAAAAAGGAAAGTTCGATGTCAGAGGACAGCCGCGAAGTAGATGGCATCTTCGCCATGCCCGCGGCGCCTGTCCCGTCTCACTGAATCTGGTCTACGGGGCCGACCCCTGACCTGCGGCGGACCATTTTCAATGAGACGCGCAGGGCGATCTTGTCTCACTGAAAGTGGTCCATGCCGACCGGATTCACCACGGTGTCTCACTGAATCTGGTCCGTGATCTTGGAATGACCAGACCGTGCGCTCCACCGGCCAGGTGGGTCGCTGCGGAGGGCGGCGCCGGACCTGGCACGAGCCTGGGCTTCGGATCCCCTGTGGTGCACGGCGTAACTGTAGGCGGCTGTTGGGGCGATTGTGGGTGCTGCGCTCCGGCGCGTACGGCGGCTGGTGCCCAGTGGCCCGGGTGGCTGGCAGACTGCTGGCGTGGTGTTCGTGGCTGACGCTCTTGGGACGTGGCTAGTCGAACAGCTTGCCGACGCTGGCCGCAAGAAGCTGACCGAGCTGATACTCGGCAGCGAGCAAGAGCGTGCGCTGCGCCGGGCGGCCGACGCCGCGGTCTGGGCCACCGCCGAGGAGATGAACCCGCCTGGTGGCGAGCAGGCCGGGCAGGTCGCGATGGTGATCAGCGAGGTCTTCCGTGACCCGGCGCCAGATGCGTCGCTGGCCGGGCCGGTGATGCTGCTGGAAGGCCTGCAAGCGGGGATAACCAGGCAGCTGACGGTGCTCGATGATGCCGGGCTGACCGGCACCGGGCAGTCCTCCGCCGATGTCCTGGGAGTGCCGGGCACCGTCTTGGCGGACAGGCTGACCGGTCACCTGGTGCGGGAGATCATCGTCCGCGGATCGGGCGGCGGACCGCTGACGCCGCTGGCCGACCAGCTCAACCATGAACTGACGCGCCTGCAGATCGGGGGAATGCTCGCCCGGCTGGCCGGGGAGGTCCGGGACGCGCTGGCCCAGCCGGGCAGCGACGTAACGGTGGCGGGACGGCCGCTGGAGGAGGTGACCGACCCGTTCGCCTTGGAGGTGCACCGGCCGGTGCAGCCTGAGGATGCGCCGCCTGGGCTGCCGCTGCTGCCGCCTTATGTGCGGCGCGAGCATGATGAGGTGCTGGGCCAGGTGGTGAGCGCCGCGGCGGACGGCCGCAGCGGGATCGCGGTGCTGGTGGGCGGGGCCTCCACCGGCAAGACCCGGGCCTGCTGGCAGGCGCTGGGCCTGCTTCGGGACCAGGATCCGTCGTGGCGGCTCTGGCACCCGATCGACCCGCAGGGAGCGCTGTCCGAGCTGCCCGGTGTTGAGCCGCGGACGGTGGTGTGGCTGAACGAGGCCCAGCGTTACCTCGACACCGCCAACGGCACGGGCGAGCGGGTAGCCGCCAGGTTGCGGGAGCTGCTGCGCGAGCGGGACCGGGGCCCGGTGCTGGTGCTGGCCACGCTGTGGCCGGACCACTGGGCTCAGCTGACTGTGCGTCCGCTTGGTAGCGCAGACCCGCACGCCCAGGCGCGTGAGCTGCTAGCCGGCCACGACATCCCGGTGCCGGGCGCGTTCACTGACGAGCAGCTGCGGCAACTGGAGGGGGTGGGGGATCCGCGGCTGGCCCAGGCCGCGGCCGGCAGCCGGGACGGGCAGGTGATCCAGTACCTGGCCGGCGCACCGGAACTGCTGGACCGCTACCGCACCGCCTCCCCCGCCGCCCGGGCGCTGATTGACGCCGCGATGGACGCGGCCCGGCTGGGCATGCGCGGCGCCTTGCCCCGGGCCTTCCTGGAGGAGGCGGCACCCGGGTACCTGACCGACACCGACTGGAACCTGCTGGATGACGAGTGGCTGGAGCAGGCGCTTACCGACACTGCCAAGCCCAGTAAGGGGGTCCGCGGGCCGCTGGCTCCCATCCGACCCCGCCCTGCCCCTGGCGTCCCGGCCAGCCCAGGTAGCGGCACAGCCTGGCAGCTGGCCGACTATCTCGACCAGCAAGGCCGCCGCACGCGCCGCGAACTGTTTCCGCCAGCATCCTTCTGGGCGGCCGCAACCAGCTACGCTAACCCAGTCGACCTGACGACTCTGGCTGAGGCCGCCAAGGACCGCGGCCTGTACCGCGACGCGGCCCGCCTGTACAAGCAAGCCAGCGCCCATGGCCGGGCCGTGGCGGGGGCCGACCTCGTTAACTTGCTGCACACCTTGCATCCCAACGACCAGCGCCCGGCCGACTGGGCCGCCGCCCACGCCAGCCTTGATGACCCGGCCGGCGTGGCCTGGCTGCTGGCCGCGCTGCAGGGCGCGGGGGCTACCGGCCAGGTCACCACGTTGCTGGACCGCGACCCCGCCGCCCACGCCCGCCTTGATGACCCGGTCGGCCTGGCCTTGTTGCGGACCAATCTGCGGATGGCGGGAGCCGTCGGCCAGGTCACCACGCTGCTGGACCGCCACGCCGCCTACGTCCGCCTTGATGACTCGGCCGGCGTGGCCTGGCTGCTGATGGCGCTGCGGATGGCGGGGGCCACCGGGCAGATCACCACGCTGCTGGACCGCGACCCCGCCGCCCACGCCCGCCTCGACAACTCGGCCGACGTGGCCATGCTGCTGCGCGAGCTGCGGGAGGTGGGGGCCGCCGGGCAGGTCACCACACTGGCCCGCCGCGCCGCCGCGCACGTCAGCCCCGATGACCCGGCCGACGTGGCCATGCTGCTGCGCGCGCTGAATGAGGCGGGAGCCGCCGGGCAGGTCACCAGACTGGCCCGCCGCGCCGCCGCCCAGGTCAGCCCCGATGACCCGGCCGACGTGGCCATGCTGCTGGCCGCGCTGCTGAATGCGGGGGCTACCGGCCAGGTCACCACGCTGCTGGACCGCGACCCCGCCGCCCACGTCAGCCTCGATGATGCGTACGCCGTGGCATACTTCCTGGGCATGCTGCGCACGGTGGGGGCCACCGGGCAGATCACCACGCTGCTGGACCGCGACCCCGCCGCCCACGTCGGCCTCGATGACTCCGGCCGCGTGGCCATCCTGCTGCACGAGCTGCACACGGGGGTGGGGGCCACCGGCCAGGTCACTACACTGGCCACCCGGGCCGCCGCCCACGTCAGCCTCGATGATCCGAGCGGCGTGGCCGCGCTCCTGAACGTGCTGCTGAACGCGGGGGCCACCGGCCAGGTCACCACGCTGCTGGACCGCGATCCCGCCGCCCACGTCAGCCTCGATGATCCGGGCGGCGTGGCCGCCCTCCTGAATGTGCTGCTGAACGCGGGGGCCGCCGGCCAGGTCACCGCCCTGCTGGACCGCGATCCCGCCGCCCACGCCCACCTCGACCGCGAGGACTACGTGGCCAGGTTGCTGAAAACACTGCAAGAGGCGGAGGCCCGAGCCCAGGCCGCAGAGTTGATCGAGCGTCTGCCAGCGGCAGGCAGGTTTCAGCTCTTCTGCAAGCAAAAGGGCCGCGAGGGCCAGTTCCAGTACGGCCGGGAGGCCGACGGCCGCCCCGCCAAGCGATGGGCCTGGACAGACCTCGGCTGAAAGACTCGGCGCGTGAAGACGGAGCCCCGTCTGACCGAGAACCGGGGCTTTCCCTCTCCCCCCAGGCGCCCCAGCGCCGTTTCTCATCGCCGCCGAGGCGGACCGCGGCGCAGATGCGAACTCGGCGCGATCGCCGCCAGGGCTGCCAGGCATATGACAGCGAGCAGGGACGACCAGCACGAGGTCAGCCTTCGTCATCGCCGCCGCTGCGGCCACCGCAGTGATCGCCTGCCCGCCAGGGCCAGGTGAGAACTGCTCAGCACGAACACGACTCCATGGGTAGCCGCATCCGGATCGGGCGCCCGTGCTCATCAGCGTGGCGGCGGGACGTGCAGCGAGCCGACCACTTCCAGTTCCTCGGGCTCAAGCTCGACACCTACGACGCTGCGGACCGGACCAGATTCAGTGAGACGAACCGCTGAATGGGACCAGATTCGGTGAGACTGGACCACTTTCGATGAGACGGGACAGCGCCTGACCGAAGCGTCCGCCATGGGAGCCATGGTAGCTCTTTGGCTCCCCGTTTGGCTCCCCGCCGACCGGGCCGGGAGCCCCAAACACCCTCTGACCTGGTGGGCGCAACTGAGTTCGAACCAGTGACCCCTCGCTTGTAAGACGCACCCGGCCCGTCGCGAGACGTCGCCTGGCGTCGCCCATCCGCCAGGCAATTCAATTGACAGACCGACTGTCGGTCTGTCAAGGTTAGACCAGAAGTCGGTCTTCCGCCACGGTACCCCCGGTGGCGGCACACGAGGGAGAAACCGATGGTCGAATTGCGCGGCCAGCGCGGGTGCATGACCGTCAGCCCGGCGCTCCGAGGTCAGGTGCCGGTTCACTATGCACTCAACCGATTTCCCCGGCGCGCTGGAGCGGAAGGCCCGCCGCCTGAACACCGCTCCCGCCTGCTATCTGGGCCATCCTGCCCGCCCGTGGATCACTGTCATGCGCCCGCACCGCAGGGGCAGCGCATCCCATCACCCGGTGCAAGCCGTCACCGGCGAAGGGCGAACGCCATTCCCGGCACGGCGGCTCTGTTACCCGCACCGGGACCGGAACAGCCTGCGCGACGCCCACCGCCGCGCCCTTGCCGGCCATCTGGCCGATGATCCGGGAGCCGGCATGGGCTCACCATGTAACCAATGACGGGCCCAGGACGCCAGCATCGGCGAGGGACACGATGTGGCTGGCCTGGGACGTGGACGATGAATGGCCTTGGGGAGGTCAGTGATGAAACGTATCCGCATCGAACGACGGAGGGCCCGGAGCGAACGCCCGTGGCCCGAGGCACTCTCGCCGGACCCGCGAGATCCGGCCATCGTCCGCGCCAAGGCACTGGCGCGGACCGCGCGTTCCGGAAAGTCGGCCGGGAAATGATCGCCTGGATCGGCAGGCGCCTATGGCTGGCTATCCGGACGGTGATCCGTGCCGTCAAAATAGCCAACGACGAGCAGACGTACATGTGGGAATCCCTCTTGCTCACCAGCAGGGCGATGCCGCTAACGGCAACCGGTCCGCTGCGCTGGGTTCCCTCTCTGGACGGGCACCGGCTCCTCGGCAGCCATCTGCCGACCCAGAACCCGAGCGAAACGGGACCGTAGCCCCGGTTGGCGGCCGCGAGCATGGTGGTCACGGGCTCGGGCTGCATATCAGCCTTGGCCTGTCAGTAACGTCTGGTCATAACCTGGCCTCTTGCCGACCGGGCGTGATGAACACGGCCAGGACAGCTGGCTCGGTTTCCCGGTTCTCCCAGCGGTGGCGCGTCCCGTTCTGCACCACGGTGCCGCCCGGGTGGAGCACCTTCTCGACGCCTGGCGGTAGCGTCTTGGGTCGTGGACGACCTGGAAGGCCCGGCCGCGCTGGGCCGCGCCATCGACGCGTGAGCCCCGGTCAGGTGTGGCAGGCGCCGTCCTCTCCCCGCTCCATGGGCGCCGCGTCCAGGGAGGGGTTCTGGTTGAAGAAGCCCGAGGGCTTGAGCCAGAAAGACACCACGTCGACGGGCATGACCGGCCACTCCTCCATGCGAGTGATGTGGTGGATGCCGAAGACGTACCAGAGGACCACGTTGGTGTTCTCGAGCGATGCGTCGTCCTTGATCCACTCGCTGATGCCGGTGTCGACGGTGGATTGGGTCGGGTAGGCGCCGGCGGGCCAGCGCTCATCCGCGCTGTACTGGGTGACCCACAGGTTGTGCCCGATCACGGGTGCGCGCAGGTACTGCGGCGTGGACGGATCCATCATCGCGGGGAAGCACCCGCCGGGGACCAGCTTGTAGCCGACATTGGTTCCGTACTTGTTGACCTTGCCGGGGTTGACGACGCTCCAGCCGCGCTGGGTGGACCAGTTGTAGTCACGCGCCGACGCAGCCTCGGAGCGGATCGGGGTCGAGCGTGTCACGAGGGCCAGACCGTAGGGGTTGTCCTGCGACACCGGCGGAGCCGCCGAATCGGTCTCCATCACCGTGTTGGTGTCGCCGTCGATGTCGAGGTCTAGACGCGCGATCAGGAAGTGCTGGTGGTACGGCGCGTAGGTGTTCGTGTCCACGACCGTTCCGTACGGCGGCGGCTGTTCGCCTTCGGGATACGGGGTCGCGACCATGAGACCGGTGGCCCGCACCTCGCACTCGATGTTGCCGTCTTGGTAAAACCGCCAGTAGATGAGGTATTCGTAGTTGGCCACGGTTGCGTGACACGACACGACCATCCGCCGCTGCCGGCGTACCTCGGCGCCGGTGTGCGCATCGACGTGCTTCCAGAGGACGGCGTTGTCCTCCTCGTGGAGGCAGATCGCGTGCGGAATGTCGTACGGGTCACCCTTGGTGTCGCACAGCGTCGCGTCAAGGTACACGACCTCGCCCAGGCAGTCGCAGCCGAGTTCGAGGGACCGGGTCATAACTCCCAGCCCCCATTCGCCGATGTCGTAGGCGGTGCGCCGGTAGTGGTCGAAGGTCGGGTCACGGTACGGGACGATCATCTCGGCGAAGGACAACCGGTACGCGATATCACGGACTGTGCCACGGTCATCGAACGTCACCTGGTAGATGACCGGACCTTCGCGATAGTTGAAGCCGAGCCGCATCGTCCAGTTCTGCCACTTGAGCTCGGCACCCTCGACGGTGAACGACGCGCCTTCGGGCTGCGTGATGTGCAGCGGCTTGAGGTCGGTGCGCACCTGGGTGCCCCGTACCGAGGGGATGTACTCGCCGTCCACCGCCGGGTGCCCGTAGTCGTGGTGATCCTCGATCTCGAGCAACTCGAGCGTATTCATGTCGACGATGAGCTTCAGACCGGAGATCGGGTGCGCGAACGGGTTCCCGTCCGGCGTCTCCCGAGCCCACAGGTCGCACCAGCCGAGCCGGCGCTGGCGGTGCTGCTCCGGCATGACCGCCTTGCCGTAGGTCCAGACGTCGACGAGGATCAGGCTCATGTCGGTGAACCCGCGGGCCGTCAGTCTGGCGATCACGTCGGGGTGCTGGCGCATCGCGACGTCGACATCGTGGAATTCGTCGAGGGTGAAGTTGGGTGTGACGTCGGGGATGTGCTCGAAGGACACGACCGTGTGGCCGGTCAGGTCGACGGTGGCTTCGTAGGTCTTGTTGTCCTCACGGTTGAACACGACCGCGAACGACGTCCGCCGCACCGCATCCCCCGGATGCCACGCCTTGACCTCGCCCTTCGGCGGCTCCTTCAGTTCGATGGACGCGAACCTGAACGTCTCCCCGACGAGCCCTCCCCTACGCAAGATGGAGGCGGTCTGCCGGAACTCGTCTGCCGACAGCGGCTCCAACGGGTGCTGCGCCATGTCAGGGAGCCCCCTTTCTCCCGTAGATACGGGCGTTCGCGGACACCCATATTCTGCTATGCCCGGCCAGCCTGACTGCGGGGCGGCTGCCGGGTCAGCTTTCCCCCTCCGGCGGCGCGAACCGGCCTCCCCTCCGGCATAGTGGCTTCGCGGCGTGTGCCGCGGAGAACCAACCGAGGCCTGCCCCGACAGATGACATGGATCTATGCGCTCATGTTCGGGGCTAGCCTGTGCGGGATGGTAGCCCCTGCAGCAGCATGGGTGACCATGGTCCTCATGCTCATCGCGCTGCTGACGGCGTCGGCGATCGGCATCAGGCAGTGCGGTACCCACGCGGGAACGCGCCCGGGCACGGCCGCGCCTAACGCGGCGGATCACCATGACGTTCTGTCAGGCCGCCGACGTGCAGGGTCTGGTGATGAACCATCACATCCGTTCGGTATGAATCTTTGAGTTAGAACGGATAGTGGCGCACCGCGCCCGGGTTGCGGATACGTGCGGTCACCAGACCCGGCGGCGGTCGGGACGGCCCGTGCCGCGCCGGCTCCGGGGATGCCGGGGATCGGAGAAATCACAATAACCGGATGACGCCGACTCACCCTCTCCGGCGCGAGGCTGGCAGACAGGGAAAAGGAAGCACGTAATGCGGATCGAATTTCCCGGAACCCGAGAAGTCGTCCCCTCTTCGGATGGCAGCACGGGCACTGCACCGCCAGCATTAACCGCCGCGCTCCCGGCTGAAGTCAGGAGAAAAGGATGGCCACCGATCACCGGATTCGCGCGTCAGACCCGAATCCGCGAATAGCGCGGTGAGCTGATTCCGGATTCTGTAAATGATCTTGGAACGCGAGGATTCCCGGCAGCGGGCGTGCTGATAGCCCGGGAGTCGCGCCGGGTTCGCGATCTGCGGGCTTTCTGCGGTTCGGGGCTGGCGGGCCGTGGACGAGGACGGGGAGCCGGGGCTCAGGAGGCGCAGGTCAGGCGGGTGCGGGCAGGTCCCGGAGCCGGGCCAGGACCTCGGGGAGCAGGCCGTGGCCGGGCGGGAGCCGCAGGGTCAGGTGGCGGGCGTGGCGGGTCAGCCGGCCGGGGACGGCGATCAGCCGCCAGCGCAGGGTGGCGATCATGGCCTTGCCGCCGCGGACGCCGTGCCCGTGGACGATGTCCTCGCCGAGGGCTGTGGCGGTGAGCTGGTGCAACCAGGCGGCCATGGTCGCGGCGAGCAGCGCGCCCCACATCCACGCGGTGTTGACCTGGGGGTATCCGGACGGGAGGTGCCGCAGGGCGGCGCCGAGCTTGCTGTCGCGGAAGATGTTCTCCACCGTGGTGCGGTGACGGTACCAGTGCTCCGCCGCCACCGCCTTGTCCGGCGCGGACACGTCCAGGTTCGTCAGGATGAACGAGTAGGCGTAGACGGCGGGCTGCTGCGCCAGCTCGGGGATCGGCAGGGTGCGCTGGTCCGGGTGCAGGGTCCGGCGGCGCCGTGACCTGGGGTCGGCGAAGACCTGGGCCGGGTCCAGCGCCACCCGGCGGACCAGCAGCCGGGTATCGGCAGGCCACCAGTCCGGGCAGTACTCAGCGACCGCGACCTGGGCGCCGTCCATCTCGATGGCGTCGTGCCAGTCCTCCTCGGCGATGCCGGCCAGCAGCCGCCACAGCGGCGCTATCCGCTTGGCGCCGATCGCGAAGGCGATGCACGCCTCGTGGGCGGCGCGGGCGAGCTGCCCGGCGAAGTACCCGGCGTCGGCGCGCAGCGCCACCCGCCCGGCCCGGGCCGCCGCGGGCAGGCAGCCCAGCGCGCGGCGCAGCAGATCCGGCGCGGTCGCGCGCGGGTCATCGGTGCCGTCGCCCAGGTCGGCGGCCAGCACGATCTCGGTCTCGGCCCAGGCCGCGACATGCGGCCGGCCGACCCGCTGGCCCTGGTGGTTATACGCCACGCCGCGCTTCTTGCGGCCGTAGACCTCCACATCAGTGGTGTCCAGGTCGATCGTGACCGGCCCGTCCGTCAGCGCCGCCGCCCGCGGCGCGGGCAGCATTCCCAGCATCCGGCCGGTCACCGCTGCCAGGCCGGTCTCCACTGCCTGCCACTGCGCCGGGGTGACCCGCCGGGCCAGGCCCGCCGCGGTCGTGGATGCCAGGCCCGGCACCGGCGTGAGCTGCTGCCCGGCCGCATCGGCGCGCTGACGGTCCAGCCCGGTCAGGAAATCCTCCCCGGCCAGCTGCGCCGCCGCGATCCCGCACAGCAGCTCCCCGGCCCCGAACCCGCGTTCGCGCTGCTTGACCGGGCCGACCGCCGTATCCAGCGCCCCGATCACGCCGAGCCGCCCGCACAGCTCGGTGATCGCGGCCAGGCCCGCGTTCGGCGTCAGCGCCGGATCCGGCGCGCCGATCCGCGGCTGCTGCCGCGTTTTGCCCGCTCCGCTGCGTATCCTTTTCACCAGGTAGGTGCCTCTCCGCCTGAGATGATCATTACTTCGCAGCAATCATCATCCCAGGTCAAAGGGGCACCTACCTGCATTTGCCGGGTCGTGTCACCGACCTACTCGCGGATTCGGGTCAGACCAGGATCGAGAAAGCGCCATGGAGTTGCTCAGCGAGGCCTATGCTGTAGGCCGGCTGAGCCGCGAGGAACTCGGCGAGCGTGCCGCTGCGGCGTATTCGGCCAAGATGTGCGGGGAACTGCATGCCCTGACCACTGACCTTCCCGTTCCTCCGGCGCGAACCGGTCTCCCCTCCGACATCGTGGCTGTGCGCCGCGTGCCGCGCAGAGCCAGAGGCCGCCTGAGCGACATCGCGATATGGATCCTTCTGCTCGTGCTGACGGCTGGTCTGGTCGGGCCGGTAAGCCCCATAGCCGTATGGGTGGCCGCGGTCTTGGTGCCCATCCCGCTGCTGCTGCCGCCAGCGCTCGGCAGCCTGCGATGTCAGCTGACATGTTCCGGTTGTTCGCGTTCGCACGCCACGCTGAGTCCGAAGCGAACGCCACAGACGTGCTCAGCAGCGGCCCGTCGCGGCCGGGTGGGGCCTTCCCGGCGGCGCTGACCGCGGTGCAGCCTAGTACGGCAGCAGCCATTCGGGCTTTGACCTGGGTTTGAGCACACCGGTGGAAGCGTTTGGTGCGGCTTGTGAACACCACCGCATCCACGACCACAGCGGCCTCGCTGCTGACCGGCTCTGCTCCCACCGCAGGAGGCCGCGTCCATACTGGACAGATGCCGCGCCGCGCTCTGCTGCTCGATGTCGATGGCGTCCTCAATCCCTATGGCACCGGGAAATGCCCGGATGGGTTCACCGAATACGACCTGTTCCCCGGGGAAGAACCGGTTCGCCTGTGTCCGGCGCACGGGGAATGGATCAGCGAGCTCCGGCATGTTTTCGACGTCGCCTGGGCCACGGCCTGGAACGATGACGCCAACCGCCTGCTGGCTCCTCTCCTGGGGATCGCGGCACTCCCGGTGGTCACCATGCCCTTGGCCCCGTTCCAGCCCCGCGACAAGGTGCCCCCGATCGCCCGGTTCGCCGGGCAGCGCCCCGCCGTCTGGATGGACGATCTCCACCCCGCAGAGGCCTGGACATGGAGTACCGGCCGCCATGAGCCCACCCTCCTCATCGCGGTCGCACCCGCCACCGGCTTGACACGGCAAGCCGTCGACCAGGCACTCACATGGGCGAGGCAGACCTGATCAACCGCTTCCTTCAAGAAAGCCGCACCCGAAGCGTTTTGCGAAGGCAGCCGCCTGTCGATCATGCGTTTGTGAAGACACCAAAACCGAAGGCGGCTGCTGCCGCCAGGATAGGCGCTGCGCTGGGGCGCCGGAAACGCGCTGAGCTGCTGGAACTGCTGCGGCCCTGCTTCGCGCGGACAGAGCCGTGGCTGCAGGCGGGCAAGTACGCCGCCGCGGTGATGTGCGACCTGAGCAGACGGAACGGGTGGACGATCGCCGAGCGTTCGGGGGACCGCACGCCGGACCGGACGCAGCGGCTGCTCAACCGGGCAGTCTGGGACCCCTGGGCGGCGATGGGGGTGGTGCGCCGGTTCGCCGTGGCCGGGCTGGATGAGGCCGCCCGCAAGACAGGCCGGCGCCGCGGCCTGGCCGTCGGCGCGATCGACGAAACCGGGCAGGTCAAGGCCGGCACCCGCACCGCCGGCGTCAAAAGGCAGTACCTGGGCTGCGTGGGCAAGGTGGCCAACGGGATCAACACCGTGCACCTGTCGTATGTGCGGGAGGGCACTGGGCACGCGCTGGCCGGCGCCCGGGAATGGATCCCGGCCGGCCACATCGGCGACCCGGTGACATCGGCGGTCATGGGCCTGCCGGAGGACGGTGTTCCGGACCAAGGGGCAGCTGGCCATCGACATTCTCGCCGAGGCCTTCGCCGATGGCATGCGGCTGGACTTCGTGTGCGGCGACGAGGTGTACGGCTCGTGCGCCGTACTGCGCGAGTACCTGGAGGACCGCGATCAGGCCTACGTGCTGCGGGTCCCGTGCAGCTTCTCACTGGCCCTGCCCGGCGGCCTCACGCTGACCTGCCGGCAAGCCGCCGCCCGGCTGGGCAGGCGCGGCTGGGAGGTCCGCTCGGCCGGGACCGGATCCAAAGGGCAGCGCTGGTACGCCTGGGCGTGGCTGGGTACCGCCTCTGCCCGGCACCACCTGCTGATCCGCCGCCACCTGACTACCGGCGAACTCGCCTATCACTACTGCTACCTGCCCGAAGGCCAGCCGGCGTCCCCGGCCCGGCCGGTCCGCGCCGCAGGGCTGAGGTGGCCGGCCGAAGTCGGCCATCGCTGCTACCTGTCAAGCGGGATTTGTCTTTCACGGCTGCCCTCCTTGTCCTTCTTCCTGCGTTTGGCCGGTTTCTGCCTGGGGTGGTGCCCAGCGGGCGCGGGTGTAGTAGCCGGGCGGGCGGTCCCTGCGCTCGCGGAGCTCGCGCATCTGCTGCTCGCCGGCGGTGATGATCCAGTTCCTGCCCCCGGGTGCGCGGCGGGCGGTGATCCAGCCGCGGTAGATCCAGTTGTAGATGCTGGCGGTGGGCATGCCGAGCTCGGCGGACAGTCCCGGGACGGACCACTCGCCTGGGTCCAGGTCCGTGAGGACGGCGGGCCGGCCCTTGGCATTCTCGCGGATGGCGTGCTTGCTGATGATGTTGCGGACCTGCTGGCCGGTGAAGACCGCGGTGCGCTTGGGCGGCCGGTATCCCGCGGCGTTGAGCGTGCCGGCGATCTGCCTGCTGTTGCGTCCTTCGCCGGCGAGCCGGGTGACGGTCTCCAGGAGGGCCGGGTAGTAGGAGAGCTGGTCCAGGCGGCCGACAGGGCGGACGGCTCTCCCGCTGGTCCGGTGCCCGCCGGCCCAGGTGATGTCCACGTTCACGATCTCGCTGTCGCCCTCGACGGCCACGGTGACGTCGTCGGTAAGAATGCGGAGCAGCTCCTTGCGGTCGGCCCGCGTGGTCGTCGGGGCGTCCCAGACCCGCGGGAGGTCGGAGGCCAGGGACCTGATCGCGTCCCGCTCGGCGGGGGCCAGCACTGCGGGCGTCTGCTCGGCGAACCGCTGGTACTCGGCCTCTAGCCGCCCGGCCTCGGCGAGCGCGGATTCCCAGTCGGCCTCGAGCTGCCGGGTGACGAGCCTGTTCTCGGGGTCGGCGAGCTGGTACTGGCGGCGGGCGCGGTCGGCGGCGTAGCGGCCGCGCTCGACGCGCTGCCGCCAGAGCTTGTCCAGGGCGGCCCGCTCGCTCTCGGCGTGCGCAGCGGCGGCCATCGAGACCTCCAGGGCCGCCGGGGCCACCGCGTCGAGGACCTGCCGGGCGACGTAGTCATCGAGCGCGGGGCCGGCAATGTGCTGGCAGCGGTCGCCGGTCCCGTAGTTCACCGGGTAGAACCCGCAGGTGTAGCCGTAGGCGGCGCGGGCGGACGGGTCGTGGTAGCTGACCGCCATGCGGTGCCCGCCGCACAGGCCGCAGCGCAGCAGCCCGGACAGCAGCGCCTGCCCGTTCCGGGGAGCGCCGGGGGACTCCGCGGTCTGCTGGTTGGCGGCCAGCCTGGCGAGGTTCGCGCGGTACTCGTCCTCGGAGATGTAGGCGGGAAGCCTGCCCGGCAGCATGACCAGCCACTCGCCGGCGGGCTTCACCACTTTCCCGGTGTCCGGGCGGCCGGGGATCTTCCTGCGGGGATCGACCTGACGGCGGCCGTAGGCGTAATAGCCCGCGTAAGCAGGGTTGCGCAGCATGTTCTGCAGCGTCTCCCGGGTCGGGCGCCGCCATTCCAGGTCGCCCTTCGCCGGCCCCGAGCGCGCGCGGACCGGAAGCTGGATCTCGTGCCCGACGAGATAGCGCAGCACGGCGTTGAGGGTCCCCAGCCGCTGGAAGGTCCTGAAGATAAGGCGGACGACGTCCTGCGCCTGCTCGTCGGGGTCGAAGGCGGCCTCGCCGGACGGGCGGCGCACGTATCCGGCCGGGAGCGGGAGGATCAGCTCGCCGCGCTCGGCCTTGGCCCGCTTCGCGCCCAGCATCCGCTGCCGGATCAGGAAAATCTCTGCCTCGCTCATCGTCCCCTTCAGCCCCAGCAGCAGGCGGTCGTTGTAATACCCCGGATCGTAGACCGCGTCCGGGTCAGCGAGAAGCGTCCCCGACAGCGAGCACAGCTCCAGCAGGTGGTGCCAGTCCTTCCCGGTCCGCGCCAGCCGCGACATCTCGATCCCCAGGACGACCCCCGCCCTTCCCATGGTGACCTCAGTGACAAGCCGGGCGAAGCCCTCCCGGGAATCCGGGACCGCCGCGGACACCCCGAGGTCGTCGTCGATCACGATGACCTGGGACCGGGCCCAGCCCAGCGCGACCGCCCGCCCGGCGAGCGCGTACTGCAGCCGCGTCGATTCCGTGTGCTCAAGGACCTGGCCCCTGGTCGACTGCCGGACATACACGATCGCGGCCAGGGCCAGGTGCTCCGGCCGGATCTTCAGCTGCGGCAGTCCCTCCGGATGCATGACCGCGTTCACCGTGACCGCCTCCCGCCGAGGCCGCGGCCCGTGCCGCGAGCATCGCCAGCAGCGCCACCGCCGTCATCCGCCGCCCTGGCGGCACCGCCGCCCAGATCAGCGGGCCGGGAGCCGCCGCCGTTCCGGTGCCCAGTCGCATCAGGATCACCTGCCGCAGCCAGCAGACGGCCAACCGTCGCTGCCGCCTGCAACAGTGCTCCCACGCTCAGTATCGCCCCGGATGCACCCGGAACGCTAGAGACGATTCCTTCTTCACGGGTATCAGCAGTGGCCGACTGAGGAAGATTTCGAGTTCGGCAAGGACTGTTTCGGGCTCGACCAGTCCCAGGTCCGCCTGTATACCGCGATCGCCCGGCACACCGTGCTGGTCATGGCAGCCCTGGCCATCTGCGCCGTCACCGCCGCCCTGCTCCGCCGTCGCACCGGCACCCAGGCACCCGCCCCGGTACTCCCGGACCAGCCGCCGCCAGCCGACCCGGGGATGATCCCGCTCACCGTCCCGGAAACCGGGCGGCTGCTCGGACACCCGCCCCCTCCCGTCAGCGCCGGGCACTGGCTGGACTGGCGGCGCCGTCACCAGGCCTCTTCACGCTGGTAGCGAATGGCTGCTGCCGTACTAGAGCTATGGGTGATGCCGTTTACAGTGAACCGGCAACGTGTGGGTCTCTGCAAAGGACCCACGACTCCGTGACGATTGGAACACCCGGATGGAGCGTATGGAGAGAATAGCCTTTATCGGTCTGGGGATAATGGGCAGCCCTATGGCCAAGCGCCTGCTCGCGGCGGGCTATCCGCTGACGGTCTGGAACCGCACGGCGTCACGCGCCGAGGCGCTCCAGGCAGAGGGCGCCAACGTGGCGGCGAGTCCTGCCGAGGCGGTTCGTGAAGCCAACGTGGTCATCACCATGCTCGCCGACCCAACCGCGGTGCGGGAGGTCATAAGCGGTATCGCCCGGCATCTGCGACCGGGCACCACCTTGATCGATGCCTCCACCATCGGCCCGCAGGTAGTCGAGGAGATAGCAGCACTCCTGCCCGGCAACGTCGCGCTGATCGACGCGCCGGTCATGGGCAGCGCGGACCGAGCTGCCTCCGGGCAGTTGGTCGTGCTAGCGGGCGGGAATCTCGCGAAGGTCCGGCCCATTCTGGAGGTATTCGGCACCGTAACGGAGTGCGGCCCGGTCGGCCGCGGAGCGGCACTCAAGGTTGTCCTGATCAACGCCGTAATCGCCGGTGTCACCGTTGTTGGGGAAGCCATGGCCCTTGCGGACGCACTCGGGCTTCCCGAGGAACTCGTGACTGGCGCCCTAGCCAGCGGGCCGCTGGCCGGGATAGCCGGCCGTGCATTCGCACAGGGAGCCAACTACCCGCTCCGGCTTGCCGCCAAGGACGTCACGCTGGCGACCGCCTCGGCTGACCTGCCGTTGCTGCGGATCGTGCACGACTGGCTCATCGCCTTTCCTGATGCGGGATCGGAAGACCTGGGACAGATCGTCCGGCACATCCGCGTCCAGCGGCAGGCCTAGCACACGGGTTGACAGGGACAGCTGTGGAATTTCCGGCAGCCCGGGGGTGTCCCCCGGGCTCGACGGGCTTGTCGTAGAACACCGGGGCGTTCTGGTACGGCAGCAGCCATTCGGGCTTTGACCTGCGGCGGAGCGTCCGCATCGGTTTGCTGGTGTGGCATGGCAAACGTGCTCACATACGTACCTTGACGGTTACGTAACTACCTTGGTACGTTCGTGCGATGGAAGCCGCTCTGCGGGCACTGGCAGACGAGAGCCGGCGGACGATACTGGAGACCTTGACCAGCGGCCCGGCCACCGCCGGTGAGCTGGCGGCGCTGCTGCCGATTGCCCGCCCGGGGGTATCGCGGCACCTGCGGGTGCTGCGAGAGGCGGGGCTGGTCGAGGTCCGCCAGGAGGCGCAGCGGCGGGTCTACAGCCTTCACCCCGAGCCGCTCGCCGAGATCGATGAATGGCTGGGCCGGTACCGGGCCTTGTGGGAGCAGCGGCTAGATGCCCTGCACACCGAGATAGCCCGGGGCAAACACGAACGAAGGAGCACCAGATGACCAGCAACGCGGCCGCGGGCAACCGTATCGTGGGCACCCTGCGCACAGCAGACGGCAAGGGCGTCGTGCGCATGGAGGACCGGTTCGACACTGGTATCGACGACCTGTGGTCGGCGCTCACCGACCCCGGCCGTCTGGCCCGCTGGCTCGGCGAGTTCGAGGGCGACCTGCGCCTGGGCGGTGAGTTCCGGGCACGCTTTTTTGACGGATGGGAGGGCACCGGGCGGGTAGACGTGTGCGAGCCCCCGCGGCACCTGCTGGTAACGACTAAACACGTCCGCCAGACAGATGAGCACGCCGTCGAGGCCACGCTGACCGGCGACGGCGACCACACCGTCCTGATCCTCGAACTACGGGGCATGCCCGTGAACCTGCTCGCCGAGTACGGAGCCGGGAACCAGGTCCATGTCGAAGACCTCGCCGCCTACCTCGCCGGGCGCGAACGCGGCGACGGCGAGCCCCGGTGGAACGAGCTCCTCCCTGCCTACCGGGACCTGGCGGCCGACGTCAGCTAGGCGCCGACTGCTGCCGGACTGGTACGGCAGCAGCCGTGCGGGCCTTGACCTGGACCTGAGCCTGGGCGGGAAGCGGTCTTGCATGGCGACTGGCCCGCCGCGCCGAGATCGCCCCGGTCAGGTAGCAAATGGCTGCTGCCGTACCAGTGAGGCGCCGCATGACTGTGCGCTCATAACGTGAGGACCGCTGGCGGGGTGCCCGCCGTTCCGGATCCGGGGCCCGAGGTGGGACTTGCTGCCCGGCAATCAGCTGAGGATGGATGACATGACGATGGGGTGACCCCGGCCCCGGAAGAAGATGCCCGGGTAGCCGGCGGTATGGAAGCCCGCGTTGGGATTTCCGCGCACCCTGGAGCGCTCGATCCGCAGCGTGCCGGTCCGGTTGTTACTGACGAAGAACACCGCCCCTCCGCCTTCCCTGGCGCTGTTGCCCGTAATGACCGTTCCGCCGATCGTCACCGTGTAGTTATTACCGTCGGTATAAATGGCTCCGCCGCTGCCGCCGCCGGGCGTGCCGGCCCGTGCCGGGTTCGCGCCGGAACCGATGGCCCGGTTACCGGTAAAGGTGCTGTCCTGCACCACCCAGGACACCCCGATGCTGCTCAGCGCGCCGCCGTTCGAGCACACGCCGCCCTGGAAGGTGCTGCCCACCACGTACACCGGCCGGTGGCGGTACTGGCTCAGTGCGCGGATCGCCGCCCCGCCCAGGTCCGGGCCGACGGAGTCACACCGGTTGCCGGTGAAGCGCGAGTCGATGATCTTCAGCTGGCCACCGCGGTCGAAGATGGCCCCGCCGCCTCCACCGTCGAAGAGGCCGGCAGAGTTGCCGTCCGCGAACGTCAGGTTCTGCACGATCAGGACGGGGCTGGACTGATCAAAACAATGTGAAGTCGTCCATACCTGCGCCGGATCGCAGGTGTCCATGTACAGGATCCGCCTGACGCCGCCGCCGCTTAGCGTCACCCTGCCGCCGCCGTCGAGCACGACTCGGGCGGTGCTATTGCGGACCTTGGCGGTGGCGCTCATCACGATGGTCACCCGGCGTGGACCGCAGGAGAACCTGATCACCCCGCCCGCGGTGACGGCGCGGACCACGGCCTGTGAGGTACAGCTGGCCGGGGTGCCATTGCCGATGACGTGGTCCGGGTGAGCGGTGCTGACCGCCTGCGCCCACAGGCTCGCCACTCGCCCACCCGGCACGGGTGCCTGCGCCGTCCGGCCGTTTCGGTTCGTCCCGGCGGCGTCCGCGTGGTGGTTCCGGTCGTGCCCGTCGCGGGTGCCGGGCTGGGAGCGGCGGCCGTGAGCCGAGTGCGACGCCGACGGTGAGCTGGCCAGCGCGGCCTCGCCGGTCGCCGACTGGGATGCCCCGGGAGCACCGCTGACTGTCCCGCACGCCGCAAGGACGACCGCTGAGCCGAGCGCCGCCATAAGGACACTAACCGTGCTGGCAAGCTGCATGAGGTTAGACGGTAGCAGTATGGTGACACACAGTGGCCGCTTCGGCCGAAAACTGAACAGGCAGCACCGACAAGATCAGCGCGGCGAACATCAGCAGCGGCGACCGCACCGCGCAATACGGCAGGTCCGCCAGATCGGTGGAGACGCTTCATGCCAGCAAATCGCGCCACCGCCGGTACGCCAGCCGGCTAAGGTCACTGCTTTGGTCGGCCCGCCTCCCCGGCGGGCGGGTGCACCGGGCGGCCGCGCCCGCCGGGACCGGAGCGCCGGGAACGGTAACCTACGGCCTGGCCTTGCAGGCGTGGTGCGTGTACCTGATGGCAGCGCACGCGATCCCGGTGCACCGCTGCGCGGAGCTGATCGAGGCGCTGACCGGCGCGGAGCCCAGGGACCTGAATGCAGAGCCCGTCGATGCGGTCGCCGCATGGAAATCCGCGCTAGTGACTCCCGCCCGACTGCTCGAATACCAGCTGCGCACGGCGCATCCAGTCCTCCTTACCTGTAACGCGGAGGTAGATCAGGATGACCACGGTAAGCACGAGCACGACGATGAACGTCATAAGACCCCAGAACACGGGTCCGGTGCTGGTGAACGGGGAGAAGTAGGACTTCCACACCACCACGATGCCCGCGGCCGAGGCGACCACCGGGACGACTAGGTGCAGGACCGGGTTGAACTGGCCGCGGCCCTCGGTGAGGTAGTACCTGACCACCCCGATGTTGCACAGCACGTACATGAACACCAGGCCGATCGTGATCGCATTCGCCCAGGAGAAGAACACGTTCTCGGCGCCCCAGATCAGCACGCAAGCGAACGCGAGAACCTGCACGCCCACCTGCAGGCTGATCGCGTTGACCGGGGTCTTCCGCACCGGGTTCACTTTTCCGACCATCTTCGGCAGCACGCCGGACCGGCCCATCGCGTACCAGGTCCGCGTCCCGCCGTTGAAGCATGCGATGGACAGGGCGATGGCCGAGTTCAGCAAGGCGAAGAGCAGCAGCACCCAGGCGCCACCCCAGACCCGCTGGGCCATCGTGGCGACAGGGAAGGCGGTCGCGGTCGGAATGCTGCCCACCTTGCTCACGCCGATGCCGACAAGGTAACCCCAGGTCACGAACACGAAGTAGATCGTCAGTATGACGACTGAGCCGACCAGCCCGATGGGTACGTTGCGCTTCGGATTCCTGCTTTCCTCGGCCAGCGGCCCGGTAGATTCCCACCCGCTGAAGGCGAAGATCGAGAACACCACGCCAAGGAACAGATTGCCCGCCAGTCCGAAATTAGCGGGGTTGAGCGGCCCGAGGCTGAACCCGCCGGGACCAGGCGACGCGAGCCCGGTGAACGCCAGCGCCACCATGATCACGATCTCGATCAGCCCGGTGATGATCAGCGCCTTCTCTGAGATGGAGATCCCCTGATAGGCGAAGAAGATCACGAGGGCCACGCCGGCGAGGACCCAGATCCACCACAGGACGTCCACCCCGTACTCGGCCTTGATCGACGGCTCCAGCACCGTCTTGGCCAGGTACGCCATGGTGAGCGTGGCCACTGGCGGCAACCAGATCGAGAACAGCACCCCGGCGAAGAACCCCGCGCGCGGATGGAAGGCCCGGGCTATCCAGGTGTACCAGCCGCCCGCCGACGGGAACACCTTCGCCAGCTGCGCCGCCGACAATGCCTGCAGCCCCAGCAGGATACCGCCGAACAGGAACGCCCACGGTGTCACCAGCCCGGCGAAACCCACGATGAAGACGAAGGACGCGAGGATCGCGAACGACGGCCCGATCGTGGCGATGCCCTGCATCAGTATTCCGGGGAGGCCGACCGCGTTCTCCCGCAACTCGGTCTTAACGGTGCCCGTACTCGACTGACCAGCCTCAACTGCCATCGTGAGTCTCCTTCCCGTCACCCGCTGGCAACAGGATCACCTCGGCACGTAGAGCATCCGCTCAAGGATGGTTCATCCGTTCACTGGAGTATCGACCTCGCTGGCAGAGCTTGGCAAGGGTTTGTACCATTCAGCCCAGATCGGAGATCCCGTGATGGCCGGGACCGCGCGGGATGACCGGCCAGATGTCCACCACAACGTCCTCGTGGACCACGTGGTACGCGTCGTACCAGTTCACCGTGCTCGGCGAGTACCCGGGCACGAGCGCCACCGGATCACCGACCCGCAGCGAGGATCCTCCGGCAGCGTCGAAGATGCCGTGTTCCTCATCGAACCGGAACACCTTGTGGTCGTGGCCTACCATCGTCACGTTGGCGGGGTCGGCGACCGACTTGTTGCCGGCGTCCACGATGACCTTGCCGCTCCGCCGGCTGATGACGGTCGCCTGGATGGTGAGCGAGTGCTCGAATCCAGGCGCCATCTGGCCGTGGAAATTGTCCATGACCACGTACGTGCCAGCCTGGATCTCAGTTACGCCCGGGTAGGCCGCTGTCCAGTTCCACGTCGCGATTCCGCCGGCCGACCGGATCGGGCATCCAATGCCGTCCGCCTCCAGCACCCCGGCGACGCCGGTGAAGAACTTCATCGCCTCGCGCTGGCGCTCGTGCCGCAGGTCATTGTCCGGCGTCAGGGAGCAGTGCCCTTCGTAGCCGGTGATGCCCTCGAAGCGCAGCCCTGGCAGATCCATCACCTGCCGGGCCACCGCCAGGCAGTCCGCTGCGTCATCCACCCCGCAGCGGTCCATGCCGGTGTCCACCTCCACCATGATTCCGAGCGTCGACCCCGCCGTGACAGCGGCAGCGGAGAGGGCCGCGGCGTTCGCGGCCTCGTCCACCGCGACGAGCACCCGGTGATCCTGGGCCAGCCGTGCCAGCATCCGGAGCTTGGCCGGATGTGCCACCGTGTTGACCACGAACAGATCGTCCATCCCGGCGGCGGCGAGGATCGCGGCCTCCCACACGGTGGCCATGGACAGCCCGCCGGCCCCGGCCTGCAGCTGGCGGCGGGCCAGGTCCGGGTTCTTGTGCGCCTTGTAGTGCGGCCGAATGACGGCCGCGCCGATCTGCTTCAGTTCGCTCGCCATATGGTCGATGTTGCGTTGCGCAGCGTCGACATCGAGCACCAGAGCGGGCGTGATCAGTTCATCGCGCCGCTGACCGATGGCCGTTCGGTACTCGTGCCTGACATTGTTGTACGCCTCTCGCAAGATCCGTGCCGGGTCCGGCATCGCATGCCTCCTAAGCGTCCGTTATCACAGCTCGGCGTTCACGATGAAGCCACCGTCCACCAGCAGCGTCGCGGCGGTCACGTAGCTGGCATCGGGCGAGAGCAGGTACGCGATCGTGGCTGCGAGTTCGGTGGGCTGGGCTCCGCGGTGCAGCGCGACGCGATCGTTGTAGTACTTCACCGCGGCGGGGTCCTCCATCAGCGGCGCGCTCATGTTCGTCATCACCCAGCCCGGCTCGACCGCGTTCACCCGGATGCCGTGAGCGCCCAGGTCGCAGGCCAGCGCCTTGGCCAGCATGCTGATGGCGCCCTTGGTCCCGCAGTAGGCGGTCTGGCCCGGGGCGCCCACGTGGGCCGAGATCGAGCTCACGCAGCAGATCGCGCCGCCGTGCCCCTCCCGGATCATCTGCTTGGCGCCTTCGGTGCAGACCATCCAGGTGCCCCGGACGTTCGTCTCGAACAGGTTGTTGAAGTCCTCGACGGTCGTCTTGTCCCACGCCATGAACGGGTTGATCGCGGCGTTGGACACCACGTAGTCGAGGCGCCCGCCGCGCTCGGCCGCGCTGTGCACCATGGCGGTGACCTGTCCCGGATCACGCATATCAGCGATCACCGGGAAGCCCTGGCCGCCGGCCTCGCCGATCCGCCGCAGCGTCCCGGCCGCGTCCTGCCCGGGCAGGTGGTTCACGGCCACGACCGCGCCCTCCTCGGCGAGGCGCACCGCGGTCGCCTGGCCGATGCCCGTAGTCGCTCCGGTGACCAGCGCGACCTTGCCCTCAAACCGCCGCTCCATGGTTCGTTGCCTCCCTGTGTGATAGTCATCGCCGCCGTGCGGGCCCGGCACCAGTGGCGGGTTGGTCAGAAGATGGCGATCGGGTTCCACGGCGACCCGGTGCCGCCGGGCAGCCGGAGCGGCAGGCCGACCACCATGAACTCAAAGCGCCCCTCCTGTTCGCAGGCCGTGGCCAGGTCCTCGAGCTGCAGGCTGTCGGCGGCGAACATGCCCATGGCGGTGACCTGCAGCGGGTGTATCGGGTAGAGAACCCCTTCGACGTGACTCGGGACCGTCTCCCCGTCGCCGTCCGGCAGGAACGCGGCGATCCGCCGCTCGTGCATCCACCGGATCGTGTCCACGTGCAGGCCGGCCTTGCCTTCGCCGGCCGGCGGATAATCGTTGCTCCACGCCCCTAGCTCGAGACGGCGCCGGTGGTGCCCGGTGCGGAAGACGAGAATGTCCCCCTCACCGAGGTGGACCCCCTGCGCCTGCTCGACCGCCTCGAGCTCGGCACGGGTCACGGCCTCACCCGGCTCCAGCCACCCGACGCCGCGGAACCGCGGCACGTCCAGCAGCACGCCCCGGCCGACGAGCCCTTCGCGGTAGGCCGTCACGTCGAGCGCGGTGGCGCCCTGAGAGGTCATCACCTGCTGAGCTGGCCGGCCGTTATAGACGCGACCCTGGTAGGCGATGTGGCAGAGCGCGTCCATATGGGTATGGCAGTCGCCGTGGAAGGCCAGGCCCACGTAATCCGTGGCAAAGGTCACCCCGCTGGACCCGATGTCGATGTCATGGCCCTGGACCACGTGATGGATGACCGGGCTCGGGTTGTCCGGCCCGGCCGACGTGTTCATCGAGATCGCCATCGTCACACGCCGCCCCGACCGGACGGTTGCGGCCGCGGCTCGCACGGCGTCCGCGGTGATGTAATTCAGCGTGCCAAGCTCGTCGTCGGGTCCCCAGCGGCCCCAGTTCTTGACCGCCTCGAAGATCTCGTCGAACTCGGCCAGCGTGACCGGCGCGGGCGGGGTCGGCTTCGTCATCGCCTGGCTCACCTTTTGTCCTCCGGCTGGTTGTGGCCATGGATTGCCGTTGAATACTGCTCGTATGCCGCTTGCGGCTTGACCGACTCGTGCACAATCGCGTTGACCGCGCCGATCATCGCGACCGGGTCGTGGCTCTGGAATATGTTCCGGCCCATGTCGACTCCTGCCGCTCCTTCCTCCATGGCGCGGTAGGCCATCGTGAGGGCCTCGAGTTCGGGCAGCCTCTTCCCGCCAGCCATGACGACCGGCACCGGGCAGGCGGCCGTTACCGTGTCGAACCCCTCGGCGCAGTAGTACGTCTTGACCACGTGCGCGCCAAGCTCGGCGCAAATCCTGGTGGCCAGCCTGAGGTAGCGGGCGTCGCGGGTTAGTTCCTTCCCGACCGCGGTGACCGCGAGCACCGGGATCCCGTACCGCTGGCTCTCGTCCACCAGCCGGGTCATGTTGTGCACGGACTGCGTCTCGAACTCGCCGCCCACGAAGACCTGCACGGCTACGGCGGCGGCGTTGATACGCGCAGCATCCTCCATGCTGACCGCGACCCGCTCGTCGGACAGCTCCTTCAGGATGCTCGGCCCACCGCTGGCCCGAAGCACGATGGGCGTCCCTGAGGCCGGCGGGATGACGGCCCGGACAATGCCGCGCGTGGCCATCAGCGCGTCGGCGTAACCGAGCAGCGGGACGATCGACAGATCCACCCGCTCGAGCCCGGTGGTCGGCCCCTGGAAGTAGCCGTGGTCGATGGCCAGCATCACCGTGCGGCTGGTGGCCGGCCTGAATATCCTGGCCAGCCGGCTTTGCATTCCCCAGTCGAGCCCGCCGCATCCTTTCAGGGGATACGGCTCGGCGTACGGGGGCAAGGCTGGCGAGAACCGGTCGCCTTCCGTGCGGCTGTCGTTGTCAGCCATAGACTCCTCCTTCAGCTGCCCAGACGCGATGGCGTGACTCCCGGCTCGGGCTGGGCCGCCGGTCGGCGCGGGCTCGCGCCCGCCGCCCGCCACAGCGGGTTGAGCAGGCCATCCTCGGAAAGATCGAGCATCCGAGGGTAGATCCGTTGCCATCTCGCATAGCTGTCTGCGTAGGCGGTCACGGCGGCCGGATCCGGCTCGAAGGTTGCCACGCGCTTGCGCAGCTCGCCTTCGAGCTCGGTCAGGCTGGTGTAGAGCCCGACGCCCTTGCCCGCGCACAGCGCGGCGCCCAGTGCGCTGCTCTCGGTCACCGCGGGCACGCTCACCGGCAGGCCAAGCACGTCGGCGATGATCTGCGGCCAGAGTGTCCCCTTGGCGGCCCCGCCGCTGAAGGTCAGCTCGGTGATCCGCGCGCCGGTCAGCTCGCCGATGATGCCGAGGTGACCGCGGACCACGTAGGCGGCCGCTTCCTCGACGGCGCGGATGCAGGCTGCCCGGCCGCTCCCGGCCGGATTGCCCAGGTCGAACTGGACGAACGACGGGCTAGCGTGCACCCACCGGCGCGCGTTCATCAGATTCGACAAGATCGCATAGACGCCGTTCGAGCCGGGCGGGATCCGTGCCGCGTTCTCTTCCATCACCACATATGGATCCACGCCCCGGCTGCGGGCTACCGCGACCTCGGCATCACAGAAGGCATCCCGGTACCAGCGCATCGCCATGCCGCAGTAGAACCCGATTCCCTCAAGCATCCACTCGCCCGGCGTGACGTGGCACAAGGTCCGGAGCCTGACCGCCGGGTCTATGAGTGGCTTGTCCATGAGCAGCGTGTTCTGCCAGAAGGTGCCGGCCAGCACGGTGAACTCACCGGCCCCCACGCCCGCGCCGAGCAGCCCGAGCTGTGTATCGGCGCCGCCGGCGACCACCGGGGTGCCCGCGCGCAGGCCGGTCTGAGCCGCAGCGTCGGCCGTGACCTCGCCGACCGCCGTGCCCGGGTCGGCGACCTCGGGCAGCACGGTCGGTGAGATACCGCAGATCTGCGCGATCTTTGCCGACCATCCCCGGCTGGCCAGGTTGAACATTCCCGAGCTCGAGCCGCAGGACGGCTCGGTGATCTGGACCTGAGCTAGCCGGTACACGATCCAGTCGCTGAGCATGCCGAGGCTGTGGATCCGGCCGAAGATGTCCGGCCTGTGCCGGGCCAGCCAGCGCAGCCGGGCGGGGGAGGTGATCGATACCCAGTCGCCGGCCTCGGCGAAGATGCGCTCTGCGGCGCCCTCGCGGATCAGGTCCGTAGCCTCCTGCGCGGCGCGGCTGTCCACGTTCGGGCAAGCCCATATCTCGGTGCCCGTTGCGTCGTAGAGCACGATTCCCTCGCGCATGCTGGTCGCCGCCACCGCAGCCACGTCGTTCCCGGTGGCGCCCGCCAGACGGAGGGCGTCGCGTATGCAGGCCGCGATAGCGAGCCAGTTAGCCTCGACGTCGAAGTCCTGGCCACCGGGGACGCCCGGCGGCTCATTATGGGTCCACTCCCGAAGGGATACTGCTACCTGCTCGCCCGCCACGGTGAATAGAAGCGCCCGGCAGCTGCCGGTTCCCGCGTCCACGGCTAGCAGGTAGGGCCCGCCCTGCCTGGTAGCCGATTGCCCGGTCACGGCGCGACCTCCTTCCGGGCCAGAACCTCGGGATTCACTAGATGGTCCGGGATCTGGCCGGATGCCAGCCGGGCCACTGCCGAGGCGGTCATCTCGGCCCCGCGCTGCAGCGTCTCCCGGGTAGCGCCCCCGATGTGCGGGGTAATGATCACGTTGGGCAGGTCGAGCAGCGGGTGCCGGTCCCCGGCTGGGCGCCGCTCCACCACGTCGAGCGCTGCCCCGGCCAGGGTCCCGCTGGCCAGCGCCGCGGCCAGCGCATCCTCGTCGACCAGCGACTCCCGTGCGGTGTTGATGAGGAACGCGCCACGCGGCATGCGGGCGAACGCGGCGGTGCCGAGCAGGTGCCGGTTGTCTGGCGTGGCCCGGGCGTGCAGCGAGATGAGCCCAGAGCGGCCGAGCAGGTCATCGAGGGTGACCATAGTCACGCCCGGCGGGACGGTGGCCAGCCGGACCGGATCGTAGCCCAGCATCGTGAAACCGAGCGCCCGGCCGCGGGCCGCCACCTCCCTGCCCACATTGCCTAGGCCGACAAGCCCGAGGGTCGTGCTGGCCGCCTCGGCACCGATGAACTCGCTGCCCTCATACGTGTTCTCCGCCAGCTGACCGCCATCGACGAGATAGCGGGCCGAGTACGGCACGCTGCGGACGAGCATCAGCGCGAATGCGATGGTCAGCTCGGCGACGGCCTGCGCGTTGCGGCCCGGCGCGTTAGTGACCGGTATGCCGCGCCTGCTGGCTGCGGCCACGTCGACGTTCACCGGGCCGCCGCGAGCACAGCAGACCAGCCGGAGTGGCGCGGCGTCCAGGACTTCGGCGCTGACCGGCGCCCCGTGCACCAGTAGCGCGTCATGGCCAGCCACCGCGGCGACGAGGTGAGCCGGGTTGCCGACGTACTCGCGGAGTGCCCGTTCTGAGTCAGTCCGCGGTGGTGCCGCCGTGGTGCTTTCGATCTGCAGCTCAGTCACGCAGACGAGGTTGCCCAGGCTGGCCAGCGCCGCGGTGAAGACGCCGGCCGGCATGTACGAGTCGCCGACGACCAGGACCCGCACCGGACCAGCCTGGGTCACGGGTACATGCGGGTCGGCTTGAGGTCGATAGCGTGACCACTGCCTGATTCGAGTACGAACTTGAGCATCGGGGCGGTGTCCAGGTAGTAGAACTCGATCGAGTCGCCGATCCTGCCGCTCATCAGGACCTCGGCACCGTTGGAATGCCAGTGCTCCCGCACCAGCGAGCTGTCTTCGTACGAGTGCTTCATGCAGGCGATGTGCTGGACTCCCTCGCCGTGGGAGTCTAGGAACTCCTGGTAGATACTCGGGCCGCTCACCGGCTGGATCAGCTCGAAGCCGAGCCCATCCACCGAGGTCTCCGCGCCGATCATCCGGTATTCGACCGCCTCGCCGTGCACCCGCGTGTCGTGCAGTAGCGGTGGCTTGTAGTCGAAGACGCTCCATGGTCCCCAGCCCATGGTCTCCGTGTAGGACTTCAGCGCAGCTTCCATGTCGCGGACTACTACGGCGATCTGGGTGATCTTCATCGGCGTGGGCGGCGGGACGATCTGGCGTGTGTCGCTGCTGGCCATGTGCTTTCTCCTCAGCTGGTGACGAGTTTTGGCAGGGCGCCCCCAGAGGCTGACCATGCGCAGGAACCCCCAAGGAGCAGTTGCTCAGATGACGGTCATTCGCTCAGCCTGAGTATCGAACACGTACCGCGATGCCGCAAGAACCAGCTGCAGATTCCCGGCGAACCCTGGTCAATGCAGGACCCGGCCGGACCCGGTCAGCGTGACCGGCTGCGCTCCAGTTCAAGCAACCGGATGGCGGCCAGCTCGTTGGTGACGAGAACATCGAGGAACCCGCCGTGCAGTGCGCCCAGGATCGCCTCTGCCTTGTGTTCCCCGCCGGCCACCCCGACTACCTTGGGGATGCGTCTCAGGTCGGCTAGTTCAATGCCGATCCGCCGGTCATGAATCGGCAGGTCCACGACGTCGCCGCTGGCGTCGAAGAACTGGCCGAGGATGTCGCCGACCACGCCTCGTCCCCGCAGCCCGCGGCTGTCGTCGGCATTCAGGTAGCCCATATGGACGATGGTCGCGTCGGCGGTGGGGGTGCCGACGCCGACCAGCGCGTACTCCACGCTGCAGGCCTGTTTCAGTACCTGCTGGATGGTCGGCTCTTCGCGCAGAGCTGCCGCTAGGGCAGATGTGGACGCCATGATCGGGCTCGGGATCACGGTGGCCGAGGTGAGGTCGGCTGACTCAGTGGCTATCTCGCCTTTGGAGGACAGGATGGTCTGCAGGTAGCCCTCCACCCCGCCGGTCAGCGTGACCATGTGCACCGGCCCGACCGCGCCGAAACTGGTGGCCGCGATCACTCGCGAGACGGTCTCGCCCCAGCCCACGCCAAGGCTCGCGCCGGGACGCAGATGGGTGCTCATGAACTGGGCTCCCCCGAGGCCGACGCGGGCGTTCAGGGCATGGTGATCGAACGGCTCCTTCTTGTGGTCTGGTACGACCAGCGCCTCGGCCAGGCCGAACGTATTGCGCAGCTCACCGCTCAGCTCGAACGCATCCAGGTACTCGGTGTTCAGGTTGATCGACACCAGGCCGACCCTTCTGGCCCGGTCGAGCAGCCGTCCCACCGACGCCCTGGACACCGACAGCCGCCGGGCGATCTCGTCCTGGGTCAGCTCGTCCTTGTAGTAGTACCAGGCCGCCCGGAGCAGGAGTTCCTCAGAGCTCCAGCGTCCCGCGTCGTCGGCTCGTGCTGCTTTCACATCCTCACCCAATTTTCGCAAGGGTCAGCTGTCACGGCCGACTTTAAGTGCCTGCCTGGCCAGTTCTCAGGCATGCGGGATCACCTGGCCCCCATCCACCGGGATCACCGCCCCCGTCATGAACGACGACACCGGGCTTAGCAGCAGGGCGATCCACCGCGCGACCTCGGCTGGATCACCGATCCGGCCGAGCGGCACCTGGCTCTTCAGCCACCGGTGGGCCTCTACCAGATTGTCGCTCCAGGTGGCGTGGATGGGGGTATCGATCGGGCCAGGCGCGATGCAGTTGACCCGGATGCCGGCCGGTGCCAGCTCCCCAGCCAGCGACTGGGTCAGGTAGTCCAGGGCGGACTTGGTCATGCCGTACACAGACTGGCCGGATAGCCGCAGGGTGCCCGAGGAAGAGCTGATGTTGACCACCGACTTGAGCGGAGACTCCCGGAGCGATGGCAGCGCGGCCTGGATAAGGAAGTAGGGCGCGCGGACATTCGTCGCCACCTGCTCATCGAATCCAGCGGCCTCCCACTCGGGCAGGGGCAGGTGCTGGCACATGGCCGCGTTGTTCACCAGGCCATCGACCCGGCCGAACGCGGCTAGCGCTGCGGCGATGATCCGGGTCGGACTGGTGGGATCGGCCAGGTCGGCCGGTACCAGGACGGCCTGGCCACCGGTCTCCTCGATCGCACCGGCGCTTTGCCGAAGCAGTGCTTCCCGCCTGCCGACCAGCACCACCGAGGCACCCGCAGCCCCGAGCAGCCGCGCGGTGGCCGCGCCGATCCCGCTGCCCGCCCCGGTCACGACGACCGTGCAGCCCTCCAGGGCCAGGTCCACGAAGCCACCGGGAACGGCGGATGCGGTGGTAGCCATGGACCCTCCCGTGTGGACCGGCCGGATCGGTCCGGCCTGCCGTCTCGGTGCAGTCGCGTGAGGCCGACGTGACAGGCTGCCGGATGTCCGGCTGACAAAGACTGTCTAACTCATTCTGAGCAGATGTCAACACTATGAGCACTCGCTCGTCTGAACAAATTGCTACCTGTCAGGTGGCAGACCCGCACCTGTCCGGCATCAATGTTCCATGGTCACCGTTTCCCGTATTGCCCGAGCTGGCGGAGTTCGTCCGCGCCCGCCAGGTGGAGCCGGACGGCGCGCCGCGCGGCGGTCCGAGTCGGCACGCCCAGCTTGGCGAGGACCGCCGAAACGTGGTGGTCGACGGTCTTGGCCGAGATAAACAGCTTCGCGGCGATCTCCGCGTTTGTCTGCTCGGCGCAGATCAGGTCGAGAACCTCGCACTCGCGCCGGGTCAGCCCGAACGGCCGCTTCCGCGTCGCTGTGTGCGGGCCGGCCGGAATCGACCTGGCGCCGACTGCCCGCAGACGCTGCCTGATGATCCGGGCTGCGGGCTGCGCCTCCAGGCCGATGACGATGCCGAGGGCCTCGCGCAAGGCCCCTTCGTCAGGCGCGTCGGCCAGGGCCAGCGCCGCCTCGTATGGGCAGGCCAGGCGTGTCCAGGCGTGAGCGGCGCCTACCGGGTCGCCGTCGAGCAGAAGCCGGTGCGGCTCCGCAACCTCTCCTCCCATCAGGCGCGGGGAGCCGAGGCGGCGCAGCCAGACCGCGACGGCGCCGCGGAGCCAAGCGTTGGGGGTCGTGCACGCGTCGTCGGCCAACTCGGCCTCACGCCGCGCCGCGTCGGGCCTGCCTTCGAGCCAGTGTGCCTCCGCGCGGGCCAGCCGGGCCGGTACCTGGTTCTGAGGCTCGCCGGCCGCGTCCGCCGTCGTCACCGCCTCGTCGAGGTACTCCCAGACCCCGGTCTCGCCCCGCCGGGCCCCGATCACGCCGAGCCGGATCAGTGAGCAGAGCCGGTTCGCCGGGGAAGGGCCGACCTTGATCAGCATCTGCCTGCTCAGCGCAACGGCCTCGTCGAAGCGGCCGGTGCGTTCCAGCATGTTGGCCTTCTCGCCGCGGATGCAGATCGCGTACGTGGTGACGTCGTGCTCGTCGCAGAACGCGATCCCCGGGTCGAAGTACTTCTCGGCCTCGGCGAACTCCCGCTTGCCCGCGTGGATTCCGCACAGGTTGGTGTAGGCGCGCGCCGCCTCGCGATGGTGCCCCCCGGCCAGCGCGATGTCCAGCGCGCGGCGCATCTGGTCGGCCCAGTCCAGGCTCTTGGCCGAACGGCTCGCGGCCTGAGTGTTGAGCGCGTCGCTGTAGATGGCCGTCGCACCGAACCGGGTGGCCAGCGCCTGGGCCCCCAGGGCCAGGTCGATGGCGACGTCATAGTCGGCGTACAGCATCCGCTGATTGGCGAAAGTAGCGTAAGCCCGCGCGAGCTCGACGCTGGACCCGAGCGGCTCAAGAGCCGACACGGCGGCCTCGGCGGCGATGACGGCCTCGCGGCCGCGGCACAGGTTCCACCTGATACGGGACAACCGGCGCAGCGCATCTCCCTCCCGCAGCCGGTCGCCGGCCTCCCGCCACAGCGCCAGCGCGCGCTCCCCCGCGGTCTCCGCGTCGTCCCACCGGTCGAGCAAAGACACCTCGTCGGCGAGCCCCTCGTACAGCCCCGCGAGCGTCACCGGATCCGCGCCACCGGCGAACCGCAGCGCCCGCTCGTACTGCGCGGCGGCTTCCCGGTGCGAGGCCAGCCGGGCGGCCCGGCGCGCCGCGCCGGCTGCGTACCGCAGCACCACCGCGCCGTCGCCTGCCGCCTCCGCGTGGAAGGCCATGCGAGCGTCGTCATCGCACCCGAAGGTGTCCAGCGCGGCCAGCACCAGCGCGTGGATCGCCTGGCCCCGGTGCCCGGCGACAGCGTGCGCCACCGCCAGCCTGGCGATCTCATGGCGGAACCGAACCCACGGGCCGTCGCCGACCAGCAGGCCGCTCTCGAGCAGCTCATCCAGAACCGGCGGCAGGCAGCCGGTCACCGACTCCAGCAGTCGCGCCTCGACCCGCAACCCGGTCAGCGCCGCGACATCGAGTACCTCGCGAGAGCCGCCGCTCAGTTGCGCGGCCCGCGCCAGCACCGCATCGCGCGCCGACGGCGGTACCTCCTCCATCCCGGCCTGCAGCACCTCGGTCACGTAAAACGGGTTCCCGCCGGTCAGCCGGTACAGTTCGGGCGCGGCCAGCCCGCTCCCGACGGCTAGCTGCCGCACGGCGTCCGGGGACAGTGGCGCCAGGCCGATGCGTCGCGTGCACCGCTGTGAACCGACATCGCCGAGCGTCACGCGGAGCGCGTCACCGACGGCCAGGCCGTCGTCCCGGTACGTGGCGATAAGCAGTACCGAGGCGTCCCGCAGCCGCCGGCTCAGGTAACGGAGCAGGTCGAGGGTGGCCTCGTCGGCCCAGTGGATGTCCTCGATGACGAGCACGTCCAGCACCCCTGGCCCGCTGACCTCGACTAGCAGCGCGCGGAACAGGTCCTCGCGGTCGGTCTCGGCGCGGCATCGCTCCAGCAACGCGCCGCCGAACTGGTCCGCCAGATCAAACAACGGGCCGAGCGCGCGCGGCGTGAACAGGCCGTCGCACACGCTCCACGACCAGCGAGCATCAGGCAGGTCCCGGTGCAGCCGCTCGACCAGCGCCGACTTCCCCACGCCCGCCTCACCGCCGAGCAGGACCAGCCGACCCTCGCCGCCAGCAGCCTGCGCCGCGTACTCATTGAGCAGCGCCAGCGACGACTCTCGTTCCAGAAGCGACGCGGCAGTGTCGAGAAGCCGTACCTGCATCCCCTACTCCTCGCGGAAAGTTAGGCCCTATTGGAGTACGAACGACGCATCTGAGCGGTTCAAGGGCTCACTACCGGTCGGTGCATCGCCGACAGACGGCGTACGGGGGCCGGTCGCCGCACCCCTTGGAGCGGGGTTGACGGCAGGGCGGCGTTACTTTACCATTTTGCTAACATCATAGAATAATGGGAGAATGGTGATGTTCAGGTTCCGGCTGGACGGGTCCTCGGGGGTGCCGCCCTACCTGCAGGTCGTGCACCAGGTGCGGCAGTCGCTGCTGCTTGGGTACCTGCGCGAGGGAGACCGGCTGCCGACGGTCAAGGAGGTCGCGGGCGACCTGGCGATCAACCCCAACACGGTGGTTAAGGCGTACCGCCAGCTGGAACACGAGGGCCTGGCGGGCGGGCGGCCGGGGCAGGGCACGTTCATCACCGCCACCCTGACCTCTCCCCCGGCTGGCGCCAGCGAGGCACTGCGCGCGTCGCTGGCGAACTGGCTCCGCGAGGCCGCCGACGCCGGGCTCAGCGACGACGCGGTGACCGCGCTGATCGCCGTGGTCCGCTACGACACGCGAGTGGAGCAGGTCGGATGACTCGCGACGAGGGCGCCGCGGCCCAGCAGGTGGCAGCCCTGCGGGCGGACAGGCTCGGCAAGCGCTACGGCCGGTCCTGGGGCCTGCGCGACTGCACGTTCTCGGTGCCGCCAGGGTCGGTGGTGGGCCTGGTCGGGCCGAACGGGGCGGGCAAGACCACGCTCCTTTCGCTCATCGTCGGCCTGCTGGCGCCGACCGAGGGCCAGATCGCGGTCTTCGGCGAGACATCGCGCGCCCACACCGCGGACACCCTGGCCCGGGTCAGCTACCTGGCCCAGGACCGCCCGCTGTACCGCGGCTTCAGCGTCGCGGACATGTTCCGCCTCGGCCGGTCCATGAACCCGCGCTGGGACCAGGAGCTGGCCCGGGCGCGAATGGACGCGCTCGGCATCCCGCTGCCGCAGAAGATCAAGACGCTGTCCGGCGGACAGCAGGCGCAGGTCGCGCTGACGATGGCGCTGGCCAAGCGCGCCCCGCTGCTCGCCCTGGACGAGCCGGTCGCGAGCCTGGACCCGATCGCCCGGCTCGAGTTCATGCGGGACGTGATGGCCGAAGCCGCCGGCACCGGCCTCACCGTGATTATTGCCTCGCACGTGATCTCCGAGCTGGAGCGGCTCTGCGACTGGCTGCTCGTCCTCACCGGCGGATGGCTGCAGCTGGCCGGCTCGGTGGACGGCCTGCTCGCCGCGCACCAGGTGCTCACGGTTCCGCGGCAGACCCCGGACGGCGACCTGCCCGGGACGGTCATCAGCCGCGACGATAGCGACCGGCACTCGACCGTGCTGCTCACCGCCGACCTCGGGCAGCTGGCCCAGGCGCAGCGGCCGGGCTGGCGAGCCGAGCCGGTCAGCTTCGAGCAGCTGCTGCTGGCCTACCTGGGACGTCCGGCCGCGGGCGGCACGTGCGACCGCCCCAGGGCGGCCAGGACGGCGCTGACGTCATGATCTGGGTCACCTGGCGGCAGCACCGCGCGCAGGCCATCACCTGCGTGGCCCTGTTCGGCGTGCTGGCGGTTCTCGCCGTCACGATAGGCATCCAGATGCGCGCGGCGTTCGGCGGCGACGGCCTGCCCGCCTGCCTGGCGCGCAGCGGCGGAGCCGGCTGCCCGGCGGTGATCACGTCGTTCGCGGACCGGTTCGGCCACGGCGTCAGCTCGATCATGAACGTGCCGCTCATCGCCATCCCCGGGCTGCTCGGGGTCATCGTGGGCGCCCCGCTGCTCGGCCGGGAGCTCGAGCGGGGCACCTGGCGGCTGGCCTGGAGCCAGACGGTGCCGCGGACCAGGTGGCTGGTGGCCAAGCTGGGGCTGGTCACCGGCGGCCTGGTCGTCTTCGGCGCGGCGGTCACCGCGGTCATGGCCTGGTCCCACGCGCCGTTGTACCGGGTCACCTCCCGGCTCCAGCCGGTCCCGTTCAACGCCGACGGGCTGACGTTCACCGCGTCCCTGATGTGCGCGTTCGGCCTGGCCGTGCTGGCCGGGCTGCTGTTGCGCAACACCATTGCGGCCATCGTGATCGCGTACATCGGCTGGGAGATACCCAGCACCGTGGTGGCCCTGATGAGCGGCCCGATCCGCATCCCGGCGCCGGCCGTCATGCGGATCGGATGCCCGGCCGGGTGCCCAGGCGCGGGCACCGGCACCGTGCCGCCGGTCACCGGCCACCTGGGGGACTACGTGCTCGGCGTCACGCGCAGCGGCGGCCAGCTCGTCGTCAGCTACCTGCCCGCCAGCCGGTTCTGGACCGAGCAGCTCATCCAGGGCGGCCTTTACCTGGCGGTGGCCGCGATCGCGCTGGGCGCCGCCATGTGGCTGCTGCACCGGCGCACCACCTGAAAGGGGTAAGCCTGGTGCCTCCGGATCACGTGCTCGTCATCATCCTGGCCGCCGTGCTCGTGGCCGCCTGGGACGGCTTCTGCCTGTACGACCTGGCCCGGGCGCGCGAGGTGCGCGTCCTGCCCAAGTGGGTATGGGCGGTCATCTGCCTGATCTCGTTCCCGTTCGGCGGCATCATCTACCTGTGCCTGGGGCGCGAATGGACGTGACCTTCTACAGCGGCGGGTGCACGCTGGCCGGGACCTTCACCCAGGCAGCGGAGCCGATCGCCGCCGCGCTTCTCATCACAGGCAGCGGGCGGACGAACCGGGACTCAGACGCCCGGCTCCAGGGCGGGCGCACGCTGCGGATCGGGGTGGACCGGGCGGCCGCCGAGGCCCTCGCCGGGGTCCGGGTGTCCACCCTGCGGTACGACAAGCGCGGGGTCGGTTCTAGTAATGGCGATTATCTGGGGACTGGGATGGCCGAGCGGCGCGCCGACGCCCGCGCCGCGCTCGGCTGGCTCGGCGCCCGGGCCGAGGGCCTGCCGCTGCTGGCCGTGGGGCACAGCGAGGGAGCGTTCTACGCGGCCGAACTGGCCGCCGACCAGGCCGTGGCCGGCGCCGCGCTGGTCGCCATGGGAGCCCGGCCCGGCGCCGAGATCCTGTCCTGGCAGACGGAGATGATCGCGGCCAGGCTGCCGCCGCTGACCCGGGCGATCCTGCGGGTGACGCGCACCGACGTCGTTCGGACCCAGCGCAAGCGGCTGGCCCGGATCACGGCGTCCCGGGCCGACGTCGTCCGGATCCAGGGCATCCGGATCAACGCGCGCTGGATCCGCGACTTCCTGTCCTACGACCCGCGCCCGGTGCTGGCCCGCATCACGGTGCCCGTGCTCGCGATCACCGGCGGCCAGGACGTGCAGGTACCGCCCGCGGACGTGGCGGCGATAAGCCAGCTCGTTCGGGGGCCGTTCGAGGGTCACGTGGTCGGCGACCTCAGCCACCTGCTCCGGCCCGACCCGGAGTCGGCCGGCCCGCGGGACTACCGCCGGGCAGTGCGCCAGCGGGTGAGCCCGGAATACCTAGAGCTCGTTACCGGCTGGGTCGCGAGTCGCTGGGCGGTGCGGACTTAACCGGCCGGATTTAACCGGACGGGTTGCGCCGGGCGGCGTGGGGATATGGCAGGCATGCACGTGCTTGGCGGGTCACGTCCAGGCAGCGGCAGGCGCGCTGGTCCGACGATTTTCAGTGCGGGCGCCCACGAGGTTTGTTCCTGTGAGCGCGGGTAGCTTGTGGAGTCCGGTCTTCTGGCAGGAGAGAGCCGCGACGGACACAGGAATGAAATAACTGGCCTCACCACGATGGGGCCACCATGGGAGGGATGCATATGACCAGCATGACGAGGCAGTACAGCGCCGCGGCGAGCCACGCGCGCAATGCTGTGGATAAGACCGCTGATTTCTGGACGGAGGGCGCGCGGACGGTTACGAACCGGCTTCCCGGGCTGCCGCAGGTCGATCTAGTCCCGGCAGTGGAGCGCTACTTCGAAGTCGTACAGCGGGTGGTAGATATCAACCGCCGCCTCGCGGTCAGGTGGGCGGAGGCAGCGGGCACGCTGTCCGGCGTGGCCCGCGAGAAGGCCGGATCGGCCGGTGAGGTCGTGCGTGAAAAGGCCGAGGTGGCCGGTAACGCCGCGCGCGGGCAGGCTCAGCGGGCCGAGCAGGCCGCCCGCGAGCAGGCCGGGAAGGCCGAGCAAGCCGAGCTGGAGCTGGCCCGCCGGGCCCGCCAGGCCGAGCGCGAGCTGGCTGAGAGGACTCAGCAGGCCTCCCGCGAGCAGGCCGGGAAAGCCGAGCAGGCCGAAAGGGAGCTGGCCCGCCAGGCCCGCCAGGCCGAGCGCGTGCAGGCCAGGCAGGCTCACGCGAGGGCCCGCCGGCGCTACGAAGGCCTGCCGAAGGCCGAGCTGAGTGACATGCTGGCCAAGCGGGAGCTTCCCAAGACGGGCAATATCGACGAGCTCATCGAGCGCCTTGTCGAGGCAGACAGCAAGTAACGCCCCCGCAACGCTGAGGATGCCGGCACCGACAGCAACTGCTGCTTCGGGGCCGGCTCCACGCGCACCCGACCTGACGGCATCTGGTCCTGGCCGCGGGACGTCGCCTGCCGTCGCCTGAAGCGCCAGCCGACGGACACCGACACAGCGAGAAGGTCGGCGCAGCAGCTGGGCTCTCGGCGCCCTAACAGTGCTGCCTGGACCCGCACCACTGCAGTAACGAAGACGGCCTGGTCTTAGGGACAGCGGTAACGAGCTGCCGGCGATGCGGAGATTTTCTCTGGAGACACGGAAAACAATGAGCGGAATCACGGAACAATTTCATAATGGCTAGCCCGAACGAGCCTGGTCCCCGCCTACGAGCACGTGGCATGCGATGGCGGCGGCGGCGGCCACATTGAGCGAGTCGACCCCGGCGGCCAGGGCGCCTGGATGCATCGGGATGCGGACGGCCTGATCGGCCTCGTGCAGCCAGCGGGACGACAGGCCATCGCCTTCGGTGCCGAGCAGAAGCGCGGTCCGCTGCCCGGCGACGGCCGCGCCGATCGGCGCGGCCGCCTGGTCCGGCGTCAACGCGAGCAGCCGGAACCCGGCCGCCCGCAGCCCGGCCAGGCCGTCGCACCAGCCAGTCATGCGGACGTAGGGGATGGCGAACACCGCGCCCATAGAGACCTTCACCGCCCGCCGGTAGAGCGGATCGGCGCACCGCGGTGACAGGAACACCGCATCCACGCCGAGCGCGGCGGCGCACCTGAAGATAGCCCCGACGTTAGCGTGGTCGACGAGATCCTCCAGCACGATCACCCGGCGGGCCGCAGCGGCCAGCGCCGCGATCTGCGGGAGCGGCTTGCGGTGCAGCGAGGCCAGCGCCCCCCGGTGGACGCGGTACCCAGTGAGCCGCTCAGCGACCTGATCCGGCACGACATATACCGGGGCGCCGGCCGCGGGCAGCGCCAGAAGGTCGCCCAGCCTGCGCTCGGCGAGCAGCACCGAGCGCACCGGGTAGCCAGCCGCCACAGCCCGGCTGATCACCTTCGTCCCCTCCGCGATGAACAGCCCCTGCGCGGACTCCAGGCTAGTGCGCAACTCCATATCCGTTAGTCGCGCATAGTCCGCCAGCCGGGGATCCTCCACATCGGCCACCCATTCCCGCATCCCCTAAGTCTCGCCCCACCCCGGACCCATCTGTGCACGGCGCGCCTGAACAGGGCGGAAGCCAGGGCGACGGCGACGACGATAACGCCGGCGAACTCAACGAGCGTGAGCCATGCCTGGCGCTGAGCTGGCCGTAGCGTCCGCCGCGCGGGCTCGTGAGTACCTCGCGGGCTGATGCGGGCCACATTCCTCTTGCGTGTTGCAGCGACCCGCGGCCCTGCGCAGCCGCCGACCATGGGCCAGCGCGACCGTAATCCAGGACTGCGTGCCCAGGTGTCCGAAGGCTGGATGACTGTAAGGGCTTGGCCTGGGGCTATCCGTTCTCAGTTGACGTGGCGAATGATTGGGTGCGGAGATGGGAGACGACAGGTTCTTTGAGATGAGCTGGCTCGAAATCTCAAGGAACCTGGCAGGTTGGCGCCAGACTGGGCTTCTTGTCTCAGTGAGGATGGGCTGCGACGCCGTTTCTCGTTGGCGGGCCTTCTCAGGAAAGGCGGCTGAGCCGCCGGAAGCAGTACCCGGCCAGGGCCAGGGCCAGGGCGAGGTAGATCGTGGTCTCGGTGG
Organism: uncultured Actinomycetota bacterium; assembly: GCA_963753225.1. Classification (GTDB taxonomy): domain Bacteria; phylum Actinomycetota; class Actinomycetes; order Streptosporangiales; family Streptosporangiaceae; genus Palsa-504. The sequence continues at coordinate 494,749 of CAVWBQ010000021.1, read as the reverse complement.
CCTGGAAGCGCCAGTAGCGGCTGGCGGGCTGGTAGGTGATGGCCTCCCGGATGCCGTGGCTGGCCAGGCAGCCGAGGAAGGCGACGGGGCCCGTCGTCGCCCCCTGTGGGCTGGCGCCCTGGTTCGCGCCCGGGCTCGGGCTGGTGCCTTCTACCGATGTGCAGGCGGCCGGGGTGGTGCTGACCGGCTGCCCGGCGGCGTTGACGGGTCCGCTGGACAGGAGCCAGGCGCCGGGCTGGCCGGGGATGCTCAGGGCGAACAGCGTGAAGATCGTGCCGCCCGCGCCGGTCTCTGACGGGAGGGCGGCCCCCAGCGAGGTGACCGGGCGGACCGTGCGGTCGGGCGGGGCGAGGTTGGGGCGGACCCACAGCGGCATGGCGACCTGGAGGGCGGCGAAGACGGCCAGGGTGACGGCCATGGCCGGGACGGTGCGCCGGATCAGCGCCCCGGCGGTGACGCCGAGGGCGAAGGCAAACGCCGCGTAGCCGAGCGGGGTGATGCCGTGGCTGGCGAAGTTCAGCTGGCTGAACCGGCTCTGGGCGAACCCGGTGGAGGCGCCGTCGGCGGCGGCCTGGCTGATCGGCGCCGCCCACCAGGTCTGCATCAGGCACAGCGCTTCGGTGAGGGCCATGGCGGCCAGGCCGCCGATGGCGAGCTTGACGGCCAGCCACCGGGTCCGGGTGACGGACTGGTTCCAGGCCAGGGCGGCGGTCCCGGTCTCCAGCTCGCGGGCGATCAGCGGCGCTCCCCAGAACAGGCCGATGACGGCGGGCGCCAGCAGGATGATCCCGGTGCTGAGCAGGAATAGCACCCCGTAAGGGCCTGTGGCCAGGGACCCGGCGAAGTAGGTGGCCATGCTCAGGCAGCTGCTGCCGTGGCAGCTGTCAAGCCCGTCGGCGGCGTACGTGCTGGCCAGGTGCGGCCCGGTGGCCGCGAGCAGGACCGCGAACGCGGCCAAGGTCACGGCTGCGGTGATGGCCTGGATGCGGAACTGAAGCATGCTGAGCCGGATCATGACACTACCCCCAGGTGCTGACGGCGGGCCGGCGCCTCATCGCCGGCCCAGCTCATGTAGGCCAGCACCAGGTCCTCTAGGCCGACCGGCTTGACGGCCCAGGCCGGATCGAGGACCGGCCGGTCCGTGCGGACCAGCAGATTGGTCTGCTTGTCGGTGTGGCTTTCGGTGATGACTTCCTGGGCCGCCGGCAAGGTGCCGGGGTCGCGGCGCGGCCCGGACAGGCGGCGGTGCGAGGCCAGCAGGTCGCTGACCTCCCCGGCGATGCGCACCCGGGAGGCGACGAGCACGACCAGGTAGTCGCAGACCCTTTCCAGGTCAGCGACCAGATGGGAGGACAGCACGACACTGAGGCGCTGCTCGGCGACCGCCTCCATCAGGCCCTGCAGGAACTCCCGCCGGGCCAGCGGGTCCAGGCTGGCGACCGGCTCATCGAGGATGAGCAGTTCGGGCCGCTTGGCCATCGCCAGGGTGAGGGCGAGCTGGGCCCGCTGCCCGCCGGACAGCGACCCGGCCCGCTGCTTCGGGTTCAGGGCGAGCTGCCCGATCCGCTGCTGTGCCAGGTCGTCGTCCCAGCCGGGGTTAAGCCAGGCGCCGAGCCGGAGATGGCCGGCGACCGTCAGCCTCGCGTAGACGGCGGTGTCCTGGGCGACGAACCCGACCCGGGCCAGCTGCGCCGGGCCGGCCGCGGGGCGCTGGCCGAGGACGGTGATCGTGCCGCGGGTCGGCGTGAGCATCCCGGTGGCCAGGCGCAGCAGGGTGGTCTTGCCCGCGCCGTTGGGGCCGACGAGCCCGACCACGTGGCCTTCGGGAATGGCCAGCGTACAGTCGCGCAGCGCCCAGGTCCGCCGGTAGGCCTTGCCCAGCCCGCTGGCCTGAATGACGGCGTTCACGCGACCCCCTCGGCGAAGCAGGCACGGAAGGCGGTGCGGTAGATCGCCTCGATGTCATCCGGGCCCAGGCCCGCCGCGCGTGCCGAACGGAGCCAGCCGGCCAGCTCAGCCAGGAACCGGGCCTGCGTGGCCGGGTCGATCCCGGACGGCACGCGGGTAACGAACGTGCCGAGCCCGGGCCGAGCGCGGACCAGTCCCTCCCGCTCCAGCTCGCGGTAGGCCTTGTGCACGGTGTTGGGGTTGATGGCCAGCCGGGCGACTACCTGCTGCGCGGTCGGCAGCCGGTCGCCCGGCTCCAGCATGCCCATCCGCAGGGCCTGGTGAACCTGCTGCACGAGCTGCAGGTAGGTGGCGACGCCCGACGTCTCGTCGAGCTGGAACTCAATCACGGATCTCTCACTCCACTAAGAGCTTAGTGGAATGAGAGTAGCAGTGCCAGCCGGCCGGCGCAAGAAGCGTTCAGACCCGACGCGAGCGTGCTGCCCGGACGCATCATCGAATACGGTCACATACAGCGAGACGTACGCCACTTCGCGCGAGAAGGGACAGGGGACGACCGCTAGAATCCGCCCGCCGATCAGTGGGGCCAAACCACTTAACGACACTCAGGGACCTGTCGTCAGCAGCAGGACCACGTAGGCATGCGGCGGGTGTGGGTCACCGCCTGGAGGTTCATCGGCGGCCGCGCGCAGGAGGTTCTGCGCCTGTTCGACTGACAGCGCCTTGGACGGCCGCCCCTCGCTACCAGCAGGCGGCCGGACCAGGGCCGCCACGTTACGGCCAAACCAGGTCGTCGACCTCGGCGTGACGGATCGCCCGCACCAAGCAGTTGTGCGCGATCTGCAGGGAGCGTGTCGACAGCTGCGCGCTGAGCGCCGCCAGCGCGGACCGGACGTCAGCTGCGGACAGCTTGCGCAGCGGCCTGGCCCCGAGCCGGTTCGGCAGCGACTTCACGCCGTCCCGGTACAGCTGGACCGTTCGCGCCGGGCGGCCCGACAGACCGTGCGCGAGCCATCGTTACCAAGCCCCTCCGGCCGACACCGTTCTCAGCGTCCGAGAATGACTACAACCCTGCCCCGCCGACCCCGGTTCCCATGTTCATACGGCCCGGCAACTGCATGAGGCGGTAATGCCTGCGCGCCGTGGTGGCCGGGCAGACAAGCTCGGCTACCACGATATTCGGGCCCGGCTAGCGAGAAACCTCGGCGGTGAGCCGAACCGCGTCGTCGCCTGTTGCTACTTACTCTCCAAAGGGAACCTCCCGGGAGGTAACAGATGAGCGATCCGCGCGGGGACGCCGGCACACCGATCTTTACGGTCAGTCGCGACGGTGCCTGCGACGACGCCGCGTTGCTGGGCAGGATCGGTCGGGGCGACGAGGACGCGATGGCCTCGTTCTACAGGGAGCACGGCCGGGTCGTGCTCGCGCAAGTCCTGCTGGTGACCGGTGAGCGGGTGCTCGCCGAGGAGATCGTGCAGGACACGATGCTCGCCGTCTGGCGCGGCGCGGGCTCCTTCCGCGGCGAGTCGTCGGTACGGTCCTGGGTGATCGCCATTGCCCGGCGGCAGACCCGGGACCGGCTTCGAGGCCGTCGGCTGCGGGTGGTGGATGACGCCTTCCTGGCCGATCAGCCGGGTTCGGGTCCAGGGCCAGAGGTCACGGCCCTGGACCGGGCGGAACTGGCCGAGGTGAAGGGTGCGATCCGGGAGCTTGCGCTGCCTCACCGGGAGGTGCTGGGCCTTGCCTTCGGCTCCGGGCTCAGCCTCCCCGAGGTCGCCGGCGTGCTGGAGATTCCGGTAGGGACGGTGAAGAGCCGCCTGACCGCGGCGCGCATCGCACTGAACCGGATTCTTAACGAGAAGGGACAGGACCGATGAACGCAGATACCCGCTCCCCCCATCTGGACCTTGAGGACCTGATCGCCGAGGCCGCCGGCCAGCCGGTAGGCGACCAGGCCCGGGAGCACCTCGCTGCCTGCGAGCACTGCCGGCTCGAGGCGAACCGGTGGAACCTGGTTGCCGCCGGGGTCCGCGGCCTGGCGGCCGCCGCGCCGGAGGCAGCCCAGCCGGAGGCAGCCCAGCCTGCCCGCCCGCGGCGCGCCGGACAGCGTGTCCTGGCGGGTCCCTGGCGGCGCGCCGTGCTGGTGGCCGCCAGCGCGGCAGCCGCGCTCGTCCTCCTCGTCGGGATAGGCGCTGTGACCGGACTCGTGCACGTGCACCTATCCGGTCCAAGCACCGAGGCGGCCCTCACCGCGGTGACCGGGTGCACCCAGCTCGAGCAGGCCGACGGGACGCTCGAGCAGGTGAACGGCAGCAGCCTGGTCATCAAGACGGCCAGCGGCCAGCCGGTGACCGTGACCACCACGGCGTCCACGTTCGTGGCCATGTCCGGACCGCTACTGAGCGACATCACGGACGGGGCGTCAGTCATGGTGCGCGGCCACAGCTCCGACGGGATGATCGCGGCCGCCATCGTCACCGTCGGACAGCCGTTCAGCGCGGTGAACCCACCGGGCTTCGCCGCTGTCCAGGGGACGGTATCGGACGCGAGCACCGCCGGCTTCACCCTCGTCACGTCCGGCGGAACCCGGGTTCCGGTGACCACCTCCAGCGACACGCTCGTGGTCGTGCCCCACGCCAGCCTGGGCCAGCTGCAGGCCCGCGCCAGCATCTTCGCCGTTGGCCACGCCGGACCGGACGGGACGCTGTCGGCAAGAGGGGTGGCAGCGATCACGCAGCCCCCGTCAGGGAGGCACCTCGGCGTGTCGGTCAAAGACTGCTCACCCAGCTCGATCACCGAGGCGCTCGGCGCGATCAGCGCGGCGCCCGTCTCCGCCGGCTGATCCGCCAGACCCCGATCAGGGTGGAGACACGATGTCCCGCTCTGGCTGCTTGAGGAGGCCGCGATGAACGCCAAGACCGGCGGTAACCGGGGCCCGCGGTGCGCGGCAGCCCTGGCTGTCGCGGCCGCGGTCGCCGTGTTGACGGCGGCGTGTGGCGGCAGTCCCTCGTCCTCCGGCGGCTCTGCCTCAACAGAGCCGGTGGCCTACCGGGCGGATCTTGCCTACGCGCCTGCGTCCGGCGGCCTGGCTAGCGGTTCCAGCGGGGGTCGGCCGTCTTTCTTGCGGGTCCACTGGTGATAGGGGCCGTGCAGGCGGGGCGGGTCGGCGTGGCAGCGGCAGTTCGCGTGGCCGCAGCGGGCCATCCGGTCGGCGAGGGTGCCGGGCAAGGCGAAGCCGAGGGCGGCTAGCTCGCGGGCGATGCGGGCGGCCTGGGCTTGCTGGGCCTGGGTCGGCGACACGTGGTCATTGTCGCCGCCGGGTTCCCCATCTCACCCATATCGTTAAGCATGAATGCTGTATGAACTCTGCCGAGGTGGCCCCCTGAAATCGGCAGCGGCCTGGGGATCGTCCCGGTCGATCGTCCCCCGCCCTGGGTCGTGAGTGCGAACAGTCCCAACCGGGCCACTGGCGCCTAGCGCGACCGCTGCGACCATACGATCCGCCGGAGCGAGCGCAGCCGCTGGCCCTCTCTGTGGCGCGGGGCGTCCTGGCGTGGGCGCGGCCAGCGCGGCGCAGCCCGGCGGGACTCCGGCAGGCAGGCCAGCCGTGGTCGTGACGGGCGCTTTGGCGTTCGGGCCGCGCCGATGGCCATGCACCCGCCAGCCAGGGAGGTCAACATGATCACACTGCCCGGCGCATAGCCTGGCCTTGCGCCAGCGCCAGGCTGCTGCGGTCACGGCCCGGCTCGCGGCGGACCCTGCGTACATCGTGACCGCGGCGCGTGAGATGCGCCTGCTCCTTTATCCGTTCACCGGCGGCCGATCTGCGCGGCCAGGAAGGCCGCATCACTGCCTACCCAGCCGAGCAGCGCGGAGCCGCGGGTGTGCTGCCAGGTGCGGCCGAGCAGGTACAGGCCGGGGGATGGCGTCACGCCCCGTTGGTGCAGGATGCAACCCTGGTCGTCCTTGGCCTCTGGAATATCGATCCATGAGTGGTCCGCCGTGAACCCGGTGGCCCACACCACGGCGTCAAACTCCGCGGCGCTGCCGTCGGCGAAGGTCACCGTCTTCCCGGCTGCGCTCGCCGCGCGGGGCCGGATCTGGATGCCGTGGCGGCGGGCGAGCTGGCCTGGCCCAGGCCCGATCACCTGGTCCCGCCCCGCGAGGCGTCTTCCTAGCCGTGAGTCCGCGGTCACCTTGTCCAGCCGCAGCGCGGTCGCCCATGCCCAGATGTCGCGGCCCAGCGGCCGCTGCGGAATCGCCGGGAGCCGCTGGCCAGCTGAGAGCTCGACGCGGTGGGCCGCGGAGAGCTCCTGGGCGATCTGGCAGCCGGAGTTCGCGGCGCCGACGACCAGCACCTTTCCCTGCGGGATGCCTTGCGGGTGCCGGTAGTGCGCGCTGTGGACCTGGTGCACGCCGGAGTCGAGCCCGTCGGCGACCGGCGGGATGAACGGCACCTGGAAGGGCCCGGTGGCGACCACTACCTGCCTGGCCTCCAGTGCCTCGCCGCCCGCCTTGGCGACGTAGCCGCCGCCTCCTCTGGTCAGCGAGGTCACCGTGACGTCGAGCCGGACCGGCAGCTCGAACTTGGCCGCGTAGGCCTGCAGGTAGTCCGCGACGGCGTCCTTGCCCGGGTAGGCATCCGGCGCGGCGGGGAAGGGCAGCCCCGGCAGGTTGTCATACCGGCCCGAGGTGAACAGCCGCAGCGAATCCCACCGCGAGCGCCACACGTGGCCGATCTCAGCGCCGGCGTCCACGATCTGGAAAGACACTCCGCGCCGCGCCAGGTGGTAGCCCATGGCCAGCCCGGCCTGGCCGCCACCGATGATAAGCACGTCCAGGGGCGCGCCCGCGGGCCCGGGGCTCATCGGGCCTGCCCCGGGTCGCGGGCCACGCTGAAGCTGAACATCATGCCGCTCTGGTTGTGCTCGGCGATGTGGCAGTGCGCCATCCACAGCCCGGGATTGGAGACGTCCAGCAAGATGTCCACGGTCTCCCCCGCGCGCAGCACCTCCGGCAGTCCCGCAGTCTCGGTCGTGAACAGGTCATCCTGCTGGCTAGCTCTGGCTGGGGTCATCATGCCGCCACGGTAAGCAGCCACCGACGCAGGCGCAGTGTCATCCAGGTGCAGACGGGATGGAGAAGGCTGTCGGCCAGCTCCACGGCATCGTCGGCGAGCACCCCGGCGACCGCAAGGCGTTTCTTCGCAGATCAGCCCCGCGCCGGGCACGCAGGTCGGCATTTCTCCAGGCCGCAGGCTCGTCGTGCCCGGTTCCCGGGTATCCCGGGTGCCCCCGCGGGTCTTACGCCACGGTGATGACGACCTTGCCGCGGGCGTGCCCCTGCTCCACGCGGCGCAGGCCCTCGGCCGTGTCTGCCAGCGGGTACGTCCGGTCCAGGATCGGTGTGAGCTTCCCGGCCTCGATGAGCCCGGTCAGGGTGAGCAGTTGGTCCCGCTTCTGTTCGTGCGGGATCAGCCGGAGCCGCTCCCGGACGAGGCCGTTGACCACGACCGCCCGCAGGATGCCAGCGACGGGGCCGAACACGTGGCCGGGTGAGCCGCCGCCGTTAAGCACGAGGGTCCCCGCCGGGGTCAATGCCCGGCGCAGCCGGCTCAGCGGCCGGTTGCCCACGTTGTCGAGGATCACGTCGTAACGCACGCGCCCGTCGGTGAAGTCTTCCGTCGTGTAGTCGACGACGTGCGCGGCACCGGTCGAGCGGACCAGCCCGGCGTTGGGCGTGCTGCACACCCCGGTGACCTCCGCGCCCAGCGCCGCCGCGATCTGGACGGCGTACGTGCCGACGCCGCCGGCGGCCCCGTTGACGAGCACCCGTTGCCCGGCCCGCACCGCGCCCACATCCCGGATCCCCCGCAGGGCCGTCGTCCCCGCCATCGGGACCGCCGCCGCCTGCCCGAAGGTCAGGCTCGCCGGCTTGGGTACTACCTTGCCTGCCTCCGCGAGCGCGTACTCGGCGAACGCGCCCCGGCAGAAGCCGAGCACCTCGTCGCCGGGCCGCAGTCCGCGTACGTCCGCGCCGACCGCCTCCACGCGTCCGGCCGCGTCGACCCCGGCCACCCGGGCCTTCGGCTTGGTCAGCCCCACTTCCCCCATGAGCCGCGCGATAAGAGGGTCCCCTCGCATGATGTGCCAGTCGTACGGGTTGAGCGCGGCGGCGTGCACCCGGACCAGCACCTCGCCGGCGCCGGCCTCGGGCAGGTCGGTGTCCGCCAACCGGAGGACGTCCGGCGGGCCGAACCTCTCCTGGACAATCGCCTTCATCAGGTCACCTCGCCTGGTCGTGCCCTGTCGTGGTGATCGACGCTAACAGGCGGTTCGGGGAGCGTTCTCCCGGGCGGGCAAGCCTAGCGGGGTGCATCCGCGGGCCGGGGTCGATGGCGCGTGTTCAGGCCGGCGGGCTAGCTGCTACAGGCCTAGGGTGCGACGATCATGGCCCCGATGGCCAGGATCGTCCCGATTATCGTGAGCACGACGAACAGGACCACGGCCACCGGGCTCCGGCTGAGGAGGGCGGCGATCATGCCCACGTTCACCAGCCCGGCCATGCACGCGCCCCCGGTGACGGCGGTGTTAAAGGGGATCCGGCGCCGCGCCCGGATGGGCGGGCGGCGCGGCAGCGCTCCGATCAGCTCGGCCGGGATGTCGGCGGTGACCGCTGCCAGCTCCCCGTAGGTGCGCGACGCGACGGCTTGGCCGATCCGCACGTCGAATTCGTCCCTGTCCAGCCGGCCCTGCACGAACGCGGCCTTGAGCAGGTCGATCACCCGCTCACGGTCGGCACGCGAGGCCCGCAGGCCCGCCGCTGCCGCCTGGGCTCCCGGTTCTGGTGTCACCGGCGCCTCCCACCTGTATTCACAGCGTAATCCGGTCAGCGTCCGGCGGCCATGCTCCGAGGCAGGGTCGTACCCTTGAGGATCATGCGGGATCGGCTGGCCTGCCGACGCTGCCCGTCTTCCCGGCGGGGGAACGAGTCATCCTGCGCGACTCCATCGAGTCTGACGTCGATGACCGCTTGCGCCATCCCGATATGACGCTGACGTCCACCAGGGCCTGGAGCCCGCCCCTGTCCCGGTGCAGATCAGTCAGCGACTGAGGCTCGCCTCTGGCCATGTTGTCACCATTGTCGGGCCTGTCTGTGGTCATGCGGGCCACCGGCGATGCTGTTCACCACTAGGGCGCCGATGGCCTGTGGCTTTATGGTTGCGTGGTGGGAGGTGTGCGGGGCGGGGCCTCTGGGCCGATGGTGGGCCGTGACCGCGAGCTGGCTCGGGTCATGCTGCTGCTGGACGATGCCCTGGCGGGTAGTGGCCGCCTGGTGCTGTGCACGGGTGAGGCGGGGATCGGGAAGACCCGGCTGGCGGAGGAGGCCGCCGCGTCGGCCGCGGCGAGGGGCGTGCCGGTGGCGTGGGCCCGTGCGGCCGACCGGGACAGCCTGCCGCCGTACGGACTGTGGCAGCTGGTGCTGGATGAGCCCGCCGTCCGGGCCACCGGCGATGACCCGTTCGGAGCGGGCCTGTGGTCGCGTGTGTTCGGTGACGCCGAACGCCCGGCGCTGACTGATGGCGCCGATTCCGGCAGCGCCCAGCGGTTCGCGATGTTCGCGGAGGTTCGCCGGCGGCTGGCGCAGGCGGCCAGGTCGGGCGGGTTGCTGCTGGTGCTCGATGATCTGCAGTTGGCGGACGAGGCGTCGGCGGTCTTGCTCGCAGATGTCGTGCGTCAGCTGCGGGGGACGCTCATCATGGTGCTGGCCACATACCGGGAGTCGGCGGCCTCCGGTGATACGAGCGCCGGGCTGCTGCCGCGTCTGTCGGCGGATGCTAACACCGAACGGGTGGACCTTGGTGGCCTGCCCGCAGGCGCGGTCGGGGATATGCTGCTCGCCGCCGGGCTGCCGGCATCGGCAGATCAGGCTGGTGAGGTGCACTCCGAAACGGGGGGCAACCCGTTCCTGGTCCGCGAGCTGGCCCGGATGCTTGCCGAGCAGCGGCACGGTGAGCCGGTGCCGGTGCCGGGGCGGGTGGCGGAGGCGACGGCTCACCGGCTCGCGCAGCTGTCGGATCCCGCCCGGGCACTGGTGCGGACAGCCGCAGTGGCGGGCAACGGCTTCTCGGCCGGCGTAGTGGCCAAGATCCTGGGCGTACCTGTGCTTGCCCTGCTCGGCCCGCTGGATGAGTGCCGGGCCGCCGGGTTCCTGGTGGCCGGGAACCGTCCCGGTGATCACCGGTTCTCGCACGCGCTGGTCCGCTCGGCGGTGGCCGCCGGGCTGAGCGCCGCGGAGCAGCGGCGGCTGCACGCCGCCGCGGCGGACGCGATCGAGGCTCTCTATGAGGGGCAGCTGGATCTGCACCTGAATGAGGTTGCCCGGCACCGGGTCGAGGCATCGCTGCCCGGTGACCGGACGGAGGCGGTTGCGGCGTGCGAGAAGGCGGCCGGCGTGGCGGCGCAGTCGCTCGCGTTCGAGGAGGCCGTGCGCCTGTACCGGCAGGCGCTATCGGTCGGTGGTGAGGAGATCGGCGACCCCGACCGCTCCCGGCTTGAGCTCGCCCTGGTGGCGGCTCTGCACCGTAGCGGCGACCTGCCCGGATCGCAGGAGACGGCGGCCGGAATCGGCCGGCGGGCCGCGCGCCGGGGTGACCGGGACTTGCTGGCCCGAACGGCGCTGGTCATGGAGGCTAGCGGCGTACCGGAATGGGACGGGGAGATCTGCCGCATCTGCGAGCAGGCCCTGGCCTGGGAAGACCTTCCTGATGGTCTGCGGGCCCGGGTCTCCTCGCGGTACGCGCAGGCGCTGGTGTACCGCGGCGAGTACGACCGGGCGGGACAGGTCAGCCGGGACGCGCTGGACGCCGCCGGATCGGCGGGCGACCCGGTCGCGCTCGTGGACGCGCTCCGGGCCCGGCAGCTGGCTTGCTGCGCCCCCGACGGAGTAGCCGAGCGGGCCGTGCTGGCGAGCCGGATGCTGGAGGCCGCTGACACCGCGGGCAGCGCCTGGCTCGAAATGTGGGGCCGGCTGTGGCGGATCGACACCCTGTTTGAGACGGGTCAGCTGAGGAGCGTCCGGCGTGAGCTCGCCGACCTCGAAGGCTGCGTGGAACGGCTCCCGGGCCCGCTCGCCCGATGGCACTTCCTGGAGACCTCGGCGACGCTCGCGCTGGCGACCGGGCGCTTCACCGAGGCGACGCGGCTGGCCACCGGCGCGTTCAAGGTGTTCAGCGACATGGGACACCCGTTCGCGTTCGGCGGTTGCTCAGTGATCCTCGGCCAGGCGGGCCTGCACATCGGGTTCGGCAGGTCCGGCCTGATCGAGCTCTGGGACCAGCTCCCCGCGCACCTGCAGCCAGATGCCGTAGACACCACCCGCGGCGTCGGCACCGTCTTCCCCGCGCTTACCCTCGCGCTGATCCGCCTGCACCAGGGCGACCGCGCCGCCGCTGAGGCCGCCTACGCCCAGGCCGGACCGGTCCGGTCCTGGACGCCGGTACCGGCGATGCGGCTGGCGGCCTGGGCGCACGGGCTTGCGGTCGCCATCGGCCTCGGCCGGGCGGAGGACATCGAGTTCCTGGCGGCGCGGTTCGAGCCGTTCCGCGGCCAGCACGTCGCGAACGGCGCCGGACCCGGGGTTTACATGGGCCCGGTCGAGCTGCCGCTCGGACAGGCGGCCGCCGCGCTGGGCCATCTCGACCCGGCGGTTGAAGACCTGCAGACGGCGGCCTCGATCTGCGACGCCAACGGCGCCCGCGGCTGCGCCGTGCAAGCCCGGGTCGAACTCGCCGCCGCGCTCACCCGCCGGCAGGCGCCCGGTGACCGGGACGAGGCACTGGCCGCGCTGGCCGCCGCCGCGAGCGAGGCCGGACAACTCGGGATGGCTCCATTCACCGAGCGGACCGGACAGCTGCAAGCCCAGCTGACTGCCGCGGCGGCCGGCGACTCGCCCCTCAGTCCCCGCGAGCTCGAAGTGGCCCGGCTGGTCGGGCGGGGACTGACCAACAAGCAGATCGGCCAGACCCTGTACGTCTCCGAGCGGACGGCCGAGAACCACGTCCAGCACATCCTTACCAAGCTCGGGCTCCGCAACCGCAGCCAGATCGCCGCGTGGGCCAGCGGAGAGCACGACGCGAGCCGTCTATGAGTACCCAGGCCTGCGGTGAATGAGTACTCCGGTGAGTGATTCCCCCGATGGCCGGATCCGGGCTTTCCCGTAGCGTCCTTCCTGCCAGCACAAACCCAGGAAAGGCAGGACAACATGGCACACATTCACATCGCGGCGACGCCGGGGGTAACGATCGACGGCTTCCGCGCGGTCGCCGCCAAGCACAACCCGCCCCAGGACATCGACGGCCTGCTCGCCTGGGCGGCCGGCACGGACCAGAACGGCCTCCACGTGGTGACCGTGTGGCAGTCCAAGGCCCATATGGACCGGTGGACCGCCGAGCAGCTCTTCCCCGCGTTCCAGTCGCTCGGCATGACCGATGTGGCGTCGAAAATGGAGTTCACCGAGTACGAGGCGGACGAACTGTACATCCGCTGAGCAGCGGACCCATACGGCACGTCGCACCCCGGCGTCGAGCAGCGGAAATTCCCGGCCCCGGCGCATCCCGGCGGCCGGGAATCCCTCCCGGACATCACTCCGCCCGAAGCGGACACGCCCTGCACCAGGAGCAGGCTGACCGCGCGCCTGAAACCGCCTCGGAGTTTCGGCGGCGGTGTGCGGGCGACCGCCACTGGTGCGGACCGCAGTCGTGACAGGGGGACATGATCCGGCTGCCATGCTCCCGTTCCTGCCGCTCGGCGGCGATGTTCATGATCGGCGTCCCTTCCTGTCGTTCGTCGACCACGTGGTGCCGATCCTGCAAAAAGCGCGGTATCGCCCGCACCGAATACGCCGGCACCACCCTGCGCGACCACTTCGGCCTGCCCCGGCCGCCCGCACCCTAGTGAAATCGCGCTGAGCAGTATCAACGTCGCCGACATGTGCCTCCGTAGGGGTGACGGCGGGAAACCGGACTAGGGGGAAACACATGACCAGTACCACCACATCCATGACGACCGCGCGGCGGATCGGCTACGCCAATCCCTTCGCCCTCGAGAGTGCCGCCGAGGGCACGTCGCGCGGCGCCCTGCGGAGCAACCCTCCGGACAACATGTACGGCGGGTGTTCAATCCAGGTCTTCGACCCGTACACCGGGGCGGGGAACCTCAGCTACACGCACGCCGACGCCAACGGCTTCCTCAACTACGTCAACCAGTTCGACCAGATCGACTTCCACTTCCAGGACGGCAGCGTGCAGGAGTGGGAGTACGACCCGACCTATGACGACTGGCAGAACCTCTACGGCATGGACGCGGTCCGCGCGTTCTATCACTCCGGGCACGGCGGCATGCAAAGCGACGGTACCTTCTTCGCCCCGCTGGGGGCGCGGTGGAGCGGGAAGGACTACGCGATCTCATCGTCGATGAGCCTGGCCGACCAGTTCCTCAGGTACTTGTTCTGGAGCACCTGCAATTCACTCGAGGTGCTCAACGGGCAGTCGCCGATACGGACCTGGAACGCGGTCAACAAGGGCCTGCGGATGATCTTCGGGTTCCACAGCACCAGCGTGGACAGCGGCGATTACGGCAAGAACTTCTTCAGCGAGTGGAACAAGGGCAAGTCGTTCAGCCAGGCCTGGCAGGACGCCAGCCTGGACATCAGCAGCAACCAGCAGGTTTCCTCGACCGCGTGCGGCTCCACCCAGGCGGAGTGCCAGGACCGGCTGTGGAACGAGCGGCTCTTCTACGGCGGCTCCGCCAGCAACGCCTGGTACTGGTGGCGGTGGGCGGGGAACGCCCCGGCGAGCCTGGTTCGCGCCGCCAATCTCTCGCTGCCCGCGGCTCCGGTGCGGGTGCGGCTGGTCCGGCGAGCCGCCGATGAGCGGACCCTCGGCGCGCTGCTGGGCCGCTACGGCATCGGTGCCGCGGCCGAGATCCCGGCGGGCGCCGGCGACGTCTCCGTCGAGGCCGACGATCGCCGCCTGGTGCTGCACGCCGACGGAAGCCACGAGGCGTTCTTCGCCGAGCCCGACCGAGCGGCGCCGCTGGCCGCCCACGACGAGTTGCGCGCAGCGGCGGACCAGACGATCCAGCGCTACCGGGTGGCCGACGGGCTCGATCTGGTCTACGACCGGATGACCGCCACGTACCACGCAGGCGGCAGCGCCGACGGTGACGTGCACGATACCCAGGTGGCGGACGTCACCGTGCACTACCGGCAGGTCATCGACGGCGTGCCCGCGGTGATGGGCCGGGAGGGTCAGGTACGGGTGACGCTGGACCCGAGCGGCGCCGTGACCCGGGTGCTCGACCGTACCCAGCAGGTCCGGGATCAGGTTCCGGCCGCCCCCGGGTCCGACGACGCCACCGGCCCCGAGGCCGCGCTGGACCGGGCGACTCAGGTGCTGCTGCGCAGGCTGTCCGCCAACGGCGTGCTGCACGACCGGGTGGAGACGGTGCCGAACAGCACGGAGATCGGCTACCGGCTCCAGCCGGACGCGGGGACGCTGGTGGCCCGCCGTGAGGTGGAGGTCTCGACCGGCCGCTTCAGCAAGCGGCACGTGATCGAGGTTCCGCTGTAACGAACGATCTCGCCGGCCGCGGGCGGGACCACCGCCCGCGGTCGGCGGGTCCGGCCCGCAGATCCCGGTCACCTGAAACGACAATGGTGCAGTACTCACCGCCGGATCATGTTGCAGTGATGGCGGCAGGTGTACACGGGTGGCGTCGGACGAGCGGCACGAAGCTGATGGTCGGAGTAAGGGATAACGGACCGTTATCACGTCTTAGATTTCCGCGGGGATGCGTCGCTTTCACCGTGCTGGAGCAAGGTGAAGTCGCAACGATTGTTCCAGCTGGTAGTAGGCATCGGGCCACCGGGCGGCCAGTTCCCGGTAGACCTGGGCGGCCTCCTCGATGGCGGCCAGCGCGTCCTCCCGCGGCCCAGGTCGGCCAGGCTGGCCGACAGGTTATTCAGCGAGCTGGCCAGGTCGGACCGGATCGCATCCGGGTGGGTCTTGGTGGGCCGTACGCTGCGCTCGCTGATGTTGTTCGCGGTCGCGGCTGAAATCCAGCAGGTCACGGCCCGCCAGAAACAATGGAACGCTCACCGGCGGCAGCGGGCTGGGAGTTGGCCACCCGCCTTATAGGCAGAGCGAGCCCGCGCCGATCCGGACGGCATCCGGCATGGAGGGTCGATCGCCGGATGAATTAGCTATGCCGTCCCGCCTTGCCGGTCTCCGGTTCTGGCGCCGCAGGTCTGCGGCCCGCAGATGAAGACCGCCGGTGATGATGAACATGCTGGAGCTAGTACTCGCCGCGTCCTTCGGCGCCGTCCGCTTTCTGGCTCCAGTAGGCAAGGCTGTCCCGGGCCTCCAGGGTCTCCGGGTGCTCCGGGCCGGACACCCGCTCGACAGTGGGCAGCAGCGCGGCGTACTGGTCGCGGGCCCCGGCCGCATCCCCCGCGAACCCGGTGAAGGCGACGAGGTTGCCGCGGGTGGCCAGGGTGCGCGGGTGTTCCGGGCCGGACACCCGCTCGACCGTGGGCAGCAGCGCGGCGAACTGGTCGCGGGCCCCGGCCGCATCCCCCGCGAACCCGGTGACGGCGGCGAGGACGCCGCGGGCGGCCAGGGTCTCCGGGTGTTCCGGGCCGGACACCCGCTCGATGATGGGCAGCAGCGCGGCGTACTGGTCGCGGGCCCCGGCCGCATCCCCCGCCTCCCCGGTCCAGCGGGCCAGGTCGCCGCAGGCGGCCAGGGTCTCCGGGTGCTCCGGGCCATAGGCGTCATCCTCGCCGTAACCGCTGGCAATCAGCGCGGCCTGGACCTCCTGTATAAGCGCGCGCAGGTCAGCCTCCGCGTCCCGGTATTCCTCCAGCAGGTCCGCCAGCCGCCCAGCCCACCGCTCCGCCAGCGCGGCGCGGGCCCGCTCCAGATCTGCGCCCTCCGCTCCGGTGAGCTGCTCACGTGTCTCAGCCAGCCGCCGCTCCGCCAGCTGTTCCTGCTCCGGGTCGCCGCGGCCGAGCAGCCGGGCGAACCGTTGCCCCGCCGTCTCCCACGCGTCGGTGGTAGCAGCGGCCACCACCGTGTTGCCGGCCAGCGAAGCCAACGCCATCAAGGTGTCCGCCAGCATCTCCGTCCCCCTTCTCCGCCCGGCTCGTGACCTAACCATTGCACGGCGGAATCCTCCGCGCCATTAGAGGGATCACTGAAGATCCTCAAGCTATTTCACGTCGTGCCAGGACCCAGGGGGACGGGTCGCTTCAGCCACCAGCGCCCGAGATAGCTCCGAAGAATCCCGGCCACTTACCGCCGAAGGTCACAGCCGCACCCGGCCGGCAAAGGCACCGGATAATGGCCGGTTATCCGGTACAACGCAGGCGCAGGACGGCGTCCCCTTGGTTGTCGGCCCCCGCGGCCGGTGGAGGTGACGAGCAGGCCGTCGTTCCCGTTGGGCGCGGCCCCTTTGAACGCCAGCAGTCCCCGGAAAGTATTGAACGTAATGAACCTACTGGCGGTCCCAGCCACCTCGACGCCGTTCAGGGCATTGTCGCCCGACACGTTGCCCAGCGGGATCACCCCGCCGACCACGGTGTTCTCCGAGGAGCCGTTGACGAGGATGCCGTTGCCGTTGTTTCCCACGGCTGATGTGTTGTTGGCGTCGACCCCGAAAAAGTTGCCCTGGACGGTGGTGTTGTCCGAGTTGGCGACCAGCAGGCCATTCAGCTTGTACCGGAAACCACGTTGTAGTAGACGAACGGCTTACCGATGGCGGCGTCACCGTCAGCCGTCGCGCCGATGAAGTTGCCGTCCAGGATGTTGTCATGCGACCCCATGTCGATCAGCATGCCGTCGCCGGAGTTACCTGAGACCAGGTTGCCCAGCGGGAGAACCACGAAGACCGCGGTGACCGTGCCCTTGCTGCCGGTGGGGTTGTTCTGCTGGCCCGTCGCGGCGTCGGTGTATTCCGTGCCGCCGATGTCGTTGCCGTTGGCGCCCTGGGTGAGCCAGATGCCGTTGCCGCCGTTGGCGATGGCGGCCGAGCCAGCCGGGTTGGTCCCGATGCGGTTGGCCGCCAGGGTGTTGTCCGTCGCCCCGGACAGCACCAGCCCGCTGCCGGTGGTCCCGGATATCACGTTCGCGACCACGCCTGAGTCACCCGAGCTGTTGACCCCGATCACGTCTTCCGAGGAATCAGGCGAAACGAAGACACCGTCGCCGTGGTTGCCGCGCCCAGCAGCTCGGAGTCAGCAGAGCCGGCGGAGAACCGCAGGCCAGCTGGCCAGCGTGATCGTCCCGTTGACGGAGAAAGTGATGTCCGTCGCCGTTCCCGCGGCCGCCGAGTTGGCGGCTTCGATAGCCGCCCGCAGTGAGCCAGCGCCTGAGTCGCTGAGGATCGACACCGTCTCCGATTGCGTGGTGTCCGGCCGGAAGCCGTCGTGCCCCTGGGCCGTGGCAGCGCTGGCCACTGTCGCCGGGGACGCGGCGGCGTCCTGTGCCGGATGGCCGGCGCGGCCGGTGTCGCCGTGTGCGCATCGGTGGTCGCCGTGGTGTTGCCTGGAAAGGACGTGCTTTTGCGTCTAATCCGATCTATTATCCGTCTACAGGCGATTTAACAGACGCGATATCGCGGACTTTGACGAGCGCAATAGCGTCCCGTTAACTATTGCCGTAACATGTCGGATAGCCAAGGCCGAAGGCCGGCGTCGCGCATTCCGGGGGCTCAGGGGGTTACTTGCATGACGTTCTCAGGCGAATCTGCACGTCCTTTCTTTCTATTCGCGACACGGAAGGGGCACGCTATGACCGCCGTCTGGGTGTTGACGGCGGTCACGTTTGCCCTCGCTCTCGGCTCGCCGGCAGATGCCGCACCCGCGCCTGAATCCGGCGGCGGCGTCCACGCGGCAGTGACGGCGGCCGCGCTGCCCTCGGCGTTTCCCGGATGCTCATGGCCGCTCGAGACCACGCCGTCCAAGCTGAATGTTGCCGCACCGGACCCGTATGCGACATACTGGACCACCCCGTTCATTGCCAGCGCGGGAAATTCGCTGACCATCCAAGGTTCCTTCCCGATAAGCCGGTTCATGTCGTTTACCGTCTATAACGACTCCTTCCAGGACTTCACCAACACGGTCGACGGAAGCGGCGTGCCATCTGATCTTTCTGACTACCAGATCGCGCCGGACCAGGGTTCGGAGAACCCGTGGCGCACGGGCCAGCCGGGGCAGGCGATGAATTTCACCGTCCGCATCATTCCTGGGGCTACCGCCGCTCAGCAGACGTCCGAGAACGCCATCCCGATGATCGACCAGAACCCGCCGGCTAACCCTACGGGCCCGTCCAGGGTGGGTTATGTGATCTTCCGGACGTACATTCCTTCGGGCGGCAATACCACCGTCCAGCTTCCGACCGTCACGGTTACACACCATGGGCACAGCACCACACTGGCCCCGTGCACCCCGTCGACAGCGAAGGAGTTCCCGGCCCTGGCGCGGGTGCTCTCAGCCCTGAAGGAGAAGATGAGGAGCGGCGGCACGCCCGCCTCCTGCACGTCCGACTGCGCCCCGGATCTTCAGTATTTCGGCCCTTCGGCCACATCAGCGGCCGGGCTCTTTCCCAACCCGGTCAACGGCTATATCGTGATGAGCTTCACGCCGCGGCGAGGCTACGTCGTGGTGACCCATGGCGAGGCCCCATCGAGCCCGATCGACGCGGGCAGCGGGGCACTCGGAGACTCAATCGGCGCCGCCCCGGTCTCCTGGGTCAGCCCGGTATTCCAGGTCCGCTACTGGTCGATATCCAACTACCTGGCGAGATCGCCCTACCCGGTGGTCGAAGTCGGTCATGGTGCCAATGCGATTTTCGGCGGGACCCCGGACTTCCTGACGACACTGAACGACGGCTACTACACCGTCGTTTCCTCGCTGCCCTCGGACAAGCCGTCGCCGTCATCCCTGACGGCCAACGACGCGACCTGGATCCCGACGTCGGCCCGCCATCCCAGGACCCCCGAGCTTCAGATCCTGCGGAACATGCTCTCCCAGCAGACGCTCTACCCGGAAGGCTTCACCTTCATCAGCCCGCCCGCCAGCCCGTCCGACATCATCGCGCCGGCCACGGTGCAAGAGCAGATGGGCACCTACTACCCGCAGACCGCCCAGTGCACCGTGCAGACCTTCGAGACCCAGGGCTGGACTGGCTGCTTCGCCGCGAGTACCGGGTGACCCTGACAGGGCCGGCGTTCTCGCACAAGCTCGCCGAGCGCTCTGCCGACGACGCCACTGGCGCTGGAATTCGCGTCCGTACGCGCATGAATCTTCGGCGGCACCACCGAGATCACGAAGGAGATCATCGGCCGCCGCCTCGGATTGTAGCTCTGAGCAGGCTCTTTACGAAGCCCGTCCTCTCGGTTCCCGCTTCGGCAGACCGCGAGAAATCCGGCATTGCGGGCGTGGTGGCCGCTATGCTCGGCTGACCGTGTTGTGCCTGTGGAACGGACGGCGGCCTGCCGCGCGGTGGCGGGGCCCTTGGGATGAATGGGCTGCGCTCGTGCTGCGGGGATGCCGCGTACCGCGGATGCGGGCCAGCAGGGGGCGTACCGGGATATCACGGGCGGCCGGGGCGGCGCTAATGCTAGTTGCCGCTGCCGGCGGCGCGGCGTCCTGCACTGGTCCTCCCGCCCGGCATGGCCCGCCCGCTCATGTCCGCGTGACGGCGCGTACCCGGGTGCCTGTACCGGCGACGTCGGTGCTGGCCGGCGCCCCGGATATGGTCGCGGCCGGGGTGGCGTCACGGTTGTTCGCCTCCGCGCCGGTAGTCGTTGTCGCCAGTCCGGGCGGCCCGGCCGGCCTGGCGGCCGCCGCCAGGTCGGCCCTGCGGGCCCACGCGCCGCTGCTGCTGACCGCCGGGCCGGCCGCCCGCGCCGCCGCCCGGACGGTGTCCGGCCGGGCAGCCGGCCCGGCGGCGGTGGTCAGCGCCATGCTGCGGGCACAGATCAGGGCCCTGGACCCGCGCGCCGTGCTCGCGGCCGGGATGGCCCGGGATGCGCTCGCGTCCCAGCTGCCTGGCATCCGCGTGGTAACCGACCCGGCGATGCTGCCCGCGACCACAACTCCCCCGTCCCTGGGTCATCTGGCGCTGCTCGTGCGCTCCGGCAGCCGCGATGCCGGGACGCTGGCCGCCGTGACCACTGCCCGGGTCGCCGGAGCGAGCGTGATCGCCGTCCGCGGCGCCGACCCGCGCGCCGACCCGGCCGCTATCGCCGCGCTGTCGGCCGCGCGGCCCCGGCAGGTGCTCGCGATCGGGGCGGGTTTCGGGCCGGCCGACCGGCTGGCATCGCGGCTTGCCGTCGCGCAGACCGGGTTGCAGCTGCCCGGCGGCGGCCAGATCCTGTTCCCCGGGCGCCTGCTGGTGGCCCTGTACGGTCACCCGGGTGCTCCCGCGCTCGGCGCCCTGGGCCAGCAGGGGCTGCAGGCCAGCATCGCGCGGGCCAGGCATGCTGCCGCGGAATACCGGGCCCTGAGCCGCGTCCCGGTCATACCCGCCTTCGAGATCATCGCCACCGTGGCGCAGGCGCGTCCGGGCCGGGACGGCGACTACTCCTACCAGTCCACCGTGGCCTCCCTGCGCCCCTGGGTACGCCGCGCGACCGCAGCCGGGATGTACGTCATCTTGGACCTCCAGGCCGGCCGGGCCAGCCTGCTCGCCCAGGCCAGGAGATACCAGCCTCTGCTCGAGTTGCCCGACGTGGGGCTGGCCCTGGACCCGGAGTGGAAGCTGGCACCTGGGCAGCGGCCGCTGCATCAGATAGGCAGCGTGAGCGCCAACGAGGTCAACACTGTCATCAGATGGCTGGCCGACCTGACCGCGCACTATCACCTGCCCCAGAAACTCCTCGTACTGCACCAGTTCAGGCTGTCGATGATCCGCGGCGAGCACGAACTCGACACCCGGTATCAGGACCTGGCGATCCTCATCCACATGGACGGGCAAGGCACCCCAGCCGTCAAGCAGCAGACCTGGCAAGCCATCACCAGAGCCGCCCCCGCCGGGGTCTTCTTCGGGTGGAAGGACTTCTACGCCAAGGACCACCCGACGATGACCGCACGGCAGACAATGACCAGGACCCCGCAGCTATCCATGATCTCCTACCAGTAACAACCACCCCGGCCAGCCAGCCGCGCCCCCGCCGGCGCCCCGTACACGCGACGGCCCTGGCAGAGCATGCAGACCAACCTGATCCGCGCGGCGGCTGTGGGGCCCCACGGCCGAGACGCCGGTTCTCAGGACAGTGCCGGCAAGCTGCGAGGGGTTGAGCGTCTGGGGTCACCCGCCATGGATGAGTGGGGGCTACCGGCATGCGGATAGCGTCAGCGAGCAGGTTGCCGGTTGACCATAGTGAGACAAGGCTGAAGCGAGATGCCGGTTGATCATGTAAATGGCGTTGAGCTGTACTGGGAGCAAAGGGGCAGCGGCCCGCGGCTGCTGTTCTGCAACGGGTCGGGCACGACCTTGCAGGCCGTCGGGCCGTTGCTTGACCTGGTTGCCGCCGAGTTTGACCTGCTGGCATGGGACTACCGTGGCCTGGGTCGCAGCGCCCCGGTGACGGGTCCTTATACCATGGCCGATCTCGCAGCTGACGCCGCTGGCCTGCTGCAGCTCGCCGGCTGGGACATCTGCCGGGTGCTTGGAGTGAGCTTCGGCGGAATGGTGGCGCAGGAGTTCGCCGTCACCCATCCGGAGCGGGTGGAGTGCCTCGCCCTTGCCTGTACCGCGGCCGGCGGCGACGGCGGGTCCTCCTATCCGCTGCACAAGCTGTCCGGACTCCCGCCTCAGGAGCGGGCTGCGGCTCAGCTCAAGCTGGCTGACAGCCGCTGGGACGAGCGCTGGCTTGAGGCACACCCAGCAGATCGCGCGCTGGCCGAAGCCCTGGCCGCCGCCGACCGCAATCAGCGGAACCCAGCCGCCGCAGCCGCCCGCACGGCTCAGCTCGAGGCACGCGCGGGCCATGACGTCTGGGACCGCCTCGACGCGATCACATGCCCGGCCCTGGTTGGCTACGGCAACTACGACGGGATCGCGCCGGCCCGGAACAGCACCGCGATCGCATCGCGCATCCGCGGAGCCGAGCTGCGCGGCTACGAAGGAGGGCACCTGTTCTTGTTCCAGGACCCGGCCGCGCTACCGGAATACCAGGCATTCCTTCGAGCGCCGTCCAGGCGCCGAGGTAGTTCGTGACCCGGACATCCTTGTTACGCAGCAGCGATCGTCTCGCCGCCCCGCGGACGACATGACACGCCAGATCTGCTCATTCTGCACGGCCGAGCCAGGCACGGCCGAGAGTCCCGCGACCGCGCATTAGGCGGGTACGCGTGCGGCTCACCACGGCGACTCGACCACGCACCGTGATCGATATCAGCCTGATGGACCGGCGCCGCGAGCTTCCACGCTGCCCGGTGTCGCGGCTTGCAGGTTCACCTCTTCGCAGCGGCGCCGACTGTCAGATGCACGGTGATCCGACGTATCTCAACGCGGCAGAAGAGGATGGCATGAAGGCACACAGCTGTCGTCTATGCTGTTCATTCCCGAATACGATCTGTCGAGCATTTTGCGGCGGTAGTGACGCTGCCTGGGCAACCCGTCATGGGTCGCCCGCGTCAGGGGAGGACCGCGTATAAGCCGCAGGTGCCAGCGGCGCCAATCGAAGGGTTAGCAATGCGAAGCAAGTGGCGAACAATCTTGTTCTCTGCACTGGTGGCTCTATCGCTCGGGTTCTCCGTGTTCTTTTACGAGTTCCCTCAAATCGACACGAGCTCATTCGATAGCAGTTCAGCGCCGCTAACAATTGGCGTCTATGTCACCGATCCCAATATGCGGCTAAGTATCCAATTTGAGGTATTTCATGATCCGTCCGGGCGCGTCAAGGCAACGCTCTTCATTCGAAACTTCACCAAAGGGACGATTCTACTAACGTCCACAATGTAGGATACTGGGCCGGACCCGCGGTTCCGCGAGCGCGCTCAGGATACGGATGGTGAGCAACGAGTCTGGGTGGACGAGGTCGAGGCTCAACCAATTGGGGAACCTGACAATGATCCCCGGGGATTCGCGGAGGCAGACTTTCTATTGCCTGTCGACTCTTTCCCTGAAGTGACGGATAGCGCATCAGTTGAGGCCCGACTGCCCGCAATAGCACCATACGAGACGGGCAGGGCGATTCTAAGATCGCTGACGGAAGCCGCATAGTCACGATGGGCAACCGCATGGCCGGGGGTCCGATGCGCGGCGGCATGCACTGCTCTATGAATTAATTTCCCGTCACACTTTCAAAATTACAAGAAGATGGCCTTCCCTTTTCCGGAATGATGGTTGTTACCACGCAAACACCACTCCCGAGAGAAGGCCATCCCGTGTCATTCTGTCATTCCGCCTGCGGCCCGTCAAATCCTGATGCCTGCGCTGCCGGGAATGAGAGCACTGCAGACGCAGATATTTCGGGCCTGCTGGGCATGCTGGCGTCGGTCGCCGACCCGCGCAGCCCGCAGGGGATACAGCACGCGCTGGAATTCGTACTGGCGGTCTGCGTGGTGGCGATGCTGGCCGGCGCGAAGAATTACCGAGAAATCGCTGGCCATGCGTAAGTATTCGGAAGTCGGGTGACGGGGGCTCTCGCCTCTACGGGCGCGTGTGCGGCGACACGCTGGCGTGTGGTGCGTGATTTGCGGCTGGTGAGGGTGTCTGCTGTGCTGCGTGACGGTCGCGGCGGGTTCTGATGCTGATGTGGCGTCGCTGCGGGCTGCCCTGGCCTCGGCGCTGGAGGCGAACGAGTGCTGGGAGCGGACCGCTGCGGAGCTGCGGGAGGCCCTGGCGGAGCGTGATGCCGAGATCGCGCGGCAGTCGGCTGAGCTTGAGCGGGTGAGTGCCGCGCTGGCGGTCCTGCAGCGGATGGTATTCGGTGACTCGTCGGAGCGGTCGCGGCCGGAGCCTCCGGCACCTCAGGACGAGGGCGGCGGGGAGCCGGCGCCCGGCGGCACGGGCGGTGGTAAGGGCAGGCCGCGGGGGCCGGGGGCGCGGGCGGGGCGGCGGGATTACTCGCAGTTGCCGCGGGTTGAGGTGATCTGGGACTTTGAGGGCGGCGGGTACTGCTGCCCGGAGTGCGGGACGCCGTTCACGGGGCTGGGCAGCGATCATGTCACGGAGCTGCTGGACTGGCAGGTGATCGTCCGGGTAGCCGCGCACTGCCGGCGCCGGTACCGGCGTGCCTGCCATTGCCGGGTCCCGGCGGCGGTGACGGCGCCGGGGCCGCCGAAGGCGGTCGGGAAGGGCCTGTTCTCCAACGCGTTCATCGCGATGCTGCTGACGGAGCGGTTCGTCGCGGGGCGGAGCATGAACTCGCTGGTGACGGGCCTGGGCAGGCAGGGCGCGGAGATCTCCCCCGCGACGCTGGCGGGCACGTGCGCGCAGGCCGGGGCGCTGCTTGCCCCGCTGGCGGATGCGGTCACGGAGCGGTCGCGGGGCTCGTGGCACCTGCACGCGGACGAGACGACGTGGCGGGTCTTCGCGCCCCGTGACGGCAGCGGCCCGGCGAAGTGGTGGCTCTGGGTGTTCATCGGCCCCGACACCGTGTGCTTCGTGATGGACCCGACGCGGGCCGGGACGGTGCTGGCCCGCCACGCGGGCATCGACGAGGAGACCGGGCAGCTCACCGCGGACGATGACGGCGGGCCGCGCAGCCTGGTGATCTCCAGCGACTTCTACAAGGTCTACGAGTCCGCCGGGAAGAAGGCGGACGGCCTGGTCAGCCTCTTTTGCTGGGCTCACGTGAGACGGCATTTTGTCCGGGCCGGCGACGCGAGCCCTCAGCAGCTGAAGTACTGGACGGACGCGTGGCTGGAGCGGATCCGGGACCTGTATGCCGCGCACGACGACCTGATGGCGGCCTGGCAAGAGGCCGCCGCGCCCGCCGCGCGGGAAAAAGAGGCCGCCGCGGCCCGGATGGAGAAGGCGCAAGGGGCGTGGGACACGACGATCACGGTGATCGACGAGGCGCGGAAGAAGCAGATGGCCGCCCCCGGCCTGCAGGCTCCCGCGAAGAAAGCGCTCGCCACCCTGGACCGCGAATGGGACGGCCTCACCGCGCACCGGGACTACCCGATGATCGGCCTGGACAATTATCCCGATGCTGCGGTTATGCCGATGTCCGCGGGCAGCGGCGGTCCCGCTGCTGGTCAGGGTGGTGCCCTCGCCGCATAGTGCGGCATAATCTCACAGGCTTTCGAGGAACGCGAGGAGCTTGTCGGGGGGTACGTAGCGGCCGGTTCGGGTGTTCGGCGGAGCGGTCCGGTCGAGTGCCCGCTGCTTGAGTTCGAGGTCGGCGTGCAGGTAGGGACGCGACGACGCGGGGGATTCGTGGCCGAGCATGAGGGCGATGGACGGCCCGCCGACACCTGCGGACTGCAGCTTCATCGCGAAAGAATGCCGTAGGACATGGGGCGTGACGTTCTTGGCGGCGATCCCGGGACACGCCGCCGCTGCGGTCGCGGCGTGGATCTTGATGCGCTCCGCGACGGCGTTGGTGCTCATCTTCCTGGTGGTGCCGCGGGCGGTGAACACGAAGCCGCCGGGGCCGGCGGGGTTCTCGCGGTGCCACTGCCGCAGTCCGGTGACGGCGGGCTGCTGGAGCGGGCTCAGCCGTTCCTTCCGGCCCTTGCCATGCCAGAGGACACGGGCCCCGGGCCTGTCCAGGATGATGTCAGCCCAGGTGAGGCGGGTAATCTCCGATACTCGCGGGCCGCTGGTGAGCATGAGGAGCATCAGGACGCGGTCCCGGCGGCCGGTCCAGGTCCCGGTGTCCGGTGTGGCCAGGAGGGCGTCGGCCTCGTCCGCGGTCAGCCAGGCGACCGTCGCGCGGGACGGCTTGCGCGGCTGGATTGCCAGGACGCGGGCGATGAGGGCCGCGTGCTCGGGGTGCCCGAGAGCGGCGTGGCGGTAGAGGGAGTGGATGGCGGCGAGCCGCTGACTGCGGGTCCGTTCCGTGTTATGCCGCTCGTCTTCGAGCATGGCCAGGAAACGGCTGACCGTCGCAGCGTCGAGATCAGTGAAGTCGAGGTCGGACGGCCGGGTGCCGGACTGCTCGCGGATCCAGGTGAACAGGAGCCGGAACGTGTCGCGGGGAGGACGCGATAGTGTGCGGGCTGGCGCCGCGCTGGGCGATGAGGTAGTCAGTGAAGAACGACTCGACGGCGGGGGCGAGGGCGGTCATCGGAAGTTCCCTCCCTGGTAATACAGGGCCGCGCGCTCGGAAACAGCGTCGGCGAGCGCGGGCGTGATCGTCAGGTACCAGTACGTGTGAGCCGGGCCGATATGCCCGAGATGAGTGGACAGGACCGCGATGCAGGCGTCCACGTCACGGCCCTGGCGGTGCGCGTCGAGGAGGGTGCTGACCGCGAGGGAATGACGGAAATCGTGCAGTCGCGGGGACCTGCAGCCGGGCTGGGGCTCCAGGCCGCATCCGGCAGTCAGCGACCGGAACGCCGGGTAGGCCACGCTGCGTCCGAGGCGGCGGCCCGCCTGGCCGGTGAACAGGGCGGCGGTGCCGTCCGCGGCGTGCTGTTCCCGGAACCGCAGGTAATCCGAGAGAGCCCGGGCGGCCGACGGGTGCAGCGCGATCAGCCGCTTCCTGCCGTACTTGCCGGTGACCGTCAGCACCTGCGCCTCGGTGTCCAGGTCGCCGGTGTCCAGGGCGAACGCCTCGCCGCTGCGGATGCCGGTACTGGCCAGCAGCCCGATCAGCGTGCGCATGCTGGCCGCCAGCACCGGCGACGGAAGCCTCCCGGCCGCGGCCATGAGCCGGGCGGTCTCCTCACCGGAATACAGGTAAGGGACCCGGCGGGCGGTCCTGCCCGGGATGAGTCCCCCGGGGACCGGGTTGGCGGCGGCCGGGTCCACGGCGTGGACGTAGCCGGCGAATGACCGCACGGCCGCGAGCCGCTGGGCGTGCCAGGCCCGGGTGGTCCCGGCCGGGGCGGTCGCGAACGTGATCGCGGCGGGCACCGTGATCCGGGTCTGGCCGCGGGCGTCCAGGCTGTCCAGGAACGCGCCGAGCAGGCGCTCGCGTCCTTCGAGCCGGTAGCCGCGGGCCCGGCGCCCGGCCAGGTGGCCCGCGATCGCCGCGCGCAGGTCCGTGCTCACCGCGGTCCTCCTTCCGGCCAGGGCCTGGCTATCGACCGGAGCGCGGCCAGGTCGGACCGGGCATAGACGGCGGTCACCTGCGGGCCGTCATGCCGCAGCAGCTCCCCGGCCTCGGCCAGGCCGCCCCCGCCGGCGAGCACTCCGCAGGCCGCGGTGTGCCGGAGCAGGTGGGCGGCGCCGCTCCCGCTGATCCCGGCATCGCGCAGGGCACGGCCGGCGACGCTCGTCACCGCGAACCCGGTCACCGGGGCATGCGGCGCGTCCAGCGCCAGGAACACCTGCCGGTGCGCCGTCCCTGCCGGGCGCCCCTCGCGCAGGTAGCGGGCCAGCGGCCCGCCGACGTCGGCCGGCAGCGGAACCTGGTCAGCCCGGTTCCTCTTGCCTCGGACGGTGATGACTCCCTGGCGCCAGGAGATGTCGTCCAGGAGCAGCCCGGCGGCCTCCCCGGCCCGCAGCGCCAGCCGCAGGAGCAGCGCCATCATCGGCTCGTTCCGCAGCCCGCCCGGGGCCGACCGCACGAACGCGAGGAACTCCGCCGCCTGAACGGGGCTGAGGCCTTTCGGGATGGCCGGGCCGGCCGGGGCGGCGAATGACCCGACGAACTCCGCGAGCGGGACGGCGGTCAGGCCTTCCAGCCAGGCGAAGCGCAGCAGCGCCCGGACGGCGTTCGCCCGGACCTGCGCAGACCGGGGCAGCAGCCCCGAGGCGCCCTCAGCGGCAAGGGACGAGACCCGGGCGGCGGTCAGGCCGCCGAACTGCCCGGCGCACGCATCGGCGAATGGCCGTGCCTGGTGAAGGTAGCTGGACACCGTGGCCGGGGCCAGGCCCCGCTCACGGGACAGCCATCCCCCGAACCGCGCTAGCAGCAGGTCCACGGGCTCGTGCGGCACGACAGCCGCAGCGGGCGGGACCGCGCCGAGTTCCCGCAGGTAGCTCAGCACAGGCCGGAGTGCTCGCTCGGATCGCAGCTGCGCCCGCCCGCGGCGGGCAGCGGCGTACTCGCCGGCCACCTCGCTGCTCAGGCCGGACAGCGGCAGGTCCTGGTCCGCGAGCCAGTGTCCCAGGTGCCGCAAAAGCGCGACCTGCGCCTCGCAGGTCCGCGGCGAGTACCCGAGCCGGCCGAGCCAGGCAACAAACCCCTCCGCGTGCTGCCCCAGTTCCGAAGACTCCATGATCTTCTCCTCTCCATCTCGGATGGGAAGAGAAGATCGTCGCTCAGTCCGTAGTTATGCCGCACTATGCGGCGAGGGCACCACCCTGACCAGCAGCGGGACCGCCGCTGCCCGCGGACATCGGCATAACCGCAGCATCGGGATAATTATCGTTATTCCGATATCCGGATAACGATAATAATGCGGCTGAACGCCAGATCCGCGGGCCCGTCGTGACCAGGAAGAACGCCGGCGGCTCCCGGAACGGGGACACCGCCCGGAACGCCGCCGTCATCTGGACCGTCACCGCCACCGCCCAGATGGCCGGCCTCAACGTCCTGACCTGGCTCACCGCCTACCTCGACGAATGCGGCCGCAACGGCGGAAAACCACTCGCCGGCCGGGCACTGGAACGCTTCCTGCCCTGGAACGCCAGCCCCGAAGACCTCCGCACCTGGGCACAGCCACCGCCCACCGGATAAACCCGCACGAATAACACTGCCGTCACCGGCGTGGCCGCCGGAAACCGCCACGCCGGCCCTCGGCATGCCCTCTCACAGGACTTCCGAATACTTACGGCCATGCAGCAGACATTCCCCAGCACCTGCTGAAGAAGATGGGTGCTGAATGGAACTGGTTCAGGCTCCGCTACAAGCACCCGAGCGAGTCGACAATACGGAACGTGCTGACCAGGATCGACGCGGCCGAAGTGGACATCATAACCGGCACATGGCTTTACGCGCAGGCCAGGAAAGACGGGAAAGGCGAGTGGGTAATCGCACTCGACGGGAAGGTAATGCGCGGCGCATGGACTGACGAGAACGACAAGGTCACGATGTTCTCCGCGATGCTCCACCATGAGGCGGTTACGATAGCGCAGGTCAGGGTGCCGGACGGAACCAACGAGATCACCCAGGCGGGCACGCTCCTGGACGCCGCGGGAATACCGGAAGGCGAATCAGTCCTGGTCACCATCGACGCGGCACACACCCAGCGGGAAACCGCAGAATACATCGGCGCCAGACCCGGATGGAATTACCTGATGACCGTCAAGGGAAACCAGCCGGCCCTGCAGAGGCAAGTATTCGACGAGATTCTCCCGCTGCTCTCCGGAGCTCCGCACCACATCATGGAGGAACACAGCCGGGGACGAATAAAGAAATGGTCCTGCTGGCTCACCGGCGCCGACGGCATCGATTTCCCGCATGCAGCCCAGGCAGCCTGCATCCGCCGCGAGATCTTCGATATCTCCGGCGACCGGATCAGCAAGGAAAATGCCCTCATCCTCACCAGCGGGAAAGCAGGCGAAATGACAGCTACCGGAGTGAACCAGGGTGTCCGCCGCCACTGGGGAATCGAGAATAAAAGCCATTACGTTCGCGACACCTTGTACCGGGAAGACCACAGCCAGGCCTGGGCCGGAAACGGCCCGCAGGCCATGGCGTCCCTCCGAAACCTCGCACTCGGGCTATTCCGCATGAAAAACGTCAAGGCCATCAAGGAAACCGCAGAATGGGTCTGCCGCGACCAGACGCGGGCACTCCAGTTCATGACTACCTAGCGCAACGTTGGTCACGGATGGTGATCTTGAATTGGCCCTGCGAGACGGGCGTGCAGTATGCTGCACCATTCGTCCGCGCAGATGACGGCATTCATGCCCACCCGAAAGCGTTGGTTCCCAACACGGTGCTGGTAGCCAACGATCCCTCCACTTACCGTGTGCCTTCGGGCGCGCACGTTAACACCCTGTACTGGGAACCGAAGCAGATCGCTACGTCGGAAGCACTGCCTGGCGCTGGAGAGCTGATTGCTTCAGATCAAGTACAGGTCAATGTTCCTTCGACAGGCACGCCACGAGGTTCGGACTTTCTGTGGACCGGTTCCTTCGGGTTGTCCCCCGCGCTAAAGGCAACCGACAGTCGCGTTCTTGAAACGCGATCACGAAATGACCTGCTACTGGGTATCGCCTTGGCAACGGCCGCAGCCGCCTCAGTCGCCTTGATCCAAGAAGGACCGGACCGGCTTCCATGGCCGCTGAGGCGTTCTGCAGTTTCCGAGCGTGATACCGCGACCGACGAGCCCGCTGACTCTGCAAAAGATCCTGACAACAACACCGCCAATTGCAATCAGGAAGAAGCACGTCGGGCCGAGCGTAACAGGCTTAGAAAATTTCGTCCGCAGCGGAAGAACCAATCAAGGCTCAATCGCCCACGTCGCGGTCATGACAGCGCTCAGACCCGAATCCGCGAGTAGGTCGGTGACACGACCCGGCAAATGCAGGTAGGTGCCCCTTTGACCTGGGATGATGATTGCTGCGAAGTAATGATCATCTCAGGCGGAGAGGCACCTACCTGGGGGCTAATTCATTAATCATTGCTGTATTCGGCGAAGAAGAACAGTCCGGTGACTGCTGCGAGCATGCTCTCGAACTTGTCGATCGGGCAGCGGTAGCGGCCGCCTTCCCTGCTGAGCATCCGCCATGTCTTCACCTTTGCCACGGCGTGCTCGACGGCGGCGCGGATCTTGCTGAAGATCGTGTTGAATTCACGCTGCCAGTCCAGGAGCTCCGCTCCGCTGAGGCGCTTGAACGGCACGATCCCGATGCCGTCGACTCCGATGTAGCCGAGGTCGGCGCCAGTATCTCCTGAGGCTATGGCTTGCTCCAGTATTTCCTTGAGGCCGGAGGCCTCGAACGCGTACGCATCGTGCCGTGCGCCGTGCACGGGAACCGGTCCGATAGCGGCCACGTCGCCTTTGAGATTGCACGCGATCTGCACGTTCATTCCCGTGTACTTTGCCTTCCCGGAGTACAGGTCCGGGATCGCGCTCCAGTCCCATACCGGGCAGACCGTTCCGTCTACCAGGGCAGTTCCCTCGCGGCCGAGCACCTGGACGGGATCGAGGACATATGGGGCGAGCACCCTGCCGATGACCGGGCGCAGCAGGTCCCAGCGCCGGCTGACGGTCGGCTGGCTGCAATGGAAATGCGCAGCTGCGGCTGCCTGGGTGCCATTGCGGCGCATCAGCATGACGACCATGACCACGGAGTCGAGCAGTCCGGCCACCGGCGGCTTTTTCGCGCCGGCCTTGACCAGCGAGCCGATTTCCTGCATGACCAGGAGGCTCAGCTTGTGCAGTTGCCCGGTGGTCAGCCCTGTGAGAGCATAGTACTCCAACGGTTCCTCCCTGTGATCCTTTCGGTCTTTGACAACCATGGATCTAAAAGGAGGGGCCGTTGCCATGTCCAGGGTTTCCTGGCATTCTCAGCAAACGTTCATCTTTGCCTGTGGAATTGTGGAGAACTTTCCGCCGTGCCGACCGCCGGAGTTTCGGAGCGGGTAAATCCGGAAATGTGATTAATGAATAATCCCCCTGGTGAAAAGGATACGCAGCGGAGCGGGCAAAACGCGGCAGCAGCCGCGGATCGGCGCGCCGGATCCGGCGCTGACGCCGAACGCGGGCCTGGCCGCGATCACCGAGCTGTGCGGGCGGCTCGGCGTGATCGGGGCGCTGGATACGGCGGTCGGCCCGGTCAAGCAGCGCGAACGCGGGTTCGGGGCCGGGGAGCTGCTGTGCGGGATCGCGGCGGCGCAGCTGGCCGGGGAGGATTTCCTGACCGGGCTGGACCGTCAGCGCGCCGATGCGGCCGGGCAGCAGCTCACGCCGGTGCCGGGCCTGGCATCCACGACCGCGGCGGGCCTGGCCCGGCGGGTCACCCCGGCGCAGTGGCAGGCAGTGGAGACCGGCCTGGCAGCGGTGACCGGCCGGATGCTGGGAATGCTGCCCGCGCCGCGGGCGGCGGCGCTGACGGACGGGCCGGTCACGATCGACCTGGACACCACTGATGTGGAGGTCTACGGCCGCAAGAAGCGCGGCGTGGCGTATAACCACCAGGGCCAGCGGGTCGGCCGGCCGCATGTCGCGGCCTGGGCCGAGACCGAGATCGTGCTGGCCGCCGACCTGGGCGACGGCACCGATGACCCGCGCGCGACCGCGCCGGATCTGCTGCGCCGCGCGCTGGGCTGCCTGCCCGCGGCGGCCCGGGCCGGGCGGGTGGCGCTGCGCGCCGACGCCGGGTACTTCGCCGGGCAGCTCGCCCGCGCCGCCCACGAGGCGTGCATCGCCTTCGCGATCGGCGCCAAGCGGATAGCGCAGCTGTGGCGGCTGCTGGCCGGCATCGCCGAGGAGGACTGGCACGACGCCATCGAGATGGACGGCGCCCAGGTCGCGGTCGCTGAGTACTGCCCGGACTGGTGGCCTGCCGATACCCGGCTGCTGGTCCGCCGGGTGGCGCTGGACCCGGCCCAGGTCTTCGCCGACCCCAGGTCACGGCGCCGCCGGACCCTGCACCCGGACCAGCGCACCCTGCCGATCCCCGAGCTGGCGCAGCAGCCCGCCGTCTACGCCTACTCGTTCATCCTGACGAACCTGGACGTGTCCGCGCCGGACAAGGCGGTGGCGGCGGAGCACTGGTACCGTCACCGCACCACGGTGGAGAACATCTTCCGCGACAGCAAGCTCGGCGCCGCCCTGCGGCACCTCCCGTCCGGATACCCCCAGGTCAACACCGCGTGGATGTGGGGCGCGCTGCTCGCCGCGACCATGGCCGCCTGGTTGCACCAGCTCACCGCCACAGCCCTCGGCGAGGACATCGTCCACGGGCACGGCGTCCGCGGCGGCAAGGCCATGATCGCCACCCTGCGCTGGCGGCTGATCGCCGTCCCCGGCCGGCTGACCCGCCACGCCCGCCACCTGACCCTGCGGCTCCCGCCCGGCCACGGCCTGCTCCCCGAGGTCCTGGCCCGGCTCCGGGACCTGCCCGCACCCGCCTGACCTGCGCCTCCTGAGCCCCGGCTCCCCGTCCTCGTCCACGGCCCGCCAGCCCCGAACCGCAGAAAGCCCGCAGATCGCGAACCCGGCGCGACTCCCGGGCTATCAGCACGCCCCGCTGCCGGGAATCCTCGCGTTCCAAGATCATTTACAGAATCCGGAATCAGCTCACCGCGCTATTCGCGGATTCGGGTCAGAACACCGGGAGGTATCGATAGTCGCAATCTTCTTTAGAGTATCTCCGTTATCCGTTGGCTCTTGAGTGCTTACTCTAATCGGCATGACCGCGTGACCACCATCTCAGGATGACCTGATCCGACCGCCTCGAACGGTGGTATCACACAGGCTGTCCCGTGCTCGGACCGAGTACCATACGTGAGCGGTACGATCCTCTTGCGCGTATCCGGTCAGCTGACCCTGGCTCAGGCAGCATTCTTTCGGGTCGCGCTCACGGAGATCACTGGCCTGCCGGTCCTCGCCCGGGAGTTGACGACGATGGTTGTAGCGGCGATTGTCTTCGCTGCGATCTCCGCTGTCGCGGCTGTTGTTACGGTCGTGTTCGCCTGGAAGGCTGCTCGCGAGTCGGCGACGGCTACTCAGGCCGCGCAGGAAACGGCCAAGGTAGCTGCCGCAGCGAGCCGGGAATACGTCCGGTGGCGGCACCAGGACCACCCCCGCGCGATCGGACATTACGTCGCGGATATCGCCAGGGAGGCGCCGACGATAGAGCGGGTCGCACGGGTACAGGCCGAGGCTGGCGACCTGACCTGGCAGGACCGGTTGCAGGAGCATCTGAGTATCTCCATGGCGGGCATGCGGATCGATCTGCCGTACTGCCGCGCCCTCGCTGAGCCTGCGGGCCCGCGCTTGTTGGCAGCCTCCGGCGATCAGCGCGACGGCCTGGTCGCCCGGATGGCGGCAGCAGCCTCCAAGGAGGTGGCTGGCCGCCCCGAACTCTGGGCCCCGGCGATGGACCCGATTGGAGGCGCGTAGGCGAACGGGACGGAGTCCGCGGCCGATAGCGAGCCCCGTGCTGTCTCACCGGGCAGCTGACCTGGCCAATGCAGACGCAGAGACATGCCCACTGACAGAGCGCAAACAAGTGTTTGGGCACGCGGGTAACAAGAACCGCGCGCTCGCAGCGGCAGATGAGCGCGTTTTCGGTTGGCCTACGATGTCATACTTGACGGCATGAGCGAACCCTACGCGTGGGATCCGGGCAGACCCAGAATCTGGACCGGACCTGGGAATCCTGGCATCAAATACGCGGCCTGCTCATGGAGCGGGATCTGATCGGTGTGATCGGCGTTCCAGAGGCGACAGACGAATACGACTGCATGATCAGTCCGCTATTGCGCCGCCGGTTCGAGGGTGCGGGCACTCGCTCGCTTTCCGCCCGGATCAGCCGCGAGCGGGCATCTCATTTTGGTGCCGGGCCTGACGACTTCCAGGACATGCGGCTCGCCGAATCGCTCACCGCATAGTGGGAGAGACGGCGGACCGAAGCGACCTGATCGTGCATGCACTCAGAGCAGAAGCAAGATGTTCTCCATACCAGCCGACCATGCGTAGTAATGCAGGCCGATCAGTCGTTCGCCGTGTCGCATTCGGCTCTGCAGGACCATCGCCCACGAGCCGGAAGCTCTATGTTGCCCGCGCGCTAATCCCGTCTTTGGGCACGGATACGAAACCCTCAGCATCCATCACCTGATATGTACAGAATGGGTCAGTCATGTGTCATGTGGGCCAACGGGCCCAGGCGATCGTGCATGCCGAATTGAGTCTGCTACCTGCATACGGGGTATACGTTTATCAGCATTTCCATTGAAGTCCCGCCCTGCTCCGGGTGTCATTTCAGGGCCAGCAGTCCGTCCGCTACGCCGCACTGCTACCTCCCACTGCTCCGCCAGGGAGGTGGCGCTCTGGGATCGTGGAGCTCGCACGGCTATCGTCTGGTCACCGTCTCGGACGTGAATTTGGTTGGAAGTAGCTGAAGGCTGAGTGTCGATGCGGCGAATCGCGTAGTGTGTCCTGTACGTCGCTGGGCGCAGGCTTCGGCCTCTGGAAGACTGGAACGGTGGAGTGAGAAGGACGGTTTCAAGGAAACTCCGGATTGTCAGGCACACTCTTATCATGCTGGCTCTGGTGATCCTGGCTGTCGCACTTCCGGTGAGGGCGCTCACTGTGCACGGCACCACAGAATTTAATTGGTGGGTCGGACTAGCCAATGTGGCAGCTTTCTCGACTGGTGCGATCGGGCTTGCGCTGACAGTTTGGGACAAGTTCGCAGAACGTGATCATACCCGCGACCTGGGCCTCAATGAGACCGAGATTGACTTGGCAGCAGTGGTGCTCCAACAGGCAGCGGCGACACGATCGCGGCTTCTTGGCGTAGACAGTGCAGGAGACCAAGCGGCTAACGTTCACTTCGTCAAGGGCACTGGTCGGTTCCGTGAGGTTGGTGGAATCAGCGAAGGCGACTTGGCATCGATACTGACCTATTACCAGTCACTATCACCGGGCCGCCTGGTAGTTCTAGGTAGTCCAGGGGCAGGGAAGACCGTCCTTGCGTATGAGTTGCTGGTCCAACTGCTCGAGCTACGGCTCGACGACAAAAGTGGCCCGGCTCCAGTACTAATTAGCGCTGCCTCCTATGACGTCAGGCAAACCTGGGCAGAATGGCTTGCCAGGCACCTAGCATTGCGATACGCGATTAGCATAGGGACGGCAACTAAGCTGGTAAGCCGTGGCAGGATCTTGCCGATAGTCGACGGCCTTGACGAGATGGATCCTCCAGGTACCCCGCATCGCGCACATGTCCTGATTACAGCCCTAAATGATTCCATGCTAGGTAGGGACCGGGCACCGGTCGTGGTGACGTGCCGCCGCAGCGAGTACCAAGCATTCGCCCGGCATGTTGATCGGGCGACGCACGTCGAGATGATCCCGCTGAGCGGCGATGAGTCAGCTGAATATCTGCGGGATCAGTTCCTGGATGAAGAAGAGCGGAAACGCTGGGAACCAGTATTGGCTGACCTGCAAGCTCATTCAGATGGATTGCTAGCAGCACAGTTTGGCACACCATGGCGGCTTATCATGGGTCTAGTGGCGTATCGCAACGGGGGTGACCCGACCGACATTATCCCACCAGCATCTACCTTGAATACCATAGCTGAGCGGAAGTACGCTAATCAGTTTGATGGCATGCTACTAAGCCGCTACGTCTCCTCCGTTGTGCGGCGTCACGATTCAGCCGGACGCTACACCGACCAGCAGGTTCAACAATGGCTGATCACTATCGCACATGGCCTGGCTTGGCAAGGTCGTTACGGCGGATCGGCTACCGACATCCGCCTGGACCAATGGTGGCAGTCCAGTGGACGGCTAGCCACACGGCTTTTTCACAGTGCTGTGGTCGCCCTTCCAGTATTGCCGTGGGTGATAGTGGCTGCTAGCACGAGTAACTTCTTCCTACTCGAAATCGCTGGGGGCCTTCTTGCTGTGGCCGTCTTCGTTGCTCCACCTTATCCGAAGCGCCTTAAGCTCCGCGGGGTTTTCTCTCGTCGCGGTCTTCTCGCGCTCATACGTGGGTTGATCCTTGGGGCGCGTCTTGGGGCCCTGGTAGGATTGGCGACTGCGCTTGCCTCAGCGCTAAAATTCGCATATAAATCCTCATCACCCTATAGAACAGGCTTTGAGTTTGCTCTCGAAATGACGGTCGGATTGGGGTCGGTCTTTTGGCTAGAAATCCTATGTATACCAGTGTGCGCGCTCATAGTTATGCTAGCTGTAGGACTGGTAGATAGCTCGCCTCAAGCCGTAGAGCCAAAAGATACCCTCCGGGCCGATGGCCGCTATGGGATCGCCGTCGGGATCGCCGTCGGGAGCGTGGCTGGGATCACGTCCGGCTTCACATCTGGGGTCATGTGCGGATTGACAATCGGAGCTGGTTTCGGCCTTGGCTACGGAGCTAGCGCGTGGACCCGGTACTACGCAAGCGTCGTGATAATGGCCGCTCGGCGCAACGGACCATTCCGCTTCGCGGCTTTTCTGGCATGGGCATATCAGGCGGGGCTCCTGCGTATTTCCGGAGTGGCTTACCAGTTCAGGCATAGGCAACTCCAAGACTGGCTTACGCAGCTGCCAGCAAATTGGCAGTACTTGCTTAATCGTTCGGCCAACAAGCCAGACCCATTTTATGCTGCGCCTATGGCCAAGTCCACGAGGGATAATTCTTAACCTGCGGGCTACACTTTTCGACTGGGATAAAATCTGCTAGATGGACTGGAGCGATGTGACCATCTAGAAGGGGTCTTTGGGGTTCAACCCTCACCAATATTTTGGCCTAACCACGAGGGAGTATGTCCTGCGCCGCATAGATATAGCTGGTGGCAACGCGCTCATTTCGGCACGAGTGCGCGGACTGCGGCATCGTCGGGCGTCGCCGCTGACGGCGTGAGGCGGGACGGTATCGTTCTAGGTTCGTCGGCGCAGCCTGTACCACCGTGGCGCGGTCTTGTTCATCGGCCAGCCCAAACCCGCGGTGTCCGCGGTCTCGGCTGCGAGCATCTCCCAGCCCGCGAAGGCGGTCTGGACCTCCTCCTGCGACGCGCCGCCGACCAGCCGCCGCCACCGGCTCGGACCGAAGCTCAGCATCAGCACGGTGGCCCCGGGGTTGGCC
Source organism: uncultured Actinomycetota bacterium (assembly GCA_963753225.1). Lineage (GTDB taxonomy): Bacteria > Actinomycetota > Actinomycetes > Streptosporangiales > Streptosporangiaceae > Palsa-504. Next base: position 456,941 of record CAVWBQ010000021.1, on the reverse strand, counting down.
AGCGCAGAGACCCCTGTCCCCTGCGACACCCGCTGTCCGGCGTCCAGGCCCTGGAAGCAGCCGATGTCGAGGAAGAAGTCGAACGTCCCCAGGCCGGCCGATGGCAGCCGCGTCACGTCACCGACAACGTAGCTGAGGCCGGCCGTGCCCCGGCTCTTCGCTGCTGCCGCCTCGATCGCGGCCGACACGTAGTCGATGCCCACGGCCTCCCACCCCCTGCGCGCGAGCTGGGGGGTGTACTGGCCGCGGCCGCAGCCGAGGTCCAGTGCACGGCCCAGGGGACGGGAGCGCTCGGTCTCCTCGCGACCCAGCAGCGCGGTGATACTGGCTGCCACCGCTGTTGGCGGGCGCACAAGATGTCAGGCGGTCCTCCTCCCGCACCTGGCGCTCGGCTACTTCGTTGCCCTCAACCGGCGGCTGTAGCTCGGTGGTGTCGTCTCAGTTCTGGCCTGGGTCGTTGCGACCATCGCAGTCATGCCGATTTCCGCCCAGGGGCCCGTGGCGCTCTTCCGGCCAGTTATTGGCCTCCCACTTCCACTCGCAGCCCTGGCCGCCATTGGCGGGGCAGGAGATGATCCGACGGCGCATACGCGGCCCGTGCTGAGTAGGCCGCGATGGCCTGCCTTGAGATCCTGGGCGGAGGAGCGGCAAGATGGCGCCTGTGAGCCCCGTCAAGTCCGCCTCCGCAGTCCGCTTCGAGGCGACCCTGTATGCCATCGACGGCTCGACCATCGCGCGGCTGCCGGACAAGGCGAGCAAGCAGTTGCCGTCCCGTGGCCAGGTGGCGGTGCAGGCAACCGTCAATGGCCACGCGTTCCAGACTGTCGTCGAACCGGACGGCGAATTCGGCCACTGGATGCGAATCGACGCGAAGCAGCAGCGGGCCGCCGCCATCCGCGCTGGGGACACCACGGCGGTCGAACTCGTGCCGCTCGACAACTGGCCGGAGCCGCAGGTCCCGCAGGATCTTCAGACGGCCCTCGCTGCCGCGCCGAAGAAGATCCAGGAGCTGTGGAAGGACATCACGCCGATGGCGCGCTGGGAATGGGTCCGATGGGTCAACGCGACCCGCAACCCCGATACGCGTCGGCGACGGGTCGAAGTCAGCATCTCCAAGATGCAGAGCGGGAAGCGTCGACCGTGTTGCTTCAACCTCGCCGCGTGCACCGACCCCGACCTTTCGAAGAGCGGCAAGCTGGTCGTTCCATGGTGAGCGGCCTGGCATATGCGATGAGTGAGCTCTTCGGCCCGGCGCCCGTAGCGAGCCGAGGATGACTCCGCACACCAGCAGTCCACACCAAGATCCGGTGGTATCGCGCGCCATCGACGCCATTATCGAGGCACCCGGCGATTGGCGGAGCACGACGCTCGCACGACTACGTGCCGTGATCCTCAGCGCCGACGCCTCCATCGTTGAGGAGGTGAAGTGGAAGAAGCCGTCCCGGCCGATGGGTGTGCCGGTGTGGTCGTGCGACGGCAACATTTGCATCGGTGAGGCGCTCAAGAACGCGGTGCGGCTGACGTTCCCGAAGGGCGCGCTGTTGAAGGACCCAAATCGCGTGTTCAACGCGCGGCTCGACAGCGCCACCGTGCGCGCTGTCGACTTCCGCGAGGATGACCGCGTGAACGAGGCGGCGTTGCGGACACTCATCGTCCAGGCCGTGGCGCTGAACACTTCGAAGACCCGCACGCGTTGAGACGCACTCGTCGCGCTACGACGCGGGAGGCACCCCCGAATTCCAGATGACCTCACACAGATGGTCGTCGGGATCGCTGAAGTAGCCCGAGTAGATGCTGAGTAGATGCCCCACGGCCGGTCGACCTTCGGTCCCGTGATGGGCGAGACTGATCTGCCGGAGGCCTCTATAGGTCGCTGGTCCAGATTCTTGTCGAGGCAACACTCGGCAGCGGCACGGCTACACCGTGCTGGAACTGGCGCCCGACATGCAGAAGCGGACATTTTTCGCACGTAGCGGCGTTGCATAAATCTACGGTCTGGCTTACTTGCCGTGCCTCGTGCTGCTGTGCGGCAAATGATATGGGTGCCCCAGGTAACCGCCCGCCGATCAGTGGCCCTGTATGCCCGGGTGTCGACCGAGCGCCAGGAACGGGAACGGACAATCGGCTCCCAGGTCGAGGCCCTCCAGGCCAGAGCCGCCGCCGAGGGATGGGCCGTGGAGATGTCCTGTGCCGACGACGGCCACTACGGAGCCCGCCTCGACCGGCCGGGACTCGACCAGGTACGCGACGCCGCGGCCGCAGGCCGCATCGATGCGGTCGTCGCGCTGTGCCCCGACCGCCTGGCCCGCAACTACGTCCACCAGGCGCTCGTGCTCGAAGAACTCGCCCGCTTCGGTGTGCGGGTCATCTTCGTGGAGGGAGGCCACGCCGCTGACCCCCAGGGGCGGCTGCTCGCGCAGATCCAGGCAGTGGTGGCCGAGTTCGAGCGCACGAAGATCGTCGACCGGAACCGCCGCGGCAAACTCTGGCGGGCCCGCCAGGGAGAAGTGGTCTCCGGCGCCGTCCCCTACGGCTACCGCAAGGTCCGCGTGGCCGCCGGGCAGCCCGGACGGGTCGAGGTCTGCGAACAGGAGGCCACCATCGTGCGCCAGGCCTCCGGCTGGCACGCGAACGACGGGCTGTCGATCCGTCAGATCGCCATCCGCCTCATCGAGGCCCAGATCCCCAGCCCCAAGGGCAAGCACATCTGGCGCCCGGCGACCGTCGACGCGCTGCTGCGCCAGGAAGCCTACGCCGGCACCCTTTACTACAACCGCCGCATCACCCGCGCTGATGGTCCCCGCCTGCCCCGGTACTCCGCCGAGCACCAGCCGCTCACCCAGAGCCGGCCGCGCGAGGAATGGATCGGCATCGCGGTGCCGACCCTGGTAAACCTCGACACCTGGTCCCGCTCGCAGGCGCAGCACAGCCGCAACGCCCGCTTCAGCCCGCGCCGCGTCGAGAGCACAAGGAGTTCCTCCGCCAATACCACCAGGCAGTCGATGCCGCGCACGACCCGGTCGGCTATCAGCGGTTGCGGCGACTCCTCCACGTATGGAGCCTTACCGCGGTCGCCGCCGGACAGCCCGGTTACTACGAGGAGCTTGCGGCCGGAACGGCCACGACAGTGCCGGTCACCGACGCGATCCCGGACTGGGCCGAACGAATCGCCGCAGCTAAAGACCGGCGGTGATCTACCGGGGTGAACTCAGCGGCCAGGCGATGAATCAGACGCCCGGCCAGTAACGGCACCCCGTAGGCTAGCCACACAGCTCCCTATGATGAGGGATAGCCCTACAGGCATGAGGAGCGACGCGGATCATGAGCGAACCTGCAATCTCACTCGACGATGCCGGCTACCAGAACCTGCGCGCCGTCGCCGACCGCTTGCTCGAGTCCACCAGAGTGGAGTACGTGGACGAAGGGGTCCTCCTGATCATGAACCCCCCCGGGATCGAGCATCGCAGGATCGTCCGCGCTATCGCTGACGACGCAAAAAGGGCCTTCTACACGGGCACCGTAACCGTCAACTGGGCAACGGATGAGAACTACCAGTGGGACCTGCCCGACAGGTCCGGCCGCTTCTACATCCCGGACGTCACCTTCATCCATCCCGACGCGACGACAGCCGAAGAGGAGAGGGCTGCGATTGCCCTTGTTGTCGAGGTCACATCGCCGACGTCGCCGGATACGGTTCTGAATGACCGGACCACTAAGCCGGTCCAGTACGCGAAGGCCGGGGTTCCGTTGTATCTGCTGGTGGATCAGGAACTGGGCAGGTGGACGCTGTTCGGGCTGGCCGAGGGCTGGGAGCGGTATCAGGTGGCAGCCGATGGCGCTTACGGCGAGGAGATCAGCCTGCCCGCGCCCCTCAACTTCAGCCTCACCTCGGCGACCTGGCCACGCTGGAAGTAAGTCACCTCGGCTCAAGTGCCGCTGACCTGGTGGGCGCAACTGGATTCGAACCACGGCGGGCGGGCGTAAGCTGAGACCTCCCCGAGCAGAGCGCGAGGAGTTCCTCCGCCAGTACCACCGGGCGGTGGATGCTGCGCACGATCAGGCCGGTTACCAGCAGATGCGGTGCCTTCTCCATGTGCGGAGCCTGACCGCGATCGCCGCGGGCAGCCGCGTTCTACGTACCGCCAGGCAGTGGCCGTACCGACCCCGAACCCTGCCGCGAGGCTGGCGAACGTCTCGCCTTTGCGCAGGTAGACCAGGACCAGGAGGGCCTGCTGCCCAGGGTTCAGCTTCCGCCACAGCGAGCCGATCGAGATCCGGTGGCGGCGGATGATCCCGGCCGCGAAGTTCAGGGTCTGACGCGACAACGGCAGCGACGCACGGTAGAAAAGCATGCAAGCCCCTGGTAGTGGTTATGAAGCGATTCTTGTCGGCTAGCTCATCGACCGGGGCTTGCTTATTCCCGGTGGCGACACGCCGCGACGTCGCCAGACCGTGGCGGACCCGTCACGGCCAGGATGAGAAAGGGCTCACTGGTCACTGCCTGCAGCGGGGGTTCGGGGTCCTGGGTATGGCGACGCGCCATGACCGCCATCATGCGTCCCGGCGGTCCAGCAGCGTCCAGGCGATGGCGTACACGATGGCGACGAACAGGCACAACACGCCGAAGCCGGGCCAAGGCTGGAGAGTGTGGGCGGAGTGGTAGACGCTAGTGATCTGGTTTCCGGCCTGGGTCGGCCAGAACTCGGTGACCGGGTTCCGCCACGAGTCCGGCAGCGCCTCGGCGATCAGGGGGAGGACGAGCACGACGGCCATCATGCAGGCGATGGCGGCGGCCGGGTGCCGGAGCAAGGCCCCCGCCGCGACGCTGAGCACCGCCAGGGCGGCCAGGTACAGCCCTCCTCCCACCACCGCCCGGGCTACCCCGGGATCGCCGAGCGCCGCGTGGGGGGCATGGCCGCTGATGAGGGCCTGGCCCACAAAGAACGCCACGAAGGTCGTGACTTCGCCCACGACGAACGTCACCCCAGCGAAGACCAGCGACTTGGCTGCCAGCACCCGGCCTCGCTTCGGAACGGCGATCAGGCTGGTGCGGATCATCCCTGACGAGTACTCGGAGCTGATGGCCAGCACCCCGAGCACGGCGATGGCCAGCTGCGCGATGGCCATCCCCGCCCCGCTGACCCCCGTCGGGTCCCAGCTCAGCTTTTGGGAGACGCTGAACTTGGCGTAGCTGTGGGCGGTGGCCGCGCTGATGACGGCCCCCAGGCCGATGCCGAGCACGACGGTCACGGTCAGCGCCCAGAAAGCCGATCGGACCGAACGGAGCTTGGTCCACTCCGAGTGCAGCACGTCGCCGAAAGTGGCTGCACGGAAGGCTGCCCGGTGGTCCGGGCCGGCGGGGGTGATCGTGGCGCCGGTCATCGGGTCGCCCCGGCTGCCTGGTACTCCACGCTGTCTCGGGTCAGTTCCATGAACGCCTCCTCCAGCGAGGCCCGGAGGGGGATGAGCTCGAACAGGACGATGCCGTGGGCGGCGGCCAGCCTGCCCACCTCGGCGCTGTCCATCCCGGTGATCTCGATGACGTCGGGGTCGGTCCCGGCCCGGACGGTGCCGTCGGCCTCGCGGCAGCGGGCGGCCAGCTCGGCCGCCTGGGGGCTGCGGACGTGCACCGACTGCTGGGAGCTGGACCGGACGAACTCGTCCACGCTGGTATCGGCGATCAGCCGGCCCTTGCCGATCACCAGCAGGTGGTCGGCGGTCAGGGCCATCTCGCTCATCAGGTGGCTGGAGACCAGCACTGGCATGTGACCGAGTCCGGCTACGGATACCGTCCCATCGGCCACGGACGAGCTCGGATCCGCACTGGTCTTGAGCGCGTCTCACAGAGGGCGAGCAGCCGCCGGATCTACCGTTTGGCCAGACCGCGCAGATCGCTTAATACACGCGCGGCTGAGAGCTGCGGGGACCGGGCGGTTGGACCACATCCAGATCAGCCAGAAATGACATGGGCGCAGCTGCCCCAGCCTTCCGGTTCGTCGCCTGCAGATGCCCGCGGTCTTCGTCTGCTCGGCGGATTCCGTCATGCTAGGTAGCGGATATCTGTCCCGGCTGCTGACAAGGAGGTCCCCGGACATGATCGTTGACTGTGCTCACTATCAGGACGGCCGCAGGCGCGATGAAGGTGCGGTGCCGCTGCAGGAGGCGGCCAACCGGTGCGTGCAGGGCGGCTTCGTCTGGCTGGGATTGTTCGAGCCCGGGGACGAGGAGCTTTCCCAGGTCCGCGACACCTTCGGCCTGCATGAACTGGCGGTCGAAGACGCGCAGAACTTCCACATGCGGCCGAAAATCGAAAGCTACGACCAGGACGTGCAGCTGGTCATCTTGCGCACCGCGCGCTACGACGACAAGGCCGAAGAAGTCGAGTTCGGCGAGATCAGCATCTTCCTCGCGCCCACCTTCGTGATCACGGTGCGGCAAGGCGTGGCCAGCGAGCTGCGCGGCGCCAGGCAGCGGCTTGAGCATCGGCCGGAGTTGCTCGCCGCGGGCAGCGCATCGGTGCTCTGGGCGGTCCTGGATCAGGTGGTGGACAGTTACGCGCCGGTCGTTGCCGGGCTCGAGCACGACATCGACCAGATCGAGGCCACCGTGTTCTCCGGCGCAGCCGCGCCGACCGAGCGGATCTACTCGCTGCGCCGCGAGGCCACCGACTTCTACCGCGCCGTCCACCCGCTGCTCGCCGTGGTCACCACCATCGAGCGCGCCGCTGAAGCCCCGCAGCTGCGCCCGTATGTCCGTGATGTCCAGGACCACCTGCTGCTGGTCAACGAAGAGGTCTCCGCCCAGCGCGACCTGCTCGGCACGGTGCTAGAGGCCAACATGGCGGTGATCTCGGTCGAGCAGACGAAGGTCAGCGTCCGGCAGAACTCCAGCGTCGAGCAGCTCACCATCCTGGCCACGGTCTTCTTGCCGCTGACCTTCGTCACCGGGTTCTTCGGCCAGAATTTCGGGTGGCTGGTCAGGCACCAGGACAGCTTCGCCGCATTCGCCATCTACGGCATCGGCGCCCTGGTGGTGCCGCTGGCGCTACTAGCCGTGTGGCTCAGGCTCCGCATGCCTCACGCAAGTACCGCCGCCGCGCCTTACGACACCTGAAGGCGCAGCGAATCAGGCCGGCTGACGGCAACGGCAAAGGCCACGACCGGCTCTGCATCCGCACCGGCAAACTCCGGCTTGCCCACCTCTGGATACCCGGCTCCACCGCGCAGAGGAAACGCAGCACTAAGGAGCCCGACCAGTGCCGACGCGCCAGAACAGCCGGTTCTGGATGTCCGCAACGAGCTGGACAGTCATCGTCCGCGGCGTACCGAACGGCGGATATTGGTCGTGAGCCGTCGAGCAGGGCTGTCTGGAGTCGTGATCACGTGGCGGGAAAGGGTTGGTCGGTATCGCGTCGGGCTGGTAGCTTGCAGTCGACCGTGACACCGTCCGAGGAGGTGAGACCCATGAACGCTGTATCGATGTGGGTGCTCTCCCTTCCCGTCACGGTCGGGCGATTGACCTAGGTATCGCCGGGAGCGCCTCGACAACTAAGGCACTCCTGGAAGGCGAAACCTATGGTTCACAATGTTGCTCTGGTTCTCGGTGGTGGCGGGGCTGCCGGACAAGCGTGGCAGATCGGTGTCATCGCAGGTCTGGCCGAGGCTGGTCTCGATCTGACAGAGGCCGCCGATCTGGTGGTCGGCACCTCGTCCGGTTCCACCACGGCAGCGCAGGTGCGCAGCGGTATACCAGCGGCTGAACTGCTGGCCTCGGTGCTGTCCGCGCCGGTTCAACCGGTCGGACAGAACCGGGAACAGCCGCCGTCCCTGCCGATGGCCACGGTGTTCGAGCGGATGAGGGCCATCGGCGCCGCCGCCACCTCGGCAGCCGATCTACGACGTGCGATGGGCGCGTTCGGGTTGGAGAGCGACTCCGTACTCGGACCCGGGGCGGGACAGCGGCGCGCAATGATCGCCGCCCGGTTGCCTCGCGCTGAATGGCCGGACAGGCCGATGATCGTGGTGGCCGTCGACGCGCATACCGGCGAGTTGGCGGCGTTCGACCGCGATTCCGGCGTCGACCTGGTAGACGCGGTCACCGCGAGCACCGCACTGCCCGGTCTGACCCCCACGCACAGCATCAACGGCACTCGCTACATCAACGGTGGCGTGCGCTCTGGCGAAAACGCCGACCTTGCCTCGGGCTATGCGAAGGTCGTGGTGCTCTCGCCGTTCGGCGGACGGAACCCGATACCACCGGAACGGGGCGCGGACCCGGCAGGCCAGTTCGAGGGCCTGCGCAAATTTCCGGGCGCAGACCTGGCAAGCCAGGTCGAGGCCCTGCGCAAGCAGGGCAGCCACGTCGAGGTGATCACACCGGACGCCGATTCCCGAGCCGCAATGGGCACAAACCAGATGGACCCGGCGACCCGCATCCCCGCGGCCCGTGCCGGTTTCGCCCAAGGCAAGCAGGAAGCGACTGGGTTCACCGGCGTCGGCGTCCTCTAGGGCGTGGCCCAGCATGATCAGGCGCCGCTGCTTGCGCGAGATCGGACCAGCGTCGTGCGCCCAGTGGTGGGCTGATCCTCACTGGCCGCACAGAATCGAAACTATCGAGGATTCGATCGGAACGGGCTGACTTACCGCAGTCGAGAAATCCAACAATAGCAAAGATTTTGACTTCGAAATCTGTTGACATGCGGTTCTCACCGCCTTAACTTTGCCGCATCCCAACATTTGCGCCCGAAACTTTCGCACCGAGGCGAAGGGAACTCGGTGGCGCAGAGGAGGCACCACATGAGACTTCGTCGTCTTCTCGCGGTGGGCGCGGCCGGTGTGGCGGTGATACTCGGCACCACCGCAGCAGGCGCGGCAGCCGACTCGGGCAGCACAGTAGCGCCCGACTCCCTGCGGGCACTGGCCGCGAACATCGGCCTCCGTATTGGCACGGCGGTCATACCCTATGACCTGGACCATCCCGCGTACCAGGCCATCGTCGCGGGCCAGTTCTCTGTTGTCACTCCAGGAAATGAGATGAAATGGCAGGTCGTGGAACCGACCCAGGGAACGTTCGACTGGTCGGGCGCTGACCGCCTTGTCACCTTCGCCGAGCAGCACGGACAACTAGTCCGGGGACACACCCTGCTGTGGCACAGCCAGCTGCCCGACTGGCTGACTTCGGGTGTCGCCAACGGGACCATCAGCAACGCCCAGCTCAGGGATCTGCTGCACCAGCACATCACCACCGAGGTATCGCGCTACAAAGGCAGAATCTGGCAGTGGGATGTCGCGAACGAGTTCTTCACCGACAGCAATCCCTCGACGATCAACCCGAATGACTTCTGGGTCTCTCACCTCGGGACAGGCATCATCGCGGACGCCTTCCGCTGGGCGCACCAGGCAGATCCGCATGCGCTGCTCTTCTACAACGACTACAACATCGCCGGCGAAGACGGCACGAACGCCAAGAGCGACGCGGTGTTCGCGTGGCTCAAGCAGATGCTCGCCCAGGGCGTGCCGATCAACGGCGTCGGGGATCAGGGGCACCTCGATACGCAGTACGGGTTTAGCGGCACGCAGATGACTCAGGACCTGCAGCGGTACGCCAGCCTTGGCCTGAAGGTGGCCATCACCGAGGCCGATGTCCGCACGTTCGTGAACAACGCGACCGACCAGGCGCCCACCGACCACCTGGCTACGTTCGCGCAGCCGGATGAGTTCGGGCAGATGTTGAAGGCGTGTCTCGCGGTGCGCCAGTGCATATCGTTCACCGTCTGGGGATTCGGGGACGCGGACTCCTGGGTGCCCGGCTTCTTCACCGGCGAGGGGTACGCCACGATCTACGACGTGAACCTCAACCCCAAACCGGCCTACACCGAACTCGAGCAGGATCTCCGGCTCGCCGCCTTCGGCGCTCCGCACCGGGTGCAGAGCGGAGCGGGTCTGTAATGATCTCGGCCGACCGGGGAACGGGCCCGTTCCCCGGCCGGCGGCAGGGTGGTCGTGGCCCGGCTCATCGCGCTGAATCGTTCTCAGCCCCTGATCGCGCCGACCAGCCCGCCAACGAGATAGCGCTGCGCGAACACGAAGATGGACAGGGCGGGGAGCATGGAGAGCGCGGTATAGGCGAAGACTCTCGCGGTGTCCGTGCTGTACTGCGACTGGAACATGGCCACCGCTAGCGGCAGCGTGAAGTGCGACGGCGTGCTGAGCACGATCAGCGGCAGCAGGTAGGTGTTCCAGCTCGTGACGAAGGCCAGCATCCCCACGGTGATCAGGGCGGGCCTGGACAGCGGGAGCAGGATCCGGACGAAGAACCGGATCCTGGTGGCGCCGTCCACGGTCGCCGCATCCTCCAGTTCCCCGGGGATCGCCCGCATGAAAGGGCGCAGGATGACGATCGTAATCGGCAGCGAGAACGCCGCCTCGGGCAGCGCCACCCCGAGCAGGTTGTCGTCCATGCCGATCTTCTGCAGCATCAGGAACAGCGGCAGGGCCGCGGTATTGAGCGGGAACAGCAGCCCGGCCGTGAACAAGAGGAACAATCCGTCGCGCCCGCGGAAGGCATACCGGGACAGCGCGAAGGCGGCCATCGAGCCGAGCACCATGGCCAGCGCGGTCGCCACCACCGCGATGATCGCGCTGTTCAGGACCGCCTGCCAGAACACCGCGGCCTCCAGGATCGAGGCGTAGTTGCTCCACACCCACGGATGCGGCAGCCCGTTCGGGTTGGAGCCGAGCTGGCCCGTGGTCCGGAAGCCGCTCAGGATCAGGTAGAGCATCGGCACCAGGGTGATCGCCAGCACGAACAGGATCACCAGGTAGGTGCCGGGCCGCGTGATCCAGGTGCGCCGGCGGGCAGCCGTGTCCGCGTGCCCGCGGCCACGGGCAGCGCCGAGGACTGTCATGTCACCTCACCCCACTGCTCTCGTCACGGCCCCGGCGGTGTCCCGGCGCAGCGCGTACCGCTGGTAGACCAGCGCGAAGACGAAGGAGATGATGAACAGGACCACGGAGACCGTGGCCCCATACCCGAACTGGGTGCGCTCGGCGCCGTTGAAATACAGGTACGTAAGCATCGTCTGCGACGCGTTCGCCGGTCCGCCCAGGGTCATGATCCAGAACGATGTCGAAGAGCTGGAGCGAGCCGATGACCGCCAGGAAGATCCAGATCCTGATCGTGGGGCCGAGCAGCGGCAGCATGATCCGCCTGGTTATCTGCCATGACGAGGCACCGTCGATGGCCGCGGCCTCGCGCAGTTCGGGCGGGATACCCTGCAGGCCGACCAGCAGCAGGACGATCCCGAAGCCGATGAACTGCCAGGTGACCACGAAGAACAGCGTGTAGAGCACCAGCGAGGTGCTGGCCAGCCAGAAGTGAATCAAGGCGGCCAGGCCGGCCGACTTGAGCAGACTATCCACGGGCCCGCCAAGCCCCAGGTGACTGCCCTGCGCCGCACCCTCACCACCTGCCACGCCAACCTGGCCCCCGGCCAGCCCCGATTACCGTAAGCTGCGCTGGCTCACCACACGTGGATGCGGGACTTGCCGGGGGTTAGGGCGGCGATCGGTCCGGCGGGGTAGTCGCGGCCTGGTTCTTTGCGCTTGCCGAGCAGGTCGACGTCGACGATAACCGGGGTGCCGTCGCGCTCTTCGAAGTCCGCGTCGACGAGGCGGGGGCGGGGGAGGTCGGCGCCGGTGACAACGCCTACGCGGACGGCGCTGAAGGCCTGCGGCAGCTGCGCCTGCAGGTAGACCTCGTCACCCTCCTCGACAACCTCGAACGACACCTGGCCGGTGAGCGCCCGCGCGGAGGACTCGTCAGCAAAGGCGCTGGCGCCCGGCGCGTAGACGTTGTCGCGCAGGTAGGCCGGCTCCCGCACGCCGGGGATGCGACTGTCGTTGCCTTCGGGCGGGTTGGCGATGCGGTAGATGTAGTCCTTGAGGGATGTCGGGCTGCCGTCGTAGGCGGCGGTGCCGTAGCCCGCTGCGGGATCGGCGTCCTGCGTCGTGTCGTACCCATATGCCTTGGCAATGTCGCCGCCGAGGAAGATGTTGCCGATCCAGCGGTCGTCGCCGCTGTAGATGATGGCGTAGCCCTTGACCTGCGTGCTGTGCGGTCGGTGGTAGGGGGTGGCCCGGTCGTGGACGGGCACTAGACGCACGGTGCCGCCGATGAGGTTGTAGACGAAGGCGCCGCCCTGGCTGAACAGTTCAAGCGAGACTGGTGAGGCGAGCACGTTGTGTTCCACCAGGTACGGACCATGGCTGACCTCGACGAACAGGTCCCGGTTGTTCCGGTAGTAGAGGTTGCGCGAGACGCGCGTCCCCTGCGCCTGCCAGTCGAGCCAGGTGCCCAGTGAGCAGTCGTGGATGCGGTTGTGCCGGATCTCGACGTCGATCGCGGCGTGCAGCTTGATGCCGGCGATCTCGTATCCGTAGAACTCGCGCTTGAGCGCGATGTTGTAGATGTGGTTGTCCTCGATCGTGGAGAAGACGCAGCCGAGGTGGCCGACGATGCCGTTTTGCCCGCAGTCGAAGATCGTGTTGCGCCGCACCACGTGCGAGCCGATGTGCTCGCGGTCCCAGCCGATCTGCAGGCCGGAGAACACTGCCTCGACCTGGTACTCGTGGCCTTGCTTGTCGCCGCGCAGTGTCGCGTAGTTGTCGCCCGTAGAGGCCTCCTTGCCGAGTGAGACGGCGGAGCATTTCGCGTCGTGGATCACGTTGTCCTCGATGATCCAGCCCTTGGCCCAGTTGGGGCCGATGAGCCCGGGCTGGTCGGCAGTGGGCGGGGTCCACGGGCAGGCCGCCTGCGCGAGCTCGAAGCCGCATACGGTGATGTAGTCGACGTGGTGCTCGGCGGGGGAGAACACCGACTTGCGCACGTTGATCTCCGCGAGCTCGGCGTTGGGGTCGGCGCCGCCGAAGTTGGCCCAGACCGTCGTGGTGTCCGCGCCGACATCGGCGTACCAGACGAGCCGGGTCTGCGCGGGGTTGCGCACCCGGTCGGTCGTGCGCGTCCAGTGGTCGGTGACCTCGGTGCGCAGCGGCGGATCGGTCACCTCGTCGCGGGTGCCCACCTCGTAGAAGCTGAGCCCGTTCAGGTAGATCTCGCCGAGGTGCCTGGCCAGCGGCGGCTGGGGCTCGACGAGCCAGTCGCCCGCGACCTCCTGCGCGAAGGGGTTCCAGTCGCCGAACAGCGAGTTGGGCACCGACGCCCGCCACACGTTCCCCGCTTCCTGTTCCCAGCCCGTCACCCGCTCCGATCCCTTGACCACGACGTGCTCGCCGGGCGCGGCCTGGTAGGTGATGCGCCGCGTGGCACTCAGCCCGCCGCGCCGCGGCTGCACCCACTCCCGGTACTCGCCTCCGTGCACCAGCACGGTGTCGCCCGGCCGGGCGAGGTCCGCCGCCCGGCTGATCGTGCGCAGCGGGCTGCTCGCGGAACCGTCCTTGGAATCGTCGCCGTCCGTCGCCACGTGCAGGGTCGTCATCGTCTGCTCCTCTTTCATCTCGGCATCCTCCGGCTCGCCTCTCAGCACAGCGCGGCCGCCGTCCACGAGACAGGCGGCAGCTCGATAGTGAGCACTCCGTCGGTGAGGGCCGCGCTCGCGTTCGCGGCTGGCTTGACGCGCTCCTGGTCGGCGAGCGTGTTCTTCGCGTAGACGTCGGCGTTGGCCAGCGTGACCGCCTCGGTGATCTGGGTGGAGGCGAGACTGCGCACGTCAATCGTCACCCGCGCGGTCTCTTTGAGGTCGCGGTTGACGAGGAACACGGCGGCGCGGCCGTCGTCGACGGTCGCGACGGCGTCGATGACGGGGGCCTCGCCGTGGCGCGCCGTGCCGTACGTCGGCCCCTCGATCACCGGACGGATCACCTCGCCGGACGCGAGCCGGCTCGTGATCGCGAACGGGAAGAAGGTCGTCTGCCGCCAGGCCGGCCCGCCGGGCTCGGTCATGATCGGCGCGATCACGTTGACCAGCTGGGCGAGCGACGCCGAGGTGACGCGGTCGCTGTGCTTGAGGAGCGTCATCAGCAGGTTGCCGACGACGACGGCATCCGCGACCGTGTAGACGTCCTCAAGCAGGCGCGGCGCGTAGGACCACTCGTCGCTGACCTCGGCGGCCTCCTGGTGTTCCTTGAGGTACCAGACATTCCACTCATCAAAGGAGAGCTGCATCTTCTTCTTCGAGCGCATTTTGTGCCCGACATGGTCCGCCGTCGCGACGACGGTGTCGATGAAGAAGTCCATGTCGAGCGCCGAGGCGAGGAAGGAGCCGAGATCGCCGTCGAGTTCCTGGTAGTACGCGTGACACGACACGTAGTCGACGTGCTCGTAGCTGTGCTCAAGTACCGTGCGCTCCCAGTCGCCGAAGGTCGGCAGGGACGAGCCGGAGGAGCCGCAGACCACCAGCTCGAGGTTCCTGTCGGCCATCCTCATCGCGGCGGCGGTGCGGGCGGCGATCTTTCCGTAGTCGTCGGCGGTCATGAAGCCCTGCTGCCACGAGCCGTCCATCTCATTGCCGAGGCACCACATGCGCACGTTGTGCGGCTCCGGTGTGCCGTTCGCGATGCGCAGGTCCGACAGCGCGGTGCCGGAGGGATGGTTGGCGTACTCGAGCAGGTCGAGGGCGGGCAGGATGCCGCGGGTGCCGAGGTTCACGGCAAGCATCAGCTCAGAGCCGGTTAGCTTCAGCCAGCGGGCGAACTCGTCGAGGCCGACCTGGTTCGGCTCGAGCGAGTGCCACGCGAGCTCGCGGCGCACCGGGCGCGCCTCCCGCGGGCCGACCGAGTCCTCCCACCGGAAGCCCGAGACGAAGTTGCCGCCCGGGTAGCGGACGGTCGTGCTGCCGAGCTCCCGGACGAGCTCGACGACGTCCATGCGGAAGCCGTCCTCGTTCGCGGTCGGGTGCCCGGGCTCGTAGAGCCCGGTGTAGACGCACCGGCCAAGGTGCTCGACGAACGCGCCGAAGGTGCGGCGCCGGACGGGCGCGATGACGGCGCGCTTGTCGAGCTCGATGTGAGCGCGGGGCAATCAAATGATCCTTTCCTAGGGGCGCAGGCGGGTGACGCGGGTCGCCGACGGCGACCCGCGGTGTGCCTACCCCTTCACCGCGCCGGTGAGCCCCCCGACGATGCGGCGCTGGAAGACGGCGAAGAACGCCAGTGCGGGCAGCATCGAGAGCGAGGTGAACGCGAGGACCCGCGCTGTGTCCTGCGAGTACTGCGAGGAGAACTGCTGCACGCCGAGCGGCAGCGTGTAGTTCGCCTGCGTGTTCAAGACGTACAGCGGCAGGATGTAGTTGTTCCAGCTGGTGATGAAGGCGAGGATGGCGACGGTGACCACGCCGGGCAGCGCCAGCTGGATGGCCATGCGGAAGAAGAACCCGAGGCGGCTCATGCCGTCGATGGCCGCAGCCTCCTCGATCTCCTTCGGGATGGCGCGCAGGAAAGGCACCAGGATGATGACCGTCGTCGGCAGGCCGAATGCGATCTGCGGGACAACGATGCCCATCAGGTTGTCGACAAGGCCGAGGTCCTTGACGATGATGTAGACCGGGGTGATCGCGACCACCAGCGGGAACATGAGGCCCGCGGCGAACAGTGAGTACATCGCGCCCTTGAGCTTGAAGTCGTAGCGGGCGATCACATAGCTCACCATGAGGCCGAGCAGCACGATGCCGAGCGTGCTCGCGGTCGCGACGATCGTCGAGTTGGCGAATTCACCCCAGAAGGTCACCGTCTTCAGGACGCCGACGTAGTTGCTGAAGACCCACGGGTTCGGCAGGCCGGCCGGACTGACCGTGATCTGCGAGTTGGTGCGGAAGCCGCCCAGGACGATATACACGACAGGCGCCAGGCTGACCGCGATGAACAGCAGGGCGATGAAGTAGATGCCCGGGTTACCCCACTTCTGCGGCCTGTCGCTGCGCTTCCCGGACCGGGCCCGCGGGAACGGTGCGCCGGAGGTCACCGCGCTCATCAGTTAACTCCCTCGGTGACAGCGCCCCGCATGTCGCGGCGCAGGACGAAGCGCTGGTAGAGCAGCGCGACGGTGAGCGAGATCAGGAACATGACCACGGCGACCGCGCTGCCATAGCCGTAGTTTCCGGCGAGGCGGCCGTTAAGGGCCATGTACGTCGCCATGGTCGAGGTGCCGGCCGTGCTGGAGATGTACTGACCCCAGATGATGTAGACCAGGTTGAAAAGCTGCAGTGCGCCGATGATCGACAGGAACCCCCAGATGCGGATGGTCGGGCCGAGCAGCGGCACCACGATGCGGCGCTGGACCTGCCAGTAGGAGGCGCCGTCGATGCGCGCGGCCTCGGAGAGCTCGTCGGGGATCGCCTGCATGCCGGCCAGCATCAAGATAACGGCGAAGCCGATGTACTTCCACGTGAGGATGCCCATCAGGGTCCAGATCGCGATGTTCGGGTTAGCAAGCCAGTCGGTGGCGAGGAAGCCGAGGCCGATGTTGTGCAGCGCGTCGTTGACCGCGCCGTTGACCTGGAGCATCAGGCTGAAGCCGGTGCCGGCGATGACCTCGGAGATCACGTAGGGGACGAAGATCAGGACACGGATGAGCCCTCGGCCGCGAATGTTCTGGTTCAGCAGCAGCGCGAGGGCGAGCGCCAGCGGCCCCTGGATGACGAGGGACAGCACGACGATGAAGCCGTTGTGCTCGAGCGCCTGCTGGAAGGCGGGGTCGGTGAAGATCACCTTGTAGTTATTCAGGCCGACCCAGTCGGTGGGCGCGCCGTAGCCTTGCCAGCGGTAGAAGCCGTAGTAGGCGGCGAGCACGACCGGGAAGATCACGAGCCCCACGAACACGATGATCGCGGGGCCGGACAGGAGCGCGATTTCCAGCCGCAGGCGCCCTCGGCCACGGCGCTTGCGCGGACGCGGCGCCGGGGACGCGGCGTGCGCCGCGTCCCCGGCCTGAAGGGCGCCCCGGTGGCCGCTGCCGACGGCCGCGGTACCTAGGGTGTCGCTCATTGTTCCCGGTCAGCCCTTCGCCGCAGCTTCGCTGGTGGCGCTGACGATGCCGGCGGGCGTGCCCTTGCCCGCGAACAGGTCCACCACGGCGGCGTTCATCGCGTTGCCGACGTTCTGGCCGTACTGCGTGTCGAGGAACTGCATCGTGTAGCCGGCCTTGTTCAAGGCCTCCAGTGCGGAGACGCTGTACGGCTGGGTCACGACCGACTGCGAGGCCTTGTTGACCGGGATGGTGACGAATGCCTGGGAGTAGAGCTTCTGCTGGTCCGGGGTCACGAGGAACTCAAGGAACTCGAAGGCCTCCTTCGGGGCGTTCGGTGACAGCGAGTAGCCGTCGATGCCGCCCATCATCGCGCTCGGGTCGCCCTGGCCGCCGGGAACCGCGGGGAAGGGGAACCAGCCGAGGTCGGGCAGCGGCTTCTGGTTCGGGGTGAGCGTCTGGATCGTCCCCGGGTCCCAGGCGCCCATGAGCTCCATGGCCGCCTTGTGGTTGGCCACGAGGCCGGCCGAGGAGCCCGCGCCCACCTGCGCGGCGGTCGTCAGGAAACCCGCCTGGAACGGCTTGACCTTCAGGAACGCCGCCAGGTCGTTGCCGGCCTTCGTCCAGCACGGGTCGGTGAACTTGAGGGTCGCGCCGACCGCGTTCATCGTGGCCTGGCTGCACTCGCGCAGGGCGAAGTTGTAGTACCAGTGGGCGGCGGGCCACGCGTCCTTGGCACCGACCGCGATCGGCGCGACGCCGGTGGCCTTCAGCTTGGCGACATCGGCCTCAAGCTCGGGGATGGTGGTCGGCGTCGCGGTGATGCCTGCATGCGCGAAGAGGTCCTTACTGTAGTAGATCCCCTCGGGTTGGACGTCGAGCGGTATGGCGTAGACCTTGCCGTTGACGCTCTCGGTGGCGAGCGCGTGCGCATCGACGTTCTGCTGGTCCGCGGCGGTCAGGGTCAGCGGCTGGACCTTGCTCGCGTTGACCATGGCCAGCATCTTGCCGCCGCCGCGCTGGAAGAAGATGTCCGGCGTGGAGTTCGAGTTAAGCGCGGTCTGCAGCTTGCCGTCGTAGTCCTCGTTCTGGATGGTCTGCATCTTGATCGTCACGTGCGGGTGAAGCGTGTCGAAGGTCTTGATGGCGTTCTGGAAGTAGGTAAGACCGGGGCCGGGGGTAGCGTTCGTCCAGAAGGTCAGTGTGACCGGGCCGCTGGAGGACGAGCCGCTGCCGCTGCTGCTGCCACCTCCGGCGCAGGCGGAGGCGGCCAGGGCGACGCCCAGGCCAAGCGCGGCGATCGCCGCAGTACGGGTTCTCTTCATCATCGTAGAAACTCCTCGGGTGAACTTGCGCAAGAACCTGGGGCCGATCGTCGGATGCCAGCCCGCTTCTGGCGACGCGACTCACGCGTTCCCGATCACAAACTTCAGTTTCGAAGGTTAATCACGGTAAGTGGCATCAGGGACGCCCTTGAGCGGGTCGGCGGTGGCGTTGTTCCACCAGCTGAGGGTGACCCGGCCGCCGGCACTCGAGCTCGTCGACGCGCTCGAGCGGGCCGAAGTACCGCTACTGCTGCTGCACGCCGCTATCGTGGCCGCTGCTGCGCCACCGCTATGGCGACGATGACGGGTTTCGGTAAACGTCGCATGATGCTCATCTCCTGAGGATGCCGGGATCTCCGCGGTTACGACGATCCCCGCGGTTACGACCAAAAGACAGACGTCCACCGCAGGTGACGTCTTACAAGGACCTCGAAAGTTTATGTTTATATTTCGGAATTTCTCGTTATCATAGGAACCGTGAGGTCATCGGTCAACCCTTCGTTTCCAAGGTGTTACGTTCCTGCGTTAAGCTATGCGATGCCCGGATGGTGGCTTTCTCGGCCGAAATCGCGATACCGTGATCGAAAGTTTTTCGGATGTTGACGATCACCGTGCCGACCTACCGGGCCCGGCGCTGAGTCGGCGGTGAGAAAAGGTGGTGCAGTGCTTCCAAGCAGCAATGCGGTCAGCGAGGCCGCCCGGAGGAACCGCGGGCGGACGACCCTGGCGGCTATCGCCGCCGAGGCGGGCGTGTCGCTGCCGACGGTCTCGAAGGTGGTGAACGGACGGCGGGACGTCGCTCCGGCGACGCGCGCGCTTGTCGAGCGGCTGCTCCACGAGCACCAGTACACCCGGGCGGGCACGCGGCGGCATCGCCGGTCCGGCCTCATCGACCTCGTGTTCAACGGACTGGACAGCCCCTGGGCGGTGGAGATCCTGCGGGGTGTGGAGGAGTGGGGCACCGAGCACTCCACCGCCGTGGCGGTCTCAGCGGTACGGCATGGCAACGCCAGGCCGGCGAGCTGGACAAGCGGGCTGGCGAGCCACGATACCGACGGGGTGATCCTGGTGACCTCCGAGCTCACCGGCAACCAGCTGGAGCAGCTCCGGGAGGCCGACATCCCGCTGGTCGTCCTCGACCCGGGGAACCCGCCGCCTCCGGACCTGCCCAGTGTCGGCGCCACGAATTGGGCCGGCGGCCTGGCCGCCACCGAGCACCTGCTAAGCCTGGGGCACCGCCGGATCGGGGCGATCGCCGGGCCAGGTGACTACCTGTGCAGCCGGGCGAGAACCGACGGATACCGCTCGGCGCTGGAACGGGCGGACATCAAGTTCAACCCGGCGCTGGTCCGCAACGGCGACTTCCAGCACGAGGCCGGGTTCGTATGCGGCGGTAAGCTGCTCGACCTGCCCGAGCCTCCGACGGCGATCTTCGCGGGCAGCGACCAGCAGGCGTTCGGCCTGTACGAGGCGGCCCGGCAGCGGGGCCTGCGGGTACCGCAGGACCTTTCGGTCGTCGGCTTCGATGACCTGCCGATCTCGCGCTGGGTACCCCCGCCGCTCACCACGGTGCGGCAGCCGCTCGACGAGATGGGCCGGGCCGCGGCCCAGATGCTGGGCGACCTAGTCGAAGGGCGGCCGCTGCGCTCGAGCCGGGTCGAGCTGTCCACCGAACTGATCATCCGGGAGTCGACCGCGGCGCCCGCCGGGGCGCACGCATGACGGCCCCGGTGGTGCCCGGTACCGAGGCTGCGGCCGAGCCTTGGCGTGACCCGTCCCGGCCGGTCAGGGAGCGCGTCGCCGACCTGCTGAGCCGGATGACGCTGGCCGAGAAGCTGGCTCAGCTCGGCAGCGTGTGGGTCGAGGCATCCGGCGACGACGGGTTTGCGCCGATGCAGCACGAGTTCAGCGCCGAGCTGCCGCCGCTCGACGACCTGATCCAGGACGGCATGGGGCAGCTCACCCGGGTGTTCGGCACCCGTCCAGTCCCGCCGGCCGCGGGCATGCTGACCCTGGCCGGGCTACAGCGGCGGATCATGAAGGCGAGCCGGTTCGGCATTCCGGCCATGGCTCACGAAGAGTGCCTGACCGGTTTCGCGGCCTGGTCGGCGACGATCTTCCCAACTCCGCTCTCCTGGGGCGCGTCGTTCGACCCTGACCTGGTGCGGGACATGGCCGTCGCGATCGGCGCCAGCATGCGGGCCTGCGGCGTGCACCAGGGCCTAGCGCCGGTGCTGGATGTGGCGCGAGACCCGCGGTGGGGCCGCACCGAGGAGACCATCGGCGAGGACCCGTACCTGGTCGGTATCATCGGCACCGCGTACGTGCTCGGCCTTCAGGCCGCCGGGGTGGACGCGACGCTCAAGCACTTCGCCGGCTACTCGGCCTCCCGGGGCGGGCGGAACATGGCGCCGGTGTCCATCGGCAGGCGCGAGTTCACGGATGTGATTTTGCCGCCATTCGAGATGGCCATACGGCTGGGCGGCGCCCGCTCGGTGATGCCTACCTACATCGACCTGGACGGCGTGCCCGCCACGGCCGACTGTGAGCTGATCGGAGGGCTGCTGCGGGAGGAACTCGGCTTCGACGGCCTGGTCGTCTCCGACTATTACGCCGTGTCGTTTCTCGAGCAGCAGCATTCCGTGGCGGCCAGTCCGTCCGAAGCCGGGGCCGCCGCGCTGCGCGCGGGCATCGACGTCGAACTGCCGGCCGTGCGCTGCTACGGGCCGCCGTTGCATAAGGCCATCAGGGCCGGGCTGGCAGACGAGGCCGCCGTCGACCGGGCCGCAGCGCGAGTACTGACCCGCAAGTGCGAGCTGGGCATGCTCGACCCCGGCTGGACGGCGCTGCCGTCCCCGGAGGACGCCGCCCCGCTCGACCTGGACCCGTCGGAGCACCGGAAGCTGGCCGGCCGGCTGGCCGAGGAATCGGTGGTCCTGCTGGCCAACCCGCAGGGTGTGCTCCCGCTCCGGGCCGACGCGCGGGTCGCCGTCGTCGGGCCGCTCGCTCACGATCCACTGGCGTTCTTCGGCTGCTACAGCATGCCGCGACACCTGGGCGAGACCTATCCCGATGCCGCCGTCAGCGTGCCGGTTGCCACGTTGCTGTCCGCTCTTCGCACGGAACTGGCGGCAGCGGGCGCGGACCTGGCCGGGAGGCCTGCGACGGTGAGCTACGCACACGGCTGCGGCGTCCGGTCGCAGGACACCTCCGGGTTCGCTGCGGCGATCGCTGCGGCCGAGGCGGCGGACGTCGTAGTCGCCGTGGTCGGGGACGAGGCCGGAATGTTCGGGCGGGGTACGTCGGGCGAGGGGTGCGACGTGTCCAGCCTGCGCCTGCCGGGCGTCCAGGAGGACCTGCTACTGGCGCTGGCCGACAGCGGGACCCCGGTGATCGCGGTACTGATCACCGGCCGGCCGTACGCGCTCGGTGCCGTGGCCTGCCGGCTGGCCGGGATCGTGCAAGCCTTCTTTCCCGGCGAGGAGGGCGGCCGGGCGATCGCTGGCGTGCTGTCCGGAAGGGTCGTCCCCAGCGGCAAGCTGCCCATCGAAATGCCAGGCCCGGACGTCGCCCTGCCGTCGCCCTACCTGCGGTCCAGGCTCGCGGGCCCGCACAGCGGAAGCTCGGTGGATCCGTCGCCGCTGTTCGCATTCGGGCATGGCCTGTCGTACACCAGTTTTGGCTACGATGACCTCGCCGTGTCGCCTGACTGCGTGCCCACCGACGGCATGGCGGAAATCGCCTGCACGATCCGCAATACCGGATCGCGGGCGGGCGCCGAGGTGGTGCAGCTCTACCTCAGCGACCCGGTCGCGTCGGTGGCGCGACCGCTGCTCTGGCTGGCGGGCTTCATCCGGGTGCCACTCGAGCCAGGCGAGGCGCGCCGGGTGCGGTTCCGGGTGCATGCCGACCAGGTCGCGTTCTCCGGTCGGTCCGGCCGGCGAATCATCGAGCCTGGCGAGATCTGCGTCGGCATCGGCGGAGCGTCGGACAACCTACCGCTGACCGGCTCATTCTCGCTGCACGGCCCGGAACGTACGGTTGGCGCCGACCGGGTGCTGCACACCGAATCAAGTATCAGTCCGGTGTAGCACAGTCGTCCTTGCCAGCGGCTGTGGCGCCTGCTCCAGGGATGGACCCTGACCACGGTGCATACAGCCAGCCGATCACTTCAGTCGATGAGCTGCCGTTGACACCCCGGGGGCATGGGAGTCCGATGAGGAACTCTGGCGGGTCACACGATGTGCATTACCTTCGTCACGGTCGGGGAGCTGATGAAATGGCGCGTGCTACGCAGCTGGGGACCTAGTGCCGCGTCATCCAACGTTCGCCCTGTCGCCTACCGGCACATGCGTGGCACGATCGACCCGCGTCGAGGAGGATGGGTTCGCCGGCGGACGCTCCGTCGGGTGCGCTGGCGGGCCATTGCCATGACCGGAATCGAAGCTTCGACCTCTCCCCCTGCCTTGCCGCGCTGGTTTGGACCTAGAGCCAGCCCAGATGATCCGGCCGTCTCGGCCCTGATCGACCGCGTCGCGCGCGGGGCCGGATGGGCAGACATCGGCGGTGGATTCAACCTCAACGTGCGGATAGACGCTGAGCCGCCGGTTGTCCTCCGGGTTCACAGGCCCTGGGTCCGCCCCGGGCGAGTCGCGGGACTGCGGCGCTTGCGGGAACGGCTCCAGCGGACGCAAGTCCGCGTCGCTCGGCCGATTCGGATTTCCGGCTGCGACCTCCTGAGGGTCGCTGATCGCTGGGCTGAGATTGAGGAGTTCATCGATCACGTCCAGCCACGGACGGACGAGGACTCCTACGTCCGCCTATTCGAGGAGCTCGGACGCGTTCACACTGCGCTCAAAGCAGTCTGGGAGCCCAGCCCGCCCGAACCCCTCGACGACCACAGAACCTTCGGCCAACTGCGTTACTCGGTCGGCTTCACACGCCGCAGGCTCGGACCCCGCAGCGAGCCGGTCGTGCATCGGATGCGCCAACTGACTGGCGAGCTCTCCAAGCTCCGGAAGGAGGTCGAACTGCCATGCGCTCCGATTCACGGGGACTACAAATTGGGCAACGCGGGAGAACTGTCAGACGGCTCATGGGCCACCTTCGACCTGGATTTCGCGAGGGTCAGGGAGCGGCTGTACGACATCGCGGCCAGCCTGCACCAGGTCGCACCGAGCGGCGATTTGCTCGAGCCGCGACGACTGCTCGACGCCTACGAAAGCACGGCTCCGGAACCGCTGACTCGCGACGAGCACCGATGGCTCCCCGGGGCTCTAGCCCTTGTACCCCTGCACTGGGCTGCCACCGCAGGGCTCGTGGGCGACGGCATCCACGAGGCCGAAGGCGCGATGACCGCCGCCGAGGCCTGGTGGTCGCGCCGGGCTGAACTCTGGTCGTAGTCCGGCGGCCGCGCTAGGGGGACTGGAGTTCTGAGGCTACAGAACCGCACGGTATCGCTCCGAGTTGAACTGCCCCAGATCGCCGGGTCTGCGCCATTCGCGCCGAGGCAAACGATGCCTGGCACGGCACTAGTAGCCGCACTGACGAACTGGCCAGAGGCGTCAGGACGTCGGAGTCCTGGCATACGACGACGTCAGCAGACCCCACCCGTGACTCCCGGGCGGTGGAGTTCGGCCCAGATGGTCTTGCCGTTCGGGGTCTGGCGGGTCCCCCAGCGCTGGGTGAGCTGGGAGACCAGGAGCAGGCCGCGTCCGCCCTCGTCGAAGGCGAGGGCCCGGCGGAGGTGCGGGGCGGTGCTGCTGCCGTCGGAGACCTCACAGATGAGCGTCCGGTCCCGGATGAGACGAAGCTGGATCGGGCTCGCGGCGTACCGGATCGCGTTGGTTACCAGTTCGCTGACCACGAGCCCGGTGATGAACGCCGCATCTTCGAGACCCCATTTGGCGAGCCGTACTGCTACCTGCTTGCGGGCCTCGGCGACGACAGCCGGATCCGCAGCAAGGTCCCACGTGGCGACCCGGTCGCTGTCCAAGGCTCGCGTGCGGGCAACGAGTAGGGCGATGTCGTCCGCGGGACGGTCGGGTAGGACCGCCCTGAGGACGTTGTCACAAGTAGTCTCCAGCGACTGTTCCTGATGCGTCAGTGCGCGGCGCAGGCGTTCAAGCCCGATGTCGATGTCGCGGTAGCGGGACTCGATGAGGCCGTCGGTGTAAAGGGCGAGGATGCTCCCCGCGGGCAATTCGACCTCGATGCTCTCGAAGGGTACGCCGCCCAGACCGAGCGGCGGACAGGCAGGGAGATCGAGGAAGCTGACGGCGCCGTCCGGGGTGACGAGCGCGGGCAGCGGATGGCCGGCGCGGGCTAGGCTGCACCGGCGGGATACCGGATCGTAGACCGCATAAAGGCACGTGGTGCCGATATCGTTCTCCGCGTCGTCGCCATCATCGGCATCCGCGTCGGCGGAGAGCCGGCTGACCAGGTCATCAAGACGGGTGAGGAGTTCGTCGGGAGGCAGGTCGACATCGGCGAGCGTTCGTACCGCGGTGCGCAGCCGACCCATGGTGGCGGAGGCGCGGATACCGTGGCCGACCACATCACCGACGACGAGGGCAACGCGCGCTCCGGAGAGTGGGATCACATCGAACCAGTCCCCACCCACGCCTACATTGGCGCTGGCGGGCAGGTAGCGGCTGGCAGCTTCCACCGCTGATTGTTGAGGGAGTCGTTGCGGCAGCAGGCTGCGCTGCAAGGCCAGGGCGGTAGCCCGCTCGCGGGTGTAGAGGCGGGCATTATCCAGAGAAAGAGCTGCCCTGGCGGTGAGCTCCTCAGCGAGCAGCACATCGTCCTGCTCAAAACGCTCCGGGCGCTGGCCACGGAGAAAGACCGCGACGCCCAGAGTGACTCCGCGGGCGCGTATCGGCACCGACAGGACCGAATGGATTCCGAACTTACGGATCGCGGCCGCCCGGGCATTATTGTGGCCCGTTGACGCAATGAACGTCGGGTCGTCTGCGCCGGTCAACACCGCTTTGCCTGTGGCCAGGCAACGGGCGGACGGGAAGGAGTCCGGATGGATGTCGACATCCCCGGGCTTTACGACGGCTTCGGGAACGCCCTCGAAGATGGACTGGTGGGCGACGCGCCGCAGCGCGACGGTACCAGTGAGCGGCCCCGGGCTCGGCTCGTCGCCACTGAGCACGGTATCGAGCAGGTCAACGACCGCCAGGTCGGCGAGTTGCGGTACCACCATGTCCGCCAGTTCCTGGGCCGTCCTGGCGACATCAAGAGTGGTGCCGATGCGAGTGCCAGCGTCGTTCAGCAGGGTCAACCGCTGGCGGGCCCCGTACTGCTCAGTGATGTCGAGCACGCCGATCCACACCGCCTGCGTCCGGCCGGCCTGATCCTTCAGCGGTGAGACGGAGACCGACCAGGCGCGCTGGCGGGTCTCCCCCGGTACCTGGCGGTATGTCTCCCGGTGCTCTGGCTCGCACGTGTCGAGTACCTGGCGCATATAGCGCTCCAGTGCGTCGTACTGCGGACCGGGCAGGACATCGGTCAGGCGGCGCCCGCGCAGCTCGTCTTCGGCGAGCCCGAACATCTGGCACATGCGGTCGTTGACGCGCAGACACAGCAGGTTCTTGTCGTGAATCGCCAGGGCGAAGGGGGACTGGGTGAATGCCCAGTCTGTGGTCGGCTCATCGGGCTGCGAACGGCGTTCGGTGAAAGTCACCAAGATCCACCGGAGACTGCCGTCGCCGCCCCGGCTCGGATATGCCAGCAGCTCCACGTCCACCCGGCCGCCATCGGAGTGCCGCAGCGAGACCCGGCCGTTCCAGTCCCGCCGCCCGGCCAGGCACTGCCACGCCGACGCAGGTAGGCCCGATGCCAGCAATGTCGCTGCCGACAGGCCCGTCACATCTCCCGCGGCATAGCCGAGCAACCGCTGGGCGCCGACGCTCCAGTCCAGGACACGACCTTCCTCGTCTATCGCGGCCGTAGCCGTGTCGATCGCCGCGCTGGAGGCCTCGTTACCGTCGGGAGGGATGCTGCTGTCGCCGTCCATCGCCGCTCGTACCGCCATCGTACGGAGCCCTCCCCATTCTCAACGCAGGTCAGAGAGAATAGCCGCCCACATGCGGATGCGAAAGCGGTACAGATCAGGACGTTCAGCCGGAGGCTATGCTTCATGAAGCCCAGCGAGCCGGGCGAAGATCGGCGCGGGGTGAAGCTGCTGCGCACGGCCCGGGTGCGGGCGGATACCACGGTGATCGGCGCGAACGTGGCCTATCCGACCGACTGCGGGCTGCTGGCCAAGGCGGTGGGCAAGCTGGTGCAGGCATGCGGCCGGCCGCTGCCTGCGCCGCGACACTGGCACGGCGTAGAACCGCCTCGCTGCGGCAGCCGCGGTGACGTCCGACCTCGACGAGAACCTCCGGCCTCGGTCCTCCGAGACCTTGACGGATTGATCAGTGTTCACACGGTACGTGACTGACGTGCACGCGTCGGTGACCCATCTGGGGCTAACCTGAGACCATGGTGATCATCCCGGGCGTCGAGCAGGCCCGCCAGCTGACCGCAGGTATCACGATCGGCCAACTGGAAACCGACCGCCAGCGCCGCGACGCCTTGCTGTGGAATTTCACCGTGCTCGGCGAGGCTGCCGGACAGCTCTCCGCTGAAGTCAAGGACCGCGATCGGTGGCAGGTGACGATTACGCCGGGCACAGAGCGTAACGTGAAGGCCGGACGAGTTCCGCCGTCCGGCCGCCGCTAGGCGAAAGATCCCGTACGTCAGGGACGTTGGTCCCTGGCGCGTGTTCCCCGTGACGGCGGTGGATTGATTGTGAGAGACGCTCTCAGGATCGCCGCGGACACGGTTGGGCTGCGAACTATTCCTGCATCCGGTCTAAGATCGCGGTGCTGACGATGGGGACGACGGTGGTCTAAGTCCGCCATGGATTGCCTAGCGAGCGCTCTATTCGTTCTGCTAGGAAGGATCTGGTGGCATGACTCAAGTCCCGACCATGGATGAAGTCCTCAAGGATGCCCCGAAGAACTGGGGCAAGTGGGGGGACGAGGATGAGGTCGGCGCACTGAACTACCTCACCGCGGAGGAAGTCTTCCGCGGGGTGCGGCACATCAAGTCCGGCACCGTGTTCACCCTGCAGCGGCTGATCGGTGACCCCAAGGGCGACCCGGTTTGGCCTGGGCGTACGCCGGCCGAGAAGACGGTGATCTTGGACGAATCGTCGTGGGACGGCGACGGCGCTCCGCAGTTCCCTGGTGGCCTGCACTACGCAGACGACAAGATCAGCGCGTTTCTCCAGGGCTCGACGCAGTACGACGCGCTTGGCCACGTCTGGTACGGCGGCCAGCTCTGGAATGGGTACGACGCGCGCACAACGGCGGTCGGCGGACTGTCCAAGGCCAGCGTGGCGCTGATCGCGGAGCGCGGTGTTGTCGGGCGGGGCATCCTGCTCGATATGGCCCGCTTCCGTGGCAAGGAGAACCTCGACAAGGCCGAGACCTTCACCTACGAGGACCTGGCGGCGTGTGCTGAGGCCCAGGGCGTCAAGATCGAGAAACGTGACATCCTGATCATCCGTACGAACTTCCTCAAGCTTTTCTACGACCAGGGCGAGAAGTTTTACGACGGCTTCTGCGAACCTGGCCTGGTCTACAGTCCCGAACTCGTGCACTGGTTCCAGGACATGGAGATCCCGAACCTCGTCACCGACACCATCGCCAACGAGGTGACGATCGACCCGAACAATGGCACAGCGCTTCCGTTGCACTGCGCCCTGATGCGCAACCTCGGTGTGGCGCTGACCGAGATCTGCGACCTGGAGAAACTGGCCTCTCACTGTGCTGAGGACCGGCAATATACGTTCCTCTACGCGGCCGCCCCGTTGAAGGTGCACGAGGCGAGCGGCTCGCCCGTCAACCCCCTGGTGATCAAATGACGACATATACCGAACGTCCGTGGACGAAACTCTACAGTGAGGGATTGCCGACGGACATCATGCCGGACTACCCGACCATGCTCGACGCGTTCAACGCGTCGGTGAGGCGGGCACCAGACAGCGTGGCGATCAAGTACTTCGATGGGGTGCTCACCATGGCCGACCTGGACGCGCGTTCGGATTCGCTCGCGGTGGCCTTGACTGACAGCGGGTTCGCTGCGGGGGACAGGCTCGGGGTCTATGTGCAGAACAACCCGGCGTTCGTCATCGCGCTGCTGGCGGCATGGAAGGCCGGCGGCGCGACTGTGGTGATCAACCCGATGAACAAGGGCCGCGAGCTGAAATATCTGCTCACCGACTCCGGTGCCAGCGCGCTGCTGTGCCTTGACGACCTGTACGAATCGGTGGCCAAGGAGGTCATCGCGACCGGTGAGACCGCGGTCAGGACGGTGATCACCTGCTCCCCGCTCGACGGGCAGTCCCGCAACGACGAGCGACTGTTCGCCGGGGTGAAGCGGCTGCGTCCGGAGGGGATGCTGGACCTCGAAGAGATCTTCAGCAAGAACGACGGCCGCAAGCCGGCGCCCGTCGATCCGGGTTCCGACGACGTGGCCGTGCTGTGCTACACCTCGGGGACCACTGGGGTGCCGAAGGGGGCGATGTGCACCCACGGCACGATGGTGTTTAATTCCCAGACGTACCGGGACTGGATGGGCTTCAGCGCCGAGGACTCCGTGCTCGGGGTCGCGCCGCTGTTCCATATCACCGGCCTGATCGGCCACATGGGGGTCGCACTGCTCACGGCGTGCCCGCTGGTGATCAATCACCGGTTCGAATCGGGGGTGGTCCTCGACGCCATCCGTGAGCACCAGCCCACGTTCACTATCGGTTCGATCACGGTGTTCATCAACCTCTCGGGGCTGGAGGCAGTGGCCAGGGAAGACTGGTCCTCCTTCCGGATGATCTACTCCGGCGGCGCGCCGATCGCGCCCGCGATCACCGACCAGTTCATAGAGAAGACCGGCCTCTACATCCACAACATCTACGGCCTGACCGAGACCAACTCGCCGTCGCACGCGGTACCCCTGGGCAAGAAGGCGCCAGTGGACCCGAACACGGGGGCGCTGTCGGTGGGCGTACCGGTGTTCAACACCGTCGTCCGGATCCTCGACGAGGCGGGTAAGGAAGTTCCCGTTGGCCAGATCGGCGAGATCGCCACCTCGGGTCCGCAGGTCGTCCCCGGCTACTGGAATAAGCCGGAGGCGACCGCGGAAAGCCTGCCCGGCGGTGAGTTGCGTACTGGTGACGTCGGATTCATGGATCCCGAAGGCTGGTTCTACCTTGTGGACCGCAAGAAGGACATGATCAACGCGGCTGGTTACAAGGTATGGCCTCGTGAGGTCGAGGACGTGCTCTACGGGCACCCTGCGGTCCGTGAGGCAGGAGTGGTCGGTGTTCCGGATGAGTACCGCGGCGAGACTGTGAAGGCCTACGTCACACTCAAGCCCGGTGCGACCGTCAGCGAGGAGGAACTGATCAAGTTCTGCAAGCAGCAGATGGCAGCGTACAAGTACCCTCGGTCGATTCAGTTCGTCGATGACCTGCCGAAGACCACGACCGGGAAGATCCTGCGGCGCGAGTTGCGTGATTCGGCCTCGTGAGCACCGCCGGCCTCCGTCGGGTGAGCTGCTACCGAGCGCACACGACATGGGCCGTGAGGCGCGGATTCAGCGAGCGCTGGCAGGGGCGTCGGTGCCGGTACCCAGGGTCGTATTGCAGGAGGCTAGCCGAAGGCGGCCTGAGCAGGCTGGAGGAGGATTAAGGGATGGACTTCGGGCTGTCGCCGCGAGCGGAGGAAGTATGCGCGCGGATGTGGGAGTTCATGCGGGAGGAGGTATTCCCCGCGGAAAAGGAGTATGAGCAGTGGCGGGCGAGCCACGACCCGCACGCGCATCCTCCGGTGCTGGAGCGGCTGAAGGCGTCGGCGAAAAAGCGGGATCTGTGGAACCTCTTCCTGCCCGAGATATCAGGATTGTCGAACCTGGACTACGCCGCGGTCGCGGAGATCTCGGGATGGTCGCCGGTGATCGCACCGGAAGCCATCAACTGCCAGGCCCCGGACACCGGCAACATGGAAACGCTGCACCTGTTCGCGACCCCGGAGCAGAAGAAGCAATGGCTCGAACCGCTGCTCTCCGGAGAGATCCGGTCGGCGTTCGCGATGACCGAACCAGACGTGGCGTCCTCGGATGCGACGAACATCACCACCCAAATGGTCCGTGACGGTGACGACTACGTAATCAACGGCCGCAAGTGGTGGATCAGCGGGGCCGCCGACCCGCGGTGCCAAGTCCTCATCGTGATGGGCAAGACCGACCAGACAGCGGACACCCACCGGCAACAGTCGATGATCCTCGTGCCCCGGGACGCCCCGGGGATGATAATCGAGCGGCAGCTGCCAATCTTTGGCTACCAGGACCAGCACGGGCACTCTGAAATCGTGTTCCGCGACGTACGGGTGCCGGCGTCGAACATGCTGGCCGCCGAGGGGGACGGGTTCATGATCGCCCAGGCCCGGCTAGGTCCGGGCCGAGTTCACCATGCGATGCGCGCCATCGGGATGGCCGAACGTGCCCTTGGGCTCATGGTGGATCGTGCGAAGTCGCGGGTGGCGTTCGGCAAACACCTGTCCCAGCAGGGGGTGGTGCAGGAGTTGATCGCCCAGTCCCGTATCGACATCGACCAGGCCCGCCTGCTGGTGTACAAGACAGCATGGCTGATCGATAAGTACCGCGCCAAAGGGGCGCGCACCGAGATCGCAGCGATCAAGATAGCCGCGCCGGCGATGGCCATCGCGGTGATCGACCGGGCGATCGAGGTGTTCGGCGGCATGGGCGTTAGCGACGACACGCCGCTCGCGTATTTCTACGCCTGGGCCCGCAGCCTGCGAATTGCCGACGGACCCAACGCCGTCCACCGCCGCTCTATCGCCCGCGAAGAACTCAAGCGAGAACGCCCGTTTGTAGGTTGACTATTAGGTATGCCGGGCCAGCTCGGCGGCCCGCTGGACGTTAAGCTTCGTCGCTGCGGCGCCGGATCCAGTCCGCGATCTGCGGCCGCGCGACCTTGGCCGCCTGTCGGCCGACGACGAAGCCGATATGGCCGGACTGAAGGCGCAGCTCGCTCGCATCATCGGAGCCCACAAGGCCGGTGAGCGGCTCGGAGGACGCGGCGGGCGTGATCCCGTCCTGTTCGGCGAACGCGTTGAGGAACGGGCAGCGGATGTCTTTCAGGTACACCTCCTTGCGGCCCAGCGGGATGACACCGGCAAACAGCGCGTTCTGGCGGATCAGCAGGCTCACGGTCTGCCGGAATGCGGCGCCGGGGAACGGCACCTGGTCGCGTGCCCATTGGCCGATGGCCAGAAACCCTTCGACGAACTCATCGTTCCAGAGGTTCTCGAGGAAGTTGACCTGCTGGACCAGCTGGTCGGTTGGCTTGAGCGTGTCGAATCCCTCGTCCAGCGCGCGGGCGGGCACGAGGCCTGTCTCGTCGATGACGTCGTTGGCCTCAAGGCGGCCTTCGGTGAACATGTTGCTCATGAACCCCATCTCGCGGTAGTCGCACGGGGTTGCCATCACCATCATGTTGCGGATCGGCAGCTCGGGATGCCCGGCCGTGACCAGGAGCGTGAGGACACCGCCGAAGCAGTAACCGACCAGTGTCACCTCCCGGGCGCCGGCGTCCTTCAGGAGGGCGCCGATGGCGCCTGGGATGTGGTCGTCGACGTAGGTCTCGAGCGTGTTCTCGGCGTCGGCGGGATCAGGTGGCATCCAGTCGAGCAGGAACACGTCGAATCCCTCGCCGACCAGATAGCCCACCATGCTGGTGTTGGGCAGCAGGTCGAGCACGTAGCTCTTGCTGACGAGGCTATGGACGATCAGCACCGGCGGCCGGTAGCGCCGCTGTCCGGAGCGGTACCGCCACAACCGGGCCTTGTCGCGTTTCCAGAACCAGGTCCCGGGGGCTTTGCGCCACCGTAGGCAGGTTCGCGCCAGTGAGGTAGGCGAGCCCGTTGCGGACACGCAGCATCTGGCGCTCGAACAAGTCAGGCATCATGTCTCCCCATCGCGCGTCTGCAGTTCGCGCTCGAGATCACGTACCTGGCGCTCGAGGCTAGCAACCTGGTTCATCAGCCGGACCAGGTCACCGCGGGCGGGCATCCCCCACGCGTGCAGCCATTGCTCGGTCATGCGCTGGCTATCGGCGGCGAGCCGTCGCTGCATCCTGACGCCAACGACGGCAAGGTCCATGAACGTCTTGCTCTGCACCCAGGACTCGGAAGCTGCGGCCAGCGGCCGCTCGAGGGCGTCGAAGGCCCGTCGCCAGAGCGACGTCATTGTCATCACCTTCCGTCCAGCCCGGCGTCCAGCCGCGCCGGAAGGGGGGACACACCGGGCCGTTCGACGATACAATCCTAATTTCCCGAACGGGCCGGGTGTTACCCCTGCCGACCGGTTTCATGCGGCCAACCGGACCGGCGGGCTTACGGCCAGCCGGTGCCTGCGGCCGGTGCCTGGACGGCTAGCAGCTGGCCGGTTCGTGACTTGTCGGTCATGCGCTCGGTGCCGCGCCATTGGGTGGCCACCATGAACAGCGTGGTCCTGTCTGGACCGCCGAGTGCGCAAGAGAAGCAGCCGCGGTCCAGCCGGACCCTCCGCATCACGGCCCCTCCCTCTCGGACCCGCACGCACTGCTGGTTGGGAACGTCGGCGTACCAGATGGCTCCTTCGGCGTCGAGGCATATACCGTCCGGCACACCGTCGCCGAGATCGGCCCACACCCGCGGCCGGGACAGGCTCCCATCGGCGGCGATCTGGAACGCCGTCAGCTTCTGGCCGTAGGATTCGGCGACGATCAGGGTCGAATTGTCGGGCGTTATGGCCATGCCGTTGGGAAAGGCGAGCCCGTCCGCCACCCGGCGGGCCGACCCGTCCGGTTTGAGCAGGGCGATCGTTCCAGGGGTAAACGTGCCGCCGGGGAAGTCGAAGCCCTGGTTGTTGAGGTAGGCGTTCCCGCGCCCGTCCACGACGATCTCATTCCATGGATGTCCTCGCTCGGCCAGGCCATTCAGGTCGGCATGGGTCACCAGTGATCCGTTCGGCTCCTGACGCAGCAGCCGCCCGTCGCGCGCCGCCACGACCAGTAGGTGGCCGTCGGGCAGCCAGCCGATGCACATCGGAAAGGCCGGGAAATCGACCCGGGCCATCACCTCCGGCTGGCCGTCGCGATCAACGGCCAGGACCTCCTGCGCGCCCCAATCAGCGAGCCATAGACGGTCCTGGTGCCAGCGCAGCGACTCGCCAAAGGAAAGTCCATCGAGCAGAGGCAGGACCCCAGACACGACACACTCCTTTCGTAGCCATACCGTCCCTGAGACCGCAGCGCTAGCAATCACGGCCTGAGGCCTATGGAGCCGCCCCGCTCGGGAATTGGGGGGATAACCCCGAGCGGGGCGGGATCATCGGGCCAGATCCGCTGGACGTTTCCCCTGGTAACTCGTCATCCTTGGAGCGGTTCCCGGCCGGTTCACCGGCGCCCCCGTTGTTTCGTTGACCTCGCGGGTCGAAACAAAAGGCCGGTGAACCGCATCTGCCCGCCGACGGGCGGCTGAGTGGGCCGCCCGCAGGCCGGCGGTTGGTTGCCGTGTGCCCGCTCGAGCAAGGCATCTCGCCCGATCCGCACACCATCACATTAGGAAGCGGATGGTCTGCCGTCGAGGTCCAAGATGGCATTGTTTGGCCATACCAAGCTGATGGTAGACCAGCAGGATGGACCTGTTCCTCGACCCCGGAACCGGGAAGCCGTTGACTACGCAGTTGTACGAGCAGCTCCGCGACGCCATTACCGCGGGCCGTCTGTATCCCGGAGATCAGCTCGTTCCCAGTCGCCAGCTTGCAGGCGAGCTCGGCGTGTCCAGGCACACAGTGACCACCGTGTACGGCCGCCTGGTGGCCGAGGGCTACGCCGAGGGGCGCGCTGGCGGCGGCAGCGTGGTGGCATCCGCATCCCCGGCGGCGCCCAAGGGGACGAGCCCCGCGGGCGTCCTTCGGCCTAGCCCCAGATTCGCGGGCTGGTCTCCGTACTTCCGACCGCCACCGTATGGCTGCCGATTCGATCTCCGCCCAGGTCTCCCGGACCCCGCGCTGTTCCCGGCTGCGCAGTGGCGCCGCCAGGTCAGCGCCGCTGCCGCTGCCGAACAATCGCTGTACGGCGACCCGGCAGGGAAGATCAGACTGCGGCGGGCCATCGTCGGCTGGGTGGCCCGGTCACGATCGGTCGCGGCCACCGAAGACACGGTCGTGGTCACCTGTGGCACCCAGCATGCCATCGACCTGGTGACCCGGGTCCTGCTCGAGCCTGGCGACTGCGTCGCAGTCGAGGACCCCGGGTATGTGCCGGCGATCCGCCTGTTCGGGGCCCTCGGCATGAGCGTCGTTGGCGCACCAGTCGATGACCAGGGCCTGGTCGTAGACCTGCTGCCGCCCTCAGCGCGCATCGTCTACGTCACGCCCTCACATCAGTATCCCCTGGGCATGACGATGTCGATGCCACGGCGCAGGGCACTACTGCGCTGGGCGGAGCACCACGACGCGGCAATCATTGAAGATGACTACGACACCGAATTTCGCTATGTCGACCGTCCGCTGGAACCCCTCCAGGCCCTCGACGCGAATGGCCGGGTGGTGTACGTGGGCTCATTCTCAAAGACGTTCTCCCCGTCGGTCCGCCTCGGCTTCGCCGTGGTGCCCCAGCCGCTGGCCGAGCCGATCGCCGCGCTGAGGCAGCTCATCGACTGGCATCCGCCGATCGCGATGCAGACCGCCATGGCCGGCTTCATCAACGATGGCCTGCTCGACAAGCACATCCGGCGCAGCAGGCGCGTCTACGCCGAGCGTCACCATATCCTTACCGACGCGCTCTTCGGGCCCCTGGCCTGCCACCTCACCGCCCGCTCTCCCAACGCCGGACTGCACGTCGCTGCGGTGCTACAGGAAGGGCTTAGCGAAGAGGAGGTGCTGCAAGCCGCGGCCAGACATGGCCTGGTCACATCCGGCCTACACGACTGCTTTCACACGAGCCCAGCGCAACCAGGCCTCCTGATCGGATTCGGCGCGGTCAGCACCAGCGGCCTACCGGTAGCACTGCGCACGCTGGGCCGTATTCTCGCCGCCCAAACCCCGGGCCAGATAACATCCGAGGCGCGCCGATGACCCGGCAGCAGTGGAGTTGCCGCCTGGTATACGCCAGCCAGCAGTGCACCGGAAGCTGATCCGCCCGCCTGATAGCTGGAGCCAGGTCACCTGCCCGAAGGGCCTCGCCTCGATTCGCGGGGCCCTTCGGTCTGTCGCCTGGTCTGCGGGCAATTCCTGGCAGGCGCCGAACCCAACCTGAGCGGCTGCCGGTAACACGACCGATCAGCAACCGCAGGCTGGCGCGGCGCGGGCGCGCCGGGCGGGCCCAACGGCATTTACCGCTCAGGGCCGACCTAGATGGCGGCGCGCGTAGGCGATGTTGACGACTGCGATGACGACCCAGATCAGGGCGATAAGGATCACCTGGGCGGTACTCACCGAGCTGGTGCTTGTCAGCAGGGATGCCTTGAATGAGCCCACGTCGAGTACTGCCTTGGGCGCGACTCCGCTGGACGGCCAGTAATGCAGCGTCACGGCCGTTGCGCCGATGCCTAGCCCGATTGAGCCCAGGCCCATGGCCAGGTTCGTCCACCCGGCCACGCTGGGCTGGACGCCCCGCTGTGCCAGCCTTGCATCCACTTGCTTGTCTATCTCCGAGCTGATCCTCTCGATCAGCCCCTCGGCCACGGCGCCGTCGTACGCGTGGCCGAGCTCGGTATGCACGGCTGCCGCTGCGGCGACGTCCTCGTGTGCCTGCACGTCCATGCAGCCAAGCTATATCGCGATTGAGTGGCCTGACAACGGGCCGCCCGCGGCTGCTCATGCTCGAGGAGCGCCGACGGACTTCAACTTCGCGCCGCCCGGGAGTGGATAGGAGCAGGGACGCAGGGATACCCGAGTCGGCCTGTAGGCCGGGTCTGGTGCGGACGGGTATGTGACCTCTGCTGACCCGAACCGTATACGGTCTGACTTGCGGTTGAGATCTCGCCGGTTCTCGTCACTTCCCGGCAGATCTCACAGCGATGTGCCCCCAAAGGCCCGTCACCACGTTGTATTGCCTGGTGGGCGCAAGTGGGTTCGAACCAGTGGCTTCTCGCTTGTAAGACGTGACCGAACCGTCGCGGGACATCGGCTGACGTGGCCTGAAGAGCCAGATGACTAGGTTGTTCGTCGCAGGACGTCGCCGCACGTCGCCTTATGCCTGCCTCCGTTGGCTCCCCGTTTGACTCCCCCGGAATATGGTTAGTTTAGCTAATGACTGGTGTCCAGGTTTTTCAGAGGGTGCGCGCAAGCCGACCACAGTGGACGGCCATCGAGCAGTACTCGGTGACGTGATCGGGCCGCGGGTCGGCCACGCCCTGCTTGATGAGCCTGCCGAGCGTGACACACCTACTACGCCTATGATCGAGAGCGCGGGCAAGATTGCCTGACTGACGAACCTGCCGCGGATCCGCCGGGACGGCAGAAGCAGCGGACGAGCTGGCACCGCAGGGGAGGAGCCAAGCGATGTCCAGCAGCACCGATCACAGGCCAGCATCGCAGGCGGCTCCCCATGTGCCGGCCGAAGAGCAGATTCGCCAACAGGGCATACAGCCGATCGCCTCAGTCGATGAGCTGGCCTTCCCCGGAGTATGGGAGTCCAATGAGGAACTCGACGAGTTCCTCGCCGACCTCTACGCCTCCCGCCGCGCAAACATCACGTGAGCCTAGTCGTCCTCGATACTGACGTCCCGTCTTTCAGCTTGCCCAACCGCCTGCCCGACCAGCTGCGGGCAGCTCTGGCGGGCCACACGATGTGCATCACCTTGGGCTGACCCTTATCGGCGGCCAAGAGCCCTGACTGTGCGCAAGCTGCCTCATCGCCACCTAGCTTGCATCCCTTGACCGGCATGCCACCCTCGTCGCCGCGGCAGCCCGGTAGCTCGAACCGGACCTCCCGCGGCCTCGGCCGACCCCCATCCCTCGAATCGTTCGAGGGATGGCGTGGCGTGACCCTGCGGTGCTGTCGCATGCCTGCCTCGGTTAAGGCACACTGGAGTACTGCCTGGCACCCGCGCAACCTGGGTGGGCGGTGGTGCATCTGATCGGCATGCGGGCAGTCACAGTCGCGCCGTGCCGGCCCAGGCGGACGCCGATCCGAAGAGGGCGAGCCTGCCGCGGACTGGGCAGCGGTCCGATGGGCAGCCATCAGACCTCTGGCTGTGGACCACCCGCGCCGTCTCACCGGCGCCGAGCCTCCGGCGTTCCGGGCAGTCGGCGTGATCGGCGGAGTCTGCACTCATGACCGCCATGCATTGGTGATCGGCGCCGCGGTGGCCGCCTGGGCGTCGCGCGGCAGCGTGTATGCGGCCTCGATGGTAGCCAGGACGGTGTAGTGGGTGACCGGATCGGCGTAGCGGCCCGGACGCACCATCTGGCCCGCGAAGATCGTCGTAATGTGATTGGCCTGACTGCCGTCGTCCTCGTCCCAGGTCAGGATCAGCAGGCTGTCGTGCCGCATCGCCCAGTCCGCGTACGGGCCGATGTTGGCCCGTAGCCAGGCATCGCCGGCTGCGACGCTGCAGTCGTGCATGTCGTGGCACAGGTTAGGAATCACGAAGGACACCGACGGCAGCCGCGCGAAGGCAGGGGCGGGGAAGCTGGTGAAGGGCAGGCTGACCGAGCCAGGCACATTGCCGAAATCCGCCCACGGCACGTGCTTGCGTGCGTAGTCGCCTGCCGAGCACACCGGCAATCCCGGGCCGGGCAGATCCTCGGCGAATCCGGCGAAGGTCTTGCCCGCCTTGATCAGGTCCGCGGCCAGGTTCGGTGCGGTGAATCGGTTCGGGCACCCATCATCGGTGACTCCTTGGGTGCTGCCGGAGAACAGCGCCAGGTAGTTCGGCTCGCTCGGATGGGTGATCGCGGAGGAGTGGGTGAACAGCGCGCCGCGGCGGGCCAGT
Organism: uncultured Actinomycetota bacterium; assembly: GCA_963753225.1. Lineage (GTDB taxonomy): Bacteria > Actinomycetota > Actinomycetes > Streptosporangiales > Streptosporangiaceae > Palsa-504. The sequence continues at coordinate 418,576 of CAVWBQ010000021.1, read as the reverse complement.
TCGTTGATGAACGGCGCGGCCCGGTTGCCAATGATGTCGGCATACGAGTGGTTCTCCATGACGACCACCACTGTGTGAGCCGGCTCCGGCACCGCCACCCGGTTACCACCGGTCGCTGCCGACGCCGTTGCATCGCCCGCCGAGGACCGCCCCGCAACCGCTGACGCGGCCGACGGCCTGGCGGTGCCACCGGCGACGGGGCCGGAGCCGCCACAGCCCACCAGCCCTAGCAACACAACCCCGGCGGCCAGGCTGGCCACTCCTATCCGGACCTGTGATCGGCCACCCAACCGAGCCTGGCCTGGCAGGTTAGGCCGAACCGATAGCCCGCCGTGGGCGTGGCCCGGCAGAGTCTTCGAACTATCCCGCGTCACCTTGTCTCTTCCCTCACTGCGCCGCTGCTGTGACCGCCGACGACGCAGACCCTCGCCGAACGATCACATCCCTTCGCTAACCAAGACGACCGAACGGCGGTCCCGTGTTCCAGCAGCGGACCGGCCGGCCAGCAGCTGAAGAGCCGGACCGGTGGCTAGACCGGCGCCCTGTCCAAGTCGCGTCGCACTGGGCCGAGCGAACAGCCGCCTCACAAGCCGCTTACGCCGCACAGGTATCCCGCCGCACATACAGCAAGTCCTGATATCGCTGCTTACCAATAAGCGGGACGCGCAGGCCGTGCCGGTACTGGGCGCGGCCCAGGAACACCGAATGCACGTCTGGGTCCAGCAGGCTGTAGCGCCATGGCAGGGCCGGGCGGATCTGGCCGGAGCGGCGCAGGGCCGCGAAGCGGCTCCAGCGCAGCCACAGGCTGAAGATGTGGGCGAAGCCCTTGCCGGGGTGCAGTCGCAGGTGCAGGCGGATGCGGAGGTGGCGGGCGCGGTTGCCGGGCAGGTACCGGGCGGGCAGGAACGCCCACGCGGCGAACCCCGCGGCGATCCCGGCGACGCGGTCGAGCGGGATCGAGGCGAGAGACCCGTGCCGTTCGGTCACCAAGGTCAGGAACCGGGCCGTCTTGGTCACCTTCTCCGCGACCCCGGCCGGGTGCGGCGAGGAGGCCGGCCGGGACCGGGGGCCCGGCGGCGGCCGGGGGCGACCTGGCACTCCCCCACCACCCAGGCGCGGAACCCGGCCAGTGTGGTGACCGGTGCCAGGGCCAGGCGCACCAGCCACAAGACCAGTCCGCCGGCCACGGCCAGCGGCGTCCGCTCCTCCGGGGCCATGGCAACGCCCAGGTGCTGGTGGCGGGCGATCGCCGCCGCCCGAACGACGCTGATGAGTGTGTCGCTGGCCAGGGCGTAGGCGACCGGCGGCATCGCCCACACGGCCAGGTTCCGCCAGCCCCGCGCGGCCGCGATCGTGTTCATGAAGACGCTGGTGCCGACCGAGGCCAGATTCAGGATCCGGGCCCGAATCGCACGCCTGCCGTGCAGGGCCAGCGCGATCCCCATGCAGGCGAACACCAGGGCGGCGGCATCGGGGATCGCGGCCTCCAGCCCTGCCACCACAGCCAACCGCCGGGTCGCATAAACCAGCCGGTACTGCGCAGTGAAACTCACCACCGCCGCAGACGCGGCCAGCAGGCACAAACCGGCGGCGGCATTTCGCAGCCAGATGCCCGAATGGTCCCGGCCGGACGCACCCCATCGGGGCCGATCGCCGGTGAGCTTTCCCGCCTCAGGCAAGCCTGCCATGAGCGATAGGGCTGGATCCGGTGGCGCGACGAGAATGCACGGCATCAGCGCCGGGCCTGCCAGATTATCGCCTCCCAGGCGGCGAAGGTAATTTCCCGCGATTACCGGCATCGTGCGATCACTGCGATTAAGAGCATTCATCGGTCATGCTCCTTCGGCGCGGCCATTGCCTGCGGGGCAGCCGGTGCGCACGCCAAGGCCCAGCATGCGGACGGGTGAGGGCATCCACGGGCGTGGCTGGCTCTTCAGCTAGGTGATGTGCGCGATCGCCTCGGCGGATGCCGCGTGCGCGGTCAGGCCCGTGTCCGGGTTCGCGAAGCGGCTTGCCCTTGACTCGGAGCGCTCGATCGAGATCATTTAGGAGTAAGGAAGGTGAGTGATGCAAGTACGCCTTGCCGTGACGATCGATGCAGTAGCGAGGGTGGGCAGGACCCCAAAGGCGGCGACGCTCAGCCTCTGGATCGACGCTACCCGCAGTTCCGATCGGCAGACCCGAACCCATTCCTTTCTGATTGGTTAGGTAGATGGCCAACTCCAGCTTCGAGAGCCAAAACGTTCCCTTTGCCTATGTCGACAAGCGTGTGGGTGGCGGGCACGGTCTGTTCGGAGGCAAAGAGACGGCAGTATTGACCCGCGCTCTAACAGCACCGGAGCTTGCAGCTAAAGGTCTATATGAGCAGGCAGTCGCGGCTGCTGCCGATAATGATCTCGACCGGTCCCGTACGTTGATTGAGATTGCTTCATCGCTTAACGGGCAGGCAAATCTTCCAGGAGGTTGGCACGGTTCCCGGCCGGAGGATCTCCGTGAACCGCGGGAGTTCGGGCATTACGGCCGAATGGACGCCTGGCGTTTGATCGTCTCGATGATAATCGTATTCGCCCTCGCGGCTGTTGTCATTCTCGCCGTTGCGTCCGGGAAAGAGAGTAACATTACACAGTACTCTGCTCCAATAAGTGGATTGGCGGGCATCGCCCTTGGGTGGCTATTCACCAGCAACGCCGCTCGCCCCTTTCCTTCTCGGTACGTAACATCAGCAGGCGTTGGGAGCAGCCCGACGGAGCAGCAGCCACGAAGCGACTCGCAGTCCCGGGAGGAACCACATGAGTAACCTGCGCGGGTGCCAGGGCTAAGGACAAAGTATCTCTGCTGTTCAGGCCGGGGTGCGGGAGGCGGACGAGGCCGGTCTGCTGGCCGGCTTCGGCGGCTGGAGCGGGTGCCGGATCCGGTGTTCGGTTACCTGCAGTGACAGCGGGGCCGGGCAGCTTCCGCGGCCTGTGATTACCGACCGTGACTGGTTTGGCGGCGATCTGGTCACTTCCCGGGCGGGACAACGGGGTCCCGGATAGGACGAAGGGAATCTCACAACTCTTCACCTGCCGGGAGGCCCCGTTGCACCGCCAGTCTTGCATGCCCCTGACCGCCGGCGATGCCGAAGCCGTGATCACGGCCGCCGAGGACATCGCCCGCGAGGCCGCGGCGGCAGGCGGCGAGGCGATGGCCCGGAGGAGGGCCCGGAAGGCCGCGGCGCGGCTGGCCCGGGAGGATGACCGGAAAAGGAAGGCCGCTGAGCAGGAAGAACGCGAACGCTGCCGGCGGGAGGAAGCCGCGCGGGTGCGCGCGGAGGCCGAGGAATCGCGCAAGGTGCTGCTGCGGAAGGCCCGCATGCTGCGGGACGCGGCGGGCGGGAGCATCCGGGACTGCTTCGAGGGCCTGCCCGAGCCGCGCGGCCCGCACGGCCTGCGCTATCCCCTCCCGGCGGTGCTGACCCTGGTCGTGCTGGCGATGCTGCACGGCAAGACGAAGCTGGTCACGATCACCGCGTGGATCGCGCACGCGGACCAGGAGACCCTGGAACTGGCCGGGTGCCGTCACCGCGGGAGGGACGGGCGACTGGCGGCGCCGTCGCCGAAGACCGTGACCCGCTGCCTGGGCCTGACCGGGGCGAAGGCCCTGGCGGGCGCGGTGAACCGCTATCTCGCGGCCGGGATCCCCGCCGAGCCTCCGGCGTATCCCGCGGCCGGGCCGGCCCTGCAGCCCCAGGTGGCCTGCGACGGCAAGATGATCCGCGGCGCGCTCCGCGGCGACGGCACGCCGCTGTTCCTGCTGTCCGCCGCGGCCGTCGGCCCCGTGAACGCCCCGGCCGGCGCCGTCGTGATCGCCGACCGCGAGATCCCCGCGAAGACAAATGAAATTCCGGAAATGTCCCCTATGCTGCGGGAACTGAACGGGTACTTCCCCCTCGCCGGGCAGATCCTGACTGCCGGCGCACTGCACACGCAAGATGACTTCGCGAAACTGGCCAGGGAGGAGCTGAACGCGCACTTCGTGCTCACGGTGAAAGGGAACCGCAAGAACCTCTACGCCGCCCTCGAGGCCCTGTGCTGGGCCGGCGCCGCCCGGCACGTCACCAGGGACAAGGGCCACGGCCGCGAGGAGACCCGCAGCCACCTCGTCATGGACGCCCCCGAGGAGATAAAGGCCCTGATCCCGCACGTCAGGCAGGTCGCCAAGGTCCACCGGGTGCGCACCGTCCGGTACTGGAAAGGCAACGGCAGCACCTGGAAGCTCGTCACGAAGACCACCCGCGAGACCGTGTACCTGGTCACCAGCCTCACCGCCCGCGAGGCCGGGCCGGAGCACATCGCCGTCTATATCCGGTCGCACTGGGGCATCGAGAACGAGGTCCACTGGGAGCGTGACACTACCCTGCGTGAGGACGACTGCAAGGTCCGCGCACAGAACCGGCCTCGCAACCTCGCCACCCTCCGCAACCTCCTCGGCGGGCTATGCCACCAGCACGGCTTCGATGGCACCGCCGCCACCATCCGGGAAGCCGAATACGACAAAGACCTGCTCACCGCCATCACCCGGCTCATCACAGCCCCGTGAACAGCGGCAATACTTTGGCCGCAGCCCTGGCGCGGGTGCCAGGTAAGGACTTACCCTGGTCTGCTCTGCGACCTTCAGCCAAACACTCAAACCGTCCGACACCGCAAATCCGTTAGCAGTCGACACGGAGAAGACCCCTTCCATGATCGGAAAGAGGTGCTGACCTGTTGCTTGATAGCGGGTGCACACCGTCTCTTCCACTTGGAAGCTCGCCCTGCAAGTGATCTATACGGTTTTGCAATTTCCAGAATTTCTTGCCCAGGTTCTCCAAATCCTTGGTTCTTTCATCACCAAGCGCTTTTTCGAAGAGATAATGTTTCTCTTGAATGGCGAACCCCCAGCCTACTCCGACAAGATCCTCTGGATTGTCGCGTCTCCGCGAGACGGCATGCCGCTGCGACTCACCGGCCATCCGCTCGATGCCGCCGGGCCCGTTGTGTCATCGACCTGGCCGGCCGACCTCGGCCCCGCGCGGGAACGGCTGGCACTGATGTCAGCGGAGGACACGTCGGTCTCCGCCGCGCTCCAGCTGTCCTACCAGCAGCTGACAAAGACGCAGCAGCGGCTGTTCCGCCGCCTCAGCCTGAACCCGGGACCCGCCGTCGAGGCGTACGCCGCCGCGGCGCTCGACGACCCGGACGGCGCCGCCGGACTGGCCACCGCCCGGCGCAACCTCGAGGCCCTGTACGACCGCTACATGCTGACCGAGCCGGCCAAGGGACGTTACGTGTTCCACGACCTGGTCCGCGAGTACGCGCGCGCCCAGGCCGACAGCGACGACCCGGCCGCCGACCGCGAGCGGGCCACGGCCCGGTTGCTCGCCTACCTCCTGCACAGCGCTCGGGCCGCAGACCGGTACCTGGCCCGGCGTACCCCGTCCGCCGCGTACCCGGCCCCCGAGCCCCCGCAGCACGCACCAGTCTTCACGAACCGGGAACAGGCGGCCGCCTGGATGGAGGCCGAACGGGCCAGCCTTGAGGCGGCCGCCGCCAGCATCGCCGCGGCCATCCTTCCCGGCTACATTCCGGCGATCTCCGCCGCCCTGAATGGATTCCTGCGCGTGCAGAGGTACTGGGACCAGGCATTCGCGCTGCACGAGATCGCCGCTCAGGCCGCCGCTGACGCGGGAGACGACCGGGCTGAGGCGGACGCGCTGACCGACCTAGGCGCCATCCTCCGCCAGACCGGCGACTACGGCGCCGCCCGGCGCACGCTCGAGACGGCTGTCGCGATCTCTCGCGAGTCCGGCAACCGCCGAGGCGAGGCTAACGCCCGGCTGGAAATCGGCAACATCCAGTACCCGGTCGGCGACTATCCGGCGGCCGCAGCCTCCTTTGGGGAGGCCCTGCGGCTCTACCAGGAACTGGGCGATCTCCAGGGCGAGGCCTCCGTCCTCAATAACCTCGGGGCGGTTGAGGCGCTGACCGGCAACTACCCGGCCGCGGCCGAGACCCTGACCAGCGCGCTGAAGAAGTTCCGCGCTCTCGAGGACCAGCAGGGGCAGGCCACCGCCCTCTACTACCTCGGAACCGTGCAGCGGCTGGGCGGGCAGTACCCGGCCGCCGCGGCCAGCCAGGCCGAGGCATTCGAGCTGTACCGGCAACTGGGGGACCGGCGCGGGCAGGCCAGCGCCCTGAACGACCTGGGGGCCGTGCAGCGGCTGACCGGAGACTACCCGGCCGCCACGGCCAGCCAGACGGAGGCGCTCCGCCTGTTCCGTGACCTAGAGCACCGTCTCGGGGAGGCCAGCGCGCTCGACGAGCTTGGTGCCCTGCAGATGCTGACGGGCGACAACGAGGCGTCTGTTCGTAGCCTGGTTCAGTCATTTGAGCTGTTCAGCAAGCTGGAACATCCGCAAGGTCAAGCCAGTGCACTCGGTAACCTGGGTGCCGTCCAGGGCCGGGCCGGGGCCTCCGGCGAGGCCGAGGAGAGCCTGCGCCAGGCGCTCGAGATCTACACCGGTCTCGGGCACCTGCAGGGACAGACCGAGATCCTTAACCACCGAGGAGAGCTGGAACTTTCCCTGGGGCAGACCGGGAAGGCATCCGTCAGCTACCGCCGCGCCCTGGACATCGCGAGCGCGATCAGCACCCCCGCTGAGGAAGCCAGGGCGCTGGACGGCCTCGGACGCTGCCACCTGGCCCGCGGTAAACGGGACGCCGGAGCCGAGCATCTCAGGAAAGCCCTCGTGCTCTACCGCCGCTTCGACTCCGCCAGTGCCGACCAGGTCGCCGCGCTCCTCCGCGAGGCGGAGCAGTGAATTTCCGTGGGTATTTCCACATGGAAACGCCGTTCGGGGCTGTCTAACCTCACTCCTAAGTTCCTGCGCACCCGGCCAGGTTCACCCCCTCGCGGGAGGAATGATTGAGTTGGGCAAAACAGCAAAACGGCTCGTAGGGCTGCTCAGCGCCGGCGCCGTGATCATGGCGGTACTCTCCTTCGTGCCGGCGACCGGAGGCACGGCCAACGCCGCGTCTGCCTACTGGCCAGGAGCTCAGCAGTGCTGGGATACCCACTGCTACTCGCGTGCGGTCGACGTGCACAGCGACCTGATCGCGGCTCAGACCACCATCCAGAGCGTCTGGTTCTCGATGGAGGACCAGACGCTCTCGCCCTACGAGACCCCCGTCGTGGACAACACGGACTGCTCCGGGGGCACCTGCCCGTGGAACATAAGCCGCGAGCTGTGGCTCGGCGACCGCAGCCACTGGATCGAGGTCGGGCTGCGGAACGGGTACGAGAACCCGCAGTGGACGCTGCCCGACGGCTCCCCCGGGTGCGGCTGCCAGGCGTATTACGAGTTCTGGGAAGACGGGGCCAACAGCGGCAAGACAAGCGGCGCCACGCACGTGATCGCCAACGTCACCCCGGACAATACCTGGCACACCTACGGTATCCGCCGGGTCTCAGGGCAGACATTCGACGTGACCGTCGACGGCCGGGTGGTCGGCGTGTCGACCGCGAGCGGCGCCAGCTCGTTCGGCCGGTCCGCGATCGGCAGTGAGACCATAGCCCTGACGACGGTCCAGCCGCTGGCCCTGATGAACCAGTCCTGTCAGTCCTGGTCGGTCGAGGATGGCAGCGGACGCTGGTTCGGCGTCGGCCAGCCCAACCATGGTCTGCGGGGAAGCAACGACAACTCAGGATCCCCGGACCAGACCTACTACGGCAACTGGAACAGCACGGCGCACCAGCTCTGCATCGGCAAGGCCAGCCTTCCAGGGTCAAGCTAGCGGTCACGCGGGCGGACGCGGCCGCGGCCACCCGCCTCCACTTCCCGGCCACTTCCGAGGACAGGCGGAAAGGATCATGCCCGACCATGCGACCTGCCCGGTCTGCTCGGACCGTGTTGAACTGACCCCGCAACACAGGCAGCTGCGCGCGCACGACCACGGAGGGCGCCGGTGCCCCGGCAGCGGCAAGAAGCCGCCGGTCACCCGGCTCGGCCGCTACTGGTCGCGCCTCACCCTCATCACCAAAGTCCTCAATGTCGTGGTCTTCACCATCGTCGCCGGAGCGCTCGGGATCCTCAGCTTCTTCGGGTTCCAGCCCGGCTCCCAAACGGTGACGATCGGGAACTCACCCCAGCAGCTCGTGAGTTCCGACTCCGCTAACACCCCCGCGGACAACGACAGCGGGCGCCCGAGCATCAGCTCGACCGGGCGGTACGTGGCCTTCACGTCCGACGCCAGTAACCTGTCGCCGCTAGCCACGAACAGCCTGTACAACATCTACCGCAAGGACACCGTCACCGGGCAGGTCTACCTGGCGAGCCGCCCGGCGACGGGAAACGCGGCCAACGGGCCTAGCCAGTTTCCCGTGATATGCGGAGACGGGCGGTACACGGCCTTCGCCTCGGAAGCGACCAACCTGACCAGCTCCGACTCCGTCACCGGGATCTTTTACCAGGTTTACGTCAACGACGCCGTGACCCAGCAGACCACCCTAGTGAGCGTCAACGACGTCGGCGCCCCGGCGGACGGCGACAGCCGCGCCCCGTACTTCAGCCGGGACTGCTCGGAGATAGTTTTCGAGTCCCGCGCAGACAACCTCACGCCGGGCGACACCAACAAGTCATCTGACGTCTTCGTCCGGAACCTCCGCACCGGTAAGACGGTCCTAGCCAGCGTGAGCAGCGACGGCGCCCCGCTAAACGGCGACAGCACCCACGCCGACATCAGCGCGGACGGGGACACCGTGGCCTTCACGACGTGGGCCGACAACCTCCCGGGAGCCATACCGGGGCACCCCGGCGTTTACCTGCGCGACCTGCTGACCGGGAAGACCGTCCCGGTGAGCGCGGCCTTCAAGAAGCTGGGACCCGGCGTGCAGGGCTTCAGCTGGCCGTCCTTCAGCCCGGACGGGAGGTATCTCATCTTCCGGTCGATAACCGACGCACTCGACCCGAGTTACCGCGGGAAGTACGTGCTCGTCTGGGACGTGAAGAAGAACTCCAGCCTCTTCTCGGACAACGGGTCCCCGAGCGGGTGGGACGACGCCTGCACGACGGGCGTGAACAACGGGACCGATTTCAGCCCGGTCATGAGCGACCCGACCGCTCAGCACTCGTACCGGGTTCTCTTCACGGTGGCTAACAACGGCGTGTGCGACCTGGAGCTGCGCGACCTTGACGGCAACGCCATTCCGGTCAAGTCGACGATCAACTACCAGCAGGTCGCCGAGCCGACGATCAACAGCTCGGGTAATTACCTGGCCTGGGACGTGGTCTCGCAGCCGCAACTGGTGTACTCCTGCAAGGTAGACAAATGCTCAGCCTGAATCACGGCGGCTGATGCCTAATCTTGCCCTGGGCCGCTTTGTCCCAAGCCCACGGTCATCGGGGAGCCGAACCGGATCACGTTGCCGTCCGGGCCGACGAGTACGTCGTCGTGCTCGCCCCCACTCGGTATCTTCCGGGAGCCGCACGTCGCCTCCGGCCGCCAGCCGCGCCGAGGAGTTCGGCTGGCTGGCCGAGCAGCTCGCTTCTGGCTCGTCATCGAGATCGAGCTGGGACCGGGAAGCTGAGTGACTTCCGGCCGTCCCGTGAGGAGCGGTTCGACAAGGCCGGCGCTTACGTGGCGGGGCGGCTGGCGTTACCGGCGCCCGGTACCGCGCCGCCGCGCTCGGAATGCCAACGCTGGCCGACAGCAGCTACGAGGGCGCCGGGATCGGCATCCTTATCCCGGTGAAGAAGCCAGCGGGGAACCAGGACTTTGATATTGACACCCGCACGCTGGCCACCCCGCTCCCTTCGCCCCAGCTCAGTGTCCCGCGCTCCAGCAAACACCCGCAAGCCGCCGAACCGCTGGCAACGCCATCCCTCCGGCAACGCCGATGAAAGCGCTCAGCCAACTTCCAAGGATTGAGCCGGTCGGGTGGCTCGATGCCGCATATTGCCCGGTTACGATCGGGCAGCGGGACTGCTCCGCTCGTTCTGCAAACCAACCAGATAACGGCGGGAGTGTGCGCGATCTGAGACCTTGCCGACCGTGACATTGTGTGACCGGCGAGCTCACCGGGCGGCGCTGCAGGCCAGGGCGGTCTAGAGGACCGGGCGCGGAAATCGTTTCGGTGCCGGGGCGATGCGCGTGGTTCGATAGCCGGTATGCCGCATGAACTGGTCCGCCCGCCCAAGGCCCGCCGGGGAGACCGGGTTGCCGTGCTGTCGCCGTCGTTTGCCGCGGCCGGGGCGTTCCCGGCGGTGCACGAGCAGGCGATGCGCCGGCTTGCCGAGGTTACCGGCCTAGTCCCGGTCGAGTTCCCGGCCACGCGCAAGGTCGGCGCCATGCCGGCCGAGCGTGCCGCGGATGTCAATGCCGCGTTCGCTGATCCGGGGATCCGCGCGATCTTGGCGGTGGTCGGCGGGGATGACCAGATCACGGTCATCCCGCACCTGGATGCCGCGCTGGCCCGGCGCGACCCCAAGCCGTTCCTGGGCTACAGCGACAACACCAATATGCATCACTGGCTGTGGGTGAACGGCATCGCCAGTTTCTACGGCGGGTCCTCGCAGGTGCACCTGGGGCCGGGTCCGGGGGTGGATGAGGTGCATGCCCGGTCGCTGCGCGCGGCGCTGGTCACCGGGGACAGGATCGAGATCACCGAGCCAGGCGAGTCCGAGGATTTCGGGGTGGACTGGGCCGACCCGCGCGCCCTGGATTGTTTCGGTGAGCGTGAGCCTGCCGGGCCGTGGAGCTGGCACGGCCCGGCCCGCACGGTCACCGGCCGGGCCTGGGGCGGCTGCGTGGAGGTGATCGAGGAGACCTTCATCGCCGGCCGGTTCCCGTTCGCCCCTGACGTGCTGGATGGCGGGGTCCTGCTGCTGGAAACGTCGGAGGAGCTGCTTCCCGCCCGGCATGTCGGATGGATCGTCCGGGCGCTGGGCGAACGCGGCATCCTCGCCGCGGTAGCCGCGGTCCTGGTGGCCCGCCCGCCGGTATCGGACTTCACCCGCCGCCCCCCGGCAGCAGAACGTGCCCGGCTGCGCGCCGAGCAGCGGGACGTCGTGACCGGGATCATCAGCCGGTACAACCCGGACGCTGTCGTGTGCGCCGGCATCCCGTTCGGCCACACCCGCCCGCAGTGGATCCTCCCGCACGGCGGCACCATCACCGTCGACGGCACCGCGCGCCGCGTCACCGCCGACTACTCATAGCCAGGCGAACCGGGCAGACCCCGGTCCGCGCCCACCACAACGCATCACGGCCACGCATGTGCCAGCCCCACGGCACCCGGAGCCGACTTTGACGATGCGGCTGGCTCGGTAGAAACCGAGGCCGAGGTGGTGGCAGCGTCGGCGGAAGACCGGACAACGGACCGTTATCACTCTTAGGCGCGTTATGTCAGTTGAGTGGCTGTTGTCAGCCTGGTTGTCCGTCACGCAGGCAACACACGCCGCCCGCACACCCGGCGCCACGCAAGGCCGGAAGCGGTAACTGGGGGTTACATGGTCTGCGCGGCCCTCGGCAGGCCGCCGGTTCCGGCCGGATGACTGGTTGAATAGCGGTCATGGCGGAGCGAGGGTGGCCAGCGGACTGGACAGAGCGGATGGCCGGCAAGGGCTGCCCGATGTGCGCCGCGCTCGGCAAGGGTGACAACGACTTCTGGGTCAGCGTGTTCACCGGCGAGGTCGCCGAAGTGCACCTGGAGCGGCGCAGTCTCCTGCCCGGCTACTGCATCGTCGTGTGGCGGCACGGGCATGTCGCGGAACCGGGCGATCTGGACCCGCTTCAGGCGGGCCGGTACTGGGCTGAGGTCCTCGCGGCGGGACGGGCGGTCCAGGCACGGTTCAAGCCGGTCAAGCTGAACTACATGACACTCGGGAACACCGTCCCGCACTTGCACACTCATGTCCTGCCCCGGTACCAGGACGATCCAGCCCCGGGCGGGCCGATCGCCTGGGAGGCGATCTTCGCCGCTGACCCGGTACCGGAGGCCGAGCTGCACCGCCAGGCCGCAGATCTCCGCGGCCTGCTGGATACCTGACCTTGAGCGGATAGGCGTGCTGCCTGCCGCGGCCTAGGTGCGGGCACGTGTTGTGAGCTGGGAGTTGCGACGCACGGGGCGTGCGGAGAGCCGGTGTCGGACTCGCGCTGACGCGGCGTGAAGTCGGCTCGCGAGCACAGCCGTTCCTGGAGCGGTGACGTGCCCGATTCCGGCGGTGATGACCGTGGCCAGGCCGCGCACGCAACCGAGGCGTGTATCAAACCCGGGACGGGTCAACTCCGTAAGGCATTAGCTCGTTACTGGCCAGTAGAAAAGAGCTGGCCTTCAGTTTATCCTCAGGCAACGCTGAGGCCGGCAAGCCACCGTTGCCTGTTCCCCTCGACCAGCCCGCGCCCGGAAGTAAGCATGATGATGTACAACCACACCCTGCCCGTGCGCCCAGCCGATGTGACCAAGACCCCGGTGGCAAGAATTGCCATCGTGCCCGCTGCGCTTGCGGCGCCTGGCGCGGCACGCCCGGGGCAGAGCGCGGACTGGGCGGTCACCGAGCTGTACTCGCTGCATTACCACAGGCTCGTGCGCCTGGCGGCGCTGCTGGTGCGGGACGTCCCCAGCGCGGAAGATGTCGTGCAGGACACGTTCGTGGCGATGCATGACGGCTGGCAGCGGCTGCGAGACGCGGAGAGCGCGCTGGCCTACCTGCGGCAGGCGGTGGTGAACCGGTCCCGGTCGGTGCTGCGGCACCGGGCCGTGGTGGAAAAGCACCCGGAGAAGCCGTCACCGGACATGCCCAGTGCCGAGCACGGCGCGCTGGTGCAGCTGGAACGGTCCGCGGTGATCGCCACGCTGCGCAAGCTGCCCGGCCGGCAGCGCGAGGCGATCGTGTTGCGGTACTACGCGGATTTCTCGGAGGCTGAGGTCGCGGCCGCGATGGGCATCAGCTGCGGCGCGGTGAAAAGCCACACCGCGCGGGCCATGGCCGCGCTGCGGGCGGACCTGGAGCAACAGGACCGAGCGCGGAAGGCCTGACGACCGCCTCCGCGGACGACCTGCTGCCGCTCGGCGAGCTGATCGCTGAGTCTGCCCGAATCGGTACGAGGCATCACCGTTCACGGCAACGTCATCGTCGCTGCGGCCGGGCTCGACATCACCGTCCACCAGCCAGCGCTCCCGCCACCCATGCGCTAGCTGCCGTTCTATTTCCGGGAACAAGACTGGCCGACGAAGCCATCGGATAATGGCCGGTTATCCGGTACAACGCGGACACCCGTCAGCGATCACGTTGCAGGCAGCCCGCCGCCGTCTGCGCAACTCGGGCACGTTATCCGGTACATCTGCTGAGGAGGAGCAAATGACCGGGAAAATCATGCCTTTGCGCGAACGAGACACCACCACGGTCCAGGCCGCAGCCGACGCCTTCTTGTCCTCGCCGCGGTACGCCAACCCGAACACTCGCCGCGGCCACACCGGCGTACTCGACCGGCTGCTCGCCGGGCTTGGCGCCAGCCGCCCGCTGGCCGGGGTCAGCGGGGAGGAACTGGCCGGCCTGCTGGAGCAACTCTGGGGGCGGTGCGCCCCGGCGACCTGGAACCGCAACCGCGGCGCCGTGACCGCCTGGCTGTCCTGGTGCGCCGCCGGCCGGATGCCCGCTCCGGTCCTGCCGGCCAGCGCCGAACGGCGCCGCGAGCACCTCAACGCCACCCGCGCGATACCCCGGCCCGCGATCGACCGGGCGCTGACCCGCCGCGACCTGCCGCTGCGGGAGAAGACCCTATGGCGGATGCTCTACGAGACCGCCGCCCGGGCCAGCGAGGTGCTGGCGCTGAACATCGAAGACCTCGACCTGGACGCCCGCCGCGCCCCGATCCGCTCCAAGGGCGGCGACACCGAATGGATCTGCTGGGGCTCCGGCACCGCGCACCTGCTGCCCCGCCTCATCCGCGGCCGCCAGGCCGGGCCGGTGTTCCTGTCCGAGCGCCGCCCCGGCCCCGCCAGCCGCCCCCGCGGCCAAGGACCTGTGCCCGGCCACCGGACGGGCCCGGCTATGACCGCGCCCGGATCCTGTTCACCCGGCACACCGGCTGGGAGTTGCACCAGCTCCGCCACTCCGCAGCGACCCACCTCGGCGAGCAAGGCATCCCCTTGCAGCTGATCATGGCCAAGACCCGGCACCGCAACCCGCGCACCGCGATGCGATACGTCCGCCCAGGCGCCGAAGCCGTCGCTGAGATCACCGCCCTGCTCGAACCTCCACGCCGACGAGGCTAAGCAGTATCCGCCCACCTTACGGTCCGCGCGGCCAGCTCCTCACATCCAGTGACGAACGTTGAACGTCGCTTCAGGTCGTGGATACGGCCAATCGAACGGCTTGACCGCAATCCCTGCAGCGATGTTCACGATGACGCAGTGACGTCCACCCTGACGGCTCCAGTCGGCCTGGACATGCTCTCCGGACACCCGACTTTGCAACCGCGGGCACTGGCGACTCGCCTCAAATGGTGACAGCTCGGCGGTCGCGGGGCACGCGATATCCGCCGATCTGGGCGCTGTGCCGAAGGTCGTCGGCAGTAATCGACTGGGCGCAATTAGGGGCGATCTGAGCGCGCCGCCGGGACGCCTCTGGGGGCCTGACCGGCGCGCCCGTCGCTGATCTGGAGGGCCTGATCCTTGATCGCCTGGTTCGCCAGGCTGGCCGGGCTGTCGGGCTCCGCCTGGTCGTGGCGGCTCGCGCCGGCGATGACCAGCAGGTGCTCGTCAACCCAGCAGACCTCGGGGCCGGGCAGGCGGGCCAGGAAGGTCGCGGTGGCTGCGCGCAGCTCCTGCGGCGTGTAGAAGGAGAATGTCGAGTAGTGGCGCCCCTGGGCCTGGGCCCCGAGCCGCTCGGCCGTACTGGTGCGCGGGTGCTGGAAGGTCTGTGTGGCGACGAGTGTGAGCCCATCGGTCCGCCGGACGGCGTCCCGGAGCGCGGCCTGGCTGTGCAGGCGCTGCTCGTGCTCGGTGAAACCGGGGAAGTAGCGGCCCCAGATCGTCCGCGCGTTCTGCTGCGGGGTGCGGGTGTAGATGAACAGCTGGCCGCCGGGCTGCAGCACCCGGGCGGCGGCGGCCAGGAAGCGGCCGAGGTCGAAGTGGTGAACGCAGTTGAACGCGGTGACCAGGTCCAGGCTGGCGGTCCGCAACGGCAGCTCCTCGGCGGCCGCCAGCAGCGGCACCACCCCCAGGGCGTGGCCGCGGCTGGCGGCCCTGAGCTGTGCCAGCATGGCCGCCGAGACGTCGCTTGCGACCAGCAGCGAGCCGTCCGGCAGCAGCCCGCGCAGCAGCCGCGTGTACCGTCCCGTCCCGCAGCCGATATCCAGGCCGGTGACGGGGCGGCCGGGCAGGAGCTGGCCGATCGCGCGCACCGGCGCCTCGTCGGTGGTGCGCAGCGATTCATAGACCACGGCCACCCGCTCGAAATGGTCGCCCGCGGTCATGTCCGGTGCCTCCCCGCGCTGGGTCTGCTGGCTACCATCATGCGCTCGCCATGCTCAGTTCACGCAGTGTTCACCCGCACGGCAGACCAGGAGCCCTCACCGGTGCCGCGTGGCGTGCGTGCGGCGCACGGCACGGTCACGGCGACGGGCCTGGCATCACCAGATCTGATGAGCAATCCAAGTTCCCGCCGCCAGCCTCCGGCAGCGGCAGGTGCGCCTGGATCTGGTAGCGGTTGCGGCGGCCGTCTTTCTGCTTGATCACGTAGCCGGCTGCGGTCAGGCCGGCAACGATGCCGTAGGCGCTGCGCTCGGTGCTGCCCGGGCTGGCCGCGATGTCGCGCAGCCGCGCGCCGGGGTCGTGTGCAATGCATATCAGCACCCGGGCGTGGTTGGTCCGGAAATTCCAGTTCGCCGTAGTCAAACTATGTACTATTCATTCTAGTAATAAATTGCTAGTTTTTAATTGCGGGTATACGCTGAGGGGAGCCTCAGGGACCGGCCGCCGAAGCTGCCGGCCGGAGCGGGCCATGTTCAGCGCCTGATCATCATCGCCCGGGCGGCGGGGGCTGCGGGTGAGCGGCATGAGTTCGCCGGGCCAGGCCCTGGCCGGGCACCTGCTGAGGTGAAAGCGGCGGCACCACGAACGCCTTCACCGACAATGACCTCAAGGCCCGGCCCCTACGCCGGACTCATCGAAGGATGAATCACGATGGAGATCACCGAGCACGAGCGCGTGCTGCTGGTCAACTCGCTTATCCAGACGATCAGCGAGCTCTACGAGCACGACGGGGACAACGACCGCCCCGCACTCGGAGCGCTGCTTACCCGCATGACGGCGGCCGCCCAGGGACCCGTGCGACGCTTGCGGGAAGTCGCATGAGCGGTCCGCCAGGCACGTGCCTGAGATGACCGCCTGCATGCGGACAGACAGGTCACTTCTACCGCCGTACGCCGGCGAACCTTCCCCGCTCGTCCCGGCCGGATCGCCGCCGCCGGGTAGAGCGCCAGGAGTTCCCCCGCGTACCCGGTGGCCTCGTGCGAGGCCAGGCCGCCCAGCGCGATGCGGCGGATGCCGCCGAGCCAGTCCTCGCTGGTGCGGCTGGTGATGAGCACCGCGCTGCGCCCCGCCCGGCTAGTGTCTCCAGGAAGTCCAGGAACCCCCGGCAGCCCGCCTCATCCAGGGGTAGCGTCGCCCCGCCAGGATCGGGCATGGACCGGACGGTCCAGAAGTTGTCCCAGATCAGCAGCAACCGGTGCTCTGCCAGCAGGTTCTGAACCGCCCTCCGGCGGTCATCTGGCTGCAGGGCCGCGAAGTCGGCGCCGAACACGGCTAGCCCGATCTCGGTGATCACCCCGGCCAGGCCGAAGGACGCCACGCCCGGCTCGAAGGAATGCCAGAACACGAACCGTGGATCGTCCATGCCGCCGGTGTCACGCCACCAGCGCCCGAACGCCTTCGCCAGCTCGGTCTTCCTGTGGGGTGCCAGAAACCTGCCCGGCCTGGGAGTTGCAGCGATGCGCCTGGGAAGCGGGCCTATCCGCGCCGCACGGGACGCCCCAGCCCGAACGACGTGTCCTTTGCCGGGCGGTGATAGGTGTGCAAGACGGGAGCAGATCGAAGCGGCAAGGCTGGACGCGGCCCGCGGGCCGTGACGGCGCGCCGTTGGCTGATGTGACCGCGGTGCGCGGCACGCCGTGCGCGTTCGCTCCCGGCGTAGCTGGGCACGCTGCCCCGTTGCCCCAGGCCGGGCGGGGTGAACCCCGCTGCCGGCGGGGAACGGTGTACTTGTGCGACATTCGCGTGCGCGACGTCGGCCGGCGCGCGGGCTAGCATGCGAGGGGACGAGCAAGACTTCGGTTGCCTCGTCGGCCGCTCGGTGAGGGGGCGACGAGATGTTCGAGAGGTTCACCGACCGGGCGCGGCGGGTTGTGGTCCTGGCTCAGGAAGAGGCCAGGATGCTCAATCACAACCACATCGGCACCGAGCACATCCTGCTCGGCCTGATCGGCGAGGGCGAGGGCGTCGCGGCTAAGGCTCTGGAGTCGCTGGGGATCAGCCTGGAGGCGGTCCGCCAGCACGTCGGGGAGATCACCGGCCAGGGCCAGCAGGCACCCTCCGGGCACATCCCCTTCACTCCGCGCGCCAAGAATGTCCTCGAGCTGTCGCTGCGCGAGGCGCTGCAGCTCGGTCACAACTACATCGGCACCGAACACATCCTGCTCGGCCTGATCCGCGAGGGCGAGGGCGTCGCCGCCCAGGTGCTCGTCAAGCTGGGCGGCGACCCCAGCAGAGTCCGCCAGCAGGTGATCCAGCTGCTGCAGGGCTCCCCGGGCAAGGAGCCCGCCGCGGCAGGCGCGCCGCCGGAGACGGCGCCCTCCACTTCGCTCATACTCGACCAGTTCGGCCGGAACCTGACCGCTGCCGCTCACCAGGGCAAGCTCGATCCCGTGATCGGCCGGGAGAAGGAAATCGAGCGGGTTATGCAGGTGCTGTCCCGGCGCACCAAGAACAACCCCGTGCTGGTGGGCGAGCCCGGCGTCGGCAAGACGGCTGTGGTGGAGGGCCTGGCCCAGAAGATCGTCAAGGGCGAGGTGCCGGAGACCATCAAGGACAAGCAGCTCTACACCCTGGACCTGAGCGCGCTGGTGGCCGGCTCGAGGTACCGGGGCGACTTCGAGGAACGGCTGAAGAAGGTCCTCAAGGAGATCAGGACGCGCGGGGACATCATC
Source organism: uncultured Actinomycetota bacterium (assembly GCA_963753225.1). Lineage (GTDB taxonomy): Bacteria > Actinomycetota > Actinomycetes > Streptosporangiales > Streptosporangiaceae > Palsa-504. The sequence continues at coordinate 400,352 of CAVWBQ010000021.1, read as the reverse complement.
TTGTTCATCGACGAGCTGCACACGCTGGTCGGCGCCGGCGCGGCCGAGGGCGCGATCGACGCCGCCTCGATCCTGAAGCCGATGCTGGCCCGCGGCGAGCTGCAGACGATCGGCGCGACCACGCTGGATGAGTACCGCAAGCACCTGGAGAAGGACGCGGCGCTGGAGCGCAGGTTCCAGCCGGTCCAGGTGGCCGAGCCGACGATCGCGCAAACCATCGAGATCCTCAGGGGCCTGCGCGACCGCTACGAGGCGCATCACCGCGTGTCGATCACCGACGGCGCCCTTGTCGCCGCCGCGCAGCTGGCGGACCGCTATGTCAGCGACCGGTTCCTGCCGGACAAGGCGATCGACCTGATCGATGAGGCCGGGTCCCGGATGCGGATCCGCCGGATGACGGCCCCGCCGGGCCTGCGCGAGTTCGACGAGAAGATCGCCGGCGTCCGGCGGGAGAAGGAGTCGGCCATCGACTCCCAGGACTTCGAGAAAGCCGCCGCGCTGCGCGACACCGAGAAGGAGCTGACCGGGCAGAGGGATGCCGGGGAGAAAGAGTGGAAGGCCGGCGGCATGGACACCGTCGCCGAGGTGACCGCGGAGCTGATCGCGGAGGTCCTGGCGACCGCCACGGGCATCCCGGTGTTCAAGCTGACCGAGGAGGAATCGCGGCGGCTGCTGCGGATGGAGGACGAGCTTCACAGGCGGGTGATCGGGCAGGACGTGGCCGTCAAGTCGCTCTCGCAGGCCATCCGGCGGACCCGGGCCGGGCTGAAGGACCCCAAGCGGCCCGGGGGCTCGTTCATCTTCGCCGGCCCGTCCGGGGTCGGCAAGACGGAGCTGTCCAGGACGCTCGCGGACTTCCTGTTCGGCGATGAGGACTCGCTGATCCAGCTAGACATGAGCGAGTACATGGAGAAGCACACGGTGTCCCGGCTGTTCGGCTCCCCGCCCGGGTACGTCGGGTACGAGGAGGGCGGCCAGCTGACCGAGAAGGTACGCCGCAAGCCGTTCTCCGTGGTCCTGTTCGACGAGATCGAGAAGGCGCACCCGGACATCTTCAACTCGCTGCTGCAGATCCTGGAGGACGGGCGCCTCACCGATGCGCAGGGCAGGGTGGTCGACTTCAAGAACACGGTGATCATCATGACCACCAACCTGGGCACCCGGGACATCACCAAGGGCGTCTCTGTCGGCTTCGGCACCGCAGGCGAGTCACGCGGCTCGTATGACCGGATGAAGACCACGGTGCAGCAGGAGCTGAAGCAGCACTTCAGGCCGGAGTTCCTGAACCGCGTCGATGACACGATCGTGTTCCGCCAGCTCAGCCGGGAGGAGATTCTCACCATCGTGGACCTGATGATCGCCAAGGTGGATGAGCGGCTCAAGGACCGGGACATGGGCCTGGAGCTGCTGCCCGCGGCCAGGACGCTGCTGTCCGAGCGGGGCTACGATCCGGTGGCCGGTGCCAGGCCGCTGCGCCGCACGATCCAGCGGGAGATCGAGGACAACCTGTCCGAGAAGATCCTCTTCGGCGAGCTGAGGGCCGGCCAGATCGTCACGGTCGATGTGGAGGGCACCGGGCCGGAAGCGCAGTTCACGTTCAAGGGCGTGGCCAGGCCCGGGGCCGTGCCCGATGCGCCGCCCGCGGTGATCTGAGAGCAAGGCGGCCGCCGGCTGGATCGGCGGGCGCCCGGCGACCTGATCGGCGCCACCAGCGGCGCTGCACGGCCTGGCCCGCCTCGACCATGCTGTGCCGCTCGAGTACTCGATTGCATTGGCTGCCCTGCACTGTTGCCGACAGGTGGATGTGGTGATGGCTGGCTGGCCGAGTGCTGCTCAAGATCGTCTACCTGCTGACCTGCCGCGTGCTCGGCATAGCCGTCCTGGTGTTCCGCGGCGACCGTTGGCGGTGGGGCGAGGCGGATGGGGTGGGTTCATTCCACACGCCGGCCCGGGTCTGGGCCTCTGGCCCGTCGGTGGCGTCGAGGTGGATGCAGGTCTGGCAGGTGGCAGCCGGGGAGCGATGCGTGAGCAGCCGGGCGACGACCTCGACCGGCACGCCGCGGCGGATCAGCCCGGACGACCATCCATACCGGGCTCGGTGGCGTGTGTCATCGCTCCTTCACGCGGCTGACCGGGCAGGGGCTGACCAAGAATCAGATCGCCGCAACGCCGCAGTGTCAGTACCCGTGGCCTGGCGGCCTTCACCGGTGAAGGCCGCGGCGTCGTGCACGTGCTCCTCGACGACGAGGCCGTGGGCAGATGCCGGGCAGCGCTGGAGAGCGCCGGAATTTAGGGTCGCCGCCGAGCGCGAGCCTGGTGCACGCCCACATGGTGGGCGCCTGGTCGGGCCGCGGCACGGGCCCTGCCGCCGCACGTGCCGCTGGTGCCAGCGAGCACACGCCGCGGGCCTGGGATGCGGCACGGCGGGTCGACCTGTTCTTCGCCAACGGGCCGTCGGCGCGCGCCTGGGTGGCGCGGATCGGCCTGGACGACGGTCGGCTACGCGACGGGCGCTCGTCGGTGGAAGGCCTGTCCGCCGCGGCGCTGCCGGGACTCCCCTCGCCGCGGCTGACCTTCGCCGGCCGGCTCCGCGGCGACAAGGCACCAGATGTGCTCATCGAGGCACTTGCCCTGATCGACGCGCCGCCGCCCGCCTACCTGGCCGGCGACGGCCCGCTGCGCGGCGCGCTGACCCGGCTGATCCGGGCTCGCGGGCTGGAAGCTGTCGTGCATCTCTGCCGGGATGGTCCTATGAGCCGGCCCGCTACATCGCACAGGCCACCGTGCACGTCGTCCCCTCACGCGAGGAGTCGTGGTCGAAAAGCGCCGTGCTGGCCCTGGGCTCGGCGTCCCGGTCGTCGGCACCGCGGTCGACGGCCTGGCGCGCACCCTGGGCGGGGGCCGCGGCGTCCTGGTCCCGCCCGAGGACCCCCGCGCCCTCGCCGGGGCGCTGTCCGCGTCCTGGCCGACGAGCGCCCCGACCCCGCCCTCAGCCGGGCCTGCGCCCGGCAGTTCACCCCCAGCGCAGCGGCCGCGGTATACGCTAGCGCCTTCTGGTGCCGGTCCTAGTCGTGTGGGCTGCAGTCCTGACCGAGATGGCCGCGCCTACGGGCCGCCAGGTCACAGCGCTCCCACATGGGTTCAGAGAGAACGGCCGAACCGGCCCCGGAAACAGCCGGTTGTGCTGGGCAGCCGTGGCCTGATGGCTGAGCGGAGTGGCGCCGCAGTAAATTCGGCGTCCGGCCGGACACGACACGGCCGGGTGGTCAGCGTACTGTTGATGCTGGAACGTGAATTGGCCGCTGGGTCGGGACCCCGCCTTGCTGCTGAAGCAGGGAGCTCCCTTTGTTCAGCGTGGATTTGAGTACCCGCGAATGCGACGGCCATGTTGTCGTCGCGTTGCGCGGGGAGCTTGACCTGGTAGATGCCGCGGATGTGGCGGCCGCGCTCGCGGCGGCCGTTGCCCGCGAGCCGAGGGTCATCGTTGACCTGGCGTGCCTGGAGTTCATCGACTGCGGCGGCGTGGCGGCGCTAGCTCGGGGCCGCAGGCACGCCCGGCAGGCCGGCGGGGACCTGCTGCTGGCTGCGCCGCAGCAGCGGGTGCTGCGGGTTGTTGCGATCACCCGCCTGGCCGGTGAATTCTCCGTCCATGCCAGCGTGGAAGAGGCGGCCGGCAGCGCCGGACGCTCCCGGCGGGAGGCCGTGCCGGTGCCGTGGCGGCCCAGCAAGATACGCTGGCCGCGCCCCGCCGCGCGGTCAGGAACGCAAGCCCTGGGGAGCGGAGCACGGTAACCCGCGACAGCAGGCCGGATGGGCGGGAACGCGATCACCCTGCGCAGCCGCGCAGATGGGCCAGTGCCCATCCTGGGTGGCCCGGGTTTCCGGCCGGCTGGCCGCGAGGCGGCCGGGCCGCATCCAGCCGCCAGATCCGCTGTGCTGGCGGCGCGGATGACTGGTAGCAGGCCGGGCAGGGTCTGGGGCCTGGTCGCGTCTCAGGCCGCCGGCCGCGGCGGCCGGGTGTCGGCCGCGGATGTGTGCGCGGCGGCTGTGGCCGCGGTTGAGGTCACCGGCGCGTGGCTGAGTGCCGCGCGCGGCGCGGAGGCGGGTCACCTGATGCGGGTCACTGATGAGGTCAGCGAGCAGCTCGCCGAACTTCACCTGACCCTGGGGGAGGGCCCGTGCCTGGATGCCGCTGCCTCGGGCGGCCCGGTGCTGGCCTCGGATCTGGCCGGCGGGGAATCCGGGCGCCGCTGGCCGGTCTTCGCGCTGGCGGCACGTCAGGCGGGGGCGGCGGCGATCTTCGCGTTCCCACTGCGGATTGGGGCGATCCGCGCCGGGGTGCTGGGCCTGTACCGGGAGCGGCCAGGCCCGCTGACCGCCTTCCAGCTCGGTGATGCGCTGATCTTCGCCATTCCGCCACCTTGCTGCTGCTCGACGCCCAGGACCAGGCGGGGGGCGACCTCACGGCACTGGCCGGCCCCGGTGGCCAGCCCGCGGACCTGGCATTGCGCCGGGCCGAGATCGACCAGGCCACCGGCATGCTCACCGAGCAGCTCGGCGCCGGCATCGGGGATGCATTCGTGCGGCTGCGCGCCTATGCTTATGCACGTGATCTGCGGCTGACCGATGTCGCCCGCGACATCGTGGCCCGCCGCCTGCGGCTGCACCCTGACCCCTCCCGGGACGGTGAGGCGTGAAGCACTCGCCCGCTCGCCAGCGCGGGCGCAGCCTGCCCCGGGCTCCCGCGGCGAATCATGCCGCGTTTCCTGAGAGGGTGAACCGGAATGGACGGACAACTGCTGTCCGAAACGTTCGTTGAGCTGACCGACACCATGGTCGCCGGCTTCGATGTGATCGACTTCCTGCACGTGCTGACCGACCGTAGCGTGCAGCTGCTTGACGTCTCCGCCGCCGGGCTGTTGCTGGCGGACCCGCGCGGGGAGCTCCGCGTGGTCGCCGCCTCCAGCGAGGCAGCGCGGCTGCTGGAGCTATTTCAGCTGCAGAACGACCAGGGTCCCTGCCTGGACTGCTTCCGGGCTGGCCGGCCCGTCGCCGCCGCCGACCTGGCCGCCGAAGCGCAGCGCTGGCCCCGGTTCGCCGCCGCCGCCCAGCAGGCCGGGTTCGCCGCCGTGCAGGCCCTGCCCATGAGGCTGCGCGACCAGGTCATCGGCGCGCTGAACCTGTTCCGCGCCGTCCCGGGTGCCTTCGACCCCGCGGACATACGCATCGGCCAGGCGCTGGCTGACGTGGCCACCATCAGCTTGCTGCACGAGCGCAGCATGCGCCACAGCGACACCCTGAATGAGCAGTTGCAGACCGCGCTGAACAGCCGGGTCATCATCGAGCAGGCCAAGGGCAAGCTCGCCGAACGCCTCGGCCTGGACATGGACCAGGCGTTCAGCGTCCTGCGCGGCCACGCCAGAACCCGCAACCTGCTCCTGTCAGACGTAGCCCTGGCCTTCGTCGACGGATCAGAAAGCCTTGCACGCACAGACGCTGCTCAAGAGCACCCCGCAAGGCGCGACCGATTACCTCCCGGCTGACCTGCGTGATCCCGGGGTGATTATGCGCCGGCGGCGGAGATGCTCGATTTCGGGCAGCCGGCGACAGACCGCTGGGACACCCGGACCCGAGCAGCTGGCTGAGGCCACCCGGAATTACCCCGCCACTGACCTGCGGCGGTGACCCAAGTCCGACCGGTACCGCCGCTACTGGGCGCCGAGGGTGATCAGGCCTGCGGGACCCGGTCACCGGCACCATCAATTCCTGTCAGGAACACCAGCGTGACCACGGTCGCCGCGCAAAGGTGATCGCACACCCCCGGCGCGCCAGATCCGTCTGATCTGCGCTTGGCGCGGCGCTAACGCCTGAGCCCGAAGAGCAGCAAATAATCGGCGTTATGCACCGAATGTCCGGTTATTGCGCTCAGCTGGATGTTCGCTCTCCGTAACAGCCGACGTCCGTGCCAAGGGCTCGTCGGCCGATGTGCCGGATAACCGGCCATTATCCAATCGTTTCGCCAGGGCGGTCGTGGTTTCCGGAAATAGGACCGCAGCTAGCGCATGGGCCGCCGGAGCGCTGGCTGGTGGACTGTGATGTCGGTCCCGGAGGCGTGACGATGATCGGGGGTGCCGTCCGGCAGTGCAGCGGCCGCCGCGGCGGTCACCGGGGCCGATGTAGCGTGCAGGGCTCCCCGAGCGGGGGGGCTGTCGTCACTGAGAAAAGAAGCGGAGGGAGCCGACCGGTTCCACGTCAGCGTAGAGCGCGTTAGTCAGCGCTAGGCCTGGCGCCAAGCCTCATACGTCGTCCGGCTTGCCTGAGGAGGCTGGGCTTCTATCGTCACCCGTGACCGGCGCGAGGAGAAACGAGAATCGGGCAACGTGCGGTGCCCATGTCTTAAATGTCGTGACGTCCGGCAACTTCACGAGCGCGGACGCCGGCTGGGCACGCTCCACCAGAAGCTCCCACTCCGCACGATCTCTCTCTGACAGGCCGTCGCACACGTCATTGCGCCAACGCTCATCGACGCAGCGCGGGCGAAGCCCGTTCAAGAACGCCTCCCACGAGTCCTGCGCGGCGCGGTGATAAATGCCACCCATGAGCTCTTCCTCAGGGTCCGGGGGCGCGAAGAGGATCTGGCCCAGCAGCCGGGGACTCGCGGTTAGCAGCCCAAGCAGCATGACCACCGCCTGGAACTCCCCTTCAGCCCCGCCAGCCCCCAGGAACCGGGAGGCGTCGCTGAGATTCCGCGTTGACCGTAGCATTCGATACAGGTTGAGCAGACGCTTGGCCTCCTGCGGTGAGCGCACCAGCGGCGCCAATGACGACAGAGCCTGTAGCTCGGGCTCGGTCAACGGCGTAGGGACCACCGTATTGCCTTGCTGGACGGCGGCGATCTCCGACCCCTGCTCCACAGGCGGGGTCCCACTCTCGGGGAACAGGGGCGGGATTTCCATCTGGAAGAGCTGGGAGACGTCATGGTCGTCGTCCGACGCCTGCCATTCCCCGTTGGGTACCGCGTCGTCGTCGGCGTCCGCCTCAGTGATCGAAAGCCGACGGATCATCGTCTCGAAGCCCTTGGGCGTCATGATCGGCAGCACGAATGGAACATTGAAGATCTTCTCGAGGTAGTCGTTCGGCGTACTGAGCATCAGCCGGTCGGCGTTCTCCTGCACGGTGCCGCCGTCACGCCCACGAGACATCTCGGCCGCGGCGCCTTCAGCGGCGCCTGCTGTCCCGAGCCCAGGAGGCGGCCCGGTGAGCATGCTCCGGTACTGGTCGCGGAGAGAGTGCAGGAGCCATCGAGGATCAACGCCGACGACCACGACGAACAAGTCGAGCGCCAAGAGCAGGTGCACGGCCTGCAGTACGTCGACGACCTGACGTGGGGTGCACCTGTCGAGATCGTCGATGTAGAGCACGATGCGGTCGATGGGTCGCGGCGAGCCGCCGTCCGTGTCCTTTCGCCACTGCTCCTGCAGGCGGGCCAGGCGTTCGAAGTCACGCCGGTTCCCGGCCTGTTCGATGACCTGAAAACCGAGCACGTCGACCCGGGACTGGTGCCGGGGGTCGTGGCCGTCTCGGCGGTGTCGCTGATCGGCGGCGCCAGCCTCGGCCCGGAAAAGGCGCTGGGAACCATGGGCGGCGGGGCAGGCAGCTGGATGGCCCGGCGGAGGGCGCTCGGCCACGAGGACTCCCAGGTGAACACCCTGGCCGGCTTCGCCGGGGCCTACGGCGGGCTGTTCTCCAGCACGGTGATCGTAGTGCTGCTGATCCTGGAGGTCGCCCGGCCGGGCGGGCAGCGGCTCACCAAGGCCCTGGCCGCGGAGATCGTGGCATCGAGCGTCTCGTTCGGCATCTACTTCGCCATCGCCGGCGCCGTGTTCCTGGAGGACTACAAGGTGCCGCAGTACACGTTCCGTGACTGGCAGCTGCTCGCCGGGATCCCCCTGGGCCTGTTCGCGGCCCTGGTAGTGACGGTGCTGGCCGGGTTCATGATGGCGGCCGCGCGGCTGTTCGGCCGGCTGAAGGTCCCGGCCCTCGCGAAACCAGCGCTAGGCGGCGCGGTATTCGGGATCGCCGGCGTGGCACTGCCGCTGACGATGTTCTCCGGCAGCGATCAGCTCAACACTGTGCTCGGCCACGCCGGGACCCTCGGCCTGGGCCTGCTCGCCGCCACGCTCATCGCGAAGATGCTCACCTTCGCCGTCAGCCAGGGCAGCGGATTCGTCGGCGGGCCCATCTTCCCGTCGCTGTTCATCGGCGGAACGGCCGGGGTCCTCGTCCACCAGGTCATCCCCGGCGTGCCGCTGGGACTGGCGTTCACCTGCCTGCTCGCCGCCGTCCCCGGGGCGCTCGCGCCCGCGCCCTTCTCCATGGTGCTGATGGCCGCGTTCCTGACCCAGGTCGGGGCGCTGCAGACCGCACCCATCCTCATCGCCGTCGTCACCGCCTTCCTCACCATGGAGGGCGTGAAATCCATCCTGGCCAGCCGCAAGCAGGCGCGCTCAGCCGCGGCGAAACCAGCCGTCCCGGCCTGAGCGCGACCGGCATCGGCTGGGACCGCATCGCTGTCTTGATCGTTCCTTCCAGCGCCTTGACCTGGCGCCGACAGCGCCGGTGACGCGTCGCCTGGGCTGCTGACGCGTTTAGCGGGCGCGGGCCCACGCGAGAGCCTCAGTACTGTAAGAACCTTCCCTGGGGGCGCTTGGAGGTCAATTGCCAGACTTCGCTGAAGACAATACTGCGCCGGGGGCCGAGTTCCGGTGGTGGCGCCGCCTCGGGCGCTCTTTCGTCTCGGCCGATAGCTACGGGCTCGTGCTGCTGCTTGTCGTGGTGACCTACGTGGTGTCAGTATCGGTGACCGAGACGTGGGCCGCATCGATCGTGCTGACCGTCCAGCTGGCAACGGTCTGGCTCACCCTCAGAACCTCGCAGGCGCGCCGCGTGACCCGGCTCATCGCCGGCATCGTGCTGTGCCTGGCCGCCGTCGTCGCGGTTGTGAGCTTCTTCGTGCACAAGCCGGGCGGCCAGCTGGGCGTGATATTCACCGTCTGCTGCCTGCTCTACCTGATCGCGCCGTTTTCCATCGTGCGCCATCTGATGCTACGGCGGGGAATCGACACCGAGACGCTGCTCGGGGCCGTCGCTGCCTACCTGCTGATCGGCATGTTCTTCGCCTTCGCCTACAAGGCGGCCGGCGAGTTCGGCAGCGTGCCGTTCTTCGGCCCGGCGGGCCACGGCTCGCTCAGCCAGGACCTGTTCTTCAGCTTCGTCACGATGACCACCGTCGGGTACGGCAACCTGGTGCCGGCCGCCAACCCCGGCCAGACATTCGCGGTGCTGGAGGCGGTGACCGGGCAACTGTTCCTCGTCGTGGCCGTCGGGAAGATCATCAGCAGCATGCCCCGGCGCGGCGAGCGACCCAGCCCCTGACGTGCGCCCGGGCGGCGGCACCGCCGCGGTCCAGATCCCAGTACCACAACCGGCGGTGCCACGCTGACGCGCCCGAGAGAATGGCCAGGCTGATGGTGTCGCGGCAAGCAGGCCTGGTGCGCGGGCTTCTGGCCGGCGTCGGGCACGGACTGGGGTCGTGGAGCATCTGAGCCGCGCGGACCGGGTAGCGTGGGGGAAGGATGCGCGGGCGGTGGCCCCGCTAGAGTCCCATGCCGAGTTCAAGTCCGGTGAGTCGCGGGATCCGGTGGGGGCTCTGTAACACCGGGATATCGTCCCTCGGAGGATGATTTCAGGCTGCCGGTCGGGGCACTCTAGGCGACTTTGGCCGTGCAGTTCTCTCTCAAGGCCGACCAGGCGCACGTTGTCCCAGCCGACGAGGCCTAACGTAAGCTCGACCGAATTCCCTGTCCCGAGTTGGGCGTGACGCATGAGGTGTCCGTCTCCGACTGATCCTTGATGCCTTGCTTGCACGGCGAGGGTGACGGCTGTCAGGTGAATAGGCGGTCCATGACTTCGGCGCCACGGCGCAGTTCGGGCACGATCACCTTCCGATAGGCCGTCTCTGTCGTGGCCGTGCCCCTGTGCCCGACCAGGTCGGCGATATCCTCCAGCGCTGTCCCGTTGGAGCTGAGCAGGGACACGAACGTATGGCGCATCTCCCGCGGCACCCAGTCGGTACCCAGACCTGCGGCCTGGGTGATCTTTCTGTCACGCCGCAGGGCCTTTCCTGGTTGAAGGTTAGGCGGCAGCGAGGAGCTGGACGGGAGGGCTGTCCAGATAGGCGCGAGCCATCGCATATCGGCGTTCGATGTAGCCCAGCGCGATGTTGCAGGAATGGCACAGGAGTCCTCGGACGCACTCTCCGCACGATCGGTTCTTCCTCTGGCAGCATGCGTGATCATGGTCCACGTGGATGAGCTGCCCCTCCTCAAACGGCTCATGGCACATGCCGCAGGCGTTCTGCTGTGCGTCCAGAAGCAGGTCGAACAACTCCTGGGTCAGCCCGTAGCTAGAAATCCGGTACTTCCGGTTGGATTTCTTGCGGGACTCCGGTGACTCGCGATGCGGATGGTCTCGGTTGTACAGCCTGTTGCGCTCCATGGTCTCGGCTGTCTTGCAAGGGCCCCCATGCCCAGGCGTGCGGGCACATGTCGTCTTCTTTCGCGGCATCCACTTGCCGCACCACTCTTGCCCCATTCAGGCAAGGTATAGCTCCGGCTCCTCGGCTTTACGTTATGACACGCCGGATCAAGTATTCGAAAATTGTGGGCGCAGTAGGACTTGAACCTACGAACCCCTCGCTTGTAAGGCGAGTGCTCTACCACTGAGCTATGCGCCCTGGCGTTCCGGGCCCGTCCGGACACCGCGAACGGAGCTAGCGTACCGGTTCCCGGGCCTTCGGCCGTATAGGGATTGACGGCGCGTTCGCCAGCCTGGGCGATCTGGCCGCTACACGGCGGGAAGCTCAGCCCGTTCGGGACCAATAAGAACTAAGGGAACTGGCCCGGCTCCTTCGGCGGGAGTGGGTGCGGCCCCACGTATCCGCACAGGGTGGGCGTGCTGCCGTCCGGGTCTACCCAGGTCGCGGGCTGGGCGCCGACCAGGTGCCAGCCGACCTGCTCGTACAGGGCGATGGCCGGGCGGGCGTCGGATACGACGTCGAGTACCGGCTGGAGGCTGCAGGCGACGGCACCGTCCGCGGCCGCGTCCAGCAGGGCGCGGGCCAGGCCCAAGCGACGGAACGCCGGATCGACGTAGAGCCGGGCGATGCCGCCGAGCTGATCGGGCGCACGGCCCGTGGCCCGGAGCAGGCATTCCAGCCGCATGCCGCGGACCAGGGCGACATGCGCGACGATCGAGCCGTCGTGCTCGGCGACCCAGGCGGCCACCATGTCGCGGGGGGTGATCCAGCGGCTTGGGTCGTCCGGCCACAACGACGGGTAGCCGCTGGCCTCGTGCACCCGGCGCAGCACGGCGACGCAGGCGGGCACGTCAGCTGGCGTGCGGGGGCGGACCGGCACGCTAGCGCACGACGGGTTCGGCCGCCGTCGGAGCGGGCTCACCACGGGTTGCGAGACGAGGATCGCCGCGGATCGGGCGCCGGGGGCCGCCCGACGACACCTCCTCCAGATGGGTCATCATCCGGAGCCGGGCCAGCGCGCCGTCGCCGGCGATGATCGCCTCGGCGATCTTGACGTGCGCCGCGTGGACGTCGTTCGAGGGAGGGCCGGCCGCGGGCCGGGACCGGCTGCTGCTGGCGATGGGTCAGGTCGGTGAGCGTCTGCACGAACAGGTGCAGGGCTGGGTTGGCGGTCAGCCGCGCCACCAGGACGTGGAATTCGTGCAGGCTCTGTGCCTGGCCGGAGGCGACCCGCACCGCCTCGGCGGCCAGGAACGCCCTGACATCGGCCACGTCGTCATCGCTGATCCTGGCCGCGACGCGCTCGACGCAGACCACTTCGATGGCGAGCCTGGCGTCCTCGAGCTGGCGGGGTTCGACCTTCTCGAAGTCCAGGTAGACGGCCATCGCCTTGGACACGGGCGTGGGATCGGGCTGCCTGATGAACAGGCCGCCGTGCAGGCCGCGGCGCATCTCGGCCAGGCCGTGATGCTCCAGGAGCCGGACCGCCTCGCGGAAGACGGCCCGGCTGACGCGGTAGCGGGCGATCAGCTCCACTTCGCTGCCGAACAGCTCGCCGGGCTCCCACCGCTGACCTACAATCGTTTGCGCGATCTGGTCAGCGACTATTTCTGCCTTTTTCAAGGTGACATGTCCTTGCTCACGGTGGCACAGGCCGAGGACGACACCGGTCGGTCCCTTAAAAGGGGCCGCACCATACTCTAACGGGATAGGTCGCCCTACGAACGGTCGTTCGCGACGCAATTGCGCCAGGCGTCCGGGCGGCGGTGCCCAGCCGAGCGGAAGCCCACGTCAGGCCCCTCCGGTGAGCAGCGCCACTCCTTCCGTGGCGATCCGGTCGACCTCGGCCCCGATGTCGCCGAACTCCTGGCCGGCCATCGACCCGGCCTGCACCCGGGCCGCGATGCCCTGGGCGATCACCGCGGACTTGAAGTGGGCCAGCGCGACCCACCTCGACAGGCCGGACAGGTCGGCGCCGGTGCGCGCGGCGTAGCGTTCGGCCAGGTAGGCGCGGGAAGGGAAGCCGGGCTGCATGGTCGGCGCGGGCGTCAGGGCCGGTCGCACGTCAGTCGGGTGCCGCCAGTAGAACAGGAACAGTCCGAGGTCGGCCAGCGGCTCCCCCAGGGTGGAAAGCTCCCAGTCCAGCACGGCCCGCACCGTCGGCGGCATCTGCTTGCCCAGTATGCAGTTGTCGATCCGGAAGTCCCCGTGCACGATCGCTCCCCCGGGCCCCCGGGGCGGGTCGGCGCGCAACAGGCGGGCGAGTTCGTCGACCGCCGGGACCTCGCGGCTCTTGGACCGCTCCCACTGGTCGCTCCACCGGCGCACCTGCCGCTCCCCCAGGCCCGAGGGCCGGCCGTAGCCGGACAGGCCGATCCCGTCCGGGTCGATGGCGTGCAGGTCGGCCAGGGTGTCGATCAGGGCGTCGGCGATGGCGCGCCGGTCCTCGGGCGCCTTCGCCCAGCCTTCGGGCAGGGCGCCGCGGATGACGTACCCGTCGACCTTGTCCATCACGTAGAAGGGCACGCCGATCAGGTCGCCGGGGTCCTCGAGCAGGATGGCCGCCACCGGCACGCCGGTGCCCGCCAGTGCGCGCTGCACCCGGGCCTCCCGGCCCATGTCGTGCGCCCGCGGCAGCAGCGGCCCATCCGGCGGCCTGCGCAGCACCGCCTCGCCTGCGTCGCTGGTCAGCTCGAAAGTCAGGTTCGACTTGCCGCCCGAGACCAGGGAGGCCTCCAGCCGTTCCCAGCCGGGGTCGCCCAGGGCCCGCGCGAGCGCGGGGCCTATCAGGTCGAGCCGGGTCAGGTTCTCGTACATCGTTCCCTTCCTGCCAGTGCCCTTTCGCCGACCTTAGCGGTATGAATGGGCCATGAACGACACGGAGGCCCGGCGGCGGAACCACTGGGTCAGCCACATCGCGCGGCACGCGCACGAGAAGCCCGGCGCGGTCTACCTCCGCTTCGAGGGCAGAACCATCACCTGGGCGCAGATCCACGAGCGGGTCAGCGCGGTGGCGGCGGCCCTGCGGGAGCGCGGTGTCGGGGCCGGGGACCGGGTGGCGATCATGATGACGAACCGCCCCGAGTTCCTGGAGACCATGTTCGCGGCCAGCGCCATCGGCGCGGTCGTCGTCCCGGTCAACTTCCGGCTCGCCCCGGACGAGATCGCCTACATCCTCACCGATTCCGGGGCATCGCTGCTGGTAGTCGAGGAGGCTACCGCCTCGGCGGCGGCGAGAGCGCGGGCCGCCTGCGCGCACGGGATCGGCTTCTCCTCGACCGGTCACGTCGAGGGGGCCGACCCTTACTTCCCGCTGAGCTCCGGTCCGGTGGAGCCGCCGGCGGCCGACGTGCCAGAGGACAGTCCCGCGCTGATCATGTACACCTCCGGCACCACCGGGCGTCCCAAGGGCGCGGTGCTGACCCACCAGAACCTCATGTGCCAGTCGCTCACGCTCATCCGGGTGTGGCGGCTGTTCGCCGACGAGGAGGTGAACCTGTGCGCGTCGCCGCTGTTCCACATCGCCTCCATCGGTGCGATCGCGCCGATGGTGCTGATCGGCGGGACCACGGTGCTGCTGCCCAGCGGCGGGTTCAGCAGCGCGGCGACATTGGAAGTGATGGAAGCCGAACGGGTGACCAGCGTGTTCCTCGTGCCGGCCCAGTGGCAACTGCTGTGCGATGACGCGTCGCTGGCCAGCCGCGACCTGTCCGCGCTGAAGACGATGTTCCTGGGGCGCCGCCCCGGCCACCACGACCCTGCTCACCCGGATGGCCGGGGCCTTCCCCGGCGTGACCAACGTGGCCGTGTTCGGGCAGACCGAGATGTCGCCGGTGACCTGCGCGCTGTCCGGCGAGGACGCGCAGCGCAAGATCGGTTCGGTGGGCAGGCCGGTGAGCATCGTGGCGGCCCGGATCGTCGATGACGACATGAAGGACGTCCCGCCCGGCGAGGTGGGCGAGATCGTCTACCGCGGCCCGTCGGTCATGGCCGGGTACTGGCAGAACCCGGAGGCCACCGCCGAGGCGTTCCGCGGCGGCTGGTTTCACTCCGGCGACCTGGTCCGGGCCGACGATGAGGGGTTCCTGTACGTCGTCGACCGGAAGAAGGACATGATCATCACCGGCGGCGAGAACGTCTACTGCGCCGAGGTGGAGAACGCCCTGTCCGCGCACCCTGCCGTGGCCGAGCTGGCGGTGGCCGGCGCGCCGCACGAGCGCTGGGGCGAGACTCCGGTCGCGGTCGCCGTGCTGGCCCCTGGCGCCTCGCTGACCCTGGACGAGCTGCGCGAGTGGGGCAGCACCCGGCTGGCCCGCTACAAGCTGCCGACCGTCCTGCACGTCGTGGACGCGCTGCCGCGCAACGCCAGCGGCAAGGTCATGAAGACGGCCCTGCGGCGGGAGTACCGCTAGCCATCACTGTCGAGCGCGTACGAACCGGTCTGCACCGGCCCAGCCGGCTGGTAGGTGGCGATGACGACGCCGGTGCTCGTCGTGCTGGCGCTGACGAGCCGCAGCGCGGCGGCCTGGCCGCCGTCGCGGAACAGCTTCTTGCCGGTGCCGAGGTGGACGGGGAAGTAGAGCAGGCGGTACTCGTCGACGAGGTCGTTGTCGATGAGGGTGTGGGCGAGCGCGCCGCTGCCGTGGACCTGCAGTTCGTCGCCGGGCAGTTCCTTGAGCTTGGTCACCTCGGCCACGACATCGCCGCCGAGCACGCACGAATTGTGCCAGTCCGCTGACCTCAGCGTGGTCGAGGCGACGTACTTCGGCAGCGCGTTGAGCTTGCCGGCGACCGGGTCGGCTGGGTCGGTGACGTGCGGCCAGTGACCGGCGAAGATCTGGTAGGTCCTGCGGCCGAGCAGGAACGCGCTGGCGTGCTCGAACCAGCCGGTCACGGCCACGCCGAAGTCCTGGTCGCCGTACGGGAACGACCAGCCGCCGTACGGGAAGTCGCCGTCACGGTCCTCGTCGGGCCCGCCGGGCGCCTGCAGGACGCCGTCGAGGGTCAGGAAGGTGTGCAGGGTCAGCCGCATGCTGATTCTCCTTTGCGTATCCGAGATTCCGTTCCCCGCTCAGACGGCCCGGGGCGGCCAGAATCATCGGGCCGCGGCATACCGGCGGCGCGGGGGTCGGGTCGGGCCGTTCGGAACTAAATTTTTGACCGACCGTTGACATGTCTGACCGATCGTGTTAATTCTTGACCATGCGGTCAAAAACTAGTCCAGATGGTCAGCAGCCTGACCGGACGTTCACCGAGACCGCCCGGCGGGCGCAGATCATGGCGGCCGCCATCGACACCATCGCCGAGCTGGGGTACGGGCAGGCTTCGCTGGCGCGCATCGCCGAGGCCGCCGGCACGAGCAAGGGCGTGATCATCTACCACTTCGGCGGCAAGGACGAGCTCATCAGGGAGCTGCTCCAGGAGCTGATCGCCAGGGCCGGGGAGTACATGCGGCCCAGGATCGAAGCCGAGCAGACCGGCGCGGGCATGCTCCGTGCCTTCATCGAGTCCAACCTCGCGTTCATGGCGGAGAACCGCAACCACGTGGCGGCCACCGTCGAGATCGCCCTCAACGCGCGCGCCGCCGACGGCAGCCGGGTCTTCGGCCCGCGGTTCAACGACGCCGCGGTGGCCTCTGTCGCGGAAATGCTCATCTACTTCCAGGGCACGGGCGAATTCCGCACCGACTTCGATCCGCAGGTAATGGCCATGGCCGTCCGGGCCGCCATCGACACAGTAGGACCCCGGCTCGTCCGCGATCCGGAACTGGACGTCGCGCACCACGCCCGTGAGCTCGCCAGCATGTTCGTCCGCGCCGCCCGCAGCGAGGAGATCCCTCCGGCGGTGCACCACCCCCACCAGGAGGAATCATGAATCCGTATTTCGACACCAGCCATCTCGCCGGGGCGCTGCTCATGGTCGCGGTGCTGTGCTGGGCCACGATGGAGGCCGCTCATCTCGGCAACAGCCGACCGGAAGCCACCAAGATCCGCGGCGGCGGCCGGCGGCTGGCCGCCTGGCCGTTCCTGCTCGCCGCGAGCGCCGTGCTCTACCTGGCCCCGCGCATCGTGCCGGCCGCCGCGATCCGGCCCGCTGCCGTCGCGTTCGCCATCGGATTGGTGATCCTGGTGGCCGGGCTCGTGCTGCGCGGATGGTCGATCATGACGCTCGGCAAGTACTTCACCGCCGCCGTGGCGGTGAGCACCGACCAGCCGGTGGTCAGTGCCGGGCCGTACCGGGTGCTGCGCCACCCCAGCTACACCGGGCTGCTGCTGGCGATGACCGGCATCGGCCTGGCCTCGGCCAACTGGGCCAGCCTGATCGGCATGACCGTTCTCCCGCTGGCGGGGATCCTGTGGCGCATCCACGCCGAGGAGCGAGCGCTGCTGGCCACGCTCGGCGACCCGTACCGCGCCTACGCCGCGCAGCACAAGCGCCTGGTCCCGCTCGTCTGGTGACCAGGACCGCGTAACCCGCCACGGGAGTGAATCTCGCCGAGGAGCCAGAGATGCCGCCAGTCGCACCGCAGCAGAACCAGATCGGGCCGACGTGGGAGCCGCAGGCCGCCGACAGCAGGCTCGCCAAGAGGCACGGGGTCGCGGCGGCACGGAGTCGCGGCGGCACGGAGTCGCGGCGGCACGGAGTCGCGGCGGCACGGGGTCGACGGGCCGTTGGTCCTGCTCTAACCGGACCAACGGCCATCGACCCAGCGGCTACCACATCAGCGCGCCAGAAATCTCGCTTCACGGCTGCACCAGTGCGGTGGGCCGCCATGATCTCAACGACAAGCTCTAGCGGCCCGTCACGTCCCGGTGGGCTCGCCCGGCCCGGCGCCGGCCAGCAAGCGGGTGAGCACGGCCGGGTCGGCGCCCTCGACCTCGAGGATCTTGGTGCGGCTCGTTGCCCCGGCGACTAGCGTCACCGCGCGGCGGCGGACGCGGAACGCGGCGGCCACCGCGGCCAGCGCCGCCTCGGTCGCCTGGCCGTCCACGGCGCGCGCGCTGACCCGGACGACCAGCGCGCCGCCGCGCTCCCCGCCCACCCCGGGCCGTGGCGAGCCGGGCCGCACCCACACGGTGATCCGCACGGCACCAGTGTGCCGCCAATTCAACGGCAGGGCTCGGCAGGGCTCGGCAGGGCTCGGCGGGGCCGTGCCTACCGCCAGTCGTCGATGACGAAGGAGTCGCTGGTGCTGTAGCCCGGTTCGTTGGGGCGGTGCATGGTCACCCCCTGGAAGTTGCGGCGGAAACCCCGCTCGGCCATCGTCCGCCAGGCCCGGTCCCTGCCCGCGTTGGCGCCCGCCACCAGTACCGACGCGCCCAGCTCGGCGGCGAGCCCGTGACACGCGTCGATCAGCATGCCGAACAGCCGCTCGGCGCCGGGACCGGGCCTGACGGCGCCGAACTTGACGTAGCACGTCCCCGAGCCCGCCTCGGTACCCGCGCCGGCGTGGCAGATGGCCACCCCTTGCAGGCCGCTGGCGTCGTCGATCAGCACGGTGTCCCCCAGCCCCTGGGCCAGGACGGACTCGATCTCCAGGCCGACGTCGAGCCCGGGATAGACGGCCTCGGTGAGTTCCCGCACCGCGGCCATGGCACCGGCCCGGCCCGGCTCGTCCACGGCGGATAGCCGCACCGATCCCTGGCCGGAATCCGGCTGCACGGGACTAGTCATGACCGCGGTGAGGAAGCGCGGCCAGAACCCGTACTTCTGGTACAGGCCCACGTGCTTGGCGCTCTGCGCGAAGGTGAACAGCCCGGCGTGGCGGGTTTCCCACGCTTCGAACAGTTCCATGGTCGCGTCGAGCAGGCGCTGGCCGATCGCCCGGTCCCAGCATTCGGGGGCGACCGTCAGCGGGCCGAAGAAGCCGACGCTCCCCCAGTTCGCTGCGAAGTTCGATCCGGCCAGGCGGCCGTCGACCTCCGCGGCCAGCGCGGCGCCCGGGTCCGCCTGCCATCGGGTCCGGACCATGTCCGCGTCGCCGAAGAAGCTCTCCGGCTGAGGCACGCCGACGAAGGTCCCGAACGCCACCCGGCAGATCCGGTCCGCCTCGTCCAGGTCCCCGGCCGCGAGCGGGCGAACGCGAAGTCCGGCTGCATCGGTGTCCTGGACCGCCTTGATAACACTCGCCATAACCGCGACCATAGCTCGCACGATGGATGAGCATGTCGTGATCGTCGGCGCCGGCCCTGCGGGCCTGGCGGCGGCCTGGGCGATCCGCCGGGCCGGCCTCGACCCGCTCGTGGTCGAGCAGGCGGACGCGGTCGCCGCGTCCTGGCGCGGGCGTCACGACCACCTCCGGCTGAACACCCACCGGATGTTCTCGCACCAGCCGGGCGCGCGCATCCCGCGCCGCTGCGGCCCGTACCCCCGCCGTGACGACTACGTCGCCTACCTGCAGGACTATGCCGCGGGAATGCGGCTGCGGCTGGGTACTGAGGTGCACAGAATCGACCGAACGGACGGCGGCTGGACGCTGGCCCTTGATGGCGGGAGCCTCACCGCCGCGCACGTGGTGATCGCCACCGGGTCGGACGCCGAGCAGGTCCTGCCCGGCTGGCCGGGCCTGGAATCGTTCGGGGGCACCGTGACGCACGCCGGGCGGTTCCGCAACGTCGCGGAGTTTGCGGGCCTGGACGTGCTCGTAGTAGGGCCGGGTAACTCCGGTGTCGACCTGCTCGGCTACCTGGCCGGCAGCGACGCGGGCCGGCTCTGGCTCTCGGCACGCTCGGGCATGACCGTCACGCCGCGCCGGCTCGGCGGCGTGCCGTTGCACCCGGTCAGCATCGGGCTGCGGCGCCTGCCGGCGCGCTGGCAGGACGTCACGGCCCGCGCCGTGCAGCGGCTGGCGTTCGGCGACCTCGGCCGGTTCGGCTACCCGCGGCCCGCGCTCGGTCCCTTCACCCGGCAGGCCGCCGACGGCGTCACGATCGCGGTGGACGACGGATTCGCCCGCGCGCTGAAGGCCGGGCGGGTGGTCATGAAGCCCGGCATCGACCGGTTCGACGGCCCGCTCGTCCGCTTCACCGACGGCACCAGCTGCGCTCCCGACGCGGTCATCTGCGCGACCGGCTACCGGCCCGGGATCGAGGCGCTGGCCGGGCACCTGGTCACGCTCGACCGGCGCGGCATGCCTGCGTTCATGGGCGCCGCGTCGTCCCCGGAGCACCCGGGCCTGTGGTTCTTCGGCCTGGACAGCAGCATCTACGGCAACATGCACGTCCACCGCCGCCAGGCCCGCCAGCTGGCCCGGGCTATCGCGCAGTCGCCGGCCGGCTGACGTGCCGCCGCCCAGCTTGACGGCTCAGTGCCCGGACATGCCGCCGTCCACGGCCAGCGTGACGCCGGCGATGTAGGACGACGCGGGGCTGGCGAGAAAGACGATCACGGTGTCCAGTTCGTGCTGCTCGCCTATCCGCCCGAGGGTGGAGGTATTCGCGATGAACTCCTCCAGCTTGTCCCGCGGGATCGGCTCCGTCATCTCGCTGCGGAAATACCCGGGCGCCACCGCGTTGACCCGGATCCCGCGGCGCCCGGACCACTGCTGGTTCAGGTCGCGGGTCAGCCCGATCACGCCCGCCTTGCTGGCCGAGTAAGCCGCCTGCGGCAAGAAGGACTTCACCAGGCCGAGCAGGCTGGCGATGTTGACGATGCTCGAGCCGGGCGGCATGACCTGCGCGGCCGCCTGGGCCATCCAGTAGGCGCCCATCAGGTTGACGTCGATGACCTGGCGGAACTGCTCGGGGGTCTCGCGCAGCGCGGGCACGGCCGTCCCCATCCCGGCGTTGTTGACGAGCACGTCCAGGTGCCCGAACCGGTCGATCGCCGCCTGCACCGCCGCCCGGCACTCCCCCGGGTCGGTGACATCGGTCTGCACGGCGAGCGCGGCCCGGCCGAGCTGCTCGACCTCGCGGCAGGTGGCCACCAGCCTGTCCCGCCGCCGGGCCGCCAGCACCACGTCGGCGCCGGCATCGGCGAGGGCCACCGCGAACCCCGCCCCGAGGCCGCTGCTGGCCCCGGTGACCAGAGCGACCTTCCCCGCGAGAGAGAACCGACCGAGAATGCTCATGAGCTCTGCTATAGCTCATGAGCCTGGTCGCGCAGGACGTTCTTCTGGATTTTGCCGGTGGATGTCTTGGGCAGCTCGGAGAATTCGAAGCGCTTGGGGACCTTGTAACGGGCCAGCCGCTCCCGCGCGTACTCGGTAAGCGCGTCCGCGTCGACGTCGTCCTTCCTGAGCGTGACGAAGGCGACCGGTACCTCGCCCCAGCGTTCGTCCGGCATGCCGACGACGGCGCTCTCCACGACCGAGGGATGGCTGTCGAGCACCCGCTCGACCTCCACCGAGGCGATGTTCTCTCCCCCGGAGATGATGATGTCCTTGCTCCGGTCCCGGATCTCGACGTAGCCGTCTGGGTGCATCACGGCCAGGTCGCCGGTCAGGAAGCAGCCGCCGCGAGTGACCTCCCGCGTCGCCTCGTCGTCGCGGTAGTAGCCGTGCATGACGTCATTGCCGCTGACCGCGATCTCGCCGATCGTCTCGCCGTCGGCCGGAACGTCCCTGCCCTGGTCGTCGAGGACCCGCAGCGGGCGGGCGATGATGTTGGGCGCTCCCTGCCGGGCACGCAGCGCGGCTTGCCGGTCCGGCTCGAAGTCGTCCCACTCCGGCTGCCATTCGTTGATGGCCAGCGGGCCGTAGGTCTCGGTAAGCCCGTACAGGTGGGTGACGGCGAGGCGCAGCTTGTCCAGGCGCGTCAGCAGGGTGGCGGACGGCGGCGCGCCGCCGGTGTCCACGTGCACCTCATGATCCAGCGGTCCGGCCGCGTCGTCCTCGGCGATCATGGTGAGCACGGTCGGCGCGGCGCTGAAGTGGGTGATTCCCTCAGTGCGCAGCAGCCGCCAGATCTCGGCCGGGTCGACGGCGCGCAGGCAGACGTGGGTACCGCCGGCCGCGGTGACGGCCCAGGTGAAGCACCAGCCGTTGCAGTGGAACATCGGCAGCGTCCACAGGTACCTGGCGCCCGGGCCCAGGCGGGCGTGGTATGCCATCGCGGTGGCCTGCAGGTACGCGCCCCGGTGGTGGTACATCACGCCCTTGGGCCGCCCGGTCGTCCCGCTGGTGTAGTTGATGGCCAGGAGCTGGCGCTCGTCGATCTGGTCGGCCATCGCCCCAGCCGGACCGGCGCCCGCGAGCCACGCCTCGTAGCCGTCACCGGACCCGCCGGCGATGATCAGCGGCAGGTCCAGTTCGCTGGCCAGGCGGCCGCCGAGATCGGCGAACTCGTGGGTCGCCACCAGCAGCGACGCACCCGAGTGCCGGATGATCTCTGCCATCTCCGCAGGTGAGAGCCGGATGTTGACCGGGACCAGCGCGGCTCCGCGCATCGGCACGGCGTGGTGGAGTTCCAGCATCACGTGGCTGTTGGTGCACAGCGCTGCCACCCGGTCCTCGTGCCCCACGCCCATCGCGGCCAGCGCGCCGGTGAGGCGGCGGCACCGGTCGAACATCTCCCGGTAGGTGAAGGTGCGCTCCCCGTCGACGACGGCGATCCGGTCGGCGAATACGGCAGCCGAGCGGTCGAGGAAGGACGCGGGGGTCAGCGGGGCGAACGTGAACTCTGCCATCCAACTGGTCTTTCCCGCGTCCGGCTTCTTATGCGTGTTTCTTATGCGCGGCCATCGCTAGGCCGAGCCTGCTAGTTCGGCGAGCATGGGCCGCATGCGGGCCGCGAGCACCGGATCGGTTCGTTCCAGCTCAGCGGTCACGACCTCGATGGTGGCGGCCAGCGCCCGGCACAGCTCCGGTTCGTCGGCCGAGCGCACGAGCGTTGCCTCCAGCGGTGCGGTCACGTCACCGGGCAGCAGGTGGGCCCCCTTGGCGTAGTGGGCCGGATGGCCCAGGCGCAGGCAAGCCAGCGTGATCGCGTGGTCGCGCATGGCACTGATCCAGTGCTCGGCTTGCCACCAGCGGCCGCGCTCGATGCAGATGCGGGCGTGCAGGGCGTGGTGCCAGGCGAGCCCGGTCACGGTGTCGCGGTCCAGGGCCGGAAACGGCTCACGCGGCCGCGGCTGGCCGAAGATCGTGCGCCATTGCGGGCCGCGCGGGCCGAACTCGGCCTCCGGCGCGAAGGTCAGGTCGATCTCGAGCCAGTGCGGCAGCAGGAACACCCGGATGATGCTCCGCCCGGCCGGCAGGTCCCAGTGGTGCTGCGCGCCGAGCTCGCGGTAGAGCCACCGGGTCCATGCGTCCAGCACCGGGGCGACCTCGCCGTGGACGGCCAGCACGAGGTCGGTGTCCGACCAGCGGTCGCTATCCCCGGTGGCGAGCGAGCCGGTGAAGGCGGCGCCGGTGACGGCGCTGTCGGCTTCGGCACGCGCGAGCAACTGCTCCCGGACGCGGTCCCGTTGCTCGGCGGTGAACATTGCAGACCGACCGATCTATCTTTGATATGTAGTCAGGCACCGGCCGGCACGGCCTGCTCCTGCTTGCGGTGCCGGCCGCTGCCCGCGCGGGGTGCCGCCGAATTGAGGGCGGCGTCGAGCAGGGCCTCGGCGGCCGACCGGGAGGCCGCGGTGACGCCGGCGTTGCCGTCCAGGCTCGCGGCCAGCATCGCGCCGTCGTAGAGCAGCTGGATCTGGCTGGCCAGCACGCCGGGCTCGGCCGCCCCCGCCGCGTCGGCCAGTCCGGCGAAGAAATCGTGCAGCCAGTGCCGGTAGGCCCGGGGAACCTCGTAAGCGGCGCTGCCCGGCTGGGCCTCGGCGGTGGCCCGGTTGAACGCGCAGCCCTGGAAGCCGGGCCTGGCGAAGCTCGCCGCCTGCGCGCCGAACACGCTCAGCAGGCGGTCGCGCGGATCGTCGTGCGCCTCGACGGCGGTGCGCAGCCGCGCCTTGGAGATCTCCATCCGCTGCTCGAGGTAGGCGCGGATCAGCTCGTCCTTGCTGCCGAACGTGCTGTACAGCGACGCGCGCGCCACGTCGGCACGCTCGATGACCCGGTTGATGCCGACGCTGTTGATCCCTTCGGCGTAAAACAGCTCGTCGGCCGCCTTCAGCAGCCGCTCCCGCGGCGAGGGGCGCCGGGACCTGGCGCGGGCGCCGGCAACGTCGCTCGGCATGAGGCACCTCCTGGACAGACCAGTCAGTCTATATTAGCCAGACGCCGAAATAAACACCCGCGCCGTCCAGGAACTTCCCCGAAAACCTCGCCAATCTGACCCGTCCAGGAACATAACCGGCGCATTTCGGGTACGGCAGCGGGTATGGCCTCGGTCCCGCACCGGGTCCCCGCCCCACGACCGGACAAGGCAACACGCGGGCAAGCGCGCCCGTCCTGGAGGTAACAACGTGAAACCGTTCGTGGTCAACCGGCACGGCCGCCTGGTGTTCCCCGCCAACTTTCTCGGCGAGCTGGACTTCTCTGTGCTGGAGTCGCTGGACCAGTTCACCGCGGTGATCGGGCGGGACTTCGAGGCGAAAGCGCCCACCGGGACCGATATCTTGTCCCGGGTTGAGTCCGCCGGTTACCCCCGGCGCTTCGAGCTGCTGCGCGACCTAGGCCAGAACCTCTACTGGGCCAACCGCTACTCGATCACCATGTTCGACCGGCGCCCGACCCGCTGGCGCGACCTGGCCAAGCGCCGGGATGACGTGTACCTCCCCGTGCTGACGCCGTGGGAGGACAGCGAGCGCAAAGTGGCCGCGGTCGAGCAGGCCTTCCGCGCGCTCCCGCCGACCTGGGACGCCAAGGCCGAGGACACCATATTCGACCTGCTGTTCGGCCTGTTCAGGACCAAGCTGTACCACGCCACCGAGCTGCCCCCGATCAAGCCGACGGTGGCCGAGTTCCTGGCCCAGCCGGACGCGCTGACCTTCGTGATGCCCGCGTACGACCCGGATTACCCGGTCTTCAGCACCGAGCAGATCCTCGACGCCGACGAGGACGTCCCCGAGCTCGAGGCGCTGATGCGCTGGGCGATGGTGCTGCACAACCAGTACCCGTGGGACCGCTCCCGGACCGAGCTGCGCGGACCCGGCGAGATCGGCGACGACGACTTCGTGGTCGCCTTCCACCCGCGCAACCGCGATGTGCAGGCGTTCATCGAGCGGGTGAAGCGCACGCACCCCGCCCCGGCGCAGGATACGGCGACCCGTGGCCTGGGCGATTCGGTCGAGCCGGTCGCGCCTTATCCTCCGGTGCGGGTGCGGGAGGCATTCGCGGTGCAGCCGAGATTCGAGGCGCTGGCCATCGTGCGCGGCGAGCACGTCTGCACCAACGCCGACGTGATCAGGAACGCCAGCTTCTCCTGGTCACCGATGAGCGCGGACGAGATCGCCGCCAAGACCGGCATCGAGCAGCGCTGCTACACCAGCCGCGAGCCCGAGCAGCTGGCGCTGCACGCGGCCCGGGCCGCCCTGGCCAAGTCAGGCCGCTCCCCCGCCGAAATCGGCGCGATCCTGGTCAGCACCTGCACCAGCAACCGGCTGATCCCGTCGATCGCATGCTGGCTGTCTGGCGAGCTGGGCCTGCAGCAGACGCACGCCTCGGTCGACATGGTGGCGGCCTGCGCCGGGCTGCCGTACGGGATGAGCGAGGCCGTCCGCCAGCTCCAGGAGGTCAGGCGGCCCGTCCTGCTGGTCTGCGTGGAGAAGTTCTCCGACAAGATCGGCGCCGTCCGGACCTCGCGGATGATCTTCGGCGACGGAGCGGCGGCGATGGTCATCGCGCCGGCCGCCGACGGCCAGACCGGGGACGTGGAGGTGGTGCAGACCTACGCGAGCGGGCCGTACAGCGAGGTGAACTCGATCATCTGGCCGAACTCGGAGTTCGACGGCGACATCACCGTGTACGGTCCGGAGGTGAAGGCGCTGGTCCAGCGGTACCTGGTGCAGATGCTCGGCGAGCTCGGCGCGGAGCCGGATCCTGACGACCTCGAAGGGTCGGGCCGGACGCTGCTGGAGAGCATCGAGCTGATCGTCCCGCACCAGGCCAACAAGACCATGATCCTGAACCTGGCCGGCAAGGCCGGGCTCTCCGCCGACCAGCTGTACTTCAACGTGGAGAGGATGGGCAACGTGTCCGCAGCGAGCATCCCCATCGCGGTCTACGACGCCGTGCGCGACGGGGTGATCACGGGACCGGTGCGGGTGTTCGCGCCCGGGTTCGGGGCCGGGGCCGTCGGCGGGTATGCGGTGATGCGGATCGACCCGGCGATAGTCGCGGACGAGGTGGTCCTGGACATCCTGCCGGACGCGGACCGGCCCGGGCCGCCCGCCGCGGCCGGGAGCACTATCGACGACATCCGCGCCGCGTTCGGTGAGTAGCGCGATGAGCCGCCCTGACTTCGCCTTCCAGCGTGTCGCGATCGTCAACCGGGGCGAGCCGGCCATGCGGCTGATCAACGCCGTCCGGGAGTGGAACGCCGAGGGACGGCCCGCGCTCCGGGTCATCGCCGTGTACACCGCCGCCGACCGGCACGCGACGTTCGTCCGCGAGGCCGACGAGGCGGTCCTGATCGGCCCGGCTGAGGCCGACGCGGCCTTCGCCGGGAGCCCCTACCTGGACTACGCCGAGCTGGAGCGCGCACTGCGCGCCTGCCGGGCGGACGCGGTCTGGCCCGGCTGGGGGTTCGTCTCGGAGAAGGCCGAGTTCGCCGAGCTGTGCGACCGGCTCGGCATCACCTTCATCGGCCCGTCGGCCGAGGTGATGCGCCGCCTCGGAGACAAGATCGAATCCAAGCTCCTGGCCGAGCAGGCTGGCGTGCCGCTCGCGCCGTGGAGCGGCGGACCGGTGCCCGACCCGGCCGCGGCCCGCGCGGCGGCCGAGTCGATCGGCTACCCGCTGATGATCAAGGCGACCGCGGGCGGCGGCGGGCGCGGCATCCGCATGGTCCGGGCGCCCGAGGATCTCGAGGAGGCGTTCGAGCGGGCTAGCTCGGAGGCATCGAAGACGGCCGGCGACGCCACGGTCTTCCTGGAGCGGGCCATCCGCGGCGGCCGGCACGTCGAGGTGCAGGTCGTCGCCGACGCCGCGGGCACGGTGTGGACGCTGGGCGTGCGGGACTGCAGCGTGCAGCGGCGCAATCAGAAGGTCATCGAGGAATCCGCCTCGACCGCGCTGGACGCCGAGCAGGAGAAACTGCTGCGCGCGCACGCCGCCGAACTTGTCCGGGCGGCCGGCTACGTCAACGCCGGGACGGTGGAGTTCCTCTACGAGCCCAGCCAGAAGCTGCTGTCGTTCCTCGAGGTCAACACCCGGCTGCAGGTCGAGCACCCGGTCACGGAGGCCTGCACCGGCGCCGACATCGTCAAGCTGCAGCTGCACATCGCGGCGGGCGGCACGCTGGCGGAGATCGCCGCTCTGCACGATTGGGTCACGGGCGAGCCGCCGGCTCGCGGGCACGCCATCGAGGCCCGGCTCACCGCCGAGGACCCGGAGCGCGACTTCGCCCCCGCTCCCGGCCTGATCGAGCACCTGGCCCTGCCGGCCGGTCCCGGCATCAGGGTCGACACCGGGGTGGCGCCGGGCGACGTCATCCCGCCGCAATTCGACTCGATGATCGCCAAGGTGATCGCCTGGGGCCAGGACCGCGCCGAGGCCCGGGCCCGGCTCGCCCGCGCGATCCGGCAGACCAGCACGGTCATCCAGGGCGGGACGACCAGCAAGGCGTTCCTGCTCGACCTGCTCGACCGGCCCGAGTTCGTCCGCGGCGAGATCGACACGACCTGGCTGGACACGATGATGGCCGAGGGTTACGCGCCGCCGCTGCGGGTCGACGTGGCCCTGCTGGCCACCGCGTTCGAGGCTTACGAGGCGCACGAACGGCGCCAGCGGGACCGGCTGTTCACCTCGGCCGAGCGCGGCCGCCCCGAGGTCGGGCACGAGACCAGGCACCAGGTCGACGTCCGGGTGGGTGGCGAGGCCTACAAGCTCGGGGTGTCCCGGTGCCGCCCGGCCAGCTACCACGTCGACCTCGACGGCCGTTCGGTCGAGGTCGATGTCGACCGGTCCGGCCGGTTCGAGATCCGGATGGCCGCCGGCGGCCGGACCTTCGACGTGCTCTCGGTCGCGCAGGGCCCGGACTACCTGGTCGAGGTGGACGGCGCGGTGCACCGGATCTCCGGCGGCGAGGCCGGGCTGGTCCGCGCCCCGGCCCCGGCCATGGTGGTGGCCATCTCGGTTGCGGCCGGGGACGAGGTCGCCGAGGGCGACGTGGTGGCCGTGGTGGAGAGCATGAAGCTGGAAACCTCGCTGCGCGCCCCGGCCTCCGGCCGGGTCGCCGAGGTGTTCGCCGACGTCAACACGCAGGTGGAGAGCGGCGCCAAGCTGCTGCGGATCGAGCCCGCGGCGGACGAAGGCGAGGAGACCGAGGCGGTAAAGGAAGGCGCACGTGCCGACCTGGGCGGGCTGGTCGGGGAGGCCGCGGGCGAGGAGGACCCCGCCGCCATGGCGGCTGACGCGCTGGCAGCCTTGCGCTCTGAGATGCTCGGCTTCGACGTCGACGAGGCCGAGGCCAGGCGGCAGCTGCAGCGGCTGGCCGCGGCGCGGGCCGAATTGCCCGCCGACGACCCCCGGCTGCTGGCCGGCGAGGCCAGGATCCTGCAGATCTTCGCCGACGTGTCGGCGCTGTGGCGTAGCCGCCGGGTGCCGGGCGAGTCGCAGGCCGACGACGAGGCCGCGGTCGACGCCGAGGCCGCCCGCAACCCGCAGGAGTACATGCACGCCTACCTGCGCTCCCGGGACGCCGACGCGGAGGGCCTGCCGGAGTCGTTCCGGATCAAGCTGCGCCGGACTCTGGCCCACTACGGCGTCGACGGCCTGGAGCCGTCGCCCGGCTTGGACCCGGCGCTCTACCGGATCTTCCTCGCCCGCCGCCGGGCGGCCGCGTACGTGCCGGTCGTGTCCGAGCTGCTGCAGTGGCGGCTGCACCACCCCGGATCACTGCCCGGTGACGCCCAGGACGACTACCGGCGGACGCTCGACCAGCTGGTCTCGGCCACCCAGCTGCGGTACCCCGGCGTCGGCGACCTGGCCAGGCAGGTCCGCTACCGCTGCTTCGACGCCCCGCTGATCGCCGCCGAGCGGACCCGGGGCCAGCAGCAGGTGCGCGCCGAGCTTGACCGGCTCTCGCCGGACCCCGCGGTCAGGGCGGCCCAGATCGACGCCATGGTCGCCTCGGGCGAGCCGATCCTCGGTGTATTCACCGAGCGGCACCACCTGGTCATGCTCGAGGTGATGACGCGGCGCTACTACCGGATCAGGTCGCTGCGGAACGTCCAGGTCACCGAGCGGAGCGCCCGCCCGCTGGTGACAGCGGAGTACACCCACGACGGGCACGAGTACCTGATCGTCGCGACGGTCGCCGCCAGCGCGGAGAGCGCGGCCGCGACCGACCTGCCCCAGCTGATCCAGGCGATCCCGGCCGGCCGGACCGTGCTCATCGACCTATACGTAACCTCCCAGACGTCGGAGGAGGACGGCAGCGGCGCCCCCGACGCCCGCGCGGACCGGATCCGCGGCAAGCTGGGCCTCATCCCGCCGGCCGTCGACCGGGTCGCGGTCGCCGTGCGCAGGCCGGACGGCGACGGGGGTGGCTGGCCGGACTGGTTCACCTTCCGGGGGGGACCGGACGGGCAGGCCGTGGAGGACCGGACCCAGCGCGGCTGGCACCCGCTGGTGGCCGAACGACTCGGCGTGTGGCGGTTCTCCGGGTTCGAGCTCGCCCGGCTGCCCGCCACCCCGGACGTGCACCTGTTCCGCATCCGGGGCCGCCAGGTGCCCGACGACCAGCGGCTCGTCGCCCTGGCCGACGTACGCGAGCTCACCATCGTGCGGGATGACGCCGGGCGGATCACCGGCCTGCCGCAGCTCGAGCGCATCCTGGACGCCTGCCTGGACGGCCTGCGCTCGGCCCGGTCGGCCGACCGCGAGCTGGCCCGGCTGGACTGGAACCGCATCATGCTGTACGTGTGGCCGACGGTGGAGGCGCCGCTCGCCGAGCTTGGCCCGGTCATCCGGTCGCTGGCGGCGCGCACCGGGGCGCTGGGCCTGGAGCAGGTGATGGTGCAGTTCTGTGACGCCGACTCGCGGGAGCGGATGCTGCGGCTGTCCCGCCCGCCGGGCGCCGGGCTGACGCTGCAGGTGACCGACCCGCCACCCGGTCCGCTGCGCGAGCTGAACCCCTATACGCAGAACGTGATCCGGGCCCGCCGCCGCGGCACCGTGTACCCGTACGAGCTCATCCCACTGATCACCCGCTCGCCCGATCCGGGCGGCGCGGACGGCGAGTTCACCGAGTACGACCTGAATGCCGAGGGTGCCGCGGTGCCGGTGGACCGGCCGCCGGGCTCCAACAAGGCGAACCTGGTGCTCGGCGTGGTCAGCGCGCCGACCAGGCGGTACCCGGAGGGGATGCGCCGGGTGGTGCTGCTGGGCGATCCGATCCGCGCGCTGGGCGCGCTGGCCGAGCCCGAGTGCCGCCGGATCCTCGCGGCCATCGAGCTGGCGCGGCGGCTGCACGCCCCGATCGAGTGGTTCGCCATCTCGGCCGGGGCGAAGATCGCGATGGACTCCGGCACAGAGACCATGGACTGGATCTCCCGGGCGCTGCGCGGGATCGTCGAGTTCACCCAGGCCGGCGGCGAGATCAACGTGGTGGTGACCGGCATCAACGTGGGTGCCCAGCCGTACTGGAACGCCGAGGCGACGATGCTCATGCACACCAGCGGCGTGCTGATCATGACGCCGGACTCGGCGATGGTGCTGACCGGCAAGCAGTCGCTGGACTACTCGGGCGGTGTCTCGGCCGAGGACAACTTCGGCATCGGCGGCTACGACCGGATCATGGGGCCGAACGGTGAGGCCCAGTACTGGGCGCCCGACCTGTCCAGCGCGGTCGACGTGCTGCTCGCGCACTACGAGCACGCCTACGTGGCGGCCGGGGACCGGTTCCCCCGGCCCGCGCCGACCAGCGACCCAGACGACCGGGACATTTCCTCCTTCCCGCACGCCGGCCCGGAGTTCGCCGTGCTCGGCGAGATCTTCGACCCGGCGATCAACCCGGAGCGAAAGAAGCCCTTTGACATGCGCTCGCTGCTGACGGGGGTGATCGACGCCGACCACCCGCCGCTGGAGCGCTGGACCGACATGGCAGAAGCCGCGTCGGTGCTGGTGCTCGACGCGCACCTGGGCGGCCAGCCGGTCGCGCTCATCGGCTTCGAGTCCAAGCCGCTGACCAGGCACGGGTTCTGGCCGGTGGACGGCCCGTCGCAGTTCACCGCCGGCACGCTGTTCCCCCGCTCGTCGAAGAAGACCGCGCGGGCGATCAACGCGGCCAGCGGGAACCGGCCCGTGGTGATCCTGGCCAACCTGTCCGGGTTCGACGGCTCGCCCGAGTCGCTGCGCCAGCTTCAGCTGGAGTACGGCGCGGAGATCGGCCGCGCGGTGGTCAACTTCGACGGCCCGATCGTGTTCTGCGTGGTCTCCCGCTACCACGGCGGGGCGTTCGTGGTGTTCTCCGCCACGCTCAACGACAACATGGAGGTCGCCGCGGTCGAGGGCTCCTACGCCTCGGTGATCGGCGGCGCGCCCGCCGCCGCGGTCGTGTTCGCCGCCGAGGTCAGGAAGCGCACCGCCGCCGACCCCCGGGTGGCCGACCTGCAGGCCGCGATCGCCGAGGCCACCGCCGGCGGCGCGCACGACGAGGCGGTCACGCTGCGGGCCAAGCTGGAGTCGGCCTGGCCGGCCGTGCACTCCGAGAAGCTGGGTCAGCTGGCCGACGAATTCGACCGGGTGCACAGCATCGAGCGGGCTCGCGAGGTGGGTTCCGTGCAGGCCATCGTGCCGGCGGCGCGGCTGCGGCCCTATCTCGTCGACGCGGTCCGGCGCGGGATGCAGCGGACGCTGACAACCCGCCGCGAGCGCGGATGACCTCGCATCCGTTCGGCACTGACTGGCGTTTCTGGCCAGCGCCGGCCTGAGGCGCTAGAGCTGCCGCTGGGTCGATGGGCCGTTGGTCCGGTAAGAGCCGGACCAACGGCCCATCGACCCGGAACCGCCCTGTGCCTCGCCGCTCGCGCCCTTTTATTCCGAGCGCAGCAGGCCCATGACGATGAGGTCCTGCCAGCCGTGCGGGTAGAGTTCGGCCTCCCGGCGGACTCCCTCGCTGCGGAAGCCGCAGGCCAGGTAGCAGCGGACGGCGCGGGTGTTGAAGGCCAGCACCTCCAGCTCGATCCTGTGCAGTCCTAGCTCGCCGAAGCCCCAGGCCAGGACCAGCCGCGTTATCTCACGGCCCAGTCCCTGGCCGCGCAGGGCTGCGACGAACAGGCCCACCGTGTAGGTCGCGCGGTGCTGGCCCACGTCCACCCGGAGCCCGGTGCCGCCGATGCAGTGGCCGTCGTGCTCGACCGCCCACCGGTACTCGCCCGGCTCCGGCGGCTTGCGAGCCGCGGCTAGGTGCTCCCGGGCGTGATAGCGCCCGCCGTCCCACTCCCGCCGCCAGCCCGAGCCGTAGCCGTCCTCTTCTTCCGGGTCGACGGGATGCCGCAGCCGGTCCTCGATGTCGGAGTCCCTGGGCTCGCGCAGGAGCACGCGCTTGCCGGTCAGCACGGGCAGCGGCGGAAGTGGCAGCGGGTCCGGCATGACATCCATGGCGGCGCCGCTCAGCTGACGATGGCGGCCGGGTCGGGTTCCATCCGGACGGCGGTCATGGGTCGAGGCTACGCCTGGACGAACCTGCGCAGCGCCCGGATGAGGTACCAGGAGACGCCCGGGCTGGCGATGACTTCGATAACGAGGGTTAAACCTCCTGCGTGACGGCAAGATGAGTATCGTCCAAGCAGGTCAGACGCTCTCACCGAGGAGGCATCATGGCGGGCAAGTTCGTGCTCAAGAAGGGGTCAAGCGGCAAGTACCACTTCAATCTGGTTGCCAGCAACGGGCAGGTCATCGCGACCAGCGAAGCCTACGAGCGCAAGGCGTCCGCGCTGAACGGGATCGAGTCGGTCAAGAAGAACGCTCCCGATGCCGAGGTCGACGACCAGACCGGGGAGTAGCCAGCCGTTCCCCCCGCCGCAGGCGGGATGCTCGCGGCGGGCCCGGCCGCGCCGACTTCGTGCCGGGCCAGCCGCTCGCAGGCCAGCGGAATTTCCGCCGGCAGCACGATCTTGTAACTGCGGGAAAGGTGAGCCGCAGGCCGGACGCAGCCGCGGGGAGAGGATGCTGTGGCCCCGCGGATCAGCCAGAAGGTAGCGGTCGGCGTCGTCTTCGTCGCCGCGATGTTCATGACCATCCTGGACGCGACGATCGTCAACGTCGCGTTGCCGACCATCGGCCGTGACTTCGGGGTGAGCGCCACCGCCGTGGACGGCATCGCCATCGCCTTCCTGGTGAGCCTGGCGGTCACCATCCCGGCGTCCGGCTGGCTCGGTGACCGGTACGGCGGCAAGAGGGTTCTGCTGGCCGCGATCGCGCTGTTCACCGCCGCTTCAGTGCTGTGCGGGCTGGCGTCTAGCCTCGACGAGCTGATCGCGTTCCGGATCCTGCAGGGCGCCGGCGGCGGCATGCTCGCCCCGGTCGGGATGGCGATGCTGTACCGCGTGTTCCCGCCGGACGAGCGGATCAAGGCCGCGGCGATCCTCACCGTGCCCACCACGTTTGCGCCCGCGCTCGGCCCGGTCCTCGGCGGCCTGTTCGTCACCGAGCTGTCCTGGCGCTGGGTGTTCTACGTCAACCTGCCGATCGGAGCGGCCGCGTTCGCCTTCGGCGCGATCTTCCTGCGCCAGCGCGCCCAAGACAAGCCGGGCCGCTTCGACCTGGCCGGTTTCCTGCTCTCCGGACTCGGCCTCGGGCTGCTGATGTACGGCGTTTCCGAGGGACCCGACCTGGGCTGGCATGACACGCAGGTCCTGGCGGCGATCGCCGCCGGGGCCGTGCTGCTGATCGCCATGGTGGCCGTCGAGCTGCGGTCGGACGCGCCCATCGTGGACCTGCGGCTGCTGCGGAACCGCCTGTTCCGCTCGGGCAACGGGGTCATGGTCCTCACCTCGACCGCCTTCCTCGGCTCCCTGTATGCCATTTCGCTGTACTACCAGGACGGGCGCGACCTGAGCGCCCTCGGCTCCGGGCTGAGCACGTTCCCCGAGGCACTCGGCGTCATGGCCGGCGCGCAGCTGGCCAGCCGGGTGCTCTACCCCCGGCTCGGGCCCCGCCGCCACATCACCATCGGGCTGGCCGGGATGACGGCGTCGATCGGCCTGCTCGCCCTGCTGGGACCGCAGACCAGCCTGTGGTGGGCGCGGCTGCTCATGGTCACCCTGGGACTGTCCGTAGCGCAGGTGTTCGTCCCGGTCCAGGCGGCCTCCTTCGCCACCATCAGCCCGGCGGCGACCGGCCGGGCCTCGACGATGTTCAACGCGATGCGGCAGCTCGGCGGCGCCATCGGCGTAGCCGTGCTGACCAGCGTCATCGTGCTCAACCACCCGGTTCACGTGGTGGACGGGCACCAGGTGGCCAACCTCACGGCCTACCGCATCGCCTTCCTGGTCGCGGCCGCGATCAGCTTGTGCGCCATCCCGTTCTCGCTGTCCATCCGGGACGCCGACGCCGCCGGGACCATCCCCCGGCGTCGCGACCGCGAGGAGGGCGAGCCGAGGCCGGCTCCCGCCTCGGCGGCCTGACGCAGCGGGCTACGAGCCGCCGCCGCCGGAGATGGCGGCGCGGTGCGCCTGCGGCCCGCCGGCCAGGCGCTCGGCGGACCAGGCGCGGCGGTAGTACAGATGCGCGTCGTGCTCCCAGCTCAGGCCGTTCCCGCCGAACAGGTGTATCGCGGATTCGGTCACCGCACGATAGGACTCGCCGGCCCGCAGCGCGGCCACGTGGGCCGCCTTCGGAGCCTCGGCGCTGCCGTCCGCGGCCGCGAGCGCGGCGTGCCTGGCCGCCGCCGAGACCTCCTGGAAGGCGGCCAGGATGTCGACGCAGGCCTGGGCGACCGCCTGGAAGGCGCCGATCGTCTCCGCGAACTGCTCGCGGTCTTCGGCATAGGCGATGGCCGCGTCCAGGCACCAGCCGATGCCGCCGGCGGCCTCGGCCGCGGTGGCGATCAGGAAGTCCCGTTCGGCCTGTTCCAGCGCGGCGGCCGCGGCTTCCCCCTCCCCGATCAGCAGGGCCGGGGCCTCGTCGAAGGCGGTGACGCAGACCCGCCGGGTCAGGTCCAGGCCCAGCTGCCCGGAGACGGTGCAGCCCAGGGACCTGGGATCCGCAAGGAACATCGCGGGGCCGGATTCGGTCACAGCCGGCACGACGAGGACGTCGGCCGCGTGGGCGGCCAGGACGTACCACCGGTG
The DNA here is from genome assembly GCA_963753225.1 of uncultured Actinomycetota bacterium. Taxonomy (GTDB): domain Bacteria; phylum Actinomycetota; class Actinomycetes; order Streptosporangiales; family Streptosporangiaceae; genus Palsa-504. The sequence continues at coordinate 365,416 of CAVWBQ010000021.1, read as the reverse complement.
GCCATAGAGCCGCCAGCCTCCTGGTGCTCGTTCGGCGCGGACGCTGTCCGCGCCGAACACCCAGTGCCCGCCCTCGCCGGCGGCCGCGACCGTCGCGATCACCGACCCGCCGGCCAGCAACGGCAGCCACCGCTCCTGCGCCGCGCGGTCACCGGCCGCGAGCACCATGCCGCCGGCCAGCGCGGTGGACAGGAGCGGCCCCGGATACAGGGCACGGCCGAGTTCGCTGTTCACCACGCTCGCCTCGACCTGCGATAGGCCGCGGCCGCCGAACTCCCGCGGGATCCTTAGCCCGGCCAGCCCGAACTCGCCGGCCAGACGGGCATGCAGGTCAGGGCCGTAACCGGGCCGGGTCTCCAGCGCGGCCCGCAGCGCGGCAGGCGGAAGCTGCTCAGCCAGGAGCCCGCGCAGGGTGTCCTGCAGGGTCTGCTGGTCCTCGCTGAGAGGCAGGGTGTCGCTGCTGGTCATGGCCGCTCCTAGCCGCCTTATGCTAGCGGACAAAAGCAGCTCATTCAGGGCAATCCCTGGGTCCCGGCGGCTGCGGGTAGCGCTTACTTCACGGCGCTGCCGGGCCAGTTGGTGTTCGACGGCAGTTCGGGGTGCGGGCCGGTGAAGGCCCCGGCCGCGGTGGCGTTGCCGCGTAGCTGGTACTCGAGCCAGGCGGTGGCGTAACCGAAGAAGCCGCCGGGGTTTCCGCCGTCCGCGGCGTCCTGGATCGAGGCGTGGTCGGCCGGCTTGCCGTCGGAGTTGAGGACGATGCCGAGCGCGGCGTGCACCGAGGTGCTGAGGTAGAACGCCTTCTCGGTGGCCGGGCTGGCGATGATCGAGTCCCAGAAGCCGTGGGTGGAGACGAAGAAGACGGGACGGGTCAGCGCGGCCGGGTTCGCCGTGCAGTCGGCGGCGGCCGGGCAGTCCGGGTTGGGCCCGGCCCAGACCGTGCTAGGCAGCGAGAACGTCATGACGGCCTTGATCAGGGCCGGGTCGTTGGTGCCGGCCCTGACCGCGCCGGTGGCGCCCTGTGAGGTGCCGGCCGCGGCCACCTCGCCGACGTTCAGGTGGCCGTGGAAGACGCTGGCCGCGACGCCGTTCTGGGCGACCAGGTAGTGCGCGGCGGCGTCGATCTCGTTGCCGCTGCCCGTGTTGGGCAGGGTCGAGGCGATGACGGTGAAGCCGTACGAGGCGAGGTGGCTCAGGAAGGCCGACACCTTGGCCGGGCTCGCGCCGGTCCCGTTGCCCCAGGTCACGATCGGGCTCTTGAAGCCGAGCGCGGCGTAGTCGCCCGGCCGGAACACGTCGTAGATCGCCGTGCCTGCGGAGTTGGTGACCGTTCCCGTGGTCGTGGCGTAGGGTCCCGCCGGCGTGAACGCGGCCTGGACCGGGTAGGCCGGGGCGGGCTGGCGGGCGGCCCCGGTCAGCGAGGCCATCAGCGCGGCGGCGGCCAGCGCCGCCGCGACGCGCGGCCCGCGCGACGCCGCCATCCGGCGCGCGCGAGCGGAAAGTGCGGTCATCGTGATCCCCCTGTTTCATTCCCCTGGCTCTGCCCCGGTACGGGGGCTGCCATCGGTCCAGAGGGCGGGGCAGGGTGCCTGATACAGGGCGCCCGATAAACGGCACATGCGCCCTGTAGTCTCCGGTCATGTCCGCTGACCTGAACGCCCTTGTCGCGCTGATGCCGTTCGCCGGGCAGCTCGGGTAGTCAGGCAGGCGACTCCCCCAGGCGGCCGGCCAGCAGCTGCGCCAGGTGGATGCCGCTGACCTGGGCGAGCTGGTCGAGCTGGGTGCGGCAGGAGAACCCGTCGGCCAGGATGACCGCCCCACCCGCCGCGCCGCCAGCCGCGCGGACGGCGGGCAGCAGGGCGGTCTCGGCCACGGCCCTCGAGACGTCGTAGTGCCCCCGCTCGACGCCGAAGTTGCCTGCCAGGCCGCAGCAGCCGCCCACCGCGGTGACCTCGGCGCCGGCCCGGGCGAGCAGCGCGGAGTCGGCGTGCCAGCCCATCACGGCGTGGTGGTGGCAGTGCGGCTGGGCCACCGCGCGCACGCCGCCGAGGTCGGGCGGCTCCCATCCGGCCGTGCCGGCCAGCAGCTCGGCCAGCGTGCGGGTGGCGGCCTTGACCTGCCCGGCCCGCGGGTCATCGGGCAGCAGCTCGGTGATCTCGCCGCGCAGCACGGCGGTGCACGAAGGCTCGAGGCCGACGACCGGGATGCCGGCGCCCAGCGCCGGACCGAGCGCCCGCAGGCTGCGCCGCAGCTGACGGCGGGCGCCGTCGAGCTGGCCGGTGGAAATCCACGTCAGCCCGCAGCACACGGGCCCGCCCGCGATCTGCACCGCGTACCCGGCCGCCTCGAGCACCCGTACGGCGGCCTGGCCGACCTCGGGGGTGAAGTAGTCGGTGAACGTGTCCACCCACAGCAGCACCGGGGTGCCGGCCTGCGTCCCGCCCCGCGCGGCGAACCAGGCTCGGAAGGTCTGCGCGGCGAACCGCGGCAGCGGCCGCCGAGCGTCGATCCCGCCCAGCCGCCTGGCCAGTCCCGCTAGTCCCGGGGCGCGCAGCGTGGCGTTGGCCAGCCCGGGCGCGCGCGAGGCCAGCCAGGCCCAGCGGGGCAGCCAGCCCAGCGAGTAGTGGGCCGGCGGACGCGGCCTGCGCCGGTACCGCTGGTACAGCACCTCGGCCTTGTAGGTGGCCATGTCCACCCCGGCCGGGCAGTCCGACGAGCAGGCCTTGCAGGACAGGCACAGGTCCAGCGACTCGGCCAGCTCGTCCGAGCGGAAGTCCTTCACCAGGCTGCCGTTGGCGAGCTCCTGCAAGACTCGCGCGCGGCCGCGGGTGGAGTCCTTCTCGTCCCTGGTGGCCAGCCAGGACGGGCACATGACGCCGCCGCTGCCGGTCGTGTCGGCCCGGCACTTGCCCACCCCGACGCAGCGGTGCACCGCGGCGGACAGGTCGCCGCCGTCGTGGGAGTAGGCGAAGCCGAGCCCGCGGCGCAGCCGCCGGGCCTGCGGCACGCGCAGGTCCGCGTCCAGCGGCGCCGGGTCGACCAGCACGCCCGGGTTGAGCACGTTGCCCGGGTCGAAGATCGCCTTGACCGCGGCCATGACCTCGATGGCTTCGGCCGAGTACATGGCGGGCAGCAGCTCGCTGCGGGCCCGGCCGTCGCCGTGCTCGCCGGACATCGAGCCGCCGTACTTGCCCACCAGTTGCGCCGCGGCGACGACGAACGGGCGGTAGCGGCCCGGCGCGGACGCGAACGGGAAGTCGATGCGGATGTGCACGCAGCCGTCGCCGAAGTGCCCGTAGCTCAGGCCGTCCAGGCCGTGCCCGGCCATGAGCGCGGCGAAATCGCGCAGGTACGCGCCCAGTTGCCGGGGCGGGACGGCGGCGTCCTCCCAGCCGGGCCAGGCCGGCGCGCCGGCGGGGGTGCGGCTGCCCAGGCCCGCGCCGTCCTCGCGGACGCGCCACAACGCCCGCGCCGGGGCGCCGGTGACCACCAGCGAGTCGAGGCAGCCGGCGTCGGCGATGAGCCGCGCGGCCGAGGCGCGCGCCTCGGCCTCGGTGTCCCCCGCGGTCTCGACGAACAGCCAGGACTGTCCGCGCGGCAGGGCCGGGACGGCCGCGTCGCCTCGGCGGGCCCGGAACACGCCCACCAGCCGCGCGTCCATGCCCTCCATCGCGACCGGCTGGTACGGCAGCAGCGCGGGCACCGCGTCCGCGGCTTCCGGCATGCCGGGGTAGCCGAGCACCGCCAGGGCGACCGCCTTCGGCGACGGCACCAGCGCCACAGTGGCGCCGGTGATCATGCCGAGGGTGCCTTCGGTGCCGGCCAGGAACCTGCCCAGGTCGGCGCCGTTCTCCGGCAGCAGGTGCTCCAGGGAGTAGCCGGACACCTGCCGGGTGAACCGGCCGAACTCGGCGCGGATCATGCCGAGGTGCGCTCCGGTCAGGGCGTCTAGCGCGGCGCCGATAGGCCCGGCGGCGGCCAGGCCGTCCCGGCCCATCCGCCGCGCCGTCAGCCGCTCCCCCGCGGCGGTCAGGATGTCCAGGCTCATCACGTTGTCCGCGGTGCGGCCGTACCTCAGCGCCCGCGAGCCGCAGGCGTTGTTGCCGATCGAGCCGCCGATGCTCGCCCGCGAGTGCGTGGAGGGATCCGGGCCGAACCGCAGCCCGTGGCCGGCCGCGGCCGCGGTGATGTCGTCCAGGATCGCGCCGGGCTCGACGACCGCGGTCCGCGCCTCGGGATCGACCGACAGGACCCGGTTCAGGTGCTTCGAGAAATCGAGCACGACACCGGATCCGACCGCGTTCCCCGCGATCGAGGTGCCGGCCCCCCGGCTGGTGACCGGCACGCCGGCCCGCCGGGCGACGTCCAGCGCGGCGGCCGCCTCGTCGATGTGCCTGGGGAAGACCACCACGCTCGGCACGACCCGGTAGTTCGACGCGTCGGCGGAGTACTCGGCCCGGCGCCGGGCCGAGTCGTCGACCCCGGTGAGCCCGGCGCCGCGCAGCGCCGCGGCCAGGTCACGTGGCGCTAGGGCGGTCGCCGTCGCATCCCCTGCGCGTGCTGTGGTCATGGTGTCGGATGCTATCCCCCGACGGTGGCCAGCGCCCGGACCTGCGCGCCCGCTCGCCGCGGTCGCGGCGGGTCCGGCGGCAGCGGGATGCGGATGTCGAGGCTGTCCGGGGAGTGCCCGACGGCGGCCTCCGGCCAGTGCGCGAGGACCATGGCGAGCACCCGCCGGTTGCCCGGCAGCACGTCCATGGCCAGCGAGGTCACGCCGCGCGCCTGGGCCCGGGCGATCAGCGCGCGCATCAGCAGGGCGCCGACGCCGCGGCGCTGCCACGCGTCGGCGACCACCACGCCGACGTCCGTCGCCCGGCCGGTCCCGGCATCCGCGGGCTCCCCGGAATCGGGCCGGTCGGCGGCCATGGCGTGGCCGACGATGACGCCGTCCGCGACGGCGATGATCGCGTCGACGTTGGCGGGCAGGCCGGCCAGCAGGTCCAGCAGGTCGTGGGCGGGGGTGACCGGGGCGAAGAACCTGAGATAGCGGCTCTGCACCGACAGCGCGGCGAAGAAGCCGCCAAGATCGGTCAAGTCCGCTGGGCGCACCGGCCGGATCACGGCTGTGGCGCGGCCCCCGTCGCGCCTTCCGGTGCGGCCCTCGACTGGGGCAGTCTGGGTTCGTATCACGAACTCAGGATGACCCGGGATTGCTGAGTCTGTCAACTAGACTTAGCATATGATCATGGCACGGCCATGGATACTTGATTACGACTCGGCCAACTGCGCGATCGGCGCGACCGTGGGGATCCTCGGTGAGCGGCCGACCTTCCTGGTGCTGCGCGAGGCCTTCAACGGCGTGCGCCGCTTCGACGACATGCAGCGCCGCACCGGCATACCGCGCCAGGTGCTCAGCCAGCGGCTGTCCCGGCTGGTGGACGAGGGCCTGCTGCGCAAGGTCCCCTACCGGGAGAACGGGCAGCGCCCTCGTTCTGAGTACCGGCTCACCGAGAAGGGCCTCGACCTCTACCCGCTGCTGGTGGCGCTGATGGACTGGGGCGACAAGTACGCGGTGGGCGCGGCCGGGCCGCAGGTCCTGCTGCGGCACCGTGACTGCGGCGAGCCGGTGGAGCTGCAGATCGCGTGCGCGGCGGGGCACGTGCTCGAGTCCGCGCGCGAGGTCACCCCGGTGCCGGGACCCGGCGCCCGCAAGATCGGCTGACGGCGGGACGGTGAGACGGCGTAGGGTGCTGCCATGCTGTTTCCCACCTCCCTGGTCGGGAGCTACCCGCAACCGGACTGGCTGATCGACCGGGCCCGGCTGGCCGACCGGTTCCCGCCGCGGGTCCGGGCCCGGGAGCTGTGGCGGGTCGATCCCGCCTACCTGGAGCAGGCACAGGACGACGCCACGCTGCTGGCCATCCGCGCCCAGGAACAGGCCGGCCTGGACATCCTCACCGACGGGGAGGAGCGCCGGGAGAGCTACTCCAACCGGTTCGCGACCGCGCTGGACGGCGTGGACATCGACAACCCGGGCACCGCGCTCGACCGCAGCGGCCACCCGAACCCGGTGCCCAGGGTGACCGGGCCGATCCGGCGGCGGCATCCGGTCGAGGTGGAGGACCTGAACTTCCTGCGTGCGCACACCAGCCGGACCGTGAAGATCACCGTGCCGGGGCCGTTCACCATGTCGCAGCAGGCCCAGAACGACTACTACGACAACCCCGAGTCCCTGGCCCTGGGGTACGCCGAGGCGGTCGGCGAAGAGGTCAGGGACCTGTTCGCGGCGGGCGCCGACATCGTCCAGCTGGACGAGCCCTACCTGCAGGCCCGCCCCGGGCCGGCCAAGCAGTACGGCGTGAAGGTCATCAACCGGGCGCTGGAGGAGGCGACCGGGACCACCGCGGTCCACCTGTGCTTCGGCTACGCCGCCATCATCCACGAGCGGCCGGCGGGCTACTCGTTCCTGCCCGAACTGGCCACCTGCCGGGCCGACCAGATCTCGATCGAGACCGCGCAGTCCGGCTTGGACTGCTCGGTGCTGGCAGCGCTGGACGGCAAGACGATCATCCTGGGCGTGCTCGACCTGAACGACATGACCGCCGAGTCCCCGGAGACGGTGCTGGCCCGGGTCGACCGGGCGCTGCCCCACGTACCAGCCGAGCGCCTGGTGCTCGCCCCGGACTGCGGCATGAAGTACCTCCCGCCCGACGTCGCGTTCGGCAAGCTGACGGCGATGACGGAGGCGGCAGGCCGGCTGCGGGCCGGGGCGGGTTCCTAGCCGGGAGGTTTGCGGCCACCCTGTCCGGGCCGCCGAGCCAGTAGTCGTGCACCCGCGCGCTGTGCGCCACGCTGATGTCGATGTCCTGTTCCATGCAGAAGACCTTCCCTCGGGCACGCCGGGAGAGCACAATAATGCGGTGACTTACGGCCAGGTAGGGGCGGTGTGCCCGCAGTGCGGCAGCGCCGCCGCAGTGCATTCGGTGGACGAGCTCGCGGCGATGGCGCGAAGCCGGCTCGGGCAGTTCGGGTTGGGGTACCAGGGCCCGCCACAGGGATACCAGCAACCGCCGGGGTATCAGCAGCCGCCGGGGTATCAGCAGCCGCCGCCGGGGTATCAGCAGCCCCCGCCGGGGTCTGGCCCGCCGCCACCCCCGTCGTCGGGCTTTCCCTCGTCGTCGCCGTCGTCGGGGTTCCCCTCGGCGCCGCTGTCGTCCGACCTTCCGCCGCCACCACCACCACCGCCACCGCCGGACTACTCCGACTCAGCACCGCCGCCGGGATACAGCGGCCAGAAGCGTCCCAGCCGATGGTCCAGGGGCAGTTCGGCGAGCAACTCATCGAATAGCAGCAGTAGCGGCGACGACTCCATCGAGGACGCCGTGGCGGGCCTGGTCATGGACGCGGCCACGAAGTTCATTGGCGGAGCGATCGGCCGTCGGGTGAAGCGCGCCTACGAAGAGAAGGTGGTGCCCGCCGTGGCCGCCAAGCAGGAGGCCATGCTGCGCGAGCAGATCGCGATCGCCGAACGGTACCCGGACCTGCGCGCCTGCCTGACCGACAACGTCGTCTTCCTGGCCGGGGGCAGCCGCGTTGTGCCGATGTCCAGCCTCAGCCGGGGTTTCACCCTGGAGCAGGCCGACGCCGTGGTGGCCCAGCTACGGAACGGCTGACCCGCGCGCCCAGACGCGGAGCGGACCGAGGACCCGGAATCCGGCCCGCCTGGCCGCGGCCAGGTCCTCGCCGCGCTCGTAGCCGACGATCGGCAGGCCGGGCCGGAGCCCGGCCACGGCTCGGACCGCGCCAGTCCACAGCGGCCCGTCAGTTATCCCGGATTTGAACGCGTTCAAAATTCCGGTTACCCCGTCGGTGGTGTAGGCGGTGGCCCCGCCAACCAGGGCGCCGTCCCGGCGGCAGGCCAGGACGGCGCAGTGCGGGTCGGCCGGCAGCGCTGGCTTGAAGAGCCCGATTGCCTCGCCCCCGCCGGCCCAGGCGGCTTCCCACCGGACCAGCTCGCCGGGGTCGGTGACGGTATCCCAGCTCAGGCCGTCCCCGGCCGACGGCTCACCCGGCGCCGGAAGGAGGGCGATCCACTCGGCGCCGAAGAGCCGCGTCAGCCCCTGCGGAGCCAGGTCGAGGCGGGCGAAGCTGTCCTTAATCGCGAAAGGCCCGGTCGGGTCCTGGCCGGCCGTCGTCTCGACCGCCGTGACGTCCGGGCTCAGGGTGATCGCGTTCGGGTAGAACGGCAGGGAGTGGCGGGCGCTGATCCAGATGCGGTCCGTGAACTCACCTGGATAGCCGTGGGAGCGGCAGACGACGTCGCACCAGCGGGCGTTGTTGATGACCGCGGCGTGCAGCAGCGGGTCAGCTGCCATCCCCGCCCGTTCGGGAGAAATGTGTCTGCGGACGGTCCAGTGGCTCGCCGTCGAGGAAGGTGTCGACCATCTCGTTATAGAAGGCGACCAGGCCGGCGATGGGCAGAAGCTGGCGGGTCGGGAAGTCGTACGCCCAGGCCAGGTCCTTGTGCACGCTACCGCCGATCCGGACCGACCAGTAGCCGCTGGTCATCCCCTTGTAGGGACAGGAGGTCACGGTGTCGTTCGGGACCAGGTGCTCGAAGCGGACATCGGTCCGGTTGACGTAGTACCGGACCGGCAGGCCGGTCTCGAACACCATCACCGGGGAGGCCGAGTCGGCCAGCACCACCCCGTCGAGCTCGACCCGCACGCGGCGGTTCGAGCGCAGCGCGTCGACCCGGGTGTACGGGTCGCGCGGGTGCACGAACACCTGCTCGTCCTCCTCGAACCAGGCGTCGAGCGCGGCCCACTCGAAGCGGACGGTGCCCTTCAGGCCCTCGATCGCCGATTCGGTGATCACCCGGGCCGCCCGCGGCCGGTGCGCCTGGCCGGCTGTCAGGCCGTGCAGCTCGACCAGCCCGCGCCCGGTCCGCTGGGTATGCCCCTCGGAGACGAGCAGGTCACCGCGGACGTCGTCCAGCGGAATGTAGTACTGCGGGTAGTGCGGCCACTCCCAGACATACAGGGCCCGGGTGGTGTCGAGCACCTTCTCGGCGCCAAGGTAGGCCCGGATGCGGCGCGGCACCGGCGCGACGTGGTTCACCGGGACGATCGAGGCGGGATAGTCGTTCACTGTGCTCCTATACATCCAGGACAAAGCGGGCGGCCGCGGCTGTCCCGTCGCAGGCGGGCCAGGGTCTCCGGTCTGGCGTATTTCTTCTGGTCGAGTTGCTGCCCTCGGCTGCGGCGGCCGAAGTAGGAGTGCAGAGCGCGGCGGGGGCCCATGCCTGCCACCCTATGGGACGTCAGGAACCCAGCCCGGCATCGCCCAAGCGGCCACGCTTCCCGGCAATTGGAGTGCTCGACGACCTTGCCGTCGGCGTCGAGTCGGAAGATGTCAACGCCCTTGCTGCCCAGCGGCCCGTAAGCCGGCACGGCACCGGTGAACTTCGAGTGCGTGATGACGAAATCGCAGTCGGCGAGCCCCGAGGATCACGCTGCGGCGGCAGGTCAGCACCGCGGCGGCGGCAGCGGGCAGCGAGTAGGAGTTCTTCGCCCGCCTGGGACCAGGCCGGGGTGCTGGTGCGCAAGCGGTTCGGCGTCAAGAGCCCGGGTCAGGTGACCGGGTACTCGGTCGCGCTGCCCGGCGACACCGCCAAGGACGGCGGACTGGTCTGGTACGGCGGTGGCGAGAGTGTCAGATATTTTGTGCGCGGGGTTTTTCCCTGTCCGGTTCCGGGTGTTTATCCGGAACCGTTTTCTCGCGCTATCTGATGTCGTGCTGCCCGGTTTATCCCGCGGTTCCGCGGAACCGGGCATTTGGTGCCGTTCCGGGCTGATGCTGCGCGTCCCGGTTTTCCCGGCGTCTTGTGCTGTTGCGGGCGCCTGCTGCCTGATCCTCTTCGGATCGCATGGCGGGCCGTTCCCGTCTGTCATTAAACATAGCAGACGGTAATGACGCGGGCGGGGTGACACGCGCGTGCCCTTTTCCTCTGTTGAGTTCTCAAGGTGCGTGCGGGCGGCGCCGCGTCCCCCGGGCGGGTGCCCGGGGTCAGGGGTGCAAGATGCCGGTGTGCTCGGCGATCGCGTCGTCCAGGTCGGCGGCGGCGATGGCGAGCGCGGCGTGCAGGCCTGCCAGGTCCTGCCAGTCCCCGGCGAGGCCGGCGCAGGCGCCCTCGGCGGCCGGGTCGCCGGCCAGGGCGCCGGCCACCGCGGCGGCGCAGCCGAGCAGGTCAGCGATCTCCTCCGCGTCCAGCGCGTCGAGCGGGACACTGCCCGCGCGCGTGCCGTTGCCCGGTAGCGGCATCCCGCACCCCCCGTGCTGCGTCAGGCCCGGTCGGCGAACCGGTCCGGCCAGGCGGCGACCACCTCGCCCCAGGCCTCGCGCCAGCCCTGGGTCACGTGCCCCTCGATCAGCCGCGGCGCCCCGTCGCGCTGCGCCTTGGGCTTGCCGGCCTGCTTCGCGCGCTGCTCGGCCCGCTTCTCCTCGGCATCGAGGATAGCCAGCCACAGCGTCTTGGCGACCGAATCATCGCTGGGGAACTGGGTGCGCGTCTTCAGCACTTTCCGCATTTCCCGGTTGAAGCTCTCGATCGCATTTGTCGTGTAAAGGACTTTCCGCAGCGCGGGCCCGTATTCCAGGAACGGGATGAACCGGTCCCACGCCCGTTCCCAGACCGCCACGGCCGCCGGGTACTTCTTCCCCAGCGCCGTGCCGGAGAAATCCGCCAGAGCCGCGTAAGCCGCGTCCGCGTCGCACGCGGTATAGATGCTCCGCAAGCCCGCGGCCATCGCCTTGCGGTCGTTATACGACGCGTAGTTCAGGCTGCGGCGGATGAGATGGACCGTGCAGGTCTGCACCGTCGACTCCGGCCACGTGCCGGTGATCTCGTCCCCCAGGCCGGCCAGCCCGTCGCAGCAGACGAACAGGACCTCCTCCAGGCCCCGGTTCCGCAGTTGCGCCAGCGCCTGCGCCCACGCCTTGGCGCCCTCGGCGGCCGCCACCCAGATGCCCAGCACCCGCTTGGCGCCGCCGTCATCGATCCCGACCGCGATGTTGACCGCCTTGTTCCGCACCGCCGCCCCGTCCCGCACCTTGGCGACCAGCGCGTCGACGTAGACCACCGGGTAAAACGGCTCCAGCGGCCGGTGCTGCCACTCCCGCATCGCCTCCAGCGCGCCGTCAGTCACCCGCGAGACCGTGTCCGGCGACAGGTCCACCCCCGAGGTCTGCCGCACGTGCCGCGCGATGTCCCGCACGCTCATCCCCTTGGCATACAGCGAGACGATCACCGCGTTCAGCCCGTCGCTGCGGGTGGCCTGCTTGGGCACCAGCACCGGGTCGAACGACCCGTCCCGGTCCCGCGGCACCGCCACCTTCACCGGGCCCACCTCCGTGTTCAGCGTCTTGACGCTGGACCCGTTCCGCCGGTTGTCCGTCCCCTCGCCGTCCTCCAGGTGAGCCCCGAGCTCCGCCGCCAGGCCCGCCTGCAGCACCTGCCCGATCACCCCCGTCAGCAGCCCGCCCGGCCCGGTCAGCGTCACCGGCTCCCCGGACCTGGCCCGCCCCGCCAGCTGCCCCGCCAGCGACGCCACCACCTCCTCCGGCAGCACCAGCCCCGGCCCATCACCCCCACCCGGGACCCCCGGCGAAAATCCCCCCGCCAGGTCCTCGACTTGACCCGCCGGATCCTCTAGCATCGTCATCTTGACCTCCCCATGGTCACGGCCACCCCCAGTGGCCTGCGGAAACGCTCCTGTCTACCACCCCCCGCACAAAATTTCTGACAAACTCGCGGTGGCAAACTCGCAGCGGACCTTAGCTGGCCCAAGCTGGCGCAGCGGTGGACCCCGGCCCGGACCGCACCCGGCCGGCCGGCCGCACCTGACCCTCACCGCCCGGGAACGCAACGCTTTCTGGGACCACGCCACCCGCGCCGCCGCCGACGCCACCGCGCAGATCCGCAACCTGGCCTGGACCAATCCCGCTGCCGCCGACGCCGCCTGAGCCACCTCCGACACCCTGCACGCGGCCGCCGCCGCACTCGGCAGCCGCATCCTGCGCCAGGCCGCCGACACCTACGACCGCACCGCCGGCCCACCCCACGGCCGCATCCCGCCACCGTCCCCGGCCGGGAACCAGCTCCGCCAGGCCGCCCGGATCATGTCCGCGTTCGCCTCCCTGACCGGCGACCGGTCCATGACCCCGATCATCCTCATCACCCGGCTGGCCGCGCTCGCCGAAGCCGTCGCTGAACTCCGCGAATCCCAGCAGCACGCCGCCCAGGCCGCCGCAGCCCACGCCGCCGCCCAGCGACTGCACGCTGCCGCACGCCCGACACCGCCCGCCCAGCCGCACCCGGCCCAGCACGCCAGCACCGCCGCCCAGCTCGCCGGGCAGTCCTTCCCCCAGCCAGCCCGGCCGGCAACACCAGGACAGCCCGGTCCGGCTCCGGGCGGACCGCCGCCAGTACGACGGCCGCCACCACCCAGGCCACGCGGCCCTGCCCGCTGACGATGCGAGCCGGACAGCTCAGCGCACCAGATATATGGCTCCAGCGCCCGGATGTTACGCATCACTGGCGGGAGCATCTTGCAGCACCTGGTGAGCACCATTGCTGCATGCCCGTCCGTGCGGCATCTCCGCCACGCTCATGTCACCGCCGGTACGCCCGGCTCACCGGTATCAATCAGCGCATGGCCACCCCCGGGCTCATATCACCGATGGTGACGGCCGGCCGGGAAGTGGCACGTAAGATCCGCCTGCCCTGCAACCTGATGGCGCAGACGGCCGGATGGCGTCACGCCGAACTGATGCTCCGGGTCTGGCGACTCGCGCAATCCAACGGCCCGTCAACGCCCGGATCTGCGCCGAGATGAGTGCGCTGGACGTCAGTATAGTTATGCGCTGGCATGAATAACGCCTATCATTGTGACGACCTTCGGTTCAGTTCGTGATCTGTATTGCAGAAACACCGAACGCGAGTCTTTAGTTATGGTGAAACAAATGATGATGCTGGGGTTTGGCAAATATCACCCAGTACTGGCCGCCTGAGCGGCTAGCGGTTGAGGTTACTGGCTCGCCAGATCTGATCAGCTCTTCAGGGCGGCTCCGTAGCCTATGAGGTGGCGTAGGGGTGGGTGCGCAGAGTTGGACCGCCGGTATGCGCTGTCCCGGCAAGCCGAGAGCGGATATCATCACTTTCAAGCCTGTGGTGGATCGGCTCGGATTTGGATGTACCTGCCAATGACGTTTTCCCAACGACTTTCACTTGATCATCTTGTGTTCGAATAGCACCAGGACGAATGCGGCGCGGGCGATGAGGCCGATTCTGCCGGGGCTGGCGGTGACATGCTGGAGCGTTTTCCACCGCTGGGTCAGCAGCGCGAAGCCGCGCTCCCCCAGGCAGCGCACCGACCGCAGCAGCGCGTTACGGGCCCGGGTATCAATGTCCAGCTCTCCGCCCCCGGCCGGCTTCTTCACCGGGACGTGAACGCCGTGACCAGCACCTTCATAACCCGGATCGGCCAGCACAGGCATGGCATCCAGGAACGGCCGCAGTACTGCCAGGACATTCTCCCGGGCAGCGGCCAGGTCATGGACATTGCCCGGCAGCACATCAGAAACCCACAGCGGGATCCCGCACGGATAGAACAGCGCCTGGATGTTCCCGCCGAAATCGTGCGTCTTCCCCGAATACCACAAGTCGATTGTCTTGCCCTTGCGGCTGACGGTTTTCTCCCGGCACCGGTCGGTGTCCACGACCTTGCCGTCCAGGATCAGGTACGGCGCGCCCGCGGCCAGGGCGCGCTCCAGCTGCTCCCGCAGGCCCGGCGCGCGGGCCGCGAGCACCTCGATGACCTCGTCCAGGTACCGGTACGCCGTGGACTGCGGCAGCCCGAAGCCGCGGCCGAGCCGCGGGATATCGCCCTTGTCCCGGAACCACGCCAGCGCGAACAGCGCCTGCCGGTAGCAGCCCAGCCTGCGGGTTCCCTTCCGCGTGCCGATCTCGCGGCGGCGCGCGGCCAGCAGGCCGGAAACGAACCAGATCAAGTCCCAGGGCACGTCGAGCATGACACGATAGGAGACCACGCGGAGCCTCTCCCCGGTAGCGGGCGTTCTTCAGCGAGACTTCTTCTACCGGGGGCTCCGCGCCTCCCCGGCGATCTCCGTGTATGTCCGCGTGTCTGCCTGGACGTCCTGCTACGTCACGTTTGCCGGACTCGTCCTTGCTGGGAAAACCTCAATGCGCCTCGCTGTAGCTCCCAGCATCGAGATCATCAGGAATCGCCGTCTATAGGCATGTTTGCTCGAACGGCTCCGACGGCACATTGGCGGCCCATTGTGTATGCGTCAGCGAACTATTGCCCGCGATGCCGCAAACGGCACCTACGAGATCACGCGGAAATGCGACATCCCACAACCGGGCCGTGCCGTCGCCGCCACCGGTGGCCAGGGTCGCACCATCTGGGCTGAACGTCACCCATGCCAGGAAATCGCCGCTGGCGGCGGTCATCGGCGCGCCGATCTGCTGCTGGGTGGCGACATCCCACAACCGAGCCGTACCGTCGTCGCTCGCGGTGGCCAGCATCTTGCCATCCGGGCTGAACGCTACGGCACTCAAGTAATAGCCGTCGGCGGATATCGGCGCGCCGATCTGCCGGCGAGTGGCGACGTCCCACAACCGGATCCTGGCGTGGTAGCCGACGGTGGCCAGCATCTTGCCGTCTGGGCTGAACGCCACGGCGCTTACGGAGTCGCCTGGCGTGGCAAGGACTCCGCGATCTGGCTCGGCGAGAACGTCGAGCAGGCTTACCCGAGCCAGTGCGCGAGCCCGCGCGGTTGGAGCAAGACGCCATGACGCTGCGGCCAGCTCGGCTGCCTGGAAGGGATCGGCGGCGTCGACTGCTTCGCTCTGTATAGCGAGCTGCCCAGAGACGGCCGCGAGTGCCGCAGTATTGGCGGTCCTGGCTTTCTGGGTGGCGATGGTGGCGCCGACGAGTGAGGCGATCAGGAGAAGGACCAGAATCCCGGATAGAGCTCGGCGCTGGCGGATGGCTCGCTTGGCGGCGCGGGTACTGGCTTGCAGGAAGGCTTGCTGGACGGCGGTCAGGGCAGGGTAGCGGCTTGGATTGCTGGACCAGCGGTCGGCGGCCTGGCGGACTGAGGCTAGCTGGGTTCCCCGGTACAAGAACGACGGGTCACGCTCGCTAGCCCGCCACTGCGCGGCGTCCTCGGCCAGCTGGCCGTACAGGACCCAGGTGGCCTGGTCCTCCGTCAGCCAGGCGCGAAGCCTGGGCCAGGCGCGAAGCAGGGCATCGTGGGCGATCTGGGCGGTGCTGGTGTCCAGGACGACCAGCCGACGGGCGGCAAACGCTTCCAGGATCTCATCAACCTGTGACCGGTCAGTATCCGGACTCGCGGCGTACAGGTCCGTGCGGGCCACCGGGCGCCGGGTGAACCTCCCGTCGCGGCCGGCGATCGTCATGGTCCGCAGGATCTGCCGGGCAAGGGCCTGCCGGGCGGCGGGCAGGGAGTCGTAGACAGCGTTGGCGCTGGTCTGGACGGCGCGGCTTACTCCGCCGGCCGAGCCGTAGCCATGGCTGGTCAGCCGGTCACCGTCGCGGTTCTCCCAAGTCATCAGCATTGCCTGTGACAGCAGCGGCAGCGCGCCCGCCGTGTCGTCACCGCCTGCCGCGTCCAGATCAGAGATGATCGTCTCTGTCAGCGTGTCGTCGATGGACAGGCCGGCAGCCTCGGCGGGGCCGGTGATCGCAAGGCGCAACTCGGGCTCGGTCATCGGGCCTACGACGAACTGGCCGTCCTGCAACTCACGGGCCAGCTCCGGGTACGCCGCGCACCGGTCCCAGAAGTCCCCGCGCACCGCGATCAGCACCAGGGCAGGCGGCCGGCCGGACGACCCGGTCGCGGTCACAGCCGCCGTGCACAAGGCAGTAATGAACGCCTGCCGCGCCGACTCACCGTCCGGGCCCGGGCTCAGCGTGAACAACTGCTCGAACTGGTCCACCACCAGCACTAGTCGTGCCGCGTCCCTGGCCGATTGCAGCCACCCGCGGCGGCGGGCCATGTCAGCGTCGATGGCCTGCCGGAACGCGAGGTGTGCCTGCTGAGGATGCGCGGTCAGGCTGTCCCGGACCATCACCATGTCAGTGCCACCTATCACCGCTAGGGCAGCCGCCAGTTCCGTCAGCGGATCCCTGGTCGGCGTGATGACCCGGCACGGCCAGTTCTCCGAACCCGCTACCTGCACGCCCCTGGCCAGCGCGGGCAGCAGTCCGGCGCGCAACAGCGACGACTTGCCCGCACCCGACGCGCCCGTCACCACCGTCAGACCGCCGCGGGTCACCTGGCGGGCCAGCGTGACCGCAAGCTCGGTGGTCAGCCGCTCCCGGCCGTAGAACACCCCCTCCTCATCGCTCTCGAATGGCACCAACCCGCGATACGGACACCGGCCCGCCCAGAGCGCCCGCCGACTGCCGTTTGCCACGCCGTCATCGGCGCGCAACTTGATGGCGGTGAGCTGCTCCCGGATCAAGCGGATCTGAGTGGACTGCTGGTAGTTCTGGTCGATGACGCCGCGGACATCGGCGCCCTGCTCATCAAGGCTCTCCTGAATCTGCGCCGCCGCGCGCGCCACGTTCGTGATCAGGAAGCCCAGCTCGACGAATCCATCGCCAAGCATCTCGATGACAGCGAGAACGTCGGCGTGAACCCGCTCGCTGCCCGTCTCGATTGCGGCCTGCAGCATGACCTGGCCGACGCCAACTTGCGTCAGCACTGCGGCGATCTCGGATCGAAGCGTCGCCGCGCGCTCGTCACCGGCTTCCAGGGCCTGCTGGATCTGCCGAGCGACGCTGTTCTCGATGTCCTCCCGCGATGGTTCAGGCATGGCGCTGCCTGGCCGCAGTCGGTCAATCGCGCTGGTCAGCACACTGGCCAGGACCCCGCCGCCCACCGAGGACAGGACTCCGATACCCGCCGCAGCCATGGCGCCAGCGCCGACCGCAAGTAGCGGGCAGAACGCGCTCGCGCACAGCAGCGACAGTAAGACCGGCGGGGAGACCTTGCGCAGCGCGCCAGCATGGGCTGCCCGATGCACCCAGTCGCGGATGCCGCCCTGCATACGCCGGATCTCGTCGGCGCCCCCCCGCGTTTCCACCTAAGAAGCATAAGTCCAGGTATGGCAAATCAGAAGCAGGAGGTGACGGCCAGTTGCCGTGGCGCGGCCTGTTGCGCGTCAGGAGCCTTTTCAAGCCAACCCGACTCGAGTCCGGACGCCGTGCTCACTACGTAGCCCGGTAAGCATATTACTTAGTTACCTGCGGGTACTTAGCCTCGATCCACCGGCCCATTCGGGTAGATCGTTTCCGGTCCGATTCCTGCACGAGGAGTTTTCCGAGGTTAATCGGGACGCAGGCGTCCTGCCCCTCGCCTTTCCTGCGGCTTGTCCGGGTTCCTGGCTCGGGGACGGGATTCGGGGTGGCCGTTCGGCCGAGGCGGGTGCGGACCGGGTCCGGGCTGGTCAGACCGCTGCGGCGGGCGGGCTGCAGGCGGCGGCGAGCAGGTGTAGCCATTGGTGCTCGCGGTGCCAGTCTTCGGGCAGGTGCAAGGTGAGGTGGCCGCGGCCGTGCCGGGCGGTGCGGGCGGCGACGGCGATCAGGTCACGGCGGATGGTGGCGGCCCGGGCCTTCGCGAAGGGCAAGGATGCCAGGGCCCCGGCGGCGCGGACCAGGTTGTGCGCCATGGCCGCGATGGCAAGCCAGGCGGCGTTCGCGGTAAAAACCCCGGACGGCATATGAGCGAGCGGGCCGCTGGTGACGTCGGCGAAGACCTGCTCCACGACCGCGTGGTCGCGGTGCTGGCCCTCGGCCTGGATGAGCTCGAAGGGCGAGTCGGTGAACACGGCATGGTAGCGCCAGACGGGGAACAGTTCGTCCTGCCCGTCCGCTGCCTTCTTGTTCAGGTCGCGGACCCGGCGGACAATCAGCCGGGCGGTGACCGCCTGGCCTTTCTTCGACGCGAACGCCGTGTACTCCACGCCGGCGACCTCGGCGTCGGAGATCCAGGCCTCCAGTTGGCCGTCCCAGATCGCGCGCGGGTACTGGATCGGGGTCCAGGCGTCCTCGCCGATGCCGGCGATCGCGGCGCGGATGCTGGCGTTCATCGGGGCGGTGACCGAGAACCGTGCGCCGCCGGAGCGGACCGCGCCGATCACCGCGGCGTTATAGAACGCCGAGTCCAGCCGGACGATGATCGTACCGGATGCAGGGCCTGCTGGGCAAGAGCAGGTGGCGGTGGGAGGACCTGCGGGATCTGCTGCCCGGCCTGGCCCAGGACGTCCTCGGCGGCGATCCCGGCGACGGGATCGGGCCGGGGCTGGCCATCGACGAGACCGCTGACCTGCGCAAGGGCAATTCGACCGCGTGCGTGGCGCCGCAGCACGCGGGGGTGACCGGGAAGATCGAGAACTGCGTGACCTGGGTCTTCTCCGCGCTGGTCACCGCGTCAGGGCAGGCCTGGGCCGACTTCGACGCGTACATGCCGGCCTGCTGGGCGAAGGACCCGGGACGCCGGGAGAAGGCGGGGATCCCGGAGAGCCTGGCGTTCGCCACCAAGCCTGAGCTGGCCATCGCGCAGGTGAGGCGCCTGGTGGCGGGCGGGCTCCGGGTGCTGTGGGCCGCGGCCGACGAGGTGTACGGCCGGTCCGGCGAGTTCCGGGCCGCGCTCCGCGGCCTGGGCCTGTCCTACGTCGTCATCATCTCCTGCGACTACCAGGTCACGTTCGCGAGGAACAAGGTGACCCGCGCTGACCAGGCCGTTTCCGAGGCGGTGTTCGAGCAGCGGTCAGCCGGCAACGGCACGAAGGGCCCGCGCTACGCGGACTGGGCGCTGCTCGGCACGAAGGACCCCCGGGAGCTCTTGCTGATCCGCCGCCTGCCGGACCGCGGGAAGAACCAGTACACGTATTATCTCTGCCACGCGGCGGAAGGCAGGCCCGCGACCCTGACCTATTTCATCACCATAGCGGGAAGCCGCTGGCCAGCGGAAACTACTTTCCGGACCGGGAAAGACGCCTTCGGCTGGGACCAGTCCCAGGCCCGCACCTGGAACGCGATCTGCCGGCACACTGCCCTGACCGCCCTCGCCCAGCTGCGCACCGCCGCCGCCCGGGCCGCCCTCACCGGATGCCGCGTTCTCCCCGCGGCAGCGCCGGCAGTCCCCGGCACCGCTCCCGTTCCGGAGGAACCGGCCGTGAACCCCGATGACCTGCAGATCCACACGGGTGATGCGCCGCTGCCCGCCACCGGCGGGCTCCCGTGCCCGCCCGGCATCCCGCCGATCACGCTGTCGCACGCCGAGACCAGCAAGATCACGCGCCTCGCCCGCGACTGGAAGCAAGGACTCCTCACCCGCGTCCGCCTCGCCTTCCATCTCCGCTGGTCAGCATGGCGGCGACGCCACCAGGCCCGCGCCCGCTGGCATCACTACTCCGCCCGTCTCGCAGCGCTTGCCCGCTGAACCCGGCCGACCGGAAGGGGGTGACGACATCTAGCCGAGCCATGCGAATCAGCACCACGCTGGGCTGCAGCGCGGTCACTGACCGAGAAACGGCAACTGTAATACATAGCGAGCGGCCGTAACACCCGCGCACCTATAGCGGGTCCAATTGTCACGATGATCCAGGTCAGCGCTCCTTACGGCTCTCATAAGAAGCCGTGGCAACCTCCAACGAGTCCAGCCGCTACACGATACCCGATATGAATTTTAAAGCCTCACGGAGGCTAATCGCTCAATCGCCCCAACGGCGGGTCGGCGCGCGGGTATCAAAGGGACCTTCGCGATGTCGGCAGTCAGCAGACCGGCGGGGGCTCAAACATGAGGCCGTCCGGCCTGATGAATATTTATGCATAGCTGTCCTGCTCAGAGAATGCTCGCTTCTGCCGCGATGAGGGGCGTCCGGACCACGACAGATTATTGGGGCACGTCCGCCGCGTGGCGGATCCGTCGAATGGGCTCAAGCCTGGCTGGCGGGGCGCTTGGATGCAGCGCACGTCTCCGCGCTGACCGTCGCCGCGTGTGCGGCGTGAGGGCCATCTTTTCGCGGGGCTGAGCTCTATGTCGCCTCCGACGGCGCGGAATACGGTCCGGCCTCGCGCAATACAGTTAGCCGCGGAGGGCTTCGCGGCAGATGGCCAGTGCCCGCTGGATATCCGCGGGGCTGATGCCATAGTGGGTCACGAATCGGACCAGGTCCGCGCCGTATGCTCCGCCGAGCAATCCCTGCTTCCTGCACGCGACCACGAACGGGGCTGCGTCCATATTCTTCAGCCTGAAGTACACGATGTTCGTCTGGACCCTGCTGAGGTCGCAGTCAATCCCGGCTACCTCGGCCAGGCCCTCGGCCAGTGAACGCGCGTTCTGGTGATCATCGGCTAGCCGGCCCGCCATTGTCTCCAGGGCCACCAGGCCCGCAGCGGCTAGCACTCCGGCTTGCCGCATACCCCCGCCCAGCATCTTCCGCCAGCGTCTGGCTTGCCTGATCGTCTCAGCTGGTCCGCACAATATGCTGCCGACCGGGCAGCAGAGCCCCTTGGACAGGCAGAAGGAGACCGTGTCGCTGTACTGCGCGATGGCCCGGACATCCGCCCCGGTGGCGATAGCTGCATTAAAGATCCGGGCGCCGTCCAGGTGCACGGCCAGGCCGTTGGAGCGGGCAGTTCCGGACAGACGCTGCAGCTCCTGCAGGGACCAGGCCATTCCGCCATGCCAGTTGTGCGTGTTCTCGATCATGACGGCAGCTGACAGCGGCTGGTGATCGTCGTCGGTAGGGCGGAGCGCGGCCAGGACCTGCGCTGGGCTGAGTACGCCTCGCTCCGTCCGCACTTGCCGGATCTGGATACCCCCGACCATCGCGGCTCCTGCCGCCTCGTTCAGGAACAAGTGGGAGTCAGCATCCGCGATGACCTCTTGGCCTGGACGGGCGCTGACCAGCAGACCGAGCAGATTGCCCATGGTTCCGCTGGCTACGAAGAGCGCGGCCTCCTTGCCCACCCGCTCGGCTGCCGTCTCCTCCAGCCGGTTGACGGTGGGGTCGTCACCGAAGACGTCGTTGCCGAGCGGCGCACTGGTCATGGCCCGGAGCATGTCCGCTGTGGGGAGCGTAACCGTGTCGGACCGAAGGTCAATATCGCTCATCTCAACTCGCTTCCGCGCGGTGGACCGTCGGCCATTCACCGAGGGCCGTCGGCCCGGAAGGTTTCACCGGATCCCGCGACAGGTCACCTTACAATCCGCGAGCCGGCGCAGCGGCCGTCCGGCTTGCCCGGGGCCCGCCCGTGCCTGAGCTTCCATGATCCCGCATCCCGGCCGCGCTGAGCAGCGATTCTGGAGGCGCTGGCTAGGGCCGCTGCCGGCGAGCGGCAGCGAATTGATGAGCGTGGCTACCGGAGCCCAGGGCAAAGTCATGTAGGCCATCAGGCCGTTTCTCCTCCTAGAGTCCCCGGTGGGAGCGGCCGGTCCCGTCGTGCTGCACGCCGCGGACCATGCGGATCTCCCGCACCCCGTCCTCGGACCGGGCCGTCCCGTCGGCAACGAAGCCGTGCTTGCGGTAGAACGCCTGCGCGCGGGGGTTGGGATCGGCGACCCACAGCGCGGCCGCCTCCGCGGGGTCGATGACGGCCTCCAGCAACGCCCGCCCGGCGCCCGTGCCGTGGTCGGCTGCGTACACGTAGAGCACGTACAGCTGCCTCATCCACGCGGCCGCGGCGTCCTCGGGCGGCCCGGACATGGCGATCCCGGCCAGCTCGTCATCCCGCTCAGCGACAGCCACCCGGTTCTGACGGTAGCGCCCGCTGGTCAGGACGTCCGTCCACATCCGCTCCCGGGCAGCCGGGAAGCCCGGGTCGTCGAGCACGGCGTCCGGCATGAGCCCGCGATACGTCTCCTGCCAGCACCGCACATGCACGCGCGCCATCTGCCTGACGTCCTGGACCCGGGCCGGGCGGACAATCAGCGAGGAATCCACCGCCCGATCGTAGGCCGCGGCCGGGTGCTCGCCCCACCAGATTTCCCCCGCAGCTCCGGCAACGCCGGGCAGCCGGCTGCGGGCAGGATTCTCGCTCAGGACCAAGGGGCCCGCCCGCACAGACTCACCGCGTTCCCGGGCCGCGGCGGGAGAACCGGCAGCTGCGCGAGGCGGGACCAGGTCAAGGCGTCAGCCGCTATCCAGGCGGAGCTCGGCGGGACCTTGGCCGCGCTTGATGGGTCGGCAGCCATTAACCCTGGCAGCCCGCGAGAGCGGCTGAAGGGAAGCCCGTCACGGAGAGCAACCTGAGTCCTCGTCCGGCCGCGCAAAGAGCCACCTTATTGGTCAGTAGCTTGACCGCCAAGGGTGGCCGCCTGGTAACACGCCCGCACTGAACAATCTGTGCGCCACCGTACATAAAGTCCGCTGCCAGCTGGCACCCTGATCGTCAAATGGAGTTCTTGAGATGGCTTTCCCCGATGCTGAAACGCTCAATAAGTCCTGAGAACGACTGTTCATGTCAGCGCCGTATTACTCGTACACGATCGAGTATCCGCGTGCCCTTAGGCAGCTCGCGCAGACCTCTGCTCGACTCCTTAGACTGAAAAAGCCGGAAGACATCGCCCGCATCCTTAGATGTCAGTGTCAGTAGCAGTCCGAATTCCTCGCCAATGTCTTCAGTTTCGCTCCCGCCGAAGTGAGCCAGCGCCTGGAAGCTTGTCTGCCCGGCCACCAGGCCGCGTTGCGGCCAATAGCCAGCTTCCTGCCCAGGCTGGACGAGAATCCATGCCTCAGCTTCGGGGGGAAGGTTCGAAACTGAACCCTCTATCATCTCGCGGCAACTAACCACGCTACCATCACGGAGAGTGAGGAACCGCCCAGTCGCGCGGCCCCCCGGTAGCAGAATCGGTATTCCATCCACGCCGATCGTGAGGAACGGCGGTGTCAGGTACAGTTTGACGTTTATTCGGGGCATAGGGCTACCCTTTCGTAACTGCGGCAGGCAAGACGTCTGACGTGAATGCGGTATCGAAGCCTCAGCCAGACGAAGATCCTTCCTGGCCCTTACAATGTGACGCCTGATGGCGAAGCCTTCGGTGAGCAGCCGCGCTGTCCGCCATCTCGATTGCGTCTACCTTAGCCGCCTATTGCCTTACTTTGCATGTTCCGTGAAACATGCGCTCTTCTGCCGCTGACCGAGCGCGGCGCGGCTCGGAGTGCGAGCCGGAGACGGGTGTTCTGTAGCCTGTCCAGGCGCCGCCGTCCACAGTTCTCGCGCCGCGCCGATTCGGCAGGAAGGCAGAACAATCATCGCGTCTACGCGACAGACGATGTGCCGTCGCCTTGCTGGTCTTGAGATGCAGGCAGGTAGTAGGTTCGGCGCGGGAGGGGACATATGGATGTCACGGGCGTCTGGGCTGAGCGTATTGCCCGGCGGTTCACTCCGGCGGAGGCGAGCTTCGCGGCCCAGGTAGGGAGGGCCTACGCTGCGGGCGGCAGCAGGCGAGCGGAGTTGCTGCCTGGCCATAGCGTCCAGCCGGGGGCCTTCGGGCCTGGCGGCTGGGCGGAATTGCCGATGATCTTGCAGGCATTGGCCAGCATAGGTCCCGCTCTGAAGGCTTTCGCGGGTAGTCCTCAGGTGGCTAACGCCCTAGCCGCTGCCAGCCTATTAACAGCCCTTCGTCAGGGCCGCCCGGCTGAATCACCTCAGGAGCCCGGCCAGCCTGCTCAGGTCCAGTCGCCGGCCGAGCCTGTGGACGCGGCGCCTGCCCCGGCCGGGAATGAGCGACAAGCCGTAAGGCAAGCCTTCCTGGCGTTGCGTGAGCGGCTGAAGGCCGCGGGATTCGATCAGGTGCGGGCCGACGAACTCGCGTACGGCTTGCTCGAGGAACTGCTGTCCGATACCGCAGGCGCGGCCGTGTTCCTCGACTCCCTGACCGCGGTACCGGATGACGGGGCCGCGCAGCCGCGAAAAACGAACCGGCGCATCTCCGGATGGCGCAAGGACCCGCTATGACCGGCCGGGCCGGTCCAGCCTCCCGCAGCGCCGCCGGGCAGTTAATGCCGCCCTGGCTATGGGTATGGCTGATCGGTGACCTCGCGGTCCTGATCCCGGGGCAGATCAGTGATGAGCGGTACCAGTTCGCCGAGTACACCGGCCACGGGGACATCGCTGGGCGGCTGACCGCCGGAATCCCGTACAATCTGCTCTTCGTCTTCGGCGTCATCGCCACGCTGACCTACGTCATCCTCGCCGCCGGAGCGGTCGCCGCCTTGTTCCCGCACCTGCGCGGCCGCTGGGTCGAACGGCGGTTCCGGCTCGCTGTCGATGACCGGGACGTCATCGTCGAGATGCAGGATTTCGTCAGCCTGTACGATCCGTCGATCCAGCTGCGGGTGGCCATCAGCAGCCAGCAGCTGGCCCGGATCTATCCAGCCGGCTGGCGGGCGGCCCGGATCGCGGTCTTTCTTCCCCTAGTGGCCCTGTGGTACCGCGATCGCCGAGCGGCGCAGGCGGTCCTGCTGCACGAGATCGCGCATCGCCGCCACGGAGACCAGTTCGCCGTGGGCCTAGGCAGCCCGTTCACCTGGCTTATCCGCGTCTGGGTTCCTGCCTTCCTCCTGCTGGTGCTCACGCCGATCGTGGTCTACGCCTCGCTCGGCGGCGGGCTGCTGGCCCAAGCGGTCAGCGGGCAAGGTGCCCTTGAGCTCCTCCGGCCCGCCGAGCTGCTCATCCTCCCGGTTGCGGCGCTGTGGCTGGCCGAGCTTAACGCCGATGAGTTCACGACCCATGTGGCCGGCCCGGATGCCCTCCGGCACGCGCTGGAACCGAGCAAGGTCACGAAGGCCCCGATCGCGGCGCGGGCACTGGCGCTGCTCTCCCATCCGCCGCACCGCCTGCGGCTGCTATGCACCGCGCCGCGGCCGGCGGCCACGGTCGCCCTGCTGGCGGCCTGGCCCGCCGCGCTGATCGCCCAACTCGGGCTGCTCATCATCGGCGCCTTCATCGCCTACCTGCTGATCGGCCACAAGCTGCCCGACATCGGCACCGACCTGCTCGTCGGCACCCGCCAGTTCCTGACCGGCAACAGAATCCTGCTCATCACCGCGGTCATCCTCTTGCTCGGCTGGCCGGTCCTGGCGCGGCCGTGGGACTGGCTATGGTCACCCAGGCGCAGCTCAGCTCCGCACCAGCCATGGCGGCCGTATCTCGTGGCGGCCGCCGTCCCGGCCGTCTTGCTGGCCGTTTCCTTCGCTTCGCTCCCGGCCTCCTATACCGGGCAATCCCCGGCGCAAGACGCTTGTGCGCAGCTGGCCGCCTGGAAACACAGCGGCGGGATGGACACTAAGCTCCGGGCCGACTCCGCCGTCGGCCCGGCTTATAAGGCGACCACGGGCCCGCAAGACGCGGCCGGCGCCGTGCGCGCGCTTGGGTCGGCGGCTGCCGCTGCCCTTCGCAACCCCCCGCCAGGCGCCGCCCGCGACAGCTACGTAACGGCCATGACCGACCTCAGCGCATTCGTCCGGGACGTGCTGGCCGGGCGTACAGCGCCGGCCGGGACCGAGCTGGCGAACGGCCTGACCGCCGACGAGAAGACCAACTCCCTGCTGGCGGAACAGATCAGGAAATGCTCTTTCCCCGTCCAGGCGCCCCCGTCCGCCGTGGCCACCACGCCGGTGCCCCCCACGGCTCACCCGGTGCCGGGATTCGGGCAGCTCACGATGGCTCAGCTCAAGGCCAGGCTGCTCACCCAGGCTGACCTCTCCGGCTACGCCCCGTCCGTCCCACCAAACGACTTCCCCAGCTACTCGGACAAACCCGCCTGCTTGGCCACCCTGAACGACCTGAGCAGCGCGTCTGCACCCAGTGCCGCCGTGACGCAGGCGACGGCGGCCTTCACCGCCGGCCCGGACGGGCCATGGATCGAGGAGGTCGCGCGCTCTTATCCAGGCCAGGGCGCCGCGCAGGCCTTCGCTACCGCGGTGAAGACCCTGGCCGGATGCGGCAGCTTCACGCTGGGCCAGACGGCCGCGGCAGGAACCGAGTCCGTCCAGCCCCGCGGATCGGTGAACCTGGGCCGCCAGTCATGGTCAGCGGCCATCGCCACCCAGACCAGCATCCCCGTCACCGAGACGCTGATCCTGGTCCAGGAGGGCAGCTCACTCATCGCCCTGCAGGTGGCAAGCGCGGTCGGCTTGCCGGCGGCAGGCCAGATCCGCTCCATAGCGGCACAAGCTACCGCCCGCCTCACCCAGTAGCAATAGGAGCTGACAGCGCGCGACAAGGTAAACCTGGATATCACCCTGGTCCGGGACCCAGGCCTCGACGACACCGCAAGTCTGCTGCCGCCGGACGTGATTGCCCGCGAGATCGTGGTTATCGCTTGCACTGCGGACTGTCGTCACACGCACATCTCCAGGTAAGTTCGCGTACTCCGCGGCGGGCTTGCCCAACTGATGTATGTCAAGTTGCCCAGATTCTAGTTGCGATGTTTCCCAGTAAAGAGCTGTCAAGTTTCCCAGAAAACGCTCTGGCGGCCCCTCGTATGACATCCTGAAGTGCATGAAGTCTGCTAGCGGGCTGCGTCCTCGCCGACTCGCTGAAGTCGTCCCTCAGCGCATGGACGAAGAGCCCGTCGTGATCCTCACCGGGCCGCGCACCGTGGGCAAGAGCACCCTGCTCGCTGCCCTCGCGGCCAGGTTTGACCGGCCCGTGCTCGACCTTGACCGTCCGGACGCGCGAGCGGCGGCAGCCAGCGATCCCGGTTTCATCGTCTCCGGTCCCGGGCCGGTTCTCATCGACGAGTTCCAGCACGTTCCGGAGATCCTGGACGCGATCAAGGCCGAGCTCAACACGGACACCAGGCCAGGGCGGTACGTGCTCACCGGATCCACGAGGTACTCGGTCCTGCCGCAGGCGGCGCAGTCGCTGACCGGGCGGGCGCACATCATCAACGTTCTGCCGTTGTCCCAAGGGGAACTTCGCGGGCGGCGGGAGAACTTCATCGACCGGCTCTGGGCGGACCCGGCCAGGCTGCCGGAGATGCCATCGCGTCCGGTGACCAGGGATGAGTACGTGGATCGCATCCTGTCGGGCGGCTTCCCCATGATCTTGCAGCGCCTGACGACGAGGGCCCGCACGTCGTGGTTCGCCGACTACGTGGACCTTGTCGTGATGCGCGACGTGCTCGACATCGCCCGAGTGCGGCAGCGCGAAGCGCTTCCCCGGCTGCTCCGCCAGTTTGCGGTGCAGACCGGCCAATTGCTCAACATCTCCAAAGCCGGGC
Source organism: uncultured Actinomycetota bacterium (assembly GCA_963753225.1). Taxonomy (GTDB): domain Bacteria; phylum Actinomycetota; class Actinomycetes; order Streptosporangiales; family Streptosporangiaceae; genus Palsa-504. The sequence goes on along the minus strand of CAVWBQ010000021.1, from coordinate 338,068 downwards.
AGGCTGTCGGGCTGGAAAGCAGCACCGCGAACCGTTACGCGACATTGCTTGAGGCGGCCTTTATGATCCAGCGACTGCCAGCGTGGGGCACGACCCTCGGCAAGCGGATCGCCGCGTACCCCAAGGCGCACGTCATCGACTCGGGGCTGGCCGGCTGGCTGCTCGGGCTCAGCGCTGCGAAGATCAGCAGCCGCGACCCCGCCGTGTTGACTGAGTTCGGGCATCTCGTCGAGACGTTCGCCGCCGGGGAGATCCTCAAGCAGGTGAGCTGGTCGGAAGAGGCAGTCACGGCCGCGCACTTCCGGACGCAGAGCGGGGACGAGGTTGATCTTGTTCTCGAGACCTGGGACGGCCGCGTCGCCGGGTTCGAAATCAAGGCCGGATCCCGCGTCCAGGACACCGATCTGAGCGGACTCCGCCTGCTCCGCGACCGGCTAGGTAAGCGGTTCATAGCGGGCTTCCTGCTCAACCTCGGGGAACTCGCCTACCGCAAGGAAGAGAAGATCATGATCATGCCGCTATCCGGGCTCTGGTCCTTAGCCTTGGGTTGAGAAGTCGACGCGAAGTAAACATTCAGGTCCCTGCTGTTGGTGATTGTGTTGTCCCGTCTGTGCCTTGTGTATTGGCTTTGGTAATGCTTGACGGTCCTTGAGGCCAGCCCGGAGCCGGCTGGTCAGCAGAAGGGTTCCGCGGTGGGCCAGGACACGGATAGTTGCGAGAAGGCGTTTGCGACTGCGGCTTGCTGGCCAGCGGTGAGCACATCGTGATGCTACGTGCGGTTGTAATCATCGGGCCCGGGTTATGCCGACTCCGCACCAGCAAGACCACCACTCGGCGCAAGCGGATGGCCCGGCCCGCACCGACCTGGGACCATGCCGATCATGGACGCTGATACCCAGGCGAGCATCTGGAACAGGGCGGCAACGGCCGGCGGAGGTCCCGCGCCCGGACCGGGTGACACCGCCCTCTCAGCAGTGCTACGCCTTCATAACATGATCATGAGCGGCGGCCTGGACCATGCCCTCGGCGTCCTGACTCCCGAGGACTTCGCCTCGGCCGCGGGCGGCTTCCGCTACTTGCAATTGAGCGACGTCGCCGAACTCGTCGAACAAGCACAAGGCACGCCCGGCGACGACCTCCTTGAGGAGCTCGACGCCCGCTACAGCGCGCTCATCCCACGGGATCAAGTGATCGGTGACCAGTTCGAAGCTCTCCTGCAACAACGTCCCGGCGACTTCGCACCCGCGAGCTGACGAACCGCCCGCCCAGGTAGCGGGGCCAGTGTCCGCGACGGCAGCCGGGGCCAGACCACTTGACGAAACGCGGGCCCGCTGAGGAACCGTGGCGATGTTGCGGCCGCTCGGCGTGTCGTGTTGCTTACGGAGAGCCGGCTCTGATGGGGTACCGATGTGCCCGATACGCGTGGTATCCCCGGCATGCCCGGCGATGACGCTGTGCTGCGCGCGGAGAACGCGCAGCTGCGGGAGCGAATGAACGGCTGCGGATGCTGCGGCGCTGACCTCTCGGACGCGGCGGACCTGGGGGTGAAGTACTCCCACCAGGTCACCGACCTGCCCGAGGCCCGAGCCGCGACCATCCAGCATGACCGGCACGAGGTGCGGTGCGCCTGCGGGCGGTGGCGGTCCGCCTTCAGCGATGAGGTACGCGGATGGCCAGGCGGGTAATCCTCGACACCGGCGTCCTCATCGCGGCCGAGCGCGGCAGGCTCGACGTGGACACGGTCCTCGGCCTTGACGATGCCGCCATCGCGGCGATTACCGCGATGGAACTCCTGGTCGGCGTCGAGCGCGCGGACACCGCGCACCGGCAGGCGCGCGCCGTCCGCGTGGAGGCAATCTTGTCCAGCCTTCCCGTCGAGCCATACAACACGGGCATCGCCCGGGTGCATGAACGCCTGGCGGTAGCAGCGATGGCGAAAGGACGGCCGGGATCCGCAAACGACATGATGATCGCCGCCACGGCCGCCGCAACCAGCCGGATCCTGCTGACCACCAACGCCAGCGCGGGCTTCGACCAGCTCACAGGCGTCCGAACCGAAGTACTTAAGCTTCCCTGACCAGCAGGCTGTCCGGGTCATCAGTCCGTTCCGCCGAGTCCGCCGCATCAATGTTGTTAACGCTTGCACGGTGGATTATGGCCGCAATGACGGATATAGCCGTTGAGCTGGGAAAACAAATTGAATTAGCTGTTTCCCGGCACTTTGCCGCGCCGAGGGCCGTAAACGAGCGAGCTCGGCTGGGTCTTGCTCGGCCTGCTGTACGCAGGACTTGCCCTCGGCCTGCCAGCCGCCGCCCACTGGGCCAGCCGCGCGCTGCCCAAGCCGCAGGTCGTCCACTCCGTTGATGACCGCCGTGTCAGGCACCCTCCTGGCCCCTGAACGGACACTGTCATACAATTCCCTCCATGGCCGAAGAATGGCGGGTAAGTCTGGTCATCGGTGGCCGCGGGGGCGCGGTGAAGGGATCTCATTTTCGTGATCTCCTGCGCAATCGCCTGGGCGATGACGTCGCGGTCTCCGCGGAAAAGATGCACATTTTCTTGTACACGGGGTCGGTGAAGGCGGCCGAAGAAGCCGGGCAGGTGGCGCGGGCCGTGCTCGAGGAGCAGGGTCGGTTCGCGGAGGTCCGGCTCGAGCGCTGGGACCCGTCCGGCGGGGAATGGCGCGATCCCGATGAGCCGGCTGAACACGAAGACAGCCCGGAGCCAGGCCGCCTGCAGACGACGGCGACCGCATTCGTTAAGGGGGCGGGTCAGGCCCTCATGTGGGGTGACTTCCCCTAGAGCAGGCCGGCGGGGGCGGGGACGAGGCGCGACCGCAGGTATTCGCCGAGGCCCTTGGCCTGGGCGTCGGGGCGGGTGGTGGCCGACACGCCGGGCGCGAGCAGGCCGGGTACGACGAAGTTGAGGGCCAGGAGGTTCGGCAGCTCGTAGCGGTCGACCGGCAGGCTGGCCGCCTCGGTGAGCAGGCCCTTGAACCTGTCCACGGTCAGGTAGCCGCGCAGCCACGCGTACGCCTCGGGGCTAACGGCCCACACGCCCACGTTGGCGGCGCCGCCCTTGTCGCCGGACCGCGCGCCGCACAGCCGCCCGAGCGGGACCTCCGTGGCCGGGCCGGGCGGGACGGCCGGAGATGCCGGCTCGGAGCCCGCGGGGACGGGCGCGGCCGGAGCGGGCGAGAGGTCGGATGTATGCCGAACGACCCGGGTTTCACCGTCTGGCAGATGGACACGCTGCGTGACCACGGCGGCCGGTATCAGCGCGGGCCAGTAGACGCCGAACGCGCTCGCCGCGGCGGGAGGCGCCGTGGTGTGGAAGCCGGCGTACCCGGCCAGCGCGAGCTCGACCGCGGCGTTGGAGAACGCGCGGCCCACCTTGCGCTCGTCGGTGTCCTTGACCGTGACCCGCAGGTGCGCGGTGGCCTGCTCGTTGACCGGCGCGTCCGGGTGGTCGAAGCGGAGCAGGCGGACGTCGAACTCGCCGAACTGTTCGGTACCGCCGAGCACCTCGGTCAGCAGGGCGACGGCGTGCTCGGCCTTCTCCTCGATGTCCAGGCCGGTCAGCACCATCGTGGTGGTGTTGCGGTAGCCGCCCAGCATGTTGAGCGCGACCTTGAGGGTGTCCGGCGGCGGGCTGCCCCTCGTGCCGGTCAGCGCGACCCGGTCCGGACCTTGCCGGGCCAGCCGGATGGTGTCGAAGTGCGCGACCACGTTGGGGTTGAGGTAGGCCGGGGCGCCGATCTCGTAGAGCAGCTGGGCGGTGACGGTGCCGGTCGAGACGACGCCGCCGGTGCCGTCGTGCTTGGTGATGACGCTGCTGCCGTCCGCGGCCACCTCGGCGATCGGGAATCCCGGGTAGCGGCGGTCGGTGATCTCGGCCGGGAAGCTGTAGTTGCCGCCGGTGGCCTGCGGTCCGCACTCGATGACGTGACCGGCGGCGACCGCCCCGGCCAGGGCGTCCCAGTCGTCGCGGCGCCAGCCGTGCCACCAGGCGGCGGGCCCGGTGACCAGGCTCGCGTCGGTGACCCGGGGGCAGACCACCACGTCCGCGCCGGCCTGCAGCGCGGCGGTGATGCCCCAGCCGCCGAGATAAGCGCTGGCGGTGACCACCGGCAGGTCCGCCTTGGCCAGCGGAATCCCGGTGTCGAGGTTGGTGAGCTCGTGGCCCGCGGCCTGCAGGTCTTTGATGACGGGGATCAGGTCGTCGCCGGTGATGTAGGCGACGCGGGTCTTCAGTCCGAGCCGCCCGGAGAGATCCGTGATCTTCGTGGCCAGACCCGCGGGGTTGAGGCCGCCGGCGTTGGCTACGACCTTGACGCCGCGCTCCAGGCAGGTGCCGAGCACCTCTTCAAGCTGCCGCAGGAACGTGGTGGCGTAGCCGAGGCCCGGATCCTTCTGCCGCGCCTTCCACAGGATCAGCATGGTCAGCTCGGCCAGGTAGTCGCCGGTCAGTACGTCGACCGGGCCGGCGAGCATCTCCCGGGCGGCGGCCAGGCGGTCGCCGTAGAACCCGGAGCAGTTCGCGATGCGCACCGGCCTAGCCATCGGCGGCCCTTGCTGGCGGTCGGCCGGTTCCCGCCGCGCCCGCGAATGCCTGCGCGATCGCCATCCACTCGGTCGCGGCCGGGCCCTCGATCGCCAGGACGAGGTCATCGCGGTGCCTGCGCTGGGTCACCAGCAGGCAGAAGTCCAGGGCCGGGCCGGTCACCCGGTCGGCGGCGTCCTGCGGACCCCAGGTCCATACGGTGCCATCCGGGCCAGCTAGCTCGACCCGGACCGGCGTCTGCGACTGGGACTTCCCGTGCACGGCGTAGCTGAACGCGCGGGCGCCGATGCCGATGTGCGCCACGTGGCGCAGCCGGTCCGTGGGCTCGCGCGTGACGCCGAGGGCGTCGGCGATGTCCTGGGTGTGCGCCCAGGTCTCCATGATCCGGGCGGTCAGCGACGACGCGGCGCTCATCGCCGGGCCGAACCAGGGCAGCCGGGCACGCGGATCCAGCTGCTTGAAGGTGCCGATCAGGTCGGCGCGGGCGGCGTCGAACCAGTCGAGAAGCTGGGCGCCGCCGCGGTCACGGAACCGGGCGGCGATCGCGTCCGGGTTGACGCTTTCCCGCGCGGCGGCGAGCTGCGCCTCGAACCCCGCGGGGTCCACCGCGGAGCGCACCGTGACCTCGTTGAAGTAGGCCAGGTGGCTGATCTGGTCGGCGATATCCCAACCCGCCGCGGGCGTCGGCGTGTGCCACCCGGCCTCGTCCAGCCCGGCCACCAGGGCGCGGGTGACGGCCGACTCGGCGGCCAGGTCGGCGGCCAGCGCGGTCATGTCGGCGGGCATGCCGCTAGCCCTCGGCCTTAGGTGGTGGCGTCTCGAGGACCGCCAGGACCTGGCCGGTGCTGACCTGCTCCCCCGCCTTGGCCCGCAGTTCGGCTAGCACGCCGTCGGCGGGCGCGCTGACGGTCTGCTCCATCTTCATCGCCTCCAGCACCAGGAGCGGCTGACCCGCGGTGACGACCGCGCCGGGTTCGGCCAGCACCCGCAGTACCAGGCCGGGCATCGGGGCCAGCAGCGATCCGGAGGGCGCGAGCTTGGTCGGATCGCCGAACCGCGGGGTTTCCGACAGCGCGCTCGAGCCGTCGCTGGCGTCGACGTAGGTGCCGGTGCCGGCCTGGTGGATGCGGTACACCCGGCGGGTGCCGTCGATTTCCAGGTCAACGTGGTCCGGGGTGGCCGCGTGGACGAGCGCCTCGAGCGAGACGTCGTTGACCTCGGCGCGCACGGTGTCGCCGCGCAGGCGGTAGGCCACGGCGTACGGTTCGCCGGCCGCGGTGTAGGTGACGCGCTGCGGGGCGGAGAAGACGTTGCGCCAGCCGGACGGCATCGTGCCGAGGACGGGCGCCGCGGCGCGGTGCCCCGCCTGCCGGGCCAGCGCCGCCGCCAGCGCGTGAGTGGCGGTCGCCGTCGAACTGGCCGCGGCCAGGGCCGCGGGTTCGTGCCTGGTCAGGTAGCCGGTATCGGTGGTGCCGGCCAGGAACTCCGGCTCGCGCAGGATGGCCACGAGCAGCTCGCGGTTGGTGGTCACGCCGTGGATCCCGGCCTGCCGGAGCGCGCGGGCCAGCCGCCGGGCCGCGTCGGCCCGGGTGGGGCCGTGCGCGATGACCTTGGCCAGCATCGCGTCGTAGTGCGGGCTGACCACCGAGCCGTCGCGGAACCCGGTATCCACCCGGATGCCGGGTGCTTCGCCGAAGGTGAAGCGGTGCAAGGTCCCGGTCGTCGGGACGAATCCCGCGGGGACATCCTCGGCGTACAGCCGGACCTCGATCGCGTGCCCGCTGATCCGCGCCTCGCGGACCTGCCGCGGCAGCGGATCGCCTTCGGCGATCCGCAGCTGCAGCTCTACCAGGTCCAGGCCGGTGACCTCCTCGGTGACCGGGTGCTCGACCTGCAGCCGGGTGTTCATCTCCAGGAAGTAGAAGTTCCCCTCGCGGTCAAGCACGAACTCAACGGTGCCCGCGCCGGTGTAGCCGATCGCCCAGCCGGCCGCGACGGCCGCGGCGGTCAGCGCGTCCCGCAGGTCGTCGTCGACCGCCGGCGACGGGCACTCCTCCACGATCTTCTGGTAGCGGCGCTGGATGGAGCATTCGCGCTCGAACAGGTGGACAACGTCGCCGATGGCGTCGCCGAGAATCTGGACCTCGACGTGCCGGGGATCGGTGACGAACCGCTCGAGGAACACGGTGCCGTCACCGAACGCGGACGCCGCCTCGCTCCGGGCGCTGCTGACCGCCCCGGCCAGCTCCTCCGGGCCGGCCACCATTCGCATACCGCGGCCGCCGCCGCCGAACGCGGCCTTGACCAGCAGCGGGAAGCCGACCTCGGTGCCCGCCGCGGCGAGGTCAGTGTGGTCGGTGACGGTCACGCTGGGCAGCACCGGCACTCCGGCCTCGGCCATCGCGGCTTTGGCCGCGATCTTGTCGCCCATCGCCTCGATGGTCTCGGGCGCGGGGCCGACGAAGATCAGCCCGGCACCGGCGCAGGCCCGCGCGAACGCGGCGTTCTCCGACAGGAACCCGTAACCGGGATGGATCGCGTCGGCACCGGTCGCCGCGGCCGCGGCGATGATCTCCTCGCCGCGCAGGTAGGTGTCGGCGGGCGCCGCGCCGGGTAGCCGGACCGCCTCGTCGGCCAGCGTGACGTAGGGCGCGTCGGCGTCCGGGTCTGAGTAGACCGCGACGGTGGCGATGCCGAGGGCGTGCGCGGATCGGATGATCCTGGCCGCGATCTCGCCGCGATTGGCGATGAGGAGCCTGGTGATGGGCCGTGTTGTCGTCCCTGCCGTATTCATGGGGGCGGTCACATCCGGAAAACGCCGAAGCCGCGGCGGCCGGCGACCGGGCCGCTGTGCACGGCCGACAGGGACATGCCGAGGACGGTCCTGGTGTCGCGCGGATCGATGATGCCGTCGTCGTACAGCCGGGCGGTGACGAAGAAGGAGTGCGACTCGGCCTCGATCTGGGCCTCGATCGCGGCGGTACGGGTTCGGTCCGTCTCCTCGTCGAACGGCCGCCCGGTGGCGGCGGCGGACGCCCGGCCCACGATCGACATCACCCCGGCGAGCTGGGCCGCGCCCATCACGGCGAGCTTGGCGCCCGGCCACGCGAACATCAGGCGCGGGTCGTAGGCCCGGCCGGACATGCCGTAGTTGCCCGCCCCGAACGAGGACGCCATGTTGATCGTGAGGTGCGGGACCGCCGAGTTGGTCACCGCGTTGATCATCTTCGCGCCGTCCTTGATGATGCCGCCCTGCTCGTAGCTGGCGCCCACCATGTACCCGGTCGTGTTCTGCAGGAACACCAGCGGCGTGTCGGTGGAGTTGGCCAGCAGGATGAACTCGCTGGCCTTCTTGGCCTCCTCGCTGAACAGCACGCCCCGGTGGTTGGCCAGCACCCCGACCGGGTACCCGTGCACCCGGGCCCAGCCGGTCACAAGCGAGGTGCCGTACAGCGGCTTGTACTCGTCGAATTCGGATCCGTCCAGTACGCGGGCGAGGATCTCGCGCGGGTCGAACGGCACCTTGACGTCGGCGGACACGATGCCGAGGATCTCGTCCGGGTCGTAGCGCGGGCCGGCCGCGGCTCCCGGCGGCGGGCCGTGCTTGCGCCAGTTGATCCTGGCCATGATGTCGCGGCCGAGACGGATCGCGTCGAGCTCGTCGACGGCGAAGTAGTCCGACAGCCCGGACACCCGCGAATGCATCTCGGCGCCGCCCAGCGACTCGTCGTCCGATTCCTCGCCGGTGGCCATCTTGACCAGCGGCGGGCCGCCGAGGAACACCTTGGCCTGCCCGTCCACCAGGACCGCGTAGTCGCACATGCCGGGCACGTACGCACCGCCGGCGGTCGAGTTGCCGAAGACCAGCGCCACGGTGGGAATCGCCAGCCCGGACAGCTCGGTGAGCTCGTGGAAGATCCGGCCGGCCGGGACGAACAAGTCGGCCTGCGTCGGCAGGTCCGCGCCGCCCGACTCGACCAGGTTCATCACCGGCAGCCGGTTGACGCGGGCGATCTCCAGGGCGCGGAGCGTCTTGCGCAGCGAGTACGGGTTCATCGCGCCGCCGCGCACGGTCGGGTCGTGCGCGATGATCACGCACTCGACGCCGGAGATCACCCCGATCCCGGTCACGATGGTGGCGCCGACGGTGAAGCCGGTGCCCCACGCGGCCAGCGCGGACAGCTCGAGGAACGGGCTGTCCGGGTCGACGAGCAGCTCGATCCGCTCCCGGGCCAGCAGCCGCCCGCGGTCGCGGTGCCGCTGCTGGTAGCGCTCCCCGCCGCCGGCGATGGCCTGCTCGAGCTGCTTGTCAAGCTCCTCGAGCAGGGCGAGCTGCGCGGCCCGGTTGGCGCGGTAGGTTTCGCTGTGCATATCGATGTGCGAAGTCAGCGCTGACACGCGGGTCAGCCCTCCTCGTAGTAGGCCGCGTGCTCGGACCGGACGACGTTCTTCTGGATCTTGCCGGTGGAGGTCTTGGGCAGCTGGTCCACGAGGATGACCGCCTTGGGCACCTTGAAGCCGTCCAGCCTGCCCTTGAGCGCGGCGATCAGGTCGGCGGCCTCGATCGTCTCGCCCGGCTTGGGCACCACGAACGCGGTGATCGCCTCGCTCCACCGCTGGTGCGGCAGGCCGACCACGACCGTTTCTGCGACCCGCGGGTCGGCGGCGTAGATCGCCTTCTCCACCTCGATCGAGGCGACGTTCTCGCCGCCGGTCTTGATCACGTCCTTGTGCCGGTCGGTGAACCACAGCACGCCGTCGTCGCCGAAATAGCCTACGTCGCCGGAATGGAACCAGCCGTGCGCGAACGCGGTGGCGGTGGCCTCCTCGTCGCGCAGGTAGCCGGACATCGTGCTCGGCCCCCGGTAGACGATCTCGCCGGCCTCGCCGGGCGGCAGCAGTTCGCCGTCCGGCCCCATGATCGCGACCTGGACGCCGATCAGCGGGGTGCCGACAGCACCGATGTGGGATAGCTGGTGCTCGGGCCGGAACAGCGTGGTGATCGGACTCATCTCGGTCTGCCCGAACAGCAGGGCGAAGTGCTCCCGCTCGATCAGGTCGAGCAGGGCGGCCGGGTTGAATCCGCGCATCACGTAGATCGTGGCACCGACCATGATCGCGGGCGTGCAGAACGCGTTCAGCTGCGCGGTGTGGAACATCGGCATCATCGCGGCGAACCGGTCGTCAAAACGCCAGCCGGAGTCGAGCGCGCCGGACATCGACTCCAGGTAGATCGCCTTGTGCGAGCCGACGACGCCCTTGGGGAAGGACGTGGTGCCCGAGGTGTACAAGTAGCTCAGCGCGTCCCGGTCGTCGACGTAACGCTGGGGCTCAGTGTTATCCGCGTGCGAGCTGAGAGACTCTAGATCGCGGGGAGCGACGATCACGTCGGTGACCTCGCTCCCCTTGGCGATGGCGTCCTGCATCGCGGTGACGAGCTGGGCTTCGACCACGATGCCGCGGGCTTGCGAATGGCCGAGCACGTAGGCCATCTCGTCGGGCCGCCAGCCCAGGTTGATAGGTACGCAGACCACGCCGAGCTTGGCGCACGCGTAGTAGACGGCGAGGAAGTCGGCGCTGTTGCCCGAGGCCATCGCGAGCGCCGCGCCGCGCTCGTACCCCAGGCCGGCCAGGCCGTGCGCGACCCGGTTGACGTAGCCGTTGAATTCGGCGTAGCTGAGGCGGCGGTCGCCGTCCACCACCGCGAGCCGATCCGGCCTGCTCGCGGCGGTGCGGGTCAGGCTGTCGCCGACGTTGATCCGGCCGATGAGGTTGCGCGCGAGGTCCACTGGTCCGCTCCTAGTACGAACGGGGCAGGCCCAGGCTGTGCTGGGCGACGTAGTTGAGGATCATCTCCCGGTTGACCGGCGCGATGCGCAGCAGCCGCGCCAGGCCCCAGTAGGGAATGAGGCCGTACTCGCTGGCCAGGCCGTTTCCGCCGTGCGCCTGGATGGCCGCGTCGACGGCGGCGATGGCGGCCTCGGCGGCGGCGTACTTGGCCATGTTGGATGACTCCCCCGCGGGCTGGCCGTGGTCGTGCTGCCAGGCGGCCTGCCTGATCATCAGCGCGGCGAGCTCGGTCTCGATCTTGGCCTTGGCCAGGGGGTGCGCGACGCCCTGGTGGGTGCCGATCGGTTCGGCCCAGACCTTGCGCTCGGCGGCGTAGCGCGCCGCGGCGCCCAGGGCATAGCGCGCGACGCCGACGCCGAGGGCGGCTCCGGTGATCCGTTCGGGATTCAGGCCGTGGAAAACCTGCCGGAACCCCTTCCCTTCCTCCCCGACCAGCGCGCCAGGGCCGACCCGGACGCCGTCGAAGTGCAGGGTGAACTGCCGCTCGGGCAGCAGCAGGTCCACCGGGAGCAGGTGCTTGTCCAGGCCCGGAGCATCGGCCGGCACGATGAACAGGGACAGCTGGCCGCCGCGCTCGTCCTGCCCGGTCCGCGCGACCACCAGCAGGGCCTGCGCCTCGTCGACCCCGGAGATGTAGTACTTGGTGCCGTGCAGGACCCAGTCTTCGCCGTCTTTGCGCGCCGTGGTGGAGATGCGCAGGGTGTTCGAGCCCGCGTCAGGTTCGGTGATCGCGAACACCACCTTGACGGCGCCGCTGGCCAGCCCGGGCAGCCAGGTCCCGCGCTGCTCGTCGGTGCCGAAATCGGAGATCATCTCGGCCGAGATCGCGGCCGACACGAGCAGCAGGAGCAGCGGCGTGCCCGCGGCGGCGATCTCCTCGCAGACCAGGGCGAGCTCGGTCAGCCCTCCCCCGCCGCCGCCGTACTCCTGGGGTATGTTGACGCCGATGAACCCGGCGTTCCCGAGGGCCTGCCACAGCTCGGCGCAGGGGCGGCGCGCCGCGGCCCGTTCGGCGTAATACCGGGGCCCGAACTTGGCGGCGATCCCGGCCACCGCGGCCCGGAGCGCCCGGTGTTCCTCGGGTTCGGCAAAGTCCACGCGGCCCGTCCCTGATTGTGACTCATCATTCACTAGCGACCTTAGCGCCTGGATGCGAGACTGGCTAGGTGACGGCGCAGGCGACATCGGCCCGCGGCGGGCCCCAGGCCGCTCCGGGGCGGGCGCCGCGGCGGCGGCGCGATCCGGGGCGGAAGGAACGGATCCTGGTGGCGGCCGCCGTGCTCGGCGCCCGGCGCGGCTTCGACGCGATCTCCATGGCGGACATCGGCGCTGAGGCCGGCATCGTCGGGTCCGGCGTCTACCGGCACTTCGACAGCAAGACGGCGATCCTGGTGGCCATGGCCGACCGGGTGATGGACCGGCTGATGAGCAGGTCGGCGGAGATCATCGCGGCCGGGCTCGACGAGGACCAGAGCCTGACGCTGCTGGTGCGCGATCACATCGAGGTGGCGCTGACCGACCGCGACGCGCTCGCCGTCTACCACCGCGAGGTGCGCACCCTGCCCGAGGACGAGCGGCGCAGGCTGAGCCGGGCGCAGCGGCACTACATCGAGGAGTGGGTACACCTGCTGGCGCCGCTGCGGCCGGATCTGGCCGACGGCGAGGTGCGACTGGCCGTTCACGCGGCGATCGGCGCGATCCAGTCGACGCTGTTCTTCCGCAGCGGGCTGGCCGACGAGCGCCTCACCGAGCTACTCGAGACCATGGCGCACGGCTGCCTCGGTACGAATCCCGCGGTCCTAAGTGAATCACCTCTCACTAAGTGAGCTTGTATCGGGGGTGCGGGGTCGTCCCCCGCGAACCAGCAGAGTTAAGGGTGGGCGTCCCAGTGGCGGCGTAGCGCCGCGGTGAGCTCGGCGGCCCGCTCGTCCGGGAAGAACAGGCGGCCTCCGTCGATCTCGACGACCTCGGTGGCGCCGGGGATGGTGTCACGCAGCCAGTAGGCCCACTTGCGGCGGAAGAAGATGTCGCCGGTGCCCCAGACGATCAGGGTGGGGACCTGCAGTCGTGCCAGGGCAGGCTCGACCGCCAGCAGGTCGCGGGCGCGCAGCGAGGTCAGCAGGCGCTGGCCCTGGCGGGCCGCCTCCGCGGTGCCGGTCTGCGCTTCCAGCCAGACGCGCGCGATGTCCTCGGGCAGGTTGCCGATGTTCTGGTAGGTGCGGCCGTAGACACGTTTCCTTGTGCGCGGGTTGCCGGGCGCCATCAGCCGGGGCGCGAGGCGGGCGTGCAGGCCCATATGGGCCAGCCAGACCGCGGGCAGCAGGGCCTTGGGCGGCACGTTGTCGTGTGCCTCGCAGTTGGTAAGGGTCAGCGTGTGCAGCCGTTCGGGATGGGTAGCCGCGAATACCTGGGTAACGGCGCCGCCGGTGTCGTTCGCGACCATGTCGAAGTCGGTCAGCTCAAGCGCGTCGCAGCAATCGGCGACGAAGCGCGCCAGTCCCGGCAGCGTGAAGTCCTGGTCGGGCGCGGCCGGGGTGTAGCCGTGCAGCGGCAGGTCGAAGGCCACGCACCGGCGCTCGCCGTCGAGCTGGCCGATCACGTTCCGCCACAGGTAGCTGCTGGTGCCTACGCCGTGGACGAACAGCGCCGGGCGGCCGGGACCGCCGGTATCGACGTAGCTGGCCGGACCGGACCTGGTACGCACCTGGCTGCGGTACTTGTCGAGACGTTCCATCTCGCTCGTCATGGTTTCTCCCTCGTTGGACGGCTGCCGGGGTACAGTTGCCGTAAAAGACCGACCGACGGTCTAACTCTTACAAACCGACCGTCGGTCCGTCAAACGAATTGGGGACGGATAAATTGGCGGCGGATGATGTGCCGGGGAACCCGATGAACGCCGGGGAGCGGATGAACGCCGGGGAGCGGATGAACGCCGGGGAGCGGATGAACGCCGGGGAGCGGATGAACAAGAACGTCGAGCGGGGCCGGGCCACCCGGGCACACGTGATCGAGGTCGCGACGCGGCTGTTCGCCGAGCATGGCTACGACAGCACGTCGATCGAGACGGTGCAGGCCAGCGCCGGAGTCAGCCGCGGCTCGCTCTACCATCACTTCCCGGGCAAGGAAGCGCTGTTCTGGGCGGTCCTGGAGGAGGTCGGCGCCCGCATCGCCCGGCAAGGCGAGGAGGTTGCCCGGGACGCCCCGGACCCGGTCGCCACGCTGCGGGCAGGCGCCCTGGCGTGGATCCGGCAGGCCGGCGACCCGGTCGTGCGGCAGATCGTGCTGATCGACGCGCCCGCGGTGCTGGGCTGGCAGCGCTGGCGGGAACTCGACGAGCAGGGCCCGCTGGGGGTGATCAGGGACTGCCTCGCGTACGCCGCCGCGACTGGCCGCATCGAGCACAGTCACGTGGACACGTTCGCCCACATCGTGCTGGCCGCCGCCAACGAGGTCGCCATGATGATCGCGCGTGCGGAGGACCCGGCCGCCGCGGTCGCCGCCGGCGAGACCGCGTTCGCGGACTTCCTTGACCGCCTGCTGGGCGAGGCTCCCCCAGCCGGGAGCTCGTTATCGGCCCGGGAGCGATCGCGGTAGGCCGAACCACGGGAGCACGCTGCTCTCGAAGCGGGTCATGGCGCAGATCCGGTCGCCGGCGAGGGTGAGGACGAACAGGCCGGTCCCGTGGCTGATGCCGTCAGGTCCGAGTACGTAGGCTCCGAACGCCGGCTGGCCGTTGGCTCGCGTCGGCACGAGATCGAACCTCCGGCCCGAGCCGAACAGAAGAGCGCAGAAGCGGGCCACGACGTCACGGCCCTCGTATTCGAGCGGCATCGGCGGCATCGACATGAAGACGTCGTCCGTCAGCAGGGAAACGAGCGCGTCGATGTCGGCGGACTCGTACGCGCTGACGAACCTGGCCACGATCGCATCCTCGGCCGGTGTGCCCGGGGCGGGAGGCGGTTCGCGGCCGGCGTCTGGCTGCCGCTGCCGCAGGCTGGCGCGCGCCCGTTTGAGGGCGCTGGTGACAGACTCGATGGTCGAGTCCAGCATGCCGGCCACCTCACTGGCGCGGAATCCCAGGACATCGCGCAGGATGAGGACGGCGAGCTGGCGAGGCGGCAGGACCTGCAGGGCGGTCACGAAGGCCAGCGAGATGGATTCGGCCTGCTCGTAGCGGGCCTCCGGGCCGGGCGGCGCGACGGCCGCGTCCTCCAGCAGGGCGTCGGGAAACGGCTCGAGCCAGACCACCTCGCCCAGCCGGGTCGGCTCGGGCGGTTCAACCCCGGGGACGTCCCATTCCCTGGCGGGTCGCCGGCTGGCCGCGCGGCGCGCGTTCAGGCAGCGGTTGGTGGCGATCCGGTAGAGCCAGGTGCGGATCGAGGCTCGCTCCTCGAACCCGGTGAGGCCTTGCCAGGCGGCCAGCAGCGTGTCCTGGAGGGCGTCTTCGGCGTCGGCGAAGGATCCGAGCATCCGGTAGCAGTGCACCTGCAGCTCCCGCCGGTGCGGCTCGGTCAGCTCTTTGAACGCGTCGCCGTCCCCGGCCCGCGCCCGTGAGATCAGGTCGGCTGTCATCACCTTCACCGTCGCGTCACCCTCTTCTCGCACCCTGTCACACCGCTATCCCTGATGGAGACACCGGCCGGAGGGCGAACTGGGCGGCGGGCGGACGCCCAGTTTCCCGCCGCCGCGGGGCCTGCATGGGTGGCAGCTGACAACGCCAACCACAAGGAGAACCGATATGGGAAAGATTGTCATCACCACGAACACTTCGCTCGACGGAGTCGTCCAGGACCCGGACGGAGAGGAGGGCTTCAGGCTCGGCGGCTGGTTCGGCCAGTTCGGAGGCAAGGATCTCGAGCAGTGGACCAAGGTCGAGACCGACGAGGCGCTTCGCGCCGAGGCCCTGCTGCTGGGCCGGCGGAGTGACGAGTGGTTCGGCACGCGGTGGGCGGCCCGGACCGGTGCGTGGGCGGACAGGCTGAACAGCATGCCCAAGTACGTCGTGTCCTCGACCCTCCAAGAGCCCAGGTGGAGCAACTCGACCGTCCTGAAGGGCGACGTGGTGAACGAGGTCTCGAGACTGAAGCAGGAGATAGCCGGGGAAATCCTCGTCTACGCCAGCTACCGGCTCGGGCGTACGCTGATCGAGCACGATCTGGCCGACGAGCTGCGGCTGGTCGTCTTCCCTGTCGTGCTCGGGGCCGGCGAACGCCTGTTCGGCGAGACCAGCGGCAGCAAACCGATGCGTCTTGTGAGCGTCCAGACCATCGGTGATGGCCTCGCCTTCCTCACCTACCGGCCGGTCCGGGACGCCTAGCGGGTAGATCGTTCCAATACGGCTCAGGCACCGCCCTCCGTCGCTGACCGTCATCCGGGTACCGCTCGTGATGCGGAACATGAGACGTGGATGCCCCCATCATGTAGCTAGTGCGCGTCAGTAATTAACACGCTGGTCTGAGCTCGGGTGCGAGCGGCGAGGCGGTAGCCGCGGCGGCGGCACAGGGCGGCGGCGGTTCTGGGTCGATGGGCCGCTGGTCCGGTTAGAGAAATCATGAGCCACTGCGTGGCTCTGCCGCAGGTGATGGAAACTGGGTCCCTTGCCGCCGCGGGCGGGTGCGGGTGGTGACGGGCTGGGGTCTTTTGCGGTGTCCGGGCTGCGGGGCCGGGCGCGGAGGGTGCAGGCTCGTGGCGGCTGCCGCCGGTCGTGACCGTTCCAGCCTGGGCCGTTCGAGGCCGTGTTAGAGACAGGTCCTGAGGGCTCCCTTGCCGGGTAACCCCCGCTGCTGCTACGTGCGCGCGTGTCAGTCTCCTGTACTGACGGGGGCCCTGGCCGGCGGCGCGCCTATCCCAGTCAGATGATGCCGCTGCAGGAGGTGGACGCAGGTGAGAGTGCTGTATGAGCATGTCGCCGGGATCGACGTGCACAAGAACATGATCAAGGTCGCGATCCGGTCCCCGGGTGAGAAGCCGTGGACCCGCACGACCGAGATCCTGGAGTTCCGCACGTTTTACGGGGTGCTGCAGGAGATGGCCCGCCTGCTGCGCCGCCGCGGGGTGACGCACGTGGTGATGGAGGCGTCCGGGATCTATACCGACCCGGTGTATTACGCGCTCGCCGAGCAGGACTTCACCGAGGTCGCGGTGGTCAACCCGGCGCACGCCAGGGCGCTGAAGGGCCATAAGACCGACGCGGCGGACTGCCGGCGGCTGGCGGAACTGTTCGAGTGCGGGCTGCTGCGCGGCTCGTATATCCCGCCGGCGGAGCTGAGGGAGGTGCGGGACCTGACCCGGTACCGGATGAAGACGGTGCAGGCCCGCACCTCGGAGATCCAGCGGCTTGCCAAGGCGCTGGAGTCGGCCGGCATCAAGCTCGGCTCGGTTGCCAGCGACATTACCGGCAAGTCCGCCACGGCGATGATCGATTCGCTGATCGACGGGGAGCGCCGCGGTGCCGTGCTGGCGGACCTGGCCAAAGGCCGGATGCGGACCGCGGGCAAGCTGGCTGACCTGTCGATGGCCCTGACCGGCCGGTTCACCGGGCATCACGCGCTGATGTGCCGGCTGCACCGGGACCGGATCGCCGGCCTGGACGCCGCCGTGGCTGACCTGGACGACCAGATCGCGGGCCGGGCCGGGCGCTGGCAGCGGGAACTGGACCTGCTCAAGACCATCCCCGCGTTCGGCGACGTGGTCGCGCAGGCGTGGCTGGCCGAGATCGGCCCGGCCCCGCACCGGCACTTCGCCAGCCACGAGAAGCTGGCCTCCTGGGTCACGCTCTGCCCGGGCAACAACATCAGCGCCCGCAAGCGCAAGCACGGCCGCACCGGCGACGCCGGCACCTACATCAAGCCGGTGCTCATCCAGGCCGCCTGGAACGCCATCCGCACCAAAGGGCGGCTGCAGGCCCGCTACAACCGGCTGGTCCGCCGGTTCGGCGGAGACAAGAACCCCGCCGCGAAGAAGAAGGCCATCACCGCGATCGCGCACACCCTGCTCAAGATCGCCTACCAGGTCCTCAAGAGCGGCACCCCCTACCAGGACCTGGGCGCGGACTTCTGCACCCGCCGGGAATCACCCGACCAGCAGCGCGCCTACCTGGAACGACGGCTCCAGAAGCTCTATCCCGGCTGCGCCATCACCATCACCATCAGCCCGCCGGAGGCCGTCTTAACATCCACCGCCAGCACCACACCCTGATCCCCGCAGCACCGGAGCCGCCGCCGAACCGGCACCCCCGGCCCGCCCCCGCCGGACAAACCAGCGCGACCACGCAGCCCTCGCCACCGCCCGGGCCAGGGTTCGCTCCCGCACGCCCACCGGGACCCAGTTTCCGTGTCAGCCGGACCAACGGCACATCGACCCAGTGGTTACCGCGTCAGCACGCCAGAAATCCCGGAACGACGGGTTATCTTCAGACGCGCTCCTGGAGCGAGCTAGAACGACATGGGTGCGGTATCCACGCTAAGCGGGGGGCGGCGACCTTGACAGCATCCGCGAGGTAAGTCACCATTGACCTGTTGGAGCGCTCCAATACGATGGCGGGCGTCCGGCGCGGAGGTGGCAGAGCATGGGCAGTGCCGGAACAGGCAGTGCCGGCAGTGTCGACGCGGGCAGCGTTAACACGGGCAGCGTTAGGACGGGCAGCGTTAACACGGGCGGGGAGCGGCTGGCGCGGTACAGCCTGACGGGTCCGGAGAACCACGCGGCGGTGAGCGCCGGGCTGGCGGGCGGGGCGTGGTTCCGCAGCGCGGTGCCGCGCAAGCGGATGAAGGAGCTGATGAAGCGCTCCGATTACCCGGCCGTCCGGGACACGATCATCTGGCTCGGCCTGATCCTGGCGTTCGGCGGCCTGGGCACCACGTTCTGGCTGGTCTGGCACAGCTGGTGGGCGGTGCCGTTCTTCCTCGCCTACGGTGTCCTGTACGGCTCGACGTCGGATTCCCGCTGGCACGAGTCCGGGCACGGGACGGCGTTCAAGACCCGCTGGATCGACGAGGGCCTGTACCAGCTCGCCTCGTTCATGATCATGCGTGACCCGACCACCTGGCGGTGGAGCCACACCCGGCACCATACCGACACGCTGGTCGTCGGGCGGGACCCGGAGATCGCGGTCATGCGCCCGGCGCGGCTGGCCAAGCTGCTGGTCAACTACTTCGGCCTGGTCGACGTGCCGGTGGCGTTCTGGCTGATGTTCCAGCACGCGGCCGGGCGGCTCACCGCCGACGAGGCCGACTACGTGCCCGAGTCCGAGCGGAACCGGGTCTACCGGACCGCCCGGGTTCACGTGGCCATCTACGCCGTCACCATCGGCCTGGCCATCGGGTTCGGGACCTGGCTGCCGGTGGTGCTGATCGGCGGGCAGGCTCTCTACGGCAGGTACATGCTCCAGGTCTACGGGTTCACCCAGCACGCCGGCATGGGCGAGAACGTGCTCGACCACCGGCTGAATACCCGCACGGTGAAGATGTGCGTGGTGAACCGGTTCCTGTACTGGAATATGAACTACCACGTCGAGCACCACATGTTCCCGATGGTCCCGTACTACCGGCTGCCGGAACTGCACGAGGTGATCAAGCACGACTGCGCGCCGGTCTACCCGTCGCTGTGGGCGGCGTATAAGGAGATCGTCCCGGCGGTGCTGCGCCAGCTGCGGGACCAGGAGTACTTCGTGCGCCGCGAGCTGCTGCCCGGCGCCGCCCCGTTCAACGAGCCCACACCCCTCAACGACGGCCGGGCGCTGCCGCTGCCCGCCGAGAACGCGGCCTGAGGAGAGATCCGGTGCCCCAGTGGATCGCCGCCTGCGAGGCGGACGACATCGACCCCGAGGACGTCATCCCGTTCGAGCACGGCGGGAGCGACTACGCGATCTACCGCTCGCCCGAGGACGCCTACTACGCCACCGACGGGCACTGCACGCACGAGAAGACGCTGCTGTGCGACGGCCTGGTCATGGGCGCCGTGATCGAGTGCCCCAAGCACAACGGGCGGTTCGACTACACCAGCGGCAAGGCGCTCGGCGCTCCGGTGCTGGTCGACGTGCGCACCTACCCCGCCAAGGTCATCGACGGCACGGTCTACATCGAGGTCGGCTGACGCCCGGGACCCCGCCGTCCTGGCCGATCCCGGCGTGGCGCTGAAGTCCGTCCTCCGCTCGCCCGTGGCCGGCTAGGGACCACTAGCATCCCGGTAGGCAAACTGAGGAGGACTGATGTTGCGTTTCGGTCTGTTCGGCGCCGGGAGGATCGGCCGGGTTCACGCCGCCTCCCTGGCCTCGCACCCGCGGGCGGAGCTAGCCGTCGTGCACGACCCGGTCGAGGTCGCCGCGCACGAGATCGCCGCGCTCTACGGCGCGACCCCCACCGGGGACGCCGGCGAGATCCTCCGCGACCCCGGCATCGACGCCGTGATCATCGCCTCGCCGACGCCGACCCACGTCGACTTGCTGACCGCGTGCGCCCGGGCAGGCAAGGCGGTGCTCTGCGAGAAGCCGATCGACCTCGACCTGGCGCGCGTCGATGCCTGCCGGGAGGACATCAAGGGCCTGAACGCCACCGTGATGGTCGGCTTCAACCGGCGGTTCGACCCGACCTTCGCCGAGATGCGGGAGCGGGTGGCCGACGGGGAGATCGGCCGTCTTGAACAGCTCCTCATCACCAGCCGGGATCCGGCGCCCGCGCCGGCCGCCTACATCGCTTCCTCCGGCGGCCTGTTCCGGGACATGACCATCCACGACTTCGACATGGCCAGGTTCTTCCTGGGTGAGGTGGTGGAGGTCCAGGCCATCGGGGCGAACCTGATCGAGCCGTACATCGCCGAGGCAGGCGACGTGGACTCGGCGCTCGTGTCGCTGCGCGGGGCGGGCGGCGAGCTGTGCCAGATCACCAACAGCCGCCGGTGCGCGTTCGGCTATGACCAGCGGGTGGAGGCCTTCGGGGCTGACGGGATGCTGAGCGCGGGAAACCAGACCGCCACGAGCGTGCGCCGGTCCGGCGCGTCCGGCACCGAGACCGCGGCCCCGTACCTGAACTTCTTCCTCGACCGCTACGCGACCGCCTACCGGGCCGAACTCGACCACCTGGTCATCTGCATCGAGCAGGGCCTGACCCCGAGCCCCGGCTTCGCCGACGGCCGGGCGGCGCTGGTCCTCGCGGACGCCGCGACGCAGAGCATGAAAACCGGACGGGCGGTCCGGGTCGGTTCCTGAATTCCAAAGTGCCGGCGGCGATTTCAGGCCGGCCGCCTGGTCTGTAGATACGAGGACCAGCGAGTGCGGGGGTAGCCGATGACCGTCAGCGAGGATTTCACCGGCCTGACCGGCCCGTTTCGCGGTGAGCTGCTGGCTCACTGCTACCGGATGCTGGGCTCGGCCGCCGACGCCGAGGACCTAGTGCAGGAGACGTACCTGCGGGCGTGGCGGTCCTACGAGGGGTTCGAGGGCCGTGCGTCGGTGCGGACCTGGCTGTACCGGATCGCGACCAACGCTTGCCTGACCGCGATCGAGCGGCGCGGCCGGCGGCCGCTGCCGTCCGGTCTCGGCGGCCCGGCCGGGGACCCGCTGGCGCCGGTGGTGGCAGGGCCGGAGGTGCCGTGGCTGCAGCCGTTGCCCGACGCGCTGCTGGCCGGGGAGCAGACGGATCCGGCGTCGGTAGCCGTGTCCCGGGAGGGGATCCGGCTGGCCTTCGTCGCGGCGCTGCAGTACCTGTCCGCCCGGCAGCGCGCGGTGCTGATCATGCGGGACGTGCTGCAGTGGCCGGCCGCCGAGGCGGCGGAGCTGCTTGGCATGACCACGACCGCGGTCAACAGCAGCCTGCGGCGGGCCCGCGCCCAGCTCGCGGAGGTGCTGCCCGCCGAGGACGAGCTCGCCGAGCCCGCCGATCCTGACCGGCGGGCGCTGCTGGACCGTTTCGCCGCGGCCTTCGAGAACGCCGACGTGAGCGGGCTGGCGGAGCTTCTGCGGGAGGACGTCGCGCTGGAGATGCCGCCGCTGCTGACCTGGTTCGCCGGCCGGCCGGACGTGACACGCTTCTTCGCCTCCTCGCCGGTGTTCGCCGCGCCCGGACAGCTCAGGCTCGTTCCGGTCATGGCCAACGGACAGCCGTCGTTCGCGGCCTACCAGCGCGGATCCGACGGGACGTACCGCACCTACGCGGTGACGGTGCCGACGGTCACCGCGACCGGGATCGCGCGGATCGTCACCTTCTTCAACCCGGATTTGTTCGGGTCATTCGGCCTGCCTACGGCGATTCCCGGGGATCCGGCTGGTCTGTAGTGATAGGCCGCCGAACGGGCGGCGGAAACTCCAGCACCCTCAGGGAGCAGAACATGAGCATCGCAGACAAGACCGTCCTGATCACTGGTGCCAGCCGAGGCATCGGGCAGGCCCTGGTAGAAGAGGCGCTGAGGAGGGGCGCCAGGACGGTGTACGCCGCGGCGCGCCGACCGACGGCCCACCCGGACGAGCGCGTGACGCCACTGACGATGGACGTGACCGACGCGGCGCAGGTCCGGGCGGCCGCCGAACGGGCCGGGTCGCTCGACCTCCTGGTCAACAACGCCGGCCTCGCCCTGTTCGAGGGTCTCGGCGACCGCGCCACGCTCGAGCGCCACCTGGCCGTCAACCTGTTCGGCACCTACGCCGTGACCGAGGCGTTCCTGCCCGCACTGACTCGGTCCGGCGGCGCCATCGTCAACAACCTGTCGCTGAACTCACTGGCCCCGCTGCCGGTGCTGGCCGCCTACTCGGTCTCCAAGGCGGCTGCGTTCTCCCTCACCCAGTCGCTGCGCACCTCGCTGGCCGAACGCGGCGTGCGCGTGCACGCCGTGCTGACCGGTCCCACCGACACCGACATGGTCCGGGACCTGGACATACCCAAGACCTCCCCGGAGTCCGTCGCGCGGGCCATCTTCGACGCGGTGGACCGTGGCGAGGAGGACATCTTCCCCGACCCCCTGTCGCAGTCCCTGGCCGACGGCTGGCGCGGTGGCGCCGTCAAGGCCTTCGAGCGCCAGCTCGCGGAGATCCGCTAGCGGGTGGCCGGGGCGGGGCCGCTTGAGCCTCGGATTTCCAGCCGCGGCGGCAGCAGCACGGTCTCGCCGGGCTTCTCGGGCCGCTCGATGCGCGCCAGCAGCATCCGGGCGGCCCGCTGGCCCAGCTCCGAACGAATTCTCCCGGTTTGCTGGCATTTCAACGGTCAGCCTGCCATAAGTACACTTGACAGCTCCGCAAGCCTGGCGAATACTACCTCTTCATTCCGGATAAGCGGCCCGGGGGGGACGATGACGGACTTGCCGACTCCATTGCACGTAATCGCCTTGACGCCGGCCGGCATCGCCGGGGCCTGGAACGGTTTCTTCGCGGACTGGATCAAGCCGGCACTGGCGTTCGGGACACCGACGCTGGTGGTGTTCGGCGTCCTGCTGGTAACGGCTCGCATCCTGACCAGGGCTCTGGTTGGCGTGGACGCGAAAGGGCCGCGATCGGCCGGGAGATGGTCTCGCCTGGGTATGGGCTTAACCTACTGGCTGGGCGTCGGCTGCCTGTTCTGGGCCGCGGTGGAAGCGGCAGTCATGTTCCCGCTCGGCGATGCCATGACCCCGCCGGTGCTCGCCGCGTGGTCGGCGCGCGTCTCGATCGTGCTGGGCTGCGCCGGCCTCATCCTGGCGCTGGTGCTGTTCACCGTCGTCGGCAGCTTTCCGGCTGGCCAGACCGAGATGTACATGGATCTGTCCCTGGTGGCGGGAACGCTGCTCTTCATCGCCCTGATGGCGGAAAGCTTTCACCGGGCCTGGCTCGGCGGGCATGTGGCGCGAGCCATATCCGCCTTGATCCTGGCCGTGCTCGGGGTCCTGATCGTGGGCCGGGCCCGCGGTGTCGGGATCGGATTGCTCATCCAGGGCGCCGACAAGACCGGCGCGAACGACGCGGGGCTTGGCGCATTCGTCCGGGCCAGGTTGTACACGCTGGGCGGGTCCGGGCCGACGGGCATCCAGTTCACCCAGCACACCGACGTGAGCACGCTGTCTGGCGACACGCTCGCCCTGATCCCGGAGGGAGTGCTGGCCAAGCTCGCGAGCTTGTTCCTCTCGGTCTTCAAGCCGGCGACGCCGTGGGGCATCGAGGTTTCCGAGCAGGCCGACGGCAGCCTCCTCGTCTGCGTCAAACGCAACGGCAAGATAGCGGAGGCTGAGGTCATCCGGGCGACAACCCTGTGGCTGCCCGAGCAGCAACAGGGACAGGATGCCGCCCCCGACTGGAGCACGGAACTGCGGTGCGCGGCGGCGGCCTTCGTGCTGCTGACCCTGTCTCGCCGCTACGCGCATGTCGAAGCCGGACTGGCCGGCGCTACCAACTGGCGCAGCGTCACCCTCCAGGTCATCGCAACCGATCCAGCCAGCCGCCTAAGCCAGAAGGACAAGAAAGACCTGCTTGTCCGGGCCGAGGCCGTCGACAGCAAGAACCGGGCTGTCCAGCTCGCCCGGATCTTCATGTCATGCCAGAGCGCGGCTGATCGGGCCGAGACCAAGAGATTTGCCGACCAGCTAAACGACATGCTCGTCAGCATTCTCCGGGACATTAACCGGAAGCCACGCGGGAACCAGGGCCTGCGGCCACTCGAGATGCGCTTGCGGTACAACTTGCTCGTCACTTGGGCCAACTACGCCGCGTTCATCCGGCTCCCCGAAGACCGAGTCTGCTCGGCCAGCGCGGCGGACGGCGATGAGCAAGCACTGGCCAGGGATGCGATCCGAAAGGCTGGCGAGCAGGCCGCGAAGTTGCTCGAGCTGTGGGGTACGAAGGTCATCCAGAGGACCTGCCAGGGGCTGCGCCAGGAAATGGAATGCACTGTCGCGTTCGCCGCCTGGGCGATCACGGTCGACTGGGCCGCCGATTCACCGACGAGTTCCCGCTGACGAGCATCGACACAGCCGATCCCGTCCGGCTCGGGGGAAATATCACGCTGCTGGCGCGGTATGAGCACGCCTGCGGGCTGGTCCCGCGCATCCCAGGAGAGCAGCATCCGGCGGAATGCTACCGGCGGGCACTCGACGAGCTGAAGATGGCGGGTGCGGATCGGGCCTCCCTGATCTGGGCACGCTCGGATCCCTCGTTCGCGTTGTTCCATGATGTCGACGAGATCGAGCCGAACCTAAGCGGCGCCAGCCGGGCCGTGGATGCGGCCAAACTAGCAGAGCGGTTCAAGCGCCTGGTCGGCGATCCCGTCCCGTCCGATTTCCTGGCTTTGTTCCCTCTAGCCGGGCACCGCGACGCGCTGGAACGGTGCGGCGTCCACAGCGCTGATGACCTGAGCCACGCGGAGCCTGCAAGCCTGATCGCTGATCTGGGGATCGGCCAGGGTGAAGCGGCCCGGCTGCTGAGGTTGGCGCATCTTTATCTGCAGGTCAGGGGGGACGTGCCGCCTGGTTCCGCCGACGCGGTGAACCGAGAACAACGAGCGACCGCCCTCGTGCACCTGCTCCTCGCAGCGAATCTGGACTCGACCACGGCCGTTCGCGAGGCGGCAATGCTCCCCGACTACGAGCTGAAGCAACGGCTTATTAATCAGGCCAGACCATGGGCGGTTGCCGCGCCTGGGCGCGACGAGATCGGCTGCTGGCTGGCACTTCCCGACTGCTGCCGTTCGCTGGGCTGGCGGGAGCAGACGCAACACCTGGGACTGCGCTGCTGAGCTACGCGGGGGCCGGGCCGCTGGATCCCCGCACCTCCAGGCGCGGGGGCAACAGTACGGTCTCGCCGGGTGTGTCAGGCCGCTCGATGCGCGCCAGCAGCATCCGGGCGGCCCGCTGTCCCAGCTCGAACGCGGTCGCGTCGACGCTGGTGAGCCACAGCGCGCGCAGGCGGGCGAAGACGGAGTTGTCGAAGCCGACCAGGGAGAGCTCGCCGGGGACCCTGACGCCGAGGGCCGCGGCGGCGGACAGGGCGCCGACGCAGGTCAGGTCGTTGGCCGCGAATATGGCGGTCGGCCGGTCCTGACCGCTCAGCAGGCGGACGGTGGCGCGGTACCCGCCTTCCTCGCTCATGTCCCCGGCTTCGATGCGGACGTAATCGCCGAGGCGGGCCGCGCGCATCGTGTCCTCGTAGCCCTGCATGCGCAGCCGGCAGGCCACGCTGGGCAGCCCGTGGATGTGCGCGATCCTGGCATGCCCGAGCTCGATCAGGTGCCGGACCGCGAGGGTGCCGCCGAGGTGGTTGTCGTTGGCGAGGATGTCGGCGAGGGGCAGGTCGACGTCTAGGCCGCGGCCGCCCACCGCGACGGTCGGGATCTGGCTGGCCGCGTCGATGATGGCCTGCGACATGGGGATCGACCCGGCCAGCACCAGGCCGTCCACCCCGAGATCGATGAACGACCAGGTCAGGGCCTCGTCCAGCATCCGGTCTATGCGGCCGTCACCCAGCAGGATGTGCTTGCCGCCGGCGTGCAGCGCGGGCGTCAGGCCGTCGAGCATGTCGGCGAACCAGGGCTGGCGCAGGTCGTTGAGCAGCACGCCGATCGTGTGCGACTGGCGCTCGGCGAGCAGCCGGGCCGCGGCGTTGGGCCGGTAGCCGAGTTCGGCCACGGCGCGCATGACGGCCTCGCGGCTGGCCGCGCTGACCTTGGGTGAGTTGCGCAGGACGAGCGAGACGAGCGACTTGGACACGCCGGCCCTGGCCGCGACCGTCTCCAGGGTGGGCTTCCGGGCGGTTCGGCCTGGAGTTGCCACGTGCCCCTCCTCCCGCTACTTTTGGAGCGCTCCAACCCTATGAGTGCGGCGAGATGGTGTCAACGGCACTGGAGGGCTGCGCCACACTCGTCAACTCAGCCTCATTCGTTGCGGCTGGCCCGGGAGCGTAACCGCCACGGTGTGACATCGTGACGGTTAGCGCGTCTTAAAATAACCCGTCGCTTCGGGGTTTCTGGCGCGCTGATGTGCTAACCGCTGGGTCGATGTGCCGCTGGTCCGGCTAGAACCGGACCACCGGCACTTCGACTCAGAACCGCCGCCCCGTACCGCCGCCCCGCACCGCCGCCGCGTACCGCCGCCCCGCACCGCCGCCGCGGCTACCGCCCCGCCCGCTCGCACTCGAGATCAAACCCGCGCGTTAATAGCTGACGCGCACTAACCACTACGGTGTGACATCGTTGCGGTTGCCGACGACAGGCCGGCCCCGGTTCTTGCGCCGTGAGTTGCTGATGTGACTCCAGTGGCAGAAACTGATTTCAAGGCGCGGGGCGGCGGGCAGGCCATCGTGGCGGGCGTGGCAAGGCGCGGGGCGGCGGGCAGGCCATCGTGGCGGGCGTGGCAAGGCGCGGGGCGGCGGGCAGGCCATCGTGGCGGGCGTGGCAAGGCGCGGGGCGGCGGGCAGGCGGGGCGGGCGCGGCAGGGCGCGGGGCGGCGGGCAGCGGGGCGGCCGGGTAACTTCGCGTTGCCGGTCCAGTCGCGGAGGATGTCCTCAGCGTGCTCGCCCGGTTCCGGGACGCCGCGGACGGGGCCCGAGTCGGCGCCGCTGAACCGGTAGGGCATCCGCACCACCGACCGCTTCTCGCCGTCGCCGTCGGTGACCTCGACGATGGTGCCGCGCCCGGCCACGGCCGGCGCGGCCAGGACATCCTCGGCGTGCCTGATGTCCGCCCAGGCCAGCCGGGCGGTTTCCAGATCGCGCTTGAGCGCGTCGCGGTCCTGGTGGGCGGCGAACCACGCGGCTATGACCCGGGCCCGGGCGCGCAGCTTGTCCTCGAGCGGGGCGTCCGGATCCGGGTCGGCCACGCCGAAGCAGGTCTTCAGCTGGCGCCACAGGTACCTGCGGTCGGCGGAGATGAGGATCGGGCCGCCGGGTCCGGGCCACACCTCGCCGCGCGCGGGCCGGACCGGGTGCTCGTCGATGCTGTAGTGGGTGTAGTCATCGGTGGCGAGCATCGCCTCGAGCATGCTCAGGTCGATGTGCTGGCCGGTCCCGGCGCGGTCGCGCAGCCGCAGCGCCGCCAGGATCGCGATCGTGCCGTGCAGCCCGGCCAGCGCGTCGGCGAGTGCGAACGCGATGTCGGCGGGCGGGTCGCCGGTGATGTCGGCCTGGCGTCCGATGAGCCCGGCTTCGGCGTGGATGACGGGCGCGTACGCCGCCCGCCCGGCGTCGTCACCGTCCCGGCCGAAGCCGGAGATGGACAGCATCACCAGCCGCGGGTTGACGGCGGACAGGGCGGCCCAGCCGGCTCCGAACCGGTCCAGCACGCCCGGCCGGAAGTTCTCCACCAGCACGTCGCAGGCGGCGGCGAGGTCGAGCAGCCGGGCCACGTCACCGGGCTGGTGCAGGTCGAGCACGATCGAGCGCTTGCCCGCGTTGACGTGCGAGTACAGCCCGGAACGGCCGCGGGTCACCTTGCCGAACGCCTGCGTGACGTCGGTGCCAGGGAGCTCGGCCCGGACCACGTTGGCGCCGAGGTCGGCCAGGATCCGGCCGGCCAGCGGGCCGGACACCGCCCGCGACAGGTCGAGCACGCGCAGGCCGTCCAGGGGCCTGGTTTGCTGGCTTCGGGGCCGGGGCCGCTGCGTCATGTCCGGCGTCCCTAGTACGACCGGGGCAGGCCGAGGACGTGCTCGGCAAGGTAGTTGAGCACCATCTCCTGGGGAACCGGGGCGATCCGCATGAGCCGGGCCTCGCGCCAGTAGCGCTCGACGTGGTACTCGCGGGCGTAGCCGAACCCGCCGTGGGTTTGCATGGCCGTGTCGGCGGCGGCAAAGCCGGCCTCGGCGGCGAGGAACTTGGCCAGGTTGGCCTGCTCCCCCGCGGGCAGGTCGTGGTCGATGCGCCAAGACGCCTGGCGGATGGCCAGTTCGGCCGCTGCCAGGCGGGCGTGCGCCTCAGCCAGGGGGAACGAGATGCCCTGGTTCTGGCCGATCGGACGGCCGAACACGGTGCGCTGGCGGGCGTAGCCGACCGCGCGGCGCAGCGCCGCCCGGCCGGTGCCGAGCGCCTCCGCGGCGACAAGGACCCGCTCGGCGTTCAGCCCGTCGAGCAGGTAGCCGAAGCCCCGGCCCTCCTCCCCCACCCGGTCGCCCGCCTCGACGAGCAGGCCGTCGTAGCTGACCTCGCAGGAGGCGACGGCGTTGCGGCCGACCTTGGGGATCGGGCGGATGGTCACCGCGGGGTCCCTGAGCGGGGCCAGGAACAGGGTGAGCCCGTCGGTGCGCTTGGCGCACTCCTCGATCGGCGTGGTGCGGGTGAGCAGCAGGACCCGCTCGGATTCCAGCGCCTTGGACGTCCAGACTTTGCGGCCGGTGACGCAGTAGCTGCTACCGTCGCGGACGGCGCGGGTGCGGATGGCGGCGGTGTCCAGGCCCGCGTCCGGCTCGGTGACGCCGAACGCGACGTGCAGGTCGCCGGTTGCGACGCGGGGCAGGTAGCGCTGCCTGAGCTCGGCCGAGCCGTGCCTGACCACCGGGTGCATGCCGAAGATCGACAGGTGGATGCTGCTCGCGCCGTTCATGCACGCGCCGGAGGCGGCCACCTCCTCGAGCACGACCGAGGCCTCGGTGATGCCGCGGCCGCCCCCGCCGTAGCCGGCCGGGATGGCGATGCCGATCCAGCCGCCCTTGGCCATCGCCTCGTAGAACTCCCACGGGAACGTGTGGCTCTCGTCCCGTTCGGCCCAGTACTCGTCAGGGAACCGCGCGCAGACCTCCCGGACCGCCTCACGGATAGCACGGTGGTCCGGGTCCTCGGTGAAGTCCACGCGCCGCTCCCGGCCTGCTCGCCCGTTCGATAGTCAGAAAGCTACACGGTCAGGTCCAGCCCTTCATCGGTCCCTGTGCGAGCTCGGGATGGTCGTATTCGTCATGCCAGTTCCACCAGTTATACGGCGCGGTCTGCGGATAGCCATCGGGTGAGTCCTCCCAGGTCTCCTGGCGGCCGAGCGCGGTCAGGTCCAGGTAGCTCCAGGTGCTGCCCAGCGCCTCGTCGCCGCGGTTGTCGGTGAAGTAGGTGCGGAACACGCGGTCGCCGTCGCGGAAGAACACGTTGGTGCCGTGCCACTCGTCCACGCCGAAGTCGACGTCCCAGTCGCTGGTGATGGTGTACCAGGGCCAGTCCCAGCCCATCCGCTCCTTCAGCCGCGCGATGTCCGGCTGCGGGGCGCGCGAGGCGTAGGCGAACGTGGTGTCACGGGCGTTCAGGTGGACCGGGTCGGCGACCTGGTCGGCCATCATCGAGCAGCCGTGGCACGCGTGATCGGGCCAGCCGACCACGCCCGGCTCGAAGAAGGCGCGGTAGATGACCAGCTGCCGGCGGCCCTCGAACAGGTCGAGCAGGCTCGCGTTGCCCTTAGGCCCCTCGAACTCGTAGTCCTTCTCCACCGCCAGCCACGGCATCCGCCGGCGCTGCGCCGCCAGCGCGTCCCGGGCCCGGGTCAGCTCCTTCTCCTTCACCAGCAGCCGCTCGCGCGCGGCCGCCCACTCCTGCGAGGTGACGATCGGTGGGGTCTTCATCGTGATGCCTGCCTTTCCGTTGTCATGATCACGCACCCCGGTCGAGGTGCTCCTTCAGGGCGTCCAGCGGGCCGTCCCAGTCGCGGGCCAGCGCGGCCAGGAACTGCTGCGCGACCCGCATCGGCGAGGAGCGCAGCCGGTAGCGCACCCGGCGGCGCTCGCCGGGTTCGGCGGTGACCAGGCCGGCCTCGGCCAGCAGGGCCAGGTGCTTGGCGATCGCCTGCCGGGTGATCGGCAGGCGCGCGGCCAGGTCGGTGGCCGTGGCGGGCCCCCCCGCGGCCAGCGCGGCCAGGATGGCGCGCCGACTCGGGTCGGCCAGGGCGGCGAAGACCTGCTCGGCGACCGCCTCGATGTCAGCCTGGGGATCAGGCGGCATCGAGGTAGCCGGCCAGTTCGCCCAGTTCCCTGCCCCAGCCCTCGGTGTGGCCGTCGAATACCTTGCGGTAGGCGCCCTCGGGCAGCTGGGCGAACCCGGTCTCGACCACCGTGAGCCGCGTGCCGGTACCGGTAGGCTCGAGGGTGAACTCGACGTAGGTGCGGCGCGGGTCGTCTTCTGGCAGTTCCTCGATCTGCCAGGTAAACCCGAACACCGTCGGCTCCTCCACCCGTTCCACCCGCATCTCGACCGAGTACCCGCTGG
Organism: uncultured Actinomycetota bacterium; assembly: GCA_963753225.1. Lineage (GTDB taxonomy): Bacteria > Actinomycetota > Actinomycetes > Streptosporangiales > Streptosporangiaceae > Palsa-504. Next base: position 307,536 of record CAVWBQ010000021.1, on the reverse strand, counting down.
CCCACCTCATGCTGGCCGCTCCGCCCGGGCGCAGGTCGATGTCCGCCTCCTCGCCGAACCAGGCGGCCAGGCCCTCGGCCGTGGTGAGCGCCGCCCACACCTTGGCCGGCGGGTGAGCTAGCTCGAGGGTCCGCTCGATGCGATCGGGAAAACCCATATCAGCCTCCGACTAGTAGCAACTGAACGGTTGCTACGTTATAGCAACCGACTAGTTGCGTCAAATCGACGACCGGGTCTGAGCTTCGCGGGTTCCTGAAATCGGCACGGGCTACGATGCCAGCGGACGCGGTGAGGAGGGACGCGATGGCTGGTGAGCTCGTGGTGCGCGGCGGGATGGTGGCGGACGGTACCGGGGCGCCCGCGCGGCGGGCGGAGGTGCTGGTACGCGGTGACCGGGTGGCCGCCGTGGGAACGGTACCGCCAGGAGACTGGCCGGAGCTGGACGCCGAGGGCGCTGTGGTGGCGCCGGGGTTCATCAACGTGCTGAGCCAGGCGTACGAGACGCTGCAGCAGGATCCGCGCGGGCTGTCTGACCTGTACCAGGGCGTGACGACCGAGGTGTTCGGAGAGGGCTGGTCGCTAGGCCCGGTCACCGGCCGGATGACGGAGATCGCGGAGTCCTGGCCGCGCCCGGACGGGGTGCGGAACGCGTGGCCGAGGCTCCGCGACTTCCTCGGCCATCTGGCAGCGGCCGGCACCGGGCCGAACGTCGCAAGTCTCATCGGCGCCGCCAACCTGCGGATGATCTACGCGGGCATGGACAACCGGCCGCTGACCGCGCGGGAACTGGACAGCGCCTGCCGCCTGCTCGATGAAGAGCTCGCGGATGGCGCGCTCGGCGTCGGCTCGGCGCTGATCTACGCGCCGGGCAGCTATGCGTCCAGCGCCGAGCTCACCGCCTACGCCAGGGTTGTGGCCAGGCACGACGCGCTGTACACCTCTCACATCCGGAATGAGGCTGAACGACTCGCCGAAGGGATCGGGGAGCTGATCGACATCGCGCGGGCGACGTCAGCGCGGGCCGAGATATATCACCTGAAAGCGTTCGGCAGAATGAACTGGCCGCTGATGGCCGGCGCGATCGGGCAGATCGAGAGCGCGAGGGCGGATGGGCTGTCGGTGACCGCCGACATCTACCCGTACGAGGCGGGCGGGACGATCCTGGCGGCGTGCATACCGGCTCAGTATCACGAGCGCGGCGAGCAGGCGCTACTGGCCAGGCTGGCCGACCCCGGGACCCGCGCGGCGATCAAGGCGGCGATCGGCCAGCCGTCCGCCGGGGACGGGAACAACCTGTACCTCGGGTCGGGCGCGGCCGGGATCTTGCTCGCGAGCGGGCGGACGCTCGCCGCGGCGGCCGGCGATGCGGACCCTGTTCGAGACGCTGCTCGACCTGGTCGCCGCAGATCCGGAGCAGACGGCGACGTACTTTGGCATGAGCGAGCAGAACATCCGGCTGGCGCTGCGGCAGCCGTGGGTGTCGGTCGGCTCGGACTGCGAGGCGGCGGCGGCCGAGCCGCCGTTCACGGACTGGCCGACGCACCCCCGCGCATACGGGACGTTCGCCCGCGTGCTCGGCGCGTACGTCCGCGATGGTGTGCTGCCGCTAGAAGAGGCGGTGCGGCGCATGACGAGCCTGCCTGCCGCGAACCTGCGCCTCGAAGGGCGCGGGGTCATCCGCGAAGGCGCCGCCGCCGACCTGGCGATCTTCGTACCCGGCGAGGTCCGGGACCGCGCGACCTATACCGAACCGCACCAGTACGCGGAGGGCATGAGGCATGTCCTGGTCAACGGCCAGGTCGCGTTCCGTGACGGCAAGCCCTCCAACGTGCTGGCCGGCCGCGCGCTGCGCCGGGGCAGGTAGCCGGGAGATGGGTGGCAACCGCGAACTCGCCGAGCGCTTCATCGCGAGCCTGGAGGCCCGGGACTGGGAGGCCTGGGCCGGGCTGCTGCATCCGGACGTGGTCTACGAGATCCCCCAGTCGCGGGAGCGGATCCGGGGACGTGACCGTTACCTGCAGTTCAATCAGGAGTATCCCGGCGACTGGCATCTGTCGCCCAAGGTCGTCATCACCGACGAGCAGCGCGGGGTGGTGTGGTTCGAGTGGCGCCTCGACGGTCACACCGACGATGCCATGGCGTTCTTCGAGTTCGCCGACGGCCTGATCACCCGGGTTACGGACTTCTGGCCGGAGCCCTACGAACCGCCGTACGGGCGGGAGCACCTGGTAGAGCGCTGGTAACCCAGCCCGTTCGGGACCTATGGAGGAATGATGACCTTGATCGCACGCTTCCAGGTCGATGGCTACGAGCCCCGGCAGGTGACCGGGCTCGACGCGGACTGGTTCGGCCTGATGACGTTCGCGAAGACCTTTACCTCGGGGATCATCGGACACGCGACCACGCTGTTCATGGCCGCGGGCAGCCAGGAGGGCTCCCGGTCTTACGTGGCCACCGAACGGATCACCGGGAGCCCCGACGGCGGGGAGGAGGGCTCGGTGACCGTGCAGCACGGCGGGCTGGAGTCCGATCCTGACACCTGGTTCGGCCACATCGTGCCGGGCACCGGTACCGGGGGCTTCGCCGGCTGGTCCGGCTCGGCCCGGATCGTGCACGACGACCAGGGTGCCTACTTCGAGATCAAGCTGGCCTGAGCGGCGCGGCTGGGTAAATACTGGCCAGTAGGATTCCCCGGACTCGGTGAGTGAGGCTGATAGTGGATCAGAACCTGGCCAGGCAGGCGGAGATCGCCTTCGAACGGCAGGGCGACTACGAGACGCTGTGCTACGAGGGCGCCTGGCACACCAGCGGGCAGATGGCCGACCGCGGGTCCCGGCTCGCGACCGGGCTGGCCGGCCTGGGCGTGCGGCCCGGCGACCGGCTGCTGGTGCTGATGGCCAACTGCCCGGAGGTCCTGATCACGTACACCGCGGCGTGGCGGGCCGGCGCGGTGGTCACCCCGCTGATCTTCCTGGTCAGCGAGGACGAGCTGCGGCACGCGCTGAACGACTCCGGCGCGGTCGGCATTGTCACCACGGCGGAGTTCCTGCCGAAGGTCGCCGCCGCTACGAAGGGGGATGGGGAGGTGGGTGGGGGTGCGCCCGGGGTCCGGTTCGTGCTGGTCCCCCGGGCGGGTTCGGCGGCCGAGGCGGCTCCCGGGGTCCCGGTGCTCGACTTCGACCAGGTCGCCTCGGCCGAGCCCGGGTCCATCGCGGACCGGTCCGGCACCGACCTGGCCGCCCTGCTCTACACCGGCGGCACCACGGGCCGGTCCAAGGGCGTCCCCCTCACCCACGCGGGCCTGTACTGGTGCGGGTCGGCCGCCCACGAGCAATCGGTGCGCTCGAACGTGACCAGCTCGGTGCTGCCGCTGCCGCTCGCGCACGCCTATGGCCTGCTGGTCTTCTGCGGCGGCATGCACCGCACCGACCACGCCAAGACCATCCTGATGCGCTGGTTCGACCCGGCCGGGTGGGTGAAGCTGGCCGGGGAGCACAAGGTCCAGGGCAGCGCGCTGGTGCCGTCGATGATCCAGATGCTGCTCAGCCAGCCGCTGGAGGACACCGACCTGTCCAACCTGGTCGCGATCTCGTCCGGGGCGGCGCCACTGGCCGATGAGGTCCGGCGGGAGTTCGAGACGCGGGTCCCCACCGCGACCGTCTACGAGGGCTACGGGTGCACCGAGGCGGCCACGTTCATCTCGGCCAACCCGTGGGGCGCACGCCGGCTCGGCAGCGTCGGTCGGCCGGTGCCCGGTGTCGAGCTCACCATCCAGGACGAGGCGGGCCAGGTGCTCCCGGCGGGCCAGGACGGCGAGATCTGCGTGCGGTCCCCCGGCGTGATGACCGGCTACTGGCACAGCGAGGACACCTCGGCGCTGGCGGGCGGCTGGCTGCACACCGGTGACATCGGGCACGTGGACGACGACGGCTACCTGTACGTGGTGGACCGCAAGAAGGACCTGATCCTGCGCGGCGGCTTCAACGTCTTCCCGCGCGACATCGAGGAGGTCCTGCTGTCCCACCCGGCGGTGGCGCAGGCCGGGGTGGTGGGCCGGCCGGACGCGCGGCTCGGCGAGGAGGTCGTCGCGTTCGTATCGCTGCGGCCCGGCGCGGAGGCCACCGCCGGCGAGCTCACCGAGCACGCCAAGCGGCACCTGGCCGCCCACAAGTACCCGCGGGAGATCACGATCGTGCCCGTGGTGCCGCTGACCAGCGTGGGCAAGCTCGACCGCAAGCAGCTGCGCCAGTGGGTGGCCGAAGGCAGCTCAGCCTGAAGTTCCGGTCGGCAGCGTTGGCTCTCTAATTCTCGCTGCATATCTACAGCCCTCGCGATCTGGCCGGTGACCTCGCCGAAGCCGATCCTGGCGCCGTCGGCCCCGGGCGCGATGGCGCTGATCGTGACCTCGTCGCCGTCCTCGAGGAAGCTGCGCACCGACCCGTCAGGCAGCGTGAGCGGCTCGGCCCCGCCCCAGCTCAGCTCCAGCAGGCAGCCGCGCTGGTCCCGGTCAGGGCCGCTGACCGTGCCCGAGCCGAACAGGTCGCCGGTGCGGGTGGACGCGCCGTTCACGGTCATGTGGGCCAGCATCTGCGCGGCCGTCCAGTAGGTGGTGGCGTACGGCGGGCGCGCCACCAGCTGCCCGTTCAGCCGCACCTCGAGCGCGAGGTCCAGGCCCCACGGGCCGGCGTCGGCCAGGTAGGGCAGCGGCTCCGGGTCCCGCGGCGGCGGGCTGACCCTGGCGTGTTCCAGCGCGTCGAGCGGGACCACCCACGGCGAGACCGACGTGGCGAACGACTTGGCCAGGAACGGGCCGAGCGGCTGGGACTCCCAGGCCTGCAGGTCACGGGAGGACCAGTCGTTGAGCAGGAACACGCCGAACACGTGCTCGGCGAAGTCGCTCACCGCCACCGGCCCGGACGAGCCGACGCCGACCACGAAGCCGACCTCGGCCTCGAAATCGAGCCGCCGGGACGGCCCGAACGTGGGGCCGTCCGCCCCGCGGCGCTGGCCGCACGGGCGCCTGACCGGGGTGCCGGACGGCACGATGGTGCCTGACCGGCCGTGATAGCCGATCGGCATGTGCTTCCAGTTCGGCGTGAGCGGCTCGCCGCCGGGCCGGAATATCCGCCCGGCGTTGGCCGCGTGGTACTCGTTGCCGAAGAAGTCCACGTAGTCCCCGGGCGTGAACGGCAGCCGCAGCCGCACCGCGGACAGCGGGCGCAGCGCGGCCTCGGCCGTGCCGCGATGCTGCTCCCCGCGCTGGCCGGCGGTGAGCAGTTCGGTGATCCGGGCCCGCACCTCGGTCCACCGGGCGCGGCCCTGCGCCATGAAAGCGTTCAGCGACGGCTCGCCGAACACCTCGTCGCCCAGCGCCCGGGCGAGGTCCAGGACCGAGTCACCGATCCGGACCCCGACCCTGGCGCCGTCGCCGTCGCCGTCGGAGAACACGCCGTAGGGCAGGTTGGCCAGCCCGAACGCCGACCCTGGCGGCAGGTCGAGCCAGCCGGGGGTGGTCAGGCGCCCTCCCCGCCCTCGCCGCCCTCGCCGCCTTCGCCGCCTTCGCCGTTGAGGTGGCGCATGGTCTCGCCCACGTAGATCTGCCGCGGCCGCGCGATCTTCTGCTCCTTGTCGGTGGAGCCCTCCTGCCAGTGGGCCAGCCAGCCGGGCATCCGGCCGATCGCGAACAGCACCGGGAACATGGCCACCGGGAACCCCATCGCCTGGTAGATGATGCCCGAGTAGAAGTCGACGTTCGGGTATAGCTTGTGGCTGATGAAGTACTCGTCCTCCAGCGCGATCCGCTCCAGCTCGAGCGCGATGTCGAGCAGCGGGTTGCGCCCGGTCACCTCGAACACCTGGTCGGCGACGCCCTTGATGATGGTGGCGCGCGGGTCGTAGTTCTTGTACACGCGGTGACCGAACCCCATCAGGCGCAGCTCGCCGCTCTTGACCCGGCTGATGTAGGCGGGCACGTTCTCGACCGAGCCGATCTCCCGCAGCATCTTCAGCACCTGCTCGTTCGCGCCGCCGTGCAGCGGGCCGTAGAGCGCCGCCGCGGCCGCGGCGGCCGCCGAGTACGGGTCGACCTGGGAGCTGGACACGCTGCGCATCGCGTTGGTGGAGCAGTTCTGCTCGTGGTCGGCGTGCAGGATGAACAGCACGTCGAGGGCGTGCTCCAGGATCGGGTTCGGCTCGTACTTGGGCTCGGTCATCTTCGCCATCATGTTCAGGAAGTTGCCCGCGTAGGACAGATCGTCGTCCGGGTACGCGTAGGGCAGCCCGCGGGCGTGCCGGTAGGCGAAGGCCGCCAGCGTCGGCATCTTGGCGATGAGCCGCACCACCTGCTGGTCCTGGTTGGCCCGGTCGTGGACCGCGCTCGCCTCGGGGTAGAAGGTGGACAGCGCGGCCAGCGTGCTGACCAGGATGCCCATCGGATGGGCATCGTGGTGGAAGCCGTCGATGAACTTCTTGACGTTCTCGTGCACGTAGGTGTGGTGGGAGATCTGGTGAGCCCACCCCGCCGACTCGTCCTTGTCCGGCATCCCGCCGCGCAGCAGCAGCCAGGCCACGTCCAGGAAGGACGCGCGGCTCGCTAGCTCCTCGATCGGGTACCCGCGGTAGCGCAAGATGCCCTTGTCACCGTCGATGAAGGTGATGGCGCTGCGACAGCTGGCGGTGTTCTGGAACGCCGGATCGTAGGAGAGCAGTCCGAAGTCGTCATCGGAGGTCTTGATCTGCCGTAGGTCAATCGCGCGGATAGCGCCGTCGACGATAGGGAGTTCGTAGCTGCGGCCGGTCCGTGAGTCGGTGACCCGCAGCGTGTCATTCGTGGTCATGTCTAGACCATAGGCCGTACCTATGGGTGCTAGACAGCCCCTCCAGACCATGTCTCAGGTTGTGACTACAAGATCGCTTCAGGCCCTGTGCGCTGCGCGTTTCAGCGCCATTCCAGGGCGGCTCCAGCCCGGTCGCGCATCCTCTGCCCAGCCGCGCAACGTGAGGAGACACCATGAAACCGGGCCGGATCGCCGCCTGGGCCATCGCCGCCGCAGCCGTACCAGGCCTTGCCGCCTGCTCCGGGACCAGTTCCGGGAGCGGTCCGGCTAGCCCCGGCAGTTCACCCGCCGCGAGCACGAGCTCGCCGGCCCAGTCGCAGGCCCAGTCGCCGGTGAGCAGCCAGTCGCCGGTGAGCAGCCAGCCGCCGGTGAGCAGCCAGGCGGCTCAGGGCCAGACGGCCGGGTCCGGCAGCCTGACCGCGCCGGGAACGCACCTTGCCTTCGGCGGGCCGGCCACCGTCGGATGGGTCCCGCCGTCGCAGGACCTCGGGACGGGCGCCCATCAGGGGATCAAGCTCCGGGTCACCGTGGTGTCGATCCAGAAGGGTACGCTGGCCGATTTCCGGAACGTCGAGCTCGACGGAAAACAGCGCAACTCCACCCCCTATTGCGTACAGCTGCGCGTCACCGCGCTGAGCAACGCCTCGGTGCCCAAGGACAGCGACCCCGCCATCACCTTCACCGCGATCGACGACCGCGGCCAGGAACAGCAGAGCATCACCTTCCTGGGGACGTTCGCGCGCTGCGACGACCCGACGCCGCCGAAGCAGTTCGTGAGCGGGAAGAGCTACCAGAGCTGCCTGGCCTACCTGATTCCGGGCGGCGGCTCCATCCAGAAGGTCAAGTGGGACAGCGGGCCGGCCGCGGCCAACCAGGTGACCCCCTACTTCGACCGTCCCATCGTGTGGGGCTGACAATGAGCTTGCACCCGCTGCCGCAGGGGCAGCCGCCGGGACAGGCTGTCGAGGCACAATGGCCACGCTCGCGGACCTGTTCAAGACCTGCTACCTGACCGGCGGAAGCGGAGTCGAGTTCTCCGCGGTCCGGCTGCACTACCGCGGGGCCGATGAGATCTGCCGCGCCTTCGGGGCCACCGCGCTGACCGCCGGCTCGGACATCTACTTCTGCCAGGGGGCGTTCGCGCCGCAAACGCGCGAGGGCCTGCGGCTCCTGGCGCACGAGGTCGCGCACGTGGTACAGCAGCACCGAGGACCCGTCGCCGCGGCGCAAGCCGGGAGCGGCGTCGCCGTGGCGCCGGCCGGGTCGGCCTGGGAGCGCGAGGCGGACGCGGCCGCGGACGCCCTGCTCTCCGGCCGCCCCTTCGTTTTCGGGGCGGCCGGAGATTCCGGGGCGGCCGGCGATTCCGGGGCGGCCGGCGATTCCGGGGCGGCCGGCGATTCCGGGGCGGCCGGCCCCGGACGGCGGCTGGTCGTCCAGCGCTATATGGCCTGGGAGCACTGCGCGCTCGGCGACCTGGATCCCGCGCGGCGACCGGCACGTGCTCGCGGGCATGACGACGAGCAGGCAGCCGTTCCTGCACGGTCCCGATCACTACAACCGGATAGCCGCCGGGCCAGGCGGCTCGTCGCGTCCGCCCTGGGATCCGCAGGGCGTGGTCGAGGCGCCGACCCTGGAGGCCCGCATCGAGGCCAGCGGGGTCGTCGGGAGCAGTGACCAGGAGCGGCGTGACGCCTATGCGGCCTACCTCGCCATGCTCGGCAGCACCGTGGCCCAGCTGGCCGCCAGCCTGCTGCACGGATACTTCAACAAGCGATCGCTGGTCGTGGCGGCCGGGCCGGACGGGCTGCCCTTCCGCATCCATGGCGACCGCAGGCTGCTGGCCGGCGGAGACGGAGCGCTGCACGCGGCCAGGGCGACCGCGGCTTCCCGGCGGGCCATCGCCGAACTGCTGGCCCACGGGGAGACCGGCATCACCTGCCAGGAGATCTTCGAGGGCCTTCCGGACCACGTCGAACACGAGGGCACGCTCGTCAGCCTGCCGAAGTGGCACGACAGCAGCCTGCGCGACCTGTGTTTCGGCGAGCTGTTCAGCCTGCGGCGCACCAGCGCGACGAGAATCCTCGCATCCGCCGTCTCCCGCAGGTTCGGCGTGCCCTCACCGGACGTCGAGGCCCTGCGGAACGGGTAACCGGGCCGGCTTACTATCGTTGTTTCCACGATGGACTTCACGGTCAAGGCGGTTACCTCCGCCCAGTGGCCCTCGCTCGAGGACCTGTTCGGCCGCTCCGGGGCCTCCAACGGATGCTGGTGCATGTACTGGCGCATCGGCCCGCGGTACCGCGACCGGCCGCGCGCGGACAACAAGGAGGATCTCAGGCAGCTCGCGGCGTCCGGGCGGTCCCCCGGCCTGCTCGCCTTCGACGGGGACCGGGCCGTCGGATGGTGCGAGCTCGCCCCGCGGGCCGAACTGGGCTGGCTGGCGCGCACCCGGTTCCTCGGCCCGGTCGATGACCTGCCCGTCTGGTCAGTCCCGTGCTTCTACGTCCGTTCATCGCACCGCGGCCTGGGGGTTATGGATGCCCTGATCGAGGCCGCCCTGCCGACAGCGGCCTCGGCGGGCGCCCCGGCCCTGGAGGCCTATCCGGTCGACACAGCCGTGCCGTCACATACCGGCAACCTGTTCCCCGGGATCGCCGCGGCCTTCGCCCGGCGTGGCTTTGAGGTCGTGGCCCGGCGCAAGCCGGACCGCCCGGTGATGCGGAAGCTCTTCGGCACGCCCGGACAAGACTGACCGGAAATAGGACGGTTAGCGGGCAGGCGCCGGAACCGCCGAGATCCCCGCCTCGGGTGCCCCACGGCAACCTCACCTCTCACGAGAATCGCACCACTCCCGCAGGATGTATTCCGCCTGCGCTCTGACGCGTATTCCGGGCGATTGCGGTGGCTGGCCGATCAGGTAGCGGGGTGAGGGTGCCCTTGCCCCCGATAGGGACGGGTCCTCTTTTAACCTGAGTTTTCGGCGTGTCGGGTGGCAGGATGTGCTGATGGGTGCGGACACGGATTTTGTCGGGCGTATGGGGCCGGAGCTGGAGCTGCTGCTGCCGCAGCTGGATGAGAGGTCGCGGCGGCTGGTGCTGGGGGCGGTGGCGCGGGCTGCCGGGGACGGCGGGATCACCGCGGTCGCGAAGGTGACCGGGGCATCGTGGCAGACGGTCGCGGACGGCGCGGGCGAGCTGGCGTCCGGGGATGCGGTTGCGCCCGGCCGGGTCCGGCGCCCGGGCGGCGGCCGCAAGAAGCTGGAGGAGCGTGACCCGCAGTTAATCCCGGCGATGCGGGAGCTGCTGGAGGCATCGACCCGCGGGGACCCGATGTCGCTGATCACGTGGACGACCCTGTCGGTGCGGGGCATCGCGGCGGAGCTGACCGCCGCCGGGCACCCGTGCGCCAGGAACGCGGTGCTGCGGATGCTGCACGCCGAGGGGTTCAGCACGCAGGGCAACTCCCGGACTGTCGAGGGGAAGCGGCACCCGGACCGGGATGCCCAGTTCCGGTACATCAACGACGCGGCGAAGGAGTTCCTGGCGGCCGGGGACCCGGTGATCAGCATCGACACCAAGAAGAAAGAGCTGGTCGGGCTGTACGCGCAAAAGGGCACCGAATGGCGGGCCAAGGGGGACCCGCGGCGGGTCCGCGATCATGACTTCCCTGACCCGCGCGGCGGGAAGGCGATCCCGTACGGGGTCTACGACCTCGGGGACAATTCCGGGTTCGTCAACGTCGGCACCGATCACGACACCGCGCAGTTCGCCGTGGAATCAGTCCGCCGCTGGTGGCAGGCCATCGGCAAGGACCGCTACCCGGGCGCGGCGCGGCTGCTGGTCACCTGCGACGCCGGCGGCTCCAACGGGTACCGGCTCCGGGCGTGGAAGGCGGAACTGGCGGCGTTCGCGGCGCAGTCCGGGCTGGAGGTCACCGTCAGCCACTTCGCGCCCGGCACCTCCAAGTGGAACAAGATCGAGCACCGGCTGTTCTGCCACATCACCCGCACCTGGCGGGGCCGCCCGCTGAGCAGCTACGAGGTCGTGGTGAACACGATCGCCGCGACGGCCACCAGCACCGGGCTGACCGTCACCGCCGTCCTGGACGCCGGCCGCTACCCGGCCGGGGCAGAGGTGAGCGACGCGCAGATGCGGCACCTCGAAGAACGCTTCATCGCCCGGCACGGCTTCCACGGCGACTGGAACTACACCATCCTCCCGGATCCCCGGCCCGCCCCGGACCCGGACCCGGCCCCCGCGCCCGCCCCGCCCCCGGCGCGCCTGGACCCTGCCATCTTGGACCAGCCCGCGCTGACCGGGCTGCCGCCCGGCGGCGCCGCCGCCCTGGCCGCGGCCCTGGCCATCCCGCACGCCGCCCACCGCGCAGCCCGGCTGCACGCCAACCGCCGCGGCCGCCCCCGCAAGCGCGCCGACAAGCCCCGCAACGACCCCCGGCACAAGATGACCTTCCCCGGCTACGTCCTGGCCGCCATCCTCCACCAGCGGTTCGCCCTGCCCGCCCGCGCCATCGCCGCCCTGTTCGGCTGCGACCGCTCCACCATCGGCCACGAACTGCCCCGCACCGGCCAGCTCCTGGCCGCCACCGCCACCACCATCCCGCCCGGCCCCGTCACCCTGGCCACCTACCAGGACCTGCGCGACTACGCCGCCGACAACGGCATCCCCCTCCCCGACCTGGCCCCGCAAGACCACATGCCCCCAGCAAGCCACGCTAACAACCCCGGACACACCCTGAACTCACCTTAAAAAGGGACGTGTCCTAGACGGGGGCACGGGCACCCTCACCCCGCGATCGAAGACGTCAGATGGGGGCAGGGGCCCCCTCACCCCGGTCGGCGTGGATCATGCGCCAGGGAAATCACTGGCAGCGACCGACTCTGGGTCCGGGGGCGTGCTTTTTTGCCGTTCCTTTACTATTTACTCATCTAGGAGGCGGTGTCCTTCTCCGCGAGCGCGGCTACGAGCTGGGTCCTGGAGTGGACGTCGAGTTTGCGGTAGATCTGGCGCAGGTGGAACTCGACCGTCTTGGGTGACAGGAACAGGTCGGCCGCGATGGTTGAAGGCCAGGTGGGGTTTCTATGGAGAACGCGAGCGGGCGGGCTCATGAAGCGGCCGTCACCCGGACCCTGCAGATCAGGTCGCTCAGGTAGGCCAGCTGGCGCCCGCCCGTGTCGAGTTCCACGGTGTCGCCGTTCTGTCCCGGCGTCGCCGTCTTGGCGTCGACCGCCTGCCCGGTGGCCGGGGCAGTGAGGGTTATCGGGCAGTTGGGACTGCCGTTGTAGTTATCTACGTGCACGTTCACCCGCGCGGGTGCGGTGAAGGCGTCGCTGTCGCCGACGCCCTGCACCCATTCGAGCGGTAGCGTGGCCTTTCCCGGCCCGCCCAGCCCTCTCACCACGCAGCTCTGGTTGCTCACCAGCCACCGGAACTTTCCGGCCTGGTGAATCTGGAAGATCGTATGCTTTCCGTACAGAAGCGGGAGGGCATGATCGTCTGGCCGGACTGCGCGTCCATCAGCGTGACCTTGCAGCCGGGGTCGGCGCCTTCGGAGCCGTCAGCGATCAGCAGCCGCCAGGGCCCGCAGGCCGTGTAGGTGTTCACGCCGGAAGTGCCGCCCGGCGGTCCGCCCGAGCCGTTGCCCGGCAGGAGGGCGGCGGTCACCCCGCCGGCGATCACGACCGCGGCGGCCGCGAGCAGCACTCCCCGGCGCCCGCCGGGGACTCGTGACCTGGCCGGGACGGGTGCACTGGCCGGGACGGGTGCACTGGCCGGGACGGGTGCACTGGCCGGGACGGGTGCACTGTCCGGGACGGGTGCACTGTCCGGGACGGGTGCACTGTCCGGGACGGGTGCACTGTCCGGCATGGCCGAGCCCTTGCCGCCCGCCGGGGAACCGGGCGGCGGCCCGGGCAGGTGTTGCTCCGGTGGTGGCACCGGGTCGGCGAACTCGGCCGGCGCCCACTGCGAGCGCCTGGCCAGCGGCACGTCACCGTCGCCGCTCACCCGCCGCTGCGGGATCTGCTTGCCGGCCTCACGCAGTCGGTGGTCCACGTAGGCGTACAGGTCGGAGAACGAGACGTAGCCGTCCTGGTTCTGGTCGGCCGCCGCGCCGAGCAGGCCATCGACCAGGTGCTGGGTGAAATAGCTGGTGCCGTTGTCCACCGTCGCGTCGTTGGCTAGCTGCGTCCCCCGGCAGCTAGTCATCACGTACCGGCCCGGGCCGGCCACCGCGTCGCCCAGTTCACCGCCGCGGAAAGCCCCGGCGTGACAGCAGTCGAGCACGATGATCACGTTGCGGGCGTGTGACGCGTCGGCGAACTCGTTGATCCGGGTGCTGCTCACCGCGGTCGACAGCAGATCGGTCGATTCGGTGTCCTGCATGCACAGGTGCAGCCGACCGCTCTGATCGAGCTTGCCGTGCCCGCTGAAGTAGACCAGCAGGACGTTGTCGCGGCTGCGGCGCCGAAGAACCGGCCCAGGGCACGGATGGCCCGGCTGGACGTCGCTTCGGGCAGCAAGGTCACGTCGGCGTCGGCGAACAGTCCGACGGCCGGGTCGATCAGCGCGCGGTTGAGCACGGCGATGTCCTTTACCGGGCCCTTCAGCGTCTGCAGGTTGTGCTCGTCGGCCGGGCTGTCCGTCGAGGCGAAATCGCCGGTGGCGAGGGCGGGCGACCCATCTCGTTCGGCGCCGTCGGACAGGTTGCGGACCTGCGGGCAGGCGGTCAGCAGGCGGTCAGCAGGCGGCCGAGCCGGCCCGGACCTCCAGCGGACCGAGCATCGCCACCTGCACGCGCTCAATTCTGCCTGGGCCTGGGTAGGAGTCCGGACGTGGATCCTCTCCAGGCGCTCAGGCAGATCGCGTTCGAGCTGGAGCGGGGCGGCGCGCCGACGTACCGCGTGCAGGCCTTCCGCCGCGCGGCCGCCGTGCTTGCCGCCCTGCCCGAGGGCGAGCTCGAGCTCCGGGTACAGGCGGGCACGCTGCAGGCGCTGAAAGGCATCGGCGACACGACCGCGCAGGTCGTGACCGAGGCAGCGCGCGGCCAGACGCCCGGGTACCTGGCCCGGCTGACGGTAGACCGGCCGCCGTCGTCGCGGGACGGGCTGCGGGCCGCGCTGCGCGGTGACTGCCACACGCACTCCGACTGGTCTGACGGCGGCAGCCCGCCACGGGAGATGGCCGAGACGGCCCGCGACCTCGGGCACGAGTGGATCGCGCTGACCGACCACTCGCCCCGGCTGACCGTGGCCAACGGGCTGTCCGCGGCGCGGCTGGAAGCTCAGCTCGAGCTGGTCGATGAGCTGAACTCGGAACTGGCACCGTTCCGGATCCTGACCGGCATCGAGGTGGACATCCTCGAGGACGGCTCGCTCGACCAGCGCGAGGACCTGCTCGGCCGGCTTGACGTGGTGGTGGCCAGCGTCCACTCCCAGCTGCGAATGCCGTCCGGGTCGATGACCAGGCGGATGGTGGCCGCGATCCGCAACCCGCACGTGAGCGTGCTCGGGCACTGCACCGGGCGGCTGATCGGCCCTAACCGGCAGGGCCGGGGCCGGCGGCCCGAGTCGGAGTTCGACGCCCCGGTAGTTTTCGACGCGTGCCGTGAGGCGGGGGTGGCCGTGGAGATCAACTGCCGGCCGGAGCGGGAGGACCCGCCGGACCGGCTCCTGAAGCTGGCCGCCGAGGCCGGCTGCGTGTTCGCCATCGACACCGACGCGCACGCCCCCGGCCAGCTGGACTGGCTGGTCAACGGCACCGTTCGGGCCGAGTGGGCGGGCATCACCGCGGACCGGGTGATCAACGCGCGCGGCGCTGCCGAGATGCTGGGGCGCGGTTAGCCGGTGATCAGCCAGGCGGTGGCGTCGGCGGGGAGCTGGCCGCCTTCGGGCGGGGCACTGGCCAGGAGGAGAGTACCGGCCGGCAGCGGAACGGCCCCGCGGCCGAAGTTGGTGACGCACCGCCAGCCGCCCGGGCGGGCGAAGTGCAGCATCTGGCCGCCGGTGCCGGGCATCCACTCCATGGTCTCCGCGGTTTGCAGGCGGCGGCGCCAGCGCAGGGCGTCGCGGTAGAGCCACAGGGTCGAGGCGGGATCGCGTTCCTGCGCCTCCACGCTGAGCGGGCCAAACCAGGCCGGCTGGGGCAGGTGGGCGGCGCCGGCCCCGAACCCGAACGACGGGCCGACGGCGGTCCACGGCAGCGGGACACGGCAGCCGTCGCGGCCCTTCTCCGCGCCGCGCGACCGGCTGAAGACCGGATCCTGGACCTGGTCCCCGGGAATGTCGGGGACCTCGTGCAGGCCGAGTTCCTCGCCCTGGTACAGGTACGCCGAGCCAGGCAGGGCCAGCATCAGCAGGATCGCGGCCCGGGCCCGCCGCAGGCCCCGGCCGCGATCCAGTCTCGGGGAGGCACCGCCGTTCAGCAGCCAGGCCCGGGCGGCCTGGTGTCCGCGGTCCTCGAGTGGCAGTCCGTACCGGGTGGCGTGCCGGACCACGTTGTGGTTCGAGAGCACCCACGTGCTGGACGATCCCTGCCGCTGTGCGTCGGAGAGGCTGTCGGTGACGACCCGCAGGAACTCTCCGGCGTTCCAGTTCGCCTCGAGCAGGTCGAAGTTGAAGGCCTGTCCCAGCCCGTCCGGGCTGGCGTACCTCGGCCGCCGGGACGGGTGCACCCAGGCCTCGGCCACGGCGGCCCGGGGCGGGTCGTACTTGTTGAAGACCCGCCGCCATTCCGCGTAGATGTCGTGCACCTCGTCGCGGTCCCACAGCGGGTGGGAGCCCGGCGGCAGCGTCCCGTCGAGATGGTTCAGCCCGGGTAGCGGGGCCAGCGGCTCGGCCAGGTTCTTGGCCAGGCCGTGCGCCAAGTCGACCCGGAACCCGTCCACGCCGCGATCGGACCAGAACCGGAGGGTGGCCAGGAAGTCGTTGCGGACCTCGCGGTTGTCCCAGTTCAGGTCCGGCTGCTCGGGGGCGAACAGGTGCAGGTACCACTGCCCGTCGGGTACCCGGGCCCAGGCCGGCCCGCCGAACTCCGAGAGCCAGTCCGAGGGTGGCTGCGACCCGTCCTGGCCGCCGCCGTCCCGGAAAATGTACCGGTTCCTGGCCGGCGATCCCTTCGGCGCGGCCAGCGCCTCGCGGAACCAGACGTGCCGGCTGGATGTGTGGTTCGGGACGATGTCGACTATGACCTTGATGCGGCGGGCGTGCAGCCCGTGGGTCATCTCGTCGAAGTCGGCTATGGCTATACCGTGTCAAGAGGTGAATCGAATTCGCAGTACGGTGACCACGTGACTAGGTCCCGATCAGGCCAGGCCAGGCCCGCGACCGCACGCCAGGTAACAATCCAGGACGTGGCGCGCGCCGCCGCGGTGTCCCGGCAGACCGTTTCCAACGTGCTCAACGGCAGCGGGCGGGTAGGAGACGCGGCCCGGACCCGGGTGCTCGAGGCGGTAGCCGCGCTCGGCTACTACCCGAACCACGGCGCGCGGAGCCTCCGCTCGCGCCGGACCAGGCAGTTCGCCTACGTCATGCCGCATGTGCAACTGCTGCCGGCCAACTACATCATGCAGCAGTTCCTGCAGTCGCTGGCCGCGGCGTGCGCGCGGCGGAGCTACAGCCTGGTGATCGTGGTCCCGGAAGGGGATCCGCGGGAGGAGATGCGCCGGCTGATCGCCAGCCGGAGCGTGGACGCCTTCCTGCTTTCCGAGTTGCAGCAGGACGACCAACGGGTCAAGCTGCTGGCCGAGGCGGGGATGCCGTTCGCGTGCTTCGGCAGGACCGGCGCTCCACTGTCGCAGAACTGGGTCGACATCGACAACCGCGGGGCCGTCGCCGGGGCCGTTGAGCACGTGCTCGACCAGGGGTTCGGGCGGATCGCCTTCCTGGGCTACCGGTCGGCGAACCACTGGGACACCGAACGGGCCGCCGGGTTCAGGGACGGGCTGGCCGTCCGCGGCATCTCCCCCGACCAGTCGGACATGCTCTTCGCCGACGAAGGCAACGCCCGCAGGAAGATCCGGTCGCTGCTGTCCGCCGGCCGGCCCGACCGGCGCCCGGACGCCATCGTGACCAGCAGCGACCGGCTCGCCGGGGTGGTCTACAGCGTGGCCGCGGAGCTC
The DNA here is from genome assembly GCA_963753225.1 of uncultured Actinomycetota bacterium. Classification (GTDB taxonomy): domain Bacteria; phylum Actinomycetota; class Actinomycetes; order Streptosporangiales; family Streptosporangiaceae; genus Palsa-504. Next base: position 290,566 of record CAVWBQ010000021.1, on the reverse strand, counting down.
CGGCTGCGGATCGGCCAGGACCTCGCCGTCACGGGCTTCGACGGCAGCGCCGCGGCGGCCATGATGCACCCGCGCCTGACCACGGTGACCATCCCGGTCGACGACATCGCCCGGCGGGTGGTGGCGCGGGCGCTGCGGCAGTTCGACCACGGACCCGATCAGCAGCCCGGTGAGGTGGTCCCGGCCACGCTGCGCCCGGGCGAGAGTACCGCCGGACCGGGCGGGACGCTCGACGGCCCCGCCGCGCGGGGCAACGACGACGCCGCGCCAGCGTGGAAACGTTTCCAGGGATTGGCCTACCCGGTGAGCGCTTCGGGGGCCGGTCGCCGCATCACCATCGCGGACGTGGCCGCCGACGCCGGGGTGGGCGTGGGCACGGTCTCGCGGGTCCTCAACGGCAGCGAACAGGTACGCGAGTCCACCCTGCGGACGGTGCTCGACTCCATCGAGCGGCTCGGCTACCGGCCGAGCCACGCCGCGGCTGCCCTCGTACGCGGCACCCCGCAGACGGTGGCGCTCGTCGTCACCCACATGACCAGGCCGTCGACCGTGGTCCGGGTGGCCAGCGCGCTGGCCGTCCTCGAAGAGCAGGGTTACGACACGATCGTGTACAACGTGGACAGCCCGGCCGAACGGGACCGGCACCTGGAGGCCCTGCTCCCCACGCGCAGGGTCGACGGGGTGCTGAGCATCTGCCTGCCGCTGTCCCGCGGTCAGCTCGACCAGTTCGCCCGGGCTGGCGTCGCGCTGGCCAGCGTGGACGCGACCAACCCGGGCGTGCCGCAGACGGTCGTCGACAACGAGGCGGGAGGCCGGCTGGCGGCCGGCCACCTCGTCGCGCTTGGGCACCGGCGGATCGGCTTCGTCGGCGACAAGTCGTTCGGCAGGCCACCGGCCGGGCTCGGCTTCACCTCCTCCGCGGACCGGCTGCGCGGGTACAAGCAGGCCCTGGCCGCGGCGGGCATCGCCCCCGAGCCCGGCCTGATCCGTCGCGGCCCGCACGACGCCGCCGTGGCGGCCGAGCACGCGGTGCAGCTGCTGAAGTCGCCCGATCCCCCATCGGCGATCTTCGCCGCATCCGACACCCAGGCCATCGGCGTGCTGGCGGCGGCAGACCAGCTCGGCGTGTCCGTCCCTGACCGGCTGTCGGTGGTCGGCTTCGATGACATCGAGTCCGCGGCCTTCCTCGGCCTCAGCACGGTCCGCCAGCCGCTGGCCCGCAGCGGGACCGAGGGGGCGCGGCGGCTGTGCGCGCTGCTGCGCGGGGAGCGGGTCCGGCCGCTGCGGCAGGAACTGCCGATCGAGCTGATGGCGAGGGCCAGTTCGGCGCGCGCGCAGCGCTAGTGCGGAAGGAGCGGCTGGCACAGGAGATCATGGGACGGTGAGCGACACGCTGTGCCATGTCAGGCGGGCCGAGGCCGGTGACGCCGAGGCGGTCGCGGACCTGGCCGCCGGGCTGGCGCAGTCATTCCGGTTCTCCCGGGACCGGTTCGGCCTCAGCTACCCGGCCCTGCTCACAGACGGCGACGCCTGCCTGCTGCTGGCGGTCGACGGGGAGGAGCGCCTAGGCTACCTGCTTGGCTTCCGGCACCTCACCTTCTACGCCAACGGGCCGGTGGCCTGGGTCGAAGAGGTCTTCGTCCGCGGCCAGAACCGCGGCCGCGGTATCGGCCGGGCCCTGATGAGCGCCTTCGAGCGGTGGGCCGCCGCCCGGGATTGCGGCCTGATCGCGCTCGCCACCAGGCGGGCCGCGCCGTTCTATCGTGCCCTTGGATTTGAGGAGTCCGCGGTCTACTTCCGCAGGATCCTGGACGACCAGGCGGGGCAATAGCCCGTTCGCGGCTGCCGGCCGAATACCGCCGTCGGGCATATTCGCAGCTTTGTCACCACGCATCACTCTAGAAACAGAGCGCTCTATTTCGCCGCTGGGTCACGTCATGACCTCGAGTAGGGAGATGTGCCTTTGTGGCCGTCGTGCTAGCTTTGGGGGTCGGAATCCCGCGACCACGGGTTACGTGTGCTGGGCTCCTGGGGTGGTGACTGCAAGGGGTGGGCGTGACCGACTTTGCCTATATGTATCTCACTTCGCCTATCGGCAACCCTGATGGTTCCAAGCTGCGTGGCCTGGAGGTGTGATGGGTGATGAGGGGTCCGGAGCCGCCAGGTTCTTGGTCGGTCTCTCTGCCGGTTCGCGGATAGCCGGGTACCGCCTGGAGGAGCAGATCGGCGAGGGCGGCATGGCGGTTGTATTCCGGGCCCGGGATGAGCGACTCCAGCGACAGGTAGCGCTCAAGATCCTCGCGCCGACGCTAGCGGCGGATGAGGAATTCCGGCGTCGCTTCATCCGTGAATCCCGGTCAGCGGCGGCAGTGGATGATCCGCACATTGTCCCGGTGTTCGAAGCCGGCGATGCGAACGGGGTGCTGTTCATCGCCATGCGGTATGTGCCTGGCGGTGATGTGGGCACGCTGGTGCGCCGGCTAGGTTCCCTGCCCGGTGAGCGCGCGGCTGCGATCGTCTCCGCGGTGGCGTCAGCTCTCGATGCAGCCCATGCCGCCGGGCTGGTGCACCGGGATGTCAAGCCGGCCAACATGCTCGTGGATGCGCGGCCGGGTCGGCCCGACCATGTCTACCTATCAGATTTCGGGCTCACGAAGGGTTCGTGGTCGTCGACCAGCCTGACGTCGACAGGTCACTTCATGGGAACGCTGGATTACTCGGCGCCCGAGCAGATCCGGGGCCAGCAAGTCGACGCGCGCACGGACGAGTACGCACTGGCGTGCGTGGCGTTCGCCTTGCTGTCCGGCAAGCCGCCGTTTCATCGGAATGAGGCGATGGCGGTGATGTACGCGCATTTGTCGGTGCCGCCGCCGATGCTGACATCACTGCGGCCGGGCCTTCCGCCCGAAGTGGATGAAATCATGCAGCGCGCCCTGGCGAAGGCGCCTGAAGACCGGTATCCCAGTTGCGGGGAGTTCGCCGACGCGCTACGTATCGCGCTCGGACTCCGGCGATACAGCTCTGACGCGACCCTTGCGCCACGCCCGCAGGCCTTGACCGATCATGCGGCGCCGCTGGCTGCTGCGCAAGCGAGCTTGACCGGCAGCCAGCCTGCCAGGGGCTCGGACGAGGCAGTCGAGCTATACCAGCGGACCTTGGCCGGTCAGCGGCACGCGCTCGGTCCCGATCACCCGGACACGCTGGCGACCAGGTTCAGCCTTGCCCGGGAGATGGCGGCGTGCGGGGATCACGCCGGGGCGGAGGAGGAATTCCGCGCCGTCTTCACGGCACGGGCGCGAAAGCTTGGCCAGGACCACCACGACACGCTGATCGCCCGGTTCAACATCGCCCAGCAGATGGCAGCGCGCGGAAACCACGCCGGAGCCGAGGAAGAGTTCCGCGCCGTCTTCACGGCACGGCTGCGAAAGCTAGGACCGGACCACCACGACACGCTGATCGCCCGGTTCAACATCGCCCAGCAGATGGCAGCGCGCGGAAAGCACGCCGGGGCGGAAGAGGAGTTCCGGGGGTTGCTGACCGGACTGCGGCGCAGGCTGGGCCCGAATCACCCGGACACGCTCGCGACCTGGTTCAGCATCGCCCAGCAGCAATCGGCGCGCGGGGACGACGCCGGGGCGGAGAAGGAGTTCCGCTACATGCTGCCCCACCTGCGGAGCAGGCTCGGCCCGGATCACCCGGTCACGCTGATCGCCTGGTTCCGCATCGCCCAGCAGCTGGCGGCGCGCGGGGACGACGCCGGGGCGGAGAAGGAGTTCCGCTACATGCTGCCCCACCTGCGGAACGGGTTCGGCCCTGATGACCCGAACACGCTGGCGGCCATCGAATGGATCGATTACATCCAGGCGAAAAAGGACGATCGGACCTCTGCGCTGCGCCGCCCGCAGTTGAGGTAAACGATCCGTGCGGCTTGCGAGCCTTTTACGGTTCAGGCCTGCGGGCTGGCGTCCTGCCGTCCGTCAGCAACGGAGCAGCACCGAGGCCGAGGCGACCCGGCGGTCCGGGCCGAGGATCTGCAGGGTGACATCCCGGGACGCGCTGCCATGGCCACTGCCCTGCACGGCGACGGTCACGTCCACCGCGTCCTGCCCGGCGACGACCGACTGGCTCAGCGGCTGTGGCGCCTGCTGGCCTGGCCCGAACAGCCACTGATAGGTGACCGTCCCGGCGGCACCGTTGGTGCTGATCTGGCCGGTCACGTTGACAGCACAGCCGCTCTGCGTCTGCTGCGTGATCGCCACCTCGGTCACGTGAAACGGCGCATGGTGGAAGCGCATATACAGCACCACGGCGCTGGCTGCCAGCAGAATCACGGTGAACGCCGTGCCGGCCAGCCCGCGCCACCGGCGAGGCCGCCGGGGCGGCTCGTCCGGGCGGCCGGCGCGCCAGATACGCTCAGCCGTCTGCGAGGCCCCGGCCGGCGGCGAGGCGGGAGTCCCGGGACCGAACTTCATGAACTCCGGCGCCGGTTCGGCTCGCCGGGCCTCGGCTCGCCCGGCCTCGGCCGACCGGTCGGCTGGCCTGGCACGGCTCGGGGTGCAGGACGGCCCGGCCGCCGCGGGCTCGCCGGACCCGGTGTGCGTAGGCAGGTACGCAGGCCCTGCATGCGCGGGCGGATAGGGAGGCTCGATTTCGGTCGGCAGGACGGGACGCGCGTCCTCAGCCGGCGGGTGGAGTCGCGCGTCGTCACCAGGCGAGAAGGGCGGGTCGATTTCGGTCGGCAGGTAGGGGCGCGCGTCCTCACCCGGCGGTTGTCCGCCCCCGAAATAGTCCATGCGGGCCCCGCTGTCCTCGCGGCCACTGGCTCCAGATGGCCTCGCCTGCTGAATATTTCTCTCCGGGCAGTTCATCTGCCTCTGCCGGGATTCAGACGCCGCCGAGCCTGAGCAGCCTGCCGCCGAAACCCGTCCGCGTCTCGACGACACGGAACCGCCGCCAATGCTAATACATCGGGTCCATGACCAGGAGGCAGACGAAGTGATGCCTGCTCGTCGGCTGGAATTGGTTTCCAGAGGCCGGCTGGACTCGGATCGGGCAGGCAAGGCCCAGGCAGGCAAGGCCCAGGCAGGCAAGGCCCGGGCCGAACGGGCCTGGCTCGTCGCCCAGCTGCCAAGCGTCGGGATTCGCGGTGCGGACGCCCGGCGAGGATCATCAGCCTGAATTCACACGTATCGCCCGACTCGTCCCAGTTCGAGGCAAATGTATATGCATATACTGTTAGTGCGTGCCCGTAACGCGTTCGGCCATTGTGGTAATTTCTGAGATACGACATGTCCACTGGGAACAGCCGTAACGGCCAGCCTCGCGTAAATAAAACGAATCTAGGTCAACCGCCAGGATGCCCCGAACGTCACACATGTATCCGTATTGCACCGTACGATCGGGTACGCCGCCGCAAGACAACTAAGGTACCGGTCACGCATCTTGCGGGACTGTCTGGGTGGGGGATCGACATGAGTGTGTCGCGAGGCAAGCATAGGTTGGCTCATCAAAGCGACGTAGGTCGCTGGTGCCGCCAGCGAGAACCCGGACAAGCCATAGTCACGTGCCCTGGCGGTTATTCCGCTCGGCCGGATCTTCGACGTTTACGACCGCGGCAATCACCGTCGCCATCGCAATCGGATTGCTGGCCGGTTTATTGCCGGATCACCATTTCCTGCGGCTCTTACATCGATGACCGCCATCGCCCGGTGAACAGCGCGGCATTGCGGGATTCCCAGGAGAGCGCGCCAGCCGCGCCGCAGGCCGTTGTGCTGGCGCTTTAACGCCCTGGCGCCTGCCAAGACAGGCGCATAGCCATCTTCATGAACCCTAGATCGGCAGCGAGGTCGGCTGCCGCGCGGCAGCACCGGCACAGCCGGGTTCGCCAGCCGCAGCCTGGCGCCGACGCGAATGGAGGCTTACCGATGCGCGATGACACGTTGGTCACCGACCAGACCAGGGCTGGGGACGGCGGCGGCCAGGCGCCCGTGGCCGGGTGGAGTGTTCCGGGGTACACCGGGCTGAAGGCGCTCGGCTCTGGCGGTTTCGGTGATGTGGTGCTGGCCCGGCACGACGACTCGGGGACGCTGGTGGCGATCAAGTACCTGCGCCGGGATCTGCTAGCTGATGAGCGGTTCGCGCAGATGTTCCGCGGCGAGGCGGCGGTGCTGGCCTCGATGGATGATCCGCATGTGGTCCGGCTGCATGAGTACGCCGAGTCGCCGTCGGGGGCGGCGATCGTGATGGAACTGGTGGACGGGGTTCTCGCTGCGGCAGATCCTGGCGCGTCAGGGCGGGACCACCCCGGAGGCGGCGCTGGTGGTGCTGCATGGTTCGCTGCTGGGCCTGGCCGCGGCGCATGCGCGAGGAGTGGTGCACCGGGATTACAAGCCGGACAACGTGCTGGTGGACGGGGACGGGGCGAGCAAACTGACCGATTTCGGGATCGCGGCCCGGGCCGGGGATCAGTCGGCCAGGGGGGGCACGCTGGCGTACGCTCCGCCGGAGCAGTTCGCCGGCGGGTCGCCCAGCCCGGCCGGGGATGTGTACGCGGCCACGGCCACTTTTTTTGAGTGCCTGACGGGGCGGCCGCCATTCCGCGGGGACACCGCCGCGGCGCTGATGTACCAGCACATGTCCGAGCCGGTGCCGGTGGACGCGGTACCCGGGCCGGTGCGGCCACTGGTGGCCGCGGGGATGGCCAAGCAGCCCGGGGACCGGCCGGCCGACGCGGCCACGTTCGTTGCCGCGCTCAGCAAGGTCGCAGCGGGGGCCTACGGTCCGCGCTGGCACGAACGCGGCCGGTCGCACCTGGGCGAGGCGGCGCTGCTGCTCGCAGCCCTGTGGCCATCCGGCGGACAGGCCGCGGTCCAGGGCACCACCGTGGAAAAAATCCTCCTGCGCCGGCATCGATGGCGCTCCCGGCTCCGGCATGCCAGCGCGGGCAAGAAGACCATCGCGGCCGTGATCGCGATCGTGATCGCGGTTGCGGGCACGGTCGTGGCTATCGGCTTGACCAGGTCAGCCTCACATGCTGTCACGCTTCCAGTGGTCACCGGCGTGTCTCCGGCCAGCGGCAGCACCGCGGGAGGGAACACGCTGACCATCACCGGGACCGGCCTGGGCGATGCCGCCGTCGTCCGCTTCGGCAGGGCAGCGGGTACCATCACCGCCGATTCGAGCACGCAGATCACCGTGACCAGCCCACCCAGCACCGGCGTCGTGACCACCGTGACCACCGCGGCCGTCACCGCCGATTCGGGCACGAAGATGACCCCGGCCGGCACCGGCACGGTGGACATCACCGTTACCACACGGGTCGGCACCTCACACGTCACCGCCGCCGACCACTACACTTACACCGCCCCGCGGCCGGCGGTCACCGGCGTGTCCCCGGGAGTCGGCAGCACCGCGGGCGGGACCACTGTGACCATCACCGGGACTGGGCTGGCCGGTGCCACAGGTGTCCGCTTCGGCGGCGCCGTCGCACCCCTGACCGCCGATTCGAGCACGCAGGTCACCGTGACCAGCCCGCCCGGTACGGGCACCGTGACCATTACCGTGACCACCCCGGCCGGCACCTCGAAGACCACAGAAGGCCATTACACCTACACCACACGGCCGGAACCGGCTCAGTCGATCTCCTTCACCGCCCCGGCCTCGGGGACGGCGGGCGGCTCGGCGGGCTTGTCGGCCACCGGCGGCGGGTCGGGCAACCCGGTCGTGTTCACCGCTGATCCCTCCGGCGGCCCGGGGGTGTGCACCGTGTCCGGGACCACAGTGACCTACACCGCGGCAGGCACCTGCGTCATCGACGCCAACCAAGCCGGGAACGGACACTACGCGGACGCACCTCAGGTCCAGCGCACGGTCACCGTCAACGCGATACCCCAGTCGATCTCCTTCACGGCCCCGGCCTCGGGGACCGTGCGCGGCTCGGCGGGCTTGTCGGCCACCGGCGGCGGCTCGGGCAACCCGGTTGTGTTCTCCTCCGGCAGCTCGAAGGTGTGCACCGTGTCCGGGGCCGCAGTGGCTTACATCGCGGCGGGCAGCTGCGTGATCGACGCCAACCAGGCCGGCAACGCCCGCTACGCGGACGCACCCCAGGTCCAGCGCACGATCACGGTCAGGAAGATTCCCCAGTCGATCTCCTTCACCGCCCCATCGTCGGGGGCGGTGTGGTCCTCGGCGCTCCTGTCGGCCACCGGCGGCGGCTCGGGCAACCCGGTCGTGTTCTCCTCCGGCAGCCCGCAGGTATGCACCGTGTCCGGGTCCACGGTGACCTACATCGCGGCGGGCACCTGCGTCATCGACGCCAACCAGGCCGGCAATGACCGCTACGCGGACGCACCCCAGGTCCAGGGCAAGATCAAGGTCATCCGGGTGCCTCAGTACCGCGGAATTTCTTCTTCTTTCTCGCAGTAATGCGGCACGCAGGCTGCGAGCGTGAGGCGCCCGAGGTCGGCGAGATTGATCGTCGGCCGCTGGGCTATGCGCGCCGGTTAGCGGAATCCACGTTGCCCGGCTGTGCCCAGGCCACGCGGTTCGGCTAGCAGATATCCGGCGCTTTGGTGCGGCTGATGGGCCGGGGTTGCTCGCCAGTGCGGCTGCAGCGTGTGAGCCGGACCGTCCGGGTGTGTGGTGTGCGTGTGACGAACGGAGGTTTTCGTCCGGCGATATCGGCCGTCGTACCGGGAGGAACCCGGCCCGGGGCAGCGTTCCGCCCTGCTCAGCTGGCTGGCGTTCGCCGACACCTTTGCCGGGCTGCGCGGGCTCACCTACAGCATCAGGGTCGGCAAGGGGCCGTTCCGCCATTCAAATGGTGACTTCGTTCGCGTACCCGCCCTCCGGGCGAAGGGCCGCAGATTCCCGGATCGACGCCGACGGCCCCACTGGGTGGACATATCGCCCGCCGCCAGCCACGATGGAGACAGAGAAAAGGGGGGACGATGGCTGACACGCCACTCGTCTGGGAAGACCTGGCCAAATACAAGGCTGAAGGCCGCTTCCTGGACGGATATCCCGACGATCAGAGGACCTTCTTCGCTCCGCGGGATAACGTCCACGGGCTGCTGGTCGCGCTGCTGGACAGCGCCCAGCACTCTATCGTGGTCAACATGTTCGGCTATGACGACGACGAGCTGAACAAGATTATCCAGGGCAAACTCGCCGATGAGAAAATCTACGTGCAAATGAGCCTGGACCGGAGCCAGTCGACCGGCGCGCACGAGAAGCAGATCCTGGCCAGCTGGGCCAACGACGCCTTCGGCAACAGCATCGCCATCGGTACCAGTTCGGTGCACAACGCGATCTCGCACCTGAAGATCGTGATCGTCGACGGCGTCTACACGGTCAAGGGCTCTACCAACTGGTCCTTGTCGGGCGAGCAGCAGCAGGATAACGAGCTCACCCTGAGCCGCAACGCGGTGGTCGCCGCCGAAACCCGCGCCATCCTCGACCTGAATCACGACTTCATGCTCAAGCAGATGGTCGGCACCAAGCTTGACCTGACGAAACTCCAGGCCCCCACCACAAGCGCAGCCATGCCACCGCTGCCCCCCGCCCCAGTGACACCATAAGTCCTGAGAGCAGCCAATGGAGAAGTGCGCCTCTCGCACATCCCAAATAGCGGACGTCGCCAAGCCGAAATATCAGCGTACTACTTGCCATGACCTGAGCTACGTTGAGTTTCAAGTTAGGGTAGCTCGGCGCTCCGACGCCAAGGCCAAGCCGTTGGCCGTCGCGCGTCAGCCTGCCTTGTCGGTTTAGTCAGGTGATTTAGGGGGTCCCCACTAACCTTACATTCGGCAGCGAATTCCACATCCTTGAACGATGCCCTTCCAGCAGTATGCTTAGCGCCTTCAAACGAGACGTCGCCGGATAGGAACCTCGCCCCGTCGAACCGGACATCGGATCCGGTGAATTGGGCTCTTGCAAACGAGACATGAGCTCCGTCAAAATGAACTCTGTTAAAGTGGAATGTTCCGGAAGCGAAATACACCCCATGGAAGGAAACATTGCCGCCGGTGAACTCGGCACCGGTCAGATCGCCGCAGTCAAATGTTGCGCCTTCGAAGCTAAAGTTACACTTAGCCCAGCTCACGGAACTAAAACCAGGGCGCAGATGGTCTCTGATTACGCGGATCGTCGTGCGTCGGACCTCTCGTTCGCCCCTACGGTAGTTGGGCGATGCGGAGTTCGGCTCGTACGGGAGCCGCAAGTACGAACAGAGTACGTCGACGCAGGTCTGTCTCTGCGCTCCCCAATCATCCGCAAGCCCGGCAAGAGCGTATATTCCGGCCAGTCGGGTGGCCAGGGACACGGCAAAGTCGCGTTCATGCAGCCTGAAGTGCTTGTTCATGCCCCAGCTTATCGGACGCCGTAGAAAACCGTTCGTTGAAAAGCTGTACACGCTGGTGGTCGAGCGTCTTCCTGATTGTGTAGCGAGATGTCAAGAGTCCAATTGTACCGGCGATCAATGCAGCGAGAATTACCGCCACAGCCTGTGAGGGTAGACTCACACTGTTTTGGTTCCCCGCAGAGACCTGATGGGCACTGACATACATCTCGAACACTCGGCGCAAAGGAAGCATGTGGAAATGATAGCACTCGGGCATCTACAGAAATTCAGCCATCAACTGCGCTTCCGCGATGAGGTTGTGCTTTGGAGGATTTCGTTTATCGCAGCGTAGCTGAAGGTCATGCAATATAATAGTTGGGCTACTTTCACGAGTGGACTAAGACTGACTTTGCTGCCGCGAGGCGATCGCATTCCGGATGGGTACGAGGACTTACTCATCTGTGCCGCATTCCGCACGTTCGGCGGAGGTCATCGGGCTGCGGTGAAGGCGGCGGCAAGGTCGGACGGGATCGGCTGGAATGCTGCGGTCTGCTCGGCCTCGGCCGGTGTCCGGGCGCCGATGATCGGCTGTGCTCTTTGAGCCAGCACCCACCCGGCAGCCAGTGCGCTCATCGACAGGGCCGACCCAGACGCGTTACGGTGCTCATGCCGCCGACAGAGTGGTCCCGGCTGATGCCGGGCGATGTTCCCGCGCGTACGCATCGAGTCGCTCAAGTTCGTCCGCATAGATGGCGCGCAGCACCCTCGGCGCGAACATGCGCTCAAACAGGCCGCCGATCCCGCCTGCGCCGTCCCGGGCGGTGCAGATCTGCACGATCGACGCACCGCCCTGCGGGGAGACCGTGAACGTGGTGACCGCGCTGGAGCCGGTGTCGGACTCGGTGAGGATCCGGCCCGGTTCGGGCTCGGCGACCATCATCCGGTACTCGCGGGTGCGCCCGCCTGCCGTCATCTTGAATCGCGTGATCGTGCCAGCACCCATGCCGCCGGATTCCACCCGGAAGCCGGAAAACGGGCCCTTCGAAGTTGACCGGGACCGCGTTGCCGTGTGATCACAAGACGTAACCGCCAGGGCGATGGAGCCCGTAGTGAATCCTGCGATGAGGTCGGCGATGCCATCGAGAGTCCCCTGAGGCCCGCGATGCCCACGCCAGCTGCGTCGCCTCGTGACTGACACTGACATGTCCGCGAAGAGGCGCTGGCTACTGCGCGAGATTTGCTCGATCGGAACGCCAGCGCCAGAGGGTGGCGGGACGAAGCTGCGCCGCAGTTCGCGCGGGGTCCGCTCATCTGGGTCCGGCGCTGCGGAGCTGGCCAGGTTATCCGGGCGGCTCGGCGGGCCACACCTGTGCAGAGCGCCGGCATTGCGGCGTGCGGCTAGGGCCCGGCTGCCGGATCTCGCTTACGTTGCGCGAACACTATCATTCTACTAGTCTAGTAATAGAGTGATAGCCTTGGAGGCGGGCATGTTCCGTGTTGATGCCGGGTCGGGTGTGCCGATCTACCGGCAGCTGGTCCAGCAGGTGCGCCGGGATGTCATGCTGGGCCGGCTGCAGCCCGGTGACCAGCTGCCCAGCGTGAATGAGGTGGTCGGCTCCCTGTCGGTCAATCCGAACACGGTGGTGAAGGCGTTCGGCGAGCTGGAGCATCAGGGGCTGGTGGTACGCCGGCAGGGCGTAGGGACCTTCGTGGCGGCTTCACCGTCGATGACGTCGCTGACGGTGGCGCCGAAGCTGCTGGGCTCGCTGGCCCGGTGGGTGGACCGGGCGAGGCAGGACGGGCTGTCTGCCGAGCAGATCCGGATGCTCCTGGAGGTTGCCCTCGACGAGCCGGCGGTCAGCCCGGGTAACGGCCGCACTGCCGGCGGTGCCGGATGAGCACGGCACTACGGTGCGTGCGCCTCGGGCACCGTTACGGGCGCAAGATCTGGGGCCTGCGTGACTGCGACCTGGACGTGCCAGCCGGGCGCGTGGTGGCGCTGGTCGGCCCGAACGGCTCCGGCAAGACCACCTTGATGAGCATGGCGGCGGGCCTGCTTCCTGCCACCGCGGGAACAGTCGAGGCCGCTGGCGGCGCCCCGGAGCAGCGGCTGGACAAGATCGGGTTCGTCGCCCAGGACGCGCCGCTGTGGCCGCGCCTTCGCGTCGCCGATGTACTGGAGATAGGACGGTGCACGAACCGCGGCTTCGATGCGGCTATGGCTTCCCAGCGGGTCCGGCGGCTGGGCATCCGGCCCCGGGCGCGGATCAGCACCTTGTCCGGCGGCGAGCGCGCCCAGGTGGCTCTCACCCTGGTGCTGGCCAAGAAGCCGGAGTTGTTCTTGCTCGATGAGCCGACGGCCAACCTTGACCCGCTGGCCCGGCGGGAATTCCTTGGCTCGATGTTCGAGGCCTGCACCGAGACGGGCGCTACCGTGCTGTACTCCTCCCACGCCGTGGCGGAGCTGGAGCGCATCTGCGACTACCTGATCGTGCTTCGCTCGGGGCACCTGCGGCTCGCCGGCGACATTGACGAGCTGCGTCAGCAGCACCGGGTCATATCCGGGCCGGACGGCTGGCCCGGCGGCGGAGGCTGGCAGGTGATCAGCCAGCGCAGCACGGCTGGGCGGACCACGGCGCTGGTGCGCCGCGACGGCGCCCACGTCGCTGGCCCGGGCCTGCAGGACGCGGCACCCACCTTTGATGAGCTCGTGCTCGGCTACCTCGAAGGCGCCGCTGCCACGCTCCCCGAGGAGGCCCTGGCATGACCTGCCTCATCTGGCGGCAGCACCGCGGCCAGGCGCTGTGGACCGTCATCTCCGTGACGGCCCTGTGCGCCCTCATGGTCGGCTTCGGGCTCAGCGCCGAGCACTGGCTGGCGGGTTACCATCTCTGGCTCCGGCAACTGGCAGCCGCCGGATGCCCGCCGCCCACCGCTCACCGCGGCGTGTTCCACGTCCGGTCGGCCGCAACCTGCAGTGCCCTCAAGGATCGGTATCCGGGCAGCCTGCAAGCTGCCTTCGCGTCCCACTACAGCTTCGCGATCCTTTTCTCCCAGGACGGCCTGCCCGCCGTGTTCGCGATCATCGGCGCCTTGATCGGCGCCCCGCTGGTCGCCAGGGAGGTCGAGCAGCGCACCCAGCTGGCGGCCTGGACCCAGTCCGTGTCACGACGCCGCTGGTACATCACCAAGATCGCTGCTCTCGGCACCGCCCTGGCCGTGGCCGGGCTGGCCGCCGGGGCAGCCAACGCCTGGCTGCAGCACCAGCTCACCGCCGGTGACACCACAAGCTCGCGCTGGTCATGGCTTGTCTCTATCCACCTGGCCCTGGCCGGCGAGGCCGTGCTCGCCTTCGCGCTGGGAGTAGCTTTCGGTGCCTTGCTCCGGCGCACGCTTCCCGCGATCGGCGCGGCCGTGGCCGGGTTTGCCGTCCTGCTCCTTGCCGCCCGGTGGATAGTGCAGGCTCTTACACCGGCCACTAAGACGACCGGGCCGCGCTTTGCCGCGCCACCCGGCAGCTGGGTCCTCGGCTCAGGTGCCGGTGTCCCGGTGCCCTACCACCCGGCTAGCCAGTACTGGCCACTGCAGCTCATCCTGCTCACCGTCCTGCTAGCGGCCGCTGCGGCTGCACTGGCAACGGGCTGGCGCGCCACCCGGACGCGCGCCGTCTGAGCGATTGCCCATGATCTCCGGCCGGCACGGCCGGCCCGGTACGTCCTAAGCTGGCGGACCTGCCGGGAACGGAACCAGACGGCGGGCGGGTGAGGGCACCGGCATGGCGCAGTGATCAAGACGCCCGCGGCTTCTTAAGATCATGGATCTTGCTTAAGGACACCATGACCCAGAAAGCCGCGGGCACTTGGCCGAGGATATCGCTTCTGCGACATGTGCAGCATCTACGCCTCGGCGGCCCGCCGGATGCTGCCGCGCGCGCAGATCGTGGTCGACTTGTTCCACGTGGTCCAGCTGGCCGTGAAGATGACCGGGGATGTGCGGCGGCGGGCGGTGCGGGGCGGCGGTTCTGGGTCAAAGTGCCGTTGGTCCGGTTCTAGCCGGACCAACGGCCCATCGACCCAGCGGTTGACGAGGGGCGCGGTCGCGCGCAGCCGCGGCCGGTCCGACGACGCCGAGTACAGGGTCAAGGGCCTGCCGGTGCGCAACCTGGAGCACCTGCGGCCGGAGCAGTTCGCCAAGGTCATGAACATCCTGGGCGCTGACCGGCACGGGCAGCAGATCCTGGCCGCATGGATCGGCAAGGAGAAGCTCCGCGACGCGCTGAACCTGCGGGCGGCCATCACCAGGTCCACCCCCTGCGAGCGAGCCGTCCGCGGCCGGCTCGCCTCCTTCCGCAACCCCGCCAACCAGCGGCGGCGGGTCCGCACCGCCTGCACCCGCGGCAACCGCAGCGCACAGGACGCAGCGCTCAGGCGATCACGCCTGGTGACCGGATGGAAACACGATCCCGGCTAACTTCGAAGAGCCGGAAAACGCCGGAGGCAGGAAATGCGGATGATGCTCGCGCATGTCCGCGCGCCTTCAGGCCGTGGCGGCTGGCCCGTCAGGAACCGCTGGCAGGATTCTCGGCCTGCGGCGCGTGGCGCACGGCCAGCAGCCGCTGTTCGAGCCCTGCCCACGTCCTGCTCCAATCTGCGAGCGGGGTCAGGATCTGCTCCAGCACCGCGAGTTGCTCATCGAATGAGGCAAGCTGAGCTTGCAGCGCCTCGATGCTGCGCCTCTGCGCCGCGACGCTGGAAGCGACCGACGCCAGTTGCGCCGCCGATAGCGCGCCAGGCAGCGGGAACCCGCCAGGCGAGCGGCGCTCGCCGAACCCGGCCAGGTCCTCCAGCCCTTCGGTGATCGTGCGCAGCTGGGCGATGAAGCCCTGCGCTAGGCCGGGCGCCGTGTCATGCGTGCTCTGCTCATCATCAGCCATCGGCCCAGTCCTTTCCGGAAACGCGGGCAGCCCTTGCCATACTCGATCATTCCCGCCCGCTCGCCGGGTAACGCTCGAAGCGTCATCCGCTCATGCATGATATGAGCACGTCATCCGCGCGCGCATCTATGCATGAACTGGAATACTCGCTCAGGTTCTCTCGACCAGGTGCACTGCGAATCCGGCGAGGCCGCTCAGATCACCCGTTCTGGCATGCCATGGCGACCATACTGCCCGGTTCGCCCGACTCTTGGGCCGCCGGACGGAACTGTCAGCCGGTGCCGGCCCGCGACGTAGGCGGCGGCGGTATCAGGTGGCGTGCCGGTCCGGCTGGCGCGGGCCTGCTCGGCACATCGTGGTACGCGGGGTCCGCGTGTGAGGCAGTCTCCATGGACGTCGCGCAGCGGATCCCGCGCGGAGATGATGACGGCGTGCCGCAGAGTGTGCGGGGTGATGGCAGGCAGGGCGACGGCGTCCGGACCGAACGACCGGACATGAAGCACCGTCTACCAGGCATGCCTGCCATGCGCGAGTCGCGTCCTTGCTCCGGTGAGCCGGGCCGCAGATAACCCGTTGCGCGGTCGGCGATGCGGTCCCTACGGTGGGTACGCCGCCCGGGCGGGCGGTGCGGGCCGTCCGGCTAGGAAGGCGATGCCGTTCACTATGGCTGTCTTGAGCGAGGAGCTCATCCGCGCCGCGGCAGCGTCGGCACCGATCAGCGCGTCTTCCCGAACGGACGACATCCCGGCCAGCTGGGACGAGCGCGCCGTGCTGACCACGATGCTGGACTACGCCCGGGACACCGTGCATGTGAAGTGCGCTGGCCTCAGCGACGAGCAAGCACGCCGGGCGCCGCTGCCCGGCTCGCCGCTTACCACCATCTCCAGCCTGGTCAGCCACTTGCGCTGGGTCGAGTACTACTGGATCCGGGTGGTCCTGCTCGGCGAGCAGGACCGTACGCCGGTCACCGAGGACGACCCTGACGCGGAGATGCGGCTCGGGCTGCACGTCCCCCTCGCCCGGCTGCTGGCCGAGTACCGGGCCAGCTGCGGCCAGCTCAGCGAACTGGTCGCGCCGCTTGACCTTGATGCGGAGTCCCGGGGCATGCTGAGCTGGCGCCATGAGCCGGTCACGCTGCGATGGGTGCTCATGCACCTGATAGAAGAAACCGCCCGGCACAACGGCCACATCGACATCCTCAGAGAGATGGCCGACGGCCTGACCGGACGATAAACCACGACGACGACCAGATCGCCGCGCTGATCTCCCTGGTCGCCATGCTCAACGCGAGCCCGGCATGTTTGCCAGCATGACGAGCTGACCGGCGGCCCGTTCAGCGTCGGCCGGGCAGCGGGTGGCCCGGGGCGAGTGTGGGCAAATCCGGCAGCTATCTGGTGACCTGGCGCCTGACAGCGTCCGAGCCGCCCCCCGACTCCGCGTAGTGTGGGGACGAGTCAGCCGCTGTGATTTTCTGTCCTGTTGTCTTCCGGCAGCTGGCAGACAGCGCGGGTTTCAGCGGTATGTTCCGCCTTGTCGTCCTGCATATTCAGGAGAGGATGCCCGTGTCGCGAGCCAGCCCGGCCAGCCAGGCGTCGAGCCCGGCACGGCGAGCTGCGCCCCGGCGATCGGGCGAGTGATCGCAGTGGCAGACGCTGCAGGCTCAGGGACGGCACCCGCCGGACGTGCGCGGGTCGTCTGCTCCCGGCCACTACCTGGTCGCTGCGCTGATTTCGCGCCATACGCAGCTGCTCCTGGGCTGGCCCGTAAGCCAGAGCTCGCTGCCGCCATTAGCATCGGCGGTACGGCGCAGTTATGGGCTTGACCGACCCGGTAGGGCCCGGCAGGGACAGCGACGCCGTTGAGATCGGCGGACCGCTGCCTGCCGCTCCGACTGAAATTGCGCACTCAGGCTCTGCCCAAGATGAGCCCCGCCCGCCGCGGGCGGCGGGCGGCGAGCGCCAGGACGAGCCGCTGGTTTCCGGCGATGACGACGAAGATCTTCCCCCCGCCCGGGTGACAGCCGCCGGCGCTAGTGCCGACCCGGTTAAGGACTACCTCAAGCAGATCGGCAGGGTGCCGCTGCTCAACGCCAGGCAGGAGGTCGAGCTGGCCAAGCGGATCGAGGCCGGGCTGTTTGCCGAGGAGAAGCTCGCAGAAGGCAGCGGGGTGCTGCGTGCCCGCCAGAGCATCGATCTCGAGGAGGTCGCCGAAGACGGCAGGAGGGCCAAGGACCACTTGGTGGAGGCCAACCTCCGGCTGGTCGTCTCGCTGGCCAGGCGGTATACCGGCCGGGGCATGCTGTTCCTGGACCTGATCCAGGAGGGGAACCTGGGCCTGATCCGCGGCGTGGAGAAGTTCGACTACACCAAGGGCTACAAGTTCTCCACGTATGCCACCTGGTGGATCCGGCAGGCGATCACCCGCGCCATGGCCGACCAGGCCCGCACCATCCGCCTTCCGGTGCATATTGTCGAGGCCCTCAGCAGGCTGGCCCGGGTGCAGCGGCAGATGCTGCAGGACCTGGGCCGCGAGCCGACCCCGGACGAGCTCGCGGCCGGGCTGGACATGACCCCGGAGAAGGTCATCGAGGTGCAGAAGTACGCCCGGGAGCCGATCTCGCTGCATACCCCGCTAGGCGAGGACGGTGACAGCGAGTTCGGCGACCTGATCGAGGATTCGGAGGCGATCCAGCCCGGCGAGGCGGTCAGCTTCACGCTGCTGCAGGAGCAGCTGCACTCGGTGCTGGACACGCTGTCCGAGCGCGAGGCCGGCGTGGTCTCGATGCGGTTCGGGCTGACCGACGGCCAGCCCAAGACGCTGGACGAGATCGGCAAGGTGTACGGCGTGACCCGCGAGCGGATCCGCCAGATCGAGTCCAAGACCATGTCCAAGCTCCGCCACCCGTCACGCTCCCAGGTCCTCCGCGACTACCTCGACTGACCGGACCGGCCGGTACCCCAGGATGTAACGAGCGACCCGTCCGCAGCCGGGATACGCGGCCTCGGCTCCGCTACGCTCTGCGCGGCCGGCAGTTACGGCGACAGGCCCAGGCCGGTCTCGTTCCCTGCGTATCCTGGCCGTCAGTGATCGTGAGGACGTACGCGGCGGACATAGGCCGCTGACCTAGCCCAGGAGCGAAATGAGCAGCACCGACCCGACGACGATCGGCGTACACCGCGCTCTGCACGAAGCGCTGAACGCGGCCAGGGAGGCCCGGCACCGCCTTGATGACGGGAACGCCGCCCCTGACCTGGACGACCTCGTGGAGCTCGGCACCCTGCTGACCGCGCTGTCCGAGAGTGTCATGGCTGTCAACTCCACGATGATGGCAAAGGCGCGCATCGCGCAGGGTCCGCACACCTGAGATACCGAGAGCAAGAGCTGTTGTCACGGGCCGTCCCGGTAAAGGCCGGGATGGCCAGGCAGGCCCTCGGCGAGGTCAACATACGGCTGCCCGGCCTGAGTACTGGGGTTGCACGACGGTCCTGCATCAACACCGCCCGCACGTGCGTGCTGGGTGTTAACTTGCGTGTACACGGGCTATCGGTTGCGCAGGGAGATCTCGTCGGACTCGGCGATGTGGTCAGCCTGGACGGCCCGGAGTCCCACGCCCAGACGTTCGCGAGCCTGCCGCAGCAGCTTGAGGGAGTTGGTGGAGGGGCTCTGCGGGGCTGCGCGCTCCGGACCAGCCCCATGTTCCTCGATGAGGTGGGTCTGCAGGGCTGCGGCGACTTCGTCGGCCGCCTTCAGCGCGTGATAGATGGCCCGGTCCCGTGCAGTGTCGTCAACCATGGGGCCAGTATCGCGCCTCTGTGCCCCTTCAGGGGTCCTCCGCCGCATGACCTCGCGTGCCGCTGCGTCTCACGGCGCGCTACAAGAGACGCCCGGTATGCCGAAATGCGCAGGTCATCCGCGTGTACATCTATGGATGAACTGGAATACTTACTCACGCTCTCTCGACCTTGCCGGCGATCGCCGAGCAGCGCTTCCCTCATCTCGGTAGGAAATCAGATCGCCAAATATTTCTTCTCGCCGATGCCGAATAACAAACGGGCCAGCCGCACATAATGGCCGGTTAATCCGATGCAGACCTATTTGTGACGACGGCTGCGGCAGACTGCCCGTAGGCGCCCGGATGGCTGGTGTGAGCGCTGCCTCGGCGTCGGCGCTCGCCCCTGGCGCTGGGTTCTCGCGTCGCAGGGCGGCGTGTGATGTGGCGATGGCGGATCGGGAGATAGCATGCGCAACCATGGCTGCCGCAGGCCAAAGTGCTGCTCCGCCAGAAGGACCCGTTCTGCGCGACACAGTTTGACCAGCGGCCAATCAAGCTTAATTGCGCAGATTGGTTTGCCGTCGGGGTTGATGACGGCAGGCCTGGCCTGGCCGGGCTGCGGTGCCTGGCTTATCCCATCGGGTGGATCTTGTCCGCCCTGATGGTGAGGATGACGCGGACTTGGTCGCGGCCTCCGTACCAGGGGTAGGGAGTACCGAGGTAGCGGCGGGCGAGGACCTCGAGGGTCGGCCAGGGACCGGGCACCTACCAGTCCGTTTAGAGCTGGTTCCGCTGGTAGGTGGTGAGGCCGTACTGTCTGGCGACCGGGTTCCAGAGGCTGGCGAACGCCTGCTTGCCGACGGTCGCCTGGCTCTCCGGGACGTAGGAGGCCCGCAGGCGGGCGTCGGGTGGGCTGTTGCGGTGGCAGCCGTGGGCGATCTTGCCCTCCGCCCACCGGGCGAGATCGGTGTCCACCTGGGCTGACGCCCGCCAGGCGCTAGTCAGGTCCTGCAGCATCGCGGCAGGCAGCAGGGAACGGCCTGGCAGGCTGGCCAGCCGGGAGAGCAGACGCTGCCGGGAGCTGGCTGCGCGGGCGAAGGTCTGGGCGTCCTGACGCAGGGACGGGCCGCAGCCGCGCACGTCCTCGGCCGCGCCGGTGACGGCGGCACGGTCGGTGACGCTCTGCGCCAGCAGCCCGGACAGCCGCACCGCCGCCTGCCGCCGCGCGTCCTGCGACGAGGCAGACGGCGTGGTGCCCGTGGTGCCGCTTGCGCCGGTGCTACCCGGGTGGGCCCGGAAGATGACGATCCCGGCCACGACCGCCACGAGCACAGCGGCCACGATCACCGGGACCAGCGGGCGGCGGGAACGCCGTGGGCCGCCGGAGGCTGGCGCCAGTCGCAGGTCGCCGAGCATCGTCGTGGGCAGGTCGCCAGGCGGCACCGGACCCAGGCCATCCACCCGCGTCGCATCCGGGTCGGCGGGCAGCGGCCGCCCACCGCCCGGTGGCGGCGGGGACGCAAACACGGCCGGCGCTGCGGGCCGCGCCGCCGCGGCCGTGGGTGACGGCCGGGGTACGTTGCCCTGTGGCGCCGGCCACGGCTGCGGGCCGGGCGGCGGGGGTGGCTGACGACGAGGCGCGTACCAGGAGTCCCAGGGCGTGGACTCTGGTTGCGGCAGCGGAGCAACCGTGGGTGACACCGGCGGCAATTTGGCCTGCGGCGAGGCGGGGACCACTGGCAACGGCGCCGCCGGCGGCTGGGGCGGCGCTGCGCTGCCGGTGGCCGGCTGCCCGCAGACCGGACAGAACCGAGATCCCGGCGGTACGGGGTGCCCGCACGCCGGGTTAACAGAACCAGCTTCACCGGCCATAGTCACAGCAGGCTAGACCACGCGTCCGCGCCCGCCAACCGGAACGCGATGACTGCGGCCTCATCACGAGCCACCGCTACCGCGCGCTGACCGGACACCCGCCAGCCCCGGCTGATATCACGTGCCTCACCCAGCACCGCCGGCAGAGCGGCCGCCGCGGGTCTGGGCGTGCTCGGCTTTGGTGCTGTGACCTGCAGGTTTGCGGACAGATTCCGGTGAATGTGCGCACTAACCGGGCCCGTAGTCTCATCTGGTGGTGGCCTACGTTCGCACGGTGAAGAGTGCCCCGGGAGCGATCGCGAAGTCCTCGGCAACGCCGCCTCGGTGATGCGCTGTGACTGATCCGGGGAACGGTAGCGCCCGGCCGGTGGGTAGGTGGCGTCCGGAATCCGGTGTAAAAGGGACGGGCGTGGTTCCGGTTCATGGTGATGTTAGGCGATGGCAGTGACATTTGCGGGGCGGCCTGAGCATGGCCCACGCAGTGACAAGACCGTACCGAGGCTGGCCTTGGAGAGTGGGTCGTGTCGCTTGATCTGGGGGTGACGTGGTCCGGGCGCTCCGGGTCGCGTCGGGGTTTGCCTCAGAACTGGGCCTTCAGCTCGTCGATCTTGCCGATGTGCTCGCGGAGCTGGGTGTAGGCGGGGCGCTCGCGGATGCGGGCCAGCGCCCATCGAACGCCGTCGGCGCGGTTCGAGACGATGCCGGCGGTGATCAGGGCGTCGAGTGTCTCCAGGTCCCTGGGATCGAGCCGGGCCATCACCGGGGTGAGGTTGCGGCCGATGGCCGTGCGATCCGGCGGGTCGGTGGGCATCGTGATGACGGGGCGCTCGCCCTCCTGCGACGGGACGGTGAACTGCAGGCGCCCGATGAAGGGCATGTTCTGGGCGATCCTCGTGCGCAGTTCGGTGATGGTGTCCTGATGTGCCTTCTCGAACGCCGCAATCGTCTCGTGCGGGTCCTCGCTGGTCGGGTTGAGGATCACCCGGACGATCACCTGGCCGGGCTCGATCACGGGCTCGTCGCCGTACTGCAGCACCTCGGCCTTGCGCACGACTCCCTCGCCGAACCGCCTGTTCAGCAGGTCTTCGGCCGCGCGCTCGAGCTGCTCTTTGTCTTCCTGATCCACGATCAGCTCCTCGGGTTGCTGGAGAAATCAGTGTAACTCTGGCTACTCGCACGCACAACAGGGGAACATAGCGCCGTCGTTTGCGTCAAAGGAGCTTGGGTTTGTCGCCGTTTGCGGGTGATGTAAGGCTGATCCGGCCGACGACTGCTCCGGAGCCGTCGCGCCCGCTTGCCGGGGCCGCGCCGAGTAAAAGGGACGGGCGCGGTTCCAGTTGATGGCGACGTTAGGCGGTGGCGCTGACGTTGCCGGTGCGCTCGTCGTCCCGGGTGGTTGCGGTGCGCGGCCGGAGCTGGCGGGGCGGTTCGAGCAGCGAGCGGCGCAGGTCCTGCAGCATCCGCAGCCCGTCGCTGGTCATGGTCAGGCCGCGCCAGCCGCGGGATGCCCGGTCC
The DNA here is from genome assembly GCA_963753225.1 of uncultured Actinomycetota bacterium. Lineage (GTDB taxonomy): Bacteria > Actinomycetota > Actinomycetes > Streptosporangiales > Streptosporangiaceae > Palsa-504. Next base: position 268,135 of record CAVWBQ010000021.1, on the reverse strand, counting down.
AGGACGGCCCAGACCAGGGTGAGGCAGGAGGTCTCGCCGGGGAGCCGGCCGATGACCTTGGTCCGGCGGCGGGTCTCGCCGCCGGGTACGTCGCCGCGTACCGGCCGGCCATCTCGGTGATGCGGTGACCGGCGGGCTCGACGAGGGCGGGGCCGGGCTGGGTCTTCAGGTCTTCGATGCCGGACAGGGCCCAGTAGGCGTCCTTGACCTCGGCCTGCATCCCGGCCGGGTACTGCTGCGTCGGCATGCGGGCACCGTCGTTACGGTGAGACAGTGCACCGCCGGTCGTTCGGTGCCGGTCATGGACGAGGTCACCCGGCGGCAGACGCGACGACCAGGCTGCCCTGCGCTGACCGGCAGGGCCGGAGCCTAGCCGACCCGTGGGAGGCGACGTGCCCAAGGCTCGCTGGCCTGTGGCGTCTAGTGATGCTGACTTCGCCCCGTACCTGGATGGCAGGCCTGAGGCCAGCGTGGCGATGTTCGGCCGTTTCATCGACCTGGCGCGAGCGGCGGGGCCGGTGATCTTCGAGCTTCAGAATGGCCCGGTCGTCCTGCGCGGGACCCGGCGTATTTTCGCGTCGGCCCGTATCGTGGACGCCGGGCTGGCCGGGCATATCAACTTGATGCGGCATGTCACCGACCGGCGCATCCGCAAGACCGAGGCATTCACCGCAAGCCTGGTCTTCAATGCCTACCTGATCACCTCGATGTCCGATCTAGATGACACGTTCGGGCAGTGGCTGGCGGAAGCCAGGGCCGTCGGCGACGGCGCGCACCTATCCCGCGGAGCACCAGGCCGTTCCGGTAACTGACAAGCATTGCCTGGACCGGGCGGACGTGAACGCCAGAACAGCTGATCTGCAGGAGTGCGGCCATACGCATACGGAGAGGCAACGTCCCTGACCGGCGATGAGCAGCAGCCTCGCTCCTCAGGTGGTGATCCATGCTCCGCCACGCATCAAGGTACGTCCCGGCAGTTCATCGGCTTCCCGCCAAGCCTGGATCCGCTGCGGGCGCAGCACCAGGAACCGCATCTGGCCGCCCGACTCGCGCGGGTCCCAGTCGGCTTGCGTCGCATACCCCCTGGCCAGGCCGGCCGGGACCTCGTCCAGGGTGTAGACCTGTTCGAGTTCGGCGTCGATCAGCACCACGTCGCGGGTCAGCCCCAGGCCCAGCCGGGCGTGTCCCTGGCTGATGATGTTCCTGCCCGTGGCCGAATCCGCGTCGGTGGCTAGTACGACGCGCTCATCGAGCCAGGCCAGGGACAGCGGGACCAGATAGGCGCTTGCATCCTCAGCAGCGGTCGCGACCCACACGTCCGCGGCCGGCGCGGACAGCTTGGCCAGCGTGTCAGCCTTGCGCTGCTCCCGGGTACGCGGCTGCTGATCGGTCATGTCTGCACCCCACCGCCTTCATCCGGCGTGCTCCGCACGCTCACCCATCGCCCCGCGGCGACGCCCTTACAGCTATGACCCCGCACGCCACGACGACGTGACCGGCGAGTGTACCCGGACCACCCAGCCCGGGTTGGGCCCGGGGCCCGGCGTCATAGCGACGTGTCGATGCCCAGGCCCCTCAGGTTCTGGGGTGGCGGACGAACTCCCCCTCGCCGGGCACGTTGACGATCATGCCCTCGCCCTTCAGGATCTCCAGGGCGCGGGCGGCCACGCGGTGCGAGACGTGGTGATGTTCGGCGATCGTGTGGACCGAGGGGATCCGGCCGGCCATGGTCCCCTGGGCGATCTCGTCTCGCATCATCTTGGCAACTTGCTCATACGGCGGTACCGCCGAGTCAGGGTCGATCACATGGGCCAGCATTCCCGGTGACGGGCAGGATTGGCAAGATCAGGCCGGGCTGAGGCTATGTCGGCGTTGCGCGTGCCCGCGGCGATGAGATCGAGGACCTCCCGTTCCCGGCCGGAAGAGGCGCCTTCCCGGCCGGCCCGGGAAGTTCTCCCGGGGACGGGTTCCTTAGAGTGAGCTGATGGACGCCGCACTACTTGAGCTGAGTTACCAGATCGACCAGGCGACGCAGCGCCTGCTCGGCACGGCGCGGATTATCACCGATCCCGAACTGCCGGTTCCGTCGATGCTCCCCGGGTGGACCCGGGGGCATATCCTCGCGCACCTGGCCAGGAACGCTGACGGGATGCGGAATGTGCTGGTCGGCGTGCGGACCGGGCAGGATCGTCCGGCCTACGCCAGCGCCGAGGCGCGCGAGGCCGCCATCGAGCAGGACGCAGGCAGGCGGGCGACCGAGCACGCGGCTGACCTGGCCGACTCGGCGATGGCGCTGCGTACCGTGGCCCGGCAGCTGCCCGACGAAGGGTGGCAGGTCCCGGTGCGCATGCTGGAGGAGGCGGCTTTCTTTCCCGCGGCCGAGCTGCTGACCCGCCGGCTGGTGGAGGTGGAGCTGCATCACTGCGACCTCGGTGCCGGGTACGGCCCGGCGCTGTGGCCTTCCGTCTTCGCTGACATGGAGCTTGCCGAGCCGATGCGCTCCTGGCGCCAGGACCGGCTCAGCTATCCCGAGCCGGAACCGCTCAGGCCGGCCCGGTCTCCCGCGCCGTGGCAGCGCGGCCGTCCGTTGCCGGGGAGCTGGCTCGGAACAAGGTAAGGGTCATGGCCTTGCCCATGATCGGATCGGCGAGCGGGACGAGGTACCGGTAGCGGAAGGGAAGCTGGGCGCGCATGCCCGGGGGCGGCCGGGTGATCGTGGCCGACTGCCTGACCTCGAGCCCGAACCGCTCCAGCGATCGCGGATCGTCGCAGGACCAGGCCCAGCGGGCGTCCATGCCTTTCCTGGCTGCCAGCTTGTGCTGCTGTTCGAACGTCCGCCTCGGATAGGTGTCCAGCGCGATCAGGGCTCCGGGAAACCGCGCCGCGATCCTGGCCAGCGCCGCCATGACCTGCTCTTCTGGCAGGTAGACGAGCACGCCCTCGGCGACGAAGAAGTACGGACCCTGGCTCTGCGCGACGGCGGGCAGCCAGTCCTCGTCCAGGACGGACGCGGCCACCATCCGGCGCCGTCCGGTGTCGGCGAAGAACTTCCGGCGCAGCTCGATGGTGTCCGGCAGGTCCAGGTCGAGCCAGTGCACCTGGCCGTTGTCGACACGCTCGAACCGGGCGTTCAGGCCGGTGCCGAGCTCCGCCACCATCGCCGCGGGATGCGCGGCCAGGAACTCGCGGACCCAGAAGTCGATCATCGCGGTGCGCAGGACGGTGACGAACCCGCCGGCTCCGCGGCCGTATCTGGCCGCGTCGTAGTCGATCGACCGGAGCAGCTCCACGGCCTTGGGGTCGCGCAGCACCGGGTGCTTCCGCCGCGTCTCCCGCGCCCGGGCGGCGAGCGTGATGAACAGCGTCTCCTGCACGGCGCCGAGCCGGGCCTGGTGCTTGTCCGCCATCAGGCCGGCCACACCACGGGGAACAGCGGATGGTCCATGTCGGCGCCGACCGGGAGCTCGACGTGCAGGTCGTCAAAGGGCGGGGAGGTGCGCCAGGCGCGCGGGGCGTGCCGGGCGTCCGCGGACAGGTAGCGCAGCGACAGGATCCGCCTGCGGCCCCGGTGCGGGAACCCAGGGGCGCCGTGCACGGTCAGAAAGTCAAAAAAGACGGCGTCCCCCGGTTCCAGCTCGAACCGCCGGATGTCGTAGTGATGCGGCTCTGCGTCGATGTCGGGCAGCTCGGCCAGGCTGCCCTCGGGGAACCAGCGGGCCTCCTTTTTCAGGAAGGTGCGGGGCATCAGCCACGGGCCAATGTGTGAGCCCGCTACCAGCTCCAGGCACCCGTCCTCGGGCACAGGGTCCACCGGGATCCACGCGCTTACGCCCCGGCCGTCGACGTTGTAGTACGGCTGGTCCTGGTGCCACGGCGTGCGCTGCCTGGTCCCGCCCTCCTTCACCAGCACGTGGTCGTGGTAGAAGCGGACCCGCGGCGTAGCCATCAGGGCGGCGGCCAGGGCGGGCACCCGGGAGCGGAGGGCCAGCCCTTCGATCTCAGGGATCTCCCGCCACCGGCAGAAGTCCTCGGTGAACGCGCCGGGGTCGCCAGGCGAGCTGGCCACCTGGGCCAGCGGTCCCGGCCGGGCCAGCACCGCGTCGATCGCGGCGGCCGCGGCCGCCACCTCGGCTGGGTCCAGCACCGAGCGCAGGCAGGCCACGCCGTCCCGGGCGAAGGCCGCGACCGCCTCGTCGTCAGGGCTTACGGGTTCCATAGCGGCACTGTAGCTCTGGCTACACTTGGGCCCGAGGGGGGAGCACAGAGAGGCAGGCCCAGCGTGGCACGCGGCATCCAGGTCGGCGACAAGGCCCCCGACTTCACCCTCCCGTCGCAGTCGGGCGAACAGGTCCGGCTGCAGGACCGGCTCGGCGAGCGGGTAGTCGTCCTGTACTTCTATCCCAAGGACAACACCCCCGGCTGCACCGCCGAGGCGTGCGCATTCCGTGACAGCCACGAGACGTTCACCGACGCCGACGCCGAGGTGATCGGGATCAGTTCCGACTCGGCAGATAAGCACGTCGCCTTCGCCGGCCGGCACAAGCTGCCGTTCACGCTGCTGGCCGACCAGGGCGGCCGCGTCCGCAAGGCCTACGGGGTGCCGGCCGTGCTCGGCCTGCTCCCCGGCCGGGTCACCTACGTGATCGACCGCAGCGGCACGGTCCGGCACGTCTTCAACTCGATGACCAACATCGACGGGCACGTCAAGGAGGCGCTCGAGGTGGTCAGGCAACTGCAGGCCGAGCAGCCGGCGTTACGGGACCTCGTCCGCTAGCACCTCCCGCCGGAGCTGCGGGAACACCTTGGACACCTTGCCCAGCAGGTAGTCGCTGTAAGTGCCGGTGAACGCGTGCAGGTTCTGCCCGTCCCAGCGCGGCTCGCCGCCCTCGCCGACCGCGGCCCGCCCCGGCAGCGGCGGGATCTCGGCGGTGAAGTCCGGGTCGAAGAAGAACGGGAAGGAGAACCGGTCCCGGCCGCTGCTGTTGCGGACCCGGTGCGGGGTCGACCGGTACCAGCCGCCGGTCAGCCGGTCGAGCATGTCGCCGATGTTGGCCACGAAGGTGCCCTCGATCGGCGGCGCGTCGATCCAGCCGGCCGGCGTCCTGACCTGCAGGCCGCCGTTGCCACCCTGGGCTGGCAGAGTCTGGGCCAGCAGGGTCAGCAGGCCGTAGTCGGTGTGCTCCCCCGCGCCCCAGCCGCTGTCGCCGGGCGGCGGCGCCGGGTACCGGAAGACCCGGAACAGGACGGTCGGGCTGGCCGTGTACCCGGTGGCGAAGTAGTCCGCGTCCAGGCCCAGGCTCAGCGCCACCCCGCGCAGCACCGCCTGGCCCAGGCTGGTCAGCGCGCCGATATAGTCGAGCACGGCGGCGCGCAGCTCCGGGACCTGCCGCGGGAACAGGTTGCGGCCGTGCAGCGGGAGCCCGGCGCGCACCCGGGGATCGTCGTCGCCTAGTTCGGCGCCGAAGTACAGCCCCTCCTTCAGGTCGGGCCGGCCCGAGGTGAGTTCGGCGCCGACCGGGAAGTATCCCCGCCAGGCCGGGCCGCCGCGGGCCATGGCGATCTCCATCTTGGCCGCCTGCGGCAGCGCGAAGAACGCGGCGCAGGCCTGGGTCAGCCGGGCCAGCAGGTCCGGCGCGACGCCGTGGCCGGTGACGTAGAAGAAGCCGTGCTCGCGGCACGCCGCCTCGATCTGCCGGGCCACATCCGTCGAGCCGGCGGCCTGAGTAGAAAGCAGGGGCGCCACGTCCACGACCGGAAGAGTGCCGAACGGGTGATCATCTGTCACCACTCGATTCTGCCTGCCCCGGCGCGGCGGCCGTCGCCCGGCCCGCGAGCTGCAGCATGTACTCCTCGCGGTTGCGCGGGTCGGCGATTTTCCCCGGCACCGATAATGGAGAGGTGGACAGCTTCCGGGGCCGGGTCGGCGCGGCCATCTTCGAGCGGGTCGCCGGGCCGCAGGGCAATGACCGGCGGCGGCAGATCCACCTGAGCGCGGGCGAGCGCTGGTTCGCCGAGGACCGGCCGGTCCGCCAGGTGAACGGGGATTCGTCCATGTTCATCGGAGGGATCAGGGCGCTGCTGCTGCAGTCGCTGCATCCGCTGGCCATGGCCGCCGTGGCAGAGCACTCCGACTACCGCGGCGACCCGTGGGGCCGGCTCCAGCGGACCAGCTATTTCCTGGCCGTCACCACGTTCGGCCGGGCCGAGGACGCGCGGGCCGCGATCGCGCGGGTCCGCGCGGTGCACGAGCGCGTCACCGGGACGGCGCCCGACGGCCGGCCCTACGCCGCTTCCGACCCGCACCTGCTGACCTGGGTGCACATCGCCGAGGCGGACAGCTTCCTGCGCGCCCACACCCGGTTCGGCACCCGGCCGCTGGACCAGGCCGGGCGGGATGGCTACGTCGCCGACATGGCCAGGATCGGCGCCGAGCTCGGCGTGCCCGACCCGCCGCGCACCGAGGCCGAGCTCGCCGACCGGATCGCCCTGTACCGGGCCGAGCTGGCCGCGACCGCCCAGGCCCGCGAGGCGGCGAGGTTCCTGCTGCTCAGCCCGCCGCTCCCGGCGGTCGCCAGGGCGCCCTACGGGGTACTCGCCGCGGCCGCGGTGTCGCTGCTGCCGGGCTGGGCCCGGCGGCCGCTCCGGCTGCCCCGGCTGCCGGTGGCCGAGACCGTGCTGGTCCGCCCGGCCGGGCATGCCATGGTCCGCGCCATCCGCTGGGCCACCAGCGCGCCGCCGCAGGCCCGGGCCAGCTGAGCCCCGGCTGAACCCGTTTTTGTCGTTTTGTGAGACGGGCGTGGGCCGTGGTCAGTGCGAAAATCGCAGGATGCCGATGCCGACCGTTGCCATCGACGTACCGTCGGCGCAGGTACTCGCCGATCAGGCGTCGATCATCGCCGAGCTCCAGTTCGTCATGGACTGCTGCAAGCGGCTCCTCACCGAGCTGGCCAAGCCGGAGGAGGAGCGAGACCAGCTGATGCCGCTGGCGCTGTGGTCGTCTGCGGTACTCGCCTATGGCCGCTGCTTCAGCAAGGGCAAGCGGTTCACCCTGACCAACGAGGACGTCAGGACCCTGCCGCTGCACGGCGCGGTGATGAAGTTCCACCAGTGGATCCTGGAGGAGCGCGACAAGCTCGCCGCGCGCGCCGCGAACCCGGCCGAGGGAGCGAAGGTGGGCGCTGCCCTGTCGCCGCCCGAGCAGAAGGACCGGCGGGTCGAGGGCATCGTCATCTTCGCCAGCAGCCGCGAGGTCGTCGACGACGTCGGCGTGCGCCAGCTCGGCGGCCTGGCTTCCGAACTGGCCAAGCAGACGGCCGAGAAGGCGCAGGAGCAGCAGGACGTCGTGCTGAAGGACGCCCAGCAGCTCAACCTGGACAGCCTGTACCGGCAGGAGCCGATCGGCACCTGGCCGCCCGAGACCGATTCCGCTGACGACGCGACGCCTAGCTGACTAGGAAGCGCTGACCGCCCGGACGCGGCGCAGGACCTCCTCAGTGCCGAGCGCGCGGGCCACCTCGGCCAGGTCGGGACTCTTGCGTGCCCCGGTGATAAGTACCCGGATGACCTGGGACGCGTCGGCGATGGAGCCGGGGTAGGCGTCCGGGTCCTGCTTGTAGACCTTCTGGCTGGGCGCGAACCCGAGCTCGGCCGCGAGCCGGCGGACCTGGTTCGAACCACTCGGCGTCCGGCCCGGTGCCCGGCCGGGGCGGCTGGTAGCCGGCCGCGAAGGCATCCGCCACGGCCCGCGCCAGGTCCGGGGCCAGGCCGCCGAACCTGGCGTCCGCGGGGTCGGTGACCGGCTCGAAGATCTGCGGGAAGAAGAAGCCGTAGACGTCCAGGAAGCCGGCCCACTTGCGCAGGTCCTTGCGCGGGTTGGGCACGCCTTCCCGCTCGACGGACAGGGCGCGGAGCGCCAGCGCCCGTTCGGCCTCCAGGATCTCGGCCAGGCGGGGGTCGTAGCGCCGGGCCCACGTGCCGACCTCGGCGAGGATCTGCTCGCCGGCCAGGGTGGCGATGTAGTCCGCGCAGATGTCGTCGAGCTTGACCATGTCGACCAGCGGGCCCGCGGTGCCGCATTCGGAGAGCCGGATCGGCGCGGCCAGCGCGTCGGCCAGCGGCATCTCGGCGAGCCTGCCGTTGGCCAGGCCGCGCAGGAAGTACTGGACCGCGGGAGCCGGGTAGCCCTGCTCGATGTAGAAGCTCACGTTGGATTCCGGGTCCCGGCGCTTGGACAGCTTGCGGCGGCTGCTGCCGTCCTGCTTCATCAGGGTCGCGACGTGCGCGTACTGCACCCGCTCGAAGCCGAGGGCGTCGAACAGCTGCAGATGCAGCGGCACCGATGAGATCCACTCCTCGCCGCGGATGACCAGGTTGACGCGCATCAGGTGGTCGTCGGCGGCGTGCGCGAAGTGGTAAGTGGGCAGCCTCGGTTCGGTGTCGCTGCTCTTCAGGATGACCGCGTTGTTGCGGTTGTCGTCCATGGACAGCTCGCCGCGGATCGCGTCGGTGAAGCTCACCCGGTTCCCCGAGACGCCAGGGGAACGGAAGCGGACCACGTACGGCTCGCCCGCCGCGAGCCGCTTGGCCACCTGATCAGGATCGGCGTCGCGCCAGATGGCCCACGTGCCGTAGTAGCCCGGCAGGGCACCCGCCGCCCGCTGCCGGGCGGTGATGTCCTCCAGGTCCTGCTTGGTCGCGAAGCACGGGTAGGCGCGGCCCTGGCGAAGCAGTTCGCGGACGTAGGTCAGGTAGGTCCGTGACCGCGCCGACTGGGTGTAGGGCCCGTAGCGGCCGGTCCGGTCGTCCTCGTCCGGGCCGATGGAGAAGTACTCGAACGCCTCGGCGAACTGCTCGGCCGCGCCCTCGGTGAACCGGGCCTGGTCGGTGTCTTCCAGACGGACCAGGTAGACGCCGCCGGACTGCCGGGCCACATCGGCGTCGATCGTCGCCGTGAACACGCCGCCGATGGTGAGGAAGCCCGTCGGGCTCGGCGCGATGCGGGTGACCTTCGCCCCTTCGGGCAGGTCACGCGGCGGGTAGCGGTGCTCCCAGTGATCCGGCTCTGGCAGGTCCGGCGGGAACAGGGAATCGACTATTTCCTGGCTGAGCATGAGCGAGCGGCTCCGAACGACGTGTGGTGACGGCCGCAACGCAGCGTACCCGCACCTCGGCAGCGGCGTATTCCAGCATGATCACGGTGTCCGGTTCGGCCGCAAAAGCCCTGATATGGTCGGACGGCAGGCAGGCCTGGCCGCAGCTCGTGCAGGGAATGACGGCTCCGGGGCGAGCCGAGGACTCGGGAGGTCTCGATGGCACGGCGCCGACTGCTGATCACCGCCGTCACCTCGGTCTCATCATTCGCGCTCGCGGGCGCGGGGCTGGCCGGACCGGCCCGGGCGGCCGCCGGCCAGGGGGCTGTGGGTCAGGGGGCTGGCGTCCAGGGGCAGGCGTGCTCGGCAGGCGCGCACACGCTGTCCCCGCCCGGCGCCCATGTCTACCCGGATACCGGCAACGGCGGCTACACCAGCGTCCACACGGACGTGCACCTCGTCTACGACGCCACGGCGAACAAGTTCCTGCCCGGCAACCACGTCCTGCTCACCGACCGGGCCACGCAGTGCCTGACCAGTTTCAGCCTGGACTTCGAGCGCAAGTCCGCCAACACGGCGGACGGACCCGACATGACCGTCAACTCGATCACGATCGACGGCCGCGCGGCGAGCTTCAGGTTCGTCCAGCCGACTTACCCCGGCGACCCGAACGGCCAGGACGACCCCAGCCCGCAGGCGCACGAGGCCTCGCAGAACAACCCGGTCGGCGGCCCGGAGAACAACCCGCTGCCCCCGGCGTGCTCGCCCGGGCTCCCGGACACCGGCGCCGCCGCGAACTCGCTGAACGGGCAGCAGTGCCCGGCCAACAAGCTGGTGATCACGCCGAAGACCCCGATCAGGGACGGCTCGGTGTTCACCGTGACGGTCAGCTACACGGGCAAGCCCGGCGTGCACAACGACGGCGACGGCACCACCGAGGGCTGGTTCCGGTCGAGCGACGGCGGCTTCGTCACCACCGAGCCGGTGGGGAGCGAGGACTGGATGCCGCTCAACGACTACCCGGCCGCCAAGCCGACCTACGACTTCTACGACACGGTCAACGCCGGCAAGACCGGGGTGGCGAACGGCATGCTGGAATCGGTGACACGCCGCGCACCGGACGCGCAGTTCCCCGGCGGCTCGGCGACCTGGCACTGGCACTCGCGCGCGCCGATCGCCAGCTACCTGGTCGAGGACAGCGTCGGCAGCTACACGCTGACCTCGCGGACCGGCAGCGACGGCATCAGGTACTACCAGGCACAGGACGCGTCGATCAGCGCGGACCAGCAGCAGCAGAACCTGGCCATCATGAACCAGCAGCAGGACATCACCGACTTCGAGAGCCAGTTCAACGGGCCGTTCCCTTTCACCTCCGACGGCATCATCATCGGCACCCCCGAGGCGAGCTTCGAAGAGGAAATGCAGACGATGATCACCTTCGCCGGCGGGGAGATCGACCTGGGCACCCTCTACCACGAGAACATGCACCAGTGGTGGGGCGACAACGTCACCGAGGGCGGCTACAACCTGACCTTCTTCAAGGAGGGCATGGCCACCCTCGGCGAGGACCTGCAGGCCGCGCGCGACGCCGAAACCAAGGCCGGAGGCCCGGGCACGCCCGCGGGCCGGAAGGCGTTCACCGGAAGCCTGATCGCGCAGTTCAACAAGACCTATGCCCGGGCTGGCAGCTTCTGGACGGCCGCGCCGTCCAACCCGACCCCGTTCGGCCTGTTCTCCAACGCCGGCACCTACGAGCGGCCCGCCGCCGCCTACATCGCGCTCTGGCAGATCCTCGGCACGGCCAGGTTTACCATGGCCCTGCAGCAGATCCAGCGCCACTACGGCGGCGGCCACATCACCGAGCCTCAACTGGAAGCCGGCTTCCGGCACTGGCTGCCCGACAAGAGCGCGGCCTGCGAAAACAGGCTCAGCCAGTTCTTCACCCAGTGGTTCGACACCGCCTACCCGAGCGGCGGCGGCGCCAACAAGCCCGCCATCACCGGGCCCGGGCTGGCCGGTGCCGGCTTCTACGACAGCAGCGGCGGCTGCCCCGCGTAGCGCGCGAGCCTCAGGAAGCCCGGCGGCGAGTGACGGCGCCCTTGAGCCGGGCGATGGCCTCGCGCTCGGCCGCCGCGTCCGGGCGCTGCTCGACGGTCAGCGACTCGACCGGACCGTTGAACCAGTGCCCGCGCGGGCACCGGATCCTCGCGCTCTCCAGCGCGCCGTCCGTCGAGTTCATCAGGTAGCGGTCCTGCACCTCGGCGGGCAGTCCGCACCGGACCGAACCGGTCTTGTCCATGTACGCCGGGCAGTCAAGGAACATCACGCTGGCATCCATCGGGAATCCCCCATTCCCCCATTTCGCTGGAGCCTGCCGGACGGACGACGTCGCGCGTCCGCCCGGCAGGGCCGGGCTCCCTCTCACCCCGCTCCAGTTTTGCGAGGGCGCCCTTGCTGAATCGGAGCGCCGGACCGCCCGCCTGATACACCGGAAACGCCGGGGTTCTGCCCTGCCGCTCGAAACGCCCGGCGAGGGCGGGCGGGGCGCACTAAATCGCAGCGCGCTCGACGGATACCTCACAAGCCCCGATAACCTCATCTGCACGGTGATTCTCTCTAAGTTCCTAATAAAACGACGGCACCGAATTAACCGAGATTCACCGTGGTCCCGCAGTTAGATGAAAACGCCCTTGCATCTGGATGAACGTGAGCGTAATAGTAGTCGATGGGGGGCCGGCCAGGCTCGGATCAATCCGATGCCCTGGTCGCGCCGGGGAGGGCATCATGGCGTACTTAGGAGAATCTGATCCTGACTTCGGTCTAGGGTCACGCCTGTTTAAAGAGCGCCGCAAAGAGCTCAGCGACTTCCTTCGCCAGATAGAAGGCACCGCGGGCCGGCTGGCCGGATGGGCCGATCCGCGAATGAGCCGTTTGCGGCCTGTCGTGGCAAACGAGGTCGCCCGACTGCGAGAGCGGCTGGAGACCCTACCTGACGGGCAAGGGCGGCCCTGGCCCGCGCTCGCCGAGCTCGAGCGCCTGACACAGTCACTGGCCAGCGAGACACTCGCTGTCGTCGGCGGGATCAGCATGAGGGTCGCGGGAGTGGCCAGCGGGGCAGATGAACTGCCCGAAGCGCTGCTGGCCTCTGTCGCCAGGAACATGGCACTCGGCTATGAATTGATCACCGTCCCGTCCGGAAGCGAATTCATCGACGTCATGTCGGATGTCATCCGCGTGCGCTACCCCGGCACGGGAGTCTGGGACCTGCCGGTTGCGCTGCACGAGTTCGGCCATTTCCTGGCAACTCACCTCCCTCGCTCGGCCGAGCCCTCGGTTTCGGCGATCATCGACCGCGAGGCCAGCGCCAGCCCGAGGCGCGGCTACTTCGCCGAAGAACTCTGGGCGGACACCTTCGCTGCCTACGTGGGCGGCCCTGCCTATGCCTTCAGCGCGATGACCAGGTTCGACGTCGTCGGTGCCGCCGAGGACGATCCGCCTTCCCACCCGTCGGCCATGAAGCGGGTGGCCGCCATCCGGTTGACGCTCGGCCACTCGCAAGCGGCATGGCAACGCCGCCGGCATGCCGCGGGCAGCCTCGAGGTACCGATCGCATCGGCGGAAAGTCTCTGGCGCGACCGGCTGCTAGCGGCCGGGGTCACGACCGAGCCGGACCCCGCGGATCGGACCTACGCCGAGGATCTGGCCGGGCAGTTCATCGGCATCCTCAGCCGCGACTGGCCCGGGATCCGCTACGACGACACGCGGCGCGCCGCCGCGATCCGGCAGGGCCTGGATGACGGCCAGCCGGAACTGCCGCACGGTGCCGGGATGATCGACGTGCTGAACGGGGGCTGGTGGGCACGCCGTAATGCCGAGGCCGAGCTAGGCGACGCGGACGTCATCACCGAGCAGGTCAGTCACATGTGCAGAGAGATCACGGCCGATGAGTGAGCAGACTTCCTACATAAATGAGCAGATTTCCTACCTGGTCCTTCACACTCGCCTGGCTATGCTGCGAAATAGCCTCGCGATGGTGTGCGATGCCATCAAGGAACTCGAACGAGTTCGGCAGCCGGCGAGCCCCGGGCAAGGCGAGGAATCTATCGTCCGGAAGCTGTCCCGGGCCGTTGGCGATGCGGAAAACAAGCTGCGAGCCATCGCGGAGTCGATAACGGACAGAGATGCCCAAGAAGAAGCGATAGACATCCTCAATACGCTCTCGAGGGAGAGAATAGAAGCGGCACGTGCCATCGAAGTTCCGCGTCGACAGCTTTTCGCTCTGGGTAATACATCCGTCGGTGTTGACCTGAGCGGTTACGCTAACGACCTGCTCAATGATCTCTATGAGATCGAGGTGAAAATCGACGCAGCCGCCGGGAAACCAGAAGAGGAAGCCGGCCTGCTGATGGCCGACGCATGGAGTTGCTACCGGAAGGCTCTGGCCAACTGCCACGAGCTCTTCGTCGAGTACATCGATCTCGTGCGGGGCGTACTGATACGCGATGCCGGACTGGACCAGGATCTCTGCCGTATCGCCGACTCGCTGATCAAGACCTGGCCCTTTTCCGGTTCCGCCTGGACGTCGCTCTCGATACCGGCCGAAGACGAGCGGCCGGGCATGTCGACGGCTCAGTTGATCCGCCTCGGGTTCCCCGAGTGGAGCCTTTGGTCGCTACCGCTGGTCGCCAGGGAGTTCGGGCACGTCTTCACCAGGAAACGCGACCGCATCGACACAGATGTACTGCAAGCGGCGGCGAACAATGTCCGGGGCGAGGCGGAGTTGCGCTCATGGGCGGCGGATATCTTCGCGACGACCGTGGCGGGCTCGGCCTACCCGTGGGCTGCCATCGTGCTCCGCGCCGATCCCGACGCGGACCTCGATCAGGCTCGGGTAGCGGTGATGCTGTACACGATGGAGCTGCTGAAAGCGCCAGCTTCCTACTACGATCCGCTGGCCCTTGCGTGGCAGGGGGCTGTCGCCAGCCCGTTCGTGCTGAGCGAGGAACAGAAGGCTTTCGTCAGCCGGATCAAGGACAGGATAGGAGTCGCTTTCAAACGCTGGGAACGGGCGGACGTACTCGCCGATCAGCTGATCGGCGACGCCACGCCAGACGAAATCGCGAGTGCCCTGGCCGTCAAGGATCTCCGCACTGTCCTGGTCGCGGCATGGCAAGCCAGGATAAGCATGGCCCAGGACTTCGTGGCCGACAGCGCGCCAGGAGAGTCCGCCGAGCGGCGGCGGGCGCGGTGGAAACGCTACGCAGAGAAGCTCAGGCAGGTGGCCGAGCAGGCCCGGGCCGTCTGCATCGCGATCATCGACGGGCTCGAGCCCGGCACGGGCGTGCTGCCAGAGACGGGGAGGCCGCCGATCGTAAGCTCACTCGCGAGCCGTCCCGACCTCGGGCCCCGCAAGTTGCCGATGGAATACAGGGGCGGGTCATGAGCAGCTTCAGGCGGCGCTTCCTCGTGCCGCTTCAGCAGGCCGTGAAGGACATCAGCCAGTCGCGGCAGCCGCAAGCGGCCTCGCTCACCGCGGCCATGTCGGATCAGTTCGCCCAGGCGCGGACGGCTCTGGCCGAAGGCCGGGCCCAGGACATCGTCGACGACATCGAAGCCTCGCTTGAGGTCCTCGTCCTGCTGCTGTCCGCGACGCAGGCAACGATCGGTTCGGCCTATCACCAGCTCCAGCGCGAGCGCGACCGCGACCAGGCTTTCCGTCGCGCGGCGAAGTTCTTCGAGGTCACCAAGGCGCCGCCCGGTCCAGCCGAGATCCTGGCGATCGTTCCGGCCCTGGATGCCCGCGGCAAGCGAGACCTTGCGATCCGGGCTCTCCGCACCGTCGCCGCGAGTTATCCCGACGATATCGCCGTCGCTCAGGAGCTGGCGAGCGAGCTGGAAGCGACCGGGGATCCCGCAGCGGCGTCGGCCTACGCGCAGCTGGCGCGCAGGCTCGGCCCCGACGACGTGGCTGAGCAGATCCGTTGCCTCAGGAAGGCGACCGGGCTCGACGGCGACAACCCCGAGATCCGGGCGCGTCTGGGCGAGGCCTTGCTCAGAGCCGGCGATGCGGCCGGCGCCGTGACCGAGTTGCGTGCCACGACCGCCCGATTGCCGCTCGACCATGACGCTCACGTGTGGCTGGCCGAGGCGGTGCATAAGGCCGGAAGTCCACGAGAGGCACTCGGCACCGTCGATGCATTCGTGGCTAAGTATCCGGACAAGGTCGCCGCCCGACTCGTACGAGCGGATATCCGCATCGAACGCGGCGAGCTCGAGGCGGCCATGGCCGACGTCGACCACGCGATCGAGCTCGATCCTGGATCGGTTTCCGCCCGGCGGATCAAGGCTCAGCTCCTCGCCAGGCTCGGCCGCTATCAGGAGGCCATCGCGGCCTTCGATGCCGTGCTCGCCGAGGCACCTGACGACAGGCAGGCGCTCTTGTCACGCGGCAAGGCACGGTATGCGCGCGGTGAGCCTGACGAATCGGCACGAGACTTTGCCGCCGCGGCGAAGCTGGCCGAAGCCGCCGGTGACACTCCGCTGAAGGCGACCGCGCTGGCCTGGCAAGGCGAGGCGCTGAGACTGCTGAACCGGGACAGCGAGGCGCTCATAGTCCTCGACGAGGCCCTCGCGGCCGGACCGCCGTCAGCCTTCGCGCTGGGTACGAAGGGCCAGGTACTCGCGATACTCGGCCGCCGTGACGAAGCGGCGAGGGCGCTGACCGCCGCGGCGGACGGGGATCCCGGCCTGCCATGGGTCCATGCGGCGCTCGCCGACATACACCGGCTGGAGCATCGGTGGGACCAGGCGCTCGGCGAGGTGGAGCTCGCCAGTGCCGACGGGGAGACCGCCTATACGCATTTTCTGCGCGGGCAGATTCTCGCTGGAATGGGCGACAACACGGCGGCGGCAGAAGAATTGCGCACGGCGTGGACCATGCAATCCAGCCCGGTGATCGCCGAGGAGCTAGCCAGCCTGCTAACTCTCCTGGGGAGGCCATCGGATCTCGAAGAGTCCCTGGCCGTGATGGACACGACCCTGTCGGCCGGGGGCGCCACCAGATCCCTGCGCACCAAGCGGGCCGAGACACTGCGCATGGTCGGCCGCGCGAGCGAGGCCCTGGCCGCCGTCGACGAGCTCCTCGACGATGGCGAGGACGTGAAGGTGTCAGCCCTCAAGGCTCTCGTGCTCGCCGAACTCGGCCGGGGGGCTGAAGCGCTTGAACTGGCGAATGCCGTCCTCGGCCAAGATCCGGAAAGCATGTTCGGGCGCTGCGCCAAGGTCGAGGCATACATGGCCACGTGTGAATACGAGGAGGCCCTGGACGCAGTTGACTTCTTGCTTTCCGATACGCCTGGCCAGCCTTTCGCCGTAACCCTCAAAGGGGCGATCCTGTGTAACATCGCCCGCTTCCAAGACGCGGTGGAGACCCTGACTCCGGCGCTCGACGACAATCCTGATCAGCCGTTCGCCAATGGCCTTGTCGGCTATGCCCTCCGACGCCGCGAGCCACCCAATCTGCCGAGCGCGACCGACCATCTCCGCCGGTCCGTGCTGGAAGACCCCGACGAAGGCTGGTATCAGATCGAGCTGGCCGATACCCTGCATTTGCTGGGCAGCGAGCCGGAGGCTCGCCGTATTCGCCAGCAGGTGTTCGACAATGCCCCTACGGGCAATAAAGTGACATCACGGAACCTGGGTTATGCCGGATGGGCGGCGCTATTCATCGACCGCCCCGACGACGCGGTGACACTGATCGGCGAGGGCGTGCAACTCGACTCCGAGGATCTCCCGCTTCGCTTCGCCTTCGCCTTCGCGCTGCTGCACGCCGATCGGGGCGAGCTGGCACTGGACGAATACGCGGCTGTCATCGCTGAGTCCGCGCAACTGAAGAGCAAGGGATACCGGGCCGCGATCCTCGCCGAGGCACTGTCGGTCCTCAAGTGGGCTCGCCAGCGCGGGCGACTGGACGCCGTTCTGGCGGCCGCATCCGATGCTGAATCCCTGTTGTCGACCGCACTAAATTCGAAAGAGTGATGACACATGTTCCGGAGGCCGAGTATAGCCGACATCTATGTGAAGGAAGTCAGTGCTGGTCTCGGCGAGATGCTAGTGCCGATTTACTCTCCCAATTCCGTGGCTATCCAAGTCGGCACTATCGGCCGCTTCGTGGAAGGCGCCTTCGAACGGCGCGGCCATCTCGCCGGGGTAATCGGAGGAAGCAGCGAATGGGAGCGCCAGGTGCCCATGGCGCCTCCGGCATCGCCCGGGGCTTTCGTCTTCACGTCGCAGGGTAGCGTCCGGCTCGAACCAGCTGCCACGGTCAATATCGCGGGCCAGGACGTGCTGAAGGCACGGCTGTCCTTCACCGCCGACCGGGCGGTGGTGGTCTCCTTTGCCGGTGTGGTGGAACATGCCGTGCTCACTCCGCGGACATTTGACGACCTGCTGTGGAGGCTGTATCTCGACGGCGATCTCCAGCCCGACGACGTGGTGATCTGGGTCCTGCGGCGGGCGGCATCGGGGACCGTGCTCGTGAACCGGAAGGGCGGGGTGGACATCGAGATCTCCGCCGACCCGGCCCTGGTCGCCGGGGTAATCTCATATGAGGGGCTCTCGCTGGGGGTGAAGTTCGGTTCCGGCTCGAGCGCGTCTTATCAGTACTCCGGACCTGACCTGACGATCGCCGCCAAGGTAAAAGGGCTGAACCGAGCCGGCGACGACATAGCCACCCGCCGTGGCTTCACCCGTCTGAAGACGGCCTCGCTCCAGGACTACCTCGGCAGCGATGTCCCGCAGATCTCAGCCCAGTCAATAGTGGCGGACGCCGACTTCAGCCAGGGCGAGGGCGGCCGCTAGCAGACGATGTGCTGTGGACATCCGCGCGCTTCTAGCCGAGGGGCGGCTCGGGGCGGGGGAAGCTGGTGGTGAAGGCGTACCGGGAGGCGCGGTAGAGGTGCCGGGCGAACTCCACCGGGCGGCCGGACTGATCGCAGACGATGCGCTCCATGGTCAGCAGGGCCGTGCCGCGGGTCTCGTTGAGCGTGCGAGCCTCGGCGGCCGAGGCGTTTTTCGCGCCCATCCGCTGAGTCGCCGAGTACAGTCCGATGCCGGACGCGCGGAGCAGTTCGTAGAGCCCGTGCTCCTCGAGCATTTCAACGTTGAGCTGGACGAGCCCGGCGGGCAGGTAGTTGTGCATCAGGGCCATCGGCTCGCCGTCGGCCAGCCGGATCCGCTCCAGTGACATCACCAGGGCCCTCTCGGGCAGCTGCAGGGCCTGTGCGACCTGGTCGCTGGCGTGGCTGACCTCGGCCTTGAGCACCCGGGTGGCGGGCGTCCGGCCGCTGGCCACCAGGTCGTCGTAGAGGCTGGTCAGCTCCACGTTGCGGTCGATCCGCTCGTTCGCCACCACGGTCCCCGCGCCGCGCTTGCGCACGACTAGCCCCTTGTTGGCCAGGTAGAGGAAGGCCGCCCGCACCGTGGGCCTGGACAGGCCGAGCATCTCCGCCAGCTGGACCTCGTTCTCCAGCCGGGCCCCGACCTTGAGCGCGCCGGATCTTATGGCCGATTCGAAGTGCTGAGCCAGCTGGAAGTAGAGCGGCACCGGGCTGGTGCGGTCGATGCTAATCGGGCCGCTGGCGCTTGGTTCGCGTTCAGGCATCATCGACATCCGGCGGTGGTTAGGCTCATTTGTTTGTACATTCTAACCACTGCAGAGTTAGCGCGGAGCCCCAGACCGTCACGAACGCCGTCCGGTTCCCGCAGCCCGGGCTTTGTCACTCGAGGACCACGTAGATCGCGATTCACGAAGGACTCGACGTCCGGGTTGCGGCCCGGAGCGGCTAGTCTGGACAGGACGGTTCCGGAGACGCGATCGCGGAGCCGCGGCCAGCATCATTTCTAGTTTGTTCATACGTACTTACAGGCTCTTGACAGGTCATAACCGTTGGGTGACCATCCAGTATCGGCGGATGATCTTGCCTCCCCGGCGGGAGGCCCGGCGCGCCGTAGATGCCGGTGTCCGCGGGGGGACGGCCGTGCGGGAGTTAGGGAGTGTGAGCCGTGGCGGGGCGGCTGATGATCATCGGCCTGACCGGGTCGGTCCGTAACGACTACCGGGACCCGGAGTACGCCCGGCTGACGGTCGGGGCCCGGCGGCTGTGGTGCTCGAGCAGCTGCAACTGCGTCGGGAAGCCTTCACCGGCGCGCAGCTGCGCGACCGGTTCCCGCAGTTCGACGCCGACGGCGGGTGGCTGGACGTGGACGCCGGGTCCGCCGCCCTGGGCACCAACGACGTGCTCGGGCTGGTACCCAGGTTCACCGAGACCGCGATGCCGGCGTTCGCGTACCTTGACATCTACGGCCACCCTGCAGCAGGGCACCGTCTACGACATCGGGCGGTTCACGCCCGCCAGGTTCGCCGCGGAAGGGGTGGCTTCATGAGCTCATCGATCGTGGACCGGCTGCGGGCCGGCCCGGTGCTCGGCGCCGAGGGCTACGTCTTCGAGCTGGAGCGGCGCGGCTACATCAAGGCGGGCCCGTTCGTCCCCGAGGTGGTGCTCGACTACCCGGACGCGGTGCGCGAGCTGCACCGCGAGTTCCTGCGCGCGGGTGCGGACGTGATGGTGGCGCTCACCTATTACGCGCACCGGGAGAAGCTGCGCGACGTGGGCCGCGAGGGCGACCTGGAGGCGATGAACCGGCAGGCGGTGCGGCTCGCCCGCGAGGTCGCGGGCGAAGGCGGCGCTCTGGTGGCCGGCAACGTCTGCAACACCTGGGCGTACGACCCGGATGACCCGGCGACCGGGCAGGCCGTTCGGGCCATGTACGCCGAGCAGCTCGGCTGGGCGGCCGAGGAGGGCGTCGACTTCGTCATCTCCGAGACCAACGACTACCTCGGGGAGGCGCTGATCGCGGTGGAGGTCATCCGCGACCTAGGGCTGCCCGCGATGGTTACGCTGGCGCCGACGCAGCCCGACCAGACCCGAGACGGCTACGGGTACGCGGAGGCGTGCCGGATCCTGGCCGCCGAGGGCGCCCAGGTGGTCGGCCTGAACTGCGACCGCGGCCCGCGGACGATGCTGCCGCTGATCGCCGGAATCCGGGAGGCCGTGGACTGCGCCGTCGCCGTCCAGCCGGTGCCGTACCGGACCGACGCGGCCGCCCCGACAATGGAGACATTGCGGTCGGCGGACGGGGCGCGGGCCTTCCCCATCGCGCTGGACTCCTTTACCTGCACGCGGTTTGAGATGGCGCAGTTCGCATCGCAGGTCCGCGAGCTCGGCGTGGACTACGTGGGCATCTGCTGCGGCGCGGGCCCGCACCACGTCCGGGCCATGGCCGAGGCACTGGGCCGCGAGGTCCCGGCCAGCAAGTACTCGCCGTCGATGGACCTGCACCCGATGTTCCGGACCGACGTCGCAGCGAAGGACGCGGCCTTCCTGCATTCCTGGTCCGCCTGATCCCGGGGCTGCAGAGCCTGAGGCGCGCTGGGTGACTCGCGAGCGGTTAGCGCGCGTCTTAAAATAACCCGTCGCTTCGGGATTTCTGGCGCGCTGATGTGGTTAACCGCTGGGTCGATGTGCCGTTGGTCCGGCTAGAACCGGACCACCGGCACTTTGACCCAGAACCGCCGCCCCGCACCGCTGCCCCGTACCGCCGCCGCGTACCGCCGCCGCGGCTACCGCCCCGCCTGGGGCGGGAAACTGGAGCTAAAGGGGCATTTCGGGCACTAGGGCCGCCGCGCACAGGGCAGCAGGACGTAGGCCTGCTTGGCGACCAGGATCCGCATCACCGCGGCGTCAACCACGGACCGGAACCTGGGATCGCGCTTCATCTTGGCGAGCACCGCGGTGTCCATGGCGGCGGCCGCGGGCAGGCTCTCCGAGAGGATCATGTCGCCGCCGGCGGCGAGGAAGCCGACGGCGCGGGCGGCCGGGGACAGGCTCGCCACCGCGGCGGCCGCGCCCATGTCGTCGGAGATGATCACGCCGCCGAAGTGCATCCGTTCGCGCAGCAGCGTCCGCATCGTGCGGGAGGAGAACACCGCGAGATGACGGGGGTCGATCCGCGGGTAGCTGGCCAGGGCGACCATGACAAACGGCACGCCCGCGTCGATGGCGGCCTGGAAGGACCCGAGGTAGGGATCACCAGGGGCGGTCACCGGGTCGACCACCCCGGCGGTGAGGTCGGTGTTGCCCGTCACCCGGCCCAGCCCGGGGAAATGCTTCGCGCTGGTGGCGACTCCGGCCTGCCGCATCCCGCGGATGAACGCCACGCCGTGTGCCGCCACGGTTTGCGGGTCACTGCCGAACTCGCGCATGAGCGCGCCTATCGGCTGGTTCCGCGGGGCGGTCCCTGGCGGGACCACGTCCATTACCGGGGCCAGGTCGAGGTTCACGCCGGCCAGCTTCAGCTCGCGTCCCCACGCGGCGGCCTCCCGCTGCAGCGCGCCGGAGGCCAGCTCCCCCTGCGCCACGGCCGACGGGATCGCCGCGAAGCCAGGCCCTCGCAGCCGCTGGACCTCGCCGCCTTCCTGGTCGGCGGAGATGAAGAACCGGACCCGCGCGGTGGCCGCCGCCGACGCCAGCGACTGATCGGCGGCGGTTACCGCCCGGATTTCGGCGAGGCTGTCCGTGCTCGTGGTACCGAACAGCAGGGAGCCGAAGTGATAGGCCGCGACGGCGCGGGCGACCTCGGAGCGGGGGCTGGCGGCGATGCCGGCCATGAACAGCTGGCCCACCCGCTGGGCCGCCGTCATCCGGGCGAAGACCTGGGCCGCGCAGGAGAGCGGCTGGCGCGTCCGCGGCGGCCGTGAGGCCTCGGTAGTCACGGGGCGCGCGGAGGCGGTGCTCGCCGAGGTGCCTGGCGGACCGGCGGCCGGAGGGCCGCCGGAGGTGGGGCCGCACCCCGAGCAGGCCAAGGCCAGCGAGAGAACGCCGCCGATCAGAGCGCCAGCTACCTGGTGCCTGACCATGCCACCGGACTTCCTGCGGGTAACGTTGCCGATCCCGCACGCTATCACCGGGCCGCCTGATCAGTGCAGGATCGCCGAGATCAGGTCCTTGATCTGCTCGACGGTCGCGAGCAGCGACGCGGTCGAACTGGTCGCCTTGGCGAGGCGGGCCAGCATGAGGCGGATACTCTCAGCGCTGGGCCTGCGGTTGTGAACCTCTGTGTGCAGCCGCTGCGCGTCGTCGAGAACGTCGGCGGCCTGTTCATCCCCGAGCTGGCTCGCGTCGGCCTGGAGTTTGCGCAGCAGCCGGTCGATCATCTCCAGAGGGTCGCCGTTCGCGGAACCGTAGACGTTTCCCGTGGCCTGACCGTATTGTCCGGTGGCGATCGCTCCGACGTTGCCGCCGATATGAAATTCGTTGCTGACCGCCGGTCCGCTTTCGGCGTCCGCGTATCTGTCCCGCTGATCCATTGATGTCCCCTCTCGTCCCGCCGCCGGGTCCATCGCCCCGCCTCGCGCAGGCTTATGGTTTCGCTCCTCCCGGGCCGGCCGACGGTCCCTGAACGCGGCCTTCCGCCCGGCCATGGCTTCCTGTCGCCATGGCACCCACGTTGCCGTGGATCGTGTAGCTGTTGGTGATGATGGCGCTCGCGCTCTCCTGGTAAGCGCTGGTGTCGACGCCTTTTTCGGTCAGGAAGTCGAGGACCGTATCGAGGACCAGGCGCTGGACAATCCTGGTGTACTTGACCGTATCCAGCACCTGGATGAAGTTGCGCCCCGCGGCCGACCCTCCGGATTCACGGACGCTGATCCGCGCGCCCATATCGGCGAAGACATAGTCGCTGGCGGACTTGATCTCCGAGCGATAGGCCCTCCGCTCCGAGATCCCTCTCGCGACCGAGCCGATAGCCCCGAACGGTGCCCGTACCAGGTCTCGGAATGAGGTGCGCGCCGCATGCAGGACGACCTTGACCATGAACTCACTGGAGCTCACCTTCGGCAGCCGGTCGATGAGATGGTATGCCTGGTAGATCGGCGGCAAGATGGTCGGGACGAATTGCAGGTAGAACATGCGTCCTTCGACCGCGACGTAGACGAAGGCCGATACGGCAATCTCCTGATCGGTGCTGCCGATGACCTCGCGGCGGCGGGTCCAGACCGGCTGGCCTTCGTCGCTCACGCAGACCCGCAGGTAGTAGCGCAGCCCAGCCGCCGGATGACGGATCAGGGCGTCGATCGCCTCCGGGCTAGCCTGCGAGTATGGCGTGGTCCGCGCCTGGTCGATGACCGGGCTGTCCCACCGGCAGTTCCCGTCGCCGACGACATGATCGTGCATGCTGAGCGCCGTGATGCGCTCGTTCGCCGGCAGCCCGTCGTCCTTGACCTTCAGCAGCCGTGTCCTGATGACGTGGTGCAACTCGACCGGGTCGATGGGAACGTAGCTGCCGGACCTATGCGCGGGCCTGCTGCCGCTCCGGCCCGGGCCGGGCGCGCGATCGAGTTCAATGGCGATGGACCAGTCTTCATTCAGCAGGCGGGGCCCGGTCCCGATGAAGGGATTATCGCCGCCGTAGATGGTCATGTTTCCCCGTTGGGCCGCCGCTACCTGGGCGATCCTCTCCTCGAACTCGGCCGGGGCGGGGTCGAACTGGCCGGCCAGCGCGCCCGGCCTGAGCCTGTCGCTGAAGGTCCGGTACATCGAGTACGAGTACCCGACCAGGACCGTGCCGATAAGAACCAGGAAGACCAGCACGACCATGAGGGTGGTGAAGCCGGTCGCCAGCGGGCCGAAGCTCGGTGCCGCACCGCCGTTCGCCGCATTAAAGTACGTGCCCACCAGGTAGAACACGGCTATCGCGCCGATCACCACGGCGGCGCCGAGACCGGCCAGGACCTTGATGCCGAGCGACCGGCGCTCCCACTGGACTCCCGGCAGGAAGCTAAGGCAGAACGAGATGACCAGGATCGCGATGATCGGCGCGGTCGCCAGGAACAAGCCGGCGATCAGCAGGACGGTAAGCAGCACGTCCCGCAGTAGCTGCGCCTTCCTGGCGCTGAGGCAGTGCCGGACGATCGGGATGAGGTCGATGCCGAGGGACGGGGCGACGGCACGGTGCGACGCCAGTAGCTCGCTGGTCACGGAGTTCGCATACTCCGGGTTGAGGTATGCCGCGGCGCACAGGTAGCGGGTGGAGTTGCTCAGCGGACCGTCCGGCTCGGCGGCTGCGTGGCCGAAGAACTGATCCTGCGAGACGACCTCGGCCGGCTCCGGCCTGGACTGCCACCACGTGGTACTGCCTGCTCCCCCGCGTGCAGCGGCCGGAGCGGGAGGCGCCTGGGCCGGGGGGCCCGCCCAGGCCGTGCCTGGCGCCATCGTACTGACCTGAACACGCTCAGCCCCTGTCACGCCGCCGCGGTTCGCGGCGCTGGCGGCCGTGCCGCAGGCCCCGCAGAATATGTCTTCCGGCGTCAGGGCGGAACTGCATTCGGCGCATTGCAGCTGGGACACTCTTTCTCCAGCAGGTTTGTAGGTTCATGGACCGCCGCGATGGCGTTTCAGGTCACGAGCACCCTTGGTGGGAAGCGTGATAGCCGGCTGGTGCCGGGTCGATGACATATCCTGACCCGCCCTGGGCGAGGAATAGCGTTATGTCCCAGTCTGTGCATGATTCACTATGGTCAGGGCTGTCCGCCGGGTTCTGGTGACTGGTGAATGTCACCTCTGCGGCCATGTCTCCGTCCGACGCGGTGGAAATGCCGACGAGCGTCTCGTTCGAGTCGGCCGTGGACCGGTACCCGTTCTTGAACTGCGCCTGCGTCATCCCCTGCTGAACCTGCGGGCTGAGCAAGGAAAAGTACGACTGATAATCGCGGGCGTTTATGGCGGCGAAGTACTGGCCCAGGAAGTCCGCGACCGATGAGGCGTCCGAGTCCTGGGACGCGCCCGCCCCCACCGTTACCGCGCCCGCCCCGGAGGAATCCGGAGAGGTATCCGACGGGCTCTGCGCCGGCGCGGTACCGCCCGGCCCAGCGGCGGAGGTATCCTGGCCGGCCGCGGAGGCACCCTGCGCGGGCGGGGTCGTCTGGCTCGACTGGGCCGGGTTCGGTGCCGCTTCGGCATGCGACGGATGATGCCGCAGGTAGAGCACGGCGCCACTGGCCGCCGCGGCCGCGGCGATGAGGACCACCACCGTCGCGAGGACGGCGGGCCTGAACGTCAACCCGGTGAACCCGGCGCTGGAGCGCCTGGAGCGATGGGATGGTCCAGGTCCAGCGGGAACGAAGGGGCGCCCAGGTGGAGGGGGTCCGTAACCTCCCCCGGGCGACCGGGGCCCGGCGGGTCCGCGAGGGTCCGGCGGCCCCTGGGACCCCGCGAGCCCCTGGGACCCCGCGAGCCCCTGGGATTCCCCGGGCCCCTGGGATTCCCCGGCCAGGAAAGTCGCGGTAGGCGCGTAGTATCCCGCGGGTGCCTGCGATGCGGAGGGCGCGGGGGAATCAGCGGGCCGGGAAGGTCCGGGAGGACCGAAAGGGTTATCGGATCTGGCCGACTGCGAGTTGTCCTCGGCGAAACGACAGCCGCAGCCCGTGCAAAACGCCGTTCCCTGCTTACGCGTCCGTCCGCAATTGCCGCAGACATCCATGGCGCGCCAACCACCCCCTCGGCAGCCCGCTTAGCGCGGCCCACCCCATGCCGACGATGGTGGCGAGTATTACCTAATTCCTGCGTTTGAGGCTAGTAGCTTTTAGGCTTTTGTTTTGTTACCTCCCGTTAGCGACCCGCCTGGATCCTCTTTTCCTGCGGAAAGGTAATGAGACGGTGGCCTCGCCGCCAGATTTCAGCGTGCTGAGGGGTCGGCCACCCGGGCCATGAACAGGGGCTCGCCGGTCGCGCGGTCGGTCACCACCATCAGGTAGGGGCGATCGAACCTGACCTGGGGCGGCATCACCCGCGCGGCGCTCGCCTGCGCGCCGACGGCGGTCGCCGCGCTGGCCACCGTGCCCTTCTCCCCCACGTCCAGGGTGGCCGCGTGCTCCACCAGGCCGATGCAGCAAGCCTGCGGGGACAGCCCGGCGAAGTCGGCCGCCGGGGTGAACGCGACGCCCATGCCGAGCCGGGTCAGGACCGGCTTCATGCTGACCTGGGTCGCGATGTTCACCTTCGGGAAGGAGACGCTCCTGATCAGGGCACCGGTCTGACCGGGCGCCAGCCGGGAGGTCATCGCGCCCAGGGCCGCGGCGGCGGGTAGCGCACAGCCGGCCGAACCCGGGGGCGGCAGCAGAGCTTCCATCCCCAGCTTGCCGCCACGGTACGGGAGCCAGACCGCGGTCCAGCCGTCCGCGCTGACCGCACGGTACGAGCCGTTGATCATGAACTGCGCCGTGACATGGCGCCCCGCGGCGGTGGTGAACGGGCCAGGGCTGGTCTCGTCGGGATCGAACGGCGCAGCCCATGCGGCGTGCAGGTAGAGCGCGTCGGTCAGCACCCAGCCGATGTGATCGTCCAGCGAGCCCGGGCGCAGCAACTGCGGGATTCGGCCCCTGGTCCAGGTCGCGATCGCCTGGTTGATCTCCTGCCTGGCCAGCTCGGGATTCGTCAGTAGCGGCGCCTTCGCCAGGTCGGCGCCGTAGCCGGTGGCGACGGCGTTCAGATAGGTACGTTCCGTCCGGAGAGTGGGGTCGGCCCAGACCTGATCACTGGCGTCCAGGGTCACGCCCGGACTACCCAAACCGCGCAGCGCGGCCGACCGGGCCTGCAGGCCCGCCTCCAGCCCCTGGCCGCCCGCGGCCGGCAGGTGCAGCACGCCGGCCATGGCTCGCGCGGTGCCGCCGCGAGCGCCGAGGTAGGCCATGCCGAGCCCGCTGGCCAGGCTCGACGGCGACAGGACCACGTTGGCCCCCGGGTCGGACCGGCAATACGCGCCGAGCAGGTCGAGGCCTAGCGCCGTGTCCGCCGTCCCGTAGGGACGCGGGTCTGCGAGGGGTTCCCTGGCCGCCACGCCGTGCGCCATGACCGGGGGCGGGACCGGGTTCGACCCGCACCCCGCCACTAGCAGCGCCACCACGGCCGCCCCGGCGGCGGCCCGAAGTTCGTTCTTCATGCCCATCGGACGGACCGCATGCCGCCGCGGTGGCATCGAGATGATTACACTGTGGTCGAGTTGCTGTTACCGGCGATGGCCCCGGTGCGCCGCGAAGCACCGCATCCATGGAAAGTGATACCCCGATGGGCCGGTGAACGGCCAGCGGATCCGGGTCAAGGCCCGTCAGGAAATAGCCCGGCAGCGACGGCCCCGCCACCACCAGTGCTGGATCATCTCATCGCCGCCCCGCTGTGGCCGCTGCACGGCGCCAACCTCGGCACACTGCTGCGCACCTGCGACGCGGTCGGCGCGTGCCTGGCCGTGCCCCGGCTGCCCTGGGTGCCCGAGGCGCTGGCCCGCGGCAACACCCTGCGCCGTCCGGCCTGCGTGCACTGGACCGGCCGGGACGCCTGTGGCTGGCTGCGGCGGCAGCGAGCGGCCGGGGCCCGGATCGTCGGCGTCGAGCTCGCCGAGGAGGCGGTCCGGCTGGCTGACCTGCCCGCGGCCCGGCAACGGACCATTGCTGTGCTCGGGCACGAGCAGACGGGCATCCCGCCAGAGGCGGTTGAGCTGCTAGACGTCACGGTGGAGATCCCGATGGTGGGTTCGGGAGCCAGCCTGAACGTGGCCGTGGCGGGATCACTCGTGCTGTACCGGCTGGCCGGGCTCATCTGACCGGGCCATCTGGCCAGGGCAGTGCGATCATCGGATCATGACAGAGGGCAGCATGACCTGGACCGAGGTCGCCGAGCGCCTCGCGGTGGCGCGTACCTACTGGCTGGGCAGCACGACCGCCTCCGCAGCCCCGCACGCGGCGCCGGTCTGGGGCGTGGTGACCGGCGAGACGCTCTACCTGTACAGCGAGCGGAGCACTGTGAAGGCACGCAACCTCGCGGCCGACCCGCGGGTCGTCGTCCACCTGGAAAGCGGCGAGGACGTCCTGATCGTGCGCGGGGTGGCCGAGGACCTCGGGGTGCCGGACGCGGTTCCCGCCGTGGTCGCGGCGCTCGCAGCGAAATACACCAGGCCGGAAGACCGGCAGTACCTGCCGGACCACGACCCTGACTTCGACGTGGTCTGGGCCATCAGGCCGCGGTCGGCGATGGCGTGGCGGCTGGACGACTACGCCGCCTCGCAGCGCCGCTGGTCACCCTTATGGTGAAAGGACCGCCGGGTTATAGATAGGAGCCAACATGGACAGCGCGAAGTTGCGCGCCCTGCAGCAGCCGCTCAAGGACGCCTACCGGGAGGACCCGGAGAAGGCGGTCGTCACGCTGCGGGCCCGCGGCCGGCTGGACGAGGCTGTCTCCTGCTCGGTGGAGACCGGGCGGGCGCTGGCCGTCGCGGGGCTGCACCCGGCGACCGGCGGGGACGGCACGCTGCTGTGCTCGGGCGACATGCTGCTGCAGGCGCTGGTGGCGTGCGCCGGGGTCACGCTGCGGGCGGTGGCCACATCGCTGGGAATCGACGTGGCCGGCGGTACCGTCTCGGCAGAAGGCGACCTGGACTTCCGCGGCACCCTGGCGGTCAGCAAGGACGCGCCGGTCGGGTTCCGGTCCATCCGGCTGACCTTCGACCTGGACACCGACGCCAGCGCCGAGCAGGTTCAGACGCTGATCAAGCTCACCGAACGGTACTGCGTGGTGTACCAGACGCTGGCGCACCCGGCCGAGATGGCGATCTCCGTGAGCCAGGCCGCCCAGGCCTGAGCCGGGAGCTGTGGCTCCCGGCTCAAGGTCACGACCCTGGCGTCAGGTCACGTCGCGCCGCATGGTGGTGCTGCTCGCCGCGGCGAGCAGCGCTACGGCGTAGCCGGCCAGCACCAGCCCGGCGACCACCGGGGACGGGGTGCCGGGCCCGGGCGCGTTGGTGAGCCCGATGGCGGCCGCGGTCGGCAGCCACTTCTCGACGCCAGGCACGATGGCGGCCAGGATGACCTGCTCGACGAACAGCGTCCAGACGATCGCGGCGACGATCGCGCCGATCGTGTTCCTGGTCAGCGTCCCGAGCGCGACGCCGATCATGCCGAAACAAGCGGACGAGATCACGGCGCCCGTGTAGAGGCGGCCGACGCCGCCGGGCAGATGATGGATCCCGTGCGCCGACAGGGTCAGCACGATGGTTTCCAGGCCGAGGCCGAAGACCACGGCGCTGAACGCCGCGCCCAGGGCGGCGATCACGGCTACCTTGACCGCGAAGAAGCGGGCGCGGTGCGGGGTGGCGAGCAGGACCGGGACAATGGTCCGGTGCCGGAACTCGCTGCCCGCGGCGAGGATGCCCAGGATGAGCATGACCACGCAGGGAATCGCGCCGAACTTGAGCATCTGGTTGGTGCTCGCGTCGGTGCCCAGCGGGGCGGCGCCTTGGCGCCCGGCCACCAGCGCGTCGATGATCACGCTGCCGACCGCCAGCACGATCGCGATCGCCAGGGTGACCGGCACCGCCTTTGTGGTGAAGAGCTTCCTGACTTCGGCGCGGGCTAGCCTGCCCGTGTTCAGCAGCCCCGTGTTCAATGGGCCCGTGTTCTGAAAGACAGTGCCGCTCATGCCGCTACCTCCTGGTTCTGGTGGTTCTGCCCGACGAGTTCGAAGAACAGGCTCTCCAGGTCCTCGTCGTGCCGGGAGAGCTCGAGGATGGTCACGCCGGCCGTCGCGGCGGCCACGCCGACCGCGTCCGCGGTGGCCGACCTGGCCTCCACGGTCGAGGTATCGACCAGGCGGACCCGCAGGCCAGCCGCGGCGAGCACGTCGAGCAGCCGGGCCGCTTCCGGGGTCCGGACGCGGACCACGGAGGTGCGGGCCACGAGGTCAGCCAGCGTGGTCTGGGTCACCAGGCGGCCGCGGGACAGCACGATCACGTCGTCGACCGTCTGCGCCACCTCGGTGAGCAGGTGGCTGGAGAGGAACACGGTCCGGCCCTCCCCCGCCAGCGAGCGCAGCAGGCCGCGCAGCCAGCGGATACCGTCCGGGTCGAGCCCGTTGAGCGGCTCGTCGAAGATCAGCACGCCCGGGTCGCCGAGCATCGCCGCGGCCAGGCTGAGCCGCTGCCGCATGCCGAGCGAGAACCGGCCGACGGCGCGGCCCGCGACGTCGGACAGCCCGGTCAGGGCGAGCACCTCGTCCACCCGTCGGCGGGGCAGGCCGGTCGCGGTGGTGATGACCCGCAAATGCTGGGCGGCACTGCGGCCCGGGTGGAAGGTGCTGCTGTCCAGCGCGGCTCCCACCCGCCGCACCGGGTCAGGCAGCCGGTGGTACGGCAGGCCGTCGATCGTCGCCGTGCCCGCGGTGGGTTTGGCCAGACCGAGCAGGATACGCAAGGTGCTGGTCTTGCCCGACCCGTTAGGCCCAAGGAACCCGGTCACCCGGCCCGGCCCGGCCTCGAAGGACAGGTCGTCAACGGCGAGGACCGGGCCGTAGCGCTTGGTCAGGCGGGAGAGGCTGATGGTGGACATAAGGCGGCTCCTCGTGGGGGGTGCGTCGTGTTCCACTGTGGCGACCCAGGGCCGCGAAATCGCCGGCCCGCAAGGCAGTTTCCGCACTCGCCTTGCCCGCCCAGGCGGGCGTATCGTGCGGCCTGAAGGCGTACGCCTGCACGGGTAACCGGCGGGTCACCCTGCAGGCGGACGCGTCTCGCAGGTGATCTTGGCTACGGTGACGACATGCCGACGTGGCGATCGATGAGGCGGGCGCTGGGCCACATGGACCCGCTGCTGATCGACGGCATCGCCGCGTTCGTGGTGTTCGCGCTGATGGCCGGGCAGTTCATCGGGACCAGGCACCTGCTAGCCGGACAGCACCCGACGACGGTCCTGACCTGGCTGCTGGCCATCCTCATCTGCGCGCCCATCCTCACCCATCGCCGGTTCCCTGGCGCCTCGGTCGCCGTCTGCCTGGCCGCGGTGGTGGTGTACGCCACCGGGCGCTACGTGGCCTACCCCGGGCTCGCCATCTTCGTGCTCACCTTCGATATCGCCCTGCACAGCCGGGAGCGGGTGGCCGTCGCGACCCTGTTCGCGTCGGCCGTCGTGATCGGGGTGGCCGTCGACCTGCAGCCGGACGGAGTAGCGATCCTCGCCACCTATATCGAGAGCGAGCTCGGTGTCGCGGTGGCCTGGCTGGCAGGCCGGAACCTTCGTCACCGACGGGCGCGATGGGCGGAGCTCCAGGCCAGGAACGAACGACTCGAGCGCGAGCGTGAGGAAGAGGCCCGCCGGGCCGTGACCGAGGAGCGCCTGCGCATCGCCCGCGAACTGCACGACGTCATCGCGCACTCGATGAGCGTCATCGCGGTGCAGTCGGCGGTGGGCAACCACGTGATCGACACCCAGCCAGGCGAAGCCCGGCAGGCGCTGGCCGCCATCGAGGCGACCAGCCGTGCCGCGCTCACCGAGATGCGCCGTCTGCTCGGCGTGCTGCGCCAGGACGGTGAATCGCGCGGCAGCCTCACCCCGGCACCGGGGCTGGCCGACCTCGCCTCGCTCGCCCGCCAGGTCAAGGACGCCGGGCTCAAGGTCTGGATCAACGTCGACGGCCAGCGGGGGGACGTCCCTCCGGGCATCGACTTGTCCGCGTACCGGATCATCCAGGAGGCCCTTACCAACGTGATCAAGCACGGCGCCGCCTCCGCCGCCAACGTCACGATCAGCTACCGCCCGGCCTCGGTGACCGTAGAGGTCACCGACCAGGGCACGGGCGCGCCGTCGGCGAAGGTCCCGGCTCCGCGGGCCGACTCCGGGCACGGGATCATCGGCATGCGCGAGCGGGTGGCGGTGTTCGGCGGGGAGTTCAGCGCCGGGCCACGGCCAGACGGCGGCTTCCGGGTGCTCGTCGATTCCGCGCCGGACCTCGAGGTCGTCGGCGAGGCCGGCGACGGTACCGAGGCGGTCGCGCTGGCTAGAAAGGAACGACCCGACGTCATCCTGATGGACATCCGGATGCCGCATCTGGACGGGCTGGAGGCGACCCGGGTGATCTGCGGGGCCGAGGAGACCGAGGACGTCAGGGTACTCATCCTGACCACCTTCGACCTGGACGAGTACGTCTACGCCGCGCTGCGGGCCGGCGCTAGCGGGTTCCTGCTCAAGGACACCCCGCCCAACGACCTGCTGGCCGGGATCCGGGTCGTGGCGGCCGGCAACGCGCTGCTCGCCCCGAGCGTGACCCGCCAGCTCATCAGCGAGTTCGTCCGCCGCCCGGACAGCGACCGGCCGCCGCCCGCCACGCTGGACATCCTGACCGCCCGCGAACGCGAGGTGCTCACGCTGGTCGCCCGGGGCTGGTCCAACGCGGAAATCGCCGAGCGGCTCTACCTCAGCCCTGCCACCGCGAAAACGCACGTGGGCCGGCTGCTGACAAAGCTGCAAGCGCGCGACCGGACCCAGCTCGTCGTCATCGCCTATGAGACCGGGCTGGTCACGCCGAGCGGGCCCTGAGGCAATCCGCACCGCCGGGCTTAAAGGGCCCGGCCGAGGGTAGTCGGGCCCGGTGAACAAGTCCCGTCAGGCTCCGGAGTCGGCTGAGATCCGGACGCAGGAGAAAGTCCGCACCCAGGACGAAGAAGCCAGGGCAGACCGCGGCGCCGGAGATGAACCGATCCAGGAAGCGCTAGAGGAGGCGGCCGAGGTCGCGGAGAAGACCGGCGGCCTGGGCGAGCTCGGACGTCCGGTCAACCGGCGTTCTCCGTTCATGATCGGGCTGCACGCCGCCTTCGGGGTCGCGGTCGCCTACGGCCTGATCCAGCTGTTCATCCACGCCCGGTCCGTGCTCATCCTCATCGGCCTGGCGTTCTTCATCGCGGCCGGTCTCGATCCGATCGTGGGCTGGCTGGTCCGCCACGGCGTGCCCCGGTGGGCGGCCGTCGTGGTCGTCATCGTCGGCGGCGTCGGCATCGTGGCAGGCTTCCTGGCCGCGGCCATCCCGCCGATGGCCAGCGAGGCCACCGCGCTCGCCCACCAGGTCCCGCACTACCTGCACGATCTGCAGGACCGCAACTCGCAGCTGGGCAAGTTCAACGTCAAGTACCACGTCCAGGACCGGCTGACCAAGCTGCTCACCAGCGGCAGCGGCAGCCTGGTGGGCGGGGTCATCGGGGCCGGGGCCCTAGTGATCGGGACCGTGTCCGAGATCCTCGCCATCGCCGTGCTCAGCATCTACTTCCTAGCCGGCCTGCCGCAGATCAAGCTGACCACCTACCGGCTGATCCCGCATTCCCGGCGGCCGCGGGCCATCCTCATCGGCGACGAGATCTTCGCCAAGGTGGGCGGCTATATGCTGGGCAGCTTCATCACCGCGGTGATCGCCGGACTGGGCACCTACCTGTGGCTGCTGGCGTGGGGTGTGCCCTACCCGCTGCTGCTGGGCACGTTCGTGGCCTTCCTCGACCTGATCCCCGTGATCGGCTCGACCGTGGGCGGGATCGTGGTGAGCCTGGTCGCGCTGACCGTGTCGCTGCCGGTCGCGCTGGGCACCTTGGGCTTTTACGTCTTCTACCGGCTCGCCGAGGACTACCTGATCGTGCCGCGAATTCAGGGCCGCACGGTGGAACTGCCCGCCCTGGCCAGCCTGGTCGCGGTGCTGATCGGCGGGGTGCTGCTCGGCATCGTCGGGGTGCTGGTGGCGATCCCGGTCGCCGCCGCCATCCGGTTGCTGCTGCAGGAGGTCGCGTTCCCCCGGCTGGACAAGAGCTGATCCCGCCTGTTCAACCCGGTATTTCTGGTCTGTTAGATCAGGATTAGGCTAGCGTGTGAGTGGATACGATCCCGCCGATACCCGACCATTTCTCCGGGGAGGAACCGTGAGTAGCACCGACGCCTACGTCGCCAACGCCGAACGGTACGCCGCCAGCTTCGACAAGGGCGACCTGCCGTTGCTGCCCGCCAAGCACACCGCGGTCGTGGCGTGCATGGACGCCAGGCTCAACCCCTATGGCGTGCTCGGGCTCTCCGAGGGCGACTCGCACGTGATCCGCAACGCCGGCGGGGTGGTGACCGACGACGTGATCAGGTCCCTCACGATCTCCCAGCGGCTGCTCGGCACGACCGAGATCGTCCTCATCCACCACACCGACTGCGGCATGCTCACCTTCCACGACGACGAGGTCAAGGCCCAGATCGAGGCCGACACCGGCATCCGGCCCTCGTTCGCGCTGGAAGCCTTCGGTGACCTGGACGCCGACGTGCGCCAGTCCATCGCCCGGATCAAGGCCAGCCCTTTCGTCCCGGACAAGGACTCCATCCGCGGCTTCGTCTACGAGGTCGAGACCGGCCGGCTACGAGAGGTCAAGGAGTGAGGTTGGTATCGTGACCGGGTGACGGCCGCAACGGAACCGAACGAACCCGGCGCGGATGCCACCGCGCGGTCGGCCCGGCTGCGGCACCTGATCATCACGGTCTACGGGCTGTACGCCCGGCACGACGGCGGCTGGCTCTCTGTCGCGACCCTGATACGGCTGCTCGCTGATCTGGGGATAGACGAGCCGGCCGTCCGTTCGGCTATATCACGGCTGAAGCGGCGCGGCATCCTGCAGTCGCTGCGGAACGGCGGCTCGGCCGGCTACCAGCTGTCCGCCGGGGCGCTGGCCATCCTGCGCGAGGGTGACGCGCGGATCTTCCGGCGGCGCAGGGCCACGCCCGCCGACGGCTGGGTGCTCGCGGTCTTCTCGGTCCCCGAGTCCGAACGCCACCGGCGGCACGTGCTGCGGTCCGAGCTGACCAGGCTGGGGTTCGGCATGGTCGCGCCCGGCGTGTGGATCGTGCCCGCCCACCCGCGGGACACCACGGCCGAAACGCTGCGGCGGCTCGAGCTCGACGCGTACGCCGACCTGTTCCGCGCCGACCACCTGGCCTTCGGCGACCCGGCCGCGAAGATCCGCCAGTGGTGGGACCTGGACGAGCTTGAGCGGCACTACGAGTCCTTCATCCAGGCGCACGAGCTGGCGCTGCGGGCCCTCGGGGCTCCGGGTTCTGGTCCTCCAGGCGAGCAGGAAGCCTTCGCCGGCTACGTGCGGGTGCTCACCGACTGGCGGCGGCTCCCCTACCTGGACCCCGGGCTACCCGCCGAACTGCTGCCCGAGGGCTGGATCGGCATCAGGGCCGCCGACCTGTTCTTCGCCCTGCAGGCCCTGCTCGAGGAGCCGGCCCGGGCCTACGTGAAATCCGTCAGCCGGTAACCACGGCGATGCCCTGGATCTCGACCAGCAGCTCGGGCAGCCACAGCCGGGTCACGCCGACGGCGGCCATGGCCGGGTACTCCGTTCCGGCCAGCCGGCGCCAGGCGGCGCCGATTTCCTTGCCGTGCGCCTGGTAGCCGGCCATGTCGGTCAGGTAGACGGTCAGGCTGACGAGGTTGGAAGGCAGCCCGCCCGCCGCGCCCAGCGCGGTCAGCAGGCTGGTCAGGGCCCGCTCGAACTGCGGCACCACGCCGCCTTCGGCGACGTTCCCGTCCCGGTCCACGCCGGTCTGGCCGGCCAGGAACACCATCCGGCCGGAGGCGGCCACCGCGTGGGAAAAACCCGAGGGCCGGGCGAGCTCGGCGGGGTTGATGCGCTCTGAGATCATGACCGCAGCTTAGCGGTATCGCGACTTATTGACGATCGTAGAGATTCCAGCATACGATCAGGACCATGCGCATCGCGGTCCTGGGTGGCGGTCCGGGCGGCCTGTACTTCGCAGCCCTGGCCAAGCAGCTGGATGCCCGGCACGAGATCACCGTCTGGGAGCGCAACGCCGCCAACGACACGTTCGGCTTCGGCGTGGTGTTCTCGGACGAGACCCTCGGCGGCATCGAGCACGCCGACCGGGAAATCTTCGCGGCCATGCGGCGCGAATTCGCCCGCTGGGACGACATCGACGTGCACTTTCGCGGAACCACGTTCACCTCGGGCGGCCATGGTTTCGCCGCGATGAGCCGCAAGCGGCTGCTGGCCATCCTGCAGGCTCGCTGCGCGGCGCTCGGAGTGCGGATCCTGTTCCGCACCGAGGCACCCGACGTCGAGGCGCTGTCCGCGGGCTATGACCTGGTGGTCGCGTCCGACGGGATGAACTCGGCCACGCGGAGCCGGTTCGCCGGCTCGTTCGCTCCCGATCTGGAGCAGCGCCAGTGCAAGTACATCTGGCTCGGCACGGACCTGGTCTTCGACGCGTTCAAGTTCTACATCCTGGACACCCCGGCCGGGATCATGCAGGTGCACGGCTACCCGTACAGCGAGCGGGCCAGCACCTTCATCCTGGAGATGCACGAGGACGTGTGGCGGCGGGCCGGGTTCGGCGACGTCGCCGCGTCCGGCCTGGCGCCGGGGCAGAGCGACGAGGCGTCGATCGAGATGATCCGCGGCCTGTGCGCGGACGTGCTCGGCAAGCCCGGCGGTGGCCAGCACAGCCTGTTCGCGAACAACTCGCGGTGGACCACGTTCACCACCGTGCGGTGCCAGGCCTGGCGGCACCGGAACGTGGTGCTGCTCGGCGACGCGGCGCACACCGCGCACTTCTCCATCGGCTCGGGCACCAAGCTGGCCATGGAGGACGCGCTGGCCCTGGCCGCCTGCCTGCACGAGCAGGACGGCATTGACACGGCGCTGGCCGCGTACGAGGCGGAGCGGCGCCCGGTGGTCGCCTCCACCCAGCGGGCCGCGCAGGCCAGCCTGGAGTGGTTCGAGAACATCGGCCAGTACACCGACCAGGACCCGCACCAGTTCGCGTTCAACATCGTGACCCGCAGCCGCCGGGTCACCTACGACAACCTGCGGCTGCGCGATCCGGAGTTCGTCGCGGACATGGACCGCTGGTTCGCCGGGAGTGTAAGTGAAGGGCCGGCCGAGGCGCGGCCGCCGATGTTCCAGCCGTTCCGGCTGGGCGCCCTGGAGCTGGCGAACCGGGTGATCGTCTCGCCGATGGACATGTACTCGGCGCGTGACGGGGTGCCCGGCGACTTCCACCTGGTGCACCTGGGCAGCAAGGCGCTCGGCGGGGCCGGCCTGGTGATGACCGAGATGGTCTGCGTCTCCCCGTCCGGGCGGATCACGCCGGGATGCACCGGGATGTACAGCGCGGAGCAGGAAGAGTCCTGGCGCCGGATCGTGGACTTCGTCCACGACCGCAGTGGCGCGAAGATCGGCATCCAGCTCGGCCATTCCGGCCGCAAGGGCTCGACCAGGCTGATGTGGGAGGGGATGGACGACCCGCTGCCCGAGGGCAACTGGGAGGTCTGCGGTCCCTCCCCGCTCGCCTATAAGGCGGGCGGCCAGGTGCCGCGCTCGCTGGGTGCCGCGGAGCTCGACGAGATCAAGGGTCAGTTCGTCGCGTCCGCGCGGGCGGCGGCGCTGGCCGGGTTCGACCTACTCGAGCTGCACTGCGCGCACGGCTACCTACTGTCGTCGTTCCTTTCCCCGCTGACCAACAGGCGCACCGACCGCTACGGCGGTTCGCTGGCCGCCCGGCTCCGCTACCCGCTCGAGGTATTCGACGCGATCCGCACAGTGTGGCCGCAGGACCGGCCGATGACGGTGCGGGTCTCGGCCACCGACTGGTGCGAGGGCGGCCTGGGCATCGACGACACCGTGGAGATCGCCCAGGCGTTCGCCGAACACGGCGTGGCCGGCATCGACGTGTCCACCGGGCAGGTGGTCAGCGAGGAGAAGCCGGCCTTCGGCCGCAGCTACCAGACGCCCTTCGCGGACCGGATCCGCAACGAGATCGGCCGCAAGTACGGCGTGGCGGTGATCGCGGTCGGCGCGATCTCCTCCTACGACGACGTGAACTCGCTGATCCTGGCGGGCCGGGCCGATCTGTGCGCGCTCGGCCGCACCCACCTGTACGACCCGCAATGGATCCTGCACGCCGCCGCCGAGCAGGGGTACGCGGGTCCGGGTGCGAGCTGGCCGATGCCGTTCGCCGCGGGCAGCCGCAGGCCGCAGGGCGGACGCACGGACGGCCCGCGGCCGCGGCTCGAGCTGATCCGGTCCGGGGTGCCGGGGACGGCGCACGCCCGTTGGCGGCCGTCCGGCGCGCCCGCGGCCGGCCCGGCGGCCGGGGATGACCGGTGACCGCGTTCGCGCCTCCGAGGTCCAGCGGACGATCATCGCCCGCGAGCTGTAGCGCTGAGCTCGTCTCAGTGTGGGACGGGCCTGGACCGCGGTGACGGTTCCCGTGAGACTGAGATCACCACGACGACGTTGGCCGGAGGTGACCGGGATGGCACGGCGAGACATCGAGTTCGACGCAGAGGGCGTCACCCTGCGCGGCTGGTTCTACCCCGCGGAAGGGACGGGCTCGCCCGGGCCCGCCGTGGTCATGTCGCACGGCTTCTCCGCGGTCAAGGAGATGTACCTGGACAGCTTCGCCGAGGTGTTCGCCGCGGCCGGGCTCAACGTCCTGGTCTTCGACAATCGCTGCTTCGGCGCCAGCGACGGGGAACCGCGCCAGGAGATCGACCCGTGGGCGCAGGTGCGCGACTACCGGCATGCCATCACCTACCTGCACACGCTGCCTGAGGTGGACCCGGGCCGGATCGGGATCTGGGGCAGCAGCTACTCCGGCGGTCACGTCCTGGTGGTGGCCGCGATCGACCGCCGGGTCAAGGCCGTGGTAAGCCAGGTGCCGCTGATCAGCGGCCACGCCAACCTGCGCGCGCTGGTCCGGTCCGACTTCATCGCCGGATTCCGCGAGCTCTTCGACGCCGACCGCCTGGCCCGCTTCCAGGGCAAGGCGCCAGCCATGGTGCCGGTGGTGGACAAGGACCCGCTGGCGCCCTCGGCGCTGCCCACGCCGGACTCGTGGGAGTGGTTCTCCGCGACCGGGGAAACCCGGGCCCCGGCCTGGCGGAACGAGGTGACGCTGCGCAGCGTGGAAATGTTCACCGAGTACGAGCCGGGCGGCTACCTGCCGTGGATCAGCCCCACGCCGCTGCTGCTGCTGGTCGCGGTGGGCGATCACCTCGTGCCGTCCGAACTCGCCATCGCGGCGTTCGACACGGCG
This sequence comes from uncultured Actinomycetota bacterium, assembly GCA_963753225.1. GTDB lineage: Bacteria > Actinomycetota > Actinomycetes > Streptosporangiales > Streptosporangiaceae > Palsa-504. Next base: position 229,042 of record CAVWBQ010000021.1, on the reverse strand, counting down.
CACCAGCCCAAGGAGCTCATCATCATGCCGGGCGGGCACTTCGACGCCTACACCGTGGGCCTGGAGGCCTCGAGCGGCCCGGCCCGTGACTGGTTCCTGCGCTACCTGGGCAGCTAATACGTGTCCCGCTCGATCATGGACCGTTAGGCGGGGCCAGCGGCCGCATACCCGGACGCCATGCCCGCTCGAGCCCTAGCCGATTCCCAGCCGACGCTCCTGTCACAACGGCACCGGCGTCCCGCGCGGCCTGACCGCAACGATGTGACATCGTAGCGGTCAGGTGCGCCACGATGTGACATCGTTGCGGTTCCCGCCGGGCCGGACGGCCCGTCCGGTGATGCCCGTGTGTACCGCGATGCCCGCGTGAGCCGTGGTGCGGGGGCAGGCAGCCCGTCCGTTCGGCTAGCAAGGACCGCCACCCCTCGCGTCGGCCCGCCTGAGTCTGCCCTGCCCCGCCAGCCCCGTACAGCACACCCGTACCAGCCCCGGCTACCCCCATGATCTAAGGGGACAGCTTAGTAGCGGACCGGGGTGGAGTAGCGCGGGTCCTGGTGGCTGGCCCAGTACCGGTCCCGCAGCCCGGTCGTGAGCGGCCCGGGAGTACCCGGTCCGACGGGCTTGCCGTCGATGACGGTGACCGGCATGATCCCGCCCGCCGTGGAGGTGACCAGCACCTCGTCCGACCTGAGCAGGTCTGCGGCGGTCAGCAGGCCCTCGTCCACCCGATGCCCGGCCTCGCAGGCCAGTTCGATCACCGAGCGCCGGGTGATACCCGCCAGCGTGCCGCGGCCCGGCGTCAGCCACCGCCCGTCCAGGTGGGCGAACACGTTGTACCCCGGGCCCTCGGTGATCGCGCCGGACAGGTCGCGCAGCACCACCAGGTCGGCGTCGTGGTCGTAGGCGTCGAGCAGCGCCAGGTCGAGGTCCAGCCAGTGGTAGTTCTTGACCGTCGGGTCGACGCTCTGCGGCGGGATGCGGGTGACCTCGCTGATCCGCATCCTGGCGCCCTTCTCCTGCTGCTCGGGGCGGCTGACCCAGATGAACGGCACGGCGTAGCAGTAGAACATGCTCCGCGCTCCGCGCAGGTCCCGGCTGCCCGGCGGCATCCGGCCCCGCGTGCAGGTCATGGACACGTACGCCGCCCGAAGCCCCGTATGGCTGACGCAGCCGTGCAGGATGTCCTCGATGGCGGCGCGGTCGTGGCCGGGATCGAGCCGCAGCCGGGCCATGCTGGCGGCGAACCGGTCCAGGTGAGCGTCGAGCCGGTAGAACCGGCCATCCCAGACGTGCACCACGTCGTAGGTGCAGTCCGAGCGGGTCACACCCAGGTCAAGCACGGAGATCCTGGCGTCCTCGATGGGGCGGTACCGCCCGTCGATCCAGGCCGCGCCCGCCGGCCACGGCGGCCCGGCCTCTGCCCCGCTCACTCGTCGTCCCGGTGCGCACGGGCCAGCATCGCGGTGTAGCGGCTCATGGCGGCGCGCATCTGCTCGCCCCGGCCGGCTGCCGGGTCGGTGCCGAACACGAAGGGGAGGAACCCGCCCGCCTCTTCCAGGCCCGCGCGGATCGGGGCCGCGTCACCCGGCGGGTACAGCCGGGCGGGATCGCCGACGGCCACCCAGCCGATCGGGATCCTGGTCTCCGGCGGCACTACGCAGCCGATGTGGACCGCGCCGCCCAGCGCCACGCTGCTGGCCCGGCCCATCCGCGCTCCGTTGAAGACCATGGCGCCGGTGGCGATGAACACCTCGTCGTCCACCTGGCAGCCGGTCAGGTAGGAGTTCGGCCCGGCCAGCACGTGATCGCCGACCACCAGCCGGTGGCGCGGGGTGCCGCGCAGCACGGCGTGCTCCATGATCACGCAGTTGGCGCCGACTTCCACCGGCCCGCCGTCCGCGGTCAGGACGGCGCCGTGCAGCACGCAGCTACCCGCACCCACGCTGACCTGGCCGGACAGGACAGCTGTGGGCGCCACGTAGGCGTCCGGGTGGACCGATGGTGTCATCTCGCGCTGCTTGATCTCCATCAGCCCACTATGCCCGACCGGCCTTGCGCGCCTTCCAGACCTCCTCGCACGGCCATTGCCGCGCCCACTCGACGGTGGCCAGCGGGTGCGACGCGGTGGCGCCGGGCCCGGGCCGCAGTTCGAGGAGATCCTCGATCTCCAGGCCGCAGCGGCGCAGCAGCCTGATCATGTCGCCGTGGCCGAGGTGGAACTCGACCGAGTTGTCGTCGGGCCATTCGAACCGGTGCATGCCGAAATACGGGCGCCGCAGCCGGCTGGTGGCGGGCACGCCGTCCTCGTCCGGGATCGTGAGCATCAGCAGCACCGAGTTGACTAGGAAGATCAGCTGGCCGCCGGGACGCAGCAGCCGTGCCGCCTCGGGGATCCAGGCGTACGGGTCGCACCAGATGCTGGCGCCGTACTCGCTGATGGCCAGGTCGAAGCTGGCGTCGGCGAACGGCGCCCGCTCGGCGTTGGCGTGGAAGAGGGGGAACCGCAGTGCAAACCGGTCCTGCAGTTCACGGGCGGTCGTCAGCTGCCCGGGCGAGTTGTCCAAACCAACCGGACGGGCGCCGCGGCGTGCCAGCCAGGCCGAGACGTAGCCGGTGCCGCAGCCAAGCTCGATGGTGTCGGCGCCGTCCAGGCCGGGCGGAAGCACCCCGGCCTGCGCCTCGGCGATCCCCCAGATACCCCAAGTCGGCTCGGCCGCGGACCAGCTCCGCAGGCCGGCGCTGGCGTAACGGGACGCCCACCGGTCCCACACGGCGCGGTTGCGCAGCACATGATCAGCCGTCCCGGTCACAACGGCCAGCATCGGCCCGGGCCCGTCGCGCCGTCAACCGGGTATCCCGCCCGACGCTAGGCGAACTGGGTGAGCGACAGCGCCCAGGCACCCCGAGTCGCATCGAGCCAGACGGCCGGAGCCTCGTCCCAGGCATGACAAAGCCGGGCGGTCCCGCGCCGCCCGGCTCCGTCGTGGTCCTCCTTGCTGTCAGCCCTGCTGGTTGTAGATGCCGCCGGGCAGCCCGTAGTGCGTGTACATCGCCGAGCAGTTCAGCGCCGCGCGCGCCGCCCGGGCCCTGTACACCCACCGCAACACGGTCCTCAACCGCCTCCAGCGCGCCGAGCGGCTGCTCCCGCTGTCGCTGGCCGGCCACGGCCTCGAAATCGGCGTCGCCCTCGAGATCGCCCAGTGGCTGGGCACCCAACCCGGCAGTGCCACCCATGAGGGGTGACGTGCGCGCCCGCGAACCGGGAACTCACGTCATCAGCTCTGATTCCGCGGGTGATTTCGGCGATCATGTTGCCGATCATCCCCGGAGCCAGCTCGCGATGCGATGAGCCATCGCCTTTACTGTGCCTGACCTGCCCGGTGCCGTCGTCTGGCGTTCACTGCTGGCGGCGGGCCATGGCCATTACCGGGCAGGAGCCGCGAGTGCGCGAAGGGAGGACTCGAAGGCGGCCAGGCGTCCGCGGACCACGTTGGCCTGCTCCAGGCTGGCGCCGCCAGGGGCCCGCTCGGCGTCCATCGCCGAGCGGACAGCCTGCAGCGAGGCGAGCGTGTCAGCGATCCTGGCGCCGTCGGGGGAATGCTGCGGGACCTCCTCGCGCAGGGCGTACAGCGTCTGCGCCAGATCATCGGCGCGCCGCTGGATATCGGACCATCGGGCGACCGCATCGGCGGCGGCCAGCCCGCCGGGCGCTTCGGCGGCGCTCATCGCGTCATGCAGGGCCGAGCCTTTCGCGTACGCATCGACAAGCCCGGATCGCCAGCCCGCCGCGGCTGCCGAGCGGCGGCGAGCCGAGCGCGCGATCAACGCGATCAGGCCGGCCAGGACAAGGACGCCCAGCAGGACCCAGAGCCAGATCAGGCTGGTGCCGGAGGAGGCGACGGGCGCCGCGGAACCGGTGGCCGGCGGCTGGGTGGTGGGGGCCGCCGTGACGCTGGGCCTGGGCGCGGCGGTCGCGGTCCGGCTCGGCAAGGTGCCGATCGAGCTGCTGATGGTGCCCCCGCATCCCGCCGCGAGCAATCCGGCGGCAAGCAGGGTCACGGGGAGGGAAAGTCTTTTCGCAGAACGCCGCATGCTGATCCTTCCACGTCGTGTATGGCCGACCGCTGGAGCCTCCGTTTGCCGGCGGCAGGGATCGTTGTCGCGCGTGCCCGCACGGCTTGGTCGCCCGGCCTTGTGATCCGCAGGCTGCCTGGCTGGGCGGATTGTGCCTCCGACACCATCGTGACTGTACGGCGCCGCGCTTGGGGTCAGATCTGGCGATTTCGGCGCCACGTTCCGCCGCTGCATCCTGTACCCGAGCGCTTCGATCACGACGAGCAGCATTCCCAGGACGGAAGATAGAACCGATCCCCCCGGTCAGAACGCGAACTGGGTGAGCGAGAGGACGTTCCCGCCCGGATCGGTGAACCAGGCGATCTTGTCGCCGCCCGGGGTCGTCCAGACCCCGTTCTCGTCCTGGTCCATGCCGTCATAGCGCAGGAACACGACGCCCCGTTCGGTGAGGCCGTGCACGGTGGCCGCGATATCGACGACCCGCCAGCCCAGAACCGTGTAACCGGGCCGGGCCACCTCGGCGACCGCCGTGACGCGGAGCATCGTGCCGTTGGCGTCGAACACGCAGGCGAAGTCGTTCTGCTCGGTCAGACGCAGGCCCAGCACCTGCTCGTAGAAGGCTCGCGCCTGGCGCAGGTCGGCGGAGGCGGCGAACGCGACCACCTCACCGGCCTGGAGCATGTGCCTCCTCCGTCGGGATGCTGCCGGCCGGGCAGGCCGTCGCGGACGGCATCGCGGGCCAGCCGAAAAGACCGGAACCCGGCGAGGGCGCATTCTGGGTCGGGCCGGACCCGGCCGGGCCCTGCGTCGCTGCGGGCCTCACCTGGTTCGGAGCCGGGCTCGGGCTGGCCGCGTTCTGGGTGCCTCCCACCGCCTGGCCGTGATCCTGGCCCTGCACGGGCAGGCAGCTGACGAATCCGGGCGCGGCACTGCTTCTCTTCCACAGGTGAGTGTGCAATTGCCCGGGGTGGGTCTTGTCGCTGACCGGGTCGGAGGAGGTCGCCGATCGCCTTCTCGCCGGTCCTGGCGCGCCGTGCGCGGTGCGGCTGGGCACAGGTGAGCTGGTGATCGTGAGTGTACGCGTACGCGGGGAGGCATCAGAGGGAGGCGCCGGCGCCCCGAGCGTCTCGTGCGCGAAATGCTGAATCGAGCTGGGCAGCACGCCGACGAATGCCGCGGCAGTGCTGCCCAGCCCGGCTGCTGCCACGGCCAGCGCGGCGGCTAGGGGGAGCCTGCCGCGAGCTGGCCTCTCGGACAGCGAGCGCCGGGCTGACCGCAGGGCAGCGTGCGAGGTGCCGGAGCGGGACGCGAGCCGGGTGAACGCCGCTTGCGCGGCGTCCTGCCCGGCCAGGTCCCCTGGTTCAGCCGGCCCGGCTACGGCGGCGAGCATAAGCGCCAGGCCATGAATCTCTGGCGGCGCCCCGGGGGGGGTAGGGCGCCGCTCCAAGATCATGTCCAGCAGCGGCTCGTCGTGCTCGCCGCCGGGCCGGCCGGGGAAGAACCCAGGCATCTCATCATGCATAGCGTCGCGGGGCCTCAAAGTGTTACACCCGCCTGCGCCACCTGGCCGGCCAGCCTGCGCAGGCCGCGATGCGCGGCCACCCGGACCGCCCCCGGAGTCTTGCCCACGATCCTGGCCACGTCACCAGCATCTAGGCCAGCCACCACCCGCAGCATGATGATCTCGGCCTGTTCGCGCGGCAGCGTCTTGATCAGGTCCATAGCGGCCTGCGTGGATACCGCCTCCAGGGCCTGGTCGGCGGTGTCGGGGGCGGTGAGCTGCTGAGCCGCATCGGTCATGTCGAGCGGCACCGCGGGACGGCGGTGCCGCGACCGGCCGGCGTCCGCCGCCCGGTGCCTGGCGATGGTGAACAGCCACGCCCGGAAGTCCTGCTCCTCGCCGCGGAAGCGCCGAAGCCCGGTCACCACCTGGACCCAGGTCTCCCCGGCCACGTCCTCGGGTTCGGCGGTGATCACTCGCAGGTAGCGCAGCAGCGCCGGCTGCACGTCCTGGAAGATAAGGGCGAAAGCTGCCTCATCTCCGGCCCGCGCGTTGGCCAGCGTGACCCCGAATGCCCCTCCGATCACCGATCAAGTATCGGCCCAGCGCACCCGGCGGCGCAGCACAAACGGTAGCGCTTCCGCCGCAATCTTCCACTCGTGTCGCCCCCCGTCACTCCGGATGTGGCGGCCCGTCATCCGTTTGGGTCCATGAGCGCGGGGAAGAGGGCGCGGCTGACCAGAACTCTCTCAGAGAGGTGAGCCCATGAGGATCGGTGCAGGCCTTTTGCTCATCGCGGTGGGAGCGATCTTGCGATTCGCGATTTCCACCGTGTCCACGCACGGCGTCGCCATCCACACAATCGGTGACATCCTGATGATCGTAGGCGTACTCGGGGTGGTGCTCTGGCTGGTCGTGTGGGCGCCCTGGAGGCGTCGGCCTGCCTACCGGGACGACGCGCCGGCCTACCGTGAGGAGCCGGTCTACCGCGAGGAGCGGTCCGTCTACCGTGCGGACGCCCCGGCCGATGAGATCCCCCCGGCGAGCAGGTATCCCGCCGACCGCTACCAGGACGAATACCGGCGCTGAGCCAGCCGGCCTGAGGTACACGGCGCCGACGTCGGCTGATGCTCCGGGGTAGGATCCGGGCCATGGCAACACCTGACCCTGGTCTGCCCCGGAGCATCGGCGCGCCGGCCACCCGGGCGCTGACTGCGGCCGGGTACACCGAACTTGGCCAGCTCGCCGGCGTGCCCGCCGCCGAGCTGGCCGAGCTGCACGGCGTGGGTCCGAAGGCGCTGCGGCTGCTGCAGGAGGCGCTCCGGGCTCAGGACATGTCCCTGGGCTGAGGCCCGCCATGACCCGGCCGGCGGCGGGTAGGTTGGCCTGGTGAGCTTCAACGTCAGCGCGGATGCCTACCTGCGATTCATGGGGCGGTATTCCGAGCCGCTCGCGACGCAGTTCGCCGACCTGGCCGGGGTCCGCGGCGGCCAGCGGCTGCTCGACGTGGGATGCGGGCCGGGAGCGCTGACCGCCGAAATAGTGAACCGGTCCGGCCCGGACGCGGTCAGCGCGGTCGAACCGTCCGCGCCGTTCGCCGCCGCGGCGCGCGAGCGGCTGCCCGGGGTCGATATCCGGCAGTCCGCCGCCGAGTCGCTGCCGTTTCCCGATGCCGCGTTCGATGCCGCACTGGCGCAGCTGGTGGTGCACTTCATGGCCGACCCGGTGGCGGGCCTGCGGGAGATGGGGCGGGTCACCCGGCCGGGCGGCGTGGTCGCGGCCTGCGTGTGGGACCACGCGGGCGGGCGCGGGCCGCTGAGCGCCTTCTGGCGGGCGGTGCGGGAACTCGATCCCGGCGCCGAGGACGAGTCCGGCCTCGCCGGCGTGCGCGAAGGCCACCTGGCCGAGCTGTTCGCGCAGGCCGGGCTGGGCCAGGCCGATACCACCACGCTGACCGTCCGGGTCCGCCAGGCCGGGTTCGAGTCCTGGTGGGAGACGTTCACGCTCGGCGTCGGGCCGGCGGGAGCGTATCTGGCCTCCCTGCCCGCCGACCGCCAGGCCGAGCTGCGCGCGCGGTGCCGCCGACAGCTACCCGACGGCCCCTTCGAGGTCATCGCCACCGCGTGGGCGGCGACCGCCCGCCCCTGAGCCCGGCGCTGCACCAGCTCGCGCCCCGCGCCTCTATGCTCTGGGAATGTGTCAAGTAACGCGGTCGGACCCTACCTTCGCCGTTCAAGACGAAGAGCAGCATCGCTCCACGAAGACGATCGCTGACCAGTATTTCCTGGTGCAAAGTGACGCCGGTGAGGTTGGCGTACTCCCTTGTCATGCGTCACTCCGCCTTGACCTGCCGGACCCGGATTTCGAGCGCCTGGTTGTCGTTGTGCATGGCGCGCTCCGGGATTCGGATAGGTACTTCGAGCACGCTTGGGCGGCCGCGGAGGATGACGGCTCGTCAACCTTGGTCGTGGCGCCGCAGTTTCTCGCCAGCGTCGACCTCGGGCCACACGCGACCGCGCCGCACAACACGCTCTACTGGGACGTCGAGGGATGGAAAGGCGGCGAGCGGGCGCTGGGGCCCTTTCCGATCAGCTCATTCACGGCGATGGACTGCCTGCTCCGGAAATTGACCGAGCCCGGCTGGCGGCGTGACGGCAAGAAGCCCACCGTAGTGATCATTGGGAACTCGGCGGGCGGCCAGTATGTCAACCGCTACGCCGCGGTCGGCCGCGCGCCCGACGAGCTGGCGAGAGAAGGCATCTCGGTGCGCTTCATCATCGCCAATCCCTCGACGTATCTGTATTTCGACCGGGAACGTCCGGTGGCGGTGCCCGATGGGACAAGCATCAACCGCTGGCGGTACGGCTTCGATTTCGCGCCGGACTATGTCGACATCACTTCGCAGGAGAGCCTGAGGCGTTATCTTGAGCGCGACGTGACGATTGTTCTCGGCTCCGAGGACCGCGATGGCGCCGCGCTACTGCTCGAAATCAGCGCCGCCGCGATGGCGCAGGGCGCCAACCGGCTCGAGCGAGGAATCTACTACGGCCAGCACATCCGCAGGCTCGCCTTGGCGGCCGGGCTGGACGCGAGGCATCGCACGATCAAGCTCGCCGGGGTGGGCCATGCGGCCGAGGATGTCCTCGCCTCCCCGGAGACCCGGGCGATCATGTTCGGCTGACGGGGCGGGGACGGCCGCTCAATCGCCAGACTCATGCAGGGTCGTCTGGACTCGCTGCGCGTTGGGCGACCCGGCGGAGGCCGAACTCGCCCGGTTCCCCGGCTGAGCTCAAGCGCGCGGGATTCGGTCGTCCAGGCTCAGACGCGCTGCTCGGTCGCCGGGTCGGTCATCCCGCTGAAGTACTGCTCCAGGACCTGGCGGAACACCGGCTCGCCGGGAGCGGCGCGCAGGAACAGCGTCATCGAGGAGCACAGTTTCAGCGCGTCGACCTCGCCGAAAACCTGCTCCGCGGTGCGGCCGCGCAGGCCGGCCAGCACGCCGGCGCACTCGGTCAGCCGCGCGCCAAGCACCGGGTGCGCGAGGTAGGCCTCGGCCTCCGCCAGCGACGTGATCGCGTAGGTGCGTGAGGCCGGGCTGTAGCCGAGGCCCGCGATCTGCGGAAAGACGAACCACATCCAGTGGCTGGTCTTGCGCCCGGCCCGCAGCTCGGCGAGGGCGCGCTGGTAGGTGCCGCCGGCGTCCTGGGCCGTCACGAACCGCTGGAGGTCATACGGATCGTCCGTCGCCATGCCGGTCATTCTGCCGGAGAGTAATCCGTTGAAGCCACCGCCGGGGGCGGGCGATACTCCGGTGGTGACGACGCAAGGCGTGCGGACGTCGTTCGACGTGACCGCCGAACCGCTCAAGGTGCAGCTGGAGACGTTCCTCGACGAGCACAGGGCCGCGCTGCGCGGGTGCCTGGACGGGCTGACCGAGCAGGAGGCCCGGCGGCGCCTCGTCCCCTCGGAAACGACCCTGCTCGGCCTGGTCAAGCACGTGACCTACGCGGAGCGGGTGTGGTTCGGCGAGGCCGTCACCGGACGCCCGCGGCAGGAGATGGGGCTGCCGCCGAACGCCGCCGACGCGTTCACCCTTACCGGTGCGGACACCATCGCCTCGGTCCGTCGCGCGCACGACGAGGCGTGCGAGGCGTCCCGCCGGGCCGCCGCCGGCCTGGACCTGGACGACGTGCTCCGCGGGCACTGGCTGGGGCCGCTCCCGCTGCGCTGGGTCTACCTGCACGCCCTGCGCGAGTTCGCGCAGCACTGCGGCCACGCGGACATCCTGCGGGAGCAGATCCTCAGCGGCCGGTCCACTGCGGCGGACGGCCCTCGTTGAACGCCGCGTGGAACTCGGCGTAGTCCTCCCCCTTCATCAGAAGGGCCTGGGTCATCGCCTCAAGCTCGATCGCGGCCGAAAGGCTCATGTCCTGTTCCCTGGTCAGCAGGGCCTTGGTCTGCGCGTAGGCCTGGACCGGGCCGGTGGCCAGCCGCCGGGCGAGCGCGTCGACCTCGTCGTCGAAGGCGTCCTTCTCAGCCAGGAAGGAGACCAGCCCGATCCGCTCCGCCTCCTCGGCGTTCACGGTGTCCCCCAGCATCAGCAGCCGGGTGGCGTGGCCCAGCCCGACCAGCCGCGGCAGCAGGTAGGCCGCGCCCATGTCCCCGCCGGACAGGCCCACCTTGGTGAACAGGAAGGCGAACCTGGCCGCCGGGGTGCACACCCGGAAGTCGGCGGCGAGCGCGATCACCGCGCCGGCCCCGGCCGCCATGCCATGCACTGCGGCGATGACAGGCACCGGGCAGTCACGCATCTCACGGATGACCTCGCCGCTCATCCGGGTGAAGGCGAGCAGTTCGTCCGGCGACATGGCCAGGGTCGCCCCGATGATCTCGTTGACGTCGCCGCCGGAGCAGAACGCCCGGCCGTTCCCCCGGATGACGAGCACCCGCGTGTCGCCGCGGTGCGGCAGCTCAGCGAGCAGATCTCGCAGGTCGGCGTACGCTTCGAAGGTGAGCGCGTTGAGCTTGCCCGGCCGGTCCAGGGTCACCGTGCCAATGCCCCCGGACACCGAGAACTGGAAGTGCTCCCACTTGCTGGTCAGCGGCACCGAGGCTCGGAACGGGCTCATCACGGGCACTCCTATTGCGGACTCTTGACTGCCGTCACAGAAGTTGAATACTGGTGATCTACCCTACGGGAAACAAGGGAGTGGGGCCAGATGCGGCTATCGGATTCGGCGTACCTCGACACCTTCTGCCGTGACCGCCTCCCGCCGCGGGACCAGTGGCCGGAATACCGTTTCGACCTGCCGGAACTGAACTACCCGGAGCGGCTCAACTGCGCGGCCGAGCTTCTCGACGCCACCGCCGCCCGCAACGGCGCCGACCGTCCCTGCCTTCTGTCCTCCACGCAGAGCTGGACATACGGCGAGACGGTCCGCCGGACCAACCAGCTCGCCCAGGTGCTGACCGAGGATTTCGGCCTGCTCCCGGGGAACCGGGTGATGCTCCGCGGCCCGAACTCCCCGTGGCTCGCCGCCGCCTGGCTTGCCGTGATCAAGGCCGGCGGGGTCGCGGTCACCACGATGGCCCTGCTGCGCCCCCGGGAGATCGCCACCATCGTCGGGCTGACCGAGCCGAGCATGGCCCTGTGCGACCATCGCTTCGCCGCGGATCTGGCGGCCGGCGCGCCGGGGCTGACCGCGCTCATCTACGGCGGGGACGACCCCGGCGATCTCACCACCCGCTGCGCGGCCAAGGACGGCACGTTCACCCCGGTCGATACCGCCGCCGACGACGTCGCCATGCTCGCGTCGACCTCGGGCACCACCGGCCAGCCGAAGGTGGCCACGCACTTCCACCGGGACGTGCTGGCCACCGCGGACAGCTTTTCCAAGTACCTGATCAAGCCGCACAGGGACGACGTCTTCACCGGCACTCCCCCGCTCGGCTTCACCTACGGGCTCGGCGGCCTGCTGCTGTTCCCGCTGCGCGCCGGCGGGTCGACACTGCTCATCGAGCGCGCCACCCCGGCCGAACTGGCCGACGCGATCGCGGCCCACGGCGTGACCGTGCTGTCCACCGCGCCCACCGCCTACCGGGCCATGCTGGCCGCGGGCAAGGCCCCGGCACTGAGGAACCTGCGGCGCTGCGTCTCGGCCGGCGAGCACCTGCCCAGATCGGTCTGGGAGGACTTCCGCCAGGCCACCGGCCTGGCCATCATCGACGGCATCGGCTCGACCGAGATGCTGCACATTTTCATCGCCGCCGCCGACGACGACATCAGGCCCGGCTCGACCGGCAAAGCCGTCCCTGGCTACCGCGCGACAATCCTGGACGAGCACGGCCAGGAAGTGCCCGACGGCGAGCCCGGGCGGCTCGCGGTGCAGGGCCCGACCGGCTGCCGCTACCTGTCTGACGAGCGCCAGCGAACCTACGTGCAGCACGGCTGGAACATCACCGGCGACACGTACATCCGCGATGCGGACGGCTATTTCTGGTACCAGGCGCGCAGCGACGACATGATCATCTCGGCCGGCTACAACATCGCCGGGCCCGAGGTCGAGGAGGCGCTGCTCGGTCACCCGGACGTGGTCGAGGTGGCGGTCATCGGCGCGCCCGACCCGGGCCGCGGCATGGTGGTGCAGGCTTACGTGGTGCTGCGCGAGGGCTCCGCGGCAGACCCGGCGAAGGTCGCCGAGCTGCAGGCCTACACCAAGTCCTCGATCGCCCCGTACAAGTACCCCAGGGTGATCGAGTTCGTCTCCGAGCTGCCCAAGACCATCAGCGGGAAGACCCAGCGATACCTGCTCCGGCAGTTGGCGGGGGAGAAACTGCAGGCCCGTTCGGGGTAGACATTCCGGGCCGAACGGACGTGGGAGCCCGGCCTGGCGGCAGGTAAAGCCAGGGCCGGGGCCTCTTCCTGGCCGAAGGTGATCACGATGTCCCTGCCGTTGGCATAGCTGACCACAGGCCGCTTGAGCATGTCACTCACCCTGCGGGCGACCCCCTGGAACAGCTCCACCTGATCCGGCGTGTCGGCGCTCACCCTGAACCGTCCGCTGGCGACGAGCATCTGGGCGACGAACGGGGCGAAGTTGGCCTCGCCGCGGGCCTTCTCCTCCGCGCTGAGGGGGGTTCGCCGGTACCCAGGCTCCGCGCCGGGCGGGTAGGTCATCGCTGATCTCCTTATGATCGCCAGCACCGAGACGGCCGGCCGGAAGTCACGGTTTCAGTGGTCACGGAGCGGCCGCGAGGCTGATCATCGATCTGACCAGAGTGCCCTGCTCGACTTCGGTGGCGTACTGCTGGCCCAACGTGCCGAACTGGAGCATGACGGTAGCCTCGCGCTGGAGCCGCGTCTCGTCCACCGGGCCGATGGGAAAGTCGGGCAGCGCCATGACCCCGGTCACCATGGGCGGCAGTTTGTCGGCCTTCCCGATCGCCGCCTGGGCGGCCGTGGCGTCGCTGGCCGCAATCGTCTGGCCTTCCTCGATCCCGCGCACGAACGCAGCGACGGTCTTCGGATGCTGCTGCGCCCATGACTGGGTGGCGACGTACCCGTCGATCGGGAAGTTCGTGGTGGCGCCCTGGTCGAGGTCCGCGAGTATCTGGTCGCCGTACTTCTCTCCGGCGATCGTGACATAGGGCTCGGCGAGAAACGCCGCCTGCCATTCGCCCTTCTGCAACTGACCGGGCATCGCGGGGAAGCCTTCGTTGTCGGTAACGAAGTCCACCTTCCTCGGCGATATCCCGTTCTCCTGAAGCAGCGCGCTGATCAGCAGGGTGCCGATGCTGTTGGTCCCGTTGACCCCGATCTTCTTGCCGACCAGGTTGGCGATGGTCTTGATACCCGAATTCACCGGCGCAACCAGTGCGCGCGTGTCCGGCCGCAGCGTGGAGGCCTCGGCGAGAATGCGGAACCTGGCTCCGGCCGCCTGTGCCGCGATATAGGGGACGTAGCTGCCCGCGCTGATGTCGACCTGGCGTTGAGCTGGGCCGCGATCACCGCTTGGCTGCTCGGTATCTTCTTGATCGTGACATGCAAGCCCTGCTCAGCGAACAGGCCCCTGTTCAGGGCCACGTACAGGCCGGCCAGGTCCGAGGCGGGAATGGCGGCGACCGTGATGTCCTGCTTCTCAGGCTTGGCTGCCGCGACGAGGGCTACGCTGCCCGGCGCGCTGGTGCAGCCGACCAGGAAGATGATGGCCGCGATGATGGGCGCGGCACGGAAAATCCAGGTGCTCATCGTTTCCCCCCCGAGCACTTGCAGGCCAGATCGTGCGCGCATGTCCCGGCCGCCCTTGCGACGTGGCGCGCCCGGAATGTGCGTTTAGCCGTTATATCAGCGATCCGGTCGGATTTCGGGAACTTAACTGGCAAGTAGCTTTTTTGTTCCGGAAGCTGTTGCTGATGATCACGGTGTGACGGAAGGGAAACTAGCCGGCGGATCGCGACGTTACCGGGTTCACTGCCGCCTAAGTACCAGGCAGATCGATCTAAGGACCCCCGGTGCGGAGAATCTGAGGCGATTGCCCGACGCGAGAGACCCGGCCTTACCGCGAATCTTGAGGGTGTCGGGGTGGCCCCCATCGGGCCGCCCGCTCGTCAAGGAGATGTCATGACTCAGGAAATCGGCTCCATCCTCGGTCTTCAGGCGACAACCCGGATCGCCACCTCAGCGCTGCCGTGCGCCCCCGTGCTGCCCGAGCCGCTGCGGCGGCAGCACGCGGTCACCCGCCGCCTGCTGGGCGTGCTTACCGGGCGCGGCCGCTCCCGCGCCTAGGGGCCGGCCCCGTGCCGGGCCGAGCGGATGTGAGGAGTATGCGATGCACCCGATGTTCGTGAAGTTGTTCCTGGAAGCCGACGCTGACGATGTGCTGGCCGAGGAGGAGGACCGGCGCCGGGCCGCGAACCGGACCCGGCGGGTCCTGGGGTCCCGGTCGCGCCTGACCACCAGGGGCGACCGGGATCGCGTGAACGCGGCCCGTTCGGCCTCTTAGGTCGCAGCTTGCCGGGCTGCGTCGAACGGGGTCCGGTCGAAGATGAACCGGCTGTAGGTGATCTTGCCGTCGGAGACAGTGAGGCACTCGGCGCCGGGCGCGCTCGAGACGGGCACGGTTTTGGTGTCGTACATGATCAGCGCGGTCGTGTCGTCGCCGAAGGCGGCGATCAGCGTCGACCCCGTAAGGATTCGCACGAACGGGCCCATGAAGCCCCGGTAGGCGGCAGCGCCCTCTAGGCGGCCAGCTGGTGCGTCGCAGACGATGTTGTCGGCGATATGGCTCATGGCCCTGTCGAGGTCGCGGCTGGTCCAGGCACGGTAGTAGGCCAGCGCGGTGCGCAGGGCGGGACTGTCGGGCTTGTTCATCGAATCGGTCTCCTTCATGGTCGTCATGGCTATGCAGACACCGCGGCCACGCCGAACGGAACGCTGCCCAGAGAAAATGTGCCCAGAGAAAATGTGCCCAGGGAAAATGTGCCCAGGGAAAATGTGCCCAGGGAAAATGTGCCCAGGGAAAATGTGCGGAGAGAAATGCCGGACCGGCATGGCAAGCTGAACCAGTGGAGCAGGCCACGATGGAACGCGCCCGGGCCGGCGATGAGCGGGCGTTCGCTGAGCTCACGGACCCGTACCGGCGCGAGCTGCAGGTGCACTGCTACCGGATAACGGGCTCGCTGACCGACGCCGAGGACATGCTGCAGGAGACGATGCTGGCGGCCTGGCGCGGGCTGGCCGGATTCCAGGAGCGATCATCGCTGCGTTCCTGGCTGTACCGCATCGCGACCAACCAGTGCCTCAACGCGCTGCGCAGCGCCAGCCGCCGGATCCCGGCCGAGCCGATCCCGCCGTTCCGGCCGCCCGAGCCCAGTCGGCGCGATGAGATCACCTGGCTGCAGCCCTATCCCGACGCCCTGCTCGAAGGCATCGCCGACACCGCTCCTGGCCCCGATGCCCGCTATGGGGCCACCGAGGCAATCGAGCTGGCCTTCATCGCCGGCCTGCAGCGCATGCCACCCCGCCAGGCCGCCACGCTCGTGCTCCGCGACGTGCTCGGCTTTGCCGCCGACGAGGTGGCCGACATGCTCGGCACCAGTCCGACCGCGGTCAAGGGCACGCTCCAACGCGCCCGCGCCGCGCTGGACGAGCACCGCGACGAAACCGGGCGCGGTCGGGAACCGCGGCCGGGGTCGGACCTGGAGCGGGCCCTCGCCCGGCGTTTCGCCGATGCGTACGTCGCGGCCGACATCGACGGCGTGGTAGCGCTGCTGACCGACGACGCCTGGCTGTCCATGCCCCCGGCGCCGCATCAGTACCATGGCACCACCGCGATCAGGTCCATGCTGCGCGCGAGCTTCGAATACCGTGGCGGTAACCGCATGTATCTGGTGCCCACCCAGGCCAACACCCAGCCCGCGCTGGCGGGCTACGTCAGCGACCGGGCCCGCCGTGGGGCCTTCCCGTCCGGACTGTTCGTGCTCACCGTGACCGGTGCCAGGATCCACGCGATCACCCGGTTCCACATCGACGAGCTCTACCCCCTGTTCGGGCTCGGTCCGGCTGGGTCTTTAGCCGAGGATATTGCTCACCTCCGGCGCGAGCGGAAAGGCGGGGCGTGGCAGCTCCGATCGGGCAACGCCGACGCGTAGCCTTGTGTTCGTGGCCTCAGCGTTCGACTTCAGCGATCACAAGGCGGCGGCGTACGCGCCGCAGATGACCCTTGACATGTACCTGGCGTTCCCGGAAGACGCCAGCAAGCTGATTGAGGTCGTCGATGGCTGGATCGTCCGGTGTGAGTCTGCCGAGCCAAGCCATCAGGCGATCCAGTTGAACCTCCTCATCGCGATCCGGGAAGCTGCCGGGCTTCGGGACCGGGCCAAGCAGAGCTGCCACCGAGTGCTCGGCGACATGGACGTCCTGATCGCCGACAGTCCGAAACTGCACTTCCGCCGTCCCGACGTGGTCGTCTACAGGTGCATCGACGACGACCGGGGGCGATGGGGACGCAAGCCGATCGCCGCCGATTGCCTGATCGCAGTGGAGATCGTGTCGGCAAACTCCGTCACCACCGACATCCGGGACAAGCGCGCGGAGTACGCCGCCGCCGGCATCCCGCACTACTGGATCGTCCGGATGACCGACAACGACGGCCCCGCGATCTCCGTGGAACGGCTCCTGCTTACCTCGGACGGCGAGTACACCAGGGAAGGGCTCGCGATCCGTGGCCGTGACTTCCACGCCATCGACACCATCAGCCCATTCCCGCTCAAACTCACCTGGGAAGCGCTGGACGAAGGCTTGTAAACCCGGGTCGAACGCGGCGCCCTCGGTCAAGGTACGCCGGAGCCCTGGGGTCAAGGTCCGGCTTGTTAGCCGCCGCTGGGCTTGGGCGCGGTGCAGGAGATCATGGGGTTGAAGCCCAGGTAGTTGAGCGGCCCCGCGAGGATCGTCACGGCCATCGTCGCGCCCTGCGAGCAGCCAACGTTGGTGAGGCTGAAGTAACCGCGCTGCCCGGCCGCGACGGCTCCGACAATGAGCCATATGAACAGGATCACCGTCCCTCTTCTTACGCTCACGTTTCCTCCGCCGGCCGCGGTCCTGGGCTTGGTGCGATAGTAACGGTCGTATCCGGATATGGGGCCTAGCCGCGCCGTTAGCCGCGATCCAGGAATGCCCGGACGGCGGCTTTGCAGGGCTCGCGGTCGTAACTGGAGACGTAGGGCCCGGCCATCCGCACCGGATCGCCGAAGAAGTAGTACTCGTACAGCGCCTGCCGGCCGGAGAAGGCCGAGATGCAGGTGTCCCAGACCAGCCGGAACAGCCTGACCCGCTCGGCCCCGCCCAGCGTGGCGGACTGCAGGTAGGTCTCGATGTCGGCCGCGGCGGGACCGGTCACGTCGGCCTCGGTCGGGGTGGCCATCAGGCCGGACGCCCCCAGCTTGCGCAGGATCTCGGGAAACCGCTGGTAGAGCCGGGGGTAGAGGTTACGGGCGGTGTTCAGCGGCGCCCAGGCCGGGGTGAGCACGCCGAACTCGTTCGGCGCCGCGTCGGCTTCGGCCGCCCGCAGCAGCGCGCGCAGCGTCTCCAGCGTGGTGATGACCTCGGCCACGTCGGCCTGGACGTGCGGGAACTGCTCGATGCCGATGGCCTGGGTGAGCAGCGAGACCAGGCCGAGGATGTACTCGGTCTTGGCCGTGGTGCGGGTGATCACCTGGTGCGTCATGTGCACCACGGCCGAGGTGCGGGTGTAGAAGCCGTTGCACAGGTCGGGGTCGCCGAGCACGAAGCAGCGCTCGTACGGCACGTGCACGTCGTCGAAGATCACCACGGCGTCGGGTTCTTCGAACCGGGAGCCGAGCGGGTGGTCGTGCCGCGGCCGGCCGTAGTCGAGCGGCTCGCGGGCCAGGTAGCGCAGTCCGTTTGCGTCGTTCGGGATCGCGCAGGCGAATGAGTACTGCTTATCCTCTGGGGTGTTCCGCAGCACCGTGGACGGGAACACCAGCAGCTCGTCGGCGAACGGGCCGATGGTGGCGAGCATCCGGGCACCGCGGATGACGATGCCGTTGTCATCCTCCCGGACGATGTGCGCCATCAGCGCGCCGCCGCCCTGCTGGCTGCCGGAGACCGCGCGGTTGGCCTGCGGCGGGATCAGCGTGTGCGTGCAGAGCAGGTCCTCCTCGCGGACCTTCTCGTAGTAGTTCTTGATGTTCTCGCCGTATTGCGCGCCAGCCTGGGCGAACCAGTCCTGCGCCGAGGCCAGCGCCATCAGCGCGCTGTTCAGGTAGTCGCCGGTGCGGCCCAGCATGCCCAGCGAGCGGTCGGCCCAGAGCTTGAACGCCTGACGGCGCTTGGCGAGGTCTTCTGGCGTTCTCGGTTGCAGGAAGGACGTCGCGACCGGGTCGCCCGTCACGGGTGAGGGATAGGTGAGGATGTCCCGGTACGCGGGGTCGTGCTGCATGTCGTAGAGCTCGGAGAAGCTGCGTACGACGTTGCGGAAGGCCGGGTGGCCGGCCACGCCGCCGGTCAGCGTCTCACCCTGGATCTCCACGTGCATGCGGGCGGCGGCTAGCCGCCCGAGGAACTCGCTGCCGTTACGTGCCGCCATACCGGGGACGGTACCGTCAGTGCATGGCCGCTCGTCAAGGTTTGCCTGGCTCGCTGGGTTGGCCTGGCTCGCTGGCTGCGCGGGTCACCTACCTGCTCGAGCCGAAGAACTGGCTGATCGTCACCTTCGTTGGCGTCGGCGCGCATGCCGACGGCCTGGCCGGGGTCGGCTGGGGACTGCTGGCGGCGTTTTTCGCCGCGGTGCTGCCGACCGTGTTCATCTCCTACGGCATCCGGCGCGGCCGGTGGGAGGACAGGAACGTCGGGGACCGGCGGCCCCGCCTGGTGGTGCTGGCGTTCATCACCGCATCGGTCGCGACCGGGCTGATCCTGCTGGCCGTGCTGGGCGCCCCGGGCCTGCTGACCGGCTACCTCGCCTTCATGCTGGCCAGCGTGGCGGTGCTGGCCGCCATCACGCTGGTGTGGAAGATCTCCATCCACTGCGCGGTGGCGGCGGGCTCGGTGACCGTCCTGGCGCTGGTCTACGGGCCGCTGCTGCTCGCCGGCTACCTGCTCGTCGGGCTGCTCGGCTGGTCCCGGGTGGCGGTACGGGATCACACCGTCCCGCAGGTGGTGGGTGGCAGCGTGCTCGGCGCGGCGGCGGCTTTTCTCGCCTATGCGACCATCGTCGCCTGACCGTATTTCTGCTCCGCAAGGGAGGATCCGAGATGGCCAAGGCATTCGCGGATCGCTGGGGGGTTCCCGTCCGGGCGGGCAGCGCCGACGCGGTGGCCCTGCTCGACGCGGCCATCGAGGATCTGGCCGCGCTGGCGGGCGACCCGGTGGCGGACGCCGACGCCGCGGTCGCGGCCGACGACAGCCTCGTCCTCGGCCATATCTACCGCGCCTACCTGCAGCTGTACGGGACGACACCGGAGGGCGTCGCCGCTGCGGGCGAGATACTCAAACGGCTGGACGAGACGTTCATGGGCGAGCGGGAACTTCACCACCTGCGGGCCGCCCGGCACTGGGCCGAGGGCGACTGGGAAGCCACCACCCGATCGCTGGAGCGCGCCCTGCTGTGCCACCCGCGCGACCTGCTCGCGCTCAAGGTCGCCCAGGACCTGTACTTCTTTCTCGGCAATCGGCTCGAGCTCCGCGACACCGCCGCCCGGGTGCAGCCTGCCTGGCCGCGCGACCTGCCCGGCTGGGGATACGTGCAGGGCATCTCCGCGTTCGGGCTAGAGGAGAACGCCGACTACCGGCAGGCCGAGTCGCGCGCCCGGGCCGCTCTCGACCACAACCCCAGGGACGTCTGGTCGGTGCACGCGCTGGCGCACGTCTTCGAGATGGAGGGCAGTCAGCGGGACGGCGTCGACTTCCTCACCGCCTCGGCGCCGGACTGGTCCGCGAGCTACTTCGCGATCCACAACTGGTGGCACCGCGGCCTGTATCACCTGGAGCTGGGCGAGATCGGCGAGGCGCTCGCCCTGTACGACCGCCCCATCCGGGCGGGCCGGTCCACCGAGTGGCTCGACGTGGTGGACGCGGCCGCGCTGCTGTGGCGGCTATCGCTGTTCGGGGCGGACGTGACCGAGCGCGCCGGGCAACTCGCGGCCGATATCGACGACCTGGTCAGCAGCCCCGTCTACATCTTCAACGACTGGCACGCGGTGATGGCGTTCGGCCTGGCCGGAAACACGGAGCGGACCGAGCGGGTGATCGCGTCGAACCGGCACCTGTCCGCTCCGACCAACGCGGGCGCCGCCGGGCGGGCCGGCCTGGCCCTGCTCGAGGCGTTCGGCGCGTTCGCGGCCGGTCATCCGGACCGGGTCATCGACCTGCTCATCGACATCCGGCCGCGGGCCAACGCGGTCGGCGGGAGTCACGCTCAGCGCGACGTCATCGACCTGACCCTCATCGCCGCGGCCGCCCGGGCCGGCGACGACGGCCTGGCCCGCGCCCTGGTCGCCGAGCGGGTCGCGCGCAAGCCTGCGGCCGAGGCCGCCGCCCGCCAGCTGATCACGGAGAACGGCGGATCGCTGGACGCCCTGCGCTGGCAGGGCGCGCCCGTGATTGCAATTCCGGAGTTATCCACGGCATCTGTGGATAGAGTGTGCATAAACCGGTGGACAGTCGCCGTGATATGCGGATAACCAGCCATCTTCTGTGGATGGAATGTGGACGGCGAAAAAACCTGAAATGAATTCCCGCCGAACCTTGCGGGCACACGGCCGGGACAGTAAGAATGCTTCTACCGTTGGAAACGGGCATCACCCGGAGGTGACTCCGGGACGCGGGAGGCGCCGGGAAACCGGCGGTTCGCGCGGATGTCCGGCCCCGGCGGGCGGTCCGCGGTGCCGGACGGCCGGCTCGCCGGCCAGGTCAGCCCCGGACCAGGCGAGGTCCTCTCCATCTCATACATGGAGGGGACCTTCGTCGTTTCCCGCGGGACCGGCTCCCTGTTTGGGGATCCAGTGGTCGCCGCGTTTCTCGAACGTCCGCTTGAACTCGGCGTACGCGGCCCGGTCCGCCTGATCCCCCTCCCCGTAGGCTTGCACGGCGCTGTCATGAGCCTCGGTGAACGTCTCCTGGGCTTCTTTCGACGAGCGCTTCAGGGTGGCGGGCAGGTCGCCGGCTTGCGCCAGGCCACGCCGGCGGGTCTTGCGCATGGTATCTCCTCCTCTAGCGCGCATGCTCGGGCTAGCTACCCGTCCGGCCGGGCTACCCATGGCAGCCGTTCCTACACCTGGGTTCGCACGGCGGCCATCCACTAGATGAGTGATTCCTGATCGGGTTGCGGGCTTAGGCGGTCTTTGCCGGGGGGTGCCCGGTACGCACGTGCACGGTGGGGCAGGCAGCGGCGAAAGATCCGGGTGGATTGGGGCTCCCGGGTGATTTTGGTGCACTATAGTACCCCTAATTCACCCGCAAGCCCGAATCCACCCCGTAAAAGTCACGATTATCGTACTGGCGAGCGAAAAGGCGTGCGGGAGAGGCTGACGGGACTGATGCAGCCCTCATCAGCGGCCCGGACGGGGTGATCCGCGCGGCCCGGCCGGAGGCTATTCAGGTGAGTGAGCCGCACCCCGGCACGCCGCACTCACCTGAATCAGGAATCACTCATCTAGCTGGCAGGAACTCAGGCGCGAGTCGGCCGGGTGCACCCGTTTGAGCCTTGGGATCGCGGGAAAGCGCTGAGGGCCAGGGGACTTCCGGGTTTCCCGGGGCCGTGGAAGGAGTTCAGGATGGGGCTGGCTGACTTTATCAGGGTGTACAGGTACCTCCGCGGCATCCGCTACCCGGCTTCCAAGCAGCAGCTCGTCGACCAGGCCCGGAGCAACCAGGCGGACGAGAAGGCGCTGAGCTCGCTGCGGGATATGCCCGACGGTGAGTACAGCGGGCCGGACGAGGTGAGCAGGGTCATCGCGGATAGGTGACAGCGCAAGGCCACTAACGCACGGCCACTACTGCGGGCTGGTCAAGCGGCCTGGTTTAGCGGCTCGGGCCACGGGTAGCCGGTCGGCCGTGTGAAGGGCGGGTGCGTCCCGCGGCCGATGCAGCGGCCGCGGGGCGGCGGATAGGCCTTTGCCATGGCGGGAACCACGGCCCGTTCGGCGGTAAATGCCCTGATCCCGTCCCGCGCATGCGAGCGGCGCCGCGGCGCATCCGCGCCGCGACGCCGCGTCGTATTCACTGGTATTTACCGAAAGGGGCTCTCAACCTGAATCTTGAGCCGCTTGCTCCGCTCGTCCCGGGAATGGCACAACCGGGCTCAGCTGCTCGGGGAAGGCAAATGGCAGGAAATCTTCGGGTTGACGCCCACGTAGTTGAGCGGGCCGGCCGCGATCGTGGCGATGATGTTTCCGGCGTGGGCGCAGTTGTCCGGCGACGAGCCGTAATATCCGCGCTGGCCGGCCGCTATCGCACCGATGACCAGCCATATCAGCACAATGAGCCCTCCGACTCGCATTTTTACCTCCGAAGGACGGGCAGCTCCTACTTCTCCGAAGAGCTGCGGACGCTGGACGTTTCTACGTCTACCCCACCGACGGCGGATACACGTGAACGCAGCGTCGAATGTCCGGCGGATTGGGCATTCCGCGCAACGGGGCACATCCTGGCGAAGCGTTTCCCGCGCCGGTGTATCGTGTCTGCTGATGGCCCGGGATGGCAAGACCGCGCGGCGCGAACCTGCGGGACTCCAAGCGCCTACCCGTCAGCCGGTTCCCCGGCCGGACGGCGATGGTCCCGTGCCCCCGCTCCCCTCGCCGGACCCTGATGATCCCATGTCGTACACGTACACCACTGACCTGGCCGCGATCCGGGCCGTCGTGCACCGGTACGCGCTCGAGGCCGGGCTGGCGGAGGCCCGCGCCATCGACCTCACGCTGGCGGTCAGCGAGGTGGCGGCCAATACGATCAAGCACGCCAAGTCCCCGGGCAGCCTGAAGATCTGGTACGACGCGAAGGAGATCGTCTGCCAGATCCACGACGAGGGGGTCATCACCGACCCCATGGCCGGGCGGCGCGAGCCGTCCCTCGACGCCCTGGGCGGACACGGGCTCTGGATCGTCAACCAGGTCTGTGACCAGGTGGAAATGCAGTCAGGCGAGACCGGCACGACGATCAGGCTGCACATGAACCTGCCCCGGCGCGGCGCAGGTCAGTGACCCGGGAGGACTGACCTGCCGGGCGTATCCCGCTGCCATCCGCCTTGTGGTACAACAAGTGCGTGGATCTGCTGACGGTCTCTGTGACGGCCCGGGAGTCCGCTGGCGAGCCTTACACGCTGGTGGAGATCGCCGGCGAGGCCGACGTGACGAATACGGACGAGTTGCGCCGCCTGCTGGACGAAGAGGTGTCGCAGCAACCACGCACGCTGATCATCGACTTGTCCGGACTCCGCTTCATGGACTCCTCGGCGCTGCACGCGCTGCTGCGGGTAAACCGCTCGCTCGACCGGCAGGGCAGCGTCCTGGCACTGGTGTCCCCGCAGCCCGCGGTGGCCAAGATCCTGCGGCTGACCACGGCCGACCGGCTGATTCCCGTGTTCGGCAGCGTGGCGGAAGCCGCGGCAGGCTGAACCTTCCTAGCTGCGAAAACAACGTCGCGACGACACGCCGGCGAGGCTTGCCGGCGACAGGGGGTTTGCAATCTCGCGCGATGGGATATGCTCTTTCCTAGTGGTGCCTACGACGCAGGCACGCTCAACGCGAAATGGTGTTTCGCGGAGCGCGCAGATCGGGCACCACTTTTCCGTCTCTCGCTAGCGAACACCGTGACGAGGTTCGAAGCGAGAGAGGCCCCCATGAAGATCGCCCTAGTAGCCCAGAACGCGACGCCGCTGCATCCCCGCACGGGCTCAGGCCCTGACCGTGACGACATCGGGCTCAGTGAGCTCACCCGCAAGCTCGCCGGACAGGGACACCAGGTCACCGTCTACGCCCAGAAGAACCTGGCCGACCTGCCCGACCAGGCCGAACTGCACGCCGGGGTCCGGGTCGAGCACATCAGCGCCTGCCCGGTGCCGGAGACCGCCACCGAACCCGGGGACGCGGACATGCTCGAGCGGGTGCCCGCCTTCAGCGGCCCGCTGCGCAGCCTCTGGCAGAGCGACCGCCCGGACGTCGTGCATGCGCTGGCGTGGACCAGCGGGCTGGCCGCGCTGGCCGCCGCGCGCGACCTCGGCATCCCGGTCGTCCAGGAGTTCAGCTCGCTCAGCGTCGCCGAGCGGCGGGCCGCCGCGGGCTTCCGGGATCAGCCCGGCGCGGTGAAGGCGGACGGCGCGTCCGCGGCGCGGATCAGGCTCGAGCCGGCCATCGGCCGCAGCGCCACCGCGGTGGTCGCGACCAACTCCGCCGAGGTCTCCGACCTGGCCAGCCTGGGCGTGCACCGCTCCTCGATCCGGATCGTGCCGTGGGGCGTCGACACCGACCTGTTCACCCCCGAAGGACCGGTGGCCAAGCGGAACGGCCGGCCGCGGCTGCTCACCTCGGCGGACCTGACCCAGCGCAAGCCGCTCGAGACGCTGATGCGGGCGCTGACCAAGGTCCCCGGCGCGGAACTGCTGGTCGTCGGCGGACCGGCCGAGGCCGACCTGCCCAAGGACGACAACTACGTCAAGCTGGCCAAGTTCGCGGCCACGCTGGGCATCACCGACCGGGTGATCTTCACCGGCGAGGTGGAGTACGCCGCCATGCCGGCGCTACTGCGCTCCGCCGACCTGGTCATCAGCACCTGCCAGTACGAGCCGTCCGGCACGACCTCGCTGCAGGCGATGGCGTGCGGCACGCCGGTCATCGCTCCCCCGGTCGGCGGGCACATGGACGCCGTGGTGGACGGGACGACAGGCATCATCATGCCGCCGGACCGGCCGGCCCTGCTGGCGCAGCGGATCCGCCAGCTGCTCGCGCACCCGATGCTGATCGAGGCGTACGGGGTGGCCGCGGTTGACCGGGTTCGGTCGAGGTACTCCTGGGACCGCATCGCCGGGGAAACTCTCGCGGTTTACGATCGCGTGACGACCCAGGCGGCGTAGATCGCGGAAAAATCTTTGCGGAAACTTGTCGCGGTTTAGCACCGCGAGACCACCCAGGCGCCGTAAAAGGCGTAAAACTAGAACCAGGAGCCTGTATCCCCCCCGCAGGCGTCCTAGCTGAGGCCCGGGAAGCGCGAGCTTCCCGGGCTCTCGGTTGTCTGCGGCCGTTCCGGTCCGCGCTGGGCGATCGCGCGCCGACGGTCAGCCGCGGGGGGCGCCGATCCAGACCGACTTGGTGTTGCAGAACTCGCGGATGCCCTGGACGTAGAGCTCACGGCCGTGGCCCGAGGTCTTGACTCCGCCGAAGGGCAGCTGGGGGTACGAGGTGACGTTGCCGTTGACGAAGACCATCCCGGCGTCCAGGTCGCGGATGAACCGGGCCCGTTCGGCCTCGTCTTCGGTCCAGGCGTTGGCCCCGAGGCCGAACTCGGTGACGTTGGCCAGGTCGATCGCGGCGTCGATGTCAGGGACGCGGTAGAGCGTGGCCACCGGGCCGAACACCTCCTCGGTGTGCACGCGCATGTCCGGGGTGATTCCGGCCAGCACGGTCGGCGGGTAGTAGAAGCCGGATCCCTCGGGGGCGGCACCGCCGCACAGCGCCCGCGCGCCCTTGGCCACCGCGTCGGCGACGAGATGCTCGACGTCGTCGCGCTGCTGCTCGGAGGCGAGCGGGCCGACGTCGGTGCCGTCCAGCATCGGGTCGCCTACGGTCTTGGCCGACATCTGCCCGGTGAACAGGCGCGCGAACTCGTCGTAGACCGCGTCGTGGACGATGAAGCGCTTGGCCGCGATGCAGGACTGGCCGTTGTTCAGCAGGCGCGCGAACGCGGCGACCTCGGCCGCCCTGGGCAGGTCGGCCGACGGCATGACCACGAACGGGTCACTGCCGCCCAGTTCGAGCACGACCTTCTTGATCTCGCTCCCGGCGATGGCCGCCACCGACGCTCCGGCAGGTGTGGACCCGGTCAGCGTCGCAGCCATCACCCGGCGGTCGCGCAGGATCGCCTCGACCCGTCCCGAGCCGACGAGCAGGGTCTGGAAGGTTCCCGCGGGGAACCCGGCCCGGCTGAACAGGTCCTGCATGAACAGGGCGGTCTGCGGCACGTTCGAGGCATGCTTGAGCAGCCCCACGTTGCCCGCCATCAGCGCGGGGACGGCGAACCGCATCGCCTGCCAGAGCGGGAAGTTCCACGGCATGATGGCCAGGACCGGCCCGAGCGGCTGATACCTGACGTAGGCGTTCCGCGCGCCGACGGCTCCGGCGTCGGCGGGTTCGTCGGCCAGGAACCGTTCGGCGTGCTCGGCGTAGTAACGGCAGGCGGTTGCGCACTTGGCGACCTCCTGGCGGGCCGCGGCCAGGGTCTTGCCCATCTCGGTGGTCATCATGGCCGCGATCTGATCCTGCTCCTCGTCCAGGATCGCCGCCGCCCGGCGCATCCATCCGGCCCGTTCGGCGAAGCTGGTCAGGCGGTAGCTGTCGCTGGCCGCCGCCGCGGCGCCCAGGCACCGCTCGACGTCGGCCTCGCTCATCTCGTCGTAGGTCTTCACGGTCTGCCCGGTGGCAGGGTTTACGGTCGCGATCGCCACGCTGTCCTCCTTCCGACGCGCGGCGGCGTCGCCGCGGCGCCCGACGTTGGGCCCCTGCCCCTGATCGGGCAGGTCCACACCTCAATGGGAGCGGGTGGCGTTCACCGGGGCAAGGTCAGGCCATGCTCTCGGCCAGCAGGGTGAGCTGGTCCTGCACCGCCTTCGGGGTCAGCGAGGGCCTGCCGCCCGCGTGCCCGACCGTAGCGCCGGCCGCGGCGACCGCCAGCCGCGCGGCGCGCTGCGGGCCGCCGCCATGGGCCAGGGCCATGATCAGGCCGGCGGTGAACGCGTCACCCGCGCCGGTAACTTGCTGCGTACGGCGCGATCAAACATCAGCGGATGCGCACCGCCACCAGGCAGGCGTCGTCGTCGGTGTCGGAGAACGCGGTGGCGAGGATCCGGTCGGCCTGCGCGGCCGCGGTCGGCTCAGGCGCCGCCGGGCTTCGAGGGACCGGGGCCACGGTCGTGACGAACTCGTCGAGCACGTCGACGATGGACTCCCCGCGCCGCTCGATCAGGCCGTCGGTGAACAGCAGCAGCGTGTCGCCCGGCTCCAGCGGCTGGGTGGCTTCCTCGTACGTCGCGTCCGGGTCCATGCCGAGCAGCACCCCGCCGGGCAGCGGGAGCTGGCAGGCGGTCCGGCCGCGCACCAGCACCGGCGGCAGGTGCCCGGCGCGAGCCCAGCGCAGCACGCTGGTACCGGGGTTGTAGAGCCCGCACACGACCGTTCCGACCACCCCCGAGGTGAGCTCGCACATGACGCCGTTGAGCATCCGGAGCAATTCGGCCGGGCCGGACCCGGTGATGGCCAGCGCGCGCAGCGAGTTGCGGGCCGCCACCATCCCGGTCACCGCGTCGATGCCGTGCCCGGCCACGTCG
Source organism: uncultured Actinomycetota bacterium (assembly GCA_963753225.1). GTDB lineage: Bacteria > Actinomycetota > Actinomycetes > Streptosporangiales > Streptosporangiaceae > Palsa-504. The sequence continues at coordinate 201,418 of CAVWBQ010000021.1, read as the reverse complement.
CCGACCACCAGCAGCACGTCCTGGCTGGGCAGCAGCAGCGTGTCATACCAGTCACCGCCGACCAGGTGCCCCTCGCCGACCGGCCGGTAGCGGACCGCGACGTCGATCCCGGCCGCTTCCACCGGCTGCTCGTCCGGCGGCATGATGGCCTGCTGCAGCCGCAGCGCCAGCAGGTGCTCCTCGGCGACGCGCTGCTCGGTGTCGGCGAGCTGGTCACGGGTGGCGGCCAGGGCCACCTGCGTGTGGTAATGCGCCGAGATGTCCTGGAAGGCCCCGCGCAGCGCCACCACCGCGCCGGCCGCGTCGGTGACCGGCTCGGCGAACACGCGGATCTGGCGGATGCTCCTGTCGTCGGGGTGGACCACCCGGAAGGTCACGGTCAGGGCGTCCCGCTGTTCCGGCAGCCGCTGCCGGAAGCGCTTCACCACCGGCTTGTCGGCCGCGATCACGTAGCTGGGCAGATCGGCCAGCGATATCTCCGCACCCGGGCGGGGCGTCAGGCCGAACAGGCCGAACGCGGAGTCGGTCCAGCGCACGGTGCCGGTGACGAGGTTCTCCTCCCAGCCGCCGAGGCGGCCCAGCCGCTGCGCGTGACCCAGGACCGCGCCCAGGCCATCGGCGGAGGAGTCCCCGTGCCAGGTGAAGATCACGCCGTCGAAGAACCTGGCCGCCCGCAGGCCGGCCAGGGCCACGTCACCGGATTCGGCCTCGTTCACCGGCAGCCCGCTGGCCAGCGACTCGCGCAGCGGGCCGGGGACGTACTGGGCCGCCCCGTCCGCCAGGATCTGCCTGGCCCGGGCGAACAGGCCCGAGCCGGCCACGCTGGCCGGGTAGGCCTCGAGCAGGGTGAGCCTGGTCAGGTCGATGTCGGCCCGGCCGGCCGGGTCGCGGAAGGCGGGGCTGACGTGCTCGATGCTGAAGTCGGTCAGCTCGCCGTGGGCGTCCCTGATGGCCCGGACCACGAGCACCGACTCGGCCAGGCCGTCGAGCAGGGTGTAGACCGCCTCCTTGGGATGCGCGGCGGCCAGGTCGCCGTGCGCCAGCCGGGCCGCGATCACCCGGGCGCAGCCGGCCGCCAGCGAGGACAGGTGCTGGCGGACCTCGGCGGTGAAGGCCATGGATCCCGGCCAGCTGACCTCCATCACGCCGAGCAGCCCGCCGCTGCGCTCGCGCAACGCGAGCACCGCGCGGGCGCCTTCCGGGACGCCGGCCGCCGGGGCCGGGTCGGTGTCCTGGCGGCCTTTGCTCCACCACAGGTCGGCGGCGCCGCGGGCGACCCGCTGGGCCGGGCAGTCCAGCTGCGGCGGGATGTGCCGCCAGCGCGCGACCTCGCCGCGGGTCAGGCCCTGCTCGCCGAGCAGCACGAGCGTCCCGTCCGCCTCGAGCAGCCAGACCACCACCGCGGCCGCGCCGAGCGGGTCCATGAGCTGCGCGGCCAGGGTGCCGGCCAGTTCGGTGCCGTCGGCGGCCAGTTCGGCGGCCGCCTCGGCGAGCAGCGCCACGGACCTGGACGCGGGCGCGGGGCGGCTCCCTGGCGGGACGCCGCTGCCCGGTTCGGCCAGCACCGCGGCGGCCATCTCGGCCAGCGGGATCTCGGTCGCCGCGGACAACTCGGCGAGCTGCACCGTCGCCTCGGCCGAGGACAGGCCGAGCCGCTCCATCAGCGCGCCCCTGGCCATCGCGACGACGGACTCCTGGGCCGCGGAGGCGCGGATGCTATCCAGCTCGCGGCGCTGGTGGTCGACGACGGTGATCAGGCGCAGCATGTCGTCATCACGGTCCGCCACGATCACCCGCCTCCCCCAGCGTCACCCGCTTCCCCCGAAGCGGGCATTCCCGGCACTTGCGCTGCTTAGAAGTGTGTCCGGCCCATGATAGTTACTTCCGGTCTACCATCGGTATAGATCGCACGACCGTGCCGAACGCGCGTCTGCCCGCGTGCGCCGCAGCTGATGGGAGCGCTTGGTGACTGATACGGTCCAGTCCGGTCCGCGGCTTGACGAGTCGGGCCTCGAGCAACTGCTCGCTGGCCTGACCGCGGTACGAGGCGGCGACTTCAGTACCCGCCTGGCCAAGACGGGCGACCCCCTGATGGACGAGATCGCCACCGTCTTCAACGGGATGGCGGACCAGCTCGACCTGTTCACCTCAGAGGTGACCCGGGTGTCCCGCGAGGTCGGCACCGAGGGCAAGCTGGGCGGCCAGGCCGACGTTCCCGACGTGTCGGGCACCTGGAAGGACCTGACCGAGTCGGTGAACGCGATGGCCGGCAACCTCACCGGTCAGGTACGCAACATCGCCCAGGTGGCGACCGCGGTGGCCCGGGGCGACCTGAGCCAGAAGATCGACGTGGACGCGCGCGGCGAGATCCTGGAGCTCAAGTCCACCCTTAACACGATGGTGGACCAGCTGTCATCCTTCGCCGACGAGGTGACCAGGGTGGCCCGCGAGGTCGGCACCGAGGGCAAGCTCGGCGGCCAGGCCGACGTCAAGGGCGTCTCGGGCACCTGGAAGGACCTGACCGAGTCCGTCAACGTGATGGCGGCCAACCTGACCGGGCAGGTGCGGTCCATCGCCGAGGTGACCACGGCGGTGGCCAAGGGCGACCTGAGCCAGAAGATCCGGGTCGACGCGCGCGGCGAGATCCTGGAGCTGAAGGAGACCATCAACACGATGGTCGACCAGCTGTCCGCGTTCGCCGACGAGGTGACCAGGGTGGCCCGCGAGGTCGGCACCGAGGGCAAGCTGGGCGGCCAGGCCGTCGTCCGCGGCGTGTCGGGCACCTGGAAGGACCTGACCGACAACGTCAACGTGATGGCGTCGAACCTGACCGGGCAGGTGCGGTCCATCGCCCAGGTGGCCACCGCCGTCGAGCGCGGCGACCTGAGCCAGCAGATCACGGTCGAGGCGATGGGCGAGGTCGCCGCGCTGGCGGCGACGATCAACCGGATGGTCGGCACGCTGTCCGCGTTCGCCGACGAGGTGACCAGGGTGGCCCGCGAGGTCGGCACCGAGGGCCGGCTGGGCGGCCAGGCGGACGTCAAGGGCGTGGCCGGCACCTGGAAGGACCTGACCGACAACGTCAACTCGATGGCGCAGAACCTGACCGGGCAGGTGCGCAACATCGCCCAGGTCACCACGGCGGTCGCCAACGGCGACCTGTCCAAGAAGATCGACGTCGACGCGCGGGGCGAGATCCTGGAGCTGAAGACCACCATCAACACCATGGTCGACCAGCTCTCCGCGTTCGCCGCCGAGGTCACCCGGGTGGCCCGCGAGGTCGGCAGCGAGGGCCGGCTGGGCGGCCAGGCCGAGGTCGAGGGCGTGTCCGGCACCTGGAAGCGGCTGACCGAGAACGTGAACGAGCTGGCCGGGAACCTGACCAGGCAGGTCCGCGCGATCGCCGAGGTGACCAGCGCGGTCGCCTCGGGCGACCTGACCCGGTCGATCTCGGTGGAGGCGCAGGGCGAGGTCGCCGAGCTGAAGGACAACATCAACGCGATGGTCCAGTCGCTGCGCGAGACCATCCGGGCCAACCAGCAGCAGGACTGGCTGAAGACCAACCTGGCCCAGATCGCGGGCATGATGCAGGGCCACAGGGACCTGGCCGTGGTGGCCGAGCTGATCATGGACGAGCTGGCCCCGCTGGTCGGGGCGCAGCACGGCACCTTCTTCCTGTCCGAGGCGGTCAACGGCGACACCCAGCTCCGGCTGATCGCCGGCTACGGGCTTCGGGCGGACAGGGCAGCGCCGGCCCAGTACCGGCTGGGCCAGTCGCTGATCGGCCAGGTGGCCAAGAGCAAGCGGCCGATCGTGATCGAGAACCTGCCCGAGGGCTACGTGAAGATTTCCTCCGGGCTCGGCGAGGCGCCGCCTGCGAACCTGGCCGTGCTGCCGATCTTGTTCGAGGACCAGGTGCTCGGCGTGATCGAGCTGGCCGCATTCACGCCGTTCAGCCCGGTGCAGACCGACTTCCTCGAGCAGCTGACCGAGACCCTCGGGATGAACTTCAACACGATCATCGCGAACGCGCGCACGGACGCGCTGCTCGAGGAGTCGCAGCGGCTCACCTCCGAGCTCCAGGCGCGGTCCGAGGAGCTGCAGGACCAGCAGGTCGAGCTGCAGCGGTCCAACGCCGAGCTGGAGGATAAAGCGGCGCTGCTGGCCGCGCAGAACCGCGACATCGAGACCAAGAACGCCGAGATCGAGCAGGCCAGGCAGGAGATCGAGGAGCGCGCCCGGCAGCTGGCGCTGGCCTCGAAGTACAAGTCCCAGTTCCTCGCGAACATGTCGCACGAGCTGCGCACGCCGCTGAACAGCCTGCTCATCCTGGCCCGGCTGCTGGCGCAGAACCCGGGCCGGAACCTCACCGCCAAGCAGGTCGAGTACGCCAACGTCATCCACTCGGCCGGTTCGGACCTGCTGCAGCTGATCAACGACATCCTGGACCTGTCCAAGGTCGAGGCGGGGCGGATGGACATCCACGCGGAGCGGTTCCCGCTCAGCGCCCTGCTCGAGGACATCCAGGCCACGTTCCAGCCGCTTACCGCGGAGAAGGGGCTGGAGTTCTCCGTCGAGGCCGGCGCCGAGGCGCCGGGCGAGCTGCTCACCGACCGGCAGCGGCTCCGCCAGGTGCTCGGCAACCTGCTGGCGAACGCGGTCAAGTTCACCGAGCGCGGGCACGTGCTGCTGCGCGTGGCCAAGGCCGGGCGTACCCCGGACGGCGGCGAGATGCTCACCTTCTCGGTGGCCGACACCGGGATCGGCATCGCGCCGGAGAACCTCACCACGATCTTCGGCGCGTTCCAGCAGGGCGACGGCACGCTCAGCCGGAGGCACGGCGGGACCGGCCTCGGCCTGTCGATCGCCCGCGAGGTCGGTGCCCTGCTCGGCGGGGAGATCAGCGCGGAAAGCGAGCTCGGCCGGGGCAGCACCTTCACCTTGTACCTGCCGTGTGAGCTGCCCGGCGCGGCGGCCGACGCGGCCGGCGCGGGGAGCAACGGCATCGGCGCCGCGCACAACGGCGAGGCGCACGCCGGGGCGACCGAGGCCCTGCAGCTGCAGCCGGCCGTGCCCGACGACACGGCGGCGGGCGGCCGGCGCCTGCTGGTCCTCGAGGGCGCGCGCGGCGGCCTGCTGACGCTGCTCGCCTACAGCGCGGTGTCCGACCTGACCGGCATTCACGGGCCGGTGCACGTGGGCACCGCGGTCAGCCCGGAGCAGGGCATCGAGGCCCTCAGCTCGGCTCCGCACCAGTGCGTGGTGCTTGACCTGGGGCTCGAGGACGCGTCCGCGTTCGCCTTCCTCGAGCGGCTCCAGCAGGACCCGGGGCTGCGGGACGTTCCGGTGCTCGCGCATACCAGGGACAAAATCGACAGTGCGCAGGCCAGGCTGGCGCGGCTGCGCTTCGGCGCTCAGCCGCTTGAGCTGCTGCCCTCGCTCGACGAGCTACGCGAGCGGATCACGCTGCACCTGTCCGCGGCCCAGCCCGACCAGGTGCCGACGCTGATCAGCGAGCCGGCGCTGATCAGCGAGCCGGCCGGGACCGTGGCTGGTGTGCGTGGCGCGGCGCAGGCCGAGGGGCACGAGGCGCTGCGCGGCCGGCGGGTCCTGGTGATCGACGACGACCCGCGCAACGTGTTCGCCATCACCAGCACGCTCGAGCTGCACGGGATGACCGTGACCCAGGCGGCCGACGGGCGCAAGGGCATCGAGGCGCTGCTCGGCGCCGAGGACACCGACCTCATCCTGATGGACGTGATGATGCCGGAACTCGACGGCTACGCGACGATGAACAAGATCAGGCAGATGCCCGCCTTCGCGACCCTGCCCATCATCGCGGTGACCGCGCGGGCCATGCCCGGCGACCGGGAGAAGAGCATCGCCGCCGGGGCCAGCGACTACGTCACCAAGCCCGTCGACACCGACGAACTGCTCGCGTGCATGGAGCGCTGGCTCAGCCGCAGGTTACGGCCGCGCGGCTGAGGCCCGGGGCCGGAGGCCTCGGCCACGCTAGGCCGCGACGCTAGGCCGCGACCCGGCGCGCGGCGGCGGCGGCCGCGCGCCGCTTGCGGCGGCGTTCCCGCTGCCGGTCTTCCGGGGTGGTGCCGCCCCAGATGCCGTAGACCTGCTCGTGGCTGAGCGCGAACTCCAGGCATTCACGGCGCACGCCGCACCCGGCGCAGATCTTCTTGGCCCGGGCGATCTGCCGTTCCGCCGGGCCGGCCGGGGAGATAGGGAAGAACAGATCGGGATCAGCGGACAGGCAGGCACCCGCCGCCCGCCAGTTCACGGTGCTCCCAGTCGCACTCATCGCGTGTCCTCGCATGGGTCCTGAGCTGCTGTCATGTCTGCGCCCACACGGCCACTCCCACCCATGGCGGCTTGCCCGGTTGCTGAGCTGTGCTGGCAGTGCTCCGTCCGCTTCCCACCGGACCGCCAACTACACCTCCGAAGGAGAATTTTCAACCCTCACCCGCGCTGATTGTGACGAGCATCACATCGCCATACGTTTATTCGCCTTGGGCCGGGCACACCGTACTCGTCCGTAATTCCCAAGGGTCCTAGGAGGCCACCTTGACGAGGGGAACCCTTCGTAAGCCGGCGGCGGCCGCCGCCGCCGACGCCACGGGCCTCGACACCGCCCCTGACGCCAGCATCTACCCAGGGTCGCGTGCGGAGCTGAAAGAGCTGTCCGACAATGCCCTGCTCACCAGGATCCGGGCGCTGCCGCGGGACAGCGAGATGCGCGCCGCCGTCTGCGAGATCCTCGTGGACCGCTACCAGAAGCTGGTCCGCTCGTGCGTCAGGCAGTACCGCGGCAGCCCCGAACCCACAGAAGATCTCATGCAGGTCGGGTACGTTGGCCTGCTCAAGGCGATAAACAACTACGACCCCGAGGTCGGCGACAGCCTCTCCGCCTACGCGCAACCCTGCGTCAGCGGCGAGATCAAGCGGCACTTCCGGGACAAGCGGTGGCAGATCCACGTCCGCCGGTCCGCCCAGGAACTCCTGCTCGCGCTGCGCAAGGCCACCGAGGAACTCACCCAGCAGCTCGGCCGGGCGCCGGAGGAAGCCGAACTGGCCGAACGGCTGGGTGTCAGCCGCGACGACATGCAAGAGGCCCGTCAGGCGGACCTGGTGTTCAGCACCTACTCACTCGATGCCCCGATGTCCGACCGGGACGACCCGGCGCTGCTCGCGGACATGCTGGGCGACGACGACCCGGGTGTCGCTCACACCATCGACATGGAAGCCGTTAACGCGCACTGGGAGGAACTGCCCGAGCGCGAGCAGCGCATCCTGGTCATGCGCTTCTACGGCAACCTCACCCAGACCGAGATCGGTGAACGGCTCGGCATCTCGCAGATGCACGTGTCCCGGCTCCTGGCCCGAGCGCTAGGCCACCTGAAGAGCCGGCTGCTCGATCCCGCCGAGACCGGCACCCCTCAATCAGCTGCCACGGCGTGACGAGCTACGGCACCCTGACAAGCGAAAGGATCATCATGAAAACGGGAGTGGGCCTAGCGCTTATCGCCGTCGGCGCAATTCTCGCCTTCGCCGTGACTACGAATACATCGGTCTTCAACCTGCACACCGCGGGCTGGGTGCTCATCGTCATCGGCCTGATCGGGATCGCCATCCCGCGCCGCGGCTACGGCTGGGTCGGGCGCCGCGTGTTCACGCGGCAGACCCGCTGGCGCCCCGGGGCCAGGGTCGAGGAGGTCACCTACCCGGCCTACGTGAACCGGAACCCGGCCAGCACCCGCGTCCAGGCGGGCCTGCCCGCCCCCGGCGCGCTGGGCAGTCCTGAGGCGGCCAGCCATATCGATGCCAACGCCAGTACCCGCGACATCACAGGTGAGGCGCGCCCCGCCCGCGAGACGGAGGTCATCGAGGACGTTTATGAAGAGTGACGCCGACGAGCGCAGGCGACGAGCACGGCACGGTCGGGGGGCCTCGTACCGAGAAACCCGTTAAGCCCACGAAGCGAACCCAACCGTAATAAGCCATATAGGAGAGGTCATGGTCATCACGCTTTCCGTCATCATCTGGTGGATCCTCATCGGCCTTGTGATCGGCGCGGTAGCCCGCCTGGTCATCCCCGGCCGGCAGCACATCGGGATCATCGTGACGATCCTCATCGGGATTGTGGCCGCCATAGTCGGCGGGATCCTGACGGCCGCGTTGCTCGGCGCCGGGCACACGGTGATCACATTCATCGTGGCCGTGCTGCTCGCGGCGCTCGCGGTCAGCGCGTTCACCACGCGCGGCTACGGCCGCTACCACACCCGCAGCCGCCGCCGGACTGCCTGGCGTCGCTAGTAGCCAGCCGCCAGGGCTGGTAGCCGGCCGCTAGCCCGATAGATCACCGTCCGCCGGGGCGCCTGCCGCCCCGGCGGATCTTTTGCGAGGCGAGCGCGCGGCCGCTTCACCGCCGTACGCCGCCACGACCTCGGTGGCCACCTCGGTCACCTTGACGTGGCGGCGCTGCGACTCCTGCCGCAGGCGCTTCAGCGCCTCGCCGGCGTCGCAGCCGAGGGCGTGCATCAATATGCCCTTGGCCTGGTCGGTGACTGACCGGGCCACCACCGCGTCCTTGAGCTGGCTGGCCGTGCGCTGGGCCTGGTTGTAGGCGGTGGCGTTGGTGAGCATGGCGCCGCCGAACGCGGCGAGCATATCGGCCATCGGATTGGACTCGGCGTCAAGCACGCCCGGGCGCACCCCGAACAGCGACAGCACCAGGGCGCCGCCGTGAAGTTCCCGCACCAGGTGAACCGAGCACCGGACGCCGCGGCGCAGCGCCGCCTCGGCAAAGTCGGGCCAGCGGGCCTCGTCGAGGGTATCCGGGCAGCTGACCGCGGCACCGCCCTCGGCCGCCTCCACCAGCGGGCCGGAGCCGCTCCTCAGCTGCAGATCAGCGAGTTCAGCCAGGTCAGGATGGGTAGCGGCGGCACTGACGACCTCTCCGTCGCGCCAGACGGCGGCGTGCGCCCCCGAACACGAGGGCACCTGCCAGGCGGCCAGTTCGGTGAGCTTGTTCAGCGACCGAGCCTCGCCGCCGTTGGTGAGGCTCAGTAGTTCCGCTGCCCCATGCCCGAACTGCTCGATCGGCACCGGCTCCTCCGTCCCTGGCTCATTTCTAGCACGCCCCGCGCGGGCCAGCCGCCGCGTACGCCCGCGCCGCCGGCGGGACCGCCTGGTCGTTCCCGGTCAGGGTGGTGAACCGGGCGGCCTGTCCCGCGGTGCAGGCGAGCCGCGCGGTGACGGAGATCGTCTTGCGCACCGCGACCTTAACGGTCTTGCCCGAGACCGGGCAGGTGGGCCGGCTGGCCAGCGGCGACACGCCGCCCACCGAGTAGCTGGCCTCGCAGGCAGCCGTGCTGCGCGTGCCGCCGCCGAGCAGCGCGCCGACGATGATGGCGGCGAACATGACGGGGACCAGCACGATCGCGTACATGGCCGTGCCCGGCTGCAGCCATCGCAGTCGCTTGCGCGTGAGCCGCTCCGCACCGATGGGCTCACCGGCGTTGAGGCGGCCGAAAATCGTGTACATCGACGCCAGACGGGGCTCACTTGCCCGCAGGGCGCCTTCCATGCGATCGAGTGCGCGCTGCTGGCAAGCGGGCAGGCTCATCTGAGACTCACATCCTCATCGAGGTTCCAGAGCCGTAGCGATCGCGGCCACGGAAACCATCGCCTACCCGCACTTACGGGGAGCAAACGACCGGGCGGACGAGGGTATCAGGCCGCATACGGCGGGATCTCGTTAGTGTAACGGGCGCCAGGGCGCAGTCGCGCACGGAACGGGATTAGTCACGCACAGAAGCCGTAACTTCGCTTGCGGCCCGCTGGCTGAGCGACACGCGGACCAGCGCGGCGGCGAGACGCGCGGGCTGGTCGCTGGCCGCCAGCAACCCGGCCAGCGACCCGCGGTCGGCAGGCAGCCGCACCCGGTGCGCTCCGCTGGTCACCTTGGCGTCCACAAACGGGGCGACCACTGGCCATGTCTCCTGGACCTCCCGCAGGAAGATGCTCGCCCCGACGGGTCCCACCCCGGGAAACTCGGTCAGCCTCGCCGTGACTCCCGCCACCTCGCCGCCTGCGTCGTCCCGCAGTTTGCGCAGGTCGCCATGCCACTTGCCGGCCAGCAGCTCGGCACCGTCACCGAGCATCGTCGCGGTGCGCTCGTCGTAGCGCCGGTAATGGCCCCGGCCGAGCGCGTCCACCCGGTCCTGCCAGCTGGCCTCGCTCATCGCCTTCGGGCTCCGGTAGCCGGCCGCGAACAGCTCGCGTGCGGCCGCGACCGCGGTTTCCGCCGGGATCGGCGCGCTCAGCAGCGTGGCCAGCACGAGCAGCTGGTAGAGGGGACCCGGGCGGTCGGTCAGCTTGATGCCGGCGTCCTCGGCGTAAAGCCGCCCGTGGCGGGTGAGCAGCTCCCTGACAATCGATTCTGGCCTGCCTGTCATGCACGATCCCCGGTCAGGAGCTCGGCGGGGCGGAGGACACGACGGGCAGCGCCGACGTCGCGTCCCCGTCTAGCGCGAGGTCACCGACGGACACGACCCCGACGGGCGTCCCGTCGCGCAGCACGGGGATGCGGCGCACTGCGTGATCGCGGACCAGCCGGGCCGCCTCGGAAAGGTCGTCGTCCGGACCGAGCACCACCGGTTCGCCGCTGCAGATGTCACCGATCCGCGTGGTCCGCGGGTCACGGTTCTCGGCCAGCACCCGCACCGTGATATCCCGGTCGGTGACGAGCCCGCTGAACTTGCCGTCGGTCAGCACCAGGACGGTGCCGATCCCGTGCCGCTTCATGGCCCTGGCCGCGGCGGACACCGATTCGCCTGGCGCCATGCAGGCCGGCGCCGCCGACATGATGTCGCGCGCCTTCCTCATCGTGCTCCACCTCCTGCGACCTCTCGGGCTGATTCGGCTGAGGCTACCCGCCGGAGCCGGTCGCAAACGCGCAAGTCAACGCGGGTGCGGGATGTGAGGCCGGAGGTGCGCCAGCCGCGGCCTGATCAGGTGTCCAGCTTGGCCAGCCGCTTCGCGGCCTGGCCGAGGCCGTGCCTGGACTCGGCGAAGTCTGCCCAGGGGTCCGTGCCGCCGTCGAGCCTGGCCCGGATCGTCGCCATCGTGAACCGGCCGGGCGCCAGGCCGTCGTCCTCGACTTCGGCCCAGCTCAGAGGGGTGGCCACCGCCGCGCCTGGGCGGGCCCGGACGCCGTAGCTGGCTGTCACCGTCTGCGCGTAGGCGTTGCGCATGACGTCGGCGTAGATCCGGCTCCCCCGCTTGTCCTTGCGCTGCTCGACGGTGATGGCGTCCGGGTGCCTGCGGGCCAGCACCTCGGCCGCGTGATGCGCGAACTCGCGGACCTCCTCGAATTCCGCCCGCCGGTTCAGCGCCACGTGGACGTGCAGCCCGCGGCCGCCGCTGGTCCGGACGAAGCTGGTCAGGCCGAGTTCGCCGTCCAGCAGGTCGCGTGCCCACAGCGCGGCCCGCCGCACGTCGCCGAACCGCTCGCCGTCCGGCGGGTCGAAGTCGAACACCAGCTGGTCGGGCGCGCCGAGCTTGTCCACCCGGCTGAGGAACGCATGAATCTCGATGCAGGCCTGGTTGGCCAGGTAGACCAGCGTGGCCGGCTTGTCGCAGAGGACGTGCTCGACCTCGCCGCCCTCCTTGCCCACCCGGACGCGGCGGATCCAGCCGGGAAAGTACGAGGGCGCGTTCTTCTGAAAGAAACGCTGGCCGTCCAGGCCGTCGGGGTAGCGCACCATGGTGACCGGCCGGTCCCGCAGCCAGGGCAGCATCCGGTCGGCAACATCCGCGTAGTACCTGGCCAGGTCCGCCTTGGTGACGCCGTCCCCGGGGAACAGGACCTTGTCCGGGTGGGTGAGCGGCACCGTGATGCCGCCGATGGTGATCTCGTCGGCCATGGCGGGTTCCTCCGGGTCGCGTCAGACGGCCACGGTTACCGGGCTGAGCCAGGCGAACGCAAGCGCGGGCTCGTCCGGCAGGGCCAGGTCGCCCAGTGACACGATGCCCGCGACCTGCCCGTCCTCGAGGACAGGCAGCCTGCGCACCGCGTGCTCGCGCATCAGGCGCATAGCCTCGTGCACGCCGGCGTCCGCGTCCACGCCGATCACGTCCGGGCTGCTCAGCGGGCCGACCGGCTCGTCCGCATCCCGCGCCTCGGCGACCGCCCGCACCACCAGATCGCGGTCGGTGACCAGGCCGTACAGCGACTGGCCGCTTACGACGAGGAGCGCGCCGACCCCCCAGTCGCGCATGGTGCGGGCGGCTTCGCCGATCGACCGGTGGTAGTCCACCCCGATGGGGCCCGGCGTCATCACGTCACGCACCTTGGCGTCCATGATGTCGCGCCTCCTCTGTCGTCTCGCGGATGCGTATGTCCTGTCATCCGCGCTACCTGCGCCAGGCGAACTTAAACTACGCGCGGCCGAGCAGGCGGTCGAGGGCGCGGCCGACCTCCTCGGCCAGAGCGGCGTCGGGACGACCCGAGGCCGTGCTGGCCGAGCGGGGGCGCGCCGCGGGCACCAGTGCCACCTCGGGCTCGCGGACCAGGCCGCAGTCCAGGCACTCGACCTGGCCGAGCCGCCGGATCAGGTGCACGCTGGCGCACCTGGAGCAGGACTCGAGCTCAGCGGTCCACTCCCCGGACTCCTGGCAGGCCGGGCAGACCAGGACCAGCTCGTCGCGCAGCACGCCGCGGCGCCAGGGGCTCTTGCCCCGCTCCGGGTCCGTCTGCCGCACGCCGCAGCGGTAACACGGCAATCCCCCAGGCCTCCCTCGGACCGCGACGCTAGCCGAGCGCGGCGAGCGCCTTCGAGTATTCGGCGAGATCGCGCGCCTGCGGGATCGGGTTGACGACCTTCCACCGCACGACGCCGTCCTTGTCGATGATGAACGTCCCCCGGGTCGCGAGACCGCGTTCGGAGTCGAACACACCGTACAGCTTGGCCACCTCCCCGTGCGGCCAGAAATCCGACAGCAGCCCGAACTGGAAGTGCTCGGCGTCGGCCCAGGCCCGGTGGGCGAAGGTGGAGTCCACCGAGACCGTGAGCAGCTCGACGTCCTCCCGGTTGACTTCGGGGAACTCGTCGCGGATGGCGCACAGCTCACCGGTGCACACGCCGCTGAACGCCAGCGGGTAAAAGACCAGCACGACGTTCTTGGCGCCGCGGAAACCGGACAGCCTGACGGGCGTACCGTGCTGGTCCCTGAGCTCGAAGTCGGGCGCCGCCTCGCCTACTTCCACCGCCATTCCTGGTCCTTTCACGTCACCTGAGGCGCGAACGTGCCTCGCTTGCCACCCACCTAGTCTGCCACCGATCCTGGGGCGTGAAAACCAGGACCGTTCAGGATGAAAACCAGCTGAACGGCCGGTCAGCGGCGTGCCGACGCTGCCCCTTCAAACCCTGGTCAGGACCTCATCGGCGCGCCTTGGGCGCGACCAGCCGCGTACCTGACCAGTCGCGGGCCGCGCTCACGCTCGAGGTCTGCGACAGGCCGGCCGTGGGGGCGGCCTCGCCGATATCACTCGGCTCGACATGACCTGACCGGCCCGCCTTCGGCGTGAGCAGCCAGATGTACCCCCCGTCGGCAAGCGGCGTCAGCGCGTCGACCAGCGCGTCGACGAGGTCTCCGTCCCCGTCTCGCCACCACAGCAGGACCACGTCGACCACGTCGTCGTAGTCCTCATCGACCAGCTCCACGCCGTCTATCCGGGTGATCGCGCCGCGCAGCTGCTCGTCGCAATCATCGTCGTAACCGATCTCCTGCACCACCTGGCCCGGTTTGATACCGAGCCGTTCGGCCTGGCCGCGTTCGTCCTGCGCCTGGCCCGCGGTCGCGCTCACTGACGTCCTCCTTGAATCCCTCCCCGCGCCGCCGCGCCCGGAGGTGTGCGGGCCCCACGGGAACTGTGGGCCCATCCCCCTGACAGCGACGGCACGTCAGCACTTCTTGTTGGGACAGTTCACACTGGGTCGGCCCGGTGCGCAAGTAGCAATGGCTCCAGGCTGGCAAACCGCCACCATAAATTGACCTGCCCGCTCCCCCAGCTGGTTACTCACCGGAGTTCTCATCACGTACAGTAACCAAAAACTCCGCCTTCGGCGAAACGGGGGCCGCCGCAGGGGTCCGGGCGGTTCGCCGGTGGCGAAACCGCCCCCCGCACTGGTCTTGGGGGGTATGCGGGGGGCGAAGCCCCCCGCAGGTCCGGTTACCGTCAAGTAGAGATGCGCGATGGGCCAGTTCGTACGACGATTGGTCTGGACGACACATCGAGGGATCCGTTCACGCGGCCGACCGGCCGCCCGACTCACAGCGGAAGGCGAGGCTACCCCGTGGCTTCCGGACGTCAGCAATTCTCGATCATCAGCGACGGGTTGCCGACCCAGTTGCCCGACATCGACCCGGACGAGACACGCGAATGGGTCGAGTCGTTCGATTCGGTCGTGCGCACCAGAGGGCGGGCCCGCGCCAGGTACGTGATGCTCCGCCTGCTCGAGCGGGCGCGCGAGCAGCAAGTCGGGGTGCCCGGCCTGCGCAGCACCGACTTCATCAACACGATCCCGCCGGAGCGCGAGCCTTGGTTCCCCGGCGACGAGCACGTCGAGCGCCGGATCAGGGCCTACATCAGGTGGAACGCGGCGGTGATGGTCTCCCGTGCGAACCGGCCCGGCATGGGCGTGGGCGGGCACATCGCCACCTATGCCAGCGCGGCCAGCCTGTACGAGGTCGGCTTCAACCACTTCTTCCGGGGCAAGGACCACGGCGAGTCCGGCGACCAGGTGTTCTTCCAGGGGCACGCGGCACCGGGCATCTACGCGCGGGCCTTCCTCGAGGGCCGGCTAACCGAGGACCAGCTCAACGGGTTCCGGCAGGAGCTATCCCATCCGGGCGGCGGGCTGCCGTCGTACCCGCACCCGCGGCTGATGCCGGAATTCTGGGAGTTCCCCACCGTGTCGATGGGGCTCGGCGCGCTGAACTCGATCTACCAGGCCAGGTTCAACCGGTACCTGCTGGCCCGCGAGATCCACGACACCTCGCGGTCGCACGTGTGGGCGTTCCTCGGCGACGGCGAGATGGACGAGCCCGAGGCGCTCGGCGCGATCGGGCTGGCCTCCCGGGAGGAACTGGACAACCTCACCTTCGTCATCAACTGCAACCTGCAGCGACTGGACGGGCCGGTACGCGGCAACGGGAAGATCATCCAGGAACTCGAGGCGTTCTTCCGCGGCGCGGGCTGGAACGTGATCAAGGTGATCTGGGGCCGCGACTGGGATCCGCTGCTGGCCCAGGACACCGACGGCGTGCTGGTCAACAAGATGAACACCACCCCGGACGGCCAGTTCCAGACCTACAGTGTCGAGCAGGGCGCGTACATCAGGGAGAACTTCTTCGGCGGAGACCCGCGGCTGCGCAAGATGGTCGAGCACCTGTCCGACGACGAGCTGCGCGGCCTGTCCCGCGGCGGGCACGACTACCGCAAGGTGTACGCGGCGTTCAAGGCGGCCAGGGAGCACACCGGCCAGCCCACGGTCATCCTGGCGCACACCATCAAGGGCTGGACGCTGGGCAAGGACTTCGAGGCGCGCAACGCCACGCACCAGATGAAGAAGCTCACCGTGGCCGAGCTCAAGGAGTTCAGGGACCGGCTCTACCTGCCCATCGGTGACTCGGCGCTGGAGGCCGAGCTGCCGCCGTACTATCACCCGGGCGAGGACTCCGACGAGATCCAGTACATGCGCGAGCGGCGGGCCGCGCTCGGCGGGGTGCTCCCCCGCCGGGTGGTACGGGCCAAGCCGCTGCCGCAGCCGCCCGACGCGGTCTACGAGGAGCTGCGCAAGGGCTCGGGCAAGCAGGCCGTAGCCACCACGATGGCGTTCGTCCGGCTGCTCAAGGAGCTGATGAAGGACCCGGCCATCGGGGAGCGCTTCGTCCCGATCATCCCGGACGAGGCCAGGACGTTCGGCATGGACTCGCTGTTCCCGACGGCGAAGATCTACTCCCCGCACGGGCAGACCTACGAGGCGGTGGACCGCAACCTGCTGCTCTCCTACAAGGAGTCCGAGCAGGGCCAGATCCTGCACGAGGGAATCAGCGAGTCCGGCGCGATGGGCTCGGTGATCGCGGCCGGCAGCTCGTACGCCACGCACGGCACGCACATGATCCCGGTGTACGTGTTCTACTCGATGTTCGGGTGGCAGCGGACCGGGGACCAGATGTGGGCGCTCGGCGACCAGCTCGGGCGCGGTTTCCTGCTCGGCGCGACGGCCGGCCGGACCACGCTGGCCGGCGAGGGCCTGCAGCACAACGACGGGCACTCGCTGCTGCTGGCCTCGGTCAGCGAGGCGTGCGTGTCCTACGACTGCGCGTGGGCGTTCGAGCTGGCCTACGTGCTGCGCGACGCACTGCGCCGGATGTACGAGGCCACCGGTGAGCACCCGGACGGCGAGAACATCTTCTACTACCTCACGGTCTACAACGAGCCGTATCCGCAGCCGGCCGAGCCCGCGGAATACCCCGGCGGGACGGCGGCGCTCGAGGAGGGCATCCTGCGCGGGCTCTACCTGTACTCCGCCGCGGCTTCGCAGGCCCAGGAAGCGGAGACGGCCGCGGGGGGACCGACCGCGCCCAGCTGGCTGGTCGGGCTGTCCGGCGAGTCCCGGGAGGCCGAACGGTCCGGGGTTTCCTCGCCCCGAGCACAGATCCTCGCCTCCGGCGTGGCGCTGCGCCAGGCCCTGACGGCTCAGGAGATGCTCGCCGCGGACTGGGGCGTGTCCGCCGACGTGTGGTCGGCCACGTCCTGGACCGAACTGCGCCGGGAAGCGCTGGCGTGTGAGTCGTGGAACATGCTGAACCCGGGCGAGCCGTCCCGGGAGCCGTACCTGACCTCGGTGCTCGCCGATGCCCCCGGTCCCGTGGTGGCGGTGTCCGACTGGATCAAGGCGGTGCCCGACCAGATCGCCCGCTGGGTGCCCGGTACGTTCACCTCGCTCGGCACCGACGGGTTCGGCTTCTCCGACACGCGCC
This sequence comes from uncultured Actinomycetota bacterium, assembly GCA_963753225.1. Lineage (GTDB taxonomy): Bacteria > Actinomycetota > Actinomycetes > Streptosporangiales > Streptosporangiaceae > Palsa-504. The sequence continues at coordinate 184,354 of CAVWBQ010000021.1, read as the reverse complement.
CGGCGGCCAGGCGCTTCTTCCACGTGGACGCCGAATCCATCACGGTGGCGGTGCTGTGGGAACTGGCCCGCAGAGGCGCGGTGGACGCGGATCTCCCGGCACAGGCGATCGCCAAGTACCGTCTCGACCTGCCGGTCAGCGAGGCGCTCTCGTAGGCTGCTTTCGAAGGAGCGGGTTACGGCGAAGGAGCAAGCCCAAGCCGAGCTGCGGCCGCGGGTGCACGCTGAGACCGTGCGCCGGATGGAGCGCGCCACCGGGGCGCTCGGTACGGCGGCCATCACGGCCATGGACGAGCGGCTGCCGTGGTTCCGCAACCTGTCCGCGGAGAACCGGTCCTGGCTCGGCCTGGTCGCCCAGGCGGGCATCGCCGCGTTCATCGACTGGATCAAGCATCCCGAGCGCAACCGGCCGGCCCTGACCGAGGTGTTCGGCACGGCGCCGCGCGAACTGGCCCGCGCGGTCAGCCTGCAGCACGCGGTCGAGATGGTCCGGGTGATCATCGACGCGGTGGAGGCCCAGGTCGACAAGCTGGCCGCGCCCGGCGGCGAGGCGGAGCTGCGCGAGGCGGTGCTGACCTACGCCAGGGAGATCGCGTTCAGCGCGGCGCAGGTGTACGCACGGACGGCGGAGGCGCGCGGCGCGTGGGACGCCCGGCTGGAAGCGCTCGTGGTGGACTCGCTGGTCCACGGGGAGAGCGAGGACTCGCTTCACTCCTGGGCCTCGGCGCTGAACTGGTCGTCCTCCCCCGTCATGATCGTCGTGGGCACGATCGAGGACGGTCTTTCCGGCGGGGCGGAGCCGCACATCGAGGACATCCGCGCCCAGGCCCGGCGGGCCCGACTTGACCTGCTGGCCGGCGTGCAGGGGAACCGGCTGATCCTGGTCCTTGGCGGCACCGACGACCCGATCGCCGCCGCCGAGCGGTTCGCGGGCCGGTTCGGGCCGGGGCCGGTCATCGCCGGGCCGCTGGTCCGCGACCTGCGGGCCGCGTCGCTCTCCGCGCGCGCCGCGCTGGCCGCACTGCGGGCCGCTCCCGCCTGGCCGGAGGCTCCCCGCCCAGCCGGCGCGGACGACCTGCTGCCCGAGCGCGCCCTTGACGGCGACCCCGACGCGAAGGCCACGCTGATCAGCGACGTCTACGAGCCCCTGGTCAGCGGCGGGCACGCCCTGCTCGACACGCTCATGACCTACCTGGAGCAGGGCTCCTCGCTGGAGGCCACCGCCCGGCTGCTGTTCGTGCACCCGAACACGGTCCGCTACCGGCTGCGCCGCGTCGTCGAGCTCACCGACTACACCCCGTCTTCGGGGCGGGACGGCTTCACCCTGTGGGTGTCCGTCGTGCTCGGCCGGCTCCAGGGCCAGGGCCAGGGCCAGGGGGGTACGGGGGGGCGGGCAGCCCCCCCGTGATCGGGGGTTCGGGGGGTCGTCCCCCCGAATTACACTGCACGCGGTGACGCAGTGGTGACATCCGGATGAACGCTAGCTAGAGGTAACCTACAACTTCAAGGCGAGAAACTTCGTACCGTCCGACATTCATCTGGCGATGTCCTACAGGGCAGGGTTAGAGGATGCTGATCATCACCGCGCCTGGGCAGGGCTCCCAGACGCCGGGTTTCCTGGCGCCCTGGCTGGAACTGCCCGGTGCGGCCGAGTGCCTCGGCACCGCATCCGAGCTGGCCGGCTGCGATCTCATCAGGTTCGGCACGACCGCGAGCGCCGACGAGATCAAGGACACGGCGGTGGCGCAGCCGCTGCTCGTGGCGGCCGCGATCGTGGCGGCCTCGGCCCTTTCCGGATCGGCCCTTTCCGGATCGGCCCTTTCCGGATCGGCCCTTTCCGGGTCGGCCCTTTCCGGCGGGGCCCCGGGTGAGGCGCCTGCCGACGCCGCCGCCGGGCACAGCGTCGGGGAGCTAGCCGCCGGGGTCATCGGCGGCGTGCTCACCGCGGACGACGCGATGCGCCTGGTCGCGGTGCGCGGCCGGGCCATGGCGGCAGCCGCGGCGAGCGAACCGACAGGGATGACGGCCGTCCTCGGCGGTGACCAGGAGGCTGTACTCGCGGCGATCGCCAGGCACGGCCTGACGCCCGCGAACGTCAACGGGGCCGGCCAGATCGTGGCCGCCGGGACGCTCGCGGAACTGGAGGCCTTCGCGGCCGATCCGCCGACCGGGGCGCGGCTGCGCCCGCTGCAGGTCGCGGGGGCCTTCCACACCCGGCACATGGCACCGGCCGTGGCTGCGCTCCGGGACGCGGCGGCCAACGTCCCCGTCGCCGATCCGGCCGTGACGCTGCTGTCCGACGCCGACGGGGCCGCGGTCACCACCGGCAAGGAGTGGCTGGAGCGCATCGTCGCCCAGGTCGCCGCGCCGGTGCGCTGGGACCTGTGCATGCAGACCATGGCCGATCTCGGCGTGACCGCGCTGATCGAGCTGCCGCCGGCCGGGACGCTGACCGGCCTGGCCCGCCGGGCGCTGCCCGGCGTGGCCCAGCTGGCGATCAAGACGCCGGAGCAGCTCGACGCCGCCCGCGACCTGATCTCCGAGCACCTCGCCGAACCCGATGCCCACGGGCACGGCCACCTGCCGGAGTGGCGGCTGATCGTGGCGCCGACATCGGGGACATTCCGTTCGCCGCCGGGCCGCGCCGACGGGGCCACGGTGGAGCTCACCGCGGAACTCGGCACGGTCGTGACGCGCGGCGCGGAGCGCGCGGTCGCGGCACCGTGGACCCTTACACCCGCGGAGATCATCGAGTGGCTGGTGGAAGACGGAGACCCGGTCAGCGAGGGCCAGCCACTCGTTCGTGTTCAGCAGCCAAGGGAAGGCGCATGACATCCTCAGGTTCCCCGTTTCCGCCGGCCGCGGGCGCCCGCATCCTGTCGCTCGGCGGCTACCAGCCGGGCAACGTGGTCACCAACGATGACCTCGCGGCCCAGGTCGAGACGAGCGACGAGTGGATCCGCAGCCGGGTCGGCGTCGTCAGCCGCCGGTTCGCCGGCCCCGAGGAGAGCGTGACCGACATGGCCTTCGAAGCCGGCGCCAAGGCGCTGGCGGGCAGCGGCCTGTCTCCCGGCGACATAGACCTGGTCATCGTGGCCACCTGCAGCACCGAGGCGTTGATACCGAACGTCTCCGCGGTGGTCGCGCACCGGCTCGGCATCCTCGCTCCCGGCGCCTACGACCTCAACGCCGCCTGCGCCGGCTTCTGCTACGCGATGGCCAACGCCTCCGATGCGATCCGGGCGGGCACCGCCCGGCACGTGCTGGTCATCGGGTCGGAGAAGATGACCGCCTGGGTCGACCCCACGGACCGCTCCACCTGCATCATCTTTGCCGACGGGGCCGGCGCGGTCGTCGTCGGACCGGTCGCGGACGGCGAGCCGCCCGGCATCGGCCCGGTCGCCTGGGGCAGTGCCGGGGACATGGCGGACAAGATCGCCATCGCCGACCGCAACTCGTTCCTGCACCAGGAGGGCCAGGCCGTGTTCCGCTGGACCACCACGACGCTCCACCCGATCGCGGCGCAGGCCTGCGAGCGGGCCGGAGTCGCGGTGAGCGAGCTGTCCGCGTTCGTCCCGCACCAGGCGAACCTGCGGATTATCGAGGCCATCGCGCGCAGGCTTGGCGTGCCCCGCGAGCGCATGGCCGACGACATCGTGCACGCGGGCAACACGTCCTCGGCTTCGATCCCGCTGGCCCTGTCGCGGATGGTCGAGCGCGGAGAGCTCAAATCGGGGTCGCCGGCCCTGCTGCTCGGGTTCGGGGCAGGGATGTGCTACGCGGCGCAGGTGATCACGGTACCCTAGCCGCGCCCAGCCCAGCCGGCTGGGCCCGCGGGCCCGACGTAGGGCCGCAGACCAGTACGAACACATGAGACAAGGAGCTACAGGCATGAACGAGCAGGAGATTCTCGCCGGGCTTGGTGAAATCGTCGAGGAGATCACCGGCGTGCCCGCGGACGAGGTGACGCCGGGCAAGAGCTTCGTCGACGACCTGGACATCGACTCGCTGTCCATGGTCGAGATCGCCGTCGCCGCCCAGGACAAGTTCGGCGTGGAGATCCCGGACGACCAGCTGAAGGACCTCACCACGGTGCAGGACGTGGTGAACTACGTCAGCAAGAACTCCGGAGGCTCGGCGTGACCGCAGGGCGCGAGACTGTCGTCGTAACCGGGCTCGGCGCGACCACCCCGCTTGGCGGGGACGTCGCGTCGACCTGGTCGGCGATGCTGGCGGGCCGCAGCGGCGTGCGATCCCTCACCCAGCCGTGGGCGGAGTCGCTGCCGGTGCGGTTCGCCGCGGAGGCGGCCGCCGACCCGGTCGAGGTGGTGGGCCGCGTGCAGGCCCGCCGGATGGACCGCTGCGAGCAGCTGGCGCTGGTAGCCGCGCGCGAGGCGTGGGCCGACGCGGGCACGCCCGAGGTGGACCCCGAGCGGCTCGGCGTGGCCGTCACCAGCGGGATCGGCGGTATCGGATCGACGCTGGCCGCGTACGACACGCTCAAGGAAAAGGGCTGGCAGCGCATCTCGCCGTACACGGTGCCGATGCTGATGCCGAACGGCGCGGCCGGCTGGATCAGCATGGAGCTGGGGGCCAGGGCCGGGGCGCACGCCCTGGTCAGCGCCTGCGCATCCGGTGCCGAGGCGATCGGCTACGGCATCGACATGATCCGCTCAGGCCGGGCCGACGTGGTGCTGGCAGGCGGCACCGAGGCGGCGATCATGCCGCTGAACATCGGGGCCTTCGCGGTGATGCGGGCCATGTCCACCAGGAACGACGACCCGGAAGGGGCGTCCCGGCCGTTCGACAAGGCCAGGGACGGGTTCGTGCTCGGCGAGGGCGCCGGCATGCTGGTGCTCGAGTCGCTCTCGCACGCACGGCAGCGCGACGCCACCGTGTACGCGATCGCGGCCGGGGCCGGCTACTCCTCGGACGCCTACCACATCGCGCACCCGGCCCCCGACGGGGCGGGCGTGGTCGCGGCGATCACCCGCGCGATGGCCGACGCCCAGGTCGACCCGGCCCGGGTGGTGCACGTGAACGCGCACGCCACCTCCACCCCCGAAGGCGACGCGGTCGAGGCGCAGGCGCTGGCCAAGGCGCTCGGCCCGGCCGTCGACGGCGTGGTCGTCACGTCCACCAAGTCGATGACCGGGCATCTGCTCGGCGGCGCGGGCGCCATCGAGTCTGTGGCCGCCATCCTCGCGCTGCGCGAGCACGTCGCCCCGCCCACCATCAACCTCGAGGACCTGGACGAGAACGTGCCGGTCGACGTCGCTACCGAGCCACGGCCGCTCAGCAAGCGCGGCTCCGAGCCGATGGCGGTGCTGAACAACGCATTCGGGTTCGGCGGCCACAACGTGTCGCTGGTTTTCACCGCCACCTGACCGCCCGTCCTTCCGGGGCGCCAGGCCCGGTCCGATGCATCCTTCGTTCTGGCTTCGTTCCGGCTGACCGGTAGAGGAGACCTCAGATGAGCGCACTGGATCAAAGCCCGGCGAGCGCGGGGGCGGCCGCGGCTGTCCCGTCGCAGGCGGCCGCGGCTGTCCCGTCGCAGGCGGCCGCGGCTGTCCCGTCGCAGGCGGCCGCGGCTGTCCCGTCGCAGGCGGCCGCCCACCCGGCCGTGCTGCCGCGCGACCCGCGGGAGCGCCTGGCGGCCCTGTTCGACCCGGGCACGCTGGAGGTACTGCCGGTCGAGACCGAGGAACGCAGCGGGGCTGTCGCGGGCACCGGCCTGGTGCACGGCGTGAGCGCGGTGGCGTTCGCCTCCGACGCGCGGGTCCAGGGCGGCGCGATGGGCACCGCGGGCTGCGCCACGATCGTCGCGGCCTACTCCGAGGCGGTGGCGCGTGGCGTCCCGATCGTGGGCCTGTGGCACTCCGGAGGCGCCCGGCTGGCCGAGGGCGTAGCCAGCCTGCACGCCGTGGGGACGGTTTTCGCGGCGATGACGCAGGCCTCCGGGCGAGTGCCGCAGATCTCGGTGGTGCTCGGCCCCGCCGCGGGCGGTGCGGCCTACGGCCCGGCTCTGACCGACATCGTGATCCTGTCCGGGCAAGGGCGCATCTTCGTCACCGGCCCGGATGTGGTGCGCTCCGTGACCGGCGAGGACGTGGACATGGAACGGCTCGGCGGGCCCGAGCCGCATAGCCGCCGGTCCGGCGTGGTGCACATCGTGACTTCGACCGACGCGGACGCCCTGGACCGGGCGCGTGAGCTCGCGGCCATGCTCAGCGACCAGGGCAAGATCGCCGAGGACGCGGAGGAGCGCGACCTGTCCGGCCTGCTGCCCGATTCGGCCCGCCGCGCGTACGACGTGCACCTGCTGACCGGCCGGCTGCTCGACACACCCGGCGTCGAACTGCACCCGCGCTGGGCGCCGAACATCGTGACTATCCTCGGCCGCCTGGCCGGCCGCACGGTCGGCGTCGTGGCCAGCAACCCGATGCGGCTCGGCGGCTGCCTGGACGCCGCCTCGGCGGAGAAGGCCGCGCGCTTCGTGCGGATGTGCGACGCGTTCGGCGTACCGCTCGTGGTCTTGGTGGACGTGCCCGGCTACCTTCCGGGCGTCGGCCAGGAATGGGACGGCGTGGTCCGCCGGGGCGCCAAGCTGCTGCACGCGTTCGCGGAGGCCACGGTCCCCCGGGTGACGCTGGTGACCCGCAAGGCCTATGGCGGCGCCTACATCGCGATGAACTCACGCGCGCTCGGCGCGACCCGGGTCTACGCCTGGCCGGGCGCCGAGGTCGCGGTGATGGGCGCGGTCGCCGCGATCCGCATCCTGCACCGGCGCACCCTGGCCTCGGTGCCGCCCGAGCAGTTGCACGAGGCCGAGACGCGGCTAGCCGTCGAGCACGAGGCCACCGCGGGCGGCCTGCGGCGTGCCGTCGACCTCGGGGTCATCGACGCGATCATCGAGCCCAGCCTGACACGCCGTGAGCTGGCCCGGGCCATCGCCGAGGCTCCGCAACTGAAGGGCAACCACGCCAACATCCCGCTGTAGGGACATTCTGGGGCGCTCCCGCAGACGCTGCGGAAGCGCCCGCGCAACCGGCACGGCGCTGCAGCCGCTCCGGCAGCATCCGCGCAACCGCCACGATGTGACATTAATGCGGTCAGTGCGCGTCAGTTATTGACACGCGGGGTTGATCTCGGGTCCGAGCGGGCGGGGCGGTAGCCGCGGCGGCGGTGCGGGGCGGCGGTTCTGGGTCAAAGTGCCGTTGGTCCGGTTCTAGCCGGACCAACGGCACATCGACCCAGCGGTTAGTTCATCAGCGCGCCAGAAATCCCGAAGCGACGGGTTTAAGACGCGCGCTAACCGTCACGATGTGACATCGTGGCGGTTGACTAGCCACCCGGTGAAACCTCAGGGCGAGGGCGCACGCATCCTGGACGGGCGCAGCCCCTGAAGCCCCGGCCGACACTTCCTTCACGACAGCACCACCAGTCCAGACCGCCGAACCACGACGAGGTGACGCTGGCGTGGTCAGGACCACCACGCGGCCGCGGGTGCGGACAGAGTGTTGGAGAGGGCTAAAGCGGGGAGCCGCCGCCCAGGCCTGTGCCGCGGTCGGAGCCGCCCGGTGCGGGGCCGGTGGGGGGCTCGGTGTCGGAGGGAGAGCTGGGGCTCGAGGGGCCGCCGCTCGAGCTGGACGGGCCGGAGGAATCGGGGGCGGAACCGGAGGGAGCGGAACCGGAGGGAGCGGTGCCAGAGGAGTCCTCGGCGGCGGGAGCGGCGCCGGAGGAGTCCTCGGACTCCTCGGCGGACTCGGCGGCCGGAGCGGGGCGGGCCTCGGCGAGCAGTTCTTCCAGGCGCGCTGCGCGGATGCGGCGGAACGTCCTGTGGTCGCGGGCGCGGTCCAGGATGGCCACCTCGAGCTGGGCGGCCGCGAACTCGGTGCGCTCGCCGTTGCCCGGGGCGGCCAGCGCGGCCAGCGCGGCGGCGAACGCCTCAGACAAGGACATGTCGTCGGAGTAGTGCTCCTTCAGCGCCGCGGACACCTGGTCGGCCTGGCCGCCGAAGGCCACGAAGCCGGGCTCGTCGGTCACAGAGCCGTCGAACGTGATCCGGTAGATCTGGTCGTCCGCGGGCTGGGCGCCCACCTCGGCGACTACGATCTCCACCTCGAACGGCTTCGGGCTCTCGGTGAAGATGGTGCCGAGTGTCTGCGCATACCAGTTGGCGATGCCGCGCGCCGTCACGTCGTGCCGGTCGAACTGGTAGCCGGTGATGTCGGCGTAGGTGACCCCGGCCTTGCGCAGGTTCTCGTACTCGTTGTACCGGCCCACCGCGGCGAAGCCGATCCTGTCGTAGATCTCGCTGATCTTGTGCAGCGCGCTGGACGGGTTCGGCGCCACCAGGAGGATCCCGCCTGCGTACTGCAGCGCCACGCAACTGCGGCCGCGCGCGATGCCCTTCCGCGCGTAGTCGGCCTTGTCCCGCATGGACTGTTCTGGTGACACATAAAACGGCATGGACACCGCGGACGCTTCCTTTACCTAGGCGTGGAGCGGGATGGGCTCGGGTCTGAGGGCGGGCTAACTGCTTCGCAGCGCCGCCGTGGGGCCGTCGGGGCGGGTCATCCGCTCCCGCACGACCTGCTCGGCGATCTGCTCGGCTTCGGCTCCAGGCAGCTTCGCGAAGCCGTCAGCGGTGATCGTGGCGACGATGGGGAAGATGCGCCTGGGCAGGTCGGGGCCACCGGTCGCCGAGTCGTCGTCGGCCGCGTCGTACAGTGCCTGCACGCAGGCGAGCACGGCGTCAGCGGCCGGCAGGCCGTCGACATAGAGCTTCTTCAGCGCGCCCCGGGCGAATAGCGATCCCGACCCGATCGAGTGGAACCGCTGTTCCTCGTAGGGGCCGCCGGCCACGTCATAGCTGAAGATGCGCCCGCGGCCGGCGTCCTGGTCGTAGCCGACGAACAGCGGCACTACGATCAGGCCCTGCATGGCCGCGCCCAGGTTCCCCCGGACCATGAAGGCCAGCCGGTTGGCCTTACCCTCCAGGGACAGCGACCGGCCCTCCATCTTCTCGTAGTGCTCGAGCTCAACCTGGAACAGCCGGACGAACTCGATCCCGACGCTGCCGGTGCCGGCGTAGCCCATGCCGGAGAACTCGTCGCTGCGGAAGACCTTCTCCACATCCCGCTTCGCGATCATGTTCCCCGCGGTGGCCCGGCGGTCGCCGGCCAGCACCACTCCTCCGTCGCAGATGGCCGCCACGATGGTGGTGGCGTGCGGCAGGTCGCGGATGGGCTGGAACCCTGACCCCGGACCCCTCGGGTCCGGGTCGGCGGGCAACACGCGGCCGGGCAGCAGCCCGGGCGAGTGAGAGGCGAGGAAGTCGGTGAACGAGGAGGTCTGCAGGCCCAGGAAACCCGACGGGGCACCGCCTGAAGCGCCCTGCCCCCGGCCGGACGCTCTCGGGTCACCGCCGAACGGGCCGGACTGGCTGCCGTCGTAATACGAGCCCAACGCGGACCTCCTCCCGTAGTCGTAGCGAACGTACTCAACTGACCCTACTGCCACGCCGGAGCGCGGCAGGACGCGAGAGGCGCCGGCGCGTCCGCCTACGGCGAACCGGCCGGCACCGCGGCCGGTCTGGCTACTGGCCGCCCTTTTGCACGTAGGAGCGGACGAACTCCTCTGCGTTCTCCTCGAGCACCTCGTCGATCTCGTCGAGGATGGCGTCCACGTCGTCGGTGAGCTTTTCGTGCCGCTCCCTGACTTCCTCAGTGCCGCCGGCCTCGGTCTCCTCGGTCTCTTCGGCGCGCCTCGTGGTCTGCCGCTGACCGCCTGTGTCCTTGGTTGCCATGTAAGTACCTCCGTCAGTCCCAACGCTATCGTCACCCGTGGGAGTCCCGCCCAATCCCGCCGGGCGGAAATCGGTACGAACTCTCTACACCCGCGGGGGGCTTCGCCCCCCGCGTACCCCCCAGGCCGTATGGGGCTGGGGTGGTGCAAAGGGTTCGGGAGTCTGGGTCCGGGAGTCTGGGTTACTCCTGGCCGGTGAGGGCGGCTACCAGCTCGGCGGCGCTGCGGCAGCGGTCGAGCAGCTCTCCGACATGCGCCCGGGTACCGCGCAGGGGCTCGAGCGTGGGGACCCGCTGCAGCGACTCCCGGCCCGGGATGTCGAAGATCACCGAGTCCCACGAGGCAGCCGCCACCGATTCCGGGTACTGCCGCAGGCAGCGGCCGCGGAAGTAGGCCCTGGTGTCCTCGGGGGGGTTGTCGATGGCCCGGTTCACGGTCGCGTCGTCGGTGAGCCGCACCATCCGGCCCCTGGCCGCCAGCCGGTTGTACAGCCCGCGATCCGGCCGCACGTCGGAGTACTGCAGGTCGACCAGCTGCAGCCGGGGATTGTCCCAGGCCAGGCCGTCGCGGGTCCGGTAGCCCTCGAGCAGCTCGAGCTTGGCCACCCAGTCGAGTTCTTTCGACAGCAGCATCGGGTCCTCGGCGAGCCGGTTGAGCACCGACTCCCACCGGTCCAGCACGTCGACGGTGATGTCGTCGACGTCGTCCCCGTACTTGTCCTCGGTGTACTTGCGGGCCAGCTCGAGGTACTCGGCCTGGAGCTGGACGGCGGTCATCTTCCTGCCGTCCTTGAGCGTGACCAGGCGGCGGCAGGATGGGTCGTGCGAGATCGCGCGGAGCTCGGCCACCGGAGCCTCGACCGACAGGTCGGCGCCCAGGAACTTGTCCTCGATCATCGCGAGCACCAGCGCGGTCGTACCGACCTTGAGGTAGGTCGAGACCTCGCTCAGGTTGGCGTCGCCGATGATCACGTGCAGCCGCCGGTACTTCTCCGGGTCCGCGTGCGGCTCGTCCCTGGTGTTGATGATGGGCCGCTTGAGCGTGGTCTCCAGCCCGACCTCGACCTCGAAGAAGTCGGCGCGCTGGCTGATCTGGAAGCCCGAGCCCCGGCCGTCGGCGCCGATGCCGACCCGGCCGGCCCCGCAGACCACCTGCCGGGAGACGAAGAACGGGACCAGGAACTTGACGATGTCGGCGAAAGGCGTGCCGCGCCGCATCAGGTAGTTCTCGTGCGAGCCGTAGGAGGCGCCCTTGTTGTCGGTGTTGTTCTTGTACAGCTGGATGGGCGCGCTGCCCGGCACGGTCGCGGCCTTGGCGGCAGCCTCCGCCATCACCCGCTCGCCGGCCTTGTCCCAGATCACCACCGATAGGGGATTGGTACACTCGGGCGCCGAGTACTCCGGGTGCGCGTGGTCGACGTACAGCCGCCCGCCGTTGGTGAGGATGACGTTGGCCAGGCCCAGGTCCTCGTCGGTGAGCTGCGAGGAGTCCGCGGCCTCGCGGGTCAGGTCGAAGCCGCGCGCGTCCCGCAGCGGGTTCTCCTCCTCGAAGTCCCAGCGGGCCCGGCGTGCCTTGGCGGCCGTGGCCGCCTGATACGCGTTGACGATCTGGGATGAGGTCACCATCGCGTTGGCCCCAGGCTGGCCGGGCACAGAGATGCCGTATTCCGTCTCTGTGCCCATCACGCGAAGAACGCTCATGTACAGCAGCCTAATGCCGGTACGCGGGCAGCAGACATGCCGACACCGTTTCCTGAGCGCGAACAACCATCACAGGTACTGCCCCGTGTTGGCCACGGTGTCGATCGACCGGCCCGCCTCGGTCCCGGTCTTGCCGGAGACCAGGGTCCTGATGTAGACGATGCGCTCGCCCTTCTTGCCGGAGATCCGGGCCCAGTCGTCCGGGTTGGTGGTGTTCGGCAGGTCCTCGTTCTCGCTGAACTCATCGACGCAGGCGGCGAGCAGGTGGCTGACCCTCATGCCCTTCTGGCCGGTGTCGAGGAACTCCTTGATGGCCATCTTCTTGGCCCGGGCGACGATGTTCTCGATCATGGCGCCGGAGTTGAAGTCCTTGAAGTACAGCACTTCCTTGTCACCGTTGGCGTAGGTGACCTCCAGGAACCTGTTCTCCTCGGACTCGGTGTACATCCGCTCGACGGTGCGCAGGATCATCGCCTCGACCGTGGACTGCCGCGAGTTCTCATTCTCGGCCAGGTCGTCAGGGTGCAGCGGGAGCGCCGTGAGCACGTACTTGGAGAAGATGTCCTTGGCCGCCTCGGCGTCCGGCCGCTCGATCTTGATCTTGACGTCGAGCCTGCCCGGGCGCAGGATCGCCGGGTCGATCATGTCTTCGCGGTTGGAGGCGCCGATGACGATGACGTTCTCCAGGCCCTCGACCCCGTCGATCTCGCTCAGCAGCTGGGGCACGATCGTGTTCTCCACGTCGGACGACACGCCGGAGCCGCGGGTGCGGAAGATCGAGTCCATCTCGTCGAAGAACACGATGACCGGCATGCCCTCGCTGGCCTTCTCGCGGGCCCGCTGGAAGACGAGCCTGATGTGCCGCTCGGTCTCGCCGACGTACTTGTTCAGCAGCTCGGGACCCTTGATGTTGAGGAAGAAGCTCTTGCCCTCCTTGGCCCCCGCGTCGGTCGCCGCGTCGGCCGCGGTCTTGGCCGCGACCTGCTTGGCCAGCGAGTTCGCCACCGCCTTGGCGATGAGCGTCTTGCCGCAGCCGGGCGGGCCGTAGAGCAGGACTCCCTTCGGCGGCTTGAGCTGGTGCTCCTTGAACAGGTCGGCGTGCAGGTAGGGCAGCTCGATGGCGTCCCTGATCTGCTCGATCTGGCCGGACAGGCCGCCGATGTCGTGGTAGGAGATGTCCGGCACTTCCTCCAGGATCAGCTCCTCCACCTCGGCCTTGGGGATCCGCTCGTACACGTACCCTGACCGGGACTCCAGCAGTAGCGAGTCGCCGGCCCGCAGCGGCTGATTCAGCAGCGGCTCGGCCAGCCGGACCACGCGCTCCTCGTCGGCCTGGGAGATGACCAGGGCGCGCTGCCCGTCGGCGAGGACCTCCTTGAGCATGACGACCTCGCCCACCGTCTCGTACGACTGGGCGATGACGACGTTGAGCGCCTCGTTCAGCACGACTTCCTGGCCCGGGCGAAGCTCGGACAGCTCAACGTTCGGAGACACGTTCACCCGCATCTTGCGGCCGCCGGTGAACACGTCGCAGGTGTCGTCCTCGTTCGCCTGGAGGAAGACGCCGAAACCGGATGGCGGCTGGGCCAGCCGGTCCACTTCCTCCTTCAGCGCGACGATCTGGTCGCGCGCCTCGCGCAGCGTCGCGGCCATCCGCTCGTTCTGGGATGTGATCCCGGTGAGGTTGCCCTCGGTCTCGCGCAGCCTGTCCTCAAGAAGCCTGACCTGCCGGGGCGAGTCCGCCAGCCGGCGCCGCAGCACGGCAATCTCCTCGTCAAGGAAGGAGATCTGAGCGGTAAGGCTCCTCACCTCATCCTCGTGCCGGCTGCGCCCGCTTTCGTCTCTGGTGGGCACGGCCCTCACCTCCTCCTGCACCGTTAACTGGACTCTACCTACTCACGGGCCTTCCCTAACCTGCCGGCACCGTATCGACGCCGTTTTGCTGCCCGCGAAATTACCACTACGTCACAACCGCATCACAAGGCGTTAGCATCCACGCCATTACTTCGAGGAAGACGACCCAGGGAATCCCTCCGCTGAGGCGTAACACGCCGGCCCGTTAGGGTCAATGATCTTCTCGGTCTTCCCGGGGCGACCCATCCCCCCGGACCCCCCTTGGATCTTCTTCCTGTGCCCCCTTGGCGGGCCTGCGCCTGCGGGGCGGAGGAACCACCCCGGGAGCCAGCCGCCGGGCGGTCACCAGGAATCCCGTGTGGCCCACCATGCGATGCTGCGGGCGGACCGCCAGCCCCTCCGCGTGCCAGCCGCGGACGAGGCTCTCCCAGGCGGCAGGCTCGTCGAAGCCGCCGTGCCCGCGCAGGGTCTCCACGGTGCGCGAGAGCTGAGTCGTCGTGGCGACGTAACAGCAGGCCAGGCCGCCGGGCGCGAGGACCGAGGCGACCGCGTCCACGCGGTCCCATGGGGCGAGCATGTCGAGGATAACCCGGTCGAAGTCGGCCAGCCCGCTTTCCTCCGCACCGAACTCGCCGGTCACCAGCTGCCAGGACGGCGGCGGGCCGCCGAAGAACTGCTCTACGTTCCGCCGGGCGATTTCGGCGAAGTCCGGCCGGCGCTCGAAAGAGACCAGGGTGCCCTGCTCCCCCACCGCCCGCAGCAGCCAGCAGCTCAGCGCGCCCGAGCCGGCCCCGGCCTCGAGGACGCGCGCGCCGGGGAACACGTCGGCGAACGCCACGATCTGCGCCGCGTCCTTGGGGTAGACCACCGCCGCGCCGCGCTTCATGGCGAGCGTGAAGTCGGCCAGCAGCGGGCGGAACACGACGTAGGGGGTGCCGCCCTGTGACCTGATCACGTTCCCGTCCGGGCCGCCGATGATGTCGTCGTGGTTCAGCGTGCCCCGGTGGGTGTGGAAGGACGCCCCGGCCCGCAGGGTAATCAGGTGGCTGCGCCCCTTCGGGTCGGTGAGCTGGACCGGCTCACCCGGCACGAGCGGCCCCTGCCGCGGTTTGGTCATGCTTGGTTATACCCCAGCGAACGCTTGGTCGACGTCACGGGCGGCCAGCACGCCGTACACCTGGCCGGAGGGCTCGACCAGGAGGTACTCGGTGGCGGGGGCGCGGCGGATCGCGTCGAGCAGGGCCATGCCGGACAGGTCGGCGGGCAGCACCAGGCTCGGCTCGAGCGTGCGGGCCAGCGCGCCCGCCTCCAGCCACGGGCGGCGCTGCTCCGGGGTGGCCATTACCGCGGTCTCGTTGAGGATCGCGATCGGCTTGTCCTCGTGGTCGACGATCACCACCGCGCGGGCCTGGTTCTCCTCTGCCCGCCTGATCGCCTCGGCCACCGGGGTGTCCGCCGCGACCGAGACCGCCCTGCGGGCCAGCCGCCTGGCCTGCAGCGCGGGCAGCCGCTCGCGGAACCTGGTCGCCTTGATGGCCTGCCCGGCGCCGGTCCACATGAAGGCCGCGATCACCGCCAGCCACACCACCGTCACAAAGTCACCGCCGGTCCCGTTTACCGCGTGGGCAACGAACGGCAGCGCGAACAGGCTGACGGCGAGCACCCGGCCGGCCCAGGCGGCCGCGATGGTGGCTGTCGACTGGCGGCCGGTTAGCTTCCAGATCACCGCGCGCAGCATCCGGCCGCCGTCCAGTGGCAGGCCGGGCAGCAGGTTGAAGATCCCGACCACCAGGTTGGCCCACATGAGCTGGCGGACCAGGGTACCGGCGATGGTGTCCGCCGGGACCACGTGCATCAGGCCGTACCCGCCGGCGGCCAGGCCCAGCGACAGCGCCGGGCCCGCCGCGGACACCAGGAACTCCCGGCCCGGAGTGGGCGGCTCCCGCTCGATCTCGGAGAAACCGCCGAGCGGGTAGAGCAGGATCCGGCGCACCGGCAGCCCGTAACCCCGGGCGACCAGGGAATGGCTCAGCTCGTGGATGAGGACCGACACGTAGAGCAGCACGACGAAGGCCGCGGCCACGATGAACCTGGTGGCGCCGTGCAGGGTCGAGGCGAGGTCGTTGGCGTAGATGAGGATGAAGACGCCGGCGATCACGAACCAGTACGGCGAGATGAACACCGGGATGCCGAACGGGCGCGCGATGATGATCCCAGGGCCGTTCTCACGGCGATGGGGTGGCTTCTCCGCGGTCTCGGGCGGTTTCTCCGGCGTCGTGCTTGCCACATTACCGATGCTACGTGGAGTACTGGCTATCCGGGTCGATCCGCGCCCGCCGCGCCCGGTGGCGGGAACCGTGCGGTGTGCGCCCCGAATGTCGGTGGGTTGCCCTACGGTGGCGCTGTGGATAAATCAGCCGCAGCCACCGATACGCTGCCCGCCGAGCCGGAGGAAGCCCCCCGCGGCCCGGCATTGTCACCCTCCCGCGCGGCGGACTTCATGACGTGCCCGCTGCTTTACCGGTTCCGGGTGATCGACCGGCTGCCCGAGCCGCCCACCACGGCGACCGCGCGGGGCACGCTGGTGCACGCCGCGCTGGAGCGGCTGTTCGACCTGCCGGCCGCCGGCCGGACCCCGGAGGCGGCCAGGTCCCTGCTGGCCGCCGAGTGGGACAGGCTGGCCGCCGAGGAGCCCGATCTCGCCGCGCTCTTCGAGAACGAGGCCGAACGGGCCGAGTGGCTTGCCTCGGCGACGGCCATCGTGGACGCGTACTTCACCCTCGAGGACCCGCGCAGGCTCGAGCCGGCCGAGCGCGAGGCCTACGTGGAGACCACGCTGGAGTCCGGCCTGCGGCTGCGCGGCTACATCGACCGGCTGGACGTGGCGCCGGGCGGCGAGATCAGGATCGTGGACTACAAGACCGGCCGCGCGCCGCGGGAGGCCTACGAGGCCAGCGCGCTGTTCCAGATGAAGTTCTACGCGCTCGTGGTCTGGCGGCTGCGCGGGCAGGTGCCGCGACTGCTCCAGCTCATGTACCTGGCCGAGGGCGAGGTGCTGCGCTACTCCCCCGACGAATCCGACCTGCTCGCCACCGAACGCAAGGTCGCGGCGCTGTGGAAGGCCATCGAGCGGGCAAGGGATGCCGGGGACTGGCGGCCGCGGCCGAGCAGGCTCTGCGACTGGTGCAACCATAAGGCGCTATGCCCGGAGTTCGGCGGCACTCCGCCGCCGCTGCCCGAGCCGGCGCCCGCCTCGGAGGTGCTGCCATCCCGTCAGGAGGCCATCCCAGAGCCGTCGCTGCCCGAACCGTGAGACAACGAGATATTACTTGACACCACCGGGCCGGGTCACGACACTGGGTCCTGGGCGGAGGGCAGGCCAGCGAGGGGAACTTCAGTCATGGCGATCATCGAGGCACGGGGGCTCGCGCGTACCTTCAAGAGCCGCAAGCGCGTTGTCGAGGCGGTCCGGGGCGTGGACCTGACCGTCGGCGAGGGCGAGATCGTCGGCTTCCTCGGGCCGAACGGCGCGGGCAAGACCACCACGCTGCGCATGCTGACCACGCTGCTCAAGCCGACCGCGGGGACGGCCACCGTGGCGGGCGCCGACCTGCTGTCGAACCCGCTCGAGGTGCGCAAGAAGATCGGCTACGTGCCGCAGGCCATCGGCGAGACGATGGGCGGCACCGACCCGTCCTGCCTGGTCATCGAGGAGTTGCTGGACCAGGCCGCGCTGTACCGCATCGGCGGGGCGCAGGCGCGGCAGCGCGCGGAGCTGCTGACCGGACAGCTCGAGCTGACCGGGCTCGAGCAGCGGCTGGTCAAGACGCTGTCCGGCGGGCAGCGGCGGCGGCTGGAGATCGCGCTCGGGCTGGTGCACCAGCCGCCGCTGGTCTTCCTGGACGAGCCGACCACCGGCCTGGACCCGCAGAGCCGGAGCAACCTGTGGGAGCACATCGCGAGCCTGCGGTCCGACCTGGGCACCACGGTCTTCCTCACCACGCACTACCTGGAAGAAGCGGACGTGCTGTGCGACCGGGTGTTCATCATCGACCACGGGGTGATCGCGGCCAAGGGCACGCCCGACGAGCTCAAGCGGCGCATCTCCGGCGACGTGGTGACGCTTCGGGTGGCCGGGGGCGACGACGGGACGGACGCCGCCAGGAAGCTTCTCGCCGACCAGGCCGTGGTGCGCGAGATCAGCGCGGCCGACGGCGCGCTCAAGCTGACCGTAGAGCACGGCGAGCAGGCGCTGCCGGCGCTGCTCCGGGTGCTCGACGCGGCCAACGTCACGCTGGAGTCGATCAACCTGTCCCGGCCGACGCTGGACGACGTGTTCCTCACCCTGACCGGGCGCTCGCTGCGCGACGACTCCCCCGTTCCACGGGGACGCGCGGCGGCCCCGGAGCACGAATCAGCCTCGGCAGGAAAGGAGTAGGCATGTCCTTCATCCGCGACACGATGCTGGTCTTCCGCCGCCAGGAGCGGCTGGCGCTTCGCCAGCCGGCCTGGGTCATCATCGGCCTGACCCAGCCGATCCTGTACCTAGCGCTGTTCGGCCCGCTGCTGAAAGGTCTGCCGGGTGCCTCGCTGGGCGGGGGCGGCAACGCGTACCGCTTCTTCGTGCCCGGCTTGCTGATTCAGCTCGCGCTGTTCGGCTCCACCTTCGTGGGTTTCGCCATCATCTCGGACTGGCGGTCGGGCGTGATCGAGCGGTTCCGGGTCACGCCGGTGAACCGGCTCGCCATCATGGCCGGCCGGGTGCTGCGGGATGTGGTCACGCTGGTCGTGCAGGCGGCCGTGCTGGTGCTGGTCGGGGTGGCGTTCGGGCTGCGGGCGCCGCTGCCCGCGGTGCTGATCGGGTTCGTCTTCATCATGTTCGTCGCCATCGGGCTGGCCTCGGTGTCCTACGCGACCGGCCTGCTGGTCAAGAGCGAGGACGCGTTCGCGCCGCTGATCAACACGGTGGTTGTGCCGCTCCTGCTGCTGTCCGGGATCTTCCTGCCGCTGACGCTGGGCCCCGGCTGGCTGCAGGGCATAGCCAGGATCAGCCCGTTCCGCTACATCATCGACGCCATGCGCGAGGCCTACCTCGGCCACTACTTCAACACGATCATGATCGAGGGAATCGCGGTGGCGGTCGGCATGGCGGCGATCTTCCTCTGGCTGGGCTCCAGGGTGTTCGTGCAGGAGAACGCCTAACCCGCTAGCCGGAGGCCGCCGGGGTCACCGGCTCGGGCTGCTGCGGGGTGTTCTCCGGGAAGTGGCAGGCGACCTGGTGACCGGGGACGAGCTCGGCCAGCGGCGGCTCCTGCGTGCGGCAGATCTGCTGCGCCTTCCAGCACCTGGTGTGGAAACGGCACGCGGGCGGCGGGGCCAGCGGGCTCGGCACGTCGCCTTCCAGCCTGATGCGCTCGCGGCGTTCCCGCTGGCCGGTCCGGCTGCTGAGCGGCTCGGGCACGGGCACCGCGGACAGCAGCGCCACCGTGTAGGGGTGCCGCGGCTTGGCGTACAGCTGGTCCCGGCCGGCTACCTCGACGATCTTGCCGAGGTACATGACCGCGACCGTGTCGCTGATGTGCCGGACCACGGACAGGTCGTGCGCGATCACCACGTAGGTCAGCCCCAGCTCGTTCTGCAGATCCTCGAGCAGGTTGATGACCTGGGCCTGGATCGAAACGTCGAGCGCGGAGACCGGCTCGTCGGCGACGATCAGCTTGGGCCGCAGCGCCAGCGTGCGGGCGATCCCGATGCGCTGCCGCTGGCCGCCGGAGAACTCGTGCGGGTAGCGGTTGTAGTGCTCGGGGCTGAGGCCGACCAGTTCGAGCAGTTCCTGCACGGCGCGCTTGACCCCGCCCGACGGCTTGACCTTCTGCAGCCGGAACGGCGAGCCCACGATCCCGCCCACTGTGTGCCGGGGGTTGAGCGAGGAGTACGGATCCTGGAAGATCATCTGGATCTCGCGCCGCAGCGGGCGCATCTGCCCCTGGCGCAGGTGCGTGACGTCGTGGCCGTCGATCACGATCTGGCCGCCGGTCGGCTCGTCCAGCCGGGTCAGCAGGCGGCCGGTGGTGGTCTTCCCGCACCCCGACTCGCCGACCAGGCCGAGGGTCTGGCCCCTGGCCACCGACAGGTCGATCCCGTCCACGGCCCTGACCGCCCCGACCTTGCGCCTGACCACCACGCCCCGGGTGACCGGAAAGTGCCTGACCAGGCCGGTAACCCGGAGCAGCACGTCGCCGTCCGTAGCGGCGTCGTTACCGGCCGCGGCGGTCTCAACCTGCTCGCTCACGCTTCCACCCCGCCTTGCGGCACGGTTTCCTTGACGTCGTCCGGAATCTTGCCCGACGACAGCAAGGCCCACTGCCTGGTCTTTTCCGCGGCGGTCAGGTGGCAGGCCACCAGGTGCCCCGGATTTTCCGTCGGCCGCAGCTCCGGTACCTCGGTCTCGCTGCGCCCGCCGTTGAGGTGGCCGTAACGGCAGCGCGGATGGAACGGGCAGCCCGCCGGGACCTTGATCAGGCTGGGCGGCGTGCCCGGGATCGGGACCAGCCGGGTAAGCCGTTCCCGGTCCATGCGCGGCATCGACGCCAGCAGCCCCCAGGTGTACGGATGACCCGGCTGACCGAATATGTCCGCGGCCGACCCGTACTCGGCCACCCGGCCCGCGTACATCACCAGGATGTCGTCGGACAGCTCGGCGACCACGCCGAGGTCGTGGGTGATCATGATGACCGCCGAGCCGAACTCCGACTGCAGGTCGTGGATCAGGTCGAGGATCTGCGCCTGCACGGTGACGTCGAGGGCCGTGGTGGGCTCGTCCGCGATCAGCAGCTCGGGGTCGTTGCACAGCGCCATCGCGATCATCACCCGCTGCCGCATCCCGCCGGAGAACTGGTGCGGGTAGTCGTCCACCCGGGCGGAGGGCTCCGGGATGCCGACCCTTTCCAGCATGTCGATGGCGCGGTGACGGGCCTGCTGCTTCGTCGCCTCGGGATGGTGGACCCGGTACGCCTCGATAATCTGGTTGCCTATCTTGTAGTAAGGATGCAGCGAGGACAGCGGGTCCTGGAAGATCATGGCCATCTTGCTGCCGCGCAGCTCGCGGACCCGGCCCGGGGCAGCCGCGACCAGATCCTCGCCGTCCAGCCGGATGTGCCCGCTGATCTTCGCGCTACTCCCGTGGTGCAGGCCCATGATGCCGAGGCTGGTGACGCTCTTGCCGGAACCCGACTCGCCGACGATGCCCAGGGTGCGACCTCGCTCGACGCTGAACGAGACGCCGTCCACCGACTTGACTAGGCCATCCTGGGTCGGGAACTGGATCCTCAGGTTCTCGACCTCGAGCAGGGGCTGCGGCATCAGTACCTCACCCTCGGGTCGACAAAGGCGTAGAGGATATCTACCACCAGGTTGGCCAGCACGATGAAGAAGGCGGCCAGCATGGTGACCCCGAGGATCTCGGGCAGGTCCTGGTTCTGGACGGCCTCGACCGTGAACAGGCCGAGACCGTGCATCGAGAAGGTCACCTCGGTGATGATCGCGCCGCCGAGCAGCAGCCCGAGGTCCATGCCGAAGATGGTCACGATCGGGGTCAGCGCGGCGCGCAGGCCGTGCTTGACGATCACCTTGCGTTCGGGCAGGCCTTTCGCCCGGGCGGTGCGTATGTAGTCCTCGCTCATCGTTTCCAGCATGCCCGCCCGGGTCAGCCTGGCATAGAGGGCGGCGTACAGAAACGCCAGAACCGTCCAGGGCAATATCAGGTTCCGTGCCCATTCCAGCGGGTTGGTCGTGAAGGACACGTACTGCACGTTCGGGAAGATCGGCCACTTGTAGCTGAACAGCTCCAGCGAGATCAGCCCGGTGAAGAAGACCGGCAGCGACACCCCGGCCAGCGCGATACCCATGGAGAACCGGTCGAACAGCGTGCCCTTGCGCAGCGCCGAGATCACCCCGACCGACACGCCGCCGATCAGCCACAGCACCGACGCGCCGATGGCTATCGAGAGGGTCACCGGGATGTCGCTCACCATCTGCGGCCACACCGGCAGCTGGCTGCGGAACGAGTAGCCGAAGCACGGCGGCGGGCAGTAGGTGACCGCCGGCCCGGCCCGGTAGTGCGCGCCGAGCACGATGCCCCTGAGGAACCGGCCGTACTGCAGGTAGAGCGGATCGGCCAGGCCCAGCTGCTGCTCGACCTGGAGGATCGCCTGCCTGGTCGGGTTGCGCCCGACGTACTGCGCGGCGAGCTGGTAGGTAGTCTGCCCGGCCAGCCGCGGGATCAGGAAGAAGATGGCGAAAGTGATCATGCTGACCACGATCAGCAGGAATATCGTGCCGATCAGCCGCCGGATGATGAATGTGACCACGGCGTGCGCCGGTGCCCGGCCAGGGGATGGCCCCGCCGGGCACCGGCACCCTCACCCGCTTTCCTAACTCGCGGTGGACTTGGATCAGGGTTTAAGGCCGGTCAGCCCGTCACGCCCTCCACGGCGTAGTTGTTGAGCTGATAGGCCTCGCTGAAGTAGGCATTGGTGAGCGTCGGCGGCCGGTAGATCAGCGCCTTCGCGTACACGATCGGCACGATCACCGCCTGCTTCATGACCTCCATGTCGATCTGGCCCCAGATCGCGTTCCGCTGGGCCTGGTCCGTGATGCCCGCGGCCTGCTTGAACAGGTTGTTCACGACCGGGTCGTTGAGCATCCCGACGTTGGTGTTACCGGTCGGGACGATGGAGTTTCCGGCGACCAGCTGGCTGAGGAAGCCGTAGCCGTCCGGCCAGTCGGCACCCCAGCCGCCGAAGGCGATCCCGATGTTGTGGGAGGCCATGTACTTCGGCGCGCCGGCGAAGTTGGTGTAGTACGTCGCCGACGGGAACCCGTGCAGTGTGGCCTTGATGCCGACCGCCGACAG
The DNA here is from genome assembly GCA_963753225.1 of uncultured Actinomycetota bacterium. Lineage (GTDB taxonomy): Bacteria > Actinomycetota > Actinomycetes > Streptosporangiales > Streptosporangiaceae > Palsa-504. Next base: position 162,077 of record CAVWBQ010000021.1, on the reverse strand, counting down.
CGCCTGCTGCAGCGCCTGGGCGCCCTGCGTCTCGGTCGGCCGGTCGCTACGGTAGGCGATCCCGGTGGAGAAGCCGTTCGGCTGGCCGCAGGCCTGCAGCTTCTGCTTGGCCATGGCCGGGTCACCCTGGGTCTTCGTGGTCGCCTCGTAGAGGTCGAACTTCTTGTAGCCGGCCACGGTCGGCGGCATGACCGTGCTGCCGATATCGCCGCCGGCGACCGGGCCGCCGTAGGCGTTCTGCAGCGTGACGTGGTTGGCCGCGTACTCGATCGCCTGGCGGCAGGCCAGGTTGGTGAACGGCGCCACCTGCGAGTCGATGTAGAAGAACCAGCCGAACCCGGTGACCGGGTTGTCCGCGTGCGACTTGAGGTTCGGGTTAGAGAGGATCTTGGCCCGCGCCGCCGCCTGCACGCCCGTGCCCGCGAAGTCGACCTGGGCGTCGCCGGCCAGCAGTCGGTTGTCCACGTCGTTCGGGTTCATGTTCATGTTCACGACGATCTTGCTAGCAAGCTGGGTCGCGGACGGGTCCAGTGAGGCATTCCACTGCGGGTTCGGGACCAGCACTGCGGTCTTGTTCAGCTGGTAGCTCTGGAACTCGTACGGGCCGGTGGACACGATGTGCGTCTGGTAGCTCGCGCCGGTGTCCTTGGCCGGCGGCACCGGGGCCGACTGCGGGATCGTCAGCAGGTAGTCCATGTCTGAGAACGGGGCCTTCAGGTGGAACACGATCGTCGTCGGGTCCGGCGTGCTGATCGCGGTCAGGCCCATCAGGTTCTTGGCCCGGTCCTTGAACGGCCCCGGGTACGTCGCCGCGTTCCCGCCCAGCAGGTTCGTGAAGTAGTTCGGGCCGTTGGCCATCACGCCGCGGTCGAAGGTGCGCTCGATCGCGTACTTGACGTCCGCGGTGGTGACCGGGGTCCCGTCCTGGAACTTGACGCCGGACTTGATGTGGTAGGTCCAGGTCAGCCCGTTATCGCTGGCCACGCCCGGGGCGGTGGCCAGCACGGGGATGAGCGTCTTGCCGCAGGCGCCCGGGCAGTTCTTGAACCCCATCAGCGCCGTCGAGTAGAACCGGGCGAAGTCCCAGTCCGCGGCGTAGTAGGTGTTGCCCGGGTCGAACGAGTCGGGTGCGCTTCGCCAGTCGAAGGTGAGCGTCCCGCCCTTGTGCGTCGACGGGTTGACCACGCTAGTGATCCCAGCGTTGTACGCCGGGCCCGCGGCTGCACCGCCGCCTCCGCCGCTGGAACTGCTGCTTCCGCCGCTGCTGCACGCAGCCAGCGCGAGGGCAGCAGCCACCCCGAACGCTGCTAGCCCAAAGGTCCTGCGTCTCCTCATAGGGTGAACGCCTCCCTGTCGTGATTTGGTTACTGAGCACATCGGTAAGGGCCTACCTGTTGCTCTTCGGGTCGAGGGCGTCCCGAAGCCCGTCGCCGAACAGGTTGAAGGCCATCACGGTAATGAAGATGGCCAGGCCGGGAATGATCATGTACATCGGGTCGACCGAGTAGTTACCGTTGCTGACCGCATCCGAGATCATCCCGCCCCAGCTCGGCGTGGGCGGGATGATGCCGACGCCGAGATAGGACAGCGCGGCCTCGAACAAGATGTTGGTCGGGATCAGCAGGGTGGAGTAGACCAGGATCGGCCCGACCAGGTTCGGCAGCAGCTCACGGAAAAGGATGTACGGACCGCGGGCGCCGAGGCTGCGCGCGGCGTCCACGAACTCCCGCTCCCGCAGGGACAGCGTCTGGCCGCGGATGATCCGGCCCATGTACGGCCAGGCGAAGAAGCCGATCACGAAGATCAGCAGCGCGATCCGCAGCGTGTTCCCCGACAGGCCGAACGCGGTCGACGGGATGACGCCGACCAGCGCGATCGCGAACACGAGCAGCGGGAAGGCCAGGAAGATGTCCATCGCCCTGGCGATCACCGAGTCCACCCAGCCGCCGAAGTACCCGGCCACGACGCCCATCACCATGCCGATGCCCACCGCCAGCGCCGTGGCCAGGAACGCGATGACCAGCGACACCCGTGCCCCGTTGACGATCCGGGCGAGCAGGTCGCGCCCGGTGATCGGCTCGACGCCGAACGGGTGCGCCAGGCTGATCCCGCCGAATGACCCGTACGGCCGGCTGAACGTCGGATCGATGAGGTTCTCGTGGTAGATGAACGGACTCTGCACCAACCAGGGGCCGACGATGGCGACCAGGATGAGGAGAAGAACGACGATGCCGCCGGCCATGGCCACCTTGTCCTGGCGGAACCGCAGCCAGGCGATCTGCCCGAGGGAGCGGCCCTCGATGGCCTTACCCGATACGGCCAGCGCCGCAGGCTCGGGCTCCGGACCCCCGGGGCCGGTCGCGACGTCAATCGGGACAGCCATCGTCAAACCAATCTGTGAATCGGGCAAAGGCGTCCAGGCACGGCTGATCCCCGCGCGCACGGATAAACCGCAAGGACGCCTCAGCCGGTGTATGTAGTAGTGAGGTTGCGCTATTTCCCGCGCAGGTTCCAGACCCGCGCCGCACTCGTAGCTTGATCGTGACTAAAGTCAAGCCGAATTGTCATAGCATGTTACGTTCGAGTTCTCTGATGACAAGATTGCTTACAGTGGCTGGCGTTACTAGTGTGGCCAGAAGGCCTCTTTGTCGGCTTTGCCCGCCATCGTACATCAAATCATCTCGCCTACAGGCGGAACAGAAGAAACTTTGCCTCAGGTGATGCCGTGGCGGCGCAAGATATCCGCGACGTCTCCGAGGTCATCGTCATCGTCGTCGGCTTTGCGGGCCTTGCGGCCCTTGGCCGGCGGCTTAACTGGGCTCGCGGCCGGCACGGTGTCGGCCTGGCGGGTGCCGGCCGGACGGGTCGCCAGCTGTCCGCGGCCCGAGGCGGCCGGATCCTGGCTCACCGCCCGGGTGGCACCGGCCCCGGACGCGGCGGCCTGCCTGTCCTGGCCCCGGCCGACGCCGCGTCTGCGCAGCGGGCCGGACACCACGAACAGCACCACGGCCAGGCCGGCCAGGGCGATCCCCGACCACACCCGCGGCGAGAACACGAAGCCCTTGGCGAAGTCCCCGATCGCGACGCCCATCTTCCAGAACATCTCGATCGAGCCGGTCAGGTAGGCGGCGATCGGCAGCAGCGACCAGGCGGCCCAGCGCAGGCCGGAACCGGCGCCACGCCGTCGGTAGGCAAGGTAGCTCAGCACCAGGCCGACCCCGGTCAGTCCCGCGCACAGCGGCAGCCAGGCGATCTCGTTGTAGGTGGACACGCGCACCTCCCCGTGGCTCTTGTCCGAGTCTAGGTCGTATCCGGCGCGGCGGGCGCTGGGGCTAACCCCCGATTCGTGCGATCATGGGCAACCTACCTAGGTAGGTGACTGGCAGATTGGGGTGGGCAGGACCCAACACGGCTCGGCTGCTGCTGATCATGTAACGGCGCGGCACGGCTCTTGTCGTAACGCCTGGTGCCCGTGCGCTCCTGGCACGCTCCCGTGACCTCTGCTACGCCGCCTCTGGCGCGCTGATGCGGTAACCGCTGGGTCGATGTGCCGCTGGTCCGGTTAGAGCCGGACCGACGGCACATCGACCCAGAACCGCCGCACCAGGTGCATGAACGGGGCATCCATTTCGCAGGGCTTCGGCACGGGCCGGTGCGGTCAGGGCGGTGCGGCCGGGGCGCGGAGAGAGATGCCGGAGACGTCAGCCCGCAGGTCGAGGAGCGAGCGGACCACCGTCCGGCCGGGCGCGGGCTCGATCGGGACCAGTGAGGGGACCGCGATGACCCGGCATCCGGCGGCTTCGGCGGAGGCCACGCCGTTCGGCGAGTCCTCCAGCGCGTAGCAGCTTGCCGGGTCGGCGCCGAGCAGCTTGGCCCCGAGCAGGTAGGACTCCGGGTCGGGCTTGGTCACGCTGACGTCGTCCGCGCACACCAGCGCGTCGAAGCGCAGGCCGGTGCGGGCCAGCACCACGTCCATGAACCGGCGCTCGGACGAGGTCACCAGCGCGTGCGGCAGCCCGGCCGTCGCCACCTCGGCCAGCAGCTCACGCGCACCCGGCCGGACCGGCACGCCGTGGTCGCGGACCAGCTCGACGATGCCGGACATGAGCCACTCGGCGACCTGCCCGGGCGAGGCGGGCCGCCGGGCCTTGCCCATCAGGTAGCGCACCGTGCGGTCCAGGCTGCCGCCGAGCAGCTGAACCTGGTCCTCGGCGGTCCAGTCCGCGCCGAGCCTGGCCATGACGGCCGTCTCGGCCTCGAGCCAGAGCGGCTCGGAGTCGACCAGCAGCCCGTCCATGTCGAACAGTGCTGCCCCGGGGGGACGATCCCCCCCAGACCCCCCCTGCTCCTGGGGGGACTGCCCGTCCCCCCAGACCCCCCTGGCCCCCCTTCGGGGGGACGAGCGCCGGGGGCGGCGCGACTCAGACACTGAAGTACTTTGCCTCGGGGTGGTGGACGACGATCGCGTCGGTCGACTGCTCGGGATGCAGCTGCATCTCCTCGGACAGCTCGACGCCGATCCTGGACGGCTCGAGCAGGCGGACCATCTTGGCCCGGTCGGCCAGGTCCGGGCAGGCGGGGTAGCCGATCGAGTAGCGCGCGCCCCGGTAGCCGACCCGGAAGAAGCCGTCCAGGTCCGCGGGATCGGCGTCGGCGATGCCGAGCTCGCGCCGGACCCGCGCGTGCCAGTACTCGGCCAGCGCCTCGGCGAGCTGAACGGACAGGCCGTGCAGCTCGAGGTATTCGCGGTAGGCGTTCTTGGCGAACAGCTCGCCGGTGGCCAGGGACACCCGCGGGCCCATGGTGGCGAGCTGGAGCGCGACCACGTCGGTCTGCGCCCCTTCGCCGCCGCCCTGCGGCTTGAAGAAGTCGGCCAGGCACAGCCGCCGGTCCCGGCGCTGCCGCGGGAAGCTGAACCGCTCGATCTCGGCCTGCCCGTCCGGACCGAGCACGATCAGGTCGTTGCCCGAACTCACGCAGCGGAAGTACCCGTAGACCACGGCCGCCTCGAGCAGGCCCTCGGTCTGCATCCGCTCCAGCCACATGCGCAGCCGCGGCCTGCCCTCGGTCTCCACCAGTTCCTCGTAGGAGGGCCCGGATCTCCCGCGGGCGGGCTTGAGGCCCCACTGGCCCATGAACAGCGCACGCTCGTCCAGGTAGGCGGCGTAGTCGGCCAGCGGGATCCCCTTGATCACCTCGGTGCCGAGGAAGGGCGCTTCGGGAGCCGGCCCGTCGGTATTGATGTCCGAACGGGCCTGGTCCTGCGCCTCCGCCGGGTCATCGGCCGCGGCGGATGGCCTGGCCCGGACCTTGCGGGTCCGCAGCTCCGGCAGCCGGGCGCCCGGCTCGCCGCGCTTGACCGCCATCATCGCGTCCATCAGCCGCAGCCCCTCGAACGCGTCCCTGGCGTACCTGACCTGGCCGTCGAACAGCGCGGCCAGGTCCTGCTCCACGTAGGCCCTGGTGAGCGCGGCGCCGCCGAGCATCACCGGCCAGCGCGCGGCCATGTCCCGCGAGTTCAGCTCGGCCAGGTTGTCCCGCATCACCACGGTCGACTTGACCAGCAGGCCGGACATCCCGATGACGTCCGCGCCGTTCTCCTCGGCCGCTGCGACGATGGCCGAGATGGGCTGCTTGATCCCGATGTTGACGACGTCGTAGCCGTTGTTGGACAAGATGATGTCGACCAGGTTCTTGCCGATGTCGTGCACGTCGCCCTTGACCGTGGCGAGCACGATCTTGCCCTTGCCCTCCTCGCCGCTTTGCTCCATGTGCGGCTCGAGGTAAGCCACAGACGCCTTCATCACCTCGGCGGAGGTCAGCACGAACGGCAGCTGCATCTGCCCCGAGCCGAACAGCTCGCCGACCGTCTTCATGCCGTCAAGCAGCACGTCGTTGACGATCTCCAGGGCGGGCCGCTGGGCCAGCCCCGCGTCCAGGTCGGCCTCGAGCCCGGACCGCTCGCCGTCGATGATCCGCCGCTTCAGCCGCTCCCACAGCGGCAGCGCGGCCAGTTCGGCGGCGCGGCTCGCCTTGAGCTCGGCCGCGTCCACCCCCTCGAACAGATCGAGCAGCCGGGCCAGCGGATCGTAGCCCTCGCGCCGCCGGTCGTAGACCAGGTCGAGCGCCACCTGACGCTGCTCATCCGGTATCCGGGCGATCGGCATGATCCGCGCCGCGTGCACGATGGCGGAGTCCAGCCCGGCGCGCACGCATTCGGCCAGGAAGACGGAGTTGAGCACCGCCCGGGCGGCGGGCTTGAGCCCGAACGAGACGTTCGAGACACCCAGGGTGGTCTGGACGTCCGGATAGCGGCGCTTCAGCTCGGCGATCGCCTCGATGGTCTCGATGCCGTCGCGCCTGGTCTCCTCCTGCCCGGTGGCAATGGGGAACGTCAGCGTGTCGACGATGATGTCCTCGACCCGCATCCCCCAGTTGCCGGTCAGATCCTGGATCAGCCGCTCGGCGACGGCGACCTTCCACTCAGCGGTCCGCGCCTGGCCGCGCTCGTCGATGGTGAGCGCGATCACGGCGGCACCGTGCTCGCGCACCAGCGGCATGACCCGGGCGATGCGCGAGTCGGGCCCGTCGCCGTCCTCGTAGTTGACCGAGTTGATGACCGCGCGACCGCCGGTCAGCTCCAGCCCGGCCTCGATCACGGCCGCCTCGGTCGAGTCGAGGACCAGCGGCAGGGTCGCGGCGGTGGCGAACCGGCCCGCGATCTCTCGCATGTCGGCGACGCCGTCCCGGCCCACGTAATCTACGCACACGTCGAGCAGGTGCGCGCCGTCCCTGGTCTGGGCCCGTGCGATCCCCACGCAATCCTCGAACCTGCCCTCGAGCATCGCATCACGGAAGGCCTTGGACCCGTTGGCGTTGGTCCGCTCGCCGATGGTCAGGAACGCGGTGTCCTGCCGGAACGCCACGTGCTGGTAGAGCGAGGCCACGCCGGGCTCGCCGCGCGGCCTGCGCCCGGCGAGCCGGCGGTCCGCCACGCGGTCCGCCAGCACGGCGATGTGCTCCGGGGTGGTGCCGCAGCAGCCGCCCACCAGGGACAGGCCGAACTCCCTGGTGAACCTGTCGTGGGCATCCGCGAGCTGCGCCGGGGTCAGCGGGTAGCTCGCGCCGTCCGAGGTGAGGACGGGCAGGCCGGCGTTCGGCTCGCAGGAGATCGGGATGCGGGCGTGCGCGGCCAGGTAGCGCAGGTGCTCGCTCATCTCGCCGGGACCGGTGGCGCAGTTAAGCCCGATCATGTCGATGCCGAGCGGCTCCAGCGCGGTCAGCGCCGCGCCGATCTCGCTGCCGAGCAGCATCGTCCCGGTTGTCTCGATCGTGACCTGGGCGACGACCAGCGCGTCCGGGGCCAGTTCGGCTACGGCTCGCCTGGCCCCGATGATGGCCGCCTTGGCCTGCAGCAGGTCCTGGCAGGTCTCGATGATCAGCGCGTCGGCACCGCCGCGTAGCAGGCCCTCGGCGTTGATCTGGTAGGTGTCGCGCAGCTCGCGGAACGTGGTGTGGCCGAGCGTGGGCAGCTTTGTTCCTGGCCCCATCGAGCCGAGTACCCAGCGGGGCCGGTCCGCGGTCGTCCAGCGGTCGGCGGCCGCGCGGGCGAGCCTGGCGGACGCCTCGGACAGCTCCGCGATCCGCTCGGCGATCCCGTATTCACCGAGGTTGCCCAGGTTGGCGCCGAACGAGTTGGTGGTGACGCAGTCCGCGCCCGCTTCAAAGTAAGCCTCGTGAACCCCGGTTACGATGTCGGGCCTGGTCACGTTTAGGATCTCGTTGCAGCCCTCGTGGCCCTCGAAGTCGTCGACGGTGGCGTCGCTCGCCTGGAGCATGGTGCCCATGGCCCCGTCCGCCACCACGATTCGCTCGGCCAAGGCCGTCCGTAGTGTGCTCATTGCCCCCCAATCCTAGGCGAGTCATTGTAGGCATCCCGTGAACTTTCCGTAGCCTTCGGCTGACACGCCGCCCGGTAACCCGATAAGCAAGACCGACCACGTAGGCTGTATGGGACAGCCTGAGCGTCGGCGCGGGGAGGTGGCGAGCAATCGAGTTCAACGACATCGGCGAGCTCGTATCGCCGGTCGCCATTGCAGGATTCGAGGGCTGGAACGACGCGGGCGAGGCGGCGAGCGGGGTTGTCAACCACCTGGGCATCGCCTGGCAGGCGACTCCCGTCGGCGCCATCGATCCCGAGGATTTCTACGATTTCCAGGTCAACCGGCCGGTGGTCGAGATCGAGGGCGGACAGACCCAGCGGCTGATCTGGCCGACGACCAGGATCTCCGTCGCCCGCGCCCAGCCGGCCGACGAGCCCGGCATGAGCACCACGCCCCCCACCGGCCTGTCCAGGGACGTGGTCCTGGTGCACGGCATCGAGCCGAACATGCGGTGGCGGGCGTTCAGCGAGGAACTGGTGCAGGGGCTGGAGAGCCTCGGCGTAAAGATGATCATCTTGCTCGGCGCGCTGCTCGCAGACGCGCCGCACACCCGCCCGGTGCCGGTATCCATCGGCTCGTCGGACGCCAAGCTCGGCACCGAGATCGGCGTCGGGCTGTCGGACTACAAGGGCCCCACCGGGATCGTCGGGGTGCTGCAGCATACCTGCGCCCAGGCGGAGATCCCGACCATCTCGCTGTGGGCGCAGGTCCCGCACTACGTGGCGCAGCCGCCGAGCCCGAAGGCCACGCTGGCGCTGCTACGCGGCGTGGAGGACATCCTGGACGTCCCGCTGCCCCTGGCGGACCTGCCCGAGGAAGCACGCGCCTGGGAACGTGGCGTGGACGAACTCGCCCAGCAGGACTCCGAGGTCGCCGACTACGTGCGGACCCTGGAAGAGGCCAAGGACGCGATGGACCTGCCCGAAGCGAGCGGCGACGCGATCGCCCGCGAGTTCGAGCGCTACTTCAGGCGTCATGGGGGAGCCGGGGAGTCTTCGGGTCCGGGCGGTATCTAGACCGGCGGCCAGGGGACGGCGGGCCAGTCGGCCGGCGGGTAGGGGTGCACGCGGTGCTTGAGCAGCGTCTCGACCCTGATCTTGGTGGCGGCGATCTCACTCGCGGTCAGCAGCGAAGACAGCTCGGCCTCTAGGCCGCCGTCGTTGAGCTGGGCGTTCAGCCGGCGCAGCGCCTCCAGCGAGCGCCTCGGCAACGTCTTGCCCCGCCACTGCCACAGGACGGTGCGCAGCTTGTAGTCCTCGGCGAAGCACACTCCGTGGTCACAGCCGTACAGATGCCCGTCGGCGACCGGCAGCAGGTGACCGATCTTCCGGTCGGCGTTGTTCACCACCGCGTCGAACACGGCCATGTCGCGCAGGCCCGCGTGGTCGGTGCGGCGGGACAGCGCGATCAGGTCCATGTCGGTGTCGTGGTCAATCCACAGCTGGCACATGCCGGGGCCGAACGGCCCGTCCCGCATGACCGTCGGCGGGACCACGTCCCAGCCGGCCGCGCGCGATACCACGTAGGCCGCGACCTCCCGGCCGGCCAGCGTGCCCATCGGGAAGTCCCACAGCGGGCGCTCCCCCGCGATCGGCTTGTAGACGCAGTGTTGGCCCGGGGGGACGATCCCCCCCAGACCCCCCCTGCTCCTGGGGGGACTGCCCGTCCCCCCAGACCCCCCTGGGCCCCCCTTCCGGGGGGGACGGCCCGTCCCTGAGGTAGTAATCGTGCAGTACAGCGTCGCGTTGGACGCGTCCACCAGCCGTCCCTCGATCTCCAGCTTCCCGCTCGCGAGCAGGTCAAGAGTGGCCTGCTCGCCATCGTCATCCTCCGGCGCGGATCGCTTCGGCTCAAGCATGGCTGGCGCGATGACCGTTCTGCCGCGGGCAGACGTGCCCGTCGGTGTCCAGCGGCAGGCCGCACAGCGGGCACGGCGGCCGGCCCGCCGACACGATCTTGGCCGCGCGCAGGGCGAAGGCGCGGGCGGCGCCCGGCGTGATCCGCACCCGCAGCACCCCGGGCCCGTCGGCGGGCAGATCCTCGGCCAGCGGCTCTACCGGCTCGTCCGATTCCTCCTGCGCCTCGATGACCACCATGCCGCCGTCTCCGTCCCAGGCCAGGGCGATGGCGCCCACCCGGAAGTCCTCGAGCAGCGGAAGATCGAGCGGCGCGTCGTCCTGCAGCCCGGTGGGAGCGGCGGCGGGCACCTCCGGTGATCCGCCGGTACGCCTGAGCACCTCGTCGAGGAGTTCGTCGATGCGTTCAGCCAGCAGGCTGACCTGAAACTTCTCCAGGACGACGCTGGTCACACGACCACTCGACGTCGCCTGCAGGTAGAAAATCCGCTCTCCGGGCTGACCCACCGCGCCAGCCACGAACCTGTCCGGCGGGTCATAGAAATAGACCGGCATAGTCCTATCCTTGCGTGTCCGCCGACGGCTGGCCACTCGTCGCAGCTGCGCCCGCCGGGATAATGCTGGCACCATTGCCCGTATCCGCCCGCCCGTTCCCCGCCTCACCGGGATCCGCCCCGCCAGAGCCGCCGCCGACCGCCGCGTCACTGTGCGACGCGCCGTGGCCACGGGGGTGCCCGTCCGCACGTGGCATGAGGTCGTCCACCCCACCCCCTCTGTCGTTCATCCGGACCAGGAAAGGCCGCAACGGCGTGTACCTGATCACGGTCAGCGAGCAAGGATCGGCCTGGATCCGCTGGCACTGGTCGAGGTGCAATCCCAGGCTATCGGCGACGATAGCCTTGATGACATCTCCGTGCGAGCAGACGAGATAGGTAGCGTCCTTGCCGAGCCTGGCATTCCAGTCCCTGACCGCAGCCACCGCCCGGTGCTGCATATCCGGCATGGACTCTCCGTCCGGGCCGGGGAACGTCACCGCGCTCGGGTGAGCCTGGACCACGCGCCAGAGCTGCTCGCGCGCCAGTTTCTTCAGCGGCTGGCCGGTCCAGTCCCCGTAGTGGCACTCCCCGACCCGGTCCTCGGTGAGGACCTGCTGGCCGTTCCTGGTCGCCGCGATCGCCGCCGCGGTCTGCTGGCAGCGGTCCAGCGGACTGCTGACGATGGCGTCGAGCTGGAGCGGGGCCAGCCTGGCCGCCAGGGCCGCCGCCTGGGCCTGGCCGCGGTCGTCGAGCGGGATGCCGGGCGTCCACCCGGTCAGCACGTGACCGGTCGTCGCGGTGAGCCCGTGCCGGACCAGAAGAACCGTCGTCACGCTTCCCGACTCTAGCCGGTTCCGCGCCTTCTCCCTTACGGCCCTGTGCCGGTTAGGCCCGGCTCTTCCTCGCCGGACGGCGGCGGCGCGGGCGGGTCACCGGCGATGATGAACGCCATCGAGCCGAACTCCACCCGGTCGCCCGCGCGCACCCGGACGGGCTCGCGGACCAGCCAGCCATTCAGCCTGGTGCCGTTGTGCGATCCCAGGTCGCTGAGCACCCAGCCGCCCTCGCGGCGGATCAGCAGAGCGTGCATCCGGGACACGGACAGGTCGGTCAGGCACAGGTCGCAGTCGCTGGTCCGGCCGATGGTGAACCTGACCCCGCTGCCGGGCGGGAAGACCAGCGGCGCCGGCCGGCTCTCCCAGCCGGGCGGGGCCGGGGGGAGCCGCGGCGGCACCGGCCCGTTCGAGGGTCCGGCGGTCTGCTGAGTCCGAGGGACGCCCCAGCCCGCGTCCGGCCGGCCCTCGCGAACCCCGTGGTCCTCTCCCCTCAGCATGTCCCTGATCCGGGTCATCAGCCTTCCGGGACTCAGGGGTCCACGTCGGCGCGGCGGCAGGTCGGTAAACAGGCCCGCCAGCTGACCGCGGTGCCGCGCGTCCAGGGCGCTCTGCATGCGGTACATGAAGGTCTCGTGGGACAGCCGCCCCTCGGCGAACTCGTTCCTGAGCTCGCTGACCGCGTGATCGCGCTCCGCGTCGGAGGCGCGGAGCGATTCGGGCGTTGTGGGCGTGTCCGCCGTCGACCCTCCCATGAATGGAGTATCGGCACCATCGGGCCTGAGGGCAAGAGGACGCCCCGGAGCGGAGCTAGCGCGCAGACTCGCCGGTGCCGGTCATGACCGCAGTGTCCATCTCGGCGCCGTCCGGGCTCTGCAGCGGGAAGTGACAGGCGGCCACGTGACCGGGGCCGAACGAGCGGAGCTTGGGCTCTTCGGCGGCGCAGCGTTCCTGGGCGAACCGGCATCTGGTCCGGAACCTGCAGCCGGAGGGCGGGTTCACCGGGCTGGGCAGCTCGCCCATGATGGCGGCGCCCTTCTTGGCCCGCTCGGTGGTCGGCTTGGGCACCGGGATGGTGGCGATCAGGCCGGCCGTGTACGGGTGCGCGGCCCGCTCGTAGATGTCCTGCGCGGATCCGAGCTCGACCAGCTTGCCCAGGTACATCACGCCGATCCGCTCGGCCATGTACTTGACCACCGCCAGGTCGTGCGAGATCACCACGTAGGTCAGGCCGTGCGAGGCCTGCAGCCGCTTCATCAGGTTGAGCACCTGGGCCCGGATCGACACGTCCAGCGCGCTGACCGGCTCGTCGGCCACGATCAGCCTCGGGTTCAGGGTGAGCGCCCGGGCTAGGCCGATGCGCTGCCGCTGGCCGCCGGAGAACTCGTGCGGGTAGCGCTCGACCGCGTTCCGCGGCAGCCCGACCTCGCTGAGCAGCTCGAAGACGCGGTCCCGCTGCGCCTGCTTGCTGCCGAGGTGCTGCACCGCGAGCGGCTCGCCGATGATCGTGCCGACCCGCATCCTCGGGTCCAGCGACGAGTGCGGGTCCTGGAACATGAGCTGCAGGTCGCGGCGCTTGCGGCGGAGTTCGCTGCCGTGCAGCTTCGACACGTCCACGCCGCCGAGGGTGACCGCGCCCGAGTTGGGCCGCTCCAGCGCGACGATCATCTTACCGATCGTGGTCTTGCCGCATCCCGACTCGCCCACCAGGCCAAACGTGGTGCCCGTCGGCACCGAGAAGGACACGTCCGACACGGCGTGGACGGCCGCCACCTTGCGCCGCAGGATCGCGCCGGAGGTCACGGGGTATTCCTTCACCAGGTTGCGGATGTCGAGCAGCGGGGCCGTCCCGTCGCCGTTTGCCGCGGCCGCCGCCTCGACCTCGCGCTCGGTCACCTCCAGGCGGCCGTCGGCCGTCACCTCAAGACCGGCCGCCACGACGATGCGCTCGGGCTGGTCCGGCTCGGCGGAGGAGTCCGCCGCCGCAGGTTCCCCGTCGGCCAGCGTGGCGTCGCCGATGTACCCGCCCCCGTCGCCGGCCGCCTGGGCCAGGCTCTCGGCGTCGGGAGCCACCAGGCCGGTGCTCTCGGCGTCCGGGCCCGTCTCGCCGATCGTGACCAGGACGAGCGGTCCGTCCACCGGGTGCCAGCACGCGAACCTGTGCTCGAAGGTCTTCCCGGCCAGCGGCGGCTCCTCCGCCCGGCACTTGTCCGTGGCCCGGTGGCACCTGGCGGCGAACCGGCAGCCCTGCGGCGGATGCGCCAGGTCGGGCGGCAGGCCGGGAATGGCGTGCAGCGCCTTGTCGGCATCCTGGTCGAGCTGGGGGATCGAGGCGAGCAGGGCCTGAGTATAGGGATGATGCATCTCATTGAAGAGGTTGTTCACCTCGGCGGTCTCCACCACCCGGCCCGCGTACATCACGTTTACCCGGTCCGCATGCCCGGCGATCACGCCCATGTCGTGCGTGATCAGCAGCATGGCCATACCCAGACGGTCCTTCAGGTCCCTGAGCAGGTCGAGGATCTGGGCCTGGATGGTGACGTCCAGCGCCGTGGTGGGCTCGTCGGCGATCAGCAGCTTGGGTTCGCAGGCCAGCGCCATGGCAATCATCACCCGCTGGCGCAGGCCGCCGGACAGCTGATGGGGGTAGTCTCTCAGCCGCTCCTTCGGCCGGGGCAGGCCGACCAGCGACAGCACCTCCACCGCGCGGTCCAGCGCCTCGGCCTTGGACGCGTTCCTGTGCAGCCGCACCGGCTCGGCCACCTGGTAACCGATGCTCTTGGTCGGGTCAAGGGAGGTGAGCGGGTCCTGGAAGATCATGCCGATCTCGTTGCCCCGGATCTGGCGCATCTGCTCGTCCTTGAGCCCGACAAGCTCGCGCCCGTTGAGCTTGACGGAGCCACCGACGACGGACCCGCCCGAGGGCAGCAGCCCGATGATCGACAGGCCGGTCATGGACTTGCCGCAGCCAGACTCGCCGACGATGCCGAGGGTCTCTCCGGCATCGACGTGCAGGTCTACGTTTCCTACAGCCTGTACAACGGAGCTGGTGAGCTTGATATGCGTCGACAGGTCCTGGATGTCAAGGACTGGGGCCATCAGGCCGCTACCTCTCGTGATCAGTGGCTTCTAGTGGTTCATCCTGCCCTCGGGGCGCCTCGTTAACGGCGGCGCAGCCGCACGTCCATCGCGTCGCGCAGCGCATCACCGATGAAGTTGAGGGCCATCACGGTCAGGACGATGCAGGCACCCACCGGGTAGATGAGCCACCAGTAACCGTCCTGCAGGTAGGTGATGCCGTCGGAGAGCTGGTCACCCCAGTCGACGTTCGGGAAGTGCAGGCCGAAACCGAGGAAGCCGACGTAGGAGACGGCCAGGATCGCGTCCGCCACCTGGAACGTCACGTTGACGATGACCACGCCAAGGGCGTTCGGGATCAGGTGCCTGCTGACCAGCCGCCAACTGCTGGCCCCGGCCGTCCGCGCGGCCAGGACGAAATCGCGTTCTCGCAGCGAGAGGACTTCGCCGCGGACCAGCCGGGCCGGCACCTGCCAGGCGAAGAAACCGATGACCAGGCTCAGCGACAGCACGGTCGCGCCGAACTTGACCGCCAGGATCAGGACCACGAACAGGAACGGGATCGAGAGGAAGATGTCGACGACGCGCATCATGGTCGAGTCGACGAGCCCGCCGAGCAGTCCGGATACGGCACCGAAGAGCGTGCCGATCACGATGGCGACGAACGCGGCGAAGAACCCGATCTCCAGGGAGGCCTGGCCGCCCTTCATGATCCGGCCGAGCTCGTCGAACCCGGCGCTGTCGGTGCCCAGCAGGTGGGCGGCCGAGGGCGGCTGGTTCGCCTCGCTGAGGTTGGTGGCCAGCTGGTTGGTGTGGTAGATGTGCGGCCCGACGAAGCAGAAGAGCACGAAGAAGATGAGGATGGCGAAGCCGATCACGGCCAGCCGGTTGCTCGTGAACTCGCGCAGGGCGAGCCTCCACCCGCTCTGGACCGCGCCGACCTCGCCGCCTTCGGGGGCGCGCTGCACATCCAGCGGCGGCAGGGATCGATCGATCGCCATGGTTGCCTCCTTCCTGTGGCCTGGCCGGTCAGGCCAGCCGGATGCGCGGGTCCGCGACGGTGAGCGCGATGTCCGCGATGAAGTTGCCGACGACGACGAGGACGGCGCCCGCCAGGGTGTAGGCGAGCATGACCGGGTAGTCGACCTTGAGCAGGCTGGTGTAGAAGAGCAGCCCCAGGCCCTGGTAGTTGAACAGATACTCGGTGACCAGGTTGCCGGCCAGCAGGATCGGCAGGGACAGGCCGATCAGCGTCACCATCGGCAGGCTGGCGTTGCGGAACAGGTGCCGCCACAGGACCAGCCGCTCGGGCAGGCCCTTGGCCCGGGCCACCTTGATGTAGTCCTGGGCCAGCACATCCATGGACGAGGACCGCATGTACCGGGAGAAGGCGGCCACCGTGATCAGGGCAAGCGTGAAGATCGGCAGCGTCATGGAATACCAGTCCCCTATGACGTACCACACGTTGGTGGACTGGCTGGCCTCGAAGTTGAAGATCGGCAAGGAGATCGCGAACACCTGGATGAGGATCAGCCCGAGAAAGAACGACGGCATCGAGTACAGGATGAACGCCGCGCTCGTGGCCACGTTGTCGCCGAGGCTGCTGCGCTTGACCGCCTGGAAGATGCCCAGCGGTAGGGCGATGACCACGGCGATCAGCAGCGAGATCCCGGACAGGTAGACGCTGCGCGCCACGCGCTCCTTGAACAGATCGAACACGCTCTGGTTCGCGGTGTAGGAGTACCCCAGGTTGCCGTGCAGCAGCTGGTTCATGTACCGGAAGTACTGCACGATCACCGGGTCGTCGTAGCCGTTGGACTTGTTCCAGGCGGCGATCTGGGCCGGCCGGGCCGACAGGCCGAGGACCTGCCGGGCCGGCGACGGGTAGATCGCGTGCAGCAGGAGGAAGATGAAGATGGAGACGCCGATGATCACGATGATCGACGTGACAAGCCGACGAGCTAGGTAGGAGATCATTGACCCTGCCTTCCCTTCGCGGCACCGCCGCGGACCGGGGCTCCCGGCGCCGGCGCAGCACTCGGTAAGGCCGCCACGGCACCCGGCCGCTGTCCTGGTCTCCGGTGTATCACCGGAGACCAGGACAGTCCAGCGCCCGGGGGTGGTTATGAGTTGAAGTACCAGTACTCCGGGTTGGCGTAGTACTGAGTCAGGCTCTCCCAGGCCTCCGGCTTCGACGCCGACAGCGTGCTCTTCCACACCCAGAACACGGTCATTTTCGGGCTGGAACATGACCGGCTGATCGGTGGTGAGGAACGCCGCCTCGTTCTTGACCGCGGCCGGGTCGCTGCTGCTGATGGAGTCGTTGATCAGCTTGTCGGCCTGCGGGTTGCTGTAGTTGCCGACCTGGTTGCTCCCGCCGGTGTTGAACAGGCTGAACGTCGTCGGGTAGGTGCTGTTCGTCTCGCCGCCGAAGTCCTGCATGGCCCACTTGTTCGCGTTCGCCGGGGCGTACGGGTCCAGGTAGTTGGAGATCATGTAGTTGAAGTTGCTGCCCGACAGCGTGATGGCGATGCCGGCCTGCTTGGCCTTGGACGCCAGGTCGGTCATCTGGCTGGTGATCAGGGTGTTATCCGAGGCGTAGATGAGGTTGAACGCCAGTTTCTGGCCGGCCGGGATGCCCGCGCCGCACTGGTTCGGGCCGCTGCCCGCGCTCTGGCAGGTGTCCGTGCCGCCCGCGTTGATCGTCCAGCCGTGCTGCTTCAGCAGGTTGGTCGCCGAGCTGACGCTGAACGGGTACGGGTTGGTGGCCGCGTTGGCGGGCAGGTACGGGCTCTTCGGGTAGGCCGGGATGGGACCGTAGGCGGGCGCGCCCGCGCCGTGCATGAACGCCGTGATCCAGCCCTGCTGATCCTCCAGGTGCGCCATCGCCTGGCGGAAGTACAGCTGGGACGCGATGCTGTTGAAGTGGTTGGTATGGTCCTCGAAGTTGTAGGCCGCGAAGTCCATGCCGAAGTCAGGGATGCCGAACATGTTGTAGCCGAGCCGCTGCACCTCGGGCAGTTGCGGGACATAGGTCGGGGCCACGCGGGCGACGTCGATGCTCTTGGACTTGACGGCGTTGAAATACGCGGCGTCCGAGGTGAACGGGACGCCCTGGAAGTTGGACATCGGCGTCACGTGCGGGCCGCCGTACGTGGTGTTCGGCACCATGGTGAAGGCGCCGGTGGTCGTGTTGTACTGCGACAGCTTGTACGGGCCGTTCACGACCTGCCACAGCGGGTTGGTCGTGTAGGTGCTGACCGACTTCGCCTGCGAGGTCAGGTACTTGAAGATGTCGGCCATGGTGGACGGGTTCCAGCCCGAGGGCGGCACCACCGCGCCGCTGGCCGACGTCTTGGCCCAGAGGGTGCTCGGCATCGGGTTCACGTTGGTGAGGATGTCCTCGGTGAACCAGGACGGGTTGACCGGCGCCTTGAGGTTAAGTACCAGGGTCGACGCGTTCGGCTGCGAAGTGCTCACCAGGTTGTCCGGGAAGAACTTGGGCGTGTAGGTGGCCCAGTTCGCGGGAGACGCCTTGATGGCGGCCTTGATGACGTCGATGGTGAACTGCAGGTCGTTAGCGGTGACGGGCTTGCCGTCCGACCACTTGTAGTTGCTCTTCAGCGTGATCGTGAGGGTCTTGTTGCCGTTGCTCCACTGCGGCTGGTTGGCGATGCTCATGTTCTGCTCGATCTCGGGCACGACGCCGTTGACCTGCCAGTACAGCGGCCGCCACATCTCCCAGATGAAGGTGAAGGCGTTGTAGACCGAGTTCTGGGCCGCCGGAATGACCGGGAAGATCCAGTTGGGGGTGGCCCCGGGCTGCATTCCCCAGGTGATCGTCCCGGCCTTGACCTTCTCGCCGGCCGGGGCTACCGGTATCGACCCGATCCCGCCGGGCACGGTGACCTTGCTGGCGGTGTTGTTGTTGCCGCCGCCGCTACTAGAGCCGCTGCTGCTGCAGGCGGCAAGCGCGGTGAGGCTCGCTACCGCGAGGGCCACGCCCGCGACCTTGGTCTTGCTGCGGTACTTCATCATCGGGCCTCCCTCCGTGCGTTCGCGCTTGTGGTCCGTCCTAGGGTCATCAGCTTGTCGCCCTTCTCTCGCTGGTTGCCGGTGATCCGCTCCGCACCGTCGCGGGGCACTGGGTCGCAGTACCCCCCTAACCCGATTACGGCCCGTCTCCCCGGCACATCCGTACCGGCTCATGCTGAGTCGGCCGGTGAGTTACCGGTGTATGAGTTAGCGGAAGCGTAAGTTCCATACTGCATCGATCTCTCGCCGATAATGTCACAAGTTGCCATCAATCCCCTGACGACGGCGACCCGATATGTCGCGGTTAGCATCCGGATATTTCGGGATCTGGCCTCCCCTGTTAACTTTCACCTCAGCGATCACACAGGTTTTGCCCGCGCGAAGGCTTGCCGTCGGTTAGCCCTCTCGCCGCAGAATCTCCGCCTCCAACCACAAGTCCCGCCAGGAACGTTAACGGATCATCTCCTCACACCACCCCCGGCGGCCCTCAGGGCAGGCTCCGGCTCGGTGATTACTAAGCGTAACTGTCTGACGTTTTGTAGGCAAATCATCACCCTGTGCGCTCACGCTGGCCCCGGGTCAGGCCCGACTGCGGTCATGCAATGAGTCACCTGGTGAAATACCAGTCCTCTCAGGCGAATCAATCAATACCCGCGAATAACAAGTTGGCCATCAATGCATAACACATCGAATACAGAGACCGTTGAAGCGGGTGGGGTGCACCTGACCAAGCGGGCGGAGGTCACCTGAAGATGACGGTGCGACGGCCGTGGAGCAGGACGCGGTGCTCGGCATGCCAGCGCACCGCGCGGGCGAGCGCTACCCGCTCGGCGTCGCGGCCGATGGCCGCGAGGTCCTCCGGGCTGTCCGAATGGTCGACCCGGGCGACTTCCTGCTCGATGATCGGCCCCTCGTCCAGGTTGGCCGTTACGTAATGCGCAGTCGCGCCGATCAGCTTCACGCCATGCGCGTGCGCCTGCTGGTAGGGGCGGGCTCCCTTGAAGCTAGGCAGGAAGGAGTGATGGATGTTAATGATGCGGCCAGCCATCTTGGCGCACAGTTCCGGCGACAGGATGCGCATGTAGCGGGCCAGCACCACGAAGTCGATCCCGAGCTCGCTGACCAGGTTGAGCAGGCGCCCCTCGGACCGCTGCCTGGCCAGCGGGTCGCCCGCGTCTCCTCCGGCCGGCACGTGCTCGAACGGCACCCCGTGCGCCGCCGCGAGCGGCGCCAGGTCGGGATGGTTGCCCACCACCAGGGGCACGTCGATGCGGAGCGATTCGGCCGCCCGCCGGTACAGCAGGTCGTTCAGGCAGTGCCCGGCCTTGGACACCATGATCAGCACCCGCGGCTGGACGGCCGTGTCGTGCAGGTCCCACTCCATGCCGAACTCGGCGGCCACCGGGGCGAAGCCGCCGTGCAGTGACTCGTAGGCCGCCGGCGAGCCCGGCACCGTCTCCACGTGCACCCGCATGAAGAACCGCCCGGCCCCTTGATCGATCCGGTCGCCGAACTGCTGGCTGTCGAGCACGTTGCAGCCCGCCTGGTGCAGGTAGGCCGCGACCGCGTGCACGATCCCGACCCGGTCCGGGCAGGACAGGGTGAGCACATACTCGGGCATCAGGCCCCCACCGCGTGCACGCCGCCGTCCACGTGGACGATCTCGCCGGTGGTGGCGGGGAACCAGTCGGAAAGGAGCGCCACGCAGGCCCGCGCGGTCGGCTCCGGGTCGGTGATGTCCCAGCCGAGCGGCGCCCGGGTGCCCCACACGTCCTCGAACCGGTCGAAGCCGGGAATGGACTTCGCGGCCATGGTGCGCAGCGGCCCGGCCGCCACCAGGTTCACCCGCACCCTCTTCCCCCCCAGGTCCCGGGCCAGGTACCTGGCGCAGGACTCAAGCCCGGCCTTGGCCACCCCCATCCAGTCGTAGCCCGGCCAGGCCACACTCGCGTCGAAGTCGAGGCCCACCACGGACCCGCCGCCGCCCATCAGCGGCAGCGCCGCCATCGTGACCGCCTTCAGCGAGAACGTGGAGACCTGCACCGCCGTCGCCACGTCGGGCCACCTGGTGTGCAGGAAGTTGCCGCCGAGCGCTTCGGTCGGGTTCGCGTACGCGATCGCGTGCAGCACCCCGTCCAGGCCGTCGACGTGCTCGGAAACCCGGCCGGCCAGCGAGGCCAGCTGATCCTCGCTGGTCACGTCCAGCTCGAGCACGGGCGGCGGCGAGGGCAGCCGCTTCGCGATGCGCTCCACCAGGCTGAGCCGCCCGAAGCCGGTCAGCACCACGGTCGCGCCCTCGGCCTGCGCGACCCGCGCGACGTGGAACGCGATCGACGCGTCCGTGATGACCCCGGTGACCAGGATCCGCTTGCCCGCCAGGATTCCCATCACAGCCTCATTCCCGTGATATCCAGCACAACTCACACCCTGCCCGGCCGGAGCACGTTGACTAAATGGCCCGCCGCGCGAAGCTTCCGCATGCTGCGTTGTGGGTTCCCCACAACTAGTTCTCAGTGCCCCATCCCGAGCCCGCCGTCAACCGGGATAACGGCACCGGTGATGTAGCCGGCGTCCGGGCCGGCCAGGAACGCCACCGCCGCGGCGATCTCGGCCGCGACGGCGTACCGGCCGAGCGGCACGGCGCCGATGATCGCGGCCTTCCTCTCCTGCGACAGGTTCGCCGTCATGTCGCTGTCCACGAACCCGGGCGCGATCACGTTGGAGGTGATGCCGCGTGACCCGAGTTCGCGTGCCAGCGATCTGGCCAGGCCGACGAGCCCGGCCTTGGATGAGGCGTAGTTGGCCTGGCCCGCCGAGCCGTACAGGCCGACGACCGACGAGATGAAGATGAGGCGCCCACGGCGCATCCGCATCATGCCGCGCACTGCCCGCTTGGCCACCCGGTACGCGCCGGCCAGGTTGGTGTCGAGCACCTCGGCGAAGGCGTCCTCGCTCATCAGCGCGAGCAGCGTGTCGCGGGTCACGCCCGCGTTGGCGACCAGCACCTCGACCGGCCCCTGGTCCGCCTCCACCGCCGCGAAGGCGGCGTCGACGGCAGGCCCGTCGCGCACGTCGCACCGGACCACCGCCAGCCCGTCCACCGGGTCGCCAGAACGGGAGGTCACCGTGACGCTGTCGCCGTCGGCCGCGAGCCGGCGGGCGATGGCCAGCCCGATGCCGCGGTTCCCGCCTGTCACCAGCACGGAACGCCCCATTGTCACCTCTCCCTTAGGCCACCTGAGGGTACCGTAGCGGCCCGCGGGCGATAGGTTGTGGTGTCGTGGATGATCACGACCCAAGGATCGACCAGGAATTCACCGCCCTGCCGCTGCGGGAACTGGCGGACGC
This sequence comes from uncultured Actinomycetota bacterium, assembly GCA_963753225.1. Classification (GTDB taxonomy): domain Bacteria; phylum Actinomycetota; class Actinomycetes; order Streptosporangiales; family Streptosporangiaceae; genus Palsa-504. Next base: position 140,448 of record CAVWBQ010000021.1, on the reverse strand, counting down.
GGCGCTGTCCCAGGCCCGCGGTCTCGGCGCCCAGCACGCCGACTTCCGCGCCGAACGCATCAGGGGCCAGCAGATCAGCCTGTCCGACGGCACCCCGCAGACGCTGTTCGACGCGGACGATACCGGCCTGGCCGTGCGGGTGATCGTGGACGGGACCTGGGGCTTCGCCTCGGCCGTGGATCTCACCGCGGACGCCGCGGCGCAAGCCGCACGGCAGGCGGTCGAAGTCGCCCGGGTAGCCGCCGCGATGAACACCGAGCCGATCGAGCTGGCCCCCGAACCCGCCTACGGCGACGTGACCTGGGTGTCGGACTACGACGTCGACCCCTTCACGGTCAGCGTGGCGGACAAGGCGGAGCGGCTGGCGCAGTGGAGCCGGGACCTGCTCGCGCATTCCGCCGTCAGCCACGTGGACGCCTCGCTGCAGCAGGTCAGGGAGTGCAAGTTCTACTCCGACGGCGCGACCACGGCGACCCAGCAGCGGATCCGCTTGCACCCGGCGGTCACCGCGATCGCCGTGACCGGCGACGGCAGGTTCGACACCATGCGGACGCTGGCCCCGCCGGCCGGGCGGGGTTATGAGTTCCTCACCGGGACCGGCTGGGACTTCGCCGCCGAGCTGGCCGAGCTACCCGACCTGCTGGCGGCCAAGCTGGCGGCTCCCTCGGTCGAGCCGCGCCGCTACGACCTGGTTGTCGACCCGTCCAACCTCTGGCTCACCATCCACGAGTCGATCGGGCACGCCACCGAGCTCGACCGGGCGCTGGGCTACGAGGCCGCCTACGCCGGCACCTCGTTCGCCACTCCGGACAAGCTGGGCAGCCTGAAGTACGGCTCGGAGGTCATGAACGTCACCGGCGACAGGACCGCCGCGCACGGCCTGGCCACCGTCGGCTACGACGACGAGGGCGTGGCCGGGCAGTCCTGGGACCTGATCCGGGACGGCGTCCTGGCCGGCTACCAGCTGGACCGGCGGATGGCGGCGCTGCGGGGGTTGGGCCGGTCGAACGGCTGCGCCTTCTCCGACGGCCCGGGCCACATGCCGCTGCAGCGGATGGCCAACGTGTCGCTGCAGCCCGCGGCGGGCGGCCCGTCCACCGCGGACCTCATCGCCGGGGTCGAGGACGGGATCTACATCCTCGGCGACAAGAGCTGGTCGATCGACATGCAGCGGTACAACTTCCAGTTCACCGGGCAGCGCTTCTTCCGGATCAGGAACGGGCGCCTGGACGGCCAGCTGCGTGACGTGGCCTACCAGGCGACCACTACCGACTTCTGGGGGTCGATGGAGGCCGTCGGCGGCCCGCAGACCTATGTGCTCGGCGGCGCGTTCAACTGCGGCAAGGGCCAGCCCGGCCAGGTCGCCCCGGTCAGCCACGGCTGCCCGGCCGTGCTGCTGCGCGGCGTACGGATACTCAACACGGCGGAAGAGGGTGCATCATGAGCGGGCCATCCCCGCAGGAAACCGTCGAGCGCGCGCTGGCCGTGGCCAAGTCCGGCGACTGCGTGGTGATCGCCGAGGAGACCTCTACCGCGAATTTGCGCTGGGCGGGCAACACGCTCACCACCAACGGCGTCGCGGCCTCCCGGCAGCTCACCGTCATCGCCATCGACCGGCGCGGCGCCGGGAATGGGCCCGGGAATAGACAGGGCGCCGCCACCGGCGTGGTGTCCCGGGCAGGCATCCGGCCCGACCAGATCGAGGACGTGGTCCGCGAGGCCGAGCACGCGGCCGCCGAAGCCACCCCCGCCGAGGACGCGGGAGAGCTGATCGGGACGGGAGAACCAGGCCCGTTCGGAATCAATGACGGCCAACCAGGCTGGGACGAGCAGCCAGGACAGACCGAGATCGGCGTGCTGCGCGACTTCGCCGCCGCGCTCGGGCAGGCGCTGCGCGCCGCCGAGGGGGCGAGCCGGAAGCTCTACGGGTTCGCCGAGCACCAGATGGAAAGCACCTTCCTCGGCACCTCGGCCGGGCTGCGGCTGCGCCACGACCAGCCGACCGGGCGGGTCGAGCTGAACGCCAAGTCCGCCGACATGGCGCAGTCGGCCTGGACCGGCGTGGCGACCCGCGACTTCACCGACGTGGACATCGCGGACCTGGACGCCGGGCTGGCGCAGCGGCTCGGCTGGGCCGGGCGCACCGTCTCGCTGCCCGCCGGGCGGTACGAGACCCTTCTCCCGCCCACCGCCGTGTCCGACCTGCTCGTCTACATGTACTGGTCGGCCGGGGCTAAGGAGGCGGCGGAGGGCCGGACCGTCTTCAGCAAGCCTGGCGGCGGGACCCGGATCGGCGAGCGGCTGTCCTCCCAGCCCGTGACGCTGTCCAGCGATCCGCGGGCCCCGGGCCTTCAATGCGCTCCGTTCGTGGTCGCCCACGCGTCCGGGCCGGACTCCTCGGTCTTCGACAACGGGCTCCCGCGGGGCGCCACCTCGTGGGTCCGTGACGGCTCGCTGGCCGCGCTGATCTCGTCCCGGCACTCGGCCGCGATCGCCGGGGTGCCGGTTACCCCGGGCATCGACAACCTGACCTTCGCTACCTCGGCAGCCGGGGCACCGTCGCTTGAGGAGATGATCGCCTCGACCGGGCGCGGGCTGCTGCTCACCTGCCTGTGGTACATCCGCGAGGTGGACCCGCAGACCCTGCTGCTCACCGGGCTCACCAGGGACGGGGTCTACCTGGTGGAGAACGGCGAGGTGACGGCCGCGGTGAACAACTTCAGGTTCAACGAGTCGCCGGTCACGATGCTCGGGCGGCTGCTCGAGGTGGGCGCCACCGTGCCGACGCTGCCGCGCGAGTGGGGCGATTACTTCAACCGGGCCGCCATGCCGCCGGTGCGGGTGGAGGGCTTCAACATGTCCTCGGTGAGCCAGGCGAGCTGATTTCCGCGGAGGCGGGGTCACTCCGGTTTGGCAACTGGGCTTACCGTGGAAGCGTGAGGATGAGCCATTCGGGCCGTGGGCCCTCGGTACACGTGGTGACGCAGGCGCGCCGGTCGCTGTCTGACGACATCACCTACCGGCAGCGCAGGTACCTGCTGATGATGGGCATCCGCTCGGCCTGCTTCGGAATAGCCGTGGTGCTGTTCATCAATCACTTCGGCTGGCTGACCGCGATACCGGCGGTCGGGGCCATCTTCATTCCGTATTTCGCCGTCGTGTTCGCCAACGGCGGCCGGGAGCCGGACAACGTCCGCGGCTTCATGGAGTACCGTCCGAACCTGCCCGCCACCCACGACTCCAGCGTGCCCTCAGAAGCAAACGGCGGAAACGGCCACCGCCCGGTGGACCCCGGCTCCGGCGATAACTAATCCCAGGAGATTGGGCCTGCTCAGGCCCGTCCCGAGATCTGGTTGTAATTGGGTCTTGACACACAGGGGGGTGTTTCCGTGTACGATTCATATCGATGCTCTGGTCCCCCGTCGGAGCATCACTGCCGGCGTTCCGGGCCCCCGTCGGAACGCCGATGATCGCGACGCCGGGTGGTTTGCCCCCGTAGCCACCCGGCGTCGCACTATGCTCGGGGCGTTCCGCCCCTCGCCGTTGGCTCGCAGTGCTCTTCCGGGGGGACGACCCCCCGGACCCCCCGTGCGGCTCCCTGTGGGGTGGGTTGCTCGCCGTTGGCCTTCTTCTGGGGAGGGGCTCCTGGGCGGGCTTTTCTGGCGGGCTTTTCTGGCGGGCTCCTGGTCGGCTCCTGGCGGGCTCCTGGCGGGCTCCTGGTTGCGGGTGGCAAGGGTGGGTGGACATGGGGGCTTGCCCGACGCGGTGATGGGTGGGGAGCGGGGGGTACCAGGGAGGACACGCGGGGTGAAGATCGTTAGGGGCGGGAGTTGAAGATCGGCGGGAAGCGGCGGAAGGATCATGGTGACTGGGTGTCACGGGGGCGGGCGGGACGCCGGGGTTGCCGGAGAGGCGAGGGTGCCGGGGTCTGGGGCGGTACGGAGTTCAGGTCTCCGGGGAAGCTCAGCGGGAGTTCTGGGGATGCTCTGGTGATCGTCTGCGCGGGAGGCCCGCGGGCGTCGGCGGGCGCGCGCTGGAGTGAGCTTGCGCCATAACTGCGAATTAGGTTCCCCAGGATGCGAGAGTAGAAGTTTTGGTAGGTGTGAGCGCAATCCGTAAGGTTTCTTGTCCGGCACAGTGCGGATAGGTTGCGTAGCGGGGCGAGGATTGTTCGTCACTTTTCGTTATAGAGACGAGCAAACTGGATAATGATCAGCAGCTGCTTACTAACTAATGGTTCCGAATGCCGCCGCATCGTATGCAATGTGCGATCGCTATTCTGTCTTGCGGAACTCGGCTATGGCTATGCCGAGCATCGCCAGGCCCATGGCGGCCACCATGGCCAGCGATAGTCCCAGCGGGACCAGCCAGCCGGCCCAGGTAACACCCGGGCTGAGCACGTTCAGCGCCTGCGGACTGACGGCCAGGTGGTCGAATACCGCGTGCCGCATCGGGTCGACGATGTAGGTGAGCGGATCGATCCTCGTCAGCACGGTCAGCCAGGCCGGCAGCCCGTTCAGCGGGTACAGCGCGCCGGACAGGAAGAACAGCGGCAGCACGAACAGCTGGGTGAGCGCCATGAACGCCTGGATCTGCTTGATCCTGGCCGCCATCATGACGCCGAACGCGGTCAGCGTGAACGACAGCAGCAGCAACTCCCCTACCAGGGTGAGCAGCAGCACCGGATCGTACGGGACGTGCGCCACGCCGGCCAGGGCCAGGAAGATGAGGCCCTGGAAGGTGGCCACGGTCGCGCCGCCCAGGCACTTGCCGATCACGATGGCCCACCGGCGGACCGGCGCGACCAGCATCTCGCGCAGGAAGCCGAACTCCCGGTCCCAGACGATGGACGCGGCCGAGAAGATCGCCGTGAACAGCACCGACATGGCCAGCACGCCGGGGTAGATGAACGTCTGGAAATCCACGCCGACCGGCAGGCCCCGGCCGGCCAGCCGGGACAGCCCGGTGCCCAGGATGAACAGGAACAGCACCGGCTGCACCAGCGAGGTGACCGCGCGCAGCCGGTCGGTGCGGAACCTGATCAGTTCGCGGCGCCAGACGATGCTCACCGCGCGCAGGTCGGCACGGATGCTGCGCTCCGGGACCGCGACCCTGATGAGCTCGGTGAGGTTGCGTTCCGCAGCCTGCCGAACCGTGATGTCTTTGGTGGCCACCGTTACCTCCTGCCGAACCGCGTGGCGATCCTGCGGTTGCGGTCGCCGATCGAGGCTTCGGCGTCGCGGATCGTCTTGCCGGTATAGGACATGAACACGTCGTCGAGGGACGGCCGCGAGACGCTCACCGACCTGATCGCCACCCGCAGGCTGGCGAAAAGCTTGGGCACGAAGTGCTCACCCGACTCCACCGAGAACGTCACCAGGCCCTCGTGCACGCCCGCCTCGAGGCCGAACACCTCCGCGAGCGCGCGGATCGCGGCCGGGTCGTCCGCGGTGCTGATCTGGACGCGGTCCTTGCCGACCGACGCCTTCAGCGCCTCGGGCGTGTCCATGGCCACGATGACCCCGCGGTCGATAATGGCGATCCGGTCGCAGTTCTCCGCCTCGTCCATGTAATGCGTGGTGAGGAAGATCGTGATGTCCTCGCGGCTCTTCAGCTCGTTGATGTACTCCCAGATGGAAGCCCTGGTCTGCGGGTCGAGCCCCACCGTCGGCTCGTCCAGGAACAGCACCCGCGGCGCGTGCAGCAGGCCGCGGGCGATCTCCAGACGGCGCTGCATGCCGCCTGAGTAGGTGGACACCACGCTGCCCCGGCGGTCCCAGAGCCCGACCATCTCGAGCACCTGGTGCAGCCGGGGACCGAACGCCGCCTTGGGCACGCCGTACAGGTCGGCGTGGAAGCGCAGGTTCTGCTCCCCGGTCAGGTAGTTGTCCAGGGTGGTGTCCTGGAACACCAGGCCGATGTTGCGCCGCACGGTGTCGCGCTCTTTGACGACGTCGTGACCGGCGACCCTGGCGGTACCCGAGGTCGGGTCCGCCAGGGTGCACAGGATCTTGATGGTGGTGGACTTGCCCGCCCCGTTCGGGCCGAGGAAGCCGAAGGTCTCCCCGGTGGCGACCTCGAAGTCGATGCCGCGCACGGCCTCGATCTCGCCGTAACTCTTGGTCAGCGCGCTGACTGAGATAGCCGGGATCACCCTTGCGAGTCCTCCTCCGCGCCCTCGCCGTCTGCCGCGAGGATACGGTACAGCGCCCGGCGGGTGTCGGCCAGGATCTTGCCTGCCTGCTGGACCTGGGCCGCGGAGCCCGCCTGGGCCACCTGCGACACGGCCACCATGACCTGGTGGATCGTGTGCCGCAGCTGGACCTCGTCGTCGTTGACGCTGCCGGTCACGGCGTCCCAGGACGCCTTGAGCTCGTCGGCGTGCTCCTCGACGTACGCGCGGCCCTCTTCGCTCAGCGTGTACATCCGGCGGCGGTCCTCGCCGGCTTCCGCCCGGATCAGGGCCTCGTCCTCCAGCTGCTGCAGCGCCGGGTACACCGACCCCGCGCTCGGTCGCCAGACGCCCTGGGTGCGTGCGCCGATCTCCTGGATGATCTGGTAGCCGTTCCACGGCTGGCCCTCGGCCAGCAAGTCGAGGATCGCGGCCCGCACGTCACCGCGCCGGACCCGCGGCCCCCGGCCGCCGAACCTCGGCGGCCCGAACGGCGCGCCACGCATGCCGTACTCGAACGGCCCGCCGCCCCATCCTCCGGGGCCAGGGCCGCCGCGCATCCGGACGCGCGGCCGGACGCGCGGCCGGTGGCCGCCGCGTCCGCGGGGATCTCCCCATGCTTCGTTATGCATTGTGATACTCCTTCAAATACCTCTAGATCGCCTCTCGATCTATGTCGTTAGGTCAACGATATATCGATGACGATCTGGAGGCAAGGCATTAGTTCAAGATCTTTTGTCCCGAACGGTTCTGAGCCGGGAGCCGCGGCTCCCGCTGCGGGCCGCGCCGCGGAGCTGCGGGCGCGGGGGCCCTTCCGGGGTGGCGGCGCCCTCCGCGGTGGCGGCGCCCTCCGAGTGCCGGGCCCTGGGGTGGCGGCGCCCTCCGAGTGCCGGGCCCTGGGTGGCGGGCCCGGAGGGTGGCGGCCCCGGGGGTGGCGGGCCCGGGGGGTGGCGGGGCCTGGACCATGATCATGGACAGTTTCGGGAGCTATTTGCCCCGAACTGCCCGCGATCATGAAGCTCGCCCCGGCGGCGAGGACGCCAACGCGGCGCCGTCGCCTGCCGAGTCACACCAGACCCTCGAGATGGAACGGCCGGATTCGATAACCCGCCGCTTCGGGATTTCCCGCGCGCTGATGCGGTAACCGCTGGGTCGATGTGCCGTTGGTCCGCATAGAGCCGGACCAACGGCACATCGACCCACAACCGCCTTGCCCTGTGCCGCCGCGGCTACCGCCTCGCCGCTCGCACCCGAGCTCAGATCAGCGTGGCAATAACTGACGCGCCCCTGGAGCTGCATGAACGCGGCACCCATGCACTATGAACGGTAGCCGAGGGGCGCGTGGTGCGGCTGATGCGGTGGTCGAGGTCCTCGATGGTGCGCCGGGTGGTTATGCGTGGACGGGGAGGGCGTACTCGCGGCGGATGCTGTTGCCGAGGCGGGAGATGTCAGCACCGTAGACGTGCATGGAGATGGCCACGGTGTCGCCGGTGTTGCGGACGCGGTGGATGTCGCCGGGCGGCGCGAAGCCGCTCACGGCCCCGGCCGGGTTCAGGTTCCGCGCGGCGAGGCTGAGCGCGCGGCCGCCGTCAGCCAGCGCGAAGATCTCCTCGTACTCGCGGCCCTGCAGCACGCCCGTGACGCACCAGGCCACGTGGTCGTGAATCATCGTCTGCTGCCCGGGCATCCAGACCATGGCCGAGACCGAGAAGCTGCCGTCGGGTTCGGCGTAGAGCAGGTGGCTCTGGTAGCTCGCGGGATCACCACGCCGCAGTGAGGCAGAGAGGATCGACGTCGGCTCCGGCAGGTTGGCGCGCAGCGCGGCCGCGACGCGGCCTGCGGTTTCCTGCCAGCCGAGGCCGCGGCGGACCTCGGCGCGGACCGCGCGGACGAGGCCGCCCGGGCATGTCCCGGCGACTACGGCCGCGATCGCGGCTGGGTCGGCCTGGAGGCGGGCTGGGGCGCTAGCGGTGCTGGTCAGGGACATGCTCCCAGCCTAGCCAGCATCCGTTCATCGACACCAATGCCAATTGGTGCGCTTATACATAGGCAGCGTTGATCAATGGTGGCTGGGCTGGGAGCGGGGACGCTAATCGGTGACGGCGGAGTAGGCCACCACGCCACGGCGCATGGCGTCGATGGCGGCGCGCGCGGTCGCGGCCAGGTCGGCGAGGCGGGCAGCGCCGTCGGCCGGGCGGGCAGCGCCGTCGGCCGGGCGGGCAGCGCCGTCGGCCGGGCGGGCAGCGCCGTCGGCCGGGCGGGCAGCGCCGTCGGCCGGGCGGGCGGTGTCGTCGACGGGCGATTCCGTCGTGGCCGAAGGAATTGAAGGGGCCGAAGGGATTGAAGGGGCCGAGGCGATCTGGTCCAGCAGGTCGATGAGCTGTTTGACGGAGCGGACGAAGTCGCCGGGGGTGAGGTCGGGCGCCTCGTCGAGGACGCTCTCCAGCCGCGCGCCGCGCGCCCAGCGGTAGGCGGCCCAGGCGAAGCCGAGGTCGGGCTCGCGCAGGAACGACAGGTCGTTGTCCTTCTCCAGCTGGTCGAGCTCGCCCCAGGTGCGGACGGTGGCGGCCAGCGCCTCGGGGACCCGGCCCTTCGGCAGCCGGGGCGGCTGGACGTCGTCGGTCTGGCGCGACTCGAAGGACAGGGCGGACACGCAGGCGGCGAGCTCGGCCGGGGACAGGTTGTCCCACAAGCCGCGGCGCAAGCACTCGGCGGCCAGCAGGTCCAGCTCGGTGTACAGGCGGCCCAGCCGCTGCCCGTCCGGCGTGACGGTGTCCCCGGTCAGGTAGCCCAGGCGTTCCAGGACGCGGCACACCCGGTCGAAGGTGCGGGCGATCACGTGCGACCGGCCGGCCACGCGGCGCTCGAGCGCCTCGGTTTCCCGCGCCAGCCGCGTGTACCGTTCGGCGTACCGGGCATGGTTCTCGCGGTCTGGGCAGTCGTGGCACGGATGACGCCGAAGCCGTCGTCGCAGGTCCGCGATGTCGTCCGCCGCGCCCGGCCCGGCCTGTTCCCAGTCTGCCGCGCGCACCGGGCGCCGCCCGGCCGCGGACCCGGTGGGTCGGCTGGCGAGCCGGTTCCGCATGGTGGCGGCAAGGTCTTTGCGGTGCTGCGGGGAACGCGGGCTGAAAGAACCGGGAATCCTTATCTTGTCGATCACCTCGGCGGGCACCGGGAAGTCTGCCACCGCCAGCCGCTTCACCTGGCGTCCCTCAGTCAGGACCAGCGGACCGGGCCCGGTGAACTCGGGCAGGCTCCGTCCGTTGCCCGCGGTCCGGTCCCCGCCCGGGCGGTCGCGGCCACCCGGACCACGGCCCGCGCGATCAGCCGGGCGGCCGTTGCCGTTGCCGCCGCGGGCGGGATGCAGGCCGGGCTGGAGGACCACCGCGAGGCCGGCCCGGCGGCCGCCCGGCACCCGGATGATGTCGCCCGGACGCAGCTGCGCGAGGGATCTCGCTGCTTCGGCCCGCCTCGAGCTCGCCCGGGCGCGGGACAGATCACCCTCGCGTTCCGTGAGTGACCTTCTCAGCTGCGCGTACTCGGCGAAGTCGCCCTTCTCGCAGCTCATCGACGCGGCCAGGTCGTCCATGGCCTGGCGGTTCCTGCGGACCTGCCGGGTCAGGCCGATGACGCCGCGGTCGGCCTGGAATTGCGCGAACGAGGACTCGAGCAGGGTGGAGGCGCGGGCCCGGCCGGCCCAGCCGGTCAGGTTGACGGCCATGTTGTAGGAGGGCCGGAAGCTCGAGTTGAGCGGGTAGGTACGCGTGCTGGCCAGGCCGGCCACCGCACCGGGATCCATGGCGGGCTGCCACAGCACCACCGCGTGGCCCTCGACGTCGATGCCGCGCCGGCCGGCCCGCCCGGTGAGCTGGGTGTACTCCCCCGCGGTCAGGTTCGCGTGGGTCTCGCCATTCCATTTGTCCAGCTTCTCGATGACCACCGTCCTGGCCGGCATGTTGATGCCGAGCGCGAGCGTCTCGGTCGCGAACACCGCGCGGACCAGGCCGGCCGCGAACAGCTCCTCGACCACCTCCTTGAAGGCGGGCAGCATGCCAGCGTGGTGTGCCGCGATGCCGCGCCGCAGCCCGTCCAGCCACTCGCCGTAGCCGAGGACGGTCAGGTCCTCCGGCGGGATGTCCGCGGTACGGCGCTCGGCGACCTGCTGGATCACCACGGCCTCTTCCGGCGTGGTCAGCCGCAGACCCGCGACCAGGCACTGCTCGACCGCCGCGTCACAGCCGGCCCGGCTGAAGATGAACGTGATCGCGGGCAGCAGCCCGTCGGAATCGAGCCGCGAGATCACGTCGGGCCGGTAGGCCAACGGGAATCGGCGCGGCCGGCGTCCGCCGCGGCCGGGACGCGGCGGGGCCTTGCGCTCGATCCACGTATCCCGCTGTGCCACCCGCAGCAGTTCGGGGTTGACCCTGGCGTGCTCGTCGTCCGTGAACAGGTCGTACAGCCGGTTCCCGGCCAGCACATGCTGCCAGAGCGGCACCGGCCGGTGCTCGTCCACGATGACCTCCGTGCCGCCGCGGACCTGATCCAGCCATTCGCCGAATTCCTCGGCGTTGCTCACCGTCGCGGACAGCGCCACCACCCGGACCGATTCGGGCAGGTGGATGATGACTTCTTCCCACACCGCGCCACGGGACCTGTCCGCCAGGTAGTGCACCTCGTCGAGGACGACGTAGCCCAGGCCGGACAGCGCCAGCGACCCGGTGTACAGCATGTTGCGGAGCACCTCGGTGGTCATCACCACCACCGGCGCGTCGCCGTTGATGCTGTTGTCCCCGGTGAGCAGGCCCACCGTGCGGCTGTCGTAGCGGCGCACCAGGTCGGCGTACTTCTGGTTGGACAGGGCCTTGATCGGCGTGGTGTAGAAGCACTTGCGGCCCTGGGCGAGCGCCAGGTGCGCGGCGTACTCGCCGATCACCGTCTTACCCGAGCCGGTGGGCGCGGCCACGAGCACGCCACGGCCCGCGCTGAGCGCCTGGCAGGCTTCGACCTGGAAGTCGTCGAAGTCGAAGTCGTAGAGCGTGCGGAAGCCGGCCAGTTCCGGATCAGCCTGCCGACCGCGGAACGCGGTGTACCGGTCCGCCGGAGTGGTCATGGGTTCCAGGTTAGGCCCTCGGCCCGGTCGCGGGCGCAGGCGCTAGTTGAGGTGGTTGTCGCGGCTACCCGTGTCGTCCATGTCGAGCGGGGACAGCTCATCGTCGGCCAGGTCCGCGTACGGGTCAGGGTGCAGCCGGGCCCGGCGGCGGTCATGCCGCCAGACGATGAGCTCGGCCACCTCGACCAGCGCCGCGCACGCGCCACCCAGGATCAGCATCGTGATCGGGTCCGGGCTCGGGTTCGCCATCCCCGCGATCAGGAACACGCCGAAGATCATCACCCGGCGCCACTTCTTAAACCGCTCATGGGTCAAGATCCCGGCCATGTTCAGCATGACGATCAGCAGCGGCAGTTCGAACGCGAGCCCGAATGCCAGCATCATCGTCATCACGAAGCTCATGTACAGGTCGACCTGGATCAGGTTCTGCACCCCGCCCGGCGTCAGCCCCAGCAGGTAGTGCATCGACCGGCCCAGTGACAGGTACGCCAGCACGTTCCCGATCAGGAACAGCGGCACCGCGGTGGCCAGGAAGATGTGCCCCCACCGCTTTTCCCGCCTGTACAGCCCGGGGGCGATGAACGACCAGAGCTGGTACAGCCACACCGGCGAAGACAGGATGATCCCGACTACCAGGGCGACCTTGACCCGCAGGTAGAACGCATCCAGCGGCCCGTTCAGCACCAGCTGGTTGACACCCAGCGTGTTACACCCGGTATGCCCGCGGATCACCGCCGAGCACAGCGGGCGTTCGATGAAATGCCAGACCGGGTTGAAGAACACGAACCCGACGATCATCCCCGCGGCCAGCGCCAGCGCCATCTTCACGACCCGGTTGCGCAGCTCACGCAAGTGGTCGAACAGCGGCATGCGCCCCTCAGGATTCTCCCGCCGCTGCGAGCGTACGTACCGCTCACCGACGATGCGGGCGCCCTGGATGGCACCGGGAATTTTCGCCATGACCGCTTCCGGCAGTAAGGCCTAACCTAGCTGGGCTGAGTGCGCTGGGGCTCGGCCGACGCGCTGGCGCTAGCCGGGGCGTCGTCCATGGTCGCGGCGCGCTGGAGATCGCGGATCTGCTGCTGCAAAGCGTCGATCTGGCTCTGCTGCTCCACGGGCGGTGCCGCCGGGGCAGCCGCGAGCTGCGCCGGCGGAAACTGGGTCGCGCCGTCCTTGGGGGCCGGGTCGTGCTCCTCGTCGTGGTGCAGGTCGCTAACTTCCCTCTTCAGGATGCGCATCGACTGGCCGAGAGACCGCGCCGCGCCCGGCAGCTTCTTGGACCCGAACAGTACGATGATCACCACGGCGACGATCAAGATCTTCCATGGGCTGTCGAACAGGTCACCAATCATGAGCGTCCTCTTTAAGCGCCGGAGACGTTCTTCTCGCGCCGAGTCTACACGGGACCTCGCACGGGAGCAGTCTCCGCAGGCTCGGCGCCGGAAGCGCGTGTATCCGGCGATAATACGACATAATTCGCGAGCGCGGCGCTAGCTGCCTCACGCACCTCGGCCACCAGGGCTGGTGGCGAGACGACGCGGCCGTCCTCTCCGAGACGCAGCGCCAGCCGCCGCACCCAGCCGGTGTCCGGGGTGCGCAGCGCCACCTTCAGCCGGCCGTCCTCCAGGTCCGTCACCGACTCACACGGGTAGTACTCCGCCACCCAGCGCCCGGCGGCGGACAGCTCGAGCTCGACCAGGATATCGCCCGGCGACGGCCGGAACAGGCCCTGATCGACGTCGACCGGCTCGGCCTCGGCCGGCGGCGCGGACGGCACATCGAGCACGTCCAGGCTCAGCACCCGGTCCAGCCGGAACAGCCGCATCCCCTCGGCCCGCAGGCACCAGCCCTCTAGATAGGGCCGCCCCTCCACCACGAGCAGCCGCATCGGGTCGACGTCACGCTCGGTCGCCTCGTCCCGGCCAGGGACGTAGTAGCGCAGGTGTACCCGGCGCCTGGCCGACAGGGCGGTGCGGACCTGCCCGGCGTACCCCTCGGCGTCGTCGTCCTGGATGTCGACCTGCACAGCCACCTGGGCGCTGACCGAGGCGGCCTCACCGGCCGCGGCCTCGAGCTTGGCGATCAGCCGCGACATCGCCGAACGGTCCTCAAGCCCGGGCACCTCGGCCAGCATCCGCAGCGCGACGAGCAGCGCGCTGGCCTCGTCGACGGCCAGCCGTAGCGGCCGGCCCATGGATTCGGCCTGGCTGACGACGATCTCACCACCCTCGTACGACAGGTCGATCGGGCAGTAGGGGTCGGGGGCACGCAGCTCGACGCACCACAGCAGGTTCAGGTCGTCCACGAGCTCACGCTCGCTGATACCGAACGCCTCCGCCGTCTCGGCCAGGCCCACCACTTTCCTGCTCATCACGTAGGGCACCAGCGCGAGCAGCCGCTGCAGCCGCTCGGTCGAGGTGACGAGGGCCGTCATGCCAGTGCTCCCTTGAGGCGGCGGATTACGGCCTCGCGCAGGTCCGGCGGGTCGAGAACCACCGCGTCGGCGCCGAACCAGGCGGCGTAGTCGGCGAACCAGGCCAGGTCGGCGAATCGCGTGGTGACCAGGTCCCATCCCGGCGCCGACTCGTCGGCCTGCACGGAAACGGCATGCCTGCGCAGTCCGACACCGGCTCCGGCCCGGACCCTGAGCAGGGCGGTGTGCTCCTGGGCGGGCGCGGAGTCCCGGTCGTGGACCAGCTCGCGCACGTCGGTGCCGTCTGGCACGGTCACCCGTCCGGCCGGGCCGCAGAACTTCACCGGGCCGGCGATCCGGCCGAGCCGGAACACCCGGATGGCGTCGCGCCCCCGGTCCCAGCCGGCCACATACCAGCGGCCGTGCCGGTTCACCACGCCCCACGGCTCCAGCTCGCGCCGCTGCGGGTCGCTACGCCCGGCCGCGCGATAGCTGAACGTGACCGGACGGCGGTCCCTGACCGCCTCCCACAGCGGCCCGAAGGCCGGCTCGGGCCTGCCCAGCCGGGGCTCTATACCCTGCGGCACCGGCGAGTGCTCGTCACCGCCGTCCGCGCTCTTCGGATCAGCATCGATTCCGGCGGCGCGCAGCTTCAGCAGCGCACCGGCGGCGGCGCCGGCCAGCTCGGCCCGCCGCCAGACCCGCGCGGCCAGGCCGAGCACGGCCGCCTCGTCCGCCTCCAGCCGCAGTTCGGGCAGCTGGTAGGCCTGCTGCCTGATCCGGTAGCCGGGGTCGTCGTCGAACGGGTGGTTGACGCCGGTCTCCAGCGGCACCCCGAGATCGCGGAGATCCTCCTTGTCCCGCTCGAACATCCGCTTGAACAGGTCGTCTTGCTCGGGGTAGCCGGGCACGGCCTGGCGAATCTGCTCGGCGGTGAGGTAACGCCTGGTGGAGAGCAAGCAGACGACAAGGCCGAGCAGCCGCTCAGTCTTGCGCTTGGACATGGTCCCTCCGAAGCCTACAGATGGCTCCAGATTATTGTCTCGCAGGCAGTGCTTATCCGGGGGGAACGACGCATGAAGACGGGTTGGCTAGAGTGCCGGGATGATCACATGGCGGAACGGCACGGTCAGCGGAACGCGCCGCGAATGGCCAGGTGCGATCGAACTCGACGTATCAGTGGACGGTGCACCTGCGGAGGGGGGCCAGGTCAGGGCACTGGCTTACCCGGGGCTGACCGGCCGTCCGCGGCCCGGCGACCGGGTGCTGCTCAACACCACGGCGCTCGACCTGGGCCTGGGCACCGGCGGCTACGCCCTGGTGGTCGCGGTCCCCGACCGGCTGCCGCCCGACCCCAAGCTAGCTGGCCACCTGGTCAAGGCGCGCTACTCGCCGCTGCAGGCTACCGTGCTCGGCGCGGACGAGCAGGGGTCGCCGCACCACGACGCGCTGCGCGACGCGGACGACATCGGCGGGATGCCCGTCGTGGTGGCCGACCTGCACTCGGCCCTCCCGGCCGTGCTGGCGGGGGTCTTTTCGGCCGAACGGTCCCTGGCTGACCGCCCGGGCGCCAGCGCGGCGCCCCGCGTGGTGTATGTGATGCAGGACGGCGGGGCGCTGCCGGCCTGGTTCTCGCGCACCTGCGCCACGCTCCGCGAGGCGGGCTGGCTGGCGGCTACGGTGACCACAGGGCAGTCGTTCGGCGGGGACCTGGAGACGGTGACCGTGCACACCGGGCTGCTCGCGGCGCGGCACGTGCTCGGCGCCGACGTCGCGGTGATCGCGCAAGGCCCCGGCAACCTCGGCACCGGGACCCGGTGGGGTTTC
Source organism: uncultured Actinomycetota bacterium (assembly GCA_963753225.1). GTDB lineage: Bacteria > Actinomycetota > Actinomycetes > Streptosporangiales > Streptosporangiaceae > Palsa-504. The sequence continues at coordinate 124,926 of CAVWBQ010000021.1, read as the reverse complement.
TCCGGGGTGGCCGCGGGCGAGGCGGTCAACGCCGTCGCGGCGCTGGGCGGGCGTCCGGTGGCGTCGCTGCGGATCAGCGACGCGGACCCGCGCGAGCGGCACCGCGGTGTCTCGCACCACAGCCTGACTGCCTACGGCCGGGTCGCGCTGGCCCGGGCCGACGTGGTGGTGCCCGCGCTGGCCGGGGAGTTCGGCGCCCGGGTGGCGGCCGAGGCCGACGCGCTGAGCGCGCGGCACAAGGTCGTCACCGTGCCGGCCGACGGCCTGGAGGCGGCGCTGCGGACGTGCCCGGCCCGCCTGTCCACCATGGGCCGCGGGCTGGACGAGGATCTCGCCTATTTCCTGGCCGCAGCGGCGGCCGGCCGGCACGCCGGCCGCCTGCTGCGCGAGGATTCCGCGATCTTACGGGGGACTTACGGGACTTACGGGTTTCAGCCCTGCTTGAGCGCGTCGATGATGTCGACCACGAACACGAGGGTGTCGTTGCCCTTGATGCCGGCCTGAGACGCGCCCGCACTGCCGTAGCCCTGGGCCGGCGGGATGGAAAGCATCACCCTGCTGCCCACGGTCTGACCGACCAGGCCCTTGTCCCAGCCGGGGATGACCTGCTCGGGCGACGCGCCGATGACGAAGCCGAACGGCGAGCCCGAGGACCAGGAGGAGCCGAAGACCTTCTTGGTCCGCCAGATGAAACCGGCGTACTGCGCGATGACGTAGTCGCCCTTAGCGACCTTCGCGCCGTTGCCCTTGACCAGCGTCTTGGTCACCATGGCGCTGGGCGGTCCGGAGGACGGGAAGGTAAGGGTGGGCGCGGTACCCGACTTGGCGCTGACGGTGGGCAGGTTGCCGCCGCCGCTGGAGACCTGGGAGCCGGTGGCGCCCGCGGTGTCGGCGTAGGCCTTGAGCACGTCGATGACGAACACCAGCGTGGTGCTGCCGGTGATACCGAGCTGGGAGTTACCCGAGGTGCCGTACCCCTGCGAGGGCGGGATGACGGCGAGGATGCGGCTGCCGACCTTCTTGCCGATCAGCGCGGACTCCAGGCCCGGCAGCATCGTCCCGCCGATCACCGTCGGGCTGCTGGCGTAGGTGCTGGCCTTGAGCGAGGAGCTTTTGCCCTGCCAGAAGTACAGGACGAAGTTGGCGGCCAGCGCCTCGCTCTTGGTCAGGGTGGTGCCGTTGCCCTGGATGAGGGTCCTGACCGTAAGGCTGCTACCCGGCGTGGCCTTCGGGATGATCACCTTCGGCGTCTTGTCGAAGACGCCGGATGCGGTAACGCCGGTGTTCGCGCCCGGGGAGGAGGATGCGGATGAAGTCGACGATGATGAGGCGGTCGACTTCGCCGACCCGCCACAGGCCGCTAGGACCAGGCAAGCCAGCAAGGGCACGGCGATGAGCGCTAGAAAGCGTCGCATGAAAAAACCTCAATAGTGGTCGATGTCAGCCCCGTCAGCCTACTGGCAGGACCGAGCGGCCGCGTCCCCCATCAGGTACCCTGCAGCGAACTCTCAGTCTTGCCGTGACGGCAGGTTACATCCCCGCGATGAGCTTCTCGACGCGCTCGTCCACCGAGCGGAACGGGTCCTTGCACAGCACCGTCCGCTGGGCCTGGTCGTTCAGCTTGAGGTGCACCCAGTCGACGGTGAAGTCGCGCCGCTTCTCCTGGGCCCGGCGGATGAATTCGCCGCGCAGCTTGGCCCGCGTCGTCTGCGGCGGGACCGACTTGGCCTCGAAGATGTCGATGTCGCGGGCCGCCCGCTCCACCGCCCCTGCCCGCTGCAGCAGGTAGTACAGGCCGCGACCGCGGTGCACGTCGTGATAGGCCAGGTCGAGCTGGGCCACCCGCGGCGAGGACAGCGGGAGGTCGTGCCGGGCCCGGTAGCGCTCGATCAGCTGGTACTTGGTCACCCAGTCGATCTCCCGCGCGATCATGTCGAGGTTGCCGGTCTCGATCGCGGACAGCGCCCGCTCCCACATGTCCAGGACCCGCTTGCTCACCGGGTCGAGGCCGTTCTTGGCGGTGAAGTCCTTGGCCCGGTTCAGGTACTCGTACTGGATGTCCAGGGCGGACAGCTCGCGCCCGTTGGCCAGCCGGACCCGGCTGCGCCCGGTCATGTCGTGGCTGACCTCGCGGATCGCCCGGATCGCGTTGTCCAGGGTCAGGTCGCGCATGATCGCGCCGGCCTCGATCATCCGCAGCACCAGGTCGGTCGACCCGATCTTGAGCAGGGTGGTGGTCTCGCTCATGTTCGAGTCGCCCACGATCACGTGCAGCCGCCGGAAGCGCTCGGCGTCGGCGTGCGGCTCATCCCTGGTGTTGATGATCGGGCGGGACCGGGTGGTGGCCGAGGAGACGCTCTCCCAGATGTGCTCGGCCCGCTGGCTCACGCAGTACACCGCGCCCCGCGGCGTCTGCAGCACCTTGCCCGCGCCGCAGATCACCTGCCGGGTGACCAGGAACGGGATCAGGATGTCGGCCAGCCTGCCGAACTCGCCGTGCCGGCCGACCAGGTAGTTCTCGTGGCAGCCGTAGGAGTTGCCCGCGGAGTCGGTGTTGTTCTTGAACAGGTAGATGTCGCCGGCGATACCCTCCTCGCGCAGCCGCCGGTCGGCGTCGACGAGCAGGCCCTCCAGGATCCGCTCCCCCGCCTTGTCGTGGGCCACCAGGTCGAGCACGTTGTCGCATTCCGGGGTGGCGTATTCGGGGTGGCTGCCCACGTCGAGGTAGAGCCGCGCCCCGTTCCTGAGGAAGACGTTGCTGCTACGGCCCCATGACACCACGCGCCGGAACAGGTAGCGCGCCACCTCGTCGGGCGAGAGCCGCGCTGCCCGCGGAAGGTGCAGGTGACGCCGTACTCGTTCTCGACCCCGAATATTCGCCGATCCACACGCCAAGGCTACGTCCCGTCGCCCCCTGACAACAGCATCCCCGGCGTGTTGCCGGCCTGTGAGGTCACTGGTGAGGCAGTTCGGCCAGCAGGTTCTTGTTGTAGACGTACACGGTGTAGGGGCCGACGTGGTACGTCCTGGCCGGAGCGCCCAGCGCCGCCAGCGCGGCCCGGTGGGGCAGCCAGTGGTTGAAGAACCCGGGCGCGCTGCTGGTGACCAGGAAGTTCGCGTGGTTCGGGCCGGGGTCGTACCAGGAGCTCTTGGTCTCCCACAGGTATGGCTCCAGGCGTGGGACATGCTGCACGGCCCGGATGGTGACGGCACCGTCGCTGCCCACGGTGACCGCGCTCGAATACCAGTACCCGCCGATGCCGCTGGTCAGGTGGTGGGAGGTGAGGAACGTCACCAGCCGCGCGTTCATCGCGGGGGCCGGTGGCTGGGCGGCGGCCCAGCCGAGGCCGGCCCCATAGCCCGCTAGCAGAGCGCCGGCCGCGCCGGCCAGCAGGGCCGGCCGGGCCCACCGCCGCTTGCTGTCCCGGAGGCTGACCGCCAGCGTCCGGCCCGCCAGGACCGCCCCGAACGGCAGCACGATGGCGAACTCACGGGCGTTCAGGTCGGTCGCGTCGGCCAGCGTGCTCGGCACGTACGCGGCCACGTTGAGGACCATCGCGACGAGCAGGATCTGGCTGACCATGTCCGGCCAGGACAGGAAGTGCCGCGCCACCCGCAGCACCGCCCACGCCACTAGCGCCACCCCCGCCAGGTGCAGCAGCGCGAAGGCCATCGCGACGGGCGGCCCCTCGGGCTTAGCCCCGAACAGCGCGAGCAGCCCCTCGCCGGTCACCCAGGCGTGCCTGGGCCAGGTGTGCACCGGGGCGAGCTGGTAGGGCAGCGGGTGCAGGTAGGCCTGGATCAGGCGTCCGGCCAGTGACGCCAGGCCCTGGGCGGCGATGGCCGCCACGGCCAGGGACAGCTCGTGCCAGCGGGCACGCAGGACGGCCTGGACCGGGGCGTCCTGCCGCCGGGCCAGCTCACGGGCCACGCGCATCGCGCACACCGCCACCAGCGGCACGACGCCCACCAGGAGGACCAGGGGGTCGGCGATGAGTACCCAGGTCAGCAGCAACCCGACGGCGACGGGGACGTACCAGCGCGCCGGGCACCGGTCGATGACCAGCCAGGTCAGCAGGAGCGGCACGGCCGTGCCGATGTGCCCGAGGGACAGCAGCAGGACGAAGACGCCGACGCCGAGCTGGGGGGCGAACATAAGGCCCGCCGTCAGCAGCATCCGGCCCCGGCCCTCGCGGCGGGATACCCGGCCCCGGGCCAGCAGCACGGCGAGGATCACGACCAGCGTGTACGTCATCGCCGCCGCGATGTGCGCGGTGCCGGTGTGCAGCCCGAACAGCCACACCAGCAAGACGTACTGCGGCAACTCGGTCGTGATGAACGAGACGTCGGACAGGTACCAGCCGTGCAGCAGCACGTTGCCGTGCAGCATGTCCCAGGCCATCAGCAGGTCGTTGGACTCGTCGGAATTCTCCGGGTACGTCCGGGAGAGATGCAGATAGGCGAGGAAGAGCAGGGCGACGGCCAGCGCGGCCGCGACGGCGGCGAGCAGGCGGCGGGCGGACGCCCGGCGGTCCGGCGCGCCCTCCGCGGCGGTCATGGCACCCTGCCCATCCCCGGCCCCGGCCGGGGTGGCGGCAGGCAAGGCGGGGGACGTCTCCGGCGTCCCGCTTTTCGGCACGGCAGCCACCACGTCCTTCGGGCTCGGTGTCATCCTGGCGAGCGAATGGTATTCGTCGCAGCCTGTCACAGCGTAAGGGGTCGCTCTGGTAAGCTGCGCGCGCCTGACCAAGAATTTCCTTCACGCTGAGATTGCCATGGTGGAGGCTTGCGGTTGCAGCTCACATCGGCGTCGGAAGAGGATAAGTCTCTCCGGCAAAGCCCGCCAACGCTATGGTCGGTGTTGAACCGGCCGCTGGTACCAGGGATCATCGCCTTCCTCGGCTGGCTCGGTTTCGCCCTGGCCCGCTGGCAGATCTGGGCCAAGGGGCACCTCAGCCTGTTCATCATGGCCGGGCACGTCTATACGCACCGGGCTCAACTCCCCCGCGGCCTGCTCCTGGTGCCGTCCGCTGGCTATGACGGGCAGTTCTACTACCGGCTCGCGCTGGACCCATTCAACTGGCACGCCACCGCGTTCGGCATCACGATGGACCAGTCCTACCGGTACACCCGCATCGGGTACCCGACCCTGGCCTGGATCCTCTCCCTCGGCCAGCATCAGCTCGTGCCCGTCGTGCTGGTCGTGCTCAACCTTTTCGCGGTGGCGGCCATGGCCATGCTCGGCAGCGTGTTCGCCCGTGACGCCGGACGGCACGCCCTGTGGGGGCTCGCCTTCGTCGCCTACTTCGGCCTGGTCATCAGCGTGGGCCGGGACACGGCCGAACCCGTGGCCGAGGCGTGCATGCTGGGTGGCCTGCTCGCCTTCCGGCGGGGTGGCAGCCGGATGTACCTGCTGGCCACCGCGTTGTTCGCCTACGGCGCGATCACGAGGGAAACCATCTTGTACGCCCCGGCCGCGATCGCCGTCACCCGGCTGATCGCGATCGGACGGCGCCGGTCCAACCCGGGCCTGGCCGACCTGACCTGGCTCGTCCCGGCCGCCGCGTACGGGCTGGTAGAACTCGCGGTGCACTTCGTGGTCAAGGGCGAGTTCCCGTTGCTAGCGAACAGCAGCCGGAACCTCACCGCGCCCTTCACCGCGCTCGCCCACGCGCTGAAGTACAACGCCGCGCACATCAACACCGCGCACCTGAGCCCGATCGACATCGCCATGCTCGAGTACGCCACGCTGGCGGTCTTCATCCTGGCCGGGTTCGCGGTGCTGATGATCACCTCCGCACCCGGGCACGAGCGCCTCGCGTTCGTCTTCTTCGTGCTCCAGCTTGGCCTGCTGTCCAGCCAGATCTGGACCAGCACGTTCGGCGAGGGGCGTTCGCTCATCGAGCCCTACCTGATGGCGCTGGTGGTGCTGGTGAGCACGCCGCGGCGCTACCTCTCCTGGCCCTATCTCGGCCTGATCGCGGCCTGCGTGCTGCCCGCGCTGGCGGTCGTGGCCAGGCGCCGCATCCTGTACATGTGACGCCCGCGGTCGGGCGACGTCAGTTCAGGCCGGCACCATCTCGCCGCGGCCGTCATGACTCAGATGGTTCCCGTCTTGATGGCCGCGTCGATCCAGGGGATGACCTCGTCGAGCATCTGATCAAGCGTGGTGGTGGCCTCGAAGCCGAGTATCTTCTTGGCCTTTTCCGTGTCGGGCACCCGGCGCTGGACGTCGTACCGGAACGGGTCGTCGTGGACCAGCCGCAGCGGCACGCTCTCGCCCTTGACCTTGCGCCAGATGAGCTCAGCCAGTTGCCGGACGGTGGCGCTTTCCGCCGTCGACAGGTTGAAGTCCTCGTTGAGGGCGTCCTCGTGCTCCATCGCGGTCACCACCCCGGCGGCGAGATCGCCGCCGTAGGTGTAGTGCCGAACCTGGTCGCCGGAACCGAGGATGTGCAGCGGGTCCTGGCCCTTGAGCACCTTCTGCACAAGGTCAGGGACGACGTGGCTCATCGCGAGCTCGACGTTGCCTGACAGGATCTCCCGGTCGCCTAGCGCGCGGCTCTCGCCGATGCCCACGCAGTTGAACGGGCGCACGAGGGTGTAGGGAAGCTTGTACTGATCCCAGGCGGCCCGGGCGAAGTACTCCACCGCCAGCTTCTGGAATCCGTAAGACGACAGCGGCGGCGGAATCTCCCACTGCTGTCCTTCGTAGGACGGCCATTCGTCGGCGCTCTCGAAGACCATCGAGGAGGAAAGGTAGGTAACCTTCCGCAGACGGCCGTCCCGGCGCGCGGCGATCGCGGCGTCGCAGGACGCGGCGATGATCCGCTCGTTGGTCGCGAGCAGGTCATAGGCATAGGTGTGGAAGTACGAGATCCCGCCGATCATGGCGGCGCCGGCGATGAAATGGTCGCAGTCGGCTAGCAGCCTGCTCATCAGCCCGACGTCCCTGGCGTCGCCTTCGACGAGGCGGTAGCGCGGATTGTCGTCGTAGGACTTCCTGATCTTCCCGTACTTGGAAAAGTTGTCTAGGCCCACCACGGCGTAGCCGCGATTCAGCAACTCTTCGACCACGTACCCGCCGATGAAGCCAGCGGAGCCGCTGACCAGCACCTGCTCCATCAGGACTCCTGTGCTCCTTCGCGTTGCTCCGGTTGACCGGGCGTCCTGGGGTGCCGCACCTGATCGGCGGTCTGCCGCGGTCCGAACGCGAAGCGATACCAGTGGAGGTAGCTCGGCACCCATTTCGCGATCTTGAAATTCGACACCCCGGCCTGCCGGTCCAGCCAGATCGTGGGGATCTCGGCCACCGGCAGGCGCAGCCGCTTCGCCTTGGCGGTCAGTTCGATGCCGATCTCGAACCCGTTCCTGGAATCGATTCCGACCTGCCGGACGAATTCCGTTGAGTAAGCCTTGAACGAGTTCGTCGCGTCCCTGGTGCCGACGTGAGCGAACGTCCGCAGCGAGCGGCCAGCCAGACGGGACAGCGTGCCCTTAAGGATAGGGCCGCCGACCTGCTGGCCGCCTGGCATGTAGCGGGACGCGGCGGCCACCGTGACCCCCCGTTCGACCAGCCTGACCAGCTCGTCGATCTGCCTGACGTCGTCGCAGCCATCCGCCATGGTGACCACGACCACCGGCGCGGTCGCGGCGTCGATGCCGAACCTGATGGCGTTGGCAGGTCCCCGCCCGTAGGTGTTGACCAGGCACCTCAGCCGGGACTCCTTCTGCGCGTACTCCTCCGCGACAGGGACGGTCGTGTCATCGGCCGAGTCGACGACCACGAGCACCTCGGACGGCAGCCGCACCGACTCGAACAGCCGGTCGAATACGCTGGTGACCCCCTCGCCCTCGTTGCAGGCGGGGACTACCACCGAGACGCGGGGACGCTCGGTCACACCCGGACCCCGCTCCCTAGCACATCCCAGATGTCGGCGGCCGGCTTGTCGACCGCCAGTCCCCTGTACTCCGGATGCGGCGCCCCCACCACGAGCAGGTCGGAACGGGCCAGGACCTCCTCGAGCGGCAGCAGGCTGGGGTCGACGGTTACGTACGGGTCGGTGCACAGCACCGCGTCGGCCTTGAACGCCAGGATCCGCTTGAGCTTGTAGGAAAGGCTCGACCTGATGTCGTCGGAACCCGCCTTGAACGCCATGCCGAGGATCCCGACGGTCATCGACCCCAGGTCGAACCGCTGCCCCAGCCGGTGCACCAGGTAAAGTGGCAGGCCTTCGTTCACCGCCATCGCCGCGTGGCCGAGCGGGAAATTGTTGTGGTTGAAGGCCGCGAGCTGCATCGTGTCCTTGAACAGGCAGGGTCCGGCCGCGAAGCCCGCGGCGGGCATGTCCGCCGCCCGCGGGTAGTCCTCGGCGAGGCCGCGCCGGATCCGGTCGAAGTCCAGGCCCTGCTCGTTGGCCATCATGTAGAGCTGGTTGGCGGTGGCGAACTTGATGTAGCGCCAGACGTTGGTGAACAGCTTGGCCAGCTCCGCCTCTTCCGGCGACATCACCACGATCTTGCTGGTCAGCCTGCCGAACAGCGCGGACGCCCGCTTCGTACCCGAGGGCGTGCGGGAGGAGACGATCTGCGGCAGCTCGAACAGCTCGGTCATGGCCTTGCCCTCGGCGATCCGCTCCGGGCAGAAGGCGACCTCTATCTGCCGCCCCAGCTTGGCCAGCATCTTCTCCACCAGCGCCGTCACGCCGGGGAACACGGTGCTGCGCAGGACGAGCAGCTGCCCGTCCCTGAGGTATTCCGAGCAGCCGCCGAGCGCCTTGGTGATGGCGATCTGCTTGGGGTTGAGGTGCTCGTCAACCGGCGTGCCGATGACCACGATCACGTGCTCAGCCGTGGCCACGATCGCGGGGTCGGCCGAGGCCACCAGGCGGCCGGCGCCGAGCACCCGCTGCAGCATCTCATCCGCGTCTGGCTCGGCGAAGGGCATCTGGCCCGAATTGACGGTGGCGACCGCGGCCTCGCTCACGTCATAGATACCGACCCGGGCACCCCGGTCGGCGAACGCTAGCGCGAGCGGCAGGCCAACGTGCCCGCACCCCCCGATGACAACCACATCCAGGCCGACCTGATCAGGCAAATTGGTCACCGCGTCTACCTCCGGCTGATACGGCAGGCCTCCGGGGGCCCCTGGAGGCACGATAAAAGGCCCCCGTCACGTGTCTGGCGCTTCACCTTACCGCCATAGCAACCTGACTACCGGCCTCGTTATCCCGTGTCGCCGCAAGCTCGTTTCTTGCCGGAGCGGACGTTAACGGCGGATCTTCCGATGACAGCACCCTGGGCATCGCCTGGCTCCGGCGACGGGCACGCGCCGGTTACGGTAGGCTCGCGGCGCGCGAGCATGGCAGTGTTCGGTGTCCGGGCCGCCCTTCGTGAGGAATGCAGCATGCCTGGTCAGGAGCACCCGGCGGCCCGCGGGCGGGTCGCGGATTCGGTCGTGCCCGGCAGCCCGCAGCCGGCCGGTCCCGCAAACCCGCCGGACGAGGCTCTGGGCGGAGCCGGCGTCCCGCCGTCTCGCTCGCTAGGGTCTAGGACGAACCGCCCGGCCATGGCCGCCCTGATCGCCACGCTCGCCGCGGTCGCCTTCACCCTGGCTCGCTGGCAGACCTGGGCGCACGGCCACATCAGCCGGTTCATCCTGGTTGGCCGGCACTTCGCCACGCCGTCCCAGTTGCCGCACAGCATGCCGGTGGCCAAGACGTACGGCTACGACGGGCAGTTCTTCTACCGGCTGGCGCTGAACCCGCTGAACTTCCACCACACCGCGTACGGCATCACCATGGACCGGCCTTACCGGTACATGCGGATCGGCTACCCCGCGCTCACCTGGCTGATCTCGGCCGGACAGCATTCCCTGGTCCCGGTCATGCTGGTCGCGGTCAACATCGCCGCCATCGGGGCGCTCGGCTACCTGGGTGCCCTGTTCGCCGCCCAGGGCGGGCGGCACGCCCTGGCCGGGCTGCTGATGCCGGGGTACTTCGGGCTCCTCACCAGCCTGTCCAGGGACACCGCGGAGCCGCTCGCCGCCGTCCTCCTGCTGGCCGGGCTGCTGGCGATCCGGAGCCGCCGGCCTGTGCTGGCCGCCGCGCTGCTGACCTACGGGGCGCTGACCAGGGAGACGGTCATGGTGGCGGTGGCCGCGATCGCCATCCTGCGAGTGATCGGCATGCTGCGCGGCTGGGCCACGGGGTCCCGGCCGGGACGCGAGGACCTGGCCTGGGCCGTGCCGGCGTTGGCCTTCGCGGCCTGGCAGGTCGTGGTGAAGGCCGCGACCGGGAGCGTCCCGCTGCTCGCCGACGGCGGCCGGAACGCCGGCGCGCCGTTCATCGCCCCGCTCGAGGCGTTCCGGCATAACCTCGCCCACATCCACCTGCACCAGTTCGAGCAGTACGATCTGTGGTTCCTGGAACTGGCCATCCTCGTCTGCTTCTCGGTCGCGGCGCTGCTCTGCCTGCGCGCGACGAGCGCGCCGGGGCACGAACGGCTGGCGTTCGTCCTCTACCTGGTGGAGATCTGCGTCGTCACGCCGAGCACCTGGAACAGCCTGGATGCTGACATGCGCTCGTTCATCGAGGTCTACCTGCTGGCCGTGATCATCCTGCTGGGCACCCCCCGGCGAACCCTCGGGGCCTGGCTGCTGCCCGAGATGGCCGCGCTGACCGTGCCCGCCCTGGTAGCGATCACGCAGCGCAGGCTGACTGGTTCGTGACGGTCCGCGCTCTTGATGTCGCGCTGGGCAGCCCCGTCATCATGGCCCGGCGACGTCCACCGACCCAGCCGCATCGTTTACTGCTACGGCATTCCCCGCGCTCCGTAGACTAGCGGGGTGATTAATGGCCGCCGGATCGGCGTCGTGCTGCCCGCTTACAACGCAGCGGCGACGCTATCACGCACAGTAATCGAACTTGACCCGGACGTCATCGACGAGATCGTGCTCGTCGACGACGCCAGTACCGACCAGACCGTCACCATGGCCAGGAAGCTTGGCCTGGAGCCGATCCGCCACGAACTCAACCTCGGCTACGGGGGAAACCAGAAGACCTGCTACCACCGGGTGCTCGAGTTCGGCGTGGACATCATCGTCATGGTGCACCCGGACTATCAGTACTCACCGCTGCTCGTCCCGGCCATGGCTTCGATGATCGCCTACGGGGAGTACGACCTCGTCCTCGGCTCGCGCATTCTCGCCCAGAACTCGGTCGCCCGCGGCATGCCTCGTTACAAGTACGTGGCTAACCGGTTCCTCACCTTCGTCGAGAACATTTTCTTGCGGCAGAAGCTGTCTGAATATCACACCGGCCTGCGCGCGTTTAGCAGCGCGTTGCTCGCCGGCTTGCCGTTCGAGCGCAACTCCGACGATTTCGTCTTCGACAACCAGATCATCGCCCAGGCCGTTTCCGCTGGTGCGAGGATCGGCGAGGTGTCCTGCCCGACTCGCTATGAGACCGAGTCATCGTCGATCAACCTGCGCCGGAGCATCCGGTACGGTATCGGCGTGCTCCGTACCTGCGGACAGTACAGGCTGCACAAGTACGGGGTTCGCCGTTACCCCTATCTCGATTTCGAGCCAGGCGCGGTGCGCGCCGGGCTCGAGTCGGCCGCCACCGCGGCCAAATCGGCGGCCGAGGCCAGAGGGTCGGCTCGTACCGACGGCTAGCACGGAGGAGACGGCGGATGTCGAAGTCGCCTGACGCGGATCCCTCGCTTCGCCAGGAGGCGCGTCCGGCCAGGCCTGAAGCGGCACCGAGGAGGCGCCACATGACCATCGCAAGCGTTGCGCTGCTGCTGTTCGCCGTCGTCACGGCGGCGACCGGACAGGTGATGCTCAAGCACGGCATGCAGATCGCAACGGCCCGCGTGACTCATGATGGCGGATCGCTGGCGCTGCGCGCGGCCACCTCGCCGTGGGTGCTGCTCGGGCTGGTAGTCTTCGGCGTCTCCGCTATAGCCTGGCTGGCCGCGCTGTCGCGGGTACCGCTGAGCGTGGCCTACCCCTTCAATGCCCTCGGCTATCTCGTCATCCTGACTGCGAGCATCCTTGTCTTGCATGAGCGTGCGAACGTGCTGACCTGGGTAGGCTCGCTCCTAGTCGTGTCGGGTCTGCTCATCGTGGTCCTGACCAAGCCATAGCAGCGATAGGCTTCCGGACCGTGAAAGCCCTCGTTCTGGCCGGAGGATCAGGGACGCGGCTCCGGCCGATCACCCACACCTCGGCCAAGCAGCTGGTCCCCGTGGCGAACAAGCCAGTGCTGTTCTATGGTCTGGAGGCGATCCGCGACGCCGGAATCACCGAGGTGGGGATCGTGGTCGGCGACACGGAGCCGGCGATCCGTTCGGCGGTCGGTCCGGGCCACGCGTTCGGGCTGGAAGTGACCTACATCCGGCAGTCGGCCCCCCTGGGGCTGGCGCATGCGGTCCTGGTGGCCAGGGAGTTCCTCGGCGAGGACGACTTCGTGATGTACCTGGGCGACAACTTCATCGTGGGCGGCATCACCGCGCTGGTGGAGGAGTTCCGGGCCTCCAGGCCGGATGCCCATATCATGCTGACCTCGGTGGCGGACCCTCGGCAGTTCGGGGTCGCGGAGCTCGACAGTGCGGGCCAGCTGGTCGGCTTGGAGGAGAAGCCGCAGAAGCCGAAGAGCGATCTGGCGCTGGTCGGGGTGTACCTGTTCACGCCGGCGGTGCACGAGGCGGTCGCCGGACTGGCGCCGTCGGAGCGTGGAGAGCTGGAGATCACCGAGGCTATCCAGCGGCTCGTGCTCGACGGCCGCAAGGTCACCTCAACGATCATCTCGGGGTACTGGAAGGACACCGGCAACGTCGCGGACATGCTGGAGGTCAACCGCACCGTGCTGGAGAGCGCCGAGCCCGCCGTGGCCGGCGTGGTAGACGCGGCGAGCGAGTTGATCGGCCGGGTGGTCGTCGACGCCGGAGCCAGGGTCAGCGGGTCACGGATCATGGGACCGGCCATCATCGGCGCCGGCACCGAGGTGACAGACTCTTACGTCGGCCCGTTTACCTCAGTCGGCCCCGACTGCGTGATCGCCGACAGCGAGATCGAGTACTCCATCGTCCTGGCCGGCGCGTCGATCCGCGGGGTCCGCCGCATAGAGGCGTCCCTCATCGGGCACCATGTCGAGGTCGTCCCCGCCTCCGGCGTGTCCAAGGCGCACCGGCTGGTGCTCGGGGATCACAGCAAGGTACAGATCAGCTCGTAAGCACGGAGGCTACGTGAGGATCCTGGTGACAGGCGGGGCCGGATTCATCGGCTCGCACTATGTGCGCACCATGCTGTCGGGCGGGTACCCCGGCTACGAGGATGCCGCGGTAACCGTCCTGGACAATCTGACCTACGCGGGAAACCTCGCCAACCTGGCCCCGGTCTCAGCCAGCCCCCGGCTGCACTTCGTGCAGGGTGACATCGCCGACCCCGCGCTCGTGCGCTCGCTGATGCCCGGGCACGACGCTGTGATCAACTTCGCGGCCGAGACTCACGTAGACCGTTCGATCAGCGGCGCCGCGCCGTTTGTCGCTACCAACGTGGCCGGAGTGCAAGTGCTCCTGCAGGCGTGTCTCGACGCCGGGGTCGGGCCGGTGGTGCAGGTTTCCACCGACGAGGTGTACGGGAGCGTGGCGTCGGGTTCGTGGACGGAGCAGGCACCGTTGCAGCCGAGCTCGCCGTACTCGGCGGCCAAGGCCGGCGGCGACCTCATGGCCGGGGCCTACGCGCGCACCCACGGGCTTGATGTGCGGATCACCCGCTGCTGCAACAACTACGGCCCCTACCAGTATCCAGAGAAGGTCATCCCGCTGTTCGTGACCAACCTGCTCGACGGGCAGCAGGTCCCGCTGTATGGCGACGGCGGCAATGTCCGCGGCTGGATCCACGTTGATGACCACTGCCGCGGGATCCAGCTGGCGCTGGAGCGCGGCCGGGCCGGGGAGACGTATCACATCGACGGCGACGCTGAGCTGACCAACCTGGAGCTGACGGCCGCGCTGCTCGACTGCTGCGGCGCGGGATGGGACATGGTCAGGCGCGTACCCGACCGCAAGGGGCACGACCGGCGCTACTCCCTCGATGACAGCGCCCTGCGGGCGATGGGGTACGCGCCGCGCGTCCCGTTCCGCCAGGGCCTGGAGGCAACGGTGCGCTGGTATGCCGACAACCGCGCCTGGTGGGAACCGCTCAAGCGGCAAAGCGCGGCACCTGCTCCGGCCGGATCCGGGCGGATGTCATGACCCGGTGGCTGGTCACCGGGGCTGGCGGCATGCTCGGCACCGACATGGTCGCCGTCCTGACCTCCCGCGGCGAGCCTGTGACCGGGATGAACCGGGCCGGCCTGGACGTGACCGACGCCGCCGCCGTCAGCGATGCCATCGCCCGCTGCCGGCCTGATGTGGTCGTCAACTGCGCGGCCTGGACCGCGGTCGACGATGCCGAGGCGTCCGAGGAAAAGGCGCTGGCCGTCAACGCCGGCGGTGCGGCGAACCTGGCCGCGGGCTGCGCGGCATCGGGCGCCCGCCTGGTGCAGGTCTCGACCGACTACGTCTTCGCGGGTGATGCTGGCCGGCCGTATGCGGAGGATGACGTCCCGGCGCCGCGCACCGCCTACGGACGTACCAAGCTGGCTGGTGAGCGGGCCGTGCTCGACCGCCTGCCCGAATCGGGATTCGCCGTCAGGACGGCGTGGCTGTACGGGGCGCACGGGCCGAGCTTCGTCGGCACGATGATCAAGCTGGAGGACCAGCGGCCCACGGTCGACGTGGTGGACGACCAGCAAGGCCAGCCCACCTGGACCGTCGACGTGGCCAGGCAGATCATCGCGCTGGTCCACTCCACCGCCGCGCCGGGCATCTACCACGCCACGAGCGGCGGGCAGACAACCTGGTTCGGGCTGGCACGAGAGATCTTCGGCCTGCTCGGCGCCGATCCGGCCAGGGTGCGGCCGATACCGAGCAGCGCGCTGTCCCGGGCGGCGCCGAGGCCCGCCTACAGCGTGCTGGGGCACAGCGCCTGGGCAGGACCTCGCGTTCCGCCTATCGGCCAGTGGCAGACGGCTCTGCGTCGCGCCTTTCCTGAACTCGTCGCCGCTCAGCGGGCCTCCGCGCCGACGAGATAACCGGCCGGATACCGGGTTCCGCGCGTCTGCCGCCTGGCGCAGGCTACTCAGGTAGGCCTCGCAGTCAGCGTAAACAGGCAGCAGCCCGGCCTGGCGCGCCTCTTCGAGAGTCGGAGCCGCGGCGTCCTTCGGGGAGAGCGCGGGCTGGGTATCCGCCGGCCACTCGATGCCGATGTCCGGATCAAGGGGGTGCACGCCGTGCTCCCGTCCCGGCGAGTACGGGGTCGAGCATAGGTAGATGACCGTCGCCTCATCGCTGACGGCGGTGAAGGCATGCCCCAGTCCTTCGGCGAGGAACACGGCGCGCCGACTCGTGTCATCCAGGCGCACAGCCTCCCAGCGCCCGTAAGTGGGCGAACCGACCCTGACATCGACGATCACGTCGAGGACCGCGCCGCTGACGCACGTGACGTACTTCGCCTGTCCGGGGGGAACGCTGGCGAAGTGGACACCCCGGACGACTCCCCGGCGGGACACGGAGCAGTTGGCCTGCGCGATCTCCGGCCGGTACCCGAGCGACCCGGATAGCTCGCCGGCCTGGAACCACTCCAGGAAGTAACCCCTGTCATCCCGGTGAAGGGCTGGCGTAAACGTCCAGGCACCGCCGATGCTGGTCAGCTCCATGTGTCACTCCCTCACTTCGCGGCCTTTACCGCTGGACAATATCGTGGATGCCGGCGCCCGGAGGGAGGCGTCGAGGCAACGGGGAAGCCGCGCCACGGCTATGCTTCACTTCTGCTGCGAGGGAACCCTAGGAGGACAGTCTGTTGCCGAACGCGAAGTCAGTGGCAATCCGCCCCGAGGGCAGGCGCAATAAAGGCAGTTCGCGTAGAGAAAGCAATAACACCCTGGCGTATTCACGC
This sequence comes from uncultured Actinomycetota bacterium, assembly GCA_963753225.1. Lineage (GTDB taxonomy): Bacteria > Actinomycetota > Actinomycetes > Streptosporangiales > Streptosporangiaceae > Palsa-504. The sequence goes on along the minus strand of CAVWBQ010000021.1, from coordinate 108,920 downwards.
ACCCAGGCGCGCGCTACCGTCCAATGCGCCTGGTGCGATCGCCGGTTCGACAGCACCGACGAGTATCTGACCGGCCGGGTGCGGTGCGCCCGCTGCGGTGTGGCGACGACATCGCCTTGGCCAAGCGATGAGCAGCTGAGCGCGGCCTACGCTGACTGGTACCGTCCAGAATCGGGGCGGTTCTCCGGTCTTGGGGACAAGGTGCTTCGCCGCACGCGCTCAGCGCTTGCCGATCGTCTGCACCGGATTCTGCCGCCTGGCCCGGTGCTCGATGTAGGGGCCGGCGACGGCACCCTCGTCGGGGCCTTCGTGCGCCGCGGCCGTGAAGCCGTCGGCCTCGAGCCGTACGCATCCGGACCGCACATCCGCAACGCCGAGGTCGAGGAGGTGGACGGGAACTGGTCGGCGATCATCTTCTGGCATTCGCTTGAGCACCTCCGCCAGCCTGCCCGGGCTCTGGGTCATGCGGCAACGCTCCTGTCCCCCGGCGGGAGACTCGTCATCGCCGTGCCCAATGCGACAAGCCTTCAAGCCCGTGTCTTCGGCGATCGCTGGCTTGCCCTCGACCTGCCTCGCCATCTCGTCCACCTGAGCCCTCCGGCGCTGCTGTCCAAGGTCGAGGCCCTGGGGTTGCGGGTCGAGCGAGTTAGCTACATGCGGGGCGGGCAGGTCGTCTTCGGATGGGTCCACGGCTTTGTCGGCAAGCTTCCCGGGCACCCGGACCTGTACGACGCCATCCGTCGCAACGAGGCGCGTCAGGCCACCCACAGCCCGGTCCTTCGCCTGTACGCTCTTACCGCCGCCGTAGCTGCCCTTCCGTTCGCCTTGGCGGCAACCGCGGTTGAGGTGGCGGCGCGGTCGGGCGGCACCATTTACATAGAGGCGCGGCGGGAACCGGCGCCGGAAAAGAGCCAGGTGACCTGACCAGCGTCGCCCTGGCCACTGGCTACACGCAGTCGTGAGTGCAGGGAATCTCGCCGGGCAGGATATCCGGGGTACTGCCCAGGTCGTCGAGGAGATTGTGATCCCAGACCATGATGGTGAATCTCTTGTAGTGGTAGACATGCGAGGGCGGACCCGCGTGCAGGGTCGCGATGGCCGGGCGGGGGATCATCGAACTCCGGCGAAGGCTCCCGTCGCGGTTCGGGGTGGTGTCGACGGTGTTGGTCACGATGAAGTTGGCAAAGTTGTGCCGCGGGTCAAACCAGTCCGCCTTGGACTCGAAACTGCGCGGGACATCGCGGTCGAATTGCCACGACACCGTCCTGATCGCGACACGGCCCCCGCTGTCCAACGTGATGAGATTCGCCTCGTTGTAAGTACCGAGCCCGGTGGTGAGGTGGTGAGACTCCAGCCAGGGAACGATCGCCTGTTCGCCGTTCGCCACCGAGGGCTGGGTGGCGCCGTAGCCAAGCGCGGCTAGGTAGCAGGTCAGCACGCAAGCTGAGGCGCATGCCAGCACCGGCTTCAGCCGTCGCGGAACCCCGGCCAGCCTTCCAGGGACCATGCGCCCCGCCAGGACGGCGCCGAAGGGCAGCACGGCGATGATCTCCCGGGTGTCGAACACCCCGACGGGGACGACGCTGAGCACATAGGCCGCCACGTTGACGGCGATCGCCGTGGCCAGGACGGGGGAGATCAGGTCGCTGGGGTCGAAAAAGTACCGGAACGCGCGGAAGAAGCCCCACACCACCAGGGCCACGCCGACCAGGTGCACCGCGGCGAGGGCGATCCCGGCGGCCATCGGCAGGCCGCCCAGGCCAGGACCGAGCAAGGAACCGTTCGAGAGATGGAAGAAGTCGGCGCCGTAGACGTTGAGGATTCCCTCGAGCGTCAGCACGACGTGTTGCGGAATCTCGCTTATCGGGGTGCGTTTCGCCGCTAGCGGGAGGACCTGGTATCCATCCAGGTCGCTGATCAGCCGCACGGCGAGCGTGGCCGCGGCGTACGACAGGGCACTCGCCGCCACCAGGGACAGCTCGTACCACTGCGAGGCCAGGGACTTGCGGTGGCGCAGGACCGCCAGCAGGACGCGGGCGCCGCAGACGACGGCGAGCGGCACGACCGCGTCCAGCAGCGCCACCCGGTCGGCGACGATGACCCAGGCCAGCACCGCGCCGGCCGCGACCGGGATGTACCAGCGCCGCGGCGCCCGGTCCAGCAGGAGGAACACCAGCAGCAGCGGGAGCTGGGTGCCCAGGTGGTCCGGCTGGGAGAGCAGCAGGTGCGTAGCGTTGCCGAACTGCGGTGCGAGCATGATCCCGGCCGCGACCAGCATGCGGATCAGCCCGTCCCGCCCGGTCGCACGTCCCCTGGCCAGCAGGCCGACCGCCAGCACCAGCAATGTGTAGGTGCTCGCGGCCGCGATGTGTTCCACCTCGGGCCCTAGGCCCCGGACCAGCTCGATGAGCATGTACTGGGGAATTTCGGTCGTGTAGTACGTCACGTCCGCGATGGTCCAGCCGTGCAGCAGCAGGTTGCCATGCAGCATGTCCCACGCCTGCAAGGCCTGGTCGGAGCCATCGGTGTCGGTGGGATAGGTCCCAGCGAGCCGAAGGTAACACAGGAACAGGGCAATGGCGGCTACCGCGAACCCGGCGAGCCATGCCCAACGTGGCGAGCGGCTGCCCTGTGATTCTTCCCCGTGCGCAGCTGGTTCGCGGACGTTGACACCATTGTCCTGCGGGGAGCTCTCGCTGGGCGCATCCGCGAATCCGCTAAACACGGTGACCCGCCGAGAACCCTCCGAGTGACGGTACGTGCAGCCGGGTCAGCAGGTTGTAGTCGTACACCATGACGGTGTACTGCTTGAAGTGGTACGTGCGGGCAGGCGGACCGAATCGGGCACGCACCTCACCCGGCGTGACAAGAGCGGCATCCGACGGTGGCGAGGACACCGTTACGACGAAGTTCGCCCGCGACACGGCAGGGTTATACCACGCCGAATCGGACTCGTACGGATTGGCGGAGGCGCCCCCCGGCTTCAGCGGCGCGAGCCTGACCCGGCCACCGCTATCGAGCGAGGTGATGTTCGATTCCCAGTACGGCGCCAGGCCCGTCGTCAAATGGTGAGCTTCCAGCCAGTTCGCGAGATCCACGTGCAACGGAGCCCGGATCGGCTGGGTGTCGTTGTAGGCGAGGGCTCCGAGGTAGCAGGCGAGCCCAACGGCGAGCAGCGTCGTCAGCAGTGGCGCCAGCCTCGCCTTGACCAGCGGGCCGCCGAGGAGCCTGCCGGCGAGCACCGCGCAGAACGGCAGCACGGTGACGATCTCGTGGGCGCCCACGACCTCGGACATGTAGTTGCCGAACATTCCCGCCACCACGATGATGACGGTGCTGGCCACGAGCACCTGGGTGACGCGGTCCGCGGCGCGGCCGAAGAAGCCGGACAGGCCGATCACCAGCCCGCACAGGGCAAGAGCGACCCCGGCCAGGTGGAGCAGTGCCAGGACCACGCCGACGGTCGTCCGCTGCCCGAAGAAGTCGGCGCCGAACAGGATCAGCAGGTTGTAGCCCGTCTCCCAGGCGTGGGTCGGCAGTGCGGAGAGCGGCGCGAAGCCCGTGCCATTTTTCGGCGGGCGCATGTAGAAGCCGCCTGCCGCGTGGATCCCGGAAAGAATCAGGTGCGCCAGCCCGATGGAGATGACCGCGGCCAAGCCAAGGGAGAGGTCGTACCCCGCGGATTTCAGCGGGCGCTGGTGGCGGACGATCTCCAAGCAGACCCGCACGCCACAGGCCACCGCGACCGCCGCGGCGCCGGCGAAGGTGGCGAGCACGTCGCTGACCTGCGCCAGGGTCAGCAGCACGCCTACCACCGCCGGCACCCACCAGCGTTCCGGCGCCCGGTCGAGCACCAGCAGCGCCAGCAGGATGGGAACCACGGTGCCCAGGTGGTCCGGCCCCTGCATCAGCACCCGCGTCCCCAGCACCAGCGAGGGAGCGAGCAGGATGCCCCCGCCGAGCAATGCCCGCACGACGCCTTCCCTGCCGCGTGCGCTGCCCTTGGCCAGCAACGCGGTCAGCAGCACCACCGCCGTGTAGATCAGCGCCGCGAGGATGGGTATCTCGACCGGCCGCAGCCCGACGATCGCCTCGATGATCATGTTCAGCGGAAGTTCGACGGTATAGAAGGACACGTCTCCCAGCCACCAGCCGCGCAGCAGCAGGTTGCCATGCAGCATGTCCCACGCCTGCAGCGCCTGTCCCGCCGGGTCCGCGTTGAGCTCATACGTCTGGGCCTGCCGCAGGTAGCACCAGAACAGCACCAGGCCGATGGCCACCGTGGCCGTCACCCACGCGATCCTCGGGTGACGCCGGGACCACCGCGCGAACCGCCGCATGTGCTCCCGGAACGGCGACCGTCCCGCGCCAGCGTGCGGGGCAGTCGCCTGATCGGTCAACCCGGAGTCCACACTGCCCCCTCACGGGCTTTGAGCTAGGTTCTATGACCGGATCACGCGAATAATACCTGTTTCCCGGCACGCGTAGCTGTGGCTATCCGTTTCGCGGCGGCTGCCGGACGGCCAGCACGTAATTGCCAGGCAGGTTGGTGAAGACGGTGAAGGCGTGCGGGCTGAACTGGGCGGGCGTGAAAGTGATGACGGGGTCCGGGGAGCCAGCGGGCTGCCAGGTCCAGCGGGCCGGGCCGGTGCGCTGCAGAATGAACACGTCCACCGGGCCGAACGCGGTGCGGGCGGAGGCGGCGGCGAACGCGGCCGGGTCGGTGACGCGGGACAGCTTCCGCAGGGCGGCGTATCTCGCGGGCCAGTCGGTGTCGATGCCCGCCGCGCCCCAGGTTACGCCGATATAGCCGGGCCAGTTCAGGTAGGCGAACAGTTGCTCTGAGGCGGACAGGGTGAGCGGCGAGGCGCTCGCCCCGAGCACGGACGCCACGTCCTTCTGGATGGGATCGGTGGGGAACCATGGATTGCGTATGCTGGCGGGCGTGGCATGCGGGTAGCTTCCGCCAGGCAACGCGGTGGTGAACGCGGCGGTCGTGTCATTGCGCTCAGGGTTCACGGCGGGCTGGTACAGCCCGGTCGCCGAGGCGGGGCCGCCCGGCATCCACGCCTGCCATGCGGTGACGGCGGTCCAGATGACGAGCAGGCACAGGCCGAGTGCCGGCAGCCCGGCCGGGACGGTACGGATGGAGAGCCGGCGCACGATGCCGGGGGCGGCCTGCGCGATGGTCAGCACCCCCGCCGCCGCCAGCACCAGGCCGGTCAGCGGCGGCGTGTCTTGCAGCAGCAGGTGGCGGTTGGCCAGGACGAAGGATGCCAGGCCGAGTAGCCAGTAGGCGTAGACGCCGACGGCCAGCAGCAGCAGCGGTTTCCCCCACCACACCCGGCCCCGCCACCAGACCAGCCCGATAACGCCGATCAGTTCCAGGACGCCCAGTGGTGTCGGGGACAGGAAGGACAGCGGGCTGTCCTGGATCCCGCCGCCCTGGTACTGGTACTCAACTTGGCTGGAACCATGCAGGAATCCCCAGCCCAGATAGGGGATCAGGTACCAGGAGGCGACGACCAGGGCGACGACGACCGTCAGCGCCACGTGCCGGACATACCGCGCACGCTCCGGGCTTGCCCGCCAGGTCAGCACGGCCAGCGCCAGCACGCCCAGCGCCCCGAACCCGAGGAACGCCCAGTACAAGAGGATGCTCAGGCCGCCGATCAGGCCGGCCGGCAGCCAGTGCAGCCGACCCCGCGGCGGGTCGCCGAACGTGGCCACCGCCCACGGGACGAACACCGCCAGGGCCAGGATCTCATAGGCCTTCTCCGGTAGCGAGTAGCACAGCAGCACCGGCAGAGTCAGCGCCAGGGCTAGCGGGCCGGGTACCAGGTACCGCCATAGCAGATAGCCGGCGACTACCGCGAAGGACAGGGCGATGGCCTCCGCCGGGCCGAGCAGCCGCCAGGCCGGCACGTGGACCAGCGCGGACGCGCGGCCCACCAGCCACGGGAACAGCGGCGGGTAGTTCGACGGCACCGACGGCACGATCCCGTCGCTGCTGCGCCAGGTGCCGGCGTACCTGTTGGCCATGGCCGCCAGCCGGCCCGCGTCACTGCCCAGCCCGCCGAATCCGAACGGCGTGCCGTGCAGCGCCGCCCGCAACGTGAACGCCACCCACCCGCCGAACAGCCCGGCCCCGATACCGCTGGCCAGATCGGCCGGCAGCCGCCGCGAGGCGACGCCGGCCACGATCACGCCGACCACGAGCACCACGACCGGGATCATCGCGACCCGCAGCCGGAACGGGTCGGCCGAACCCAGCGTGGCCGCCCCGAAGGCCACCGGCAGGCACACGAGCCAGGTGATCAGCGCCGCCAGCGACGGGTTCAGCCTTCGGAAACGTCCGCCGACGCCGCGGGTACCCTCTCCGGCGGATTCAGGGTCACGGGAGCGCGCCTGGTGCTCTCCGTCAACTTTCTGCATGATTCTCTCCGTAGGAGGGCCAAGCAGCCGCCAGGCCGGCGCGCATGGCTGAGGCTATCCGTTTCGCGGTGGCTGCCGGACGGCCAGCACGAGGTTGCCCGGCAGGTTGGTGAAGACGGTGAAGGCGTGCGGGCTGAACTGGGCGGGCGTGAAAGTGATGACGGGATAGGGAGCGTCAAAGGGCGGCCAGGTCCAGCGGGCCGGGCCGGTGCGCTGCAGAATGAACACGTCGATGGGGCCGAACGCGGTGCGGGCGGACGCGGCGGCGAACGCGGCCGGGCCGGTGACGCGGGAAAGCTCCCGCAGGGCGGCGTATCTGGCGGGCCAGTCGGTATTGGTGCCTGCCGCGCCCATGGAGACGGGGATATAGCCGGGCCAGTTCAAGTAGGCGAACAGTTCCTCTGAGGTGGTCAGGGTGACCGGCGCGGCGCTGGCCCCGAGCACGGATGCCACGTCCTTCTGGATGGGATCGGTGGGGAACCATGGCTTGCGCAGGCTGGCGGGCGCGGCACGCGGGTAGCTTCCGCCGGGCAACGCGGTGGTGAACGCATTGGTCGCCTCATTGATTGCGGTGCTCACGGCGGGCTGGTATAGCCCGGTCGCCGAGGCGGGGCCGCCCGGCATCCACGCCTGCCATGCGGTGATGGCGGTCCAGATGACGAGCAGGCACAGGCCGACGGCCGGCAGCCTGGCAGGGACGGTGCGGATGGAGAGCCGGCGCACGATGCCGGGGGCGGTGTGCGCGATGGTCAGCACCCCCGCCGCCGCCAGCAGCGGGCCGATCATCCGGGGAGTGTCCTGCAGCAGCAGGGTGTGGCCGCTCAGGCTAAAGGAGGCGAGGCCCAATAGCCAGTAGGCGTAGGCGCTGCCGGTCAGCAGCAGCAGCGGCATTCCCCACCACACCCGGCCCCGCCACCAGATCAGCCCGATAACGCCGATCAGTTCCAGGACCCCGAGCGGTGTCGGGGCGAGGAACAGCAGCGGGCTGTCCTGGATACCGCCGCCCTGAAACAGGTCGTCAACCTGGCTGGAACCATGCAGGAGCCCCCAGCCCAGATAGGGGATCAGGTACCAGGAGGCGACGACCAGGGCGACGACGACCGTCAGCGCCACGTGCCGGACATACCGCGCACGCTCCGGGCTTGCCCGCCAGGTCAGCACGGCCAGCGCCAGCACGCCCAGCGCCCCGTAGATGATGAACGCCCAGTTCAGTACGACGCTCAGGCCGCCGATCAGGCCGGCCGGCAGCCAGTGCAGCCGACCCCGCGGCGGGTCGCCGAACGTGGCCACCGCCCACGGGACGAACACCACCAATGCCAGGATCTCGAACGCTTTCACCGGCAGCGAGAAGCACAGCAGCACCGGCAGGGTCACCGCTAGGGCTAGCGGGCCGGATAGCAGCAGCCGCCATAGGAGGTAGCCGGCGATCACCGCGAAGGACAGGGTGATGGCCTCCGCCGGGCCGAGCAGCCGCCAGGCCGGCACGTGGACCAGTGCGGACGCGCGGCCCACCAGCCACGGGAACAGCGGCGGGTAGTGCGACGGCACCGACGGCACGATCCCGTCGCTGCTGTGCCAGGTGCCGGCGTACCTGTTGGCCATGGCCGCCAGCCGGCCCGCGTCACTGCCCATCCCGCCGAATCCGAACGGCGTGCCGTGCAGCGCCGCCCGCAACGTGAACGCCACCCACCCGCCGAACAGCCCGGCCGCGATCCCGCTGGCCAGATCGGCCGGCAGCCGCCGCGAGGCGACGCCGGCCACGATCACGCCGACCACGAGCACCACGACCGGGATCATCGCGACCCGCAGCCGGAACGGGTCGGCCGAACCGAGCGTGGCCGCCGCGAAGGCCACCGGCAGGCACACGAGCCAGGTGATCAGCGCCGCCAGCGACGGGTTCAGCCTTCGGAAACGTCCGCCGACGCCGCGGGTACCCTCTCCGGCGGATTCAGGGTCACGGGGCGGCGCCTGGTACTCTCCGGTAACTCTCTGCATGATTCCATCCGTGGGAATGCTACCGCCATTGACCGCCCCTCCCAGATGCTGCATGGTATCGCGGGCGACGAAGGCGCTCGCGCTTCTGCTAACGTCTGGACGTGGTTAGAGGATTCGCCGATGCGTCAGGCGAGAGTTCCGTACAGGACGTGGGAGTCGACGTTCCCGCTCGGGAGATGACCGAGGAAGAACTCAGACGCCGGCGCCTGGCCCGGTGGGTATGGCTCGCCGGGTTTGTCGTGGTCGCCGTCGTCCTGTTCATTGCCTACCTGCGGATGTCCGGGACCTATCCCGCTACCTCGGACGGCGCGGACCAGGCGCTGCAGGGCTGGGACATGCTGCACGGGAACTGGCTGCTGCGCGGCTGGACCCTCGGGGACGTGACGTACTATTCGACCGAAATCCCTCAGTACGCGCTCGTCGAGCTGGTCCGGGGCCTGGGCGCCGATGTGGTCCACATCGCGGGCGCCATCACCTACACGCTGCTGGTGCTGGCGGCCGGCCTGCTGGCCAGGGGACGTGCGACCGGGCGGGACGGGCTGATCCGCATGCTGGTCGCGGCCGGGATCATGCTCGCACCCCAGTTCGGCAACGCTACGCACCTGCTGCTCTCCCAGCCCGACCACCTGGGCACCCAGCTCCCGCTGCTGCTGGTCTTCCTCCTGCTGGACCGCGCGCCGCGGCGCTGGTACATCCCGGTCGCGGCCGGGATAGTGCTCACCTGGGTCATCATCGCCGACCGGGTGGCGCTGCTGGACGCGGTCGTGCCGCTCGCCCTGGTCTGCGGCGCCCGAGTCCTGCTGGCCGTCCTGCGCCACCGCAAGTCCCTGGCCTCCCAGTGGTACGAGCTGTCCCTGGTGGCAGCGAGTGTCGTGTCGTTCCTCGCGGCCACGCTCGCCGTCCGGCTGATCAGCGACCTGGGCGGGTACCAGGTCACCCCGGTGAAGTCGGCGACGCTGGCGCCGTTGCACACCCTGCCGCATCGCGTCGTGGTGGCGCTTGAGGGAATCCTCAACGTCTACGGCGCCGACTTCTTCCACATCTCGCAGAATTCTCCGTTCGGGCCCGACCTGGGCGGCCTGCCGCTGGCCGCCGGGGTCGCCCTCGCCGCGGTGCACCTGGTCGGATTGGGCCTGGCGGTGTGGGGCTTCTTCCGCGCATTCCGGTACTTTTTCGACCCCAGCGACCTGATCTCCCCCGTCCTGGCCACGGCGATCGCCGTCAACGTGGCCGGCTATATGCTCAGCATCGTTTCCGCCGGCCTGTTCGACGCCCGGGAGATCCTGGCCGTGCTGCCCTTCGGGGCCGTCCTCGCGGGGCGCATGGTCACCGGTTCGCTGGCCAGGGCGCGGCTGGGCAGGGTGCGGCTCACGCCCGTGGTGACCTGGGGTCTGGCGGGCGTGCTGGCCTGCTACCTAGCCGCGCTTGGCTACGGCGCCGCCCAATCGCCGGTGCCGGACAGCATGCAGGCGGTCATTCCCTGGCTGGAGGCGCACCACCTCACCCACGGGCTCGGCACCTACTCCGAGTCGAACCTCATCACGATGGACAGCGGGGGCCGGCTCGAGATCAGGGACGTAGCGTGGCGCTCCGCCCGCGATCTTCCGCGCCACTTCGAGACCAAGTCGTCCTGGGACGACCCCCGGTACAGCTACGCCAACTTCATCTTGACCAACAGCGCCGACCACTTGGGTATGACCGGCGGCGCGAATCGCCTGGTATCCCTGATCCCGCGCAGCGCCATCGCGGCCCTGCACGCCGGGCCGCCCGCGCATGTCTACCACTACAAGACGTTCACCATCATGGTCTGGAACCATAATCTTCTCGACGACCTGGGCAGTGCCCCGGGAATCCTCCCCGGCGATATTCCCTGCACTAACGACTGCGTGTAGACCATGGTCCGAACCAAACGGATTGCAGCGGAGGCGGATCCGCCCGATGCCCAGCCAGCCTGGTTGCCGCCGGCCCGGTTCCAGCTCCCGGCCGACCGCGAACACCGTTGGCTGCGTCGCCTGCTGGGCGCGGCGTCGTGGATCGTCGGCTGCATGGCGCTGTTCGCCTTCTACCTGCGGATCTCCTTCACCGGGCACGTGAGTTCGGACGGGGCGAACAGTGCGCTGCAAGCGTGGGACATGCTGCACGGTCACCTCCTGCTGCACGGATGGATCATCGGCGACGCGACGTACTACACCTTCGACCTGCCGGTACTCGCGCTTACCGAGCTCTTTACCGGGTTGGGCAACCTGACCAGCCACGTTGCCTCCGCCCTGACGTACCTGATCGTCACGGTCGTTGCCGTGGCAATCGCCCTCGCAGACAGTCGGGGCCTCGCCAGGGTGGCGCGCTGCGGCGTCGTGGTGGTCGTGCTGACCGCCATGTTTCACCTCGAATCGAACACGCATTACCTGCTGGGGGCGCCCGACCACACCGGCACCTCGGTGTTCCTCCTGGTCTGCGTCTTGCTGATCGATCGGGTGCCCGCCCGGTGGTACACCTCGCCGCTGCTGCTCGCGATCCTGTGCGCCGGCCAGATCGGCGACGCCACTGTCCTTTATGTGGTCGTGCCCGCGGTCGCCGTGGTGTGCGTTTATCGTGTGGTGGCCGCACGGAACATCCGCACCGGCGATGCCGCGAACGCCCTGGCCGCCGCCGCATCCGTACCGCTGGCCTCCGTGGTCAGCGCGGTGATGCGGCATTTCGGCGCGTACCAGATGGTCGCCCCGAAGACCGCGATCTCGACGCCCCAGCAATGGCCGCATAACGCGGCACTCGCCTGGCACGCTCTACGCGTCCTGTTCGGGGCGGAGGCTGGCTCGGGCTCTCCTTCACTGGCCCGCAACGCGGGATACATCCTCGGGATCGCCTGCTTGCTGGCCGCGGCGGCCGGCTTCGCGCGGGTCGTGTGGACCTGGCGTACCGCGAGCCGGGCCGAGCAGCTGCTGTGCGCCGCGATCGTCGTTAACCTCTCGGCGTACGTGATCTCGACCATGCCGATACCCAGCAATCCCTACGAGGTGGTCGCCGTACTGCCCTGCGGCGCGATACTCGCGGCTCGCGCCTGCGTGCCCGGGCACATCGGCGGCGCGCTGCGGGCCGGCCTGGCGGCCGGTCTGGCCGCCATCGCCGCATTGGTGCCATTGGCCACCGCGGCCGCCCGGCCCGCCGCTGCGGTGCCGACGGCGCCCCTCAGCGCGTGGCTCCAGGCGCACGGACTCACGTACGGCCTCGCCGGCTACTGGAACAGTTCGGCCATTACCCTGGAGTCAGGCAACCGGGTGCGGGTCCGCGCCGTCCTGATGGACGGTCGCCAGGTCATCCCGTATCTCTGGGAGACGAATACCTTGTGGTTCGACGCGTCCCGGTACTACGCGAATTTCGTGGTCGTCGACCTGGCCGACAACGGCCTGAGCCCGTTCGCCGAGCAAGCCTTCGGCAAGCCAGTGCGGATCGGCCACTTGGCGCAGTGGGAAATCTTGATCTATCAGAAGAACCTGCTCAAGCAGCTCGCTATGGCCGGGACAGGACCATGATGAGGGCAGGGGTCACCAATTGGTGGCGATATATTTCGTCTCGGTGAATTCCAGGAGTCCGTCGTGCGCGCCCTCGCGGCCGATGCCCGACTGCTTCACGCCGCCGAACGGCGCCGCCGGGTCCGACACGATGCCGCGGTTGAGGCCGACCATCCCGGCCTCGAGGGCCTCGCTGACCCGCAGCCCGCGGCTCAGGTCGCGGGTGTAGACGTAGGAGACCAGCCCGAACTCGGTGTCGTTGGCCCAGCGGACGGCGTCGTCCTCGGCGGTGAACCGGACCACGGGCGCCACCGGCCCGAAGATCTCGGTGCCAAGGATCACGGCGCCCGACGGCACCTGGTCGATGACGGTCGGCTGGTAGAAGAAGCCCTTCCGGTCGGGTACCCGCCCGCCGGTGACGACCTTGCCGCCGTCGGCGGCGGCGGACTCGACGAGCTCGGCCACCTTCGACCGGGTCGGCTCGTTGACCAGCGGGCCGACATCGGTGCCCTCGTCCAGGCCCGGCCCGACCGTCATGGCGTCCAGGCGGGCCGCGAACTTGCGGCTGAACTCGTCGGCGACCGCGTCGTGCACGTAGAAGCGGTTGGCCGCGGTGCAGGCCTCGCCCGCGTTGCGCATCTTGGCGATCAGCGCGCCCTCGACGGCGGCGTCGATGTCGGCGTCCTCGAAGATGATGAAGGGCGCGTTGCCGCCGAGTTCCATCGACGTGTTCACCACGGTGTCGGCCGCCTCGCGGAGCAGGATCCGGCCCACCTCGGTGGACCCGGTGAACGAGAGCTTGCGGACCCGCGGGTCGTTCAGCATGGCCGAGACGACCGCACCCGATTTGCGCGAGGGCAGTACGTTGACCACGCCGTCGGGTACGCCCGCCTCGGCCAGCAGGCCGGCGATGGCGAGCGCGGTCAGCGGGGTCTCCGAGGCGGGCTTGAGTACCACGGTGCAGCCGGCCGCCAGCGCGGGCCCGATCTTGCGGGTGGCCATCGCGGCCGGGAAGTTCCAGGGCGTGACCAGCACGGAGACGCCGACCGGCTGGCGCATGACCAGGATCTTGTTCGCCCCGGAGGGCGCCTGCATCAGCACGCCCTCCATCCGCACCGCCTCTTCGGCGTACCAGCGGAAGAACTCGGCCGAGTAGGCGGCCTCGGCCCGCGCGTCGCGCAGTGCCTTGCCGTTCTCGGCCACCATCAGCCGGGCCAGGGACTCGGCGTGGTCGGTCATCAGCTCGAAGGTCCGGCGGAGGCACTCCGCGCGCTGCCGCGGCGGCGTCGCCGCCCAGCCGGCCAGCGCGCCGGAGGCCGCGTCGACCGCGTTGATGGCGTCCTCCACGGTCCCGTCGGCCACCTCGGTTAGCGCGTCCTCGGTGGCCGGGTCGATTACCGGCATCGTGCCGCCGCCGCGCCCGCCGGTCCACTCCCCGCCGATCAGCAGGCGGGTGGGGACGTCCATGCCGGTCAGTTCGGCCAGGTTGCTGCTCACGAGACTCCTATAGCGCTTTTGACACGGTCTCGACGATCCTATCCACCGAGGGCAGAACGTGATCTTCGAGCCTGTCCGCGGCCGGAAGCGGGATATGCGGTGTGGTGATGCGGATGACCGGGCCGGCCAGCGCGCCGAACGCCTCCTCGGCCACGATCGAGACGATCTCGGCGCCCCAGCCGCACAGCCGGGGGTTCTCCTCCACCGTGAACAGCCGGCCCGTCCTGGTCACCTCGGCCAGGATCGTCTGCGTGTCCAGCGGCACGAGCGACCTGACGTCGACGACCGTGGCCTCGATGCCGTCCTCGGCGGACAGCTTCCCGGCCGCGGCCAGCGCCCGCGGCACCATCGCGGCCAGCGCGAGGATGGTGGCGTCGCCGCCCCGGCGCAGCACGCTGGCCCGGCCGAGCTCGTCGGTGATCTCGCCGTCCGGCACCTCGCCCTTGCTCGGGTACAGGCCCTTGTGCTCGAAGAAGATGACCGGGTCCGGATCCCGCACGGCCGCGGCGAGCAGCCCGATGACGTCCCGCGGGTTCGACGGGGCCACGACCTTCAGCCCGGGCACCGCCATGGCCCAGTTCTCCACCGACTGCGAGTGCTGGGCACCGAAACGCAGCCCGGCCCCGTTGGCGCAGCGGACCACGAGCGGCAGGGTGAGCTGGCCGTCGGACATGTACCTGCTCTTGGCCATCTCGTTGGCGATCAGGTCCCAGCAGACCGCGAAGAAGTCGCTGAACATGATCTCGGCGATCGGCCGCAGGCCGGTCATCGCGGCGCCCATCGCGGCGCCGAGGATGGCCTGCTCGCTGATGGGCGTATCGCGGACGCGTTTCGGGCCGAACTCCTCTAGCAGGCCGGAGGTGGTCTTGAACACCCCGCCCGCCGCGGCGACATCCTCGCCGAGGAAGACCACGTTGGGGTCGCGGCGCATCTCCTGGGCGATCCCCCGGGCTACCGCGTCACGGTATGTAATAGCAGTCACGTCAGTCCGTTCGGTAATAAGTCAGTTGCGCCATGCGTGACCGCCGTCGGCCCACACGTTCGTGGCGGCCAGCTCGAGACGGGGCTGCGGGCCGGCCTTAGCCTCCTCGGTGGCCAGGTCCACCGCCTCGGCGGCCCTGGCCTCAATCGCGTCCAGCAGCGCTGGGTCGGTGCCGCGGCCGGTCAGGACCGCCCGGTAGGCCGGCAGCGGGTCCCGGGCCAGCCACTGTTTAACCTCGCTGTCGGGCCGGTACTTGCCGGGGTCGGCCCGGGAGTGGCCGCCGTGCCGGTAGGTGAGCGCCTCGATGAGCGCCGGGCCGCCGCCGTCCCTGGCCCGGCCGAGCGCGACCTGCGCCACCTCGTAGACCGCCTCCACGTCGTTGCCGTCCACCACCACCGGGTCGAGACCGTAGGAGGCGGCCCGGTCCGCGGCCGGCCGGGGGACCGCGGTCACCGAGCCGATCGGGGTGTACTCCATGTACTGGTTGTTCTCGCAGATGAACACCACCGGCAGCTGCCACACCGCGGCCAGGTTGAGCGCCTCGTGGAAGGCGCCGATGTTGGTGGCGCCGTCGCCGAGGAAGCAGACCGTGACCTGACCGGTGCCGCGGTACAGGGCCGACCAGGCGGAGCCGTTGGCGATGACCAGCTGCGCGCCGATGATCGCGTAGGCGCCGAGGATGCCGCGGGACGTGTCGAGCAGGTGCATGGAACCGCCCTTGCCCCGCATCAGGCCGTTCTCCCGGCCGAGGAGTTCGGCCATCACCGCCGTCATCGGGGTGCCGCGGGCCAGCACGTGGTTGTGCCCGCGGTAGGTGACGAACATGTAGTCGTCGTCGCGCATGGCCTGCGAGACGCCAGCCGCGACGGCCTCCTGGCCGGTGCCCAGGTGCGTCGTCCCCTTGACCAGGTTCTGCATGAACAGGTCGTAGGCGCGCTTTTCGAACAGCCGGATCTCGGTCATCATCCGGTACAGCTCGAGGGAGGTAGCTTCGAGTATCGCAGTATCTATTTCCGGCACTTTTGGTGATCGCCTTGTCAGTAGGGGTTGGTGACGTACAGGTCCTGGGCGGGGAACTTGGTCAGGATCTCGATCCCGTCCGGGCCGACCACGACCTCCTCCTCGATCCTGGCGGCCGAGCGCCCGTCGGTGGCCGGACAGTAGGTCTCCAGCGCGAAGACCATGCCCTCCTTGATCTCCACCGGCGCGTCCAGCGAGGTGAGCCGGGAGATGATCGGCCGCTCGTGCAGGGCGAGCCCGAGCCCGTGCCCGAACAGCAGGCCGAACGCTGTCTTCTCGTCCGGCAGCCCGATCTCCTGCGCGGTCGGCCACAGCCGGGCCACCTGGTCGGTGGACACTCCCGGCTTGATCATCTCGATCGCGGCGTCGATCCACTCCCTGGCCTTTTTGTACGCGTCCAGTTGCGGCTGGCTGGCCCGGCCGACCACGAAACAGCGGTAGTAGCAGGTCCGGTAGCCGTTGTAGGAGTGCATGATGTCGAAGAACGCCTGCTCCCCCGGCCTGATCATGCGGTCGGAGAAATTGTGCGGGTGCGGGTTGCACCGCTCGCCGGAGACCGCGTTGACCGACTCGACGTCGTCCGAGCCCATCTCGTACAGGCGCTTGTTCGCCAGCGCGACGATCTCGTTCTCCCGCACTCCGGGCCGGAGCGCAACGGCGATGTCGGCGTAGGTGCCGTCGACCATGGCGGCGGCGGTGGACAGCAGGGCGATCTCGTCTCCCGACTTGATCTGCCTGGCGTCCAGCATCACCTGCTGGCCATCCCTGATGTCGATGTGCTGAGCTTGCAGCTCGAAGAACGTGGGGACCTCGGCGAAGTCGACGCCGACGGGCTCGTTCCTGATGCCCGCCTGCTCCAGGCGGTCCTTGATCTCGGCGACCTGCTTCGCCGTGAGCCCGGACGCGGGCGGGGCAGCGCCGCGCATCGTGGTGTAAGAGGCGATGCAGTTCTCCGGCTTGAGCCACGGGCAGTACATGCGGTGATGCACGGCGGCCGAGCCGAAATCCCACAGGACCAGCTCGCCGGTGCGGGTGTACAGCGCGTACCGGCACAGCTTGTCCCTGGTCCACTCGCCGATCGCGACGCCGGTCAGGTACCTGATGTTGTTGTTGTCGAAGACGAGCAGCGCGCCGAGGCCGGCTTGCTCCATGGCCTGTCTCGCCCGGTCCAGCCGGTACCGGCGGAGCCGGGCGAAGTCGACCCGCTCCTCGAAGTCGACGTTCATCCGCCCAGGCGCCGGGGCGAGGGGAAGAGCGGGGACAGCGGGGACAGCGGGATCGGGCATGCGGACTCCTCTGCTCGTGCACCACAATCCAAAGACCTGTGCAGTGTGACTGTCAAGCCAGCCGGGTCATGGTGTGCAGTGTAGATTTACACTATGGCTGACTTCGATCCGGGCACCGGGCTCGGGCCGCGGCTGCGCCTCGTCCGGGCTTCGCGCCAGCTGTCCGTCCGGGAACTGGCCCGGCGGGTGGGGTGTTCGGCCAGCCTGATCTCGCAGATCGAGCGCGGGGTGTCCGTACCGTCGGTGGGCGTGCTGTACTCGCTGGCCACCGAACTGGGAAGTTCGCTCGACTACCTGCTGTTCGGATCGGGAGCCGCCCCGGACGGCGTTTCCGCGGAAACGCCCGCAGCAGACTCCGGCCCGGCGGTCACGCCCGAGCCCAGGCTGGCCGCGCCGTCGGCCGTGATGGTGCAGCGGGGCTGCGACCGCAGGATCATCGACCTGGCCAGCGGCGTGCGCTGGGAACGCCTTACCCCGCAGCCCGAGGCGATGACCGACTTCCTCGAGGTGATCTACTCCCCCGGCGGCCATTCCACCGACGAGCGGCGGCCGCTGCGGCACGACGGGCGCGAGTACGGCCTGATCATCAGCGGCACATTGCAGGCCAATGTCGGTTTCGAGAGCTACGAGCTCGGCCCGGGCGACTCGATCACGTTCGATTCCTCGACGCCGCACGAATACCTCAACAAGACCGGTGACTACGTGCACGCGATCTGGGTCGTCGTGCATTCCGAGCCGGGCCGCGCGTGAACAAGAGCCATCAGCGGTCACGCCAGCCCCACAAGAACAGGGCCTAGCGGGCAGTTATGGGTCGATGTGCCGCGGGTCCGGTTCTAGCCGGACCAACGGCACATCGACCCAGCTGATCGCCGCACCCCACGTGATCATAGGGTGCGGCGATCCGCAATCAGGCGATCAGGCGATCAGGCGATCAGGCGATCAGGGGTAGCTCACCAGGTCCACGGGTTCGACCGTGCCGGGATTCGTCGAGGTCACCGGGCCGCCGACGCCGTTGATGATGGAGTTGTCACCTCCAGAACCAGCGATCCACACGCCGAGGAGGTCGTGGAACTGCACGCCCGGCGTCTTGGGCGCCTGGAAGGCCTCGGCGTTGAACAACGTCGCCGAGGTCTGGATGAACACGACATAGCTGCCCATCCCGTACCCCTGGAAGCTCTTGACGTTGGGGGTGACCAGGAAGGCGGGGTAACCGTCCTGGGTCGGGCTGGCCATCCAGGCCGACTGGCTGGGCGGGTCGTAGGGCAGCTCGTTCTGGAAGAAGATGTCGGTGCCGCCCTGGCCGCTCCAGATCACCTCGTTCTTCTGGTAATGCTCCGTGAACAGGCCATATGCGGTCACGTCGTTTCCGGTGACGGCCACGCCAGTGCCGGCCTTGTTGACGGTCCAGCCCACCGCGTTGCCGTGGTCCGCGCGCCAGGCCCAGACGTCGTCGATGATCGAGTTCCCGGCGTTGTCGAGCAGACTGACGGTGGCCGAGACGGGCGTGGTCTCGGCGCCGCCGATGCGGAAGAAGACGTCCTGGATGAGGTCGGGGTCGCTGGCGCTGCTGGGCCCGGGCGTCCCGACCGAGACCAGGACCGGCGAGTTGACCGGGCCGGCGTCGATGATCAGACCGGACACCTTGACCCCGGTGTTCCGCACCACGACCATGGCGGCGTTGCCATGCTGGGGAACCAGCGTGGCCATGCCCAGGCCCAGCACGACGGTGTTGGGGTGGGGGACCACGATGGGCTGGTTCAGGTCATAGACGCCGGGGGACAGGATGAGATCCTTGCCCCGGGCTAGGGCAGCGGTGATGGCCGCGCCCGACATCCCTGGGCTGGCCACGAAGAACTTCGACAGCGGGATGGAGGTGCCGGCTGCCGTGCCGCTGCTCCAGGACGGGCCGGAGGAATTCTGCTGGACCGCGGGGACGAACACATTGTAATTGCCCCGCGAGTCGGTATAGAGGAACGGCTCTTCCTCGGTCACCGGGCAGCTGGCCAGCGTGGTGTACTGGTTTCCCCCCATGACGAAATCCTGGGGGGGAGCGCCCTTGGTCCCGCAGAAGACCTGATTCCACACCGAGTTGGTCCAGCCGTCCAGGTCACTGTTCCTCGTCATGAACTGCTGCTGGGAACCGTTGATGACGGTTCCGCCGGTGAACTGGGAGTCAGCGATGAACCCGCCGCTGGAGTAGCTCGGAGAGCTGCAGTAATCAAACAGGGTCACGTTCCCGTTGATGTGGACTCGCCGCATCGGCGAGGCCTGCGAGACCGCCCAGAACTCCGCGTTCGCGTAGCAGCCGGTCCCCCCGGTCACGTTGATCGTGAGGTTCGATACCGAGCGCCAGAAGTTGTCGAGCGCGGTGCAGCTGCCGTCGGAGCACTGGTTGACGGAGTCGATCGCGCCGTTGATGACGACACCGCCGGGATTCAGCCCGAGGCCCGCGACGGTGGTGTAATAGCCGATCGTGAAGACGAGCGGGTCCGAGGCTGAACCGTAGGTGCCGGGCTCGAAGAGGATGGCGTAGCGCTGAGGTCCGAATTGGTTGGGCACCTGCTGGTTGGCGATGTTGTTCAGGTCGGTCTGGATGGTCGCCTGGCTCATCGTGTCGTTGAAGACGCAGACGTTCGGTCCGAACGCGGACACGTTCGCGTCCGGGCAGATCGACGGGGACCCCGCAGCTGCTGCGGCGGCGGCCGGGGAAATTGCGGCGGCAAATCCTGCCCCGGTGACCAGCGCCGCCGCGGCTAGGACGGAACGCCACCGCCGCGCGGCGGGAAGACCTCGGGTGATCCTGTTCATCAGCGCTGCCTTTGCTCCTCAGCCCTGGTAAGGGCCTCCCCCCACAGATTCCTGAGATCGGTGATCGCGCACCGAAATCGGCACTTAACCTAACGCTTACGCTGTTAACGCGCCGTAAACATCATCGATTCGCCATCAAAAAAACGTTAACGAACTAAAGTCGACTTTCTTTCACTCTTTTCATCCAAAATGAACGTCCCAGGTGGGAGGCGCACTGCAGCTAGGCGGCGGCGTTGGGGGTCTGCGCCGCGGCCTCGCCCCGGTCGCCGCCGGGGCGGGCCGGGGACGTGGCCTCGCCCCGGTCGCCGCCGGGGCGGGCCGGGGACGTGGCCTCGCCGATCCAGCGGCCGATACGGTCGACGAGCTGCTGGCCGCAGGCGGCCTCGGCGTGGCCCATGTCCGGTATGAGCCAGAGGTCCTTGGGTTCGCTGGCCGCCATGTACAGCTGGCGGGCGTGCTCGGGCGGGAAGTAGTGATCCTGCTCGCCGTGCACGACCAGCAGCGGAACCGGGGAGATCTGCGCGGCCGCCTCGGCCGGCGGGACCGGGACCAGCTTCCAGCCCTCCGGGCTGATCCTGGTCTTCAGCCAGCGCCTGGTGACGAACCGGCCGAGCCGGTGTTCCACCGCGAAGTGCACCCGCCGCATGGGTTCGGTGTCCCGGTAGTACCAGCGGCCGGGACCGCTGACGGAAACGACCGCGTCCATGCCGCCGACCAGGCCCGCGTACCGCAGCACGATGGAGGCGCCCATCGAGAACCCGACCGCGGCGACCCGCTGGTAGCCGAGCTCGCGGGCCCAGCGAACCACCACGTCGAGGTCCCTGATCTCCCGGTCGCCCAGCGTGGACAGGCCGCCGGAGCGCCCGTGGCCGCGGAAGTCGAAACTGAGAACACCGGCCATCTGGTTGAGCCGGTTGGCGATGCGCCAGACGTTGGGCCGCTGCCACGACAGCGTGAAACCGTGCGCGACCACGATCGCCAGGTCCTTCTTACCCGGCAGGTGGATAGCGTCAATCGGCACGCCGTCCTCCGTGACCAGGGTCGTTGCCGTCACGACGGGCTTGGTCATGCTGTCACCCCGAGCGTCAGTTCCTGCAGGCTCCCTCAGCAGTAACCACGCCGGGAACGGTATCAATCCGGCACCGGCAAGATCGGCGCAGGGACTAGCCGACCGGGGCGATCATGGGGAAAGCTTCGGGTAGCTGAGAACGCTTGAGAGAAGGAGCACCATGTCCGTGCTGCAGGCCCTGACCGACGCCATCCGTGACAGCTCCGTCGAGGTGATAGATCTCACCGCGCCGTTGAGCGCCGAGACGCCGATAATCCAGCTGCCCGAGCCGTTCGGCAACACGGCCCGCTTCGGCCTGACCGAGATCAGCCACTACGACGACCGCGGTCCCGCCTGGTACTGGAATGACATCGTGACCGGTGAGCACACCGGCACCCACTTCGACGCCCCGGTGCACTGGGTGACCGGCAAGGACGGCGAGGACGTGGCGCGGGTGCCGGTGTCGCGGCTGATCGCCCCGGCGGTCGTGCTCGACTTCAGCGCCGAGGCGGCGGCTGACCCGGATTTCCTGCTCGAGATCGAGCACGTCAAGCAGTGGGAAGCCGAGCACGGGCCGCTGCCACAGGGCTGGCTGCTCTACCGGACCGGCTGGGACACACGGTCCGGCGGCCAGGCGGAATTCCTCAACGCGAACGAGACCGGTCCGCACACGCCCGGAATCAGCGTCGCCTGCGCGAAGTGGCTGGCCGAGGAGTCACCGCTGATCGGGCTCGGCACCGAGACCGTCGGCACCGACGCCGGGGCCGCGCACTCCTTCGACCCGCCGTTTCCGTGCCATTCGATGCTGCTCGGGGCGGGCAAGTACGGCCTCACGCAGCTGCAGAACCTGGCCAGGCTGCCGGTCACCGGCGCGGTCGTGATCGCGGGCCCGCTACCCATCGTGAGCGGTTCGGGGTCCCCGTGCCGCGCGCTGGCGCTGGTCGAGCGTTCCTGAGCATGCGGGTCGCGGAGGCCGTCGGCCGCGGGCTGGCCGAGCTCGGGGTCAACACCGTGTTCGGCGTGGTCGGGAGCGGCAACTTTCACGTCACCAACGCGCTGGTGGCTGGCGGAGCGAGGTTTGTCGCGGCCCGGCACGAGGGCGGCGCCACCGTCATGGCCGACGCCTGGGCCAGGACCACCGGGGTTCCCGGTGTGGTCACCGTGCATCAGGGGCCCGGGCTGACCAACGCGATGACCGGCATCGCCGAGGCCGCCAAGAGCCGCACCCCGCTGCTGGTCCTGGCGGCCGAGGCCCCGGAGGTCCGGTCCAACTTCCACGTCGACGTGGCCGGGCTGGCGGCCGCGGTCGGCGCGGCTAGCGAACGGCTCTACTCCCCCGCCTCGGCGCTGGCCGACGCGCACCGCGCCTACACCACGGCGCTCGGCCGCCGGACCGTGGTCCTGGCCCTGCCGCTGAACGTCCAGGGGGCCCAGTATCAGTCAGCACAGTATCAGTCAGCACAGGGCGGCGAGCCGGGGCCGGTGCCGGCGCTGCGGCGGGCCTACCCGACTGCCCCGGCCGCCGAGGCGGTCACCGCGCTGGCCGAGGTGCTGCGCGGGGCGCGGCGGCCGGTATTCATCGCGGGCCGGGGTGCCCAGGGCCGGGCGGCCGAGCTCGAGCGGCTGGCCGGCGCGTGCGGGGCGCTGCTGGCCACCTCCGCGGTAGCCAAGGGGCTGTTCCGCGGCAGCCCGTGGAACCTGGACGTGAGCGGCGGGTTCGCCACGCCGCTGGCGGCCGAGCTGATCGGCGATGCCGATGTCATCGTGGGCTGGGGCTGCTCGCTCAACATGTGGACGACACGGCACGGCAAGCTGATCCCGCCCCGGGCCACGCTGGTGCAGGTGGACGATGACCCGGCTGCGATCGGCACGCACCGGCCGGTGCACCTCGGGGTGCCCGGGGACGTGGCCGAGACGGCGCGGGCCGTCGCGGACGCGCTCGGCGGGTCGCCCAGCGGATCACCCAGCGCGGCGGGGTACCGGTCCGCGGAGGTGCAGGCCCGGATCGCCGGTCAGGGGCGCTGGCGGGACGTGGCGTACAAGGACGAGAGCGACGGGGAGCGGATCGACCCGCGCACGCTGTCCATCGCGCTGGACGACCTGCTGCCCGCGGAGCGGACCGTCGCGGTGGATTCGGGCAACTTCATGGGCTACCCGAGCATGTTCCTGTCCGTTCCCGACGAGGCGGCCTTCTGCTTCACGCAGGCGTTCCAGTCGATCGGGCTCGGCCTGGCCACGGCCATCGGGGCCGCGATCGCCCGGCCGGACCGGCTGGCGGTGGCCGCGCTCGGCGACGGCGGCGCGCTGATGGGCGTCAGCGAGCTGGAGACCGTCGCGCGGCTGGGGCTGCCGATGGTGGTGGTCGTCTACGACGACGAGGCGTACGGCGCGGAGGTACACCACTTCGGGCCGGACGGTGATCCGCTCGACATCGTCCGGTTCCCGCCGGCCGACATCGCCGCGATCGGCCGCGGGTTCGGGTTCGAGGGGATGACGGTGCGCGACGCGGCGGACCTGGCGCCGGTGCGCCGCTGGCTGGACGGCCCTCGCGAGCGCCCTCTGCTCATCGACGCCAAAGTCACGTCCACGCACGGCTCCTGGTGGCTGGAGGAGGCTTTCCGCGGGCACTGACCCGTACCGGGCCCAGCCGCGGACCGCGCCCGGGCATCCTTCGCGGGATACCCGGGCGCGGGCCTGGGAGCGGGGCAGGCTAGGCCTCGTCGCGGGCCGACTTGGCCGCCCTCTCTGGCACCTTGCCGTCGGGCGACGCGGCCGCGGCCTCGTCGGCCCGGGAAGCGGCGCCCACGCCGATCATCTCGTCGGACGGGTACGCCTCCTCGCCGTGCACCGCGACGTCGCCGATCTCCAGCACCTCGTCCGGGAGCCTGAGCTTCATCCTGAACACGTGCTTGATGACCATGAGGATGACGAAGGTGACTACCGCATCCCAGACGATGATGGTGAGCGCGGCCTCGAGCTGGACTAGCAGCTGGTGCGGGTGGCCGTAGAACAAGCCCGTGCCGCTGATCGACGGGTTCTTGCCGAGGCCCAGGTACACGATCATGTTCGGGTCGGCGAGCAGGCCGACCAGCAGCCCGCCCAGGAGCCCGGCGAAGCCGTGCGTGTACACCACCCCGAGCGCGTCGTCGACCTTGTTGAACGGCCACACGTACTTCGGCAGGTAGTACCAAGCCACCCAGACGATGGCCGAGCAGACCAGGCCGATGACGATGGCGCCGAAACCGTTGACGTAACCAGCCGCCGGGGTGATGCCGACCAGGCCGCAGATCATGCCGTTCAGGGCGCCCAGGAACGCGGGCTTCTTCTCGCTGCTGAACGCCATGTCCATGACGATCCAGGTCAGCATGGCCACCGCGGTGGCGAGGTTGGTGTTGACGATCGCGGCGGCGGCATCCGCGCCGGCGAAGTACGGGTCGCCGCCGTTGAAGCCGTTCCAGCCGAGCCACAGGATCCCGGCGCCGACCGCGACGAACAGCAGGTTGTTCGGGATGGCGCGCTCGCGGTCGCGCTTGAGCCTGGGCCCGATCACCGCGGCGGCGACGAAGCCAGACGTGCCGGCGGCCAGGTGGATGACGTAGCCGCCGGAGAAGTCCAGAGCGCCCTTGCCGGCCCAGAAGCCGCCGCCCCAGAGCAGGAACGCGTTCACGCAGTACGCGAACGTGATCCACAGCGGCACGAAGACCAGCCAGACCTTGAAGCTGATCCGGCCGATCACGCTGCCGATGAACAAGATCGGAGTGATGGCCGCGAATACGAACTGGAAGTAGATCACCGACCCCGCCGGGATGCGGAAGCTCGGCATCAGGCCGTTCAGCAGCGGGATGTTGGCCTGTCCCTGCAGGGCGCTGTGCCCGAGGACCGTCCTCGGATCACCGAGGAACGTGCTGACCAGCGGCGTGCCGAAGCCCAGCTTGTAGCCCCACAGCACCCAGACGATCAGGACCAGGCCGAAGGTGGTGAACACCATCATCACGGTGTTGATCGCCCATTTCCTCTGGACGAGGCCGCCGTACAGCACGGCCAGGGCCGGGATCGACATCAGCCCGACCAGCGTGGCAGCGGTCATCTGCCATGAGTTATCCCCGGCGTTAAGCCAGAGGGGATATGGATTCACTGTGCCTCCAGGGGGGCTCGGGCCTTCGGGGTCCAACGTCTGCGCTGGACTCCACCCCGGCCGCTCCGTATTCCTGCAAGGCATGTGTCCCATGCGCGGGTTTCGGGAGTATTTCTCGGTTGTTACGCGGCCGGTAACGAGTGCGGGGGACGTTACCTGGAGATGTCGCGGACGATCGCCTCGTCAGCCGCGTTCGCGTAGGGTTGCCCGGGAGGTGCGGCCGTGATCGACACAGTGGCGTGGGTCCACCTGCGGAATAGCAGGATCTTGTGCGCGCGCCCGCGCGGCAAGGACGTCTTCTACGTCCCCGGCGGGAAGCGCGAGGGCGCCGAGAACGACCTGCAGACCCTGCTGCGCGAGATCGCCGAGGAGCTCACCGTCGCGCTGCGGCCGGGGACGGTCAGGCACGCGGGCACCTACCAGGCGGATCACCCGGACGGCACGGTGGTACGGATGAGCTGCTACACCGCGGAGTACTCCGGCACGCTGACCGCCAGCAGCGAGATCGACGAGCTGGCCTGGTTCGGCTACGCCGACCGCTCGCGAGTGCCCCCGGTCGACCAGTTGCTGTTCGACGACCTCAACGCGGCCGGCCGGCTGCGCTGAAGCTCAGCCGGGCAGCACGCGTACCTCGGCGGCCGGAAGTTGCCGCCGGGCGGTGAGCCGCATCCCTACTTGAGCGTGACGCTGCCGGTGAGCGGGAGGGACGCCGAGGACGAGCCCGCCTCGAACGCGAAGGTGCCCGCCTCGAGCGTCCAGCCGCCGTCGGCCCAGTGCTGGAAGACGCGTTCGGGAAGCAGGATCCCGACGTTCACCGTCTCGCCGGGGTCCGCGTCCACGGCGGCGAAGCCGGCCAGCCACCTGGCCGGACGCTCGACCGCCGAGTCCGGGCGCGACGCGTAGACCTGGACGATCTCCCGGCCCGGCCGGGAGCCGGTGTTCCGCACCTCCACGCACACCGCGATCCCCGGTTTTCCGGGGGGGTTCGGGGGGGTCGTCCCCCCCGGAGCCAGCAGGGCGCCCGCCGGGTTCGCCTCGTCGCAATCCACGGTGATCGACTCGTAGGACCAGGTGGTATAGCCGCTGCCGTGGCCGAACGGGAACAACGGCTCGCGCCCGTCGCGGTCGAAGCCGCGGTAGCCGATGAACAGGCCCTCGGCGTAGCTGAGCGCGCCGTGGTCCGGTTTGGCGGATGGCAGGCCATCCTCGCTCGCGGGCCAGGTGGTGGGCAGCCGCCCGCCCGGTTCGGCCTCGCCGAGCAGGACGTCGGCCAGGGCGTTGCCGAACTCCTGCCCGCCGAACCAGGTCAGCAGGATCGCGGCCACCTCATCGGCCCAGGGCAGCAGGACCGGGGCGCCGGAGTTGACCACCACGACGGTCCGCGGGCTGGCCGCCGCCACCTTGCGGACCAGTTCGTCCTGGCGTCCTGGCAGCGCGAGCGACGCGCGGTCGAAGCCCTCGCTCTCCACCTCGGCCGTGGTGCCGACCACGACCACGGCCACATCGCTGCCGGCCGCCAGGGCGACCGCGGCTTCCATCTCCTCGTCGTCGGTGCCGTGCGGCGCCTCGAGGAGGAGCTGGAAGAACGTGCCGAAGCCCGCCATCGGCGAGGTGTGCACGTCGTGCTCGAGCCGGACGGTGACCGACTGGCCGGCGGCCAGGTCGAGCGGGGCCAGCCGCACCGGCGGGGCCATCAGCGTCTCGCCTACGTCCGCGCCCTTGCGCACGGTAAGCGTCTCGTCGAAGACCACGACCTCGTCGGCGAGCAGGCGGAACCGGCCGATGCCGGTGACGCCGAGCTGGTAGGTGCCGGCCTCGGTGGCCCGGATCAGGCAGCTGACCTCCAGCCGGTCGATCTGTTCGGGGGCGCCGATCGCGGCGAACCCGTTCATCCACCGGAACACGGCGGCGTCGCGCTGCTCCGAGCCGATGACCTCGCCGGAGGGCGAGAAGAACCGTACGTCCGCCCCGGGGCCCTGCTGGCTCCGGGGGGGACGACCCCCCCGGGCCTCCCCGGGAAGGTCGGGGGGGTCGGGCCGCAGCAGCCAGGGCGCGCGGGCCGGCGCGGGCCGCAGGTGGCCGAGGGTTCCCGGCGCGAACGCCACGTCGAGCCCCGCGGCGCGCAGCCCGTCGAGCGGGGACACCGTGTACGGCGGGTAAACGGTGGCGCTCCCGCCGCCGAGCGTCCGGGCGATCTCGGCGTTCGGGCCGATGAGGGCGACCCGGCCCAGCCCGGAACCGTCCCGCCCGGCGCGGTCCAGCGGGAGCAGGGAGCGCTCGTTGCGGGCCAGCACGAAGCTGGCCGCGGCGGCCGCGCGCAGCTCGCGGGGAACGTCCACCGGCGCCGGCGTGACCGGAACGGCGCCGTCAAGGCCGCCGACCCTGGCGGCCAGCCGCAGGATGCGGAGCACCTTGTCGTCGAGGAGGGCCTCGTCGACCTGCCCGGCCAGGACCGCCGCCAGCAGGGCGTCGCCCCACGGGCCGAACCGTTCCGCCGGGCCCGGCATGGCCAGGTCCAGCGCGGCCCGGGCGGCCGCTTCGGTGGACCTGGTGGCCGTCCAGTCCGACATGACCAGGCCGTCGTAGCCCCACTCGTCGTGCAGGATGGAGCGCAGTAGCGGGCTTTCCGTCATCGTCGACCCGTTGACGCCGTTGTAGGAGGCCATCACCGCCCAGGCACCCGCCTCGCGCACGATGGCCTCGAACGGCGCCAGGTAGAGCTCGCGCAGCGTCCGCTCGTCGATCCGGACGTCCACGGACATCCGCTCGGTCTCCGAGTCGTTGCAGACGAAGTGCTTGACCGTGGCGCCGACCCCCTGGCCCTGCAGGCCGCGCACGTAGGCGACCCCGATCCGCGCGGTAAGCAGCGGGTCCTCGGAGAAGCACTCGAAGTGCCTGCCGCCGTACGGGGTCCGGTGCAGGTTCACCGTCGGGGCGAGCAGCACGTCCACGCCCTTGCGCCGCGCCTCGGCGGCCAGCAGCCTGCCGATCGCCGTCACCCGGTCGCAGTCCCAGGTGGCGGCCAGCGCGGTCGGCGACGGCACGTTCGCCGAGGTGTCCCGCTCGTCCCAGGTCTCGCCGCGGACCCCGGCCGGGCCGTCGGAGGTCACGATCCGGCGCAGGCCGGCGTCGGGTTCGGGGTACAGGGCCCAGAAGTCCGCGCCGGTCAGCAGCCGGACCTTCTGCTCGGCGGAGAGCCGGGCTACGCGGCTCCGCAGGTCCGCCTCGTCGTGGCCCCTCATGAGGCGGGCAGGTTGACGAGGGAGGCCAGCGCCGCGCGATGCGCGTCCGCGGTGCCGAACGCGATCGAGTCGGCCTTCGCCCGTTTCAGGAACAGGTGCGCCGGGTGCTCCCAGGTGAAACCGATGCCGCCGTGCAGCTGCACGCACTCCTGCGCGGCCTGCACCGCGACCTCCGAGCAGTAGGCCTGGGCCAGCGCGACGGCGACCTTGGCGTCAGCCGAACCGGTGGCCAGGCACGCCGCCGCGTACCTGGACGCCGCGCGGGCCTGGGTGACCGACACCCACAGGTCGGCCAGCCGGTGCTTGAGGCCCTGGAACGACCCGACGGGCCGGGCGAACTGCTTGCGCTCCTTCACGTACGCGACGGTCATGTCCAGGCAGCGCTGGGCCAGCCCGGTCTGCTCGGCGGCCAGGATGCCGGCCCCGGCGGCCAAGGCCGCGTCCAGCGCGCGCTCAGCGGCCTGCCCGGAGGCGATCAGGGTGGCAGGCGCGTCGTCGAACGACAGGTCGCACAGCTGCCTGGTCATGTCGAGCGAGGTCACCGGCGCCTTGGCCACGCCCTCGGCGGCCATGTCGACCAGGTAGAACCCGTGCGGTACGCCGTCGGCCGGGACCAGCAGCACGCCGGCGGGCAGCGCGTCGGCGACCCCAGAGACCATCCCGCGCAGCCGCGCCACGCCGGTGGCGGCGTCACCGGGCCTCGGCCCGGCCACCCGGATCGAGGCCGGGAAGCCCGATCCCGGCGCGGTGGCGAACGGGACCGCCAGCGCCGCGGTCACGCCGCCGTCCGCCATCTTGGCCAGCAGGTCGGCCGCGGCCTTCGCCGGCGTGAACGGGGTGCCCGTGGATGCCTGTACACCCTGGGCCACGCTTAGCAGTGCCGCGGTGGCCACGACGGCGCTGCCGAGGAACGGCACCGGCGCGACGTAGCTGCCCAGCACCTCGGCCGCGGCCGCGGCCTCACGGTAGGACGCGCCGGCCCCGCCGTCGCGTTCGGGGATCAGCAGCCCGGCGCAGCCCATATCGGCGGCGACGGCCTGCCAGAGCTTGTCGTCGTAGGTCTGCGCCGACTCGATGCGCGCGAGCGCCTTGTCCGGCCCGCCGCGGTCGGCGAGCAGGGACGCCAGGGCGTCTGACAGCGCCCGTTCGGCATCTGAATAGAGGAGATCCGGGATCTCGTCGCTCATCGCGGTAGATCCTTCCATGGCACGTTCTTATCGACGCGGGGTTCGCCGGGCAGGCCGAGCACCCGCTCGGCGACGATGTTGCGCAGGATCTCCGAGGTCCCGCCCTCGATGGAGTTGCCCCGGGCGCGCAGGTAGCGGTAGCCGGGGCCGCGGCCGTAGAAGTTGGCGTGCTCGGGACGGCGCATGGTCCAGTCGTCGTAGCGCAGCCCGTCGCTCCCGGCGAGTTCGACCTCGAAGCCGGAGATCTCCTGGTTGAGCCGGGCGAAGACGAGCTTGGCGGCCGAACCCTCCGGGCCCGGCTTGCCCGCGGCCAGCTGCTGGCGCAGCCGCTCCCCCGCCAGCCGGGCCACCTCGGCCTCGGTCCACAGCCGCAGCATCCGGTCGTGCAGGCCCGGCGTGCGCAGCTCGGGGCGGGAGCGCCAGGTCCGCGCGGCCGAGGCGATCATGCCGCCCTCCCGCGCCGCCGCGCGGGAGGCGCCGATGCTCACCCGCTCGCTCATCAGCGTGGCGTTGGCCACCTTCCAGCCCTCGCCGACCTGGCCGATCCGGTCGGCGTCGGGGATCCGCACGTCGGTCAGGAACACCTCGTTGAACTCGGCCTCGCCGGTGAGCTGGCGCAGCGGCCTGACCTCGACGCCGGGCGCGGTCATGTCCACCGCGAAGTAGGTGAGCCCAGCGTGCTTGGGCAGGTCGGGGTTGGTCCTGGTGACCAGCAGCGCGCGCCGGGCCTGGTGCGCCTGCGAGGTCCACACCTTCTGCCCGCTGACGATCCACTCGTCACCATCGCGGACCGCCCGGGTGGCCAGCGCGGCCAGGTCGCTGCCCGCGCCTGGCTCGCTGAACAGCTGGCACCAGATCTCCTCGGCCGTCCAGAGCTTGCGCAGCCAGCGTTTCTGCTGCTCGTCGCTGCCGTGGGCGAGGATGGTCGGCGCAGCCATGCCCAGGCCGATGCCGTTGCGCTCCGGGTCGTTGGACGGCGCGCCGGCCGCGGCGAACTCGGCGTCGACGACGTTCTGCAACGCCCGGGAGACGCCCAGGCCGCCGAGCCCTTCCGGGTAGTGCACCCAGGCCAGGCCCGCGTCGAACCGGGCGTTGTTGAAGTCCTGCTTGGCCATCTCGGCCGCATCGTGTCCGGCCAGGAAGGCGCGGACCCGGTCGCGGATGGCCTCCGGTGTTGCTTCTGATTCAGTCAACCGTGCTTCCTCCTAGCAGAGGGGACCGCCTGCTACATAGATGACCTGGCCGGAGACGAAGCCCGCGCCCTCGCTGACCAGGAACGAGATGGTATGGGCCACATCACTGGGATGCCCGACCCTGCGCACCGCTATTCGCTCCGCGGCCGCATTCTGGAAGACCTCGAACGCGATGCCCATGCGGTCCGCGGTGGCCGCGGTCATGTCGGTGGCGATAAAGCCGGGCGCGACCGCGTTCGCGGTGATCCCGAACGGGCCGAGCTCGAGTGCCACGGTCTTGGTAAAGCCCTGCAGGCCGGCCTTGGCCGTGGAGTAGTTGAGCTGGCCGCGGTTGCCGAGCGCGGACGAGGAGGACAGGTTGACGATGCGCCCGTGCTGCTGCTGGACCATGTACTTCTGCACGGACCTTGTCATATGGAACGCGCCGCGCAGGTGCACGTCCATGACAGTGTCCCAGTCCTCGTCTGTCATCTTGTACAGCATGTTGTCGCGGATCACGCCGGCGTTGTTGACCAGCACGGTCGGCTCGCCCAGTTCCGCGGCCACCCGCTCGACCGCGGCCTGGACCTGGGCCAGGTCGCTCACGTCGGCGGCCACCGCCAGCGCGTGCCCGCCGTCGTCGGTGATCTCCTTCACCGTGCCGGCGCACGCGGCCTCGTCCAGGTCAAGAACCGCCACGGCCATCCCATCCTCGGCCAGCCTGCGCGCCGTGGCGGCACCGATGCCGCGGGCAGAGCCGGTCACGATCGCGATTCTCTCAGTCATTGGATTACTCCTTCTCTCCATGAACAGGCCTGGTGCTCGGGTCGGACATCTCGAGCTCGCGGCTTTTGTTCTATCCGTGAACTTTTTATGCCCGCGGCTTTCCGCCAACTAGTGGCTTTGGTCCCGCCAGGTCTATCCCTGAGTCCCTTAACTCGTGGCTCTGCGGATTTCGCGGCGGGCCAGGGACCTCTTGTGCACCTCGTCTGGACCGTCGGCGAAGCGGAGCGTGCGGGCGCTGGCCCACAGGTGGGCCAGCGGGAAGTCCTGGCTGACGCCGCCGCCGCCGTGTGCCTGGATGGCCCGGTCGATCACCCATTGCGCCATCGCCGGGGTGACGATCTTGATCGCCTGGATCTCGGCGTGCGCCCCCTTGTTGCCGACCGTGTCCATCAGCCACGCGGTCTTGAGCACGAGCAGCCGCGCCTGCTCGATCCGCACCCTGGACTCGGCGATCCAGTCCTGGATCACACCCTGCTCGGCCAGGGGCTTGCCGAAGGCGGTCCGGCTGACGGCCCGGCGGCACATGAGTTCAAGGGCGCGCTCGGCCGCGCCGATCTGCCGCATGCAGTGGTGGATACGGCCGGGACCGAGCCGGGCCTGCGCGATAGCGAACCCGGTGCCCTCGCCGGCGATCAGGTTCTCCCGGGGCACCCGGACGTTGTCGAAGACGACCTCCGCGTGGCCGCCGTGCGTCCCATCGGTGTAGCCAAAGACCCTCACGCCGCGCTTGACCGTGATCCCCGGCGTATCCCGCGGCACCAGGATCATGGAGTGATGGCTGTGGCTCCTGTCGCCGGCGGCGCCCGGCTCGCCGGTCACCCCCATCACGATGAAGATCCGGCAGTCCGAGCTCATCGCGCCGCTCGACCACCACTTGCGGCCGTTGATCACGTACCCGTCGCCGTCCAGGGTGACCGCGGTGGCGATGTTGGTGGCGTCGCTGGAGGCCACATCGGGTTCGGTCATGCAGAAGGCGGACCTGATCCTGCCCTCGAGCAGCGGGATGAGCCATTCGGCCTGCTGGTCCGGCGAGCCGAACTCGGCCAGCAGCTCCATGTTGCCGGTGTCGGGAGCGGCGCAGTTGATCGCCTCGGGCGCCAGCGCAGGGCTCCACCCGGTGATCTCGGCCAGCGGGGCGTACTGCAGGTTGGTCAGCTGCGGGTCGGGCAGCAGCGAGGGGTCCAGCTTGCGGACCGCCTGGGCGGCCTTGCCGGTCAGGAAGAGATTCCACAGGCCGCGGCTGCGCGCCTCGGCCTTGAGATCCGCGGTGACCGGCACCCGCTCCCAGATCTGGCCCTGCGCCTCCGCGGCCTCCACCTGCTCCGTGTACACCGCCTCGGCCGGGTAGACCCGCTCGTCCATGAAGGTGAGCAGTTGCTTGCGCAGATCGAGCGTCCTGGCGTCAAAGCCGAAGTCCATGGAGTACAACCTTCCGATGGGCCGCTGCCACAAGGTTGGCGATCGCGTCCAGCGTACCTACCCATCAGTACGCCTGTCTGCGGCGACTCCCGCTTCGCGGCACCACGAGCACGGCCGGAGCCAGGGGTCAGACCAGGAGCAGCTTTGAGAGGCGGCGTCCGGCCACGTACAGGCCGGCCAGGCCGAGCGCGGCCAGGTAGCCCGCTCGCCACAGCAGATCGGGGCCGACTACGCCGACGGTCAGGTCACGCAGCAGCACGACGCCCTGGTACAGCGGGGTGCACTCGACAATCACCTGGACCGCCCTGGGGTAGATCCCGAGCGGGTAGAACGTGGCCGAGAACAGGAAGAGCGGCATGCTGGCCAGGATCACGTAGTCGAAGTCCTGCCAGCTCTTCATGTACGTCGTCCCGGTCATGCCGATGGCGGCGAAGGCGAAGCCGATCAGCACCGCGGACGGCACGGCCAGCACCGCCCAGGCCGAGTGCACCAGGCCCAGCGCGAGCATGACCAGGATGAACGCCACGGCGTAGATGGTGCCGCGGAGCAGCGCCCAGCCGATCTCGCCCAGCGCCACCTGCGCCGGGCGCATCGGCGTGGCCAGGATCGCGTCGTACAGCTTGGCGTACTTCAGCCGGAAGAAGATGTTGAACGTCGAGTCGTACATGGCGCCGTTCATCGAGGACACGGCGAGCAGGCCGGGCGCGACGAAATCGCGGTACGGGATGAGGTGCCCGCCGGGGCCGGGCACCTTGCCGACCAGCACGCCCAGGCCGAGCCCCACGGACAGCAGGTAGAACAGCGGCTCGAAGACACCGGACGCGAACACCAGCCAGGCGTGACGGTAGACCCGGGCGTGCCGTTCGATCAGGCGCAGGCTGCCCGCGTCGTCGCCCGCCCGGCGCAGCCGGGCGAGCCGCCCGGTCGGCGGCAGCACGCGCAGCGTCACGCTAGACATACAGGCGCCCGCGGTAGGTGCGGGCCCCGGCCCAGATCCCGATGGCCGCGAGGGTGGTCAGGTAGGCAACGTTGACGAGGGCCGTGGGCAGGTCGACGTCGCCAAGGCTGAGCATGCGGCACAGGTTGACGCCATGCCACAGCGGCGTTGCGTAAGCGATCACGCGAAGCCAGGCAGGGAGCTGGGACAAGGGGAAGAACGTGCCGGAGAACAGCATCAGCGGCATCATGCCGAACCGGAACAGGTAGGCGAACGTGGTGTCGGTCTTCACCATGACCGCCCAGGCCGCGATCGGCGCCGCGAAGGCGAGCCCGGTGAGCGTCGCGGCCGGCCAGGCGAGCACCACCCAGGCGGACCTGGTCGCGCCGAAGGCCCACATGTACACCGTGACAAGGGCCGCGTTCATCGCGATCCGCATCGTCATGAACAGCAGGTGCCCGCGGAAGATGTCGCCAGGGCGCAGCGGCGAGGCCTGCGCCGCAATGTAGATCTTGTTCCACTTGACCGAGCCGAACACGGGGTAGCTCGCCTCGCTCATGGCGGCATTCATGGCCCCCGAGGCCAGGATGGCGGGGGCCACGAAGGCCAGGTAGCTCACCCCGCCGAGGCTGGCCGTCCCGTGCCTGTTCACCAGGGTGCCCAGCCCGAGCCCCATCGCGCCCAGGTAGAACAGCGGGCCGAGCAGGCTGGACCAGATGCTGGACCGCCAGATCCGCCGGTAGACCGTCATCCAGCACTGGAAGGCCCGTACGGACAGCCCCCCTTTTCGGGGGGCCCAGGGGGGTTTGGGGGGGCGGGTAGCCCCCCCAAGATCGGGGGGTCCAGGGGGGTCGTCCCCCCGGACAGATACAGCCATCAGTCCTCCAGCCTGCGCCCGGTCAGCCGCAGGAACACGTCCTCCAGCGTGCCGCGCCGGACCAGCGAGGTGAGCGGTTCGAGGCCAGTGGAGCGGACCGCGGCCAGGGCGTCGTCCCCGTCGGTGACGTAGAGCAGGATGCGGTCGGCGAGAACCTCGGCCCGTTCAGCGGGAAAGTCCGTGAGCTTGTCAACGGCCAGCTCGTGCCGATCCGGACCGAAGCGCAGCTCGAGCACTTCCCGGGAGCAGTAGCGGGTGATCAGGTCGCGGGGCGAGCCCTCGGCGGCGAACCTGCCGTGGTCCATCACCACCAGCCTGTCGCACAACTGCTCCGCCTCGTCCATGTAGTGCGTGGTCAGGATCAGCGTGACGCCGCGCTGCTTGAGCCGGAACAGCCGGTCCCACACCACGTGCCTGGCCTGCGGGTCAAGCCCGGTGGTGGGCTCGTCGAGGATCAGGATCTCCGGCTCGTTGATGAGCGAGCGGGCGATCGTCAGGCGGCGCTTCAGGCCGCCGGACAGCGGGTCGACCTTGTCCCTGGCCCGGTCAGAGAGCTGGACGAAATCGAGCAGTGCGTCGGTCCGCTCCCTGATGAGCCGCCGGGGCAGGCCGAAGTACCTGCCGTAGACGAGCAGATTCTCCCGGACCGTCAGCTCGACGTCGAGGGTGTCCTCCTGCGGGACCACGCCAAGCCGCGCCCGGATCGCGGACCCGTCGCGGACCGGGTTGCCGCCGAGGATGCTCAGCTCCCCGCCGGACGGCGGCGAGACGCAGCCGATCATCCGCATCGTGGAGGACTTGCCCGCGCCGTTCGGCCCCAGGAAGCCGAATGCCTCGCCGCGGTACAGGTCGAAATCGATCCCGTCCACCGCCGTGAAGTCCCCGAATTGCTTGGTCAGGCCGCGCGCGCGGACGAGCACTTCACTGTGAGACACCTGATTCACGGTACCTGGGGGGTATGACATTCTTCGAACGGTTTACCGGCCGGTACGAAGCACCACCTGGGTTCGCGGTAAGGTCGGATCTACCACGGGATGGACGGGCAAAGGACAGAAGCGAGTGGATCTCCTGCGCGATCTCTACGCTCGATTCAGGGTGCTGATTCACGAGGTAGCCAAGTTCGGCTTGGTCGGCATGATCGCTTTCTTCATCACCCTCGGCGGTGCCAACGCGCTGCACTACGGGGCAGGGCTCGGCCCTCTCACCTCCGTGACGATCGCCACTGTGGTGGCCACCGTGTTCGCCTTCTTCGGCAACAAGCTCTGGGCGTTCCGCCACAGGAACGGCAGCCACTGGGGCCGCGAGACGGTCCTGTTCTTCGTCTTCAACGGCATCGGGCTGCTCATCCAGCTCGGCTGCGTCGCGGCCGTGCGGTACGGACTCGGGCTGGACGACCGGCTCTCCTACAACGTGTCGAACATCATTGGCATCGGCGTGGCGACCATCTTCCGGTTGTACTGCTACCGGCGCTGGGTGTTCCTGCAGGGGGACGACGCGCCGATCCCTGAGCAACTGGAGCCGGAGATCTCGGGCCGCTGATCAGGCGCAGCCGCGGACGGCGGGCAGGCCGAGGGACGCGTTGAGCGCCACGGTCTCCTGCGTCTGCGTCAGGTACCCCACCGCGGCCATCCGGCCGAGGACGTGCACCAGCCGGGTCCTGGCCTGCCGCGGGTACGCCAGCGGGTCGTCGTAACTGGGCGCGTTCACCACCCCGGCGAGCATGGCCGCCTGCACCAGCGTCAGCCGATCCGGCGGCCGGCCGAAGTAACCGCAGCTGGCGGCGTCCAGGCCGTAGTAGCCGTGGCCGTAGTAGGCGACTTCGGCGTACATGCGCAGGATCTCTGCCCGGCTGTAGGTCTGGTTGAGCTTGACCGCGATGGCCAGCTGCTCCAGATCCTCGGTGAAGCCGCTGTGGCCGCCCGTGTACAGGTTCTTCGCCAGCTGCTGGTCGATGGTGCTGCCGCCCTGGTCCTCGCGGCCGATGATCCAGGAGATCACCACCCGGCCCATGGCCAGCGGGTCCACCCCGGGATCGGTGTTGAACCTGTGGTCCTCGGTCGCGATCAGGGCCTGCGCGAAATCGGCCGGAACCGGCGGGCCCGGGTAGGCGATGTGCCGCTCCCGCGCCTGGGCCCGGGCTAGCGCGGTGGCCTGGCCAGCCGACGGGGTCAGCACGAAGAGCAAGCCGATGGCGACCGCCAGCAGCACGACGATGGTGAGGAGCACCTTGGCGATCCGCAACGCGATCCTGAACCGCCGCCGGGTCCGCATCGGCCGGGTCGGACCCTCGCCCGGGTAGCTGGCGTCGGAGGAGGCTGAGCGGCGCGTCCTCAGTGCTCCCAACGGCCCGGCCCCTTCGGTGCGAGTGCGGCTGTCGCAAGTACAACGGGCACAGCATCCGCACCATGCCCGGCACAGCGTAACTTCCCGTTCCGGCGGCAAGCACGCATCCACGACGGCGCGGCGCGGCCGGTTCGATCCGGCTTCGTTCCGGACGGCGCCGCGGTTGCGCTAAGCTAACTGAGCCTGCCGGGTACCCGGAGGGCAAGTGCTACCGGAAGCGACATGGTGGCGCGGCGGGACGTGGCCCAGCTTGGTTAAGGCGCCTGACTGGGGGTCAGGAGAACGGCGGTTCGAATCCGCCCGTCCCGACATAGATAGTCCCCAAGCCGCCGCAGGAACGTCGGCAGCCGCCGTTACGGCGCGGGTACGGCCGCCGTCGTAAGCCGCCGCCCCGGGACGCGGTGCGGCGGGCGCCTGGTGTTGACTGTCCGGTATGCCAGTTGACGGAGAATACGAGCCGAGCGCGCAGGCGTGGGTGCGCGATCAGGTCGAGCTGTACGAGAGTTCGGGCGGAACCCAGGGCACCACGCTGCGGGACACTGGCCTGCCGGTGGTGATCGTGACCAACCTCGGCGCCAGCAGCGGCAAGGTGCGCAAGACGCCGGTGATGCGGGTGGAGCACGACGGCCGGTACGCCATGGTGGCGTCCAAGGGCGGCGCGCCGGCCCACCCGGTGTGGTACTACAACGTCCGCGCGAACCCGCGGGTGGAACTCCAGGACGGCCCGCGCCGGCAGGACATGATCGCCCGGGAGGTCAGCGGGGATGAGCGGGCCGAATGGTGGAAGCGGGCGGTTGCCGCGTACCCGCCCTACGCGGAATATCAGCAGCGCACCACGCGTGAGATCCCGGTGTTCGTGCTGGAGCCGATCGCTTCGTAAGGCGCGGGCTACCGCCCGGCTAGGGGCGGTAGCCGGCCAGGTTAGCCGTTGATCGTGCCCACACCGGGCTGGATCGGCCCGACGCCCAGGTAGATGGGCCCGGCGTGCGAACAGGCCTGCAGGTCGAAGGCGGCATAGGTCGCGCCGCGCTGACCTGGCGGGTAGATGCGCAGCTCGAACGTGCCGAAGGTCGGATGGCATCCGGGCGCGGTGGTCACTGTGACGTCGCCATACCGCAGGATCGTGTGCGCGGTCGCGCCCGGAGCCAGCACCACGGTCCGGACCGGGATTACGTGATTCCAGCTTGCCGGGCTGCCGAGTTGGTGGCCGCTACGGCCGATGGCGGAGACCCCGGGGAAGCCGCGCATCGCGCAGGCGTGCCGGCTCAGGTTGGTGAACTGCAGCGGCCAATAGCTGCTCCCGGCGGTGCCGTTCACCTGGGTGACCGCGACCCAGGCGCCGAGGTCACTCGCCGTGCAGGAGCGGACCGTGGCCGGGGCGGCGCGCGTGGTGTCCGCCGCCGGCGCGGCGCCCGACGAACTGGCCGCGAAGGCGGCGGTGGTGGCGATCAGCCCGGCGACGGAGGCGGCGGCGATTACCGCGGTGACCCGGCGGGCGGTCTTCGGGATGGTGGAGAGGTACTTCATGATGATCGTCCCGTTGTGGGAAGGGATTCCGCTGTTTGCGGGGTCCTAATGCCCTTTAAGACTGCGATGACCGCCCTTCGGTTGGATCCTGGTCGCAGGCGCAGCCCGGTCGGGCAGACTGGTGCGGTGACAGGACGGACAAGGCTCACGCGCCGGGCGCAGGCGCACGGGGTGGCGGTCTCATACCAGAACTGGCGGGGCCAGCGCGTCGAGGTGCCGGACGAGACGCTGACGGCGGTCCTCTCGGCCCTAGGCGACCATGAGCCGCCGGCTCGCCCGCCTGGCCTGGCGGGCGACGCGGTGGCGCCGTTCCCGGCCCGCCGTTCCTGGGGCTTCGCCGCGCAGCTGTACTCGGTGCGCTCACGCGCGTCCTGGGGCCACGGCGACCTGCACGACCTGGCCGACCTCGCCACCTGGAGTGCCGGCGACCTGGGCGCGGACTTCGTGCTGGTCAACCCGTTGCACGCGGCCGAGCCGCAGCCGCCGATCAGCCCGTCCCCCTACCTGCCGATGAGCCGCCGCCAGATCAGCCCGCTCTACCTGCGGATCGAGGACATCCCCGAATACCAGGGGCTGAGCGCCGGCGACCGGGCCCGGGTGGAGGCGCTGGCCGCGCCGCTGCGGGCCGCCAGCGGCACCGCGGCGCTGATCGACCGGGACGCGGTCTGGGGCGCCAAGCGCGCCGCGGCCGAGCTGATCCGCACGGTGCCGCTGACCGCGAGCCGCCGGGCCGAACTGGACGCGTTCCTGGCCCGTGACCGCCGGGCCATCGGCGACTGGGCGATGTGGTGCGCCCTCGCCGAGGTGCATGGCCCCGACTGGCGCTGCTGGCCCGCGGCGCTGGCCGACCCCGGCTCGGCCGAGGTCACCGAGCTTAAGGGACAGCTGGCCGACCGGATCGCGTTCCACCAGTGGCTGCAGTGGCTGACTGCGGAGCAGGTGGCCGCGGCGCAGCAAGCGGCCAGGCGGGCCGGCATGAGCATCGGGGTGATCACCGACCTGGCGGTCGGCGCGCATCCCGGCGGCGCCGACGCCTGGGCCCGCCAGGACGTGATCGTGCCGGGCATCAGCGTAGGCGCGCCGCCGGACGAGTTCAACCAGCGCGGCCAGAACTGGACGCTGCCGCCATGGCATCCGGGCTGGCTCGCCGCCCAGGCGGGCCGTCCGCTGGCCGAGCTGATCGCCGCGTGCACGCGGGGCGCGGGCGGCCTGCGGGTGGACCACGTCATGGGGCTGGCCAGGCTGTGGTGGATACCGGCCGGGATGTCACCGGATCTCGGGACCTACGTGCGGTACGACCACGAGCTGACGGGCGGCGTGCTGGCCACCGAGGTGGCGCGCGCGGGAGCGCTGGCGATCGGCGAGGATCTCGGCACGGTGGAACCCTGGCTGCGGAAGTTCCTGGCCGAGCGCCGGATCCTCGGCACCTCCATGCTGTGGTTCGAACGGCGGGCGGACGGCACCCCGCGCAGGCCGGGCGGATGGCGCCGCGGCTGCCTGGCCACGGTCGGCACGCACGACATGCCGCCGGCCGCGGCGTTCCTCACCGGCGAGCAGGTCACCATCCGGGCCGGACTGGGCCTGCTGACCCGGCCGGAGGCCGAGGAGCGGGCCGCCGCGCAGGCGGAGCTGACGAGGTGGCTGGCGATGCTGGCCGGCAGGGGCCTCCTCGCGGGCGCAGGCGCGCCGTCGCCAGAGGAGTTCACGGTCGCGCTCTACGGCTTCCTGGCCCGGACACCCGCCGTGCTGGTCGGCGTGTCGCTGGCCGACGCCGCGGGCGAGCGGCGGCCGCAGAACATGCCGGGCACGGTGGACGAGTACCCCAACTGGCGGATCCCGCTGACCGGGGCCGACGGCCGACCGGTACTGCTCGACGACCTGCCCGCGCACCCGGGGGTCCGTGCGGTCGCGGAGGCCGTGTCCGCTGGCCTGCGCGGCTGAGGCATGACCGGGGTGCCCCCTGCCAGGGGCACCCCGGTATTGACCTTCCGGGCTGCTAGCGGCTAGAGCTTGCAGCCGTCAGAGAACTGCGGGTTGGCCTGGACCGCGCTGATGAGCGTGCCACCGTAGCGGGCCAGGTTAGGTGTGCCGTACTGGGCGTCCCTCCCGAAGTCCATGAAGGTGTTCGGCTGGTCGTTCCCGAAGTTCCATACGCACTTGGTCGCGCGCGTGCCGAGCGCGCTGAACTGCGGGCTGAGCGACCAGAACGGGTAGAACTTCGCACTGATCGGCGGGGCGGTGCAGCCCACCCCGGTCATCGTGTTGCACAAGTTCTCCGAGCCGGCCGCGTCGGTCTCGAACTGGATCTGCGGATACGGCCGCCCGTTGGCTTGGAACGGCCCGACGTACTGGAATGAGGTGGGGAAGTTCCGGCTGCCGTTCGGCCAGTCCGGCAGGTAGGCCTGGCCGTCGTAGTCCAGGTCACCGTTCTGGGTCCGTTCCTGGTTGCACTCGGCGGCCCGTGATACCTCAGTGACCGGCGAGCCGTTGATGAACGCGGTCCGCGTTCCCTTCGGGAAGCAGTAACCGTCGCTGAACTCGCAGAGCGCACCGCTAGCCGGGTTGTTAGTCGGACAGGCGACCGGACCGTTCGGGCCCTGGGTCGTCGCGTTCTGGCAAGCGGTCGGCGTACACGGGCCCTCACCGGTCGCGTTCGGGCCTTCCGAGCCACCGACGCAGGTCTGGAAGACATCTGGGTCGGTGTAGCCGGTGGCTCCCGCGGGGTTGACGGTCGGCTGCTTATTCGTCACCGAGTTGCAGACCTCGCCGTGGCCGATCTCCTGCTGCATCAGCACGCCGCCCTCGAGCGCGGCCCAGGGAACCTGGTTCTGCTGCTTAGCCGTGCTGTACTCCGCGTGGAAGGTGAACGGGGTGCCCGAGCAGTCGGCGATGTTGGTGTTCATGAAGCCGTTCGCCGCGCTGGCGGTCATGAACCCGGTCTGATGAGTGGTCAGATCTCGGATCACTGCGGTGAATCCCTGGGGCGGGTCCGAGATGGAGGCCACGAGCACGTCACCGGAGTGGAACATCAATGTATGGCGGTTCGGGGTGAACGTGCTCACGTTAGCGAGTTGCGGGCTCGGCGGGCCGGCCGGGACGCCGTTGGTCTGCATGTAGGCGAAGTTGACCGGCTCGATGCAGTTGTTGTTGCAGGTTGCGAAGCCGAAGGTGCACGCGAGGCTGTCGATGGTCATGGCCGCGCACCACTTGGTCGCGTTGCAGCTGATGTTGTCGGTCCACGCCGGGGTGAAGCCCGGCGGGTAGAACTGCAACTCCATGAACGCCGAGCCCGCCGCGTTCGGGTCGGTGATCGTACCGGAGTTGGTATCGCTGTCCGGCTTGCACGGGTTCTGCGGGTAGGACTTCGGGTCGCAGATCGGCAAGCCGAACCAGGGAGCCGGGGACAACTGCGCGTAATCGACCACGCTGCCGTTCGCGGTGGGGGCCGCCTTGGGGTCCCGGGGCAGCTTCATCACGTAGATCATCGTGTTGCCCGAGCCGGACCGGCTAGAGATGAACTTCACGCTCGGTTCGTCGTGACCGACGTACCAGCCGTTATCGGCGAACCGGGTGGCCTTGCCATTGAGGATCTTGATTGGGTCGGTACACAAGGCGCCGGCCTCTTTCCCTACCGCCTGGTACTTGGGGCTCCAGCCGTTGCAGTCGAGCTCGTTGGCCGAGTTGGGCGCGACGGCGCCCGTCGCCACGGTGGTCGCGGTCTTCGCGGTGGCCGCGGAGGTTGACGCCCCGGCCGAGCCGGTGAGGCTGAGCTGGCAGATCACCGCGGCGGCCATCGCCGGCACCAGCAGCAGCCGCCACCCCCGCCCCCGCCCTCCTGCCGGTAGTGACCCCCGTCCGGATCTTGTTGAAGTTCTCCTTGGTGACCAGGGAGAGCGCATGGCGATCCCTTCCGCTCATGCGCGGCCGCCCGTCCCGGTGCATATTCAGGCCTGGCGGTCACGCCAGTGTGACCGTCCCGCGATACGAGACGCTTTGCACCGGAATCTAACAATCGTGCAAACAGTCGTCAATAAGCCACAAAGAGCGACCTGTACTTTGTCACTCATTGAAGGTACCTCTGAGAATTGTGAACGGCTAAGATGGGATTTATACCTATTTGGGGTTTAGGCCAGCGCTATGATGCTGCGAACTATTCGCGAACTAGCGGAATTGGACGTACGCCAACAAGCCAGCGGGCGGGCGGTAATCCCAGGAATGCGACAAGAGGCCGAACGGCAACGGGGTGCCCCGCCTGGCTGGCGGGGCACCCCGGTCGTTAACTCCCGGTCGGGCCGGTAATCAGATGGGACCGGCACAGACCCCGCTGAACTGGGGATTGGGCTGGACCGCGCTGGTGCTCGTGCCGGCGAACCTGGCCACGTTGGGCGTGCCGTACTGGGCGTCCTTGCCGAAGGTCTTGATAGTCCTCGGCAGCACGTTCCCGAAGCTCCAGAAGCACGAGGTCTGATGTGACCCGAGTGCGGAGCGCTGCGGGGTGAGCGACCAGAACGGGTAGAAGTTCGATCCCTGCGGCTTGACGGTGCAGCCGGCGCCCGTCGTGGTGTCGCAGAGGATCTCCGACGCGCCGACGTTGGTCTCGAACTGGATCTGCGGGTACGGCTTCCCGCTGGCCTGGAACGGCCCGGCGTACTCGTACGCCGACGGATGGTTCCTGCTTCCGTTCGGCCACGCGGACCCCTGGTAAGGCAGTCCGTCGAAGTCCAGGTCACCGTTCTGGAACCGGTCGGCGAAGCACTGGTTCGCAGCCGAGAATTCGGTCGTCGGGACACCGTTGACCGTCGCGGTCCTTGCGCCCTTCTGGAAGCAGTAACCGTCGGCGAACTCGCAGTTCGCGCCGCTGGTGGAGTCGTTGGTCGGACAGGCCACCGGCCCGTTCGGCCCTTGGGTCGACGCGTTCTGGCAGATGCCCGTGGTCGGGTCGCACGGGCCCTCGCCCGTCTTGCCCGGGCCTTCGGATCCGCCCACGCAGGTGTCGAAGACGTTCGGGTCGCTGTAGCTCTGGCCATCGGCGAAGGACGCGTTGAACGGGTCCTTGTTCGTCAGCGAGTTGCAGACCTCGGAGTGGCCGATCTCCTGCTGCATCAGCACGCCGCCCTCGAGCGCGGCCCACGGCACCTGGTTCTGCTGCTTGGCGGTGCTGTACTCCGCGTGGAAGTTGAACGGGGTGCCCGAGCAGTCGGCGATGTTGGTGTTCATGAAGCCGTTCGCCGCGCTGGCGGTCATGGTCCCGGTCTGATGGGTGGTCAAATCTCGGACTGTCGTGGTGAACCCCTTCGCGGGATCCGAGATGGAGACGGCGAGCGTGTCACCGCCGTTGATCATCAGCGTGTGGCCGTTGGGGAGCAAGGTGCTGACGTCCGCGAGCTGCGGGCTCGGCGGACCGGCCGGGACGCCGTTGGTCTGCAGGAACGCGAAGTTGACCGGCTCGATGCAGTTGTTGTTGCAGGTGGCGAAGTTGAACGAGCACTCGAGGCTGTCGATGGTGAGCGCCGCGCACCACTTGGTCGGGCTGCAGCTCTCGCTGTTGACGAACGGGGTGTAACCCGG
Organism: uncultured Actinomycetota bacterium; assembly: GCA_963753225.1. Classification (GTDB taxonomy): domain Bacteria; phylum Actinomycetota; class Actinomycetes; order Streptosporangiales; family Streptosporangiaceae; genus Palsa-504. The sequence goes on along the minus strand of CAVWBQ010000021.1, from coordinate 65,147 downwards.
CGGGTAGAACTGGAGCTCCATGAACGCGGAGCCCGCGTCGGTCGGCGCTCCCAGGCCGGTGTTGGCGTCGCTGTCCGGGGTGCAGCCGTTCAGCGGGTAGGACTTCGGGTCGCACATCGGCAAGCCGAACCAGGGCGCGACGGACAGTTGACCGTAGTTCGTGACGCTGCCGGACGGGGTCGGGGACTGGCGCGGGTCCACTGGCATCTTCGTCAGGTAGCTCATCGTGTTGCCTGAGCCGCGCGAACTCGAGATGAACTTGACGCTCGGCTCGTCGTGCCCGATGTAATGATCGTTGTCCTCGAAACGGAAGCGCTTCCCGTTCTTGACGGTGACCGGGTCGACGCATGTGGCGCCGGCGAGTTTCCTGACCGTGGCGTAAGTCTTGCTCCAGCCGTTGCAGTCGAGCTCGTTGGCCGCGTTGGGCGCGACGGCGCCGGCAGCGACGGTCTTGGCGGTGGCCGCGGCGGTCGCGGCGGTCGCCGCCCCCGCCGTGCCCGTCAGGCTCAGCTGGCAGACGACCGCGATACCCATCGCGGGTACCAGCAGCAACCGCCACTTCCGCCTGCCTCCGAGCGGTGACCCGCGGCCGGATCTCGTCGAGGATCCCCGTTCTGACCAGGGAGTGCGCATGTACGATCCTTCTCGCTCACGCGTGCCGCCAGTCCTGGTCCGTCCCCCAGGCCCTGCCGGTCACGCCAATGTGACCATCCCGCGATACGAGACGCTTTCCGACGGAATCTAACAACCGGCGCAAACGACCGTCAATCGTGTGCAAAACCGTTATCTATTCTTTAACGGAGGAATCCTGATATGGACAGCTAGGACCGTGTTCGACCCGGCTGCAACCGATTTCGGCACTGCGACCGCGGCTGGCCTCATCGTGCACTCAAGGCTCGTTTTCACCGATGACTTACAGGCGTCACATTACTCAAGTACCAACGTTTTCACAAGACATCACACGTCACAGGGGCAGGCTTCCGGTCGGCCCCGCCCAGGCCGCCCGGCGACCGGGACGTGCCGTCAATGCGGCACCATTGAACAATCGGCGCACCCTGGGACACATCGGCGTGCGAAATAGCAGCGACACTGTCGGGCGATCCGAACTGAACACCCAAATGGCCACTGTCGTCGCGGTCAGAGTTCACAATCTCGCACGCTAGTGAACTAAACGGATAATCGGGCAGCGCAGGGGTGCCGGCCGTCCGGGAGCAGGCGATGCGGGAGCAGGCGATGCGGGGGGCAGGCGATGCGGGGGGCAGGCGATGCGGGGGGCAGGCGATGCGGGGGGCAGGCGATGCGGGGGGCAGGCGATAGAGTCCACGGGTGACCCGTGACGAACTGGACGCGCTTTCCTCGCGTGAACTGCATGACCTCGCCGTACGCCGGGCGCTGCACCACGTCGACGTGGAGTTTCTCTGGCAGCTGCTGCGCGCCATCCCGGCGGCCGAAGCCTCCGAGGGGCATGCGGACGAGGCCGGGCGGGACGTCACCCATCTCTCCGTGCTGCTCGACGACGCGATCGACTCAGGGGAAGGCGACGTGGCCGAGGCGCTGCGCCCGCTCTACCTCGACTACCTGGTCAAGCACGGCACCGGCGGCTGAGCCGGGGCGGATACCCAGGCCGTTCGGCCCCATGAAAAACGCGGGCCGGGGCCGGCCAACGGTCCCCGGCCCGCGCTGGGCCTTGCCTTACTCGGGCTTGTTGAGGACGCCTTCGGCCTCGATGGTGATCGAGACCTTCTCGCTGACGGCGACGCCGCCACCGGGGATCGGGCCGTTGTAGCTGACACCGAAGTCGTGCCGGTTGATCTCGCCGCTGGCCGAGAAGCCCGCCCGGGTCCCGCCGAAGGGGTCCGGACCGAAGCCGTTCACCTCGAGCTTGAGCGTGACGGGCTTGGTGGTGCCGCGGATAGTGAGATCGCCGTCGAGGAGGAAGTCGTCGCCGTCGGGACGCACTCCGGTGGAGCGGAACGTCAGATGGGGGTGCGACTCGACCTCGAAGAAGTCGGCGCTGCGGATGTGGTTGTCCCGGTTGGGCTCGCCGGTGTTCACCGAGCTCAGCTCGACGGTGGCGGTGACGCTGGACTGCAGCGGGTCCGGCGCGGTGACGATGGTCCCTTCGAACTTGTCGAAGCGGCCGCGGACCTTGCTCACCATCATGTGCCTGACGACGAAGGACACCTCGGAGTGCACGGGGTCTATCGTCCACGTCCCGGCGACGTAGCCGGGAATCTCCACGACTGTCTCGGCCATATTTCCTCCAGGTAGAAGGTTCTTAGTTGTACGCGACTTTACTCGCGTGTGTTACTTCCTTATAGTAAGTGTATATTGTTTGAAGCGTCAAGCACTAGGGAATCCCAGCTCAGAGCGGTAACCTGGTGTGATACCAGGGAGGGAATGTCGTGGAAGCCGGGCCAGCCGACCCGGAGCGCGAGCCGCCTGTGGCGGCATGCGATCCGGCGGGGGACGGCGAACCGGGGCCGACCGGCGAGCCAGCGAGCTGCCGCGCGCGGGCGGTACTCCAGCGCGTCGGCGACAAGTGGTCGATGTACGTGATCGACCTGCTGGGGCGGGGCACGATGCGGTTCACCGAGCTGCACCGCGGCGTCGACGGCATCACCGCCAGGATGCTCACCGTGACGCTGCGCGGGCTGGAGCGGGACGGCATCGTGACCAGGACCATCCACCCGGTCATCCCGCCGCGGGTCGAATACGCGCTCACCCCCATGGGGCGCACCCTGCTCGACACCATCGGCCAGCTGGTCGCCTGGGCGGACAGCCACCTGAACGAGATCGACGCCGCCCGGGCCGCCTACGACGCCCGGCGCCCGGCCGAATAAGCTCGCTTGGGTGAGCGAGCAGACCGCCCCGGGCAGCCAGAACCGATCGGAGAGCGAGGCCGAGGCGGCCGACAGGCTGCTGCACGGTTCGTCGTTCGGAGCGGCCGCGGCCGCCTACGCCGAGCACCGCCCCGGCTACGCCGAGGCCGCGGTCCGGTGGGCGCTCGAGCCGGTCGGGGACCGTCAGCCGGTCCGGGTCGCGGACATCGGCGCCGGCACCGGCAAGCTGACCGCGACGCTGGCCGGCCTGGGCGCCAAGGTGAGCGCGGTGGAGCCCGACCCGCAGATGCTGGCCGAGCTGCAGCGGGCGATGCCCGCGGTGCGTTCGGTGCCGGGGAGCGCGGAAGAGATCCCGCTGCCCGATGCCAGCCTGGACGCCGTGCTGGCCGCGCAGGCCATGCACTGGTTCGACATGGACCGCGCGCTGCCCGAGATCGCCCGGGTGCTCCGGCCGGGCGGGGTGCTCGCCGGGCTGTGGAACGTGGACGACGATCGGGTCGGCTGGGTCGCCCGGCTGGCCGAGATCAGCAAGCGCAAGTCCAGCATCACGCTGACCAAGTGGCGCGACGGTGCGGGCCAGTCCCGGCAGGAGCGGCTGTTCTCGGCGGGCTCGGACTTGTTCGCCGCGGCTGAGGTGGGCGAGTTCGGGCACGGCCAGGCCCGTACCGCCGATTCCCTGCTGGCCACCATCGGCACGCACTCCCATCTCCTGGTGATGGATGAGGCCGAACGGGCCCGGCTGCTCACCCGGGTCGGCGGTTTCCTGCGCAGCCAGCCGGAGACCGCGCACGGCGAGTTCACGCTGCCGATGGTCACCGTGGTCCTGCGGGCGCGGCGCAGGTAGGCGCCGTAACTGCAGCGCGGCCGTCGTCTCGGCCTGCCGGTACAGCGCGAGCGCGGTGGCGCCGAAAACCGGGCTGTACGAAGCCCAGTCGTAGCGCCCGCCCTCCTGGTAGCCGCCGATAACGCCGAACAGCGTGCCGGTGCCCCGGCTGGTGAAACCGAGAACCCAGGGGCCGCCGCTGGTCCCGCTGCGGAAGCCGCGGCAGAAGAAGACCATCTGGCCGACCCGGAACTGGTGGCTGCGGCTCTCGCACTTCACCGGGTCGTCGATGGCGTCGTTGTAGCCGATCAGCCTCATCCAGTGGGCGTATCCGCGCCCGATGCCGAGCCACAGGCCGCCGGTCACGCGCTGGATCCGCCGCGCCGGATGCGCCGGGTCCACCACGGCGAGGAAGGCGAAGTCGAGATCGGGGTCGTGCCGCTGCCGCCAGGCCCTGGCCACCACGACGGCCCGGACCAGCCAGGTGCCGTAGCGCCTGCGGCCGTCGTGATAGCCGGGCACGAACTCGATGTTGGTCGCGTAGCCGCTGCCGTAGACGCAGTGCGCCGCGGTCACGATGAGGTCCTGGTGCGCGCTGTCCACGACACTGGCGGTGCAGAAGTGGGCGCCGGAACCGGTGGTGTAGAACAGCGCCCCGACCGTCGGCACGCCGCGGAACGCCGAGGCCGTGGGCGTGCCGGGCGGCGGGCCGATCTTGGGCGTCTTGACCGGGGTCCCCTGGCCCGAGGTCCCCCGGCCCGCGGCCTGGCCGCGGCCTTGGAGCGCGGTGGCGGCCGCCATCCGGGCCGGGGTCCAGAACGCGGCGGCGGCCCGCAGGGCCGCCGCGCTGACCGCGTGCACGGCGCCGGGGGCCTGGCCGGGGGTTTGGCCGGGGGCCGGAACCCCGGCCTGGCGGGACGGCCGGGTCGCCGACGTGGATGACGGTGCTGGCGGTGCGGCGGGGAGCACCATCGCGGCCGCGAGTGCGACGGCGGCCGCCTGGAATGGCGTGGGGAACTTCCGGATTTTGTCTGCTTTACGACACCAGATGACCGATTGCCCGCTTTGCCGCCGCACAGACACGTTCTATTGTTGATCGGCATGGGAGAGATGTTCAACCAGCGTGTTCCCCGGACGCGGCTGGTCAGGCCGGGACAGGTGAGAGGACGTCACCCTCGGTGGTCCCAGAACTGGCGGCCGCGCCGCTGCTGGCCCGCGCGACCAGTTCGGGCTTGAACACGAAGCGGCGGTGCTCGTGCTGGTCGGGCCGGTCGGCCTCGTCGAGCAGGAGTTCGGCCGCGGCCCGGCCGAGCTGGTACTTGGGCTGGCGCACCGAGGTGAGCGGGACCGCGGCGTCGGCGGCGAACTCGATGTCGTCGTAGCCGACCACGGCGAGGTCCCCGGGCACCGCCACCCCCTCCTGGCCCAGCCGCCGCAGCAGCCCCAGGGCGAGCATGTCGTTAGTGCAGAACACCGCGGTCGGCCTCGGCCCGCGGGCGAGCAGCTCATCGGCCGCGGCCGCCCCGGCCCGCGCGTTCATGGCGGGCACGGTGACCTCGGAGAGAACGGCGGCGGGATCCAGCCCGGCCCGCTCCACCGCCCGGAGGGCGCCGCGGCGCCGGTCGGCGCACTGCCGGATCGCGACCGGTCCGTTGACCAGGGCTATGCGGCGGTGCCCGAGCCCGAGCAGGTGGCTGACCGCGATCTCACCGCCACGGCGGTCGTCGACGGCGACCGAGCACTGCCCGGCCGAGCCCGGCCGGTCGAGCAGCACCACGGGAGTGCCCCGCTCGCGGATGCGCCGCAGCTCGGGCGCCCGGCCGTGGACCGGGGTGATGAGGATGCCGCGCACCCGCTGCTCCTCGAGCACGCGCAGGTACCTGCGCTCCTTGTCGTCCGCCTCGTCGGAGTTGCACAAGATCACGGCGTAGCCCTCGGCCTGGGCATAGTCTTCGACGCCGCGCGCGACCTCGGTGAAGAACGGGTTGGTCACGTCGAGCACGACCAGCCCGAGGCAGCGGCTGCGGCCGGCCCGTAGCTGGCGGGCGGATCCGTTCGGGATGAAGCCGAGCTGCTCCATCGCGGCCTCGACGCGAGCCCGGGTGAGCGGCCGCACCAGGTCGGGATGGTTCAGCACGTTCGAGACGGTACCGACCGCCACCCCGGCCAGGCTCGCCACGTCCTTCATGCCCGCAGCCATCAGCCCCTCGGACCCCTAACCCTTCACATCCTGGCTCAATCCGCCCTCGGCGTTCCATCGTAGACGCCGTAGACCGATAACGATTCGGCGGCGAGCGGCGGAGAGGTCATTGACACCCGTGCCGGTCGCGATCAGACTACGAACCTAATTGAAACGTTCCATTCAGGGCGAAGAGGGCAGGGCGAACAAGGGGCAGCGGCGGGCCGGAGGATCGAACGCGGTGGAGGATCGAGGCGCTGTGGACAGAGCATCGGGCGGCGCCCCGGGCAGCGGCGGCGCCCCGGGCAGCGGCGGGGAGGCTCCGGTCCTGGTGCTGCGGCATGCGGCCAAATCCTTCGGCGCCGTGCAGGCCCTAATCGACGGGTCGATCGAGCTGTACCCCGGCGAGGCGCACGCCCTGGTCGGGGAGAACGGCGCGGGCAAGTCCACGCTGGTCAAGATCCTCGCGGGGGTGTACCAGCCGGACGCGGGGTCGCTGCTTGCGGACGGCCAGGAGATCACGCTGCACGGGCCCGCGGCAGCGCTCGCGGCCGGGATCGCGGTCATATACCAGGAGCCGGCCCTGTTCCCCGACCTGACCGTGGCGGAGAACATGTTCATCGGCCGCCAGCCGCGTGGTTCCGGCCGGCGCATCGACCGGCGGGCGATGCGGACCGAGGCGGCGGCGATATTCGCCCGGCTCGGGGTCGCGCTCGACCCGGCGCGGATCGCCCGCGGGCTGTCCATCGCGGACCAGCAGGTCGTCGAGATCGGCAAGGCCATCTCGCTGGAGGCGCGGGTCATCGTGATGGACGAGCCGACGGCCGCACTCTCGGCGGCCGAGGTGGACCGCCTCTTCGCCGTGGTGCGGACGCTGCGCGCCGCGGGCACCGCCGTGCTGTTCATCTCGCACCGGCTGGAAGAGGTCTTCGTGCTGTGCCAGCGGGTCACCGTGATGCGCGACGGTAGGCAGGTGCTCAGCCGGGAGCTCGAGGGCCTGGTCGCGGGCGACCTGGTCCGGGCCATGGTCGGCCGGGAGCTGGCCGAACGGCCGCCTGGCGAGCAGGTCGCACCGGGTGAGCCGCTGCTCACCGTGGACCGGCTCACCCGCGAGGGCGTGTTCACCGACATCTCTTTCAGCGTCCGGGCCGGCGAGATCGTCGCGCTGGCCGGGCTGGTCGGGTCCGGACGCAGCGAGGTGGCCCGCGCGATCTTCGGCATCGACCGGTACGACGCGGGCGCGGTCACGGTGCGCGGGCAGCGGCTGCGGCGTGGCTCGCCGACCGGGGCGATGGCCGCCGGGGTGGGATTCGTGCCCGAGGACCGGCGCCAGCAGGGACTGGTCATGGACATGTCGGTGCAGCAGAACGTGGCGCTGGCCTCGCTCGGGCGGCTGCGGCGGGGAGGGCTCATCCGGGCCTCGGCCGAGCGCGCGCTGGCCGCCGACTGGGCGTCCCGCCTGGCGATCAAGTACGGCAGGCTCAAGGATCCGGTGTCCATGCTCTCCGGCGGCAACCAGCAGAAGGTCGTGCTGGCCAAGTGGCTGGGCCGCAAGCCCGCGGTGCTGATCGTGGACGAGCCCACCCGGGGCATCGACGTGGCCACCAAGGCCGAAGTGCATCACCTGCTCGTCCAGCTCGCGCGCGACGGGGTGGGCGTGCTGATGATCTCCTCGGAGCTGCCGGAGGTGCTGCGGATCAGCGACCGGATCCTGGTCATGCGGGAAGGGCGGCTGATGACCGAGCTCGCGCATGCCGAGGCCTCGGAAGAGGAGATCCTCTCCGCCGCCACCGGCCAGGCCGGGCCGGGGTCGGGGCCGGGGTCGGGGCCGGGGTCAGGGCCTGCGGAGGCGGCGCGATGAGCACCGCGCTGGCCTCGGAGAACGAGACGCCGCCGGCGCCCGCGGGCACGGGTGCGCGCAAGCTCACCGAGCGGGCCTTCCGGATCAGGGAATCGGGCATCATCGTCGTCCTGGTGGTGTTCGTCGCCATCACGGCGTCGGTCCAGCCCCGGTTCCTCAACATCACGAACATCCAGTTCATCCTGGTCAACACCACGGTGTTCGCGCTGCTAGCGCTGGGCGAGACGATGGTCGTCATCAGCCGCAACTACGACCTGTCCGTGGGCTCGGTGCTGGGCCTGTCCGCGTACCTGTCCGCGAGCCTGTTCGGCGGCCACCCCGGCTTCCCCATCCCGCTGGCCTTCCTGGCCGGGCTGGGCATCGGCCTGGGGTGCGGCCTGCTGAACGGCATCATGGTGGCGGGCGGCCGGGTGCCGAGCCTGGTCGTGACGCTGGCCACCCTGTACATCTTCCGCGGCATCGACATCCTGATCGTCGGCGGCAAGGAGGTAGTGGCCAACTCGCTGCCGTCCGCCTTCCTCGAGATCCCCAAGGCCACCGTGCTCGGCATTCCGGACATCGCCATCGTCATCGCGGTGGTGGTCGCGATCGGCGCGTACTACCTGCGCTCGTTCCGCTCCGGCCGGGAGTTGTACGCGATGGGGTCGAACCCGGACGCCGCGCGGCTGGCCGGGATCCGGGTGGGACGGCGCGTATTCGTGGCGTTCACCGTGAGCGGCGCGATCGCCGGGGTGGCCGGCGTGCTGTGGGCGGCCCAGTACGGCACCATCGACTCGACCGCGGGAACCGGCTACGAGCTCCAGGTGATCTCCGCGGTGGTGGTCGGCGGGGTCGCGATCTTCGGCGGGAGCGGCAGCGCGGTGGGGGCGGCGCTGGGCGCGCTGCTGCTCAACACGATCAGCTCCGCGCTCTACGTGCTCGGCATCTCGCCATTCTGGAACCAGGCGATCTTTGGTTTCCTGCTGCTGCTGGCCATCACCCTGGACCGGCTCATCTCGGTCAGGCTCGCCGCCGCGCTGCGGGTGAGAGGAGCGCGCCATGAGTGACCGGCTCCGCCCGCTGCTGCGCTGGGAAACCGGCCTCGCGCTGGTGGTCGTGATCATCGGCATCGCCGGCGCGTCGGTCTCCTCGCAGTTCTTCACCAGCAACAACATCTTCAACCTGGGGTTGTCCTACGGCGAGATCGCGATCATGACCCTGCCGATGACGCTGATCGTCATCAGCGGCGAGATCGACCTGTCCGTCGCCTCCATCCTGGGAATGTCCAGCGCCCTGCTCGGCTACCTCTGGGCTCGGCACTGGCCCATGCTCGCCATCTTCCTGCTTGTCGCGGTGGTAGGGCTGGCGGCGGGCGCCGTCAACGGCCTGCTCGTCACGCGGCTAGGGCTGCCCTCGCTCGCGGTGACCATCGGCACGCTCGCGGTGTACCGGGGCATCGCGACGATCCTGCTCGGCCCCAACACGGTCGCCAACTTCCCGGTCACCTACACCAACCTCGGGGTCAACGCCTTCCCGTTCACCGGCAACGACCTCACCTACTCCGCCGCGATCTTCATCGTGCTCGCGATCGTCTTCGGGATCGTCCTGCACGCGACGCCGTTCGGCCGGTCGGTCTACGCCATGGGCGCGAGCGTCGAGGCGGCCCAGTTCGCCGGCATCAGGGTCAAGCGGAACAAGACCCTCCTGTTCATGACGTCCGGGCTGGTGTGCGCGCTGGCCGGCGTGCTGCTGACCTTCCGCCTCAACACCGCCGTACAGAACAACGGCCTCGGCCTGGAACTCGCCGTGGTCGCGATCGTCCTGCTCGGCGGGGTGTCGATCTTCGGCGGCAAGGGCACCGTGATCGGCGTGGTGCTCGGCGTGCTCGCCTTCGCCGGCATCCAGAACGCGCTGTTCCTGACCAACTTCAACCAGGAAGCCGCCGGGATCGTCACCGGCGCGCTGCTGCTCCTGTCCGTCTTCGGCCGCAACGCGGCGTCCTTCTCGAGCCGGCTGCGCGCCTGGCGGCCGACCGGCCGTGGGCGGGGTGGCGGGGTCCGGGCCAGCACTGGCCGGGGGTCCGAGAACCCGGCCGCGACGACACCCCCCTGACCGCGGGACCACGGCCCGCGGTCCCGCCCAGTGAATCCGCAAGCTTTTCAGAGCCGAAAATTGAAAGGATTCAGCACATGCAACTGAGACAGACGGCTGGCCTGGCCGTACCCCTCGTGATGGCGTCGGTCCTGCTCGCGGCCTGCAGTTCCTCGGGCTCGAGCTCGACGGCAACGTCGGGCGCCTCGTCCTCATCGTCGGCGTCCTCGTCTGGCGCGGCCGGGCTGAAGACCGGCCTCAAGGTGTTCGTGATCCCGAAGAACCTCGGGAATAACTACTTCACCACGGCCGACAGCGCCAAGACTGGCGGCGCCATCGCCGCGCTCAGCGCGCTCGGCGAGACGGGCACGGAGACCAGCGGCACGGCGGCCACCCCGGCCTCGCAGATCCCGGCCATCCAGGCCGCGATCAGCAAGGGCGCGAACGCGCTCATCGTCTCGGCCACCGACCCGACGGCGCTGTGCCCGACGCTGAACGCCGCGATGAAGCGCGGGATCACCGTCGTCACCTACGACTCGGACGCGCCCACCTGCCGGGACCTGTTCATCAACCAGGCCTCGACCGCGCAGATCGGCACCAGCGAGGTCGACGTGCTCGCCAAGCAGCTGAAGCAGACCGGGGACATCGCGATCGTGTCGGCCACCGCCTCGGCCACGAACCAGAACGCCTGGATCGGTTACATGAAGCAGGAGCTGAAGAAGTACCCGAAGATGAAGCTGGTCTCGACCGTCTACGGCAACGACGACCCGACCACGGCGACCCAGGTGACCCAGGGGCTGCTCCAGCAGTACCCGAACCTGATGGGCATCATCTCGCCGACCACCGTCGGGATCGCGGCCGCGGCGGCCGTGCTCGACACGCCCAAGTACCGCGGCAAGATCGCGCTGACCGGGCTCGGCACCCCGGACTCGCTGAAGAAGTACGTCTCCGACGGCACCATCAAGGAGTTCGTGCTGTGGAAGCCGAACGATCTCGGCTACCTCGCGGCGTACGCGGCGGTGCAGATCGCGTCGGGCAAGCTCAACGGCTCGCAGGGCCAGACGTTCACGGCCGGCAAGCTCGGCTCGTACACGGTGGGCGCGGACAAGACCGTACTGCTCGGTCCCCCGTTCGTCTTCACCCCCGCCAACATCGGCCAGTTCAACTTCTGACACGCACACCGGATCATCGTGTGTACTCGCGAGGACCTCGCGAGTACACACGATCCGGATCGGAGAGGCATGGAGCGGGTTTGCTTCCTGGGGCGGGTGCGGCCGGAGCGGCTGGCCCGACCAGGGGTTCAAGCGGGTCGACGAGATCTTTCACGTGGACTGAAAGTGGAGATGAACGTCACATGCGTGACCTGACCGCAGTCAAGGCAGCGCTGAAGGAGCACGAGATCGAGCTGCCCTCCTGGGCCTTCGGGAATTCGGGGACGCGGTTCAAGGTATTCGGCCAGCCGGGAGTCCCCCGCACGCCGTGGGAGAAGGCCGAGGACGCGGCGCAGGTGCATCGCTTCACCGGGATCGCCCCCAGCATGGCCGTGCACATTCCGTGGGACAAGGTGGACGACTACGCGGCACTGGGCCGGCACGCCGGCGACCTCGGCATCCGGATAGGCGCCGTCAACGCCAACGTATTCCAGGACGAGGACTACAAGCTGGGCAGCATCTGCAACCCGGATCCGGCGGTGCGCAAAAAGGCCGTCGCCCACCTGCTCGAATGCGTCGACATAATGGACGCCACCGGGTCGCGTGACCTCAAGCTGTGGTTCGCCGACGGAACCAACTACCCCGGCCAGGACGACATCAGGGCCAGGCAGGACCGGCTGGCCGAGGCCCTGGCCACCGTCTACGCCAGGCTCGGCGGCGACCAGCGGATGCTGCTCGAGTACAAGCTGTTCGAGCCGTCGTTCTACACCACCGACGTCCCGGACTGGGGCACCAGCCTGCTGCACTGCCAGGCCCTCGGCCCGAGGGCCCAGGTCGTGGTGGACACCGGCCACCACGCCCCCGGCACCAACATCGAGTTCATCGTGGCCGTGCTGCTGCGGGCCGGGCGGCTCGGCGGCTTCGACTTCAACAGCCGCTTCTACGCCGACGACGACCTCATGGTGGGCGCCGCCGACCCGTTCCAGCTGTTCCGGATCATGCATGAGGTGGCCGGCGCGGACGCGCTCAAGCCCGCCGCGGGGATCGCGTTCATGCTCGACCAGTGCCACAACATCGAGCCCAAGATCCCGGCGCAGATCCGCTCGGTCATGAACGTCCAGGAGGCCACGGCCAAGGCGCTGCTCATCGACGCCGACGCGCTCGCCGCGGCGCAGCAGGCCGGGGATGTCCTGGGTGCCAACGCTGTCATGATGGACGCGTTCAGCACCGACGTCCGCCCGCTGCTCGCCGAACTGCGCGAGGAGACCGGCCTGGACCCGGATCCGCTCTCGGCCTACGCCCGGTCGGGCTACGGAGAGAAGATCGTGGCCGAACGGGTGGGCGGGACGCCGGCCGGCTGGGGATCCTGACATCGTGGGCGACACGCAGATCGAAGAACTGATCGGCCGGTCCAACCGGCTCGGGGCGGACCCGAGGAATACCAACTACGCCGGCGGCAACACCTCGGCCAAGGGCACCGCCACCGACCCGGTCACCGGCGAGGACGTCGAGCTGATGTGGGTCAAGGGCTCGGGCGGCGACCTGGGCACGCTAACCCCGGCCGGGCTGGCCGTGCTCCGCCTTGACCGGCTCCGCGCGCTGGTGGACATCTACCCGGGCGTGGGCCGGGAGGACGAGATGGTGGCCGCGTTCGACTTCTGCCTGCATGGGAAGGGGGGCGCCGCGCCGTCCATCGACACCGCCATGCACGGCCTGGTGGAGGCGCCGCACGTGGATCACCTGCACCCGGACTCCGGCATCGCGCTGGCGGCCGCGGCCGGCGGGGAGGAGCTGACCCGGCAGTGCTTCGGCGACCGGGTGGCGTGGGTCCCGTGGCGGCGGCCCGGCTTCCAGCTCGGCCTGGACATCGCCGCCATCGCCGCGGCCAGCCCGCAGGCCATCGGGGTCATCCTGGGCGGGCACGGCATCACCGCGTGGGGCGCGACCAGCGCCGAGTGCGAGGCCCGCTCGCTGGAGATCATCCGCACCGCGGCGGAGTTCATCGGGGCGAACGGGAAGCCGGACCCGTTCGGCCCGGTCATCGCGGGTTACGAGCCGCTGCCCGAAGCCGGCCGGCACGCCCGCGCGGCGGAGCTGGCCCCGCTGATCCGGGGCCTGGCCTCGACCGACCGCCGGCAGGTCGGCCACTACACCGGCTCCCCCGTCGTGCTGGACTTCCTGGCGCGGGCCAGGCACCCGGCGCTGGCCGCGCTCGGCACCTCGTGCCCGGATCACTTCCTGCGCACCAAGGTGCGGCCGATGCTGCTCGACCTGCCGCCGGACGCCTCCGCCGAGGCGGCCGCGGGCCGGCTGCGCGAGCTGCACGAGGCCTACCGCGAGGACTACCGCGCCTACTACGAGCGGTACGCGGACGCCTCCTCGCCGCCGATGCGCGGCGCGGACCCGGCCGTCGTGCTGGTGCCCGGCGTCGGCATGTTCAGCTTCGGCGCGGACGCGCAGACCGCGCGGGTGGCGGGCGAGTTCTACCTGAACGCGATCAACGTCATGCGCGGGGCCGAGGCGGTGTCCGCCTACCAGCCGATGGGCGAGAGCGAGAAGTTCCGCATCGAGTACTGGGACCTCGAGGAGGCTAAGCTGCGCCGCCGCCCGAAGCCCAGGCCGCTGGCCGGGCGGGTCGCGCTGGTCACAGGGGGCGGTTCCGGCATCGGCCGGGCCACCGCGCAGCGGCTCGCCGCCGAAGGCGCCTGCGTGGTCGTCGCCGACCGCGACGGCGAGTCGGCGCGCAGCGTAGCCGATGAGCTGGGATTGCGCGACGTCGCCGCGGCGGTGACCGCGGACGTGACCGACGAGGACGCGGTGGCGGACGCGTTCGGCGCGGCGGCGCTGGCCTTCGGCGGGGTGGATCTCGTGGTCAACAACGCGGGCTTGTCCATCTCCAAGCCGCTGCTGGAGACGACCCTGGCCGACTGGGATCTCCAGCACGACGTGATGGCCCGCGGCTCGTTCCTGGTCTCCCGCCAGGCCGCGAAGCTCATGACGGTCCAGGCGATGGGCGGCGATATCGTCTACATCTGCAGCAAGAACGCGGTTTTCGCCGGGCCGTCCAACGTGGCCTACGGCGCGGCCAAGGCCGACCAGGCCCACCAGGTCCGGCTGCTGGCCGCCGAGCTCGGCGACATCGGCGTCCGGGTGAACGGCATCAACCCGGACGGGGTCGTGCGCGGCTCCGGGATCTTCGCCTCCGGCTGGGGAGCGCAGCGGGCGGCGGTTTACGGGGTGCCCGAGGAGGAACTCGGCGCGTTCTACGCCCGGCGCACGCTACTCAAGCGGGAGGTCCTGCCCGAGCACGTGGCCGCGGCGGTGTTCGCGCTGTGCGGCGGCGACCTGCCGCTGACCACCGGCCTGCTCATCCCGGTCGACGCGGGGGTGGCGGCCGCGTTCCTGAGATGAGCGTCACCGTCGCAGCGGTCGACCTGGGCGCGTCCGGCGGGCGGGTGATGGCCGGGCAGGTCGGCGCCGAGAGGGTGGACCTGCACGAGGTGTACCGGTTCCCCAACGAGCCCGTGGCCGTAGGCGGGACCCTCTACTGGGACATCCTCCGGCTCTACGCCGAGATGCGGCACGGCCTGGCGACGGCCGCGAGCCGGTTCGCGCTGGCCGGCGTGGGCATCGACTCCTGGGGCGTGGACTACGGGCTGCTCGACGCCTCGGGCGCGCTACTCGGCAATCCGGTGCACTACCGGGACGCGCGCACCACCGGAGTGCCGGACCGGGTGCACGCGGCGCTGCCCGCGGCCGAGCTCTACGGGGTCACCGGCATCCAGCAACTGCCGTTCAACACGATCTACCAGCTCGCCGCGACGCCCATGCTCCCGCACGCGGCGACCATACTGCTGATCCCGGACCTGCTCGCGTACTGGCTCACCGGTGAGGCAGGCGCCGAGGTCACCAACGCGTCGACCACGTCGCTGCTCGACGTCCGCACCCAGGCCTGGGCCACGCAGGTGATCGAGAAGGCGGGGCTCCCGCCGCGCATCTTCCCGCCGCTGCGCCGGCCGGGCGAGGTGATCGGTCCCATTCTGGAGCCGAACGGGCTGGGTTCTCCGCTCCCCGTCATCGCGGTTGCCTCGCACGACACGGCGTCGGCCGTGGCGGCCGTGCCCGCCAAGGGCCCGGGCTTCGCCTACATTTCCTCGGGGACCTGGTCACTGGCCGGGATGGAGCTCGACGCGCCCGTGCTGACTGCGGCGAGCCGCGCCGCCAACTTCACCAACGAGACCGGCGTCGACGGAACGGTCAGGTACCTGCGCAACCTGACCGGCCTGTGGCTGCTGCAGCAGAGCCTGCGCTGCTGGCCGGGGCAATCCCTGGACGACCTGCTGGCCGAGGCGGCGGAGGTCCCCGGGCTGCGGTTCGTCATCGACCCTGATGACCCTGTGTTCGTGCCGCCGGGTGACATTCCGGGGCGGATCGCCGGGTGGCTGGCCGACCGGGGCGAGGCCGTCCCGGCCGGGCCGGCCGAGACGGTGCGCTGCATCGTGGACAGCCTGGCGCTGGGACACCGGCGCGCGGTCGCCGAGGCGCAGTCACTGTCCGGGCGGCACGCGGACGTGGTTCACATTGTCGGCGGCGGGGCCCGCAACGAGCTGCTGTGCCAGCTCACGGCCGACGCCACCGGGCTGCCGGTAATCGCCGGGCCGAGCGAGGCCACCGCGCTGGGCAACGTGCTCGTGCAGGCCCGCGCCCTGGGCGCGGCGCCCGGCGATCTGGCCGGGATGCGCGCACTGATCCGGTCCGCCCAGCCGCTGCGCTCCTTCACGCCGGCCCGCGACGGCAGCCGGGCCTGGGCCGAGGCCGCCGCCAGGATCTGATCGCGTGAACATCCGTTCCGGTCGTGTCGTGCTCCTAACGAGCATCCACGACACCACCTAGATGAGTGATTCCTGATTCCGGCGTGTCCGGCGTGTCGGATTGACCCGGAAACGAGAGGAGGGCATCCATGGCCGGTTGTGACGCCAGACCTGGATACCCTCTTGATCGCACTGTACGTGGAGATCGACGACCACGTGATCCCTTCGGGCGAGTGCCGCCCTGGCCGGCCGAAACGGCTGTCGGACGCCGAGCTGGCGTGCCTGGCGGTGGCGGAGGTGCTGCCGGGTGCCCGCAGCGAGCATCACTGGCTGCGGCTGTGCTACGGGCGGCTCGGGCACCTGTTCCCCTACCTGCCGAGACAGCCCGGCTACCGCAAACGGCTGAAGAAAGCCGCGCCGCTGCTGGCCGCGGCGATTGATCACCTGGCCCGCCAGTCGCCGTGCTGGTACGACCCGGTGCGGCTGATCGACGCCACCCCGGTACCCTGCGGCGCCTCCCGGGAGACGGTCCGGCGCAGCGAGCTGGCCGGGTGGGCGCACTACGGCTACTGCGCGGCGCACTCGCGCTGGTACTGGGGCTGAAGCTGTACCTGATCACCGCCCCGGACGGGATGCCGGTGGCGTGGTGCCTGGCCGATCCGGAGATCGGCGAACGCGAGGTTGCCGCCGGACTGCCGGCCTGCGCTGCCCGGGCCGGCGCCCTGCCCGCGGGCCTGACGCTGATCGGGGACAAGGGGTTCGCGGGCCGGGAGTTCGAGGACCTGGTCGCCGGGGAGTACCAGCTGTACCTGGTCCGGCCGGACCGGCGCGACGAGGCGCCTCGCCACGGGTCGATCGGCTGGATCCGGCAGTGGATCGAATCGGTCAGCGACACCCTCAAAGGCCAGCTGGACCTCGAACGGCACGGCGGCCGGACCACCGGGGGCCTGTACACCAGGATCGCCCGGCGGCTGCTGGCCATGGCCGCCTGCATCTGGCACAACTGGGCCGCCGGCGAACCCGCCAGGCGATCGCTGATCGCCTATGACAACTGAACCCGTCAGGAATCACTGATCTAGATGAGTGATTCCTGATTCAGGTGAGTGCGGCGTGCCGGGGTGCGGCTCACTCACCTGAATAGCCTCCGGCCGGGCCGCGCGGATCACCCCGTCCGGGCCGCTGTTGAGGGCTACATCAGTCCCGTCAGCCTCTCCCGCACGCCTTTTCGCTCGCCAGTACGATGATCGTGACTTTTACGGGGTGGATTCGGGCTTGCGGGTGAATTAGGGGTACTATAGTGCACCAAAATCACCCGGGAGCCCCGATCCACCCGGATCTTCCGCCGCTGCCTGCCCCACCGTGCACGTGCGCACCGGGCACCCCCGGCAAAGACCGCCTAAGCCCGCAACCCGATCAGGAATCACTCATCCAGGCAGGCTCCGCCTGATACCGCCGAGGTTGGCGGTTCCGTGGACATGACAGTGCAGGTGAGCGCATCCTCCGTGCGTAGGCCACGTGCGGGAGGTTGCCATGGTGTCGCGGTTCACCCGGTCGGTGCCGGTCACGATCAATGACGTGCTGGACGGTCATGTGGCGCTGGACCTGCAGTGCCTGGACCGGCTCTACCTGCATGGCTACCTGGGCCAGCTGCAGGTCGGCGGGCAGGTGATCCAGTTCCTGAGCCACCGCGGGTACCCGGTTCCGTCCCCGGCGTGCCTGCAGCAGATCGGGGACGCGTTCCGCCGCCGGGTCGCCTCCTTCGCCGAGGCTAACCACATCGCGGTGGTGCCGCTGAAGGCCGCTGACCGCAACATCGAGGTGATGCAGCCGTACCTGGACAAGGCCGCGGCCACGGGCCGGTCGCAGGTCGCGGCGATCGGGGTGGCCCAGGAGCCGCAGCGGGTGCTCATCGCCCGCCAGCGGGACACCGACCCGGGCAAGTGCCCGCAGTTCTCCTTCGACAAGAAGGACCGCCGGGTCACGGTCTACTACTTCTACCTGTGGGACGCGAGCTTCGGCCCGTATGCCGACCGCCCGGTTATGCCGTATTCGCGATAAAAGTGCTGGTCAATTGGCTATTTTTGCGTAGCGTTGTCGGCATAATTTTAGCTCTGTGACGCATAGTGACTTAGAAGGTTCCTGTGGTCACGATTGCCTCGTCGGTCTCTCACTGAGGAGGCAATCTCATGGACCGCATTCAGCGCGGGAACCCGTCCCGCCTGCAGGTAAGCGGGCCGCTGGCCCCGTACGCAGAGGACTGGCGGGCAGAACTAGCCGTCCGCGGCTACTCGCGTCACACTGTGCTGGCACATGCACAGCTGATGGCGCACCTGAGCGGGTGGATGGCGGACGCCGGCATCGGCGTCGGCGCGCTCACCGACTCGATGATCAGCGGCTACCTGGAAGCCCGCCATGGCGAGGGGTACCGGGCCCGGGTCGGCAGCCGTGTCCTGCTGCCGCTCCTGGGCTACCTGCGTGACCTGGGCGCGGTCCCGCCTCCCGGCGGGCTGCCCGGGACTCCGGCCGAGGCGCTGCTGGACGAGTTCGCCGGCTACCTTGTCGCTGAGCGGAGCCTGGCCGCGGGCACAGTGCAGCGTTACGTGCGGTTCGGGCGCGTGCTGCTCGACGGCCTGGGGATCACCGCCGCCGCGGACCTGCCCGCGGTGACCGCGGAGTCCGTCGTGTCCTTCACCCTCGGGCAGGCCGCGCGCCGGAACCCGGCGGACATGCAGGGCCTGGTGACCGCGATGCGGTCGCTGCTGGGGTTCCTGCACGTCACGGGCAAGATCCCCGGGCCGCTGGCCGACGCGGTGCCGACGGCGCCCGGGCGGCGGGCCGTCTCGCTCCCGCGCGGGCTCGCCCCCGGCCAGGCCGCCGCGCTGCTGGCCGCCTGCGACCGCGACAGCGCCGCCGGGCAGCGCGACTACGCGATCCTCCTGATGCTTGCCCGGATGGGCCTGCGGGCCGGGGAAGTCGTCGGGCTCACGCTGGACGACATCGACTGGCGCGCCGGAGAGCTCACCGTGCGGGGCAAGGGCGACGAGGCCGCCCGGCTGCCGCTGCCGTCCGACGTGGGCGAAGCGGTCACGGACTACCTGCGCCGCGGCCGGGCGCGGACCGCTGACCGGCGCCTGTTCATCACGGTCCGCGCGCCGTTCGCCGGGCTGGCGCGCAACACCTGCATCTGCACGATCGTCCGCCAGGCCTGCCGCCGGGCCGGGATTGAGCCGTTCGGGCCGCACAGCCTGCGCCACTCGGTCGCCTGCGACCTCCTCGCGGACGGCGCCTCGCTGGAGGAGATCGGCCAGCTGCTCCGGCACCGCAGCCAGCGCGCCACCTTGATCTACGCGAAGGCCGACATCACGGCCCTGCGGGCACTGGCCCGCCCCTGTCCCGTGGCGGCCGCGCCGTGACCGGCACGCTGCGGCAGGCAGCCGAGGGATACCTGCAGACCCGCCGGTCACTGGGCTACCGGCTCGAAGGCCAGGCCCGGCTGCTGATGAGCTATATCGCGGACCTGGAAGCGGCCGGGGAGTCCACCGTCACCGCCGCGAACGCCGTGGCCTGGGCGACCCGTCCGGCCGGGGCATCCGCCGTCTGGCACGCGCGCCGCCTGTCGGCCGCGCGCTGCTTCGCCCGCTACCTTGCCGTCACCGACCCATCCTGCCAGGTGCCGCCCTCCTGGCTGCTGCCGGCCCGCTACTCCCGCGTCGCGCCCTACATCTACACGCAGGAGGAAATCGACGCGCTGGCCCATGCCGCCGGGACGCTCGGCTCCCCGCTGGCCGCCGCGTCCTGCCAGGCCGTCATCTGCCTCCTGGCGTCGACAGGCATGAGAATCGGGGAGGCCGTCGCGCTCACCTGCGCGGACGCCGACCTGGATACCGGGATCATCACGATCATCAACGGCAAGCACGGCGCCAGCCGGCACGTCCCGCTGCACGAGACCGTCACCCGGATGCTGCGGCATTACGCGTCGCGCCGGGACCGGCTCTGCCCGGCCCCGCGGTGCGACCGGTTCTTCCTGACCCGGGCCGGGACGCCGCTGTCCCCCGGCCAGCTGGAAGACGCGTTCGCCCGGCTGCTCGCCCACGCGGGGATCACCGTTCCCGCCGGCCGGCGGCCTCCGCGCATGCATGACCTCCGCCATTCGATGGCGGTGATGACGATCCGGGACTGGTACCGCGACGGCATCGACGTGCAGGCCCGGCTGCCGGTCCTGTCCACCATGCTCGGCCACATCGCGCCCGCCCACACCTACTGGTACCTGACCTCGACGCCTGACCTGCTCGCTCTCGCAGCCCGGCGGCTGCACGACCACCTCGGAGGCCTGCCATGACCGCGATCGCCCCCGTCCTGCAGTCGTTCTTCACCGACCGGCTGATGACCCAACTGCACGCCAGCCCGCACACGATCGCCAGCTACCGCGTTCTCCGAACTTGGCTGAGCGAGGTCTCCACCCGTGGGTGGCAAGTCATGTGTCGTCAGGGTTGGAGCTGGCAGTGATGGTCTGCGGGGGCGGCCTGACTGAAGGCAGGCATTCCCAGGTCGACGGTGGCTCGGCGGCTGGCGGCGATGTACTCCATCTGGGCGAGCTTGTCTTTGGCGGCGGCCAGGTCGGCTTTGCGGCCTTCGGCCTCGCCGAGCTGACCGCGGTCCTGGGCTTCTTCGATGCGCACCGCGAGGTTCAGGATGATCTCGGCGAGGCGGGGTTTCTCGGCGGGATCGGGGCGAAGGAGCGGGCATCTCAAACAGGCTTCTCTGAACTTAGGCATTTGTACTGAGTTGTCCGGTTTTTCTCATTGCCGATCCGGTGCGGCGCTGCTGGTAACGATGTCAGGAAACGCAGGCAGGCCAAGCTGGACCGCCTCGCCCTGCCGGCGCAGGGCCGCCTGGATCTGGGCGAGCTTGTCCTCGGTGCCGGCGAGGCTGACCTTGAGTCCCTCGATCTCGCCGGGCCAGCCTTCGCGTTCGGCCTCGGCGATGCGGTCGTGCAGGTTGGCCCGGATTTCCTCGAGCCGTCCGCGCTGGGCGGGGTCCGGTCTCAGGAGCGAGCACCTGACGCATGCGTGTTCATGGACGCAGGGTGAGGCGAATGCGCGGGCGCACGTGCCGACCGAGACTTTCCGCTTTTCGAAGTGGGCGAGGAAGGCGTCCCATTCTTCGTCGGTGGGAGTACGGTATTCCTCGCTGGGCCGGGTGGCGCGGCGGCGGGCGATGAACGCCCGGTGGGCCTCGATCGCCTCGGCCGGGTAGACGGCCTTGTAGCCGATCGTGGTGCCGATGTTCTTGTGCCCGCAGATGACCTGGGCGATGTGGGGCGGCAGGCCGCTCATGATGGCGTCGGTCACGAAGATCCTGCGGAAATCGTGCGGGGAGAACATGAGGGGGTCGCCGGCGGCGTCGGTCAGGCCGGTCGCGGCGAGCGCGTTGATGAGCAGCTTGCGGACCGCGCTGGGGGTGAATGCCCGGTTCTCGCTGCCGATGGACCGCTGGAACAGCAGCGGCATCGCAGGGTTCCAGACCCGTTCCCGGACGTCGTAGGAGACGGTCAGCGGGACGTCGCCGCCGGGGCCGCGGAGCCGGCTGATGATCGCCGAAAGGACGTCGGCCAGCTCGGGGCTGACCAGGAGAAGTCTTTCCGTATCGGTCTTGCTCGGGGCGATCTGCAGCAGCGGGACGAGCTCGCCGGTCGTGGGCAGCCGGTACTCGGTGATGCCGTGGTGGGTGAGTTCCAGGAGCTCTTCGCAGCGGATGCCGGTGAGTCTCAGGACCTCGATCACGGCGAAGCCCCAGAACGCTTCTTCTTCCTCATAGGTCAGGTTGCGGCGCTTGCCGGTGGCGGTGTCCTCGGCCCACACGTGTCGCCCGTTGGCCTTGGGCGCGAGGGTCCTGCGCAGTATCCCGCCGGTGCCCTCGATGATCTCGCCGGGCGGTGTCGTGATGGCGGCCTGGAGGTGGCGAGCGGTCGCGTTCCTGCGGTCGGCGGCGATGCGGGCGAGGACGGGCAGGACGGGCAGCCGCTCGCGGGTCCGCTGGTCCATCCGGGCCTTGCGCCGCCTGCGTTCCTTGGCCCAGTTGACCTCGGCGTCGCTGACCGGGCTCGGGACTGCCCACTGCGCCCAGCGTCCGGGCTCCTCCATGGCCCACTGGGCGATGTCGAGGTAGAGCGCCCGGACGCGTATCAGTTCCTCCTTGGTGTTGATCCGCGGCCGGGTGACGACGGTCCGGTTCCCGTCCGGGCCGGTGACGCTGCGCTTGATCGTCTGCAGGTCTTCCTTCCACGCGCGTGCGACGTCCGGCGGCAGTTGCAGCGTGGAAATGCCTGGGGACAGGACTTCGATCCTGGCCCAGAACAGGCCGGCCAGGGACCGTGAGACCGAGTCCAGGCTGGCGTAGTCGAGTGCGGGCTGCCGTTCCTTCAGGTAGACCACGAGCAGGTCGCGGACCGGCTTGCACTGCAGCCGGTAGCGGTCGACGAGTTCCTCGACGGTCAGCTGCCCCTGGGCCAGGCCGAACGCACGGATCGTGGCCGGGGCGTCGGCGGGGAAGATGCCGAGGGCTCGCAGCCGCAGGTAGAAGTCGACTTTCCTCTGGCCGCCGCGGGCGTGGACCCGCCGCTGGGTATCGGCCAGTTCCACGCAGTCGCCGACGGTGATGTCGCTGACGAGGCCGCCTTTGCAGGCCATCAGCGTCGCGACCCTGGTGGCCGCGTAGCGGGCGTCGTTCATGGAGGATGCCGGCCCGGCTTCGGCCAGTTCGCGCAGCCGGGCGAACCCGACGGGGTCGCGGGTCTCGGCCATGACGATGGCCAGGTATCTGTGGGTCCTGGTCAGCATCCACGCCAGTCCCGGCCGGATCGCGTCTCCGCAGATGAGCATCAGCAGCCCGGACGACAGGTCGTTGTCGTCGGAGGAGACTCTCATGCCGTTGTCCTGCAGCCACCGGAGCGGCAGCTGGACCCAGGAGCTGCCCGGGTGGTCCTCGGCCTGTGACGCTTCCCACCGCTGCTGCCAGGTGTCCCCCGGGAAGGAGGACAGCCAGCGCAGCATCTTGGCCGTGCCGCGCCGCCGGCCTGCCTGGGTCGACTTCATCTCCGGGAGGAACGGCGGTGAGGTCAGCCGTTGCAGCAGCTCGTCCTCCCCCTGGGCCGTGGCCGGCCACAGCTCCTGGACGGATCTAGGCAGGAACTGCCTGCGCAGCTGGCTGTTGCGCGGCTGCGCCGGAGTCGCGGTGCCCTCGGTTCCCGCCTTGCTGCGGGCCATATGCTTCACGATGGCCGTCATGACGGCCGCCCGAACAGCACCGACAGCGACTGAGGATCATAGCCCGGCGCCGGCTGCGGGGGCGGGGCCTCCTGCACCCGGGACTGGCGGGCATGGTGGGCGAGGACGCCCTCGATCACCTCGTCCCGGGTGGGCGTCAGGTAAATTTCCGTCGTGGACAAATGGGCATGGCCCATCACCCACTGCACGTCGGTCAGGCTGAGCTCTTTGTCGCGTGACATCCTGGACGCTGCAGAATGCCGGAGGTCGTGCAGGGTCCAGTCCGCTCCGAGCGAGGCGTTGACCCGCTCGAACATCCGGTGCGCCCCGTGATAGCTCAGCGGCCGGTAGGGACGCCGCAGCGTCCACCAGGCCGGCTGCCGACGGCCCCGCGGCACTCCCATTTTCAATAGTTCCTGCTGGTAGAGCCGGTGCCATACGAACGCGTCCGCCGACGCCGGGAGCTCCTGGACCGCCCGGGTGCCCTTGCGGACCACGCTGATCAGCTGCTCGCCGGGCCTGAAGTCGCACTGCCGCATGCCCAGCAGCTCCGCGGCCCTGGCCCCGGTGGAGATCCAGAACGCGACCAGGGCCCGGTCCCGGTCCGAGGGCAGCGACGCGAACAGTTTGTCGAACCAGCCGTCGGGGATCGCCCGCGGGATCCGCCTGGGCACCGTCGGCCGGTAGCGGCCCGTCCGCTCCGGCTTCCATTCGTCCATCGGGTTGTGGTGCGCGTTCGGGCGGCCGCGGCGGCGGCGGGAGGCATCCAGCGGGAACGGGTTCAGCACAGGGCCGGTCCCGCAGTCGCGGTGGAAGTCGTAGAACCGGCGCAGCACCGTCTCGCTGTGCGCCACCGTGGACGGCGCATAGCCGTCACCGGACGCCGGCTTGCCGGTCACCGGGTTCGGCGCTCCCGCTGCCCGCGAGGACAGGCGGGGCTTCCGCGGCCGGGACGTCTGCAGCCGCTGCTTGGCCGTCAGCTGGATCCAGCAGCTGAAGTCCCTCGCCTCGGCCCGCGACGCCCGGTCCCACTGAACATCCACGGCGTCCAGGAACCGCCACCACCGCAGCAGGTCAACCGAGTACGACCGCAGCGTCCCCGCCGACTTCCCCGACGCCAGCAGGTCCCGCAGGAAAACCGATACCGGTTCCACGACCTCGCCGCCGGGTCCGACTACCTGGTAGGGCTCATGGGCATCGCCGGTGGTCACGAGACGGCCCGCCCGCGACACCACGAGCCGGGACAGATCGCGTCCCTGTTCCTCATCTGATCCGATCACGCGGACAAGTTAGCGTCGATGAACGAAAACACGCTATGAACTGCTGAAACATCGCAGTTAGTTCAGTTAATGGGGCGTTTTCGTGCGCGCATGGGGTTCCGTAGGCGCGGCCGCAGTCGCCGAGGGCGACTTTCCGGCGGGCGAAGTGGCCGCGGAATTCGTTCCATTCGGCGTCGGTGACGGGCCGGTATTCGTCGGCTGGGCGCAGGGCGCGGCGGCGGGCGATGAAGTCCCGGTGGGCGTTGATGGCCTGCTGGGGATAGATCGTGTTGTAGTTCATCGTGACGTTGATGTCCTTGTGGCCGGCGAGCAGCTGGCAGATGTGCGGCGGCATGCCGTTGGAGATCGCCTCGGTGATGAAGATCCGCCGGAAGTCATGGGGCTGCATGGTGAGCGGCTGCCCGGTGACGTCGGTGATCCCGGCTGCGGCCAGGGCTTTCTCCAGGAACAGCCGGACCGCGCTGTATGGGATCGGCCGGTTCTCCACGCCGAAGCGGCGCTGGAACAGCAGCGGCACGGTGGCGTCGTCGAACTTCCGCTCATGGCGGTCGTAACGGCGCACGCAGGGAACCGCGCCGGTGGCGTCACGGATCCGGGAGATGACCGCGCTGAGCACGCTGGTGAGCACCGGGCTTATTACGACCAGGCGCTCCTGGTCAGTCTTGGACGGGACGATGTGCAGCAGCGGGATTACCTCACCGGTGCCGTCGTCCCGGTACTGGATCAGGCTGTGGTGGGAGATCTCGCCGAGCTCTTCAACCCGGATGCCTGTCTCGTTGAGGGTTTCGGTGCACGCCCAGGTCCAGAATGCGTTGTCTTCAGCTGCGGTGAGATCGGCACGCACGCCGCTGGCAGGGTCTTCGGCCCACACGTGGACCGCTTGCCTGCCGGCTGAGGTGACCGTCCGGCGCAGCGTGGCGCCACCGGAGGTGAACAGCTCACCGGGCGCCGCGGCGGCCGCGGCGGCGAGGCGTCCGGGCGTGGCCGTGCGCTGGGCGCGGACGTGGGCCAGCAGCGCGGGCATCGCGGGGAGCCGTTCGCGGGTCCGCTGGTCCATCCGTGACTTGCGCTGGGTTTTGGTCTTCCGCAACGCGACGGCGGTTTCCTTGACCGGGTTGGGTGCCGCCCAGGCGGCCCAGCGGCCAGGGTCATCGGCAGCCCACTGGGCGATGTCGGCATAGAACGTACGGACGGTGACCAGCAGCTGGTCGGCGTTGATCCGGGGTTCGGTAGCGCTGCCGGGGTGCTCGCCGGCCCGGGCCGGCTTGACCTTGATGCGCTGTTTCCATGCGGTGGCGGCCCCGGCGCTCAGCGCCAGCGAGTCGATGCCCGGATGGTGCACTTCCAGGTCGCGCCAGAACAGCCGGCCCAGATCGTCGGCCAGGCGGCGCAGCGTGGAGAAATCCAGGGCAGGCTGCCGCTCGGCCAGGTAGGTGACCAGCAGGTCTCGCACTGGGCGGCACTCGATGCCGCACTTGCCGACCAGTTCCTCGATGGCAGGCTGCCCCCGCCAGCGGACCATCCGGATCGTCGGCGGGGCCGAGGCCTCCAGCATCCCGGCCGCGTGCAGCAGCTGGTAGAAGTACGGGCTCCGGGCCTGCCATGAGCTGGATGTCCCGGCTGCTGCGGTCAGCAGCTCCAGGCAGTCACCGGCACAGACGCTGGCGACACCGCCGCCTTTGGCGGCCACGATCGCCGCGATCCGGTGCAGCGCAACTCCGGTGGCCGCCAGGTTGACGGGCGTGGCCTGAGCACGTGCGGACACGGCGGCGAAACCGGAGGGATCACGGACCCGAGCCAGCTCGGCCGCCAGGAACTTGGGGGTCCGGGAGCCAATCAGCCAGGCCAGGCCCGGCCGCAGCACGTCGGCGGCGATCAGGCTCAGCAGGCCCGGCGCCACCGCGTGCTGATCACGCTGGCGCGGTTTGCCCTCGCTGCCGTGCAGGTTCCACGCCAGCGGCAGCAGCCGCCAGTCGGCGGCCGGATCGGCCTCGGCGCCCGCAGCGAGCCAGCGATCCTGCCAGGTGCCACCGGGCTGGTCCTCCAGCCAGCCCAGCACGATCGCCATACCGCGGCGGCGGGCTCGTTCCGGGGCACTGCCGGTCTTGGCGGACGGCGCGGCGATCAGGTGGCCCCACACCTGATCGCGGCCCATCAAGGTCACCGGCCAGGCAGCAGGGACCGCCCGGGGCGGGAACCGGCCCAGCAGTTCCCGGTCATCGATCTTCCTGCGACCCGGCCCGCGGGCGGTGCCAGTGACCGCTGCGGACTGCGCGGTCACCTGGCCGGCGGCGGTCACGACCCGTCCGTGCCGAACAGGATGCGCAGGCTGGCGGGGTCATATACCGGTGCGGCGCCCGGCTCCGCGCACGGCGCGGCCGTCGCCGGCGCGGCCTGGCCGCGGCGCTGGAAGTACGCGACAGCAGAGGCGATGACATCCTCGGGCAGCGGGTTCAGGTAGACCTGCGTGGTGGACAGATGCCGGTGACCCAAGATCCACTGGATGTCGGTGAGCAGCATCTTCGGGTCACGGGCCATTCTGTATGCCGCAGTGTGCCGCAGATCGTGCAAAGAGTAATCGGCGCCGAGCACCGCGCCCGCCCGGGTGAACATCATCCGCGCCGCATCGTAGGTCAGCTGCCGGTACGGCGGCCGCAGCGTCCACCACAACGGATCATCGGCAGCGAAGGTGACCTTGCCCTGCAGCCGGTGCTGATACAACGCCAGGTAAACGAACGCATCCGGGCAGGCGGGCAGCTCCTGGATCGCCCGGGAGCCCTTGCGGACCACGCTGATCACCTGACGGGCCGGGTCAGGGTCGCCGGCTGCTGAGCCCAGCAGCTCCGCTGCCCGCGCCCCGCTGGACACCCAGAAAGCCACCAGCGCCCGGTCACGATCCGAACGCAGCGCCGCGAACACCTTCGTGAACATGTCATCGGGGATCTGCCGCGGCAGCCTGCGGGCCAGCTTGGGCCGGTACAAGCCGGCGCGCTCGGACCTGAAGGGGTCCATCGGGTTGTGGTGCGGATGAGCCCGCCCGTGGCGGGCCAGCGGGAACGGGTTCACCATCGGCCCGGATCCGGCGTCCAGGTGAAACTCATAGAACGTGCGGATCACCGTCTCGCAGTGCGCCACTGTCGATGCCGCATACCTGCGGCCCGGGGCGGACTTGCCGGTCACCGGGTTCACCGCCCCCGGATCCGGCCGCGGCGCCGGAGGATCGCCGGGTCGCCGCCAATGCGGGCGGGCCGGCTTGTCGGCCAGCTGAAGCCAGCGGCAGAAGTCCCGCGCCTCGGCCCGGGTCGCCTGATCCCACGGCACCGAGATCGCCCACAGGAACCGGAACCAGCGCAGCAGGGCCTTGCAGTACGACTTCAGTGTCGCCTCGGACCGGCCCGATGCCTGCAACTCCGCCAGGAACGCGCTTACCGGTTCCACCACCGCCCCGGCCGCGTCGGCCAGCCGCCACGGCACGAATACGTCCCCGGTGTCCTGCACCAACCCGGTCAGCGGAACCACCAGTGCCGCAAGGTCACGCGGCGCATCCCCGTCTGAGATCACGGTCCGAGACGGTAGCCGCCAGACCGTCCTCACATCGCTCAAGCCTGAAAGATCAACCCCAAGTTCGGTCAATAGGGGAGGACGCGATAGTGTGCGGGCTGGCGCCGCGCTGGGCGATGAGGTAGTCAGTGAAGAACGACTCGACGGCGGGGGCGAGGGCGGTCATCGGAAGTTCCCTCCCTGGTAATACAGGGCCGCGCGCTCGGAAACAGCGTCGGCGAGCGCGGGCGTGATCGTCAGGTACCAGTACGTGTGAGCCGGGCCGATATGCCCGAGATGAGTGGACAGGACCGCGATGCAGGCGTCCACGTCACGGCCCTGGCGGTGCGCGTCGAGGAGGGTGCTGACCGCGAGGGAATGACGGAAATCGTGCAGTCGCGGGGACCTGCAGCCGGGCTGGGGCTCCAGGCCGCATCCGGCAGTCAGCGACCGGAACGCCGGGTAGGCCACGCTGCGTCCGAGGCGGCGGCCCGCCTGGCCGGTGAACAGGGCGGCGGTGCCGTCCGCGGCGTGCTGTTCCCGGAACCGCAGGTAATCCGAGAGAGCCCGGGCGGCCGACGGGTGCAGCGCGATCAGCCGCTTCCTGCCGTACTTGCCGGTGACCGTCAGCACCTGCGCCTCGGTGTCCAGGTCGCCGGTGTCCAGGGCGAACGCCTCGCCGCTGCGGATGCCGGTACTGGCCAGCAGGCCGATGAGCGTGCGCATGCTGGCCGCCAGCACCGGCGACGGAAGCCTCCCGGCCGCGGCCATGAGCCGGGCGGTCTCCTCACCGGAATACAGGTAAGGGACCCGGCGGGCGGTCCTGCCCGGGATGAGTCCCCCGGGGACCGGGTCGGCGGCGGCCGGGTCCACGGCGTGGACGTCGCCGGCGAATGACCGCACGGCCGCGAGCCGCTGGGCGTGCCAGGCCCGGGTGGTCCCGGCCGGGGCGGTCGCGAACGTGATCGCGGCGGGCACCGTGATCCGGGTCTGGCCGCGGGCGTCCAGGCTGTCCAGGAACGCGCCGAGCAGGCGCTCGCGTCCTTCGAGCCGGTAGCCGCGGGCCCGGCGCCCGGCCAGGTGGCCCGCGATCGCCGCGCGCAGGTCCGTGCTCACCGCGGTCCTCCTTCCGGCCAGGGCCTGGCTATCGACCGGAGCGCGGCCAGGTCGGACCGGGCATAGACGGCGGTCACCTGCGGGCCGTCATGCCGCAGCAGCTCCCCGGCCTCGGCCAGGCCGCCCCCGCCGGCGAGCACTCCGCAGGCCGCGGTGTGCCGGAGCAGGTGGGCGGCGCCGCTCCCGCTGATCCCGGCATCGCGCAGGGCACGGCCGGCGACGCTCGTCACCGCGAACCCGGTCACCGGGGCATGCGGCGCGTCCAGCGCCAGGAACACCTGCCGGTGCGCCGTCCCTGCCGGGCGCCCCTCGCGCAGGTAGCGGGCCAGCGGCCCGCCGACGTCGGCCGGCAGCGGAACCTGGTCAGCCCGGTTCCTCTTGCCTCGGACGGTGATGACTCCCTGGCGCCAGGAGATGTCGTCCAGGAGCAGCCCGGCGGCCTCCCCGGCCCGCAGCGCCAGCCGCAGGAGCAGCGCCATCATCGGCTCGTTCCGCAGCCCGCCCGGGGCCGACCGCACGAACGCGAGGAACTCCGCCGCCTGAACGGGGCTGAGGCCTTTCGGGATGGCCGGGCCGGCCGGGGCGGCGAATGACCCGACGAACTCCGCGAGCGGGACGGCGGTCAGGCCTTCCAGCCAGGCGAAGCGCAGCAGCGCCCGGACGGCGTTCGCCCGGACCTGCGCAGACCGGGGCAGCAGCCCCGAGGCGCCCTCAGCGGCAAGGGACGAGACCCGGGCGGCGGTCAGGCCGCCGAACTGCCCGGCGCACGCATCGGCGAATGGCCGTGCCTGGTGAAGGTAGCTGGACACCGTGGCCGGGGCCAGGCCCCGCTCACGGGACAGCCATCCCCCGAACCGCGCTAGCAGCAGGTCCACGGGCTCGTGCGGCACGACAGCCGCAGCGGGCGGGACGGCGCCGAGTTCCCGCAGGTAGCTCAGCACAGGCCGGAGTGCTCGCTCGGATCGCAGCTGCGCCCGCCCGCGGCGGGCAGCGGCGTACTCGCCGGCCACCTCGCTGCTCAGGCCGGACAGCGGCAGGTCCTGGTCCGCGAGCCAGTGTCCCAGGTGCCGCAAAAGCGCGACCTGCGCCTCGCAGGTCCGCGGCGAGTACCCGAGCCGGCCGAGCCAGGCAACAAACCCCTCCGCGTGCTGCCCCAGTTCCGAAGACTCCATGATCTTCTCCTCTCCATCTCGGATGGGAAGAGAAGATCGTCGCTCAGTCCGTAGTTATGCCGCACTATGCGGCGAGGGCACCACCCTGACCAGCAGCGGGACCGCCGCTGCCCGCGGACATCGGCATAACCGCAGCATCGGGATAATTGTCCAGGCCGATCATGGGGTAATCCCGGTGCGCGATAAGCCCGTCCCACTCGCGGCCCAGGGTCGCGAGTGCCTTCTTCGCGGGTTCCTGCAGGCCAGGGGCCTGCGCCTGCTTCTTCCGCTCTCGTCGATCACGGCGATCGCGGCGTCCCATGCCGAGCCTTCTCCAGCCGTTCCGCGGCTGCTGCTTCCTGCCCGGGGCGGGGCGGCGGCCTCCTGCCAGGCGGCCGCCAGTTCGTCGTGGGCGGGGTACAGGGCCCGGAACCGGTCCAGCCACGCCTGCGCCCAGTACCGCAGCTGAGCCGGGTTCGCGTCGCCCGCCCGGACGAAGTACCTCCGGACATGCGCAAGCAGTAGAGATTGACCAGCCCCCGGCCTTCTTGCCCGCGGATTCGTACACCGCGTAGAAATCGGTGGAGATCACCAGCCGGCGCGGCCCGCCGTCCTCGCCGCGGGTGAGCTGCCCGGTGTCCTCGTCCATGCCGGCGTGGCGGGCCAGGACCTCCCCGGACCGGGCCGGGTCCATCACGAAGCAGACCGTGTCCGCCCCGATGAACACCCACAGCCAGAATTTCGCCGGGCCGTCCGCCGTCGCCGGGGAGAACACCCGCCATGACGTCTCGTCCGCGTGCAGATGCCACGAGTCCCGGTTCCGGGCCGCGATCGCCTCCTCCACCGGCACCAGCAGCCCCCCGGCCTGCGCGACCGTCCCGGCCAACGTCGCGGGCGAGATCTCCGCTCCCTGCCGGGCCAGGCCCGTCGCCAGCGAGTTCGCCGACCGGCCCGCCTCGAACCGCTCCACCAGCAGCATCGCGATGAACCCGTTCGTGAACAGGCCCTTCCCGATCGCCTTCGGCGGCCCCGGCGCCATCACCGTCGCCGGCCCCCGGCACCGGCACGCTCTCCTATAGCGGCGCTGGCAGTTCGCGACCAGCCGGATGATCACCTGCCAGTCCAGCTGCTCCCCGGACCAGTGATCGCCCAGGAGGCTGAACGGCTCCCCGCATCCCGGGCAGCAGTACCCGCCGCCCGGGAAGTCCCAGAACACCTCGAACCGCGGCAGCCCCGAGTAGTCCCGCCGCCCCGAACGCGCCCCCGGACCGCGTTTCACCTCCTTCTCTTGCCGCGGTCCCGTGTCCCGCCCGCCGCCAGCAGCAGCATCATCACTGCCGCCGTCCGGAGGCTCCGGGCCGGATTTCTCCGACGACCGGCCGAACACGATCCGCTGCAGCACCGCGAAACCAGCGCGAGCTCCTCCAGCTCAGCGTCCCGCTCCGCATCCCGCTCCAGAAGACGCGCGACCTGCTCCCGCAGCCCCGCGATCTCCGCCCGCTGCCGCTCGGCCAGCTCCGACAGCTCCCGGTTCGCGTCCAGCGCTACAGCCAGCGCATCACCAGACGATGCCTCAGCATCCGGAACCACGCCAGCCGCGACCGCCACGCAGCACACCAAACACCCTCAGCAGCCGCAAATCACGCACCCCGCGCCAGCGTGTCGCGGCCACAAGCCCCCGATGACGCCGACAGTCACGTCACACGATTTCCGAAGACTTACGTCCCATCGAGGTTCGAGATCGGTTGATGCTCTCACATGCCGAATTGAGGACGTTGCTATTGAATATTGATGCACTGTCCCGACTGGTCGTCCTTAATTCGGCCAGCCTTGCTGTAGCCAGGTTGCGGAAGAATATCATCATAAGGCAGTCAGGCGACAGAGTTGAGGCGGGTGGAGTGCGCGGATCGAATAGGGTTACCCGCGCAGATAATCCGTTCTTGGGTCTCTCCAACCCGGTGGGCAGGCTCGGGAGCGGGCGATGTAAGCAGCTACCTGCTGGAGGACGTGACGGCAGTCATTTATAGGTATGGCTCCTCGCTGTCAATCCGTGGTGGATTGTCGTAGTGTGGTGGCATTACTGCGCGTGAACGGGGTGTGGCGGGATGGATCCGATCACGCTAATTGTGACTGCTCTGGCGGCAGGCGCGGCACTAGGGGTTCAGGACACCGTGTCGGCGATGGTGAAGGATGCCTACGCCGGTCTGAAGGCTCTGGTGAAAAAGCGGCTCGGCGGCAGGCCGGGCGCCGAGTTGGTGCTCGCCAAGCATGAGCAGGCCCCCGAGACCTGGCAGGCGCCACTGATGGCGGAGCTGGCCGAGGCCGGAGCAGACGGTGACCGTGACCTGATCGCCGCGGCGAAGGCACTGCTGGACCTGATCGGCGAGGCTGGCGGGCGGGCGGGAAAGTACACGGTCGATGTGCGGGGGGCACAGGGCGTGCAGATCGGGGATCACAACCGGCAGGACAACGTGTTCAACGCTCCGCCGGAGGGCGAGGGCGCCGCAGGTGACTGGCCAGCCCGAAGCCGAGCACAGGCCCAGGCACGAAGGCGCAGGCCGGGCCGGGCGGCCAAGGTATTCCGTTGATGCCCGCGGGTGGCATGGGTGTGCAGGTCGGTGAGGGCAACACCCAGATCATCTACACCTACAACAGGCTGACCTGGACCGATGGGGTGGCGCCGCCGCCGCTGGTCAGCGTCTCGGGGGCGGTCGATTCCCCGTACCGCGGGCTGGGCGCGTTCGAGGAGCAGGACGCGGCGTTCTTCTTCGGCCGGGAAGCGGCCGCCACCGCAGCTGCTGGAGCGGATGTCGCGGCTGCTGGCAGGGCGCGGGCCTGCTGGTGGTGTCGGGTGTGTCCGGGGCGGGCAAGTCGTCGCTGCTGCGGGCGGGGGTGCTGCCGCGGATCCGCGGGGGCGGGCTGGCGTCGGCGCCGGGATCGGCGTCGTGGCCGTGCCTGGTGTTCACCCCGGGCCGCGCGCCGCTGGATGAGCTGGCGCTGCGGGTGGCGGTGCTGGCCGGGAGCGGACGCGGCGGCGGTGCGGCGCGGGCTGGATGCCGACCCGGCCGGGTTCGCGCTGACCGCCCGCCAGGCCGCCCTCGCGCCGCCGCCTGGGCCGGGCGGGGATCCGGACGGCCGCGCGGCCGACCAGGCCAGCCGCAGCAGCGGCGGTTGCTGCTGGTGGTCGACCAGTTCGAGCAGGTGTTCACCCAGTGCGCGGATGAGGGGCAGCGGCAGGCGTTCATCACCGCCCTGTGCGCGGCCGCCGGCGCCGGGCACGGGCCGGATCAGCGCGCCCGCGGCGCTGGTCGTGCTGGGGGTGCGCGCCGATTTCGAGGCCCGCTGCGCGGACTACCCGCAGCTGGCCGACGCGGTCCAGGACCGCTACCTGGTGACGGCGATGACCGAGCGGCAGCTGCGGATGGCCATCACCGAACCGGCCAAGACGGCAGGCTCCCGGGTTGACGACGACCTGGTCGAGGTCCTGCTGGCCGAGGTGCGCACCCGCCAGCCCGGGGCCGCCGGCGCGGGGGTGCTGCCGCTGCTGTCGCACGCCCTGGACCAGGCCTGGCGGTCCCGGACCGGGGAGGCGCTCACCCTGGCCGACTACGAGCGCACCGGCGGCATCGAGGGGGCCGTCGCCGACAGCGCCCAGCGCGCCTACGACCAGCTCACCCCCGGCCAGCAAGCCGCGGCCCGGCAGGTCTTCACCCGGCTGACCGCCACCAGCAGCGACGGCGTCGACACCGCCGACCGCGCCACCCGGGCCGAACTGACCGAAGGCAAGAGCCCGGCCGAGGCCGCGCGATGTGGAGGCGGTGCTGGAGGCCTTCGCCGCCGAACGGCTGCTCACCCTGGCGGCCGACAGCGTGGAGATCAGCCACGAGGTGCTGCTGACCGCGTGGCCGCTGCTGCGCGACACCTGGCTGGCCGAGACCCACGCCGACCGGATCGTCCGCACCCGGCTGCACAACGCCGCCGCCGAATGGGCACGCCACTCCCGCGACCCGTCCTACCTCTACAGCGGCAGCCTGCTGCAGGCCGCCGCCGAGACCGCCGCCCGGATCGGCGCCGATCCCGCCCGCAACCCGCCGCTCAGCCAGACCGAGCGCGACTTCCTCCACGCCAGCGACCGCGCCCGCCGCCGCACCGCGCGCCGGCGGCACGCTGTGATCGCTGGCCTCGCTCGCCCTCACCCTGACCGCCGCTCACCGCCGCCGGGATCGCCGTCACAACGCCGGATCGCGCGCGCAACGCCGCCAACGCTACCCGGCAACATGCCATCGCCCTGTCCCGCCAGCTCGCCGCCGAAAGCCTCACCATCGACCCCACCGATCCCGTGACCGCGCGGCAGCTCGCCGTCGCCGCCTGGCGCGTCTTCCCCACCGACCAGGCCGACTCCGCCATGACGACCCTGCTGGCCGAGCAACAGCAAGACGGCATCCTGCCCGCCGACCCGGCCGACGCGTGAACGGGGTGGCGTTCAGCCCGGACGGCAAGCTGCTGGCCAGCGCCGACGGCGACGGCACGGTGCGGCTGTGGGACCCGGCCACCGGCCAGCCCGTCGGCACGCCCCTCCAGCCGCCAGCGCCCGACGGCGGCGTGAACGGGGTGGCGTTCAGCCCGGACGGCAAGCTGCTGGCCAGCGCCGACAGCGACGGCACGGTGCGGCTGTGGGACCCGGCCACCGGCCAGCCCGTCGGCAAGCCCCTGCCAGCCGCCACCGGCGCCCAGGAGCGGCGTGGACGGGGTGGCGTTCAGCCCGGACGGCAAGCTGCTGGCCAGCGCCGACGGCGACGGCACGGTGCGGCTGTGGGACCCGGCCACCGGCCAGCCCGTCGGCACGCCCCTCCAGGCCGACCGGCCCAGTAGCGGCGTGAACGGGGTGGCGTTCAGCCCGGACGGCAAGCTGCTGGCCAGCGCCGACGGCGACGGCACGGTGCGGCTGTGGGACCCGGCCACCGGCCAGCCCGTCGGCACGCCCATCCAGGCCGGCACCGGCCCTCGGTCGGCGTGAACGGGGTGGCGTTCAGCCCGGACGGCAAGCTGCTGGCCAGCGCCGACGCCGACGGCACGGTGCGGCTGTGGGACCCGGCCACCGGCCAGCCCGTCGGCGCACCCCTCCAGCCGTCCGGCCCCGATGGCGGCGTGAACGGGGTGGCGTTCAGCCCGGACGGCAAGCTGCTGGCCAGCGCCGACGCCGACGGCACGGTGCGGCTGTGGGACCCGGCCACCGGCCAGCCCGTCGGCGCACCCCTCCAGGCCGTCACCAGCCTGAACGGCGGCGTGAACGGGGTGGCGTTCAGCCCGGACGGCAAGCTGCTGGCCAGCGCCGACGGCGACGGCACGGTGCGGCTGTGGGACCCGGCCACCGGCCAGCCCGTCGGCGCGCCCCTCCCAGCCGGCACCGGCGCCACTGGCGGCGTGATCGGGGTGGCGTTCAGCCCGGACGGCAAGCTGCTGGCCAGCGCCGACTCCGACGGCACGGTGCGGCTGTGGAACCCGGCCACCGGCCAGCCCGTCGGCGCGCCACTCCAGGCCGACCGGCCCCAACGGCGGCGTGAACGGGGTGGCGTTCAGCCCGGACGGCAAGCTGCTGGCCAGCGCCGACGGCGACGGCACGGTGCGGCTGTGGAACCCGGCCACCGGCCAGCCCGTCGGCACGCCCCTGCCGGTCACCAGCCGGCCCAATGGCGGCGTGATCGGGGTGGCGTTCAGCCCGGACGGCAAGCTGCTGGCCAGCGCCGGCGACGACGGCACGGTGCGGCTGTGGAACCCGGCCACCGGCCAGCCCGTCGGCGCACCCCTCCGCGCCACCGGCCCCAGACGGCGGCGTGGACGGGGTGGCGTTCAGCCCGGACGGCAAGCTGCTGGCCAGCGCCGACGCCGACGGCACGGTGCGGCTGTGGAACCCGGCCACCGGCCAGCCCGTCGGCGCGCCCTCCAGGCCGACACCGGCCCCAATAGCGGCGTGGACGGGGTGGCGTTCAGCCCCGACGGCAAGCTGCTGGCCAGCGCCGACGGCGACGGCACGGTGCGGCTGTGGAACCCGGCCACCGGCCAGCCCGTCGGCGCGCCCCTCCACGCCGACCGGCCCCGAGGCGGCGTGAACGGGGTGGCGTTCAGCCCCGACGGCAAGCTGCTGGCCAGCGCCGACGGCGACGGCACGGTGCGGCTGTGGAACCCGGCCACCGGCCAGCCCGTCGGCGCGCCCATCCAGGCCGACCACCGGCCCTACGACAGCGTGTACGGGGTGGCGTTCAGCCCGGACGGCAAGCTGCTGGCCAGCGCCGACGGCGACGGCACGGTACGGTTGTGGGAAGTATCGCTATTCACGCACCCTTATGCGGCGCTCTGCGCCGACGTCGGCCCACCCACACCGCAAGACTGGAACCAGTACGCCCCCGGCGAACCGCAACCGAGAGTCTGCGCATGATTCAATGAGACAGTAGGTTCCTGGACTGACTCAAAGCCTTGACCTGGGCGAACGCCATTCCCGGAGTCCAGGAACGCCATTTCTCCTTAGATCCTGCAAATGTTTTGCTTGTCAGCATCACATGACAAACACAGCTCTACCATTTTGGCGGGCATGTACTTCAGGTCAATGCAATCTTCATTGGTAACCTAGACATTTCGATTAACTCCACTGTTCGCAGTAGAATTCTGAGGTCGGCCAGAAGTTAACTAGAGGTGTACCGGCCTGCATGTTAATGTATCGTCAGTTTGCGCCAGAAACGCGCCATAATGAGCGAATCAAACGCTAGTACCGTACTCTCATGCCGCGAGCAGGGATGGGAGCTTGGTTCGCTACGGCTCTGGCGGTAGGGCATGACGGGGAGATGTGTTCTGATATCACCCGGCGGGCGAGTTGCGGCCTCGCGGTTTGGTAGGTCGTGCTTGCGGGTGCCCGTCATGTTGTGCGTGCGAGTCGGGCGAGCGACAAGACGAAGATTCGATGCAGCAGCCAGCCGAGCAGGGTGGCAATTGAGCCACCATTGCATGAAGGTGCCGTAAGGGGTGCCGGGGTCGGGGTACCAGGTTGATCGCTGGTCCAGGGATATGAGCGGCAAGACGGTGTTGATGGCGTAGAAGACCGGGCTGAAGCAGTGGACTTGGCCGTTTCCGCAGTCATCGGTGTTCGGGATTCGGCGCGGGATGATGGTGATCGCGGCGGCGTTCAGGGCGCCGTGGGTGGTGAAGGTGATCCCGGCGGGCGTGGTCGCCCGCAGTGTTGCCTGCCAGGCCGGGATCTCGAGCGATGTGGTGACCAGGATAGCAGGAAGGCGAGGAACCACAAGGCCCGTCCCGGCCGGTAGCCATAGCCGACGCTGGCATCGTAGAGACCATTCAGGACTCGGCGCGGGCCCGCTGCCCGTCCGGTGATGGCCTGGCGTGCGCGCCTGTGCTGGGCGATAGGATTTCTTCTGCCTGGCTGGCATATCCATGGGTGCGGAATACCCGGGCGGCTTGCTCGTAGGGGCTTGAGTCATACGTTTTCTGACGGCTCAGCCAGGCGATGCGGGCAGCCTGATCCCATACCGGCCGGGCTGGGGCAGCCCGGGGCTGTTCGAATCGGTCATAGGTGAACCCGGAGATGATGAACTGCCGGGGCCAGCTGTGCGGATCATCCGCCAGGTATGTGGTTGTGGTATTGGTGAAGTCGACGCTGGGCGATATGGACGCCCTGCCAAGCTCGATTCCTCCTCTGATCGTCGCCGAGATGGCCTCGATCGCATGGCCGCCCAGGTTGCGCTCGAACGGCTCCGGGCAGCTATACGAGCCGCCGTCGAATTCAAGCCTTCCGCTGATGGTGGACCGGCTGAGCGACACCAGGCCAGCTGACCTGAACCCATCTCCCAGGACAACCGAGCCCCTGACCGTAGCCTGGTGCAGGTCCAGGGTGAAACCGCCAGGGTTGTCGAGCTGCGCCCTGACGGCAACGACATTGCCGAACGTGCCGCTGCCGAACCGCAGCCGCCCGCCGCTGGCGTGGAGATCCCGCAATTCCACGTAACCATCGATAGTGGCGGTGTGCGCAGATACGAGCGAACTTCGTTCCGGCGCGCTAAGGTGTATTCCCTCCAGTGTCAGATTCCCGTGGATGCGCGCGCCGGTCAGGCGAATGCTGCCCTCGACTGCAGCGCCACGGTGAACGGTAACGTCACCGCCTAGCTCGGCAGTGGTCATATCCAGCGCTGTGCGCCCCGGCGCCCGCAATTGGCAGTTCCCGCCGATTGACAAGCTGCTCATCTGCCCCCGCGACAGGTCGATCGTGCCTGTCACTTCGCAGTGTTCCTCGAGTATCACCTCCGCGCCGACAAAGAGCCGGGCGGCGTTGATGGCCTTGCCCCTAACCGCAGGGCTGGCATAGTAGCTTCCAGCCGGAGCGTCGGGCCGCGCCTCATGTCCGCGTTGCGGATAAGGAACCGTCCGGTGACACGAGCGCTTCCCATGTCTAGACGGCCGCGGATTTGCGGTCTGCGCCCTGCGGGACTGTCGATCAGGAACACGCTGCCCTCGACGGTGGCGTCCTCAAGATCGACGGCCGGGCCGGCCGATGACGATGTGTGCCCCAGTCAGATCGACTGAGCCGCCGATACGGGCTCCGATGAGCCTGATTTCCCCCCGCGAAGTAAACTGGTGCAGCATCCGGATCGCACCGCCCGTGCGGATCCTGTCCGCCTGGATGGCGCGCTGGCCCAGGCCGTCAATGACGGTGTCGACGCACAGCAGGCGACCGCCGATTTCTGATTCGCATAGCCAGATCGCGGCCCTTCGTGATGTGCTTGCGCTCGTTCGGTGCGCTCCGGTTATCTGGCTGCGTGACAGGTCCAGATCGCGGCGTATCCGCAGCCCGTTGCCGAGCAGGCCCGGCAGGCCTGCGCAGCCGGTCAGCGATAGCTCAAACAGTTCCGCGCCCTCTGCCACGAGCGGGGAATCGAATTCGCATCCGGCGAAGCGCAGCGGAAACGGCACCTCAAGCCCGGTCAGGTCCAGGCAGCCGGACAATCCGCGTTTTCCAACCGCAGCCCGCGCCGGTCAATCTGGTCCCTCAATTCATGACAGCACTTGCGTAGCGAGGCCGCCCGTATTAGACGCTTACCGCCCGGCCCGGACCCGTCGACAACGACACCGTCACGGCACGCGCCGGCCAGCTCAGCAGCGGCGATCTCATCCACGGCACGCTCCACAAAGGCATCGCCAGGGCCCGCGATCACAAACATCGACCCTGCCCCGCTTACCTGACATCCTCCCCGCTCTCCGGCGAACCTCACCATTAAGCCGTCACGATCAGAGCCCCATGACAGAGGAATCTCACCTTGAGGGCAGCCCGGCAAGTCCGGTTATCGTTCAGCGTGCAGAGCGGTAGGCCTAAACATGCATCGTCGCCGCGTGCGGAGAACGCACTCTTCTGCATGCGATGAGGAACAGCCAAGCAACCCTCGAACCTGGTGGAAACCGGTATCGCGAAGCACCAGGTTCGGAGCCGCAGTCGTGGCGGCCATCCAGATTGCCGTCAGCTGTACATCAGCTGAGGCCGCGGTGAGCGGCCCAGAGCGCGCCGGCGCGGCTGGCAGCCCTGGCGATCAGGGTGGCCAGGTCGGGCCGGTCGGGCACGGGGAACGAGACGTATGTGCCGCGGCCGCCGCCGGCCTGCCGGCCATAGGCTTTCGCCGCGAGGCACCCGTCCGGCAGGAGCCTGACGTTGAGCGTGGTCAGCGTGAAGTCCTCACCGCGCCGCGTATCGGTCCAGCGGAGTCCCTGCGGGATTGTGACGTTGATCGCCAGGGCGCTCACGTCGGGGGCCATGTCGCTGCTCATGGCCGCATGCTCTCACGCGAGCCGGCACCGGCTATGCAGCCGCATACCGCGCCGGCTTCGCCCCGATGCGACGCCTCCAGTTAACTTGAGTCCCTCAAGAACCGGGGGCAACGGCCGGCCTTGAGGTCGTACCGATCTACAGCATGACGCTGAGTGATAGGGAAGGCTGAGAGAACGCACGCCGACCCGCCTGTTTGTGTTAGCCACGACGGACGCCTGACTCGCCCGGACGGCGCGCGAACGATCGTTATGCGGTTTGGGCTTCGGCGCTGATCAGCTTGGCGATAGCTGGGTGATGGCGGAGCTTGTCCAGGCACCGGCGGCGGTTCGGCCCGATGCTGCCGGCAGGGATGCCCAGCCTGGCGCTGATCTGGGCGTACGGCACGGGCGGATCTTCGATCAGCAGGGCGATCAGCTGCTGGTCACGGGGCGACAGGTGCGTGAACGCCTCGCGTAGCGCCGCGTGCCGTTCGGCTGCCAGCAGCCCCTGTTCGATCGTTTCGGCCTGGCCGTCCGGGATGTTCTCGGCGTCCGGCTCGTGCCTTGCAGCGTGCGGCACCTGCGCTGTGTTCAGGACGCGTTGGCATTCCCGCCGGGTTGTGGTGGCGAGCCAGCCCGGAAGCGCGGCCGGATCGCGGATCTTGCCCAGCTGGTTCACCAGCAGCAGCCAGACGTTCTGGCCGACGTCGGCGGTCTCGCTGGTGTCCAGCCGGTACCGGCGGCAGAGCGACCAGATCAGCGGGGCGTACCGGTCCACCAGCGCGGCCCAGGCGCGCTCGTCGCCGCCCCTGGCGCGTACCACCAAGGCGACCACCGGGTTGTCGCGCACCGGCTCAGCGTCGTGGGCGGAATCCTTATCTACGGACATGGCGCTGCCTTGCCTGTCGGTACCTGACTGATCTGCGGGTCCTTCACCGGCAGCATCGCCCACCGGGGCAGGTGCGGGGCAGGGGTCACCCGACCCCTTTCACACAGCGGAGGGCTGGCCCATGCGCCCGAACGGGCGGAGCCGGGCTGGGCTGTACGGCGGCGGCGGCCTGCGGTTATGGTACGGGCGTGGGGCGGTCTGCGGCAGTCACCGCGGCGGGTGGCGTGCATGGCTTCCCGGCTGCGCTGACGAGTTTCATCGGCCGGGCCGGGCCGGTGCGCGAGGTCGCGGGGCTGCTGGAGGAGTACCGGCTGGTGACGGTGACCGGGCCGGGCGGGGTCGGGAAGACCCGGCTGGCCGGCGAGGTGGCCAGGCGGGTGGCGGGCCGGTTCGCCGACGGGGCGTGGCTGGCGGAGCTGGCGCCGGTGCGGGACCCGGCGCAGGTCGCCGGCGGTGGTGGCGGCGGCGCTGGGGGTGCGGGAGCAGCCGGGGGTGCCGGCGGCCGAGGCGCTGGCGCGGGTGCTGGCCCGGCAGCAGCTGCTGCTGGTGCTGGATAACTGCGAGCACGTGATCGGCGCGGCCGCGGAGCTGTGCGCCGGGCTGCTGGCGGCCTGTGATGACGTGCGGGTGCTGGCGACCAGCCGGGAGCCGCTGCGGGTGGCCGGGGAGGCCCGGTACCGGCTGGGCGCCGCTGACCCTGCCCGGCCCGGATGACCCGGCTGACGCGGGCGGGTCGGAGGCGGTGGCGCTGTTCGCCGACCGGGCCCGCAGCGCCGATCGCGCGGTTCGCGCTGGACGGGCGAGACCGGGCCGGCGGTGGCGCGGCTGGTGGCGCGGCTGGACGGGATGCCGCTGGCGATCGAGCTGGCGGCGGCGCGGGTGGAGGCGCTGGGCGTGGCGCAGCTGCTGGACCGGCTCGATGACCGGTTCGCGCTGCTGGCCGGCGGGGACCGGCTGGCGCCGGGCCGGCAGCGGTCGCTGGCGGCCACGGTGGAGTGGAGCTACCAGCTGCTGGATGAGCAGGAGCAGCGGGTGTTCCGCGCGGTGTCGGTGTTCCCGGGGCCGTTCACGCTGGAGGCCGCCGAGGCGGTCGCCGGGCCGGGCGCCGGGCCGGCGGTGCTGCGGCTGGTGGACTGCTCGCTGCTGGTCCCGCCGCGGGCCGGGCCGGATGGCCGGTCCCGGTACGCGATGCTGGAGACGCTGCGCGCCTACGGGGCCGGGCTGCTGGCCGAGGCCGGGGAGCAGGACGGGGCCGCCGCCGCGCTGGCCGGGTACGCGCTGCGGGTGGCCGAGGCAGGCCGCGGCGGGGCTGCAGACCAGCGACCGGGGAGCTGGCCGCGGCCCGCTGGCTGGATGCCGAGGACGCCACGATGCGGCAGGTGCTGGCCTGGGCCATGGACCACGACCCGGCCATGGCGCTGCGGCTGGCGGCCGCGCTGGGCTGGTGGTGGTTCCTGCGGGGCCGGCTGGCGGGCCAGTACCCGCTGCTGCGCGAGGCCGCCGGGCGCGCCGAGCCGGGCAGCGACGGGTGGTGCGCCGCGCAGTTCTGGCTCGGCTGGGCGGCGCATGTTCTCGGCCGATCTGGCCGGGGCGCTGGGCCATTTCACCGCGGTCCGCGACGCCGTCGCGGGACCGGGCGCCGTCCCGGGCGCTGGCCGACTGCCCTGGCCGGCCGGTCGGTGGCATTGCGGAACATGGGCCGGATCGCCGAGGCGGC
The DNA here is from genome assembly GCA_963753225.1 of uncultured Actinomycetota bacterium. Taxonomy (GTDB): domain Bacteria; phylum Actinomycetota; class Actinomycetes; order Streptosporangiales; family Streptosporangiaceae; genus Palsa-504. Next base: position 22,650 of record CAVWBQ010000021.1, on the reverse strand, counting down.
CGACGATGCCCGCCGCGCGCTGGCCCTGGCCCGGGAGCTCGGCTACCCGGCCGGCGAGGCTGCTGGCCCTGGGCGACCTCAGCCTCGCCGCCTATTACGCCGGCGACCACGACGAGCGCGGTGCGGCTGGCCCGGCAGGCCGGGCAGATCACGGCCGACATCCCCGGCAGGTCGCCCGGATGTGCAGCTACGTGTTGACCGCCGTGCTGATCGACGCCGGGGACCTGGCCGCCGCCGAGCGCGTCTGCGCGGCGGCGCTGGCCCGGGCCCGGGACGCGGGCGACCTGTGGAACCAGGCGGTCCTGCTGCCCAGGATGGCGGACCTGGACCTGCGGGCGGGCCGCATCGAGGACGCCGCGGCGCACCTGCGGGAAGGGCTCCAGCTCGCCGTGCGGACCGGCAGCTGGCTTGACCTGCTCAACGGCCTGGACCGCTGCGGGACCTGTGCGCCGCGACCGGGCGCGCCGCCGAGGCCCTCACGCTGTGGGCCGCGTACGCCGCGCTGCCCGGCACGAGGGAATCACCGATCCGCCCTGGTGCGCGCCGCCGGGAGGAACCGCTGCGCCAGGCCCGGCAGGCGCTCGGACCCGCCCGGGCGCGGGCGGCCGAGGAACGCGGCGCGGCGATGAGCCTGGCCACCGCGGCCGAGTACGCCCTGATGCTCACCGCCCCCGGCCCGCCGCAGCCCGGCGGCGCCGGGCCCGGGGAAGCTCAGCGCCCGGGAACGGGAGCTGGTCACCCTGGTCGCCCAGGGCCGCACCGACGCCCAGATCGCCGCCCAGCTGTACATCAGCGTCCGCACCGTCCGCTCGCACCTGGACCGGATCCGGGACAAGACCGGCTGCCGCCGCCGCGCCGACCTGACCCGCCTGGCCCTGACCGCGGGCCTGGTCTAGCCGGCGCCCGCCCAGCCCCCGGTGCCTGTGGGTCATCCGACCCCGGCCGCAGCCGCTGCCGAAAAGGGGTCAGCCTGCCCCTGCCCCGCGCGCCGCCAGGCCGACCAGACTGCTACCAATCGAAGCGAACGCCGAATCACCAGAAAGATCCGGGCCGTGCCCGGTCCAATGACCCCGGGGGTGGTCAGTGATGAATCGTATCCGCATCAGACGACCGGGGGCCCGAAGCGAACGCCGGTGGCCCGGGGCACTCTCGCCGGACCCGCCAGACCCGGACATCGCCCGGGCCACGGGCGCTCGCTCGGGCCGCGCGTTCCGGAAAGCTGGCCGGGACATGATGACCTGGGCCGGGCGGCGCCTCTGGCTGGCGGTCCGGATGGTGATCCGCGCGGTCAGGCTGGCCCACGACGAGCAGGTGCGCATGTGGGAATGTGTCCTGCTCACCAGCGGGGCGGTGCCGCTGACCGCCGCCGGGCCGCTGCGCTGGGTTCGGTCGCTGGACGGTTACCGGCTCGCCGGGCAGCCATCTGCCGGCGCAGGACCCGAGCCAAACGGGGCGGTAGCCCGGGCTGGCGGTCGCGGGCCGCCGCTAGCCCTTCGCGAATGATCCCGCTGGCGTCCGCCACTGCCGGGGTGCGGAAACACGGCTTCCCGGCCCGGGAAGTAGGCCTAGCGCGCCCTGCCGGCCTGCGCGTCGGGAGCGACGCCGGCCATCGGGGTGAACCGGCAGCCCGTCGCGGCCGGACCGGGTGATCGCCGCGCCCAGAAAGGCCCGCCGCGCCTGCGCGCCTCAGGACCTGCCAGCAGGGCGCCAGCCGCGCCCAGATCTCCTTTCGAACGTTGCGGTGCGCTCGCGATGCCGCGCGGCCGCTGAGGATCAGGCGGCCTGCCCGCTGGCCGCACTGCCAGTGCCCTGATCGGAGGGATCACCGATGAGCTGCCAGGTGCTGATCGCAGCCGTCGCCGCGGTCGCGGCCATCCTGCCCGGCCCTGCCGGGCCCGGCCTGGCTTTCGTCCAGAGCAGGGCCGAGCCGGACCTGGCCGCGTATGGCCGGGGCGTCGCAGCAGCGGTCCGGTCTGACCTGGCCGCGAGCGTCCAGCTCCCCGACGGCGGCCAGGCCTACCTGTTCGGCGACACGCTCGCGGTCAACGGCCAGGTCATCTGCGGCCCGTCCCACTGCCCGCACGGCTATCCGCACGACTCGATAGCGATCCAGCGACCCGGCACGGCCACGTTCGCCATGCAGTCGTGCGCCGCCGCCGGATGCCCCTACGGATGGCAATGGGTGCCCGACTGGCCGGACGGCAGCTACTTCTGGATGGCCGCGCCCGCAGTCGAAGGCACCAGCCTGTACGTCCTCGGGGAACGCATCAGCCGGACGGCCGGCACGGTCGAAGGCGAGTACACGGCTCGTTTTACGGTCGGCGCCGGCGACGCCCTCACCTGCCAGGGCATCACCGCGCTCACCGGCGCCGCGGACGAGTCCCAGTGGGGGTCAGCCACCCCTGGCCCCGACGGCCGCGGCTGGTGGCTGACCGGCACCCGCAACACCGGCGGTACCGGCTGCCTTGCGGACTGCAAGACCCTGGACACCGCGTATGTCCCAGTCGCCGCCATGACGGATCCCCCAGCCTGGCACATCCAGCCCGGCGTGCTGCCCTCCGGCAACGGTTACGACCTGGGAACGGTGGTGAGCATGAGCCACGTCACCGGCCACGGCTGGGTCGCCTACACCAAGCGCGACGACATCACCGGCAGCACCCTGGAGCGGCTCAACGCCTGGCACGTCACCGGGCCCTGGCACGTCGCCACCCAGCGGTGGCCGGCCACGCCCGCGCCCGGATGCGGATGGACCTACTCAGCCGAGGCCCACCCGGCCAGCCCGGCCCCGGCCGGCCGGATGCTCGTGTCCTGGGCCAGCAGCCACGATAACCCCGGCACGACATGCGACATGCAGCCCCAGTTCACCGACCTGCCCATCGGCTCACCCTGACCGCGCTCCCCCCCGTCCCCGACGACGATCATTCATCCGAACGGACCGGGTGCATCCACCCGGTCCGGCCGGCGGGGATGCGTCCTAGCCGCCGCCGCTGCGCGGCGTTAGCTTCGGCCGGCTTGATGCCAAACGCCGGCGCTCGACGGGATCTACTCGATCGGCTTCGACGGCGCCGGCGTGACCCGCCTGAGTCACAGCCCTCTCCCACGACACGCTGGGCGCCGGGCGAGTGCGGCGGCGGCGACAGCGAAGCCGACTACTCCCCTCGACGGCACCCGGTTCGTGTTCATGTGCAAGCAATGCGGAGCCGGGCCCGACCCGTCCCGCGACGAGGCGGCCGCGCTGTACGTGGCGAACACCGACGGCACCGGCCTGCACCAGATCACGGCCTACGGCCAAGCCGACTCCCATCCGGGCGGGAGCATGCGCTGGTCCCCGGACGGCACCAAGATCCTGCTCGCCAGCCGGGACCACCACCTGCACCTGATCTACCCGACGGCAGCGCCCTGACCAAGGTCAACCTCCCGCCAGGCTACGCCAACGGCCCGGCATGGTCACCCGACGGGCGATGGATCATCTTCTCGTTCTGGCTCGCCCCGCCAGTCCGGAGGGGTGGCCCACCTGTACCGGGCCCGGCCAGACAGCACGCACCTAACCACGGTGTCGAACGGGCCGAACGCGGACTTCCTCGCCAGCTGGGCTGGTCCTCCGGCACATGACCGCACCAGGCCACGCCCAGCCCGCCCGATACCCCAGCCGCCAGAACAAGGACCAACCAGGGCACCCCCGCACTGACCGCCGGCCACCCGGAGCTGGTGTCACGGGTCCAAGACCAGCTGCTGAGCACCCGCCCGCTCCGATCTAGTCCCGGTCTTCGCACATGGGATTTCACTGGGTAAGCCAGCGGGGTCGGCTGATGTCAACATCGAGGAGGTCCAGTAGATGGGCCTGGACGCCAGCGGGTTTGGGGATCAGGGCGGGGTTGCCGTCGTGGGCGGGGATCAGGCGCAGGTCAGCGAGGGCCTGGAAGATGGTCCGGCCGGTGGGTCTGGCCGGGGTGCGGCGGTAGCCGGGCAGGCCGGTCATCATCTCGCTGTGGGGGCGCAGGGCGTTGCGGACCTGCCGTTCGACCAGGCAGAAGATCAGCAGGGCCAGGCAGATCACGGTGATCAAAGCGGCGATGCGGCGGTTGGTCTTCAGGAACAGGGGAGCCACCGCGAGGGGGCCCTTGAACTCCCCGTAGCGGCGTTCGACGACGTGCTGGCCCTTGTAGCGGCGGAAGACCTCGCCGGGGCTGGCCTGGCCAGGGGCCAGGTTGGTCAGCAGGGCGTACCAGCCGTCGGCCGCGGCCGACGCGTCGATCGCGGCCCGGTCGAAGTGCCATGACAGCACGGGCTTTCCGGCGGCGTCGCAGGTGATCGCGGTGCGCACGTAGGCCCCGGCGCGGCGCTTTGTGGTGATCGCCTTGACGCGGGCGGCAACGGCGTCGGCGGTGGGGTGAAACCGGGTCCCGGCGGTGCGCACCAGCCGGTTGAGGTCCTCGGTGGCTGCGGCGAGTTTGCGGGCGCGGGCTTTGGCCGCGCCGGCGGCGTTCGCCGTGGAGTACACCAGGATCCGGCGCAGATGCACCGGCGGGTCGGTCTTGCGCGGGCCGGGCAGGTCCATCCCGCCGTCTTCCAGCACCCGGTAGCTACCGCGGGCGGCGGCGGGCTTCCCGGCGTCCCGCCCGGCGGTATAGTCCACCGCCGCGCCCGCTCCCGGCGGCAGCGCGGCGAACAACCCGGCCGGGACCCTTGCCGCGCCCAATGGGGCGACGAACCCCACGCCCTGGGCGGCCATCGCCGCCGCGTTCGTGTAGGAGATCAGCTTCGAATCGCCCACCAGCAAGAACGGGCGCGGCCCGGCGATCCGCCGCAGCGCGGTCATCGCCCCGGTGACCTGCGCCACCTCCGCCGCCCCACCGCCGTAGGCGCGGTGGAAGACCGGGATCCCGCCGTCCCCGCTGACCGCCAGCCCGGTCTGGATCTGCTTCAGATCCGCCCTGCGATCCTTCGGATGCCCCCACCGCGGCGCCGGATACTCCTCATCAGCCTCCGGGTACGCGCCATACAGCGAGATCGAGGTCAGATCCCAGTGCAGCCGCGACACATCGACACCGAACTCGCTGATCGCCGCCGCCCCGACACCGCCGGCGATCGCGTCCAGCTGCGGGGCGACCGCGTCCAGCGCCCGGGCGATCCGGTCATCGTTGAGCAACTCCGGCGCGATACCGTACGCCTCCTCCACCGCCATCGCCGCCGCCCACTCGTGTACCCGCAGCATCGGCGCCGGCGCGGTCAGCCGGTTGGCCACCAGCGCCTCGATCACCTCGCCGTGCGAGATCCAGGCCACCGGCCGGACCGGGCACAACTCATCGATGATCTCCGCGATCCGCAGCCGGCGCCCGAACTCCGCCACCACCGGCAGCGCCCCCAGCCGCTTTTCCAGCACCCGGACAACCGCGACCTCCGCCCGCGCCCGCCCACGCCCCCGCCCAGTCCTTGACATCCCGCTCATGCCAGACGTCAAACCAGCAACCAGACAGGCTATTCCCCACACGCCACCCAAAGCCGCAAACGACCCAGCAGTCAGCCATCACCCAGCCGCCACACGCATCTAATCCCATGTGCGAAGACCGGGTCTCAGCCGCACTGAGGCCTGGAGCACCCCGAGTTTGGTGGAGACTCGATTCTCCCCAGATGCTCTTGTCTGGGTGGGCCGTTGTCTTCCTCGACGGTACCGCCGCCTGGCGGAACCACGGTCTGATCATTTTTCCGCTTTGTTTTATCGAACATCTGTCCAGCTGCGCTGTCCAGCTGCCCCGCCTGGTGGCGGGCTGCGCCCGCCAGGCCGCCCGGGGGGGCTTGGGCATCTCCTCGTCGGTACCCCCGCATTGCGCCGCGGGTTCCCCGGTGGCTAAGGGTGACGCTTCAGCGTCATCGCCTGCGGCGCCCAGTCCCTCACCTGGGCGGGGGTTCCGTGGCACCCCTCGCGCGGCTGGGCGAGGAGATGCCTGCCCGCCGCCGCACCCGCTTGACCTGCCGGGGCATCTCTGAGGAGGGCCGGGGTCCGGGCGGAGCCCCGGCGGGTGCGGGCGGAGCCCGCCTGGGTAATGAGTGGTGGCCATGGCCGCCTCCTTCTGGTGGCCGTGGGGCCCGCCGCCCGGGCCGCGGGCGGGGACCTGGCCGAGTGTGCCGTCGCGCCAGGCCTGCTCGTATTCGCCCCGCGGGCGGCCCCCGGTGCGCCGCATGACCCGCGCGGTGTTGTACCAGCTGGCCCATTCGCTTGGTGGTGGCCTCGACCCGGGCGGGGGTTTCCCATGGCCCCAGGTGGTCGATGACCTCGGTCTTGTACAGGCCGATGATGCTCTCGGCCAGCGCGTTGTCATAGGAATCCCCGACGGACCCGACCGACGGCGCGATGCCCGAGGCGGCCAGCTCGGCGCCGTAGCGGATGGACAGGTACTCGCTGCCGGCGTTGCTGCGGGCGATCAGCCCGGCGACTTTCACGCCCTGCCGGGCGCGGTAGGTGACCGCCATCACCAGCGCGTCCAGCACCAGGCCGGTATCGTGGCACCGCCGCGGTGCGCCACCCGGCGATCAGCCGGGCGAACGCGTCGATCACGAACGCGGGCAGGCGGTGCCCGCCCGGGTGGCCACGAAGGTGAAGTCCACCACCCACAGCCGGTCCGGCGCAGGCGGCGCGAAGTCCCGGTTCACCAGGTCCGCCGGCCGGTCCTGCGACGGTTTGGTACCGTGGTCCGCGGCTTCTTCCACCCGCCGCGGCGCACCCCGCGCAGCCCCAGCTTGCGCATCAGCCGCTCCACGGTGCACCGGGCCGCCGCGATGCCCTCGCGGTTCAGCTGGTCCCACACCTTCCAGGCGCCGTACCGCTCCCCGCTGTCCTTATAGACCCGCAGGATCTGTTTCTCCAGCGCGCGGCATCACGGACCGCCCTGGCCGGCGGCGGCCGCGCCCGGGCCGCGTAGTACCCCGACGGCGAGATCGCCACGCCTGGCGGCGCAGCGCCCGGCAGATCGGCCCGACCCCGAACTGGTCCAGCAGGCCTCGATGAAGGCCACCACCAGGGTTACCGGTGGTCGAGCTGCTGCGAAAAAAGCGCTCGCCGTGCGCAAGATCGCGTTCACCCTGCGAAGCCTCCGCATTCTCCCGCTCCAGCGCCCGCATCCGCGCCGCGTCCGCCGAGGTGCTCCCCGGCCGCATGCCCCGGTCGACCTGCGCCTGCTTAGCCCAGCCGCGCAGCGTGTCCGCGTTGATTCCCAGCTCCGCGCCCACCTTGCGGCAGGCCGCCGTCACGCTGGTCTCCTGGTCCTTGACCACGTCGAGCACCAGCCGGACCGCCCGGTCACGCAGCTCGTCCGGATACTTCCGTGCTGCTCCCATCTCTCCACTCTCCCGTGGATTGGGAGTCTCCACAAAACCCGGGGCGATTCAGCGGAACACTGCCCAGCCCCCTAGCAGGCCACTGCCGAACAGTGTCTCAAGCTCGCCTGCCGTACCCGTCGCAGCGCAATCACCTCTTACTCCTGCTCGGCCCCGCCGCTCAGAATTGGAAGATCTGCGCGTAATCGCTCCAATAGAAGATCAAGAATTCAGCTGTAAAGAATCGGCGATCTATTACCAATTGGTCATGATGTCGGCTTGCGCTGCGTGATCGGCAATTGTCCTCTGCAGGTCTGCAGTGAGCTGGCGATCTGTCCGGCTGTCGGTGTGATGCGGTGCTGTGCCGGTTCATCCCGTTACACTCGGCCGTGCGGTTTGCTCCGCGGAGCTGGCGGTGGGCCGCGGCCGGCCGGGAAAGCGTGGAATCGGGAACGGGCCAGGGTGGGGTCATGAACGACAGGCTGTGGGTTCTTCCGGGGTTTTCATCAGTTACCGGCGGGCAGATAGCGATTACCCGGCTGGGTGGCTGTTCGAGCGGCTCGCCGAGCGGTTCGGCCGCGTCCGGGTGTTCAAGGATGTCGACTCACTTCAGCCCGGCGATGACTTTGCCGAGGTGATCACGGCCGCTGTCAGCTCGTGCTCGGCCCTGGTGGCTGTCATCGGCGAGCGGTGGCTGACGATCACCGACGAGCACGGGCGGCGGCGCCTGGATGACCCCGACGATTTCGTCCGCCTGGAGATCGAGGCTGCGCTGAACCGCGGTGTCCGTGTCATCCCTGTCCTGGTGGACAGGGCTAGCATACCGCGCTCTGCTGACCTTCCTTCCGGCTTGCAGCCGCTGGCACGGCGTCGGCTGTCCAGCTCAGCCCGTACCGCTTTGACACCAGCGCGCTCATCAGCGTCCTGGATCTCGCAGTCGGCGGCCCTCCTGCTCCCAGGCCGCCGCTCCCTCGGACTGCCCCGCCCGGGCTGGGCCAGGGCGGATCCCCAGAGCAGCGATCCCGGCGCACATCACGATGGACTGCAGAGGAAGTGATCGCGGCGGTAGCGTCGTCGGGCGAGGACGCCGCCGCGATCGCCCGGGCCGTGACGGGCTGGGCTGCCGGCCCGCATCTGAGGCTGGCGGCCGGCACCGGGCCGAGCTATCCCTCGTTTACTATGGAGGCCGATTCAGCGCGCACGGCAGGGTCTCGCTGGCGTGGGGTGCTGGCCCTGTACGCGAGCCCGCACGGCGGACCGCCCGCCCTGGAGGTCCGCATCAAGAGAATGTGCCGGACGCCCCCGTACAACCGCCAGCACGACCGCGGCCGGCTGGTCTCAGGCCTGCGCGCCCTGAGCATCCCGCGGCTCGACCGGGAGGCGGACCTCTCCGGCCTGCGGCCGGAGATCCCGCTCAGCGAACTGACCACCGACCGCCTCCGCCGTCTCCTGGCACTATCGACCAGTGGGTCACAGACGTCCGCGCTCACTCCGCCGAACCCGAGACGACTACTGAGACATCACCTTGTACGTACCGACCCGCCGCTACGCGCGCCTTTGCACTTGGCCGGGACGGCAGTCCAGGCGCGCGAGAACGAATGATCTGTGCTCAGCAATTCAGCACCTCAACCGCCGTGCAGCGTCTAGGAAATGGCCGCGTGCGGGCCGTGTCATCCGCGGACGCTCACCTGCCTGTGTCCAGCCGGTGTCCGGCTGGCGATACCTCGATAGGAACGCACGGCAATTTGGCGTGCCGGTGGGTTGAATGTCCCCGGCGTTCGGTAGCCTCGCCTCAGCGCTGGCAGACCAGGAGGAGCACGCTGATGTCCGAGGGTGAGCTACTGCCGTTCTGGATCCTGGGTTCGGGGCCTGAGGAATCGCTCCCGGTTGAGCTGCCGATTAAGGCTGAGGGGCTTACGGCGGGGAATCTCCAGCGGCTTCGTTCTGCGCTGGCGGCGTTCGCTGATGACCCGCCCGTAACACTTGAGCGTTTCGAGCTTCCGGCCGGCACCGTCACCGGCGGGCGCGTGGTTGCCCAGGGTGCTCCGATCCTTAAGTACCTCGCCGAGATTATCGGCCAGAAAGCCGCCGCGGCCGCCGGGTCCCCTGCGGGCGGCGAGACCCTGTACCGGATGGTCGTCGACGAGCGGGTCGCGGGACAGCTGGCTCAGGGCCTGGCGCGTCCGATGGATGCTGCCGGCGGTGGAATCTACAGCGCGGTGCTCGGCAAGGGAGGGATCGTTGCGAACGCCAGGTTCGTGCCTGCCGCCGCAGAGGGCGGCGGGCATCGGCCTCGCCGCCGCTGGCGGCGGCGCGGCGATCGGGTTGGGGGGTGCGGTAGTCGCGGCGGCTCCTTTCGTGATCCTGGTGGTTGCCGCTGCTGGTGAGATGTACGCCGAGGAGCAGAGACGCCGCGCCCTGGAGCGCATCGAGAGCAGCCTCAAAGGGCTTCTTGAGGAAAACGCTCTTGATCAGGAGATGGCCGCCATCAACGGTGCAATGCCAGCTCTCGCGAAGGCGACATCGCTGCTTGTCGACGATGGGCGCCTCGGGCAAGCGTGGGCGATCGATGCGGCGGTGAACGCGATCGATACAGCGATTGAACGAGCCAAGAGCCGTGCACAGCGATGGCTTCAAGACGTTTCGCTGTTGTCTCAGAAGGCCACCGTCGACCAGATCGAGAAGTCATTTCCGGGGGTCCGGAACGGCGACGGCCGGTTCGTGGCCGAGCTGCGGATGGCCGGGCTGGCCATCGCTGCCAAGCGCCGGAGCATGGTCTTGCAAGCGGCGGAGCATGCCCAGCTCAACCAGGGGCTGAGCCTGAGAAGATTCCTCGCCGAAATTGAGCGGGAGGCCGCGGCGCTGGACGAACTGGCGGCGAGCCTGATCGACTTGCTGACCAGGCTCTCCGAGCTTCCCATTCGCGTCGGCAGCGGCATCAGGGACCGTATTCTCCTGCCGAGGTGATGCTGATGAGCTACTGAAGTGGCCCGAGCGACTTCGCGACCTCCGCCGGAGCGAAGCTCCGCGCATGAGTTCTTCTGGCCATATGGAGATTGGCATCGTTCTCGGAGCGGACGGACGAGCCCGGATCCTGGAACCCTCTGTCGTCGCACCTTGACTGCCCGGCCAGCAGGCCGCCGCGTAGAGCCTCTTCAGATTGCGGCACCTCCCACGCCGAGCCATCGCGCCCGAATGATTGATCGGTGCCTGCATAACACCGCTGTGCTTGCGCCAAATCCGTGCCATGGAGCGCGACGTGATCGGCAGAGTGGCTGCCTACCGTACTGATCGTTCCTCGGCGTTGCGGGTGCGAACCATAGGAAGCGTCCCCGGGCGCTCTATCACCGAGGAGGGGCCAGCGTGCTCTACGACCGACCCGTGCGCGACCTGATGCGCGACGCTGCGGGCGACCTCCCGCAACCTACCTCGCCCGCCGCGCTCGTTGACTGGTTCTCGCGCAAGTACCCGCTGGTGAAGAAGACAACGGTCACGGCACACGTCAAGGGCCTCACCTCAAACGACCCTAACCGGCATCACTACTCAGTTAGCAGATACGAGCCGGTGTTCACCTGGACGAGGGATGGGCGCCTGGCCCTGTATGACCCCGACACCGACCTCGGCGATCAGGACGATCAAGCTGACGAGGACGAGGCAGACGGGCAGGTTTCACCGGATGAGGCTGAATTCGTCCTGGAAGCGCACCTGGAGGAGTTCCTCCTCGGCAACTGGAACGCTGTGAGCTGGGGCCGCTCGCTGAAGCTCTGGCAGGGGCCGGACGGGACCGACGGACATCAGCTGAGCACGCCCGTCGGCCGCATGGACATCCTTTGCGCCGATACCTCCACGGGCGCGCTGGTTGTCGTGGAACTCAAACGCGGCCGTTCCGCTGATCGCGTGGTCGGCCAAGTTGCCCGGTACATGGGATGGGCGCGAGCGCACCTTGCTGCGCCCGGACAAGACGTCGAGGGGATCGTCGTCGCGCGGGCGCATGACGACCGGCTTCGCTACGCCGCTGCTGCAGTACCAGGCCTTGCCATCCTGACGTACCGCGTGACATTTAGCCTGGAGCCCGTACCTAGCAGCGCTTTGTAGCGCTCCCTGCCCCGCACCGCCGACGGTCAGCGCCTACACGCCAGTGGGATGCCCGCTACGACAAGAGGACACGCGGCCGGCGCTTCCAATAACCGCCGTGAGGGCTATTCATGTGAGCGGACCAAACGAGAACAGGCCGCGAGATGCTGTGGTTCGAGACAGTCCGCCGCCCCGGATCTTGTGGCTGGTCCGGTCAGATGAATACCCCCAACCGCCGTTATACGGGTGATCGAAGACCAGATCACTGCCCTTCGGCCGTATAACGCTAGATACACGGGTGATCCTCGCTCAATTTTTCGAAAGAGATATGCGGGATCGATGACCCGTGTATCACTCTATCTGTACTGGAACGGTCCTTTCGGTCGGTCTGTTAGAGGCGTGCAGAACGGTATTTTCTGTCGGGTGGCTTGGCTATCTTCTGGCGGATGGATGGCCAGCCGCCAGGTCCGTGTAATCTGGGCCGCACTCACACAGGTCCTGCGTGCGGTTATCTTGCGTTACTGCCCCGGGTCGGGTGGGATGGATATGCGGGCTGGTACTGGGCCGGTTTGTGAGCTTTCCGGGAGGTGTGGTGTTATTCCTGGGGCGTGGTGAGGAACTGGCCTGTTTTGCGGCAGTGCTGGCGGGACTGGCCGGCGGTGGGGATCCTGACGAGGGACACATCTTGCTGGTCTATGGCCTGGGCGGGATCGGCAAGTCGACGCTGCTGCGTCGCTACGGGCAGATCACTGCTGAGGGTCGGGCTGTGATGGGCGCGCGGGGGCTGCTAGCGGTCGTGGACTGGGAGAGCGAGCAGCGGCTGCGGGCGGCTGATTACGTGCTGGATGGTGGTCCGCCGATCTGGGTGGCGCTGGACCGGGTGTACCGGGCCGTGCGCGATGCGGTGGCTGGCAGGCGGGATACCGCAGTGGTGGAGAAGGCGTTCGCGTCGTTCCGGCTGCAGGTGGCCAGGGTCCCGGAGCTGGCTGCTGAGGTTCAGCGGGCTCTTCCCGGCACGGATAGCGGGCGGCAGGCCTCGGCGGCTGACATTGACGCTGTGCTGCAGGCGGTGGGCCGAGGAGCTGCTGTCCTTGGCGCGGCCCATCCGGTAGGCGCGCTGGGCGTGCCAGCGATCACCGGTGCCGCGCATCTGGCGCACGACGCCCAGGCGGCGGTCAGGCAGAGGAGGCAGGGGCCGGTCCCGGAGCAGGCTTACCGGCTGATCCTGGGCCGGGTCGAGGAGCTAGCCGACTGCTTCGCCCGGGGCCTGCGCCTGGTGAGCACGAGCATCGGGCCCGTGGTGGTGCTCCTGGATACCTGCGAGCTGATCTCCGGATCGCAGGGATACCTGCGTCAGGTTATGCGCAAGAGCGGTTCCCGGGTGCTGCCGGTCGGGATGAGCTGGGCCGGGCCTCGGAACCCGGGTTCGATAGCACGGCCTGTGCAGCCAAGACACCGGTGCCTGGTCGAGCCAGCTCGTAACCATGCGCCGAGGCGGACCTGGCCGCAGCGACCTGATCCGGATGCTGTCCGGCCGAGTTGTTGACGCGTAACGGCTGGTCAGGGCACCTGGCTGGACTGGGCAGCCCTGGGAGGGAAGCTGAACAGCTGAACGGGTGGTTCTCTCCGAAGCTGCTCACCTGGTACGGCGCCGTCGCCTGCGGCGCCTGGCACCCGCTGCAGTTACGAACGATTATGAACGACGCCGGGTGAGCTCCGGCCGCCTGCGGTGTGTCATGCCGGGTGGTGCCTGGTCTGGTGGCAAGCTGATGGGCGTGGAGTCGGGAAGCGGGACGCTGGTCGGCCTGCTGGCTAGCTTGTCGGCGATCGATGGCGAGGTGTTCATCCGGGCGGCGGTCCGCACCGGCAGTCATGCCGTGTGGCATGTCGATGCGGTCGTGGCGCCGCCCGGCGTGCCGCCGGGCTGGCAGCCGCAGGTGTGGGAATACGCCGAGGTCTCCTTCATGGCGGCACGGGCATCGTCGCGGGCTCTGGCGGCCGCCCTGGATCCTGATGACGCGCAGGTCCTGTCCCGGGAGGCTATGACCTGACATTCCCGGTCCTGCACTGAGCAGCTTCCGTGGCAGCACATGCCGAGCCGTGCCCGGTACGACTGGGTCTGTTGCCCTGGCCGACGCGGGTATTTTCAGCTCCATGCCAGGACCGGCCGGGAGGGGAGCAGCTCCCGCAGGGGTTTGTGATCGGGGATGATTGTCCGTCTTTTCCCTCCTACCAGGCGGCGTTCCGGGCGTTCTTCTACGGCGACTTCGCCGGGACGCCCGGCGGCCAGATGCCCTCCAGCTTCGGGCTGGTGCGCGTCGTCGACAGCCGGGCTTGGCTGGATAAGGTGCGCATTACCCCGGCTGCGCTGGATGTGTGTTTCGGCGGCGGCGCTGTCGTTGGCGCCAGGGTGGAGCTCAACAGCGCAACGTACCGTGCCATGTCCGCGCCAGGAGGCCGGGCAGGTGAGCCTGCCGCTTCCGGACGGGCTTCCGCACGGGCGTGGCTGTATCTGTCCCGGGACCGCAAGTGGCTGGACTACCGGGCAATCGGCGAGTACGGGGCGGCCGACCTGGCCCGCGCGGGGGTAGACGTCGAGGTCGCGGAAGATCCTGAATCGGAGATCCAGGCGCTGCTAGCCCAGGGCGAGGGCCTGCAGGTGGAGTTCAAGCGCCAGCTCCCCGAGAGACTCCGATGAGCACAAGCGGACCGTGTACAAGACCGTCGCCGCGTTCGCAAACGGGCACGGCGGCAGTATCGTTTTCGGCGTCGAGAAAGACGAGGCCACCGTGTGCGGCCTGGACGGCGTTGACCTGATCGCCGCGCGGGAGAGGCTGACCCAGCTCGCCCGGTCCATGATCACCCCGGCACCAGAGGTCGAGGTCCAGACCTATGAACTCGACGGCAAGAACCTGCTGGTACTCACCGTCAGCCGCGGCACCGATCCCCCCTACGGCATCACGATGCACGGTAAGAAAGACAAGCCGGCCGAGTTCTACGTCCGGCGGGACGCCACCACGTTCCCAGCCCGGTCGGATGAGATCAGGAACGCCGTCCTAGCCGCCGCGCCACCGCCCGCAGCCAATCCACCATGGGGCTACTAGCAGGCTCGCGTGCCCGTCACCTTCAACGTCCCCCGTCACGGAGACGTCGGCAGGGGTGGTAGCGGCGCTTGAGGACGAGGCACCAGAGGCGGCGCCAGCCGATGCGCCGCCGCTAAGGGCGAGCATGCACCTGAGGACAGTCCAAGCACGGATCCCTCAACGCTACCGACGGGCGCAACTCCGACGAGGCAGCCTTTAGGCGCCGAGGCCGGAAGCGCTTCGCGCCGGGCTCGAACGGCACCCGAAAGCTCACTCCGCTCGCTCAGCGGATGACGGCAGAGGATTCAGACCGAGCTCTTTGAGAAACCCGTTGTGCTTCAGTACCGCATCGCGGATTTCTTTCTCGATCTCCACCAAGTCCGCATTCGTCGCCGCCAGGTCGATCTCAACCTCCGCCTCCGCGGTGCTTACGTACCGGGAGATGTTCAGGTTGTAGTCGTTGGCCTCGATCTCGTCCAACCCCACCCGCTTGGCATACCGCTCCTCCTCTCGGCGATGCTGGTAGGTGTCGATGATCTTCTTGATGTGCTCGTCGATGAGATAGTTCTGCCGCTTGCCTTTCTCGAAGTGCTCGGCAGCATTGATGAACAAAACGTCATCGGGCTTCTTGCACTTCTTGAGCACGAGGATGCAAACAGGGATGCCGGTCGAATAGAACAGGTTCGCTGGCAGGCCGATGACGGTGTCGATGTTCCCATCTTGGAGCAACTTCTGCGGATCTTTGCCTCCGCGCCGCCGCGGAACAACACGCCGTGCGGAAGGATGATCGCCATCACGCCGTCGTCCTTCAGGAAGTGAAACCCGTGCAGGAGAAAGGCAAAATCCGCGGCCGACTTCGGCGCCAGCCCGTAATTCTTGAAACGCACGTCCTCGCGCATCGCTTCGTTCGGGCTCCCAGCGATAGCTGAACGGCGGATTGGCGACCACGGCGTCGAAATAGGGCTTCTTTGCGGGGTTCGTCTCGCGCAGCATGTCCCAGTCGTTGGTCAACGTGTCGCCGTGATAAATCTCGAACTCTGAATCCTTTACGCCGTGCAGCAACATGTTCATCCGGGCGAGGTTGTAAGTAGTGATGTTCTTTTCCTGGCCGTAGATTTTGCCGATGCCGTGCGGCCCCATGCGCTTTCGGACGTTCAGAAGCAGCGAGCCGGATCCGCAGGCGAAATCCATTACGCTGTCGAGCCGCTTTCGGGTGCCGGACAGTGGGTTCCTGGCTGTCGAGGGTCACGATCGCCGAAAGGATGTCGGAGATCCGCTGAGGCGTGTAGAACTCGCCAGCCTTCTTGCCCGATCCTGCGGCGAACTGGCCAATCAGGTACTCGTAGGCATCGCCGAGCGTGTCACTGTCGGTGGAGAACTCCGCCAACCCCTCGGCGATCTTAGTGATGATTGTGCAGAGCTTGGCGTTTCGGTCGGCATAGGTCTTGCCGAGCTTCTCCGAGCCGAGATTGATCTCCGAGAAAAGCCCGGAGAAGGTGCTCTGGAACGATTCGTTTTCGATGTACTTGAAGCCGGCCTGGAGTGTGTTGAGCAGTTCGCTATTCTGCGTGCGGGCCATGTGGGCGATGCTGGTCCAGAGGTGCGCGGGCTGGATGACGTAATGAGCCTTGAGCCGCATTTGCTTTTCAAACGCCGACACATCGCTGGGATTCTGTTCGTACCAAACAGACAGAGAGGACCGTCCACCGTTGCCCACAGCGTTCGGGTCAGGATAGTCAGTCCCGAGTTCTTTCTTCGCGGCTTGCTCGTAGTTGTCCGAGAGGTAGCGAAGGAACAAGAACGCGAGCATGTAGTCGCGGAAGTCGTCCGCATTCATCGCCCCTCTGAGTTGGTCAGCGATGTTCCACAGAGTCTTGCCGAGCTGCTTCTGCTCTTGGTTAGTCATGTCGCATCACTCATCGCACTCGTTGATTCTCCCGGGAACAGCTCGACACGATTAAATGGATATTCGCGAATGAAACTGTGGAGTATTTTCCGGAAGTATCGCTTGTTCTCCTCCAGCATCTCCCGGTGTTCGAACATCGAGTAGTTCCCATGGTTGAGGATGTTGATCAATCTTGTGTAGAGGATCCCGTCCTCATCGTCCGCATCGCGTTTGATGCACGCGGAAAAGTTCCGGTAGCCGTGGAAGTTCGCAGTTTTCTCCAGGACTGCTCGGAGCACGTTGAAGTGGTACGTGTACAGCTTATCATCACGGTCCGCTTCGTACAGATCAACGAGCTCGTCCAAATGCTGAAAGACCGGCGTATCCCCGGTCCGGCAGAGGAGAAGTTCCTCCGGCGACCGGCCGCGTTTCATGAAATACTTGCTCGCCTTGCTTCAGCTCGTTATACAGCACGTTGAAGAACAGCGTGTGATGCGTTGAGATAACAGTTTTCAGCCGGCTCTCGGCCTCTTGAGCAGCTGCGCGAGATGGTTTGCCACGGCAATGGCGTTGTTCTCATCGAGCGATGAGATCGGATCATCGATATAAATGTACTTGACCCAATTATACGGACCGGCGCCATCGTCATCGAGCGCGAGCTCGACGACGGCAAGGAAGAAGCACCAGATAAAAATGTTCTCCTCGCCACGGGAGACCTTGATGGACTCCTCGCGGCGAGTCTCGTAATGATTATCGCCCTCTCCTTTCCTTGCGTCCGCACCGTCGACCTCGTCGTCTGTCGTGCGGCCTTTCCTGATCCTGAGCTCTCGAGCGAACGCGACTTCCCACCGAGTAGTGTCGATCCGGAACTCGAAATCTGCGTAGCGGTCGAGTAGGGCGCGGATGCGGATATCCATCTCCATCGACTCGAGGCCCGCGAAGAAGCTTGAATCCGTGTTAAGCTTTAGTTTCCGCTCGCTATCATTCTCTAGATCGTTATCCCAGACAAAAAGGTCCTCAGTGAACGCATTGAAGTAAAGGGTGTCGCGCTGCTCAGTCACACCGTCGACGTTCACGGTCTTACCGAGATCCTTAAAGGCCGAAGAGAGGCGCGTCTTGCCCGTCCCGTTGTGCGCGAAAAGCAATACGAACTTCTTGGTCTCGAGCTCATCCCGCAGATGGCGGGCCAAGAGGCGAAGGCCGGCAAAGGGGGTTGTTTCGCTCAAGACTCAGCACCTTCCGGCGAAGGGAACAGCTGCTGCAATAGGCCCTGCTTGTGCGTCTTGAGAGTGTCAAGGTTCTCGATTGTGCGGCAATGAGATCGTCGAGAGCGGAAAGGCAGCCGACAATGGCCTCTTGCTCATCGAGCCCCGGGGGAACACTTATTGTCAGGGCATCGAAGAACGGAAGTCCGATTGTCTTGATCGTGTTACCCGTAGCGATCCGTTCAAAGAGAGGCTTCAAAAGTTGCAACTGGTAGTACAAGAACCAGTTTGATAGTCCGGGCTTACAGGTCCAAACAATAAAGTGCTGACTTACCGCCATCGGGCAGCTGATGATGGCGCTCTTGCCCACGCCTGCATCGCGACTTAGAATGACTGAACCAGCTGGATGAATTACAGCCGACGAGTTATTGATCCCTTCCTCGGAAATCTCGACCGAGGTCTCGGAGATCAATCCGTTGTCTAGTCTCCTTGAATCCGCGAGTGACACCCATTTTATTCCGCCGTTGTAGTAATCGGCCCTCGCTTTGTTTGGCGTGTGGCCAGTGCCGCGCTTTGCCAAATCATCATCGAGTTTCTTTTCCTTCCACTCACCCGCGTTATGGAACTCGCGAAACCGGAGGCGGGGTACGGTTTCTCCCGGGCGGGGGAACAGCTGCTTTATCAGCCCTCGCTTGTACTGCCGTAGGGCCTTGAGTTTCCGGTTTGCTGCCGCAATCAGGCCATCCAGTGAATCAAGGCAGTCGGCGATCTTCTGCTGCTCAGGTGGTTCGGGTACGGGCAGCAGTTGCTCCGAGAACTGCGCATAGCTGATCATTTTTCCGTCTCGAAGCCCTTCGATATTCCGCGTCAGCTGCAGAATTAGTCGCTTGGACTTGAAGAGGTGGCGGAAAAAGTGATCGCTCTCATCCGCCTTTCTCCGGAGAATCGACGTATGCCGGACTGCAGATGCCGTGATGTCGGGAGTACTCGATCCCGCCTTGAAACGACCGAAGACTGATGATGAAGTCACCCACTTGGACTTCCTTGTAATTCGCGACACTTTCCGCCGTCACGGAGACGTGGTAATCGATCTGATCGCGAGGAACGGCGCCAAACTCTTGGGTGATCGCAAGCACCGGGAGGTCTGACGGGGCTGTGTAGTTGCTGATCGAATCAAAGAGAGCGTCGCCGCGCGGCGTATTCCATCCCGGTGCGTCCCGGAACTCAGGAAACCGCAAGTTTGGCACTACGGTCTCCCCCTTGCCGACTGTCACTGTGCCGCCCCGTGCTCATACGCGCTGAGTCCTGAAATTTCGCGGCCTTGGGCGCGTTTGTTGAGAAGGGGCACAAGGTCGTCCATGAGGGCGAGTTCCTTCTCCCGGCGTTCGCGCCAGCCCAGCCCGAGCGGTTCCATCAGGTCGGTGAGCTGCTCGCCGTCGAAGATCATGCGTTGGAGGATGCCGTCCACGAAGGCTTGCAGCGCGGTCGGTCGGCAAGCCCGTGCTTCTGCGGCGATGGCGGCGAGTTCCTGCGGCGTTCTTCTCCGCCTTGAAACGCTGGTAGCCGTCGCGGATGGCCTTTTCGCTCGAGCCTTCGCCCGCCTTCAGGGTGCGGATGTAGGCGGCGATGTCCTCGCGCTCGTCCATGAACTTGGCATCGGACTGAATGAGGCCGATGAGCTGTTCGCGGCTCATCTTCTGCTTGCCCGGCGTCCTGCGCGGAGTAGCGGGCGATCAGCCCCATGATGTAGTCGTAATCAATGACGGCGGAGGCAAAGAGGACGAACTCGAAATCCAGCTGCTCGCACGTCCGGGCTGGCGCTGGTCGCCGCCCTTGCCCTGCTGCTCCTTGAGGCGCTGGGCGGTTTCCAGATAGACGCCACGGAAGGCGTTGAGCTCGTCCTTCGGCAGAACCTGCTCGATGGCTGTCTCGTTTTCCTCGGTGAGGTCGGTGTATTGGTCGAGCTGGGTTTTGAGCCGCTGGACTTCCTTGAAATGCTTGATGAAGGCGCGCGGGCATCGTCGCCCTTGAGATTGGGCACGGCCTCGGGCTTGGCAGGTCGAGGCCCTGCGACTTCATGAAGTCGTCCAGCTTCTTGACGGCGGCTTGCAGTTTCTCGATGACGTCGGGAGCCTTGTCCACCAGCCAGATTTCGCGGGCCCGGTCGGTCTTGCTCGCCGGAGAAGAGGGCGATGGCGGCATCGACGGCGTCCTGCTGCTGGCGGAAGTCGAGGATGTTGCCGTAGGGCTTGGTGCCGTTGAGCACGCGGTTGGTGCGGGAGAAGGCCTGGATCAGGCCGTGGTGCTTGAGGTTCTTGTCCACGTAGAGCGTGTTCAGGTATTTGGAATCGAAGCCGGTGAGCAGCATGTCCACCACGATGGTGATGTCGATCTTCTCCTCGCCCTTGCGGGGCAGGTCGCTGATTGGGGAACTGCTGGTCCTTGATGCGCTTCTGCACGTCCTGGTAGTAGAGGTCGAACTCGCTGATGGTGTGATTGGTGCCGAAGCGGGTGTTGTAGTCGGCGATGATGGCCTTGAGCGCCTCCTTCTTCTCCTCCGGTTCCTGCTCGTTGTCGGCCTTTTCCTGCGGCAGGTCTTCCTGAATCTGCTTCACGTCCGTGTTGCCCTCGGCGGGCGGCGAGAAGACGCAGGCGATATTCAGCGGCTGAAAGTCGGGATCGGCGGCTTGCTGTTCCGTCCTGAGCGTCTTGAACAGATCGTAGTATTCGATGGCGTCGTTGATGGAGGCGGTGGCGAGCAGGGCATTGAAGCGGCGTCCGCCGGTGGCGGCGTCGTGCTTGTCGAGGATGGCCTCGACGATGGCTTGCTTGGCGAGCGTCTCGCCTGGCTTGGGCACGTTTTTGCCTTCCGGCTTGTAGTAATCCACGTGGAAGCGCAGGACGTTCCGGTCCTCGATGGCGTGGGTGATGGTGTAGGCGTGCAGTTGCTTCTGGAAGAGGTCCTCGGTGGTCTTGAAGCGAGGCCTGCTGACCCTCGATCTGCTGATAGGTGGCGTTCTCCTCAAAGATGGGCGTGCCGGTGAAGCCGAAGAGCTGGGCGTTGGGGAAGAATTCCTTGATGGCCTTGTGGTTCTCGCCGAACTGCGAGCGGTGGCATTCGTCGAAGATGAAGACCATGCGCTTGTCGCGCAGCGGTTCCAGCCGCTCCTTGTAGGTCGGCTTGCCTTGCTTCTTGTGCTGCTTGTTGCGCTTGCTGTTTTCGTCCAGCGCGAGGCCGAGCTTCTGGATGGTGGTGACGATGACCTTGTCGGCGTAGTCGTCGGAGAGGAGGCGGCGGACGAGGGCGGCGGTGTTGGTGTTTTCCTCGACGCAGCCTTCCTGGAACCGGTTGAACTCCTCGCGCGTCTGCCGGTCGAGGTCCTTGCGGTCCACGACGAAGAGGCATTTGTCGATGTCGGGGTTGTCCTTGAGCAGCGTGGAGGCCTTGAAGGAGGTGAGCGTCTTGCCGCTGCCGGTGGTGTGCCAGATGTAGCCGTTGCCGCAGTTCTGGTCGATGCAGTCCACGATGGCCTTGACGGCATAGATCTGATACGGCCGCATCATCATCAGCTTCTGCTCGCTGGCGATGAGCACCATGTAGCGGCTGATCATCTGGCCGAGGGTGCACTTTGGCGAGGAAGGTCTCGGCGAAGTCGTCGAGATGGGTGATCTTGCTTGTTGTCCTCGGTCGGCGAACTGGTAAACGGGCAGGAAGCGCTCGTCGGCATTGAAAGCGAAATGGCGGGCGTTGTTGTTGGCGAAATACCAGGTGTCGGTCGCGGTTGCTGACGATGAAGAGCTGGATGAAGCACAGCAGCGTCTTGGTGTAGCCGTTGCCGGGATCGTTCTTGTAGTCGACGATCTGCTCCATGGCCCGGCGCGGGCTGATGCCGAGGGTCTTCAGCTCGATCTGCACCACCGGCACGCCGTTGATGAGCAGGATGACATCGTAGCGGTGGTGGCTGTTGTCGGTGTTGATGCGGAGCTGGTTGACGACTTCGAAGGTGTTTTTGCACCAGTCCTTGATGTTGACCAGGGTGTAGTTCAGCGGCGTGCCGTCGTCGCGGGTGAAGCGTTCACGGTTCCGCAGGGCTTGTGCGCGCGGCGTAGACATCCGGGGTGATGATTTCGTCGAGCAGGCGCTGGAACTCGCCATCGGTGAGGCTGACGCGATTGAGGGCCTCGAACTTCTCGCGGAAGTTCTTCTCCAGCGCGGCGCGGTCGCGGATGTCCGGGCGATACTCGTACTTCAGTCCCTGGAGCTTGCCGACCAGCAACTCTTCGATCTGACGTTCGCGCGAACTGCCTGGACCGCCGGTGCTCATCACTTTCCTACGTTCCTTCCACCAACTGTCCGACGGAGATCGATCCGCGCCTGGTCGACACGACGATCTGTGACTCACCCACATCATGCATCAGCCGAGGCCAGGCCGAGGTGGACGACCGTCCCCGGCATGTCGAGGCGGCGGCGCTCGTGAAGCAGGGCCGTGCGCGATCCGCGCCCCGCTGCATTGTAGGTCCCGTCTATAGACCTGGTGCCAGAGGACGACACTCGCGCGCCGCCCACGGGCATCCTGACTGCTACTCGACGACTCCGCCCCTCGCCGGCGACAGCCAGGCGGGTCCTCGGTGCCTGGACCTCGCGTCCACTACTCTGTTCGTGGCCCTCGCCGTCGGGCGAGACGCATCTTCGCGGCAGGCTTCCACCCGCGCGGCCTTGCCGACGTGGAGGCTGCTCACAAGATGGGTCTTGCCGAATTCATCTCACCAGCTCGGCGTAAGCACGTTGAGTACGCTAATTGTCCTGCTCTGCGACGAGGATCGCAGACCCGATCCGAGAACGCTTGATGGTATGGGCAGCGGCGGGTCTGCAACCATCGGTGCGCGGGGTCTACCCGGACACAGGAATCGTCCCCGGCCCTCAGGTGCTGCAGCGCCATGGTCACCCAGGCAATCTCGTAGGTGGTCGCGGCGCCGTCGCCGCGGCTATGGGCCACGATCACGCGGCCGGCCGTGACGCCATTCCTGCCGATTCACCCACGTCCACATGCGGCCCGCTATGTCTCGTTATATCCGTTTAGTACGTTTC
>CAVWBQ010000020.1:0-102074 GCA_963753225.1 uncultured Actinomycetota bacterium | reverse complement strand
CGCTGCAACCTGGCTGCAAGGTGCGGTAGGCACGATGGCCGGGACGCTAGGGAGGCGGCCATGACCGACAAGCCCGTGATCGATAAGTTCCTGCACGCGATCGAGTCCGCGACGATCCCCGGCTGCGACGTGTGGAGCGAGGACGCGACGCTCGACGCCACCGTGCCCAACTGGCGGCTGCACGCGGCCGGCGCCGACGCGATCCGCGCCGAGTACGCGCGCTGGTTCGCCGACCCCGGCCGCTTCGACGAGCTGCGCCGTTATACCGTCGAGGGCGGGGAGGCCGAAGTGGTCGAGTACACGCTCAGCTGGTCTGAAAATGGCGTGCCGCACGCCGGCCATCACCTGCACGTGCTGACGGTGCGCGGTGACCGCATCGTCGCCGACACCGTCTTCTGCGGCGGCCGCTGGCCGGCCGCGCTGCTGGCCGAGATGGAGGCCGCCCGTGCCGGGTGAGCTGGCCGCGGCCCCGCTGGCCGACCTGCTCGCGGGCGCGACCGAACGGACCGGGCTCGACGAGGCCCCCGGCAAGTCGGGAGCCACGCTGGAGCGGGTCGTGATCGACGGGCAGGCCTACGTGCTCAAGCATCTCGACCTGGCGCGGGACTGGACCATGCGGGCCTCGGGCTGCCTGCGCGGCGCGCCGCTGGTGCTGTGGGAGCGCGGCATCCTGGCCCGCCTGCCCGGCTGCCTCAACCAGCCGATCGTGGCCGCGGCTCCGGAGCGGCGCGGCTGCGCCCTGCTGATGCACGACGTCGGCCGGTGGCTGGTACCCGCCACCGACGCGCCGATCCCCCTGGACCAGCACACGCGGTTCCTGCGCCACATGGCCGCCCTGCACGCGGCCTTCTGGGCCTGCGGGGAGGAGTTCGACGTCGTCCCGGCCATGCACCGCTACCTGGAGCTCTCGCCGTGGATGGCGGCGGCGGAGGCCGCCGCGGGCTCGCCGCACCTGGTGCCGCGGCTGGTCGCCAAGGGCTGGCCGCTGCTGGCCGAGGTCGCCCCGGCCGCGGCCGCGGTCGTCACCCCGCTGGCCCGCGATCCGGGTCCGCTGCTCGAGGCGCTGGCCGCGACGCCGCAGACGTTCGTGCACAGCAACTTCAAGCTCGACAACCTCGGCACCGACGACGCGGGGCGCACGGTGCTGCTCGACTGGGAGCAGCCGGGGCGCGGGGCGCCGCTCAGCGACCTGGCCTGGTATCTGGCCATCAACTGCCGCCGTCTGCCCCAGTCCAAGGAGGCCTCGATCGCGGCCTACCGGACGGCGCTGGAGGCCTGCGGCATCGACACGGCCCCCTGGTGGGACCGCCAGCTGGCGTTGTGCCTGCTCGGCGCCATGGTCCAGTTCGGCTGGGAGAAGGCGCTCGGCGGCTACGACGAGGAACTCGCATGGTGGGAAACGAAGTCCCTGGCGGCGGCGGCCCTGCTGAGCTGATCAGAGCTGAGCTGGCCAGAGCTGAGCTGGCCAGAGCTGAGCTGACCGGAGCTGAGCTGGCCGCGGGGCTGCGGGCCGGATACGACGCGGCGGCCGGCGACTGGGCCGAAGGCCCCGGGCCGATGTACACGCCGCTGGCCCGGGCCCTGGTGGCGGCCGCGCCGGTGCCGCTGGCCGGCCGCCTGGTGCTCGACCTGGGGGCGGGCGGCGGCGTGGCCGGCCAGGCCGCGCTGGCGGCAGGCGCGCGTCAGGTGGTCGGGGTCGACCTTTCCGAGGGCATGCTGCGGCACTCCCCGGGCACGCCGCGCGGGGGCGGGTGGCGCCCGGTCGCCGCCGACGCGGTCGCGCTGCCGTTCCGTGACTGCTGCTTCGACCTGGTGCTGGCCGCGTTCTGCCTCAACCACCTGGACCGCCTGGACGCCGGCCTGGCCGAGGCACGGCGGGTCGGCGCGGCCATCGCCGCCAGCACGTTCGCGCCGGGCTGGACGCATCCGGCCAAAGACGCGGCGGATGGTGCCCTCCGCTCGTTCGGCTACCGCCCGCCCGCCTGGTATGCGGCCCTCGCGCCCGGGTCACGGGCCAGCGACCCGGAGGTGCTCGCCGGGCAGGCGGCCGCGGCGGGGTTCACCCGGGTGCGGGTGACCACCACGGCCGTCCCGACCGGCCTGGCCACCCCCGCCCAGCTGGCGTCGTGGCGGCTGGGCATGGCCCACCACGCCCCGTTCCTGCGCTCGCTGGACGCGGCCGGCCGGGCCGCGGTGCGGCGCGCGGCCGAGCAGGCCGTGGCCGCCGTGGCCGAAACCGGCCCGCTGGTCGTCTCGATGGTGGTGCTCACGGCCCGCTGAGTTGCCTAGCGCAACAGTTCTGATAACACGCACCGCGACCTGGCTTCGGGACGAAGAGGCCCCTGCTCGCGGACCAGGGACCAGCGACCGGTCAGGCCACCAGGGAAACATGGCCTGGCGCGAGGACTAGCTGGAGCGCGAGGACTAGAAGGCCCACGATCAGGCCGCCAGCCACCGTTCGGGCTAGCGGCCACCCGGAAAGGCCGGCCCGGCGGCCTGCCACGAAGCCCCAGAATCCGAGTGAGGTGCCTTCCAGGAAGATGATTACCTGGATCGAGGAGCTCAGCGAGACCCCGGCCACGGTCAGGCTGATCAGGAGCGTAAGGGCAGGAGCGGCCAGGAGAAGGAAGCGCAGCTCGGTCCGGACGATTTTGATCTTCTCGCTGCGGCCGGGACGCTCGTGCAGCTCGGCTTGCCGGGCGAGGGATGCTGAGAAGACGTGCGAGACGAACATGGCGAGCACTGGACCGAGGATTACCCCGGCGGCGGCCCAGAACGTCAGGCTTTCCCAGCCGTCGTAGGCGATGAGTACGGTCATCAGGGTGATCGTGGTATAGACGGCACGGTCAAGATAGACCGGCCGTGAGCCGAACCCGAACCCGTTTGTCGTCATGGCTGCCGGGCTAACCCGCTGGCCACTTAGCGTTGCCCGCTCGGCAAGGGAGGTACCCGCGGCGCGGCGTTCCATGGGTCGTTCCGGCGTCATGGTGCCGGCTATCCGCTGATGCCGTGGGCGACGTGCCCGATCAGGCCCCCGTCCGGCGGTGACCCCTCCAGGGTCCGGTTCGCCACACCCGCGAGCCCCAGGTCCGCGATCGGCAGCCGGGAACGGTCGATCGGGTCATCCGCCATGCGTGCCTGCTCTCTCCGATGTCGCCTCGCCCCAGCACACGCGCGGGACCCAACCTCGGAAATCTACCGGCCGGGGATGAATCACGACCATCACTCCCAGGAATCACGGACGTTGTCGCAAGATCGAAGCCGGGACGGTCACTTGTCTGACCGCCGCACATGATCGCGAGCCCGAGTGACTATCGCATCGCGGGGATCAGCCGATGATCTTGGTCTGCACTGGTCTGAATCTGGCCGCCGTACGCGGGCCGCCCAGCCGCCGGTCCGCCTCCCGCAGCAGCCCGTCCGCGTAGCCGCCCGCGCCCTGGGCCAGCCGGGCCGCGCGGTCCGCCGCCCGGTCCTGCCACGCGGGGACGGCGAAATCGGCGGCCACGTCGCAGGTCCATCGCCACGCCTCGATGGCCACGCACCGGTCCAGCAGGTCGAGGTCCGCGGCTACTGCGCCCGGGTCCACGGGCCGGCCGAGCGCGTGGTTCGCCCGGTGCGCCAGCAGCCGGGCGACGCTGGTGTACCGGGGCACGCCGAGCTCACTCGCGCGGGCGGCTAGCTCGCTGGCCTCGGCGAGCGCGCGTTCGGCGTCGCCGCGCAGCAGGGTCAGCCGCGCGCTGATAAACCGGTGCTTGAGCTGCAGCCGCCAGCCGAAGACCAGGTCACCGTGGAGCAGCGCCCCGGCCTGCGCCAGCCGCGCCGCCGCGCCGTCGGGGTCACCGGTGTCCAGGCACTGCTCGGCCAGGTCCTCCAGCGCGGCGATGGTGACGTCCGTAGTGCCCTGCCCTCGGCCCGCCTCCAGCGCCTCCTGGTGATGGTCCAGCGCCTCGGTCCAGGCGCCCAGGTTGCGCAGCACCCAGCCGGCGAAGTTCACCGCACGGCCGGCGAAGCGGGGGACCTGGCGGCGTTCCACTTCGGCGGTGTACCGGGTGAACGCGGCCAGGGCCTGCGCCGGGCGCCCCGCCAGCGCGTGCGCGTGCCCGGTGAACAGCAGGGAGTGCAAGGTGGCCGAGGTGTGCTCCACTCCCAGCTGCCCGCGGGCCGCGGGGCGCAGCAGCGCCAGGGCCTCGTCCGCCCGGCTCTGGTGAGCCCTGAGCACCCCCAGCCAGCCGGCCGCGGTCACCCGGTCCGCGCCCTCGGCGAGGGAGAACGCCTCGCCGAGGAGCATCTCGGCCCCGGCCAGGTCGCCGGCGGCGTGCCGGGTCCGCCCGCCGGCGGCCAGGCACCGGGCCCGGGTAGCCGCGTCTTCGGCGGCCAGCGCGCCGTCCTCGGCGAACTGGGCCGCCTGCGCGAACTGACGGCCGAAGTAGGACGCCCACGCGCCGACCTCCAGGGCGGCCGCGCCGGCGGCGCCCTCCTGCAGCGCCCGCTCGACGTCTTCAAGGGCTTCGGCGTAACGCCTGCGCAGGGTGCGGATCCGGGACCGGGCCAGCCAGCCGTCCGGGCCGGGGGACAGCCGCAGCGCGTCGTCGAGCAGCGCCTCCGCCGCGGCGTAGTCGAAGCGCTCCGCGGCCTGCGCCGACGCGTCCCGCAGCGCCCGCGCGGCCAGCACCAGGTCGCCGCCCAGGCGGGCGTGGCCGGCTACGGTCAGCGAGTCCGTGCCGGGCCGGCGATCCAGCACCCGGCCGGCCTGCCGGTGCAGCAGCGCGGCCCGCCCCGCGGTCGCGCTCGCCGCCAGCGCCTCCCTGACCAGCTCGTGCCGGAACCGGAAGATGCCGTCCTGCTCGACCAGGAACTGCTTGGCCACCGCCTGCTCGGCGTCGTCGAGCAGCGCGATGACGGGACGGCCGAGTACCGCGGCAAGCAGGTCGGCGTCTACTTCGGGGCCGATCACGGCCGCGGTGCGCAGCAGCAGCCCGGCCGTGCCGAGTTCATCGCACCGCGCGGACACCGAATCCACCAGGGAGGCGGGCAGCTCGGCGCCCGCGGCCTGCTGGGCCAGTTCGGTCAGGAACAGCGGGTGCCCCTTGGACCGGGCGTACAGCTCATCGACCCGGCCCGGCCCCACCAGCTCGGCCGCCGCCTCCCGGCCCAGCGCGTCGAGGTGGATGAACGTCGTCGCCGGGAGCGCCTCTCCCTCGCCGGTGCGGACCGCGGCGACCACCGCCACGGCCACGTTCTCGCGCCGCACGAACCTCAGCCAGTCCGGCAGCGGCGGCCCGGCCAGGTGGGCGTCGTCGACGACGAGCACGAGCGGCGCCCGCTCCGCCAGGCGCCCGAGCAGCCGGACCAGGGCCAGGTACAGCACCGCCGGGCCGAGCATGCCGTCCGCCAGCATCGGCGGAGTCCCCTTGAGACGCGGACCCGGCGTCAGGTTCAGCAGCGGCGCCAGCAGCGTGACATCGGCGCCGAGAATGTCGGCGCTGACCCCGGGCTCGAGCTCGCGCAGCAGGGCGGCCAGCGCGGTCAGCAGCGCGTCCAGCGGCAGCGAACGGTCCAGCGGCCCGCACGACGCCGTCAGCACCGTGTCTCCGGCCGCCGCGCGCTGGCCGGCCCAGGCCCGCAGCAGCGTCGTCTTCCCGATCCCGGCCTCGCCGTCGACCATGACCACCTCGGCGGACCCGCCGCGGGCCCGCGCCGCGACCGCCTCCAGGCAGGCCAGTTCGTCGTCCCGGCCGACCGGGCCCGGCCGGGCCGGGGCGGCCCGCGCGGGCACGGTCAGCTCGCCGCGCAGGATCGCGGTGTAGAGCGCGGTCGTCTCGGGCGAGGGATCGGTGCCCAGCTCGTCGGCCAGCCGGGCGCGGGTGCCGGCGTAGGCGGCCAGCGCCCCGGCCACCCGGCCGCCCATCACGTAGGCGCGGAGCAGGACGCGCAGGGCGGCCTCGTCGTACGGGTCACGTTCGGCAGCGGCCGAGGCGGCGTCGGCAGCCGCCATCCAGTCGCCCGCCTCGAGCAGCGCCGCCGCCGCCACCAGCCGGGCCCGGCCGATGAGCCGTTCCAGCTCGGCCTGCCGGAGCTTGGCCCACTCGCCGGCCAGCGGCTGCGGGCCGTCGCCGCGGATCAGCGAGAGCGCGACCCGCGCGGCCGCCACCGCGCCCATGACGTGGCCCGCCTCGCGGCGCGTCTCCACCTCGCGGGTGAGCATGGTCAGCTCGGTCGCGTCCAGCCAGTCGCAGTGCAGCAGGTATCCCTGGTCACGATGCTCGATCCGGTCACGCCCCAGGACCGAGCGCAGCCGGCTCACCAGGACCGCCAGCTGATCCTCGGGCCGGGCCGGCGGGGCGGTGTCCCACAGCGCGTCGATCAGCACCCCGGTCGGCACGGCCTGCCCGGCGCCCAGCGCGATCAGCTGCAGCGCCAGCCGCGCCTTGCGGCTGCCGAGCGCCTGCGGCTCGATCCCGTCCACGCCGAAGTCGCTGAGCACCCGCACTGCCAGCGACTTCATGCGGCCATTAAATCCCCGGCGGCCGGACACCCGCCAGTCCAGTGCAAGGTCACTGCAACCGCCGCCGGCCACGCTGACCGGGAAAGCTCACCCGATGGAAGGAGACCGTCATGACCGGGAAAGCGGAACAGAAGAGCTTCGAGGCGCCCGACGAGACCCGCGGCTTCGACTACGGCGCCCTGGACCTGCTCCAGATCGGCGGCGCCGAGATCGGCAGGCTCACCCTGCAGCCCGGGTGGCGCTGGTCGGAGCACGTCAAGCCGCTGGCGGGCACCGAGCTCTGCGAGGCACCCCACTTCCAGTACCACGTGGCGGGGACCTTGCACGTCGTGATGGCCGACGGCGCCGAGTTCGACGCCAGGCCCGGCGACGTCACCGCGCTGCCCCAGGGCCACGACGCCTGGGTAGTCGGCGATGAGCCGGTCGTGGTGGTGGACTGGTTCGGCGCCAGCAACTACGCCAGCAACTACGCCGGCGGCTGACCGCGGCTCCTCGCCCGGTGTGGTAGTCCTGACGGGACGCCTGGTGCCGGGACGAGAGGAGCCACCCATGGACCTGGGCCTGCGCGGCCGCCGCGTGCTAATCACCGGGGGAAGCCGGGGCATCGGCTTCGCGGTGGCCGAGGCGCTCGCCGCCGAGGGCGCGGCCGTGGGCCTCGTCGCCAGGGACGCGGCCGGCCTGGCCGCGGCCGCCGGCCGGCTCGAGCCCCGCGGCGTCCCGGTCGCCACCGCGGCGGCCGACGTCACCGACACGCCCGCGCTGCGGCGCGCCGTGGCGGAGATCGCCGCCGCGCTGGGCGGCCTGGATCACCTGGTGGCCAACGCGGGCGGCACGGTCGGGCCGGGCAACCTCACCAGCGCCAGCGACGACGACTTCACCGCGACGTTCGCCCTCAACGCGGGCCACGCCGCCGAGCTCATCCGGGGCGGCCTGCCGCACCTGCGGGCCGCGGGCGGCGGCGCCGTGGTGATCATCTCCTCGGTCACCGGGATGCGCCCGGCGCCGCGCACCGCGTACGCCGCCGCCAAGGCAGCCGAGATCCACCTGGCCGCGACGGCCGCCCAGGAACTCGCGCCGGACCGCATCCGGGTCAACGCCGTCAGCCCCGGGTCGGTCATGTTCCCCGGCGGCGGCTGGGACAGCTTCCAGCGAGCCAACCCGGAGGACTTCGCCGCCTTCCTGGCCGGGCAGTTCCCGTTCGGACGTCTCGGCTCGCTGCCGGAGGTCGCCGACGTGGTCGCGTTCCTGCTGTCGGAGCGGGCTTCCTGGATCACCGGCGCGAACATTCCCGTGGACGGCGGCCAGGGCTACCCGAGCGCCCGCCGCTTCGGCTGAGGCAGAACTTTGTCACAGGCCGAGCCGACGGGAGATGAGATGTCACTGACCATGAGCCGGGCCGAACGCGAGGAGTTCCTGGCCGGGTTGCACGTCGGGGTGCTCGGCGTGGCCTCGCCTGACGGCCGCGGCCCGCTGACCGTTCCGGTCTGGTACACCTACCTGCCGGGCGGAACGGTGAACCTGAGCACCGGCCGTGGCACCCGCAAGGCCCTGGCTATCGCGGCGGCGGGCCGGTTCAGCCTGTGCGTCCAGGACGAGCGGCCGCCCTACAAGTACGTCACGGTCGAGGGCCCGGCCGTCATGGAGGACGCCACCGACGCCGAACGGCTCGAGCTGGCCCGCCGGTACCTCGGGATCGAGGGTGGCGACGCCTACATGGCGGCCAACCCCGGTGGCTCGCAGGTCATGATCAGGATGACACCGGAACACTGGCTGAGCCGGGCCTACAGCGACGGCTGAGCCGCCGCGGCCGGAAAAAGAGTTGTCCGGCGGACCCCGCCGACGGGACCATGGAGCATGGACCTGGTGCGCGCGACGACGATGAACGACTGGCAGGCGCTGCGCGAGATACGCCTGCAGGCGCTGCAAGACGCGCCGGACGCCTTCGCCTCGACCTACGCCAGGGAGGCCGCCTTCGCCGAGGACGAATGGCACCGGCGCGCCACCCGCGACGGCTCGTTCATCGCGTTCCTCCCCGAGGTCAGCCCGGCCGGCCTGGGTGGCGGGTACATGGCGTCGCCGGAGGTCGTCGAGCTGGTCGCAATGTTCGTCCGGCCGCAGGCCCGGGGCCGCGGCGTCGGCGAGGCGGTCATCGAGGCGGTGGCCGGATGGGCCATCCAGAAAGACGCCACCGCCGTGCACCTGTGGGTGACCGAGACCAATAAGCGCGCCCGCATGCTGTACGAGCGGTGCGGGTTCACCGCGACCGACGAGCGCCAGTCGCTGCCCTCCGACCCCGCCCTCATCGAGATCGGCATGCTCCGTCCCTTGTAACCGGGCCCGCTGTAACCGGGCCCGCTGTAACCGGCCGCCCGAGCCGAAGTCCGCCCGCACCCCGAGCAGCCGCACCGGACGCCGCCCGGTGAACCGGCCCAGCGCGTCGGCCGCCGCCCGCGCGATCACCGCGGGATCCGAGGAGGGCACGGCCAGCGTCACCCCGTGGGTTTCGGTGATGAACGGCGCGTAGCGCACCTTCACCACGATCCGCACGGCCGGCCGCGGCTCGGCGGCCAGGTCCGCGGCCAGCAGCCCGGCGATCCGCGCCACCTCGGCCTCCACCCGTGACCAGGCGGCGATGTTCCGCTGGAACGTCTCCTCGCGTCCATGGCCGCGCGCCACGTAGGG
Organism: uncultured Actinomycetota bacterium; assembly: GCA_963753225.1. Taxonomy (GTDB): domain Bacteria; phylum Actinomycetota; class Actinomycetes; order Streptosporangiales; family Streptosporangiaceae; genus Palsa-504. The sequence goes on along the minus strand of CAVWBQ010000020.1, from coordinate 92,887 downwards.
CGAGTCGTCCACCTCGGCGTCGCCCCGGCCGCGGGCCAGCAGCACCAGCCACGGCCCGGTCATCGGCCCGAACACCGCGGCCAGCGCGTCCGGGTCGGCCGCGGCCAGGTCGCTGACCGTGCCGATGCCCAGCCCGGCGAGCTTTCTGGCCGTCTTGGCGCCGATGCCCCATAGCGCCTCGGTCGGCTTGCCCCCGAGCACCTCGAACCAGTTCGCGAACGTCAGCCGGAACACCCCGGCCGGCTTGCCGTATCCGGTGGCGATCTTGGCCTGCAGCTTGTTCTCGCCGATCCCCACCGTGCAGTCCAGTTGCGTGGCCTCCCTGACCCCGCGCGCCAGCGACCGGGCGAACCCCTCGGGGTCCTCCGTGTCGACGCCGACGAACGCCTCGTCCCAGCCGAGCACCTCGACCACCGCGCCGGTCGACCGGAGCACCTCCATCACCGTCTCCGAGATCTCCTCGTAGGCGGCCCGGTCCACCGGGAGGAACACCGCGTCCGGCAGCCGCCTGGCGGCCGTCCGCAGCGGCAGCCCGGAGTGCACGCCGTGCTCCCTGGCCTCGTAGGACGCGGTGCTCACCACGCCGCGCTTGGTCGGGTCGCCGTCACCGCCCACCACGACGGGCCGCCCGCGCAGTTCGGGATGCCTGAGGACCTCGACCGCCGCGATGAACTGGTCGAGGTCCGCATGCAGCACCCAGCGCGCCACGCTCCAGTTTTACCCTGTCAGGCCGCGATCACGAACAGTCGCGCCAGCCCGCGACGACCCTGGGTCGCCGCATACGGCGACCGGCGAGTGCCTCGCCCGGCACGGTCAGTCCGAGTCGACCATGCCCTTGGGTAGCGGGCGCGCCTGCAGCGCGTCGGAGATCTTACCGATTAGCTGACTTGTCAGCGGAGCCTCCGTCAGCCATCCCAGCTCGATAGCGGTGCGAAGGTCGAAGACCGCCGTCGCCAGATCGCCCCTCAGCGATAGCGAGCGATCCCTGGCCGCCAGGGACAGCGCGCGGTTGTAGGCGGCCTGCGCCTCCCGCTCATTGCCCGCGACGAGGGTGTTCAAGCCCAGATCCATGGCCAGTGCGACAGGAGACTCCGCCCCCGGCTCAGCCTGGCCGTACGCCTCCGCTGCCTCCTGGTGCCTGCCGAGCTGGTACAGGCACCAGCCCCTGGTCCAGTGCGCGCCGAAGTCGCTGGGCGGCTTGGTGAGGGAAAGATCGATGGCGTGGAACAACTCGACGCGAGCCTCGTCGGTCTGCCTGAGCAGGAGCAGGGCCTCGCCCAGCTCCCTGCGGGCCCAGGGGTCCTCGCCATCGAGGGCGACGGCGGTTTGGAATACCTCGTGCATGCGCTTGGCATCAACCGGCACGTGGTGCGCGATAGCCCAGCCCAGGGCCCCGGTGCCGGGGACGTTTCTGGGATCCAGGGCCACCGCCCGCTCACCCGCCGCGATAGCAGCCGTCCACATGGCCAGGTCCGCGAAGACCTGGGATCTGCTGGCGGCCACATCGGCGGTCTCCTCTATCGCGGACGCCCGGTCCAGGGCCGCAATGGCCTCGATCGGTCGCTTGTCGGCAATCAGCGCGTCCGCCAGACCGATCAATGCGTCCAGGTCGTCCGGTGCTATCTCGAGCGCGCGGGAATATGACACCACCGCATCCGAATGACGACCCAGCACGGTCATTAGCCAACCGGCCGCCCGCAAGCCGGTCGCGTTGTCCGGCGCGCGCAGTAGCACGTCGTCCACCACGTCCAGTGCCTGGCGGTGCCGTCCGGCGACGCCCAGCGCTATCGCGTACTCGATCTGGACATCGGCGTCGTCCGGGACGCGTTCAGCGGCGGCCGCGAGCAAGGTCACCGCCTCGGCGCTCCGGCCGAGGTCCGCCAGCGCAATGCGCAGCTGCGCCAAGGCGAAAAGATAGCCGGGTTCGGTCTCGACCGCTCGGCGCAGGTTGGCCACCCCGGGTTCGGCCTGATCAGAGGCGACCTGCGCGGCACCCAGGCTGGCCAGGGTCCATGCATCGCCCGGTGCCATGCTGTGGGCTCGGGTTAGGTCCTCCAGCGCTCGGGCCATCTCTCCATCGATTCGGTGGATCTCGCCAAGCTCAGCCCACACGCCGACGTCTCGCTGGTCTTCGGGTACGGCCGACAAGGCCGCCTCGGCTTCGGAGAACCGTCCGAGCTCGAACAGCGCGCGTCCCCGTACGGCGTAGGCGCGGACAAGGCCACCCTGATCCGCGAGTGCGTAGTCAGCCAGCTCCAGTGCTTGCGCGTATAGCCCCATCTGGTGGAGAGCGTCCGCCACGTCCGTGATCGTGTCGGCCCCTGGGCTGAGCGCTATCGCCGCCCGCAACGCCACCTCGGCCTCCTCGTCGTCCCCGTGCAGGAACCGGGTCGCAGCCAGTGACAACAGGATCACCGGTTCGCCGGTATTCGCCTCGGCAGCGATGGTGAGGTGCTTGCAGGCGGACTCCAGGTAGCTGGTTTTGGCAGGCGCCTCGGCCCGGGCGGCCACCAGGAGGTTGAGGTACGCGATACCGAGCTCGTTGCGCAAGGCGGCCTCGCCGGGGCCCTGATCTACGGCCCGTTCCCAGGCGTCGAGCAGCGCGGCAGGCGCGTCAGACCGGCTGACCGCTTCGCCGAGGCTGCCGGCGAGGAAGGAAGTGGCCTCGCCAGCGTCTAGCGCGGCACAGAGATCGGCTTCCGCGTTCACCATTTCGCTGCGCTGTAGATACGCGGCGCCCCGGCTGGCCAGGGTCCAACCGTCGCCCGGCCGACGGCGCAGTGCCTCGTCTAGGTGGCTGAGCGCTTCACCGAGCCGGCCCAGCGACCGTTCGATCTCACCCAGCCAGCCGAGCACTGTGGGGTCTTCTGGCGCGATCTGCGCCGCCTGCTCGAGACTGGTTAGCGCCTCAGGATTGCGGTCCAGGGCGCTGAGAATCTGGCCCCGCAGCAGCAGCGTCTCGGCGTCTTCTCCCAGGGCTTTCGCCTGATCCACGGCTGCCAGCGCTTCCGGGTACCGCTCGCCGCGATAGCGTATCTTGGCCAGCGCGCCGTACACCTCGCGCGACTTGTCTGCAACCTTCAAGGATTCCAGTAGCGTCTGCTCCGCGCCCGCGTTGTCACCGCTGTTCTGCTGGATCTCGGCCAGGCGTAGGGCTGCCGAGATATCGGCGGGGTTGAGTTCAACCGCCTTGCGCAGGTGCTCCAGGGCGCCGGCCAGGTGGAGCGGGCGGTTCGAGTCGCCTTCCTCGGTGGCGTAGTAGGCCACCATGCGGGCGGTACCGAGATCGGTGTGGACCCAGGGCAGCCCGGGCTGCAGCGCAGCCGCTGCTTCCAGGTCGGCGATCGCGCCGGGGGCGTCGTCGAGCGCCAGCTTGACTAGACCGCGCGTGCCAAGGGCGAACGCCATGAGCGGGTCTGCGGGCGCGAGCCGTGCTATCCCATCATTGAGTGCTTGGACAGCGTCATCGTTGCGCCCAAGCAGACGCAGCGCCTCCCCGAGGGCCACGTGACCACCGGGTACTTCAGGTGCCAGCACGGTCGCCCGGCGAGCGCACTGTTCCGCTTCTTCGAACAGATCAGGCTGGCGAAGGTACAGCAGGGCGATTTCGGCGAATCCAAGCAGTGCGTCCGGCGCATCGGGGTCTCGCTTGAGCGCTTCCCGCTGGGCGTCGAGCGCCAGCTCGGGGTGGTCCGCTGACAAATGAGCCTGCGCGAGTCCAAGCCACGCCGAAGTGTCGTCGTCCCTGAACCGCACCGCGCGTTCGAACGCGCGCACGCCGTCCTCGTACCGCCCGTTCTGCGACCACGCCCGGCCCGCTGCGTTAAGCACATCGGGATCAGTGGCCTCGTCGGCCCTGGCGAGATCGAACATAGGGGCGGCCAGCGCCACCGGGCCGAACTCCAGGGTGATCAGCGCTGCCCGTGTCCAGGCCGCAGGGACCTCGGCCTGCGCTGTACCGCTCGCCTGAAGTGTCCTGGCCAGTTCGGCTGCTGCCTGCCAATCCCTGGGCACACGGTCCAGCGAGCCGGACAGCAGCCTGACCGCGTCGTCGAACCGGCCCAGGGCTCGCAGGGCCACCGCCAGGCTGCACCGCACGTCCGGTGTGTTCTCACCAAGCTCGATAGCGTGCCGCAGCAGCCCTTCGGCCTCGGCGGCTTCGGGGGCCCTGCCGGTCTCGAACAGGGCCGCGAGGGCCACGCCGAGGTCGGCGGCGTAGTCACCGCGCTTTTCTACTATCGCCGGGGCCTGCCGCAACGCCGCCACGGCGCGGGTGAACGCCAGTTGGGCGGGGTCTTCCTTTCCGTCGTACCGCTGGCAGAGGCCGATCACGGCGGCCGCGGCCCCTCTTATCGCGGCGAGCTTCTCCGAGCGATCCTGGCCGGCTTCCTGTTCGATCCGGACAGCCTGTGCGATCGCCTCCTCCCGGCGCCCGTCCCGGTAGCTGGCGCGTGCCTGCTCGATGGCGTCGGCCAAGAGGTCCTCGAGCGGCGCCGCTGCCGGTCGCGACCAGAGGCCGCCGACGTCGACCCCACTGGAACGGGGTTGTCCGCCGGGAGCGGAGCTTGCCTGGTCCATGGCTAACCTCCCCGTCCTGAGGGACTGCGATGGGTGCTGGGCGGCGGCTTTCCCTCCCGGCTGCCACCGGTCCACCACAGTGACATGACGCCCTCCTCGAGCGCGGCCGTACTGGTGCCAGCCCGCCGCAAGGCCCATGCGGCGTTGAGCAGGTCCAGGATCTTCGCCGGGCTCTGTTCCGGCTCGGCCGACCCCTGTTCCGGCTCGGCCGCATCGCCCTGGAGCAGCGGCGCGAGCCGCTTTTTCGCCGCCTGCCACGTCTTCGCGCCATACGGTGAGCCCCTCCGGCTCTCCAGGAGCGCGCGGACGCCCTCGACGAAAGAGTCGAGGGTGCCGGTGTCGTTCCGTGCTGCCGCAGGGTCGGTGTTCTGCTTTACGGCGTCGTCCCAGTCGGCGCAGATGCGCTTGACGAAGGCCGTGAACTCGTCCGGCGGCTCGGAGAACGTCAGCGCCGTGCCAATCACGCGCGCGCGCTCGTGATCGGTGGCCGCGTGCGGTTCCGGCACCGCGGCCGACGCCGGATCCAGGTGCAGCAGCAGCATGGCGCAGGCGTAGGCCGGCCCGGCTACTCTGGTGGCGTAAATGTCAGCGAACAGGCACTGCCGCACTTCGTCGGAGCGGTCCGGCAGCAGCTCGCGCAGTCCCGGCTGGGTGGGCAGCGTCAGGTCCGCCTTCCATGCCCCGGTATGGTGGGCGGCCAGCGGCACGTCCCAGATCGTCCATTCGGGAAAGCCGATCTTGACCAGGTCCTTGAACACCGTGGGCATCTCACTGCGCCGACCCGGCAGGACGAGGCGCGGCGAGGCCAGCTCAGCCAGGAAGTCGTCGGTGATCGCGCAAACCTCGTCGTCTAGGTGCGTATCGCGAAGGACCATGCCGCTGAGTAGGTCGACGTAATCGGCGAACAAGGCCCGGCAGCTATGGTGGTGGAGCTCTCTCAGTTCGTTCCAGACCTCCGGTGGTGCCTTCCCGTCGGCCAGTTCTTTCCTCAGCGCCTCGATCCGGTTCAGCACCGTCTCGCAGACCTCCAGGTTCCCGCTGAGGGCGTTCCTCCACTGATGCAGGTCGACCAGCGTCATGGCCCTGAGGATCTTGCCCATCTCTCGCAGGCAACTCTGCGCCTGAACGACGTACTGGACCAGCCCTGCGGCGTCAATCTCCTCGCGCTGGAGTATCGCTGCCAGTTTGGTGTCGTTCTCCGCGGCGTTCTTGAGGTCCTGCGCCTGCCGGGCCGCGTTGCGAAGCGCCCGGGCGATGGTCTTGTCATCGCCGCCCATGGGGGAGACCAGTTTGTTGAGGTCATCGAGGTGAGAGCCTCGTTGCCGCAGCCGCTCCAGCACGCCCTGCACCATGGTGACGTCGTCAGCCAGTTCGCCCAGCCGCATGCTCAGGACCGTGGTCGAAGAATCGGTCACTGCTCCTCCTCTACAATGCCGCCTGGGCGCAGCGGGCCAGGGCCCGGACGCTCACGATGGTGTCGTCGGCCTCCTGGTTGCGCAGCCGCCAGGCCCACGCGGCATTGAGCACGTGGGCCGGGGTTGCGCCCGGTGGTGGCGCTACGTCGGGCGTATCGAGTTCTTCCCGTAGCCGGTCGACGGGGCCGGTGACGTTGTAGCGCAGCCGCGGCAGTGCGTGCTTGGCCAGCAGCCCCACCATTTCGTCCACCGAGGCCTGGACGCCAGGCTCCAGGCCGGGCGGTCCGTCCGTCAGGCTCGCCCACCGGCGGGTCAACCAGCGAGAGCTCTCGCCGTAGGTGTCGGCGGTCGTCTGCTCGACGTCTAGACGGCTCATGCTCTCCAGTGCGGCGATCATCACGGCAACCCGCTGGGACCACGGCGGGTGGCTCTCGGTGGCTTCGCCGACGCGGCCGTAGTCCACCCGGACGGCCATCACGCTCAGCGGATAACTCGCGCCGAGCGCATAGGTCGCGAAGATGTCGGCGAACAACTCGTGCAGCCAATTGTTGGCCCGCTGGAAGTTCGCGCCCGTCTCCATCGACTGCATGCCGGATCGCTTCGCGAGCCAGACCTGGATCGGGCGCACCCCGGACACCTGCTCGTCCTCCAGCCTGGCCGCAACGTGGTGGCCGAGCTCGTGGGCGATCACCGGCAGCTGCCACGCCGTCGTGCCGAGCGGTCGGAAGTGGACGATGCTGGCCTGGTGGTCCGTGTACTCGGCGTCACCCATGCCCAGCAGCGCCGGGCGGTCGATTCCCGTCCGCCAGGTCAGGCTGGCGACAAGCCGCTCGGCTGCCGCGGTTGCCCCGCCGTCGAGTTCCTTCTCGGCCAGGAGTCGGCACCCCACGTACGCAAGAACCTCGCGGCCGAGCTGTTCGACGGTCTCGCGCGCCTGGCCCAGCCGCGCCCAGTTCTCCGGGCTGGCCGGGTCCAGCAGTGCGGCCTTGTCCAGCTGCTCGGCGACCGCTTCGAACAGTCGGGTGAACCGGTCTCGCACCGGGGAGTCCACGGCGGCCCCGCCCGCGGCGGTGACGGACTTGAGGACTTCCTCGATGCGGCGCAGCTCGGCCCGGTGCCCGGCCGCTCTCAGCTGGAGGACCTCGGTGGGCACGGAGATCGCCATGGCTCACTCCACCGCGGCGCTCAGCACCGTGCGCACGCCCCGGACGAGATCCGGACCGGGCTGCACGTCGATGTAGTCGATGCCCACCACGACCACGGCCGCCACTACGAGCGCCTGCGCGCCCGCGACGATGAGGGCGAGCTGCGGTACGACGATATGCACGATGGCCAGCGTCCCGCCGATCAGCGAGATCGCCACCGCGATCCCCTGCAGGATGCGGAGTGTGCCCTTGTAGCGCGTGGTGAGGGCGACAAGTTCAGTGGCGCACGCCGCCAGCCGACTGGCCGCCAGCCCCGGTCGGCTGAGCGCCTGGCTCGTGTACTCGCGCACGTCAGGAACGCCTAGCATGGCGGCCAGGATCACATCCAGCGCCTGCTCCTCGCGGAGCCGTTCGTACAGGTTTTTCACGCCACTGCGCGCATTTTGCAGCAGGCGCACCGGGATCAGCCGTCCGAGTGCGGCGAGCCCCTGGTCCAGAGCCCACAACGCCGCCCTGAACAGCCGGTTGGCGATCTTGCCGAGCTTGACGCGCTCCCCCAAGGTCTCGATGGTCTGCTTGACTACGGCTGGCGCGAGATCGAGCAGGCCGGTCACGGCCTTGCCGGCCGCTTCCGCTGATCCGCTCACTACCGTGTCCAGCGTTTCGTCGACCTTTTTGCGCAGATCATCAACGGCATCGGTCAAGCTCGAGGGCCGCGCGCCGCCAGCGCTGGCCATAGCCGCCGGTTCACCAGCGTCAGCTTCCAGCGCAGCTGGCACGGCCCCCACTGCGATGAGGGAGGCCTGCAGGCCCCCGGCCCCCGGCAACGCGGCCGTCACGTCACTGGCTGGCTCCGCGCCGCCCTCACGCTGTCCCGTGGCGGCGGCGGCACTGAGCAACGTCTGCGCAATGGTAAGTTCACCGAGCGCGGTAGCGAGCACATCTTCTGACGCCTCGGTTCGCTCCTGGGCGGCACCCGTGGCCTCGAAACTCTGGAACCGCTGTACAGAGAACGATGCCAGCCCAGAGATGCCGCTCTCGGCCACGGTGATCAAACGCTCAACGGCGTCGTCGCGTCGGAGCGGGTCGTCAATTGCTGCGAGCAGATCATGGCCCGCGACCAGAAGCTCTAATGTCATGCCGGCGACGAGACGTCGCCCAGGGTCACTGCCTGCCATACTTTCCCCCTCAAGTGCTACCAGTAATTGTGCTTCGTCGGCAGCGAGAGGGAAAGGGGATTTGGCGCACCATCCAGAGGCGCGCCACGTCGTTCGGCAGTAAAGCCCTTATCTGCCATACACAGCCCAGGCGCAATGACGTGTGCCGCCGACCGTCACCACCATCCGCGCTCGGTCGGTTCGCATCGGGCGGTGCTGGCCTGCGGCGTTAAGCGGTGGTAATGGGGCGGCGTGCCCAGGTAGCGTGAAAAACATGTCGTGGTCGAAGTACGCGGAATTCCTGGCGTTCGCCGCCGTCCTCGTCCTGATCCCCGGGCCCGACTTCGCCGTGGTCACCAAGAACACGCTGGTCGGCGGCCGTCGCCGGGGCAGATGGACCGCACTGGGCGTGAGCAGTTCCAACCTGGTGCAGGGGACGATGGCCGCGTTCGGCCTCAGCGCGCTCATCGTGCGGGTCCAGCCCCTGTTCGAGGCGATCAAGTGGGCCGGCGTCGGCTACCTGGCGTACCTGGGCGTGCAGGCCATCCGTTCGGCCCTGCGCGGTCAGTACCAGCCGGCGGACGAGGCGGACGGTGGCGGCCAGGCCAGGGCCCTGGCCGGCTGGCGGCAGGGCTTCATCTCCAACATCACCAACCCCAAGGTGCTCGTGTTCTACCTCGCCGTCCTGCCGCAGTTCCTCACCCCGGGCGCGGGCCTCGGCTGGCTGCTCGTGCTGGCCTGGAGCCACGCGGTGCTCAGCCTGAGCTACCTGCTCGTCCTGGTCACCGGCCTGCACGGCGCCCGGCGCCTGCTGATGCGCCGCAAGGTCCGCCGCGGCCTCGACGCCACCACCGGCGCCGTGCTCCTCGGCTTCAGCGCCAGGCTCGCCACCGCGAACGTCTGAGGCGCCGGGGCAGTCAGCCGCACCCGTTCGGCACTAATGATTTTGATCTGCGCCGACCCGGCCGGACACAATGCAGTGTGCTCCTGACCATCACCACCACCCGCGCGCCAGCGACCGACCTGGGATTCCTACTGCACAAGCACCCGGACCGGGCCCAGTCGTTCACTGTCGCGGCTGGTCAGGCGCACGTCTTCTACCCCGAGGCCACGCCGGGGCGGTGCACCGCCGCGCTGCTGCTCGAGGTCGACCCGATCGCCCTCGTCCGCGACCGCAAGGGACTGCAAAAGGGAACCGCGCTCGGCCAGTACGTCAACGACCGGCCGTACGCCGCCTCCAGCATGCTCGCGGTGGCGATCAAGGAGGCCTTCCGCACCGCGCTCACCGGCCGCTGCGACGCGCGTCCCGCCCTGGCCGCCGAACCCCTCCCACTTGAACTGCACGTCCCGGCCCTGCGCTGCCGGGGCGGGGACCCGCTCGCGCAGCGCGTCTTCGGACCCCTCGGCTGGACCGTCGACACCCAGAGCCACCCCCTGACGCCGCGCGAGTGGGGTGACTCCCCGTACCTCGGCCTGCGGCTGACCGGCGAGCTCCGGCTGGCCGACGCGCTCAACCACCTGTATGTGCTGCTGCCCGTGCTCGACGACGCCAAGCACTACTGGGTGTCCACCGAGGAGGTCGACAAGCTGATCCGGGCCGGCGGCGACTGGCTGGCCGGGCACCCGGAGAAGGAGCTCATCACCCGCCGCTACCTGTCGCACCAGAAGCGGCTCACCCGGTCCGCGCTGGCCCGGCTGGCCGAAGCCGACGACACCGAGCCCGAGGAACTCGACAACGCGGTCCCCGACGAGGCCCCCGGGGAAGCGCCAGAGGAGACCCAGGAGAAAGACAGCCCGAAGCCGCTCGCCGTCCAGCGCCGCGAGGCCATCCTCGCCGTGCTGCACGAGTGCGGCGCCCGCCGGGTCGGCGACCTCGGCTGCGGCGCGGGCGTGCTCACCCGGGACTTGCTGCGAGACAAGAGCATCGACCACGTTATGGCGACCGACGTGTCCGCCCGGGCGCTCCAGCTGGCCGCCCGCCACCTGAACCTGGAGCGGATGCCGGACAAGCAGCGGGAGCGGCTGACGATCTTCCAGTCCTCGCTTACCTACCGCGACGACCGGCTGGCCGGGCTGGATGCCGCCGTGCTGATGGAGGTCATCGAGCACCTGGACCCCGGCCGGCTCCCCGCGCTCGAGCGGGTGGTGTTCGGCGAGGCCGCACCCGCCACCGTCGTCGTCACCACCCCCAACGCCGAATACAACGCGCACTTCGCCGGCCTGGAACCCGGCGCGGCCCGGCATCCGGACCACCGCTTCGAGTGGACCAGGGCGCAGTTCCGCGCCTGGGCCGGCCGGGTCGCCGACGCCTACGGCTACCAGGCCAGGTTCCTGCCGGTCGGCCCCGAGGACCCGCGGGACGGCCCGCCCACCCAGCTGGCCGCCTTCTCTAGGAGGGCGGACCCATGGACCTGAGCATCCCCGAGCTAAGCCTGGTCGTGCTGATCGGCGTGACCGGCTCGGGCAAGTCGGCGTTCGCCCGGGCGCACTTCAAGCCGACCGAGGTGATCTCCTCGGACTTCTGCCGCGGCCTGGTCGCCGACGACGAGAACGACCAGTCCGCCACGAAGGCCGCGTTCGAGGTGCTCCAGTTCATCGCCGGACAGCGTCTGGCGGCCGGCCGGCTCACCGTCATCGACGCCACCAACGTGCAGCCCGAAGCCCGCCGCGAGCTGGTCATGCTGGCCCGCGAGCACGACGTGCTGCCGGCCGCGATCGTGCTCGACCTGCCGGAGAAGCTCTGCGCGGAGCGGAACGCCGGCCGCCCGGACCGGGACTTCGGCCCGCACGTACTCCGCCGCCAGCGCGGCCAGCTCCGCCGCGGGCTGCGCGGGCTGGCCCGCGAAGGGTTCCGCACCGTGCACGTGCTGCACACCCCCGAGGAGGTCGCGGCGGCCGCGATCACCCGCACCAGGCTGTACAGCGACCTGCGGCACGAGGCCGGGCCGTTCGACATCATCGGTGACGTGCACGGCTGCCGGGCCGAACTCGAGCAGCTGCTCACCGAGCTCGGCTACGAGATCGACCGCGACGCGGCCGGCCGAGCCGCCGGTGCCCGCCATCCGGACCGGCGCGCCGTGTTCGTCGGCGACCTGGTCGACCGCGGCCCGGACACGCCGGGCGTGCTGCGCCTGGTCATGGGCATGGTCGCGGCCGGGACCGCGTTCTGCGTGGCCGGCAACCACGAGGCCAAGCTGCTCAAGGCGCTGCGCGGCAAGAACGTCACGCGCAGCCACGGCCTGGACGCCTCGATGGAGCAGCTCGACCTGGAGACCGAGGAGTTCCGGGCCGGGGCAGCCCGGTTCATCGACGGCCTGATCAGCCACTACGTGCTGGACGGGGGCCGCCTGGTGGTGGCGCACGCCGGCCTGATCGAGCGCTACCACGGCCGCGCCTCGGGCCGCGTCCGCGAGTTCTGCCTGTACGGGCAGACCACCGGCGAGACCGACGAGTACGGCCTGCCGGTCCGCTACCCGTGGGCGACGGAGTACCGGGGGAGGGCCGTCGTGGTGTACGGCCACACCCCGGTACCGGCCGCGGAGTGGCTGAACAACACCGTGTGCCTGGACACCGGCTGCGTGTTCGGTGGCCGCCTGACCGCGCTCCGATATCCGGAACGGACCTTGGTCTCTGTCCCCGCCGCCCGCGTCTACCACCCCCCGGCCCGGCCGTTCCCCGCGGCGTCCAGCCCCGCCGCCGGCTCGGGAGCTAGCTCTGGCGCTAGCCGGCGTGAGCCCGACGTCCTCGATATCACTGACGTGTCCGGGTCCCGCGTGATCGAGACGGCGTACCTGCCGCGGGTGGGGATCCGCGACGCGCACGCCGCCGCCGCGCTGGAAGTGATGAGCCGGTTCGCGATCGACCCGCGCTGGCTGCTGTACCTGCCGCCCACCATGAGCCCCGTCGCCACCCGGGCCGACGGAGACCTGCTCGAGCACCCGGACCAGGCCTTCAGTGCGTACCGCGCGGACGGCGTGGCCGACGTGGTGTGCGAGGAGAAGCACATGGGCTCGCGCGCGGTGCTGCTGGTGTGCCGGTCGCCCCAGTCCGCGGCCGCCCGCTTCGGCGTCTCCCCGGCCCCCGGCGCCGTCTGGACCAGGACCGGGCGTCCGTTCTTCCCGCCCCCGCTGACGTCGGAGCTTGTCACCCGCGTCCGCGAGGCGGCCGAGACGGCCGGGCTGTTCGCCGAGCTCGACACGTCCTGGCTGCTCCTGGACGCCGAACTGCTGCCGTGGAACGTCAAGGCCGGCCCGCTGCTCCGCGACCAGTACGCCGCCGTCGGCGCGGCCGCCCTGGCCTCGCTCCCGGCCGCGGCCTCGGCCCTGGAGCAGGCCGTTGCCCGCGGCCTGCCCGGCACCGGCGACCTGCTGGATCGCACCAGGTCGCGCCTGGCCAACGCGGAGGCGTTCACCGCCGCCTACCTGCGCTACTGCTGGGCTACCGACGGGCTGGCCGGGGTGCGCGTGGCCCCGTTCCAGCTGCTCGCCACCGAGGGCGCGACCTACCACGACCGGCCGCACCCGTGGCACCTCGCCCTGGCCGGCCGGCTGGCCGCGGCGAACCCGGGCTTGATCACCTCCACCCGCCGGGTCGAGGCCGACACAGGCGACCCTGCGTCGGTGGCCGCGGCCACCCGGTGGTGGGAGGAGCTGACCGCGGCCGGGGGAGAGGGCATGGTGGTCAAGCCCGCCGCGAACCTGACCCGCGGCCCGACCCGCCGCGACAGCGGCCCAGGCCAGGACAGCCTCGTCCAGCCCGGCCTGAAGGTGCGCGGCCGGGAGTACCTGCGGCTGATCTACGGCCCGGACTACACCGAGCCGGCCAACCTGACCCGGCTGCGCCAGCGCGCCCTGTCCCACAAGCGCTCGCTGGCCCTGCGCGAGTACGCCCTCGGCCTGGAGGCGCTGGACCGGGCGGCCCGCGGCGAGCCGCTGTGGCGGGTGCACGAATGCGTCTTCGCCGTCCTGGCCCTGGAATCCGAACCCGTCGACCCGAGGCTGTAGCCATGACCGTCATCGCCGTCCCTTACCACCTGGACGAATACCTGCCCGACCTGGACGTCCCGCTCGAGCCGGACGCTGTGGTCACCGCCGGCCTGCCCGCCGGGAACCCATGGGAGCGCATGACCGTCCTGCAGTCAGCGGTGGCTGACGCGGTGGCCGGGGACGTGGCGTCCGGCGTCCGTCCGGTGGTGCAGTCCGGCGACTGCAACACCTCGGCCGGGGTCATGGCCGGACTCCAGCACGCCGGCGTCGACCCGGCCATCGTCTGGTTCGACGCCCACGGCGACGTGCAGACGCTCGAAACCACCACGTCGGGCTACCTGGGTGGCCTGCCGCTGCGGCTGCTGACCGGGTACCGGCCCGAGCTGATCGCCGCCCGGCTCGGCCTGCGCCCGGTGCCCGAGGACCGGATCGTGCTGGCCGGGGCGCGCGACCTGGACCCGCCGGAGGTGACCTACCTGGCCGGCGCGCAGATCCGCCGTCGCGAGGTAGCCGGCCTGACTCCGGCCGACCTGCCCGCGGGCCCGCTCTACGTGCACGTGGACCTGGACGTGATCGACCCGGCCGGGCTGCCCGGCCTGCGCTTGCCGGTGCCAGGCGGACCGGACTCCGCCCAGCTCATGGACGCGCTGCGCATGCTGCTGGCCACCGGCCAGGTGGCCGCGCTCGGCGTCGCCTGCACCTGGCACCCGGGCCACGCGGCGCCCCGGCACGTCGGGGCCGAACTGGCCGCCGCCCTGGAGTAGCCGCCCTCGGGTAGCCGCCCTCGGGTAACCGGCCCTCGGGTAGCCGCCCCGGCTAGGCCGCGTACGTGCGCACCAGGCGCAGCGCGGCAGCGCCGTGCGGCCCGCTGGCCGCCAGGCCGGACCGCGCCGGATCCAGCCGCTGCGCCGCGACCCGGCAGAACTCCCCGGCCGCCCCGGTGATGGCCGACTCGGCGTCCGGCGGCCCGAACCGCCACACCTCCGCACCGTCCGGCGCGGTCAGCTCGCACCGCACCTGCGCGGCCGGTTCGCCCGCCACGCTCAGCGCGTACGGCAGCGTGCGGTGCGCCAGCCAGGCGATGTGCCGCAGCCGCGGCGTGTCGGGAAAGTCGGCGCCGAGCGGCCCCGCGATGTCAAGACCGTGCGCCCAGTGCTCGGCCAGCCGGGTCGTCGCCAGCGTGGCCGGCTTGAGCGAGCCCACCATCCACTGCACCGGCACGTCCGGGTCGGCGGCCCGCATCGCGGCCAGCGCCGCCTGCCGGGCCCGCTGCCACCGGGCGAACACCTCGGCGGGCCCGGATGTCAGCGCTGCCCGCTCCATCCGGACGGCCGCGTCGGCCCGGTCGTCCATCGTGTCCCCGGCCGCCGCGCCGAGCCCACCGCCGAGCCCACTGCCCAGCCCACTGCCCAGCCCACCGCGCAGGGTGCCGTGCGTGGCCGTGGCCGCGGCCCCCTCCTCGGACTGGGCCAGGTGCAGCACCACATCGGCGATCGTCCAGCCATCGGCCCCCGAAGGCGACAGCCACTGCTCCTCATCCAGCCCGAGCAGGATCTTCTCCAGCCGTTCCTCTTCCGCCCCCAGGTCATCGAAGATGCTCATCCAGGCACTATGGCACACCTTGTTACCGGTCGGTAGGGTTATGTCAGGCGCCCCTGGCGGGATTCGAACCCGCTACGCACCGCTTTAGAGGCGGCTGCCCGTCCCAACGGGCCTCAGGAGCGTACCGGCCAGGACCATGTGCGGGCCCTGGCCGTTTGATTATGCGGCCTCCGGAGCCTTCTCGTCGACGCGCTTGCGCAGCGCCTCGTCCGCGATGGCTTCCCTGGCCTGCTTCCACTCCGCGGCCGTCACCGGCTCGCGGAGCCGGTTCATGAGCCGCAGCGCGAAGTGCAGGCTGAGCACCCTGCGGTTCAGGCCATCCAGGGCGTGCCGCTGGCGCTCGGCCTTGCCCTGCAGCCAGTGCAGAGCCCGCGGGATGTCTCCGTCCAGCCGGGCCTTCAGCACGTCGATCTCGTCGACTGCCTCGGCCAGCGCCATGCGGAGCTTCACGATCTCTTCTTCGCTGGTCATCGTCTGTTGTCACCCCCTCCCATGGCGAGGGGGTATCTGGAGCAGAGCCGGCCCGCGCCGTAGACCGCGACGGCGGTCAGGGCGTTACCGAGGTCCGGCTCGCAGAAGGGCACGACCTGGTGGCCGTCGCGTTCGGCGTCAGCGAGCAGCCAGCACAGGGCCAGCTCGTCGGCTGCGGCGAGGAACAGCAGCGACCCGCCAGCGCGGGCCCATGCGGAAACCAGGTCAGGATGCCTGACGGAGAATTCGAGCGCGGCGTGCGCGCCCTGGACAGCTTGCATGCCGGGCGCCAGATCGGCCCGGGTGACCACGTAGAGGCGAGGGCCCTAGGTGTGCGGCATGCCGTCAGTATCGCGGCTCCCGCGAAAACCTGTCAAACCACCCCCGCCTCCCCCCTCGCCCCCCTCCCCCCGCCAGGCAAACCATGATCGTGGACAGTTTGCGGGTCTTTTGCCGCAAACTGTCCACGATCATGAATTCGGTCCGCCTAGCGCGAGGAGCTGTGGTGCGGAAGTGCAGGTTGTGCACAAAGGCCGCTGCGGGCCGAGGCTGCCCGACTTGGTGCCTTTCTGGAAACCGCCGAACATCAGGGAAAGGATGATCAGCACCACGATCACCAGCAGCACCACCATCAGGCATCCGCCCGCCCGCGATTGCGGCCAGCGCCGCCGCGGGCCCCTAGACCTGTACATATGCATGTGTATGCCCAGGCACAGCGCAATATGCCGGCCGCGCCGAATTATCTGAACCGGCCCGGGTAGCTCAGTGACTCGTGAAGCTCATAAGCCAGCCGACGGCGCAAAACGCGAGGAAAACCATGCCGCGCATGCCGAGAATGGGCGGAATCGTGGCGGCGATCGCGGCCGTGATCGTGCTGATCGTGGTGCTCTCCGCCGTCCACCTGCTGCCGCAACTGCGGAACCCGTTCGCGGAGACCACCACCGTCCGCAGTGAGCCGGTCATCTTGAAGTCGATCACCAACCTCAGCCGCTACGAGGCGGCCAGCGGCTCGTTCGAGGTCGTGGTCGACCTGACCAAGCGCACCAGCCTGATCCCCTCGTTCCTTGAGGGCAGCGAGACGCTGTTCATCGGGCAGGGCACCGATATCGCCTTCGTCGATTTCTCCGCGCTCAAGAGCCAGGCCATCAAGATGAACGCGAACCGCACCGCGGTGACCGTGACGCTGCCGAAGCCGCGACTCGAGCCGGCCGTGCTCAACGTCAGCCAGTCGTACGTGTACGCCCAGCAGCAGGGGCTGTTCAACCGCGTCGGCAACTTCTTCTCCGGCAACCCGAACAGCCAGCAGCAGGTCTACCAGATCGCTCAGCAGAAGATCCAGACCGCGGCCAAGCAGAGCCCGCTGCTGACCGAGGCGCAGAAGAATACCCAGGGGATGCTGATGGGCATGCTGACGTCGCTAGGCTTCCAGCACGTCACCGTCACCTTCGTCGCCCCCGCCGCGGGCTAGCCCAGCCGGTCAGCACAGTCGGCTTGCGTTAGAGCACACTCCAACTCATACGCTCGTATTCGTGACGACCTGGAGCATCGGCGAGGCCGCCGCCAAGTGCGGTCTTTCCCAGCACACCCTGCGCTGGTACGAGCGGATCGGCCTGCTCGCGAAGATCGAGCGGGGCGGGGACGGCCGCCGCCGGTTCAGCGAGGGCGACCTGGAATGGCTGTCCCTGCTGACCAAGCTGCGCGCGACCGGGATGCCGGTCAGGGACATGCAGCGGTACGCCGAGCTGGTCAGGTCGGGCGCGGGTGAGGCCGAACGCATCGAGCTGCTCAAAAAGCACCGCGAGGAGGTGCGCCGGGCCCTCGCCAGCCAGCGGGAGTGCCTGAAGCTGCTCGACGCGAAGATCGATTACTACGCGGACTGCCTGGCCCCCGCGCCGCACGCCACCGCACTCTGAGAAACGCACTCTAAGCTAAGAGGAGCACGAGCAAACATGCGCACCACCACACTCGGCCGGTTGACCGTGTCCGCCCAGGGCCTGGGCTGCATGGGGATGAGCGAGTGGTACGGCGCCACCGACTGGGACGAGTCGATCGCGACCATCGGTCGCGCCCTGGACCTGGGCGTCACGTTCATCGACACCGCCGACATCTACGGCGCCGGCCACAACGAGGTGCTGGTCGGCCGCGGCCTCGCGGGCCGCCGCGACGAGGTGCAGCTGGCCACGAAGTTCGGCATCGACCGCTCCGGCGGCGACGCCCGCCGGATCGTCCGCGGCGAGCACGACTACGTGAAGCGGTCCTGCGAGTCGTCGCTGACCAGGCTCGGCGTGGACCACATCGACCTGTACTACCTGCACCGCCCGCCGCAGACGGCCGAGATCGAGGAGACCGTCGGCGCGATGGCCGAGCTCGTCACCGAGGGTAAGGTCCGCTACCTGGGCCTGTCCGAGGTCACCAGCGATCTGCTGCGCCGGGCGTACGCCGTGCACCCGATCAGCGCGGTGCAGAGCGAGTACTCGCTGTGGACCCGCGACGTGGAGACGGACGCTATGGACGCCATGCGCGAGCTCGGCGTCGGCTTCGTGCCCTACTCGCCGCTCGGCCGCGGCTTCCTCACCGCCACCGTCGACCTGAGCGCGCTGGACGACAGGGACTTCCGCCGTCGCAACCCGCGGTTCGCCGGCGAGGCCGGGCAGAAGAACCTGGCCATCGTGGACGCGGTCCGCGAGGTGGCCGGCGCCAAGGGCGTCGCCCCCGCGCAGGTCGCGCTGGCCTGGGTGTACGCCCAGGAAGAGCGGCTCGGTGTCTCGGTCGCGCCCATCCCGGGCACCAAGCGCGTCAAGTGGCTCGAGCAGAACGTCGCCGCCCTGGACGTCACCCTCACCGCCGACGAACTCGCCATCCTCGACCCCCTCGCCACCCAGGTCGCCGGCGCCCGCTATTAGGCCCGCCACGTGGACGGGAACTAGGGAGGCGAACTAGCTGCGACAGGACGACCGCCGGGCAGGTCGCCCGGCGACACGACGCGAAAGCAGCGTCCACGTGCGCCGGATTTTCCGGACTTGACACAAAAATGGTGCCGTGGAGCCACGGGAAAGGCCGACTGCCCGGCAGTACAGGTTCCGGCGCGTCACGGTCGCCGCGATGGTGCTCGCTCTAGGGCTGTCGCAAAACCCTGCCGGATGTTTTGCCTGGCAGGATGGGGTTTATGAGCCGTAAGTACCTCCCGGTGAACCGGGAGCGGCCGATGTTTCTGCCCCTGGATATGCGCTCGTGGGTGCCTAAGGATCATTTTGTCTGGTTCCTGGTTGATGTGGTCCAGCAGTTGGACACCTCGGCGCTGGAGGCCGGCACGAGCCCGGGGAAGGGCCGGCCGGGCTATGACCCGCGGATGCTGGCGATGCTGGTGATGTACGCGATGTCGTGCGGGGAGCGGTCCTCCCGGGAGATCGAGGACCGCACCCGGACGGATGCGGGCTTCCGGATCGCGTCGGCGGGCCAGTCCCCGGATCATTCGACGCTGTGCCGGTTCCGGCAGCGCACCGGAGAGGAAGACGGGCCGCTGGAGGACCTGTTCACGCAGGTGCTGTATGTGTGCGCGGTGGCGGGGCTTGGCCGGCTGCGGGTGATCTCGGTGGATGGCTCCAAGATCTGGGCGGACGCGGCGAAGGAGGCCAACCGGACCCTGGAGGGGCTGCGGAAGCTGTCCCGCAAGGTGCTGGAGGAGGCCGCCGCCGCGGACGGCGAGTGCGGCTGCGACGGGCACGGCCACGGCGAGGCGGCCGGCGTGCAGGGCGGGGACGGCTGCGGGTGCTGTGCCGGGGGGATGCTGCCGGGGCTGGGATTGTGCGGCCCGGCGGTGCTGCCGCAGGGATGGGGCGGGGCGTCCCGGGAAGAGCGGATCGCGGCCGCCCTGGCAGACCTGGAGGCCGCGCGCGAGGCGGAGGATGCGGCCCGCCGGCAGCAGGCGGAAGCCTACCTGGCCAAGGCGCGGGCCGGGCAGGCGCCGCCGGGCCGGATCCCGGAGGACGTGGCGGTGCCGGTGGCGGAGATCGCGCTGGAGCAGGCGATCGCCGCGCAGCAGGCTAAGCGCGACGCCTATGACCAGCGGGTCGCGGCCTCTGGCGGTCGCGGCGTGCGCGGCACCCGTCCCGCCCCGCCGGAGCAGGCCGCGCCGGTGCGGCGCTGCCGGGAACGGCTGGCCGCCGCCAGGAAGGCCGCAAGGGCCAGGGCCGCCGCGCCCGCAGAAGCCGGAGCCGGGCAGGGGCCGCCGGGCGGGGACGGCACGGGGAAGGGCAAGCGGGACAAGAAGCCGCCCCGGCCGGTGCGCAACATCACCGACCCGGATTCCCGCGCGATGCACTGCACCCGCAACGGCACCGTGCAGGCCTATAACTGCCAGTGCCCCCGCTCCGACGACGGGCTGG
Organism: uncultured Actinomycetota bacterium; assembly: GCA_963753225.1. Classification (GTDB taxonomy): domain Bacteria; phylum Actinomycetota; class Actinomycetes; order Streptosporangiales; family Streptosporangiaceae; genus Palsa-504. The sequence goes on along the minus strand of CAVWBQ010000020.1, from coordinate 73,149 downwards.
TCCTGGCCGCCCGCGCCACCCAGGACGCCAACGACGCTGCCCAGGTCAAGCCGACGCTGGCCGCCATCACTGCCGCGCAGCAGACCATCGCCGCCGGGCACCGGGCAGGCGGCCATTCCCCGGCCTGGTCCCGCATCGGCACCGTGGCCTACGACGCCGGGTACTTCAGCAAGGACAACTGCGAAGCGCCTGGCCCGGACCGGCTGATCAGCCCCGGCGCGTGGGAATCGGCCGAGAGCAGCGGGCCGCACACCCCGGCCTGCCGGCACCAGGACCCCCGCGATCAGATGGCCCATAACCTGTCCACCCGGCAGGGCCGCGACATCTACCGGCGCCGCGCGCCGCTGTCCGAGGGCGGGTTCAGCTTCCTCAAGGACAGAATCGGGCTCCGCCGGTTCTCCATGCGCGGCCTGCCCTTCGCCCAGGCCGAGCTCACCTTGGCCGCGACCGTCAGCAACCTGATGCTGCTCCACCGAAGGCTCTCCAGCCTTCCCTGACCGGCACCCGGCCGCCACTATCCACAGCACTGATGTCACCCGGGCCAGTCCGGCATGCCCGGAACCGGTCTCCCGCCGCGCCGGGCCTGGACCGGGGAACCCGCAACACCCGAAACAGGCCGCCCGCGCTGCCATCAAAGACCCGCAACCCGCGACTGGACCGGCGCAGCCGATCACCAGCTCCCGCCGCCGCGAAAGTTCTGCAACACGCCCTCTAGTGCAGATGGTGACGCTGGTTGCGGGCTGCCTCAGCCGGCCCGGCCCGGCGCTGGTGCCATTTCGCCTGGGGTGGGCCTTCTCGCCTGTCTCGGACACCGTGACGATCCGGGTGACGTCCCGGGCCGGGACGACCGGCCGGCGGGTCCTGGCACAGAGCCGGCTGGCCGTTTCTGAGCATGCCGGGGGGCACACCGGACGCTGGTCGGCGGGCGGCGGGACGATACGCGTGCCGGTGCCCGCGGGCGGGCGGACCAGCCTGCTCGTCCGGCTCACCGGCCCGCAGCCGCTGACCAGGACGGTCATGGTCACCACCCCGGCGCCGCTGCGGGTCGTCGCGTCCGGGGCGAGCTCCGGCCGGTGGCTCGTGTACACCTCCGGCCCGCTGCGCCCCGGACCGCCGCAGCTGCTGTGCGGCACCGATAAGGTCAGCTTCGTCGCACCGTCACAGGTGGCGGTGGCCGAGAGCGCCAGGGCCTGTCCGGCCCGGCTGCGGCTGACCGGGCAGGACGGCGAACAGCTTGCCGTACCGCTCACGGTCCCCGCCAGGTCCAAGGCCAGCATCCCCGCCGTGTCCGTGGCCCGGCTGTACTGCTTCGCGCGCTCCGCCGGGCGGGCCATCTACATCACCATCGATGACGGCTGGACGCCCAGCGCGGAAGTGCTGGACCTCATGCGCCAGACGTACCTGCCGATCACGGCCTTCCTCATCGCCGAGGCCGCCCGGCAGAACCTGAGCTACTGGAAGGCGTTCGTGGCCGCGGGCGGGATGATCGGCGACCACACGGTCTCCCATCCCTACCTCACCAGGCTCACCCTGGGCCAGGCCACCGCCCAGTGGGGGCAGGACCGGACGCTGCTCGGCCGCTGGCTGGGCCAGCCCCCGGCCGTAGGGCGCCCGCCGTACGGGGCGTTCGACCCTGCGGTGGAGGTGGCGGCGGCGCGGGGCGGGCTGACCGCCCTGGCCGGCTGGAGCGCCACCATGTCGGGCGACCGTATCGAGACCTGGAACGGCAAGCCGCTCAGCCCGGGCGAGATCGTCATCCTTCATTGGGTTCCCGGGCTCGGCCACCAGCTCACCGTACTGCTGGCGGCGATCAGGGCCCGGCACCTGAACCCGACGCCGCTGACGCCGGCTAGCTTCGCCGGCATCGGGGCGCAGCGGCACTCCCTCAGTGGCGACTGACCCAGTAGATGCACCAGGCCGGTCGCGGCTGGCGGGGCTAACGCCACCAGGGCACCCGCCGCTGCTCGGCCACGTGCGCGGCCGGGTCGGTGATCGCGCGGACGTGCGAGCTGAGGTGCTGCAGGTGCTCGTGCACCCATAGCAGGCGCGGGTGATGCTGGGTGGTGATGACGCGGACCAAGTCTCCGGCGTCCTCGAGCCCGTCCGCGTCGCCGGCCTTGACCACCACCGCCCCCCCGCTCTGCTCGCCGTCTCCGGCGGGCCGTGACCTGGTGCCGTCCAGCCCCGCGAACGACGGGACCTTGACCGGCATCAGCACCTGGCCGGCCACCGGCCGCCCGACCTGCACCGCGATCCGCTCGTAGAAGCCGGACAGGTCCGCGGCGGCGTGTGCCAGCACGGTCCGCGCGTAGGCCGTGCCGGTGTTCTTGTGCTGCCTGAGGTGCTCGGGGGCCTGCATCCCGGCCAGCGAGTACGCGGTCAGCCGGAGCCGCGTGGACGCCATCACCAGCATCCACAGGTCCTCCTTGGACACCCGCTTGGCGCCCTGCTCGGCCAGGAAGCCGCGCAGGGCCTCGTCCAGCCTGATTCCGGCGGTGACCGCGGCGGCGGCCGTGTCCGGCGGCTCGTCCCGGGTGCCGAGGGCCCAGTCCACTGCCTGGGTCAGGTAGGCGGCGCCGCGGCGGAACGCGTCGGCCAGGTCGTCGCCGACCACGGACGCGGCGCCCCGGGGCCAGAACAGGACACCGACCACCAGGCTCACCAGGCAGCCGATGGCCACGTCCTCGACGCGCAGCAGGCCCACCTTCCAGCCGGCGGGCGCGAGCAGGTTGAACAGGACCAGCACGACCACGGTGAACGCGGCCTGGCCGAAGGTGAACGGCAGCGCGCCCGGGGCGTAGGCGGCCACGGCCACCGCGATGGGCAGCGCCGCCCACAGCGCCGGGGTGCTGGTGCCGATGCCGAGCAGCAGCAGCGCGCCAAGCACGAAGCCGAGCACGGTGCCGCCCAGCGCGCGCAGCGCGGTGGACTCGGTCGACGCCGCGTTGGTGCGCAGCACCGACAGGGTGCCGAGGACCACCCAGAACCCGTGCTGGACCCCGGATATGTCGGCCACCAGGACCGCCACGGCCAGCGCCAGCGACCCGCGCAGACTGTTCAGGAACCAGACAGAACGGAAGCTGGCGTGCCTGGTCAGGACGCCCATCGCGCCGGCGATCGAGGCCGCCCGCCGCTCCGCCATCGTCCCCTCCGGCTGGACGCCGTACCAGCCGAGACGCCGGGCGGCGATCGTCTCCGGGTCGGCCCGGCGGGTAGCGATCAGGGTGTCCGCCACGATGTTCCTGACGACCAGGCAGATCGCCTGCGCATGGAATGCGTGCCGGGCAACGACCTCCATGGCGTCCCCCGTCTCTTCCCCTTCCCCCCTCTCTTCGGCCGCGGCCGCGGACTGGTGATAGGCGGCGGCCGCCTCGCGCTGCCGGTCCAGCGCGTCCGTGTCGGGCTGCTGCTGGCTGGTGCCGGCCAGCAGGTCGCCGGCCTGCCCGAGCACCACCGCGGTAACGGCGAACAGGTCGCGATCGGCCTGCGCGGCCTGGTCCAGGTTCGGGTGCCCATCGGTGGCGTCGGCGACCAGCGTGGTACACCACTCGAGCAACTGGACCACGCTGGCCATGCCCTGGTCGGCCGTTGCCAGGCCGACCGGCCGGTACGGCGTGCTGGCGAACGTGGTCATCAGCTGGTGCTTGGCCTCCTGGCAGGCCTGGGTGATGGCGGCGGTGGCGGTGCCGCGCGCCGAGGCCTCCAGGTGCTCCGCCAGCGCATGGGCCGACCGGGCCGCGGCCGCGCGGAGCCGGTCGCCGGGGGAGGGCGCCGGGATGAGCAGGACGGCGGCGGCCGAGACGACGGAGGCCAGCCACCAGCCCGCCAGCCGGTCCGGGATCATGCTGACCGTGCCCGGCGTGGCCACCGGCAGCACGTAGGGGAGCAGCGCGGCGGTGACGCCCGAGGCCGCGTTGGGCCCGGCCACCCCGGCGAAGAAGATCCCGAACGTCACCGGGATCGTGACCAAGACAGCCAGCCAGGTGATCCCGCTGACCGCGGTGCCGATGATCAGCCCGAGGCTGCCGGTCACCGCCAGGCCGAGGTGCGCGACGAGCTTGTCCCGCCTGCTGCCGCCGAACGAGGCCATGATCAGGCTGGCGAACCCGCCGAACGCCGCGAACAGGGCCATCTGCAGGTTGCCGAAGCCCTCGAAGGTCAGCGCGAACAGGGACGGGATCACCAGGACCGCGCGCAGGGCGCGCAGCGCGGCAGGCACCGACCAGGCCGGCCACCAGGCGGGGCGGGCACCCTGGCGTCCGGGCATTGCCTTCGGCAGATGGGCCCGCGGCAATCGGCGCGCAATGCTCAGATCGGGCATTCGCCCAGTCTAAGAAGCGCTCCCAGAGCGCCTCAACCGGGCGCCGCCTCGTCCTCGGCTGCAGATTAACTGAACTCTGCCGCAGAGTCCTCGTGCCCGGTGCCCGCATGCGCTACATTGCTTCATTCCGCGGGCGGCGCTCGCCCCGCGGCGACACCGAGGAGGGATATATATGCAGGACACGGGGGCACAGGCGCCGGCCGAGGCCTTGGATTCCGATGACGCCCGGCTGGCGCACCTCGGCTACCGCCCGCAGCTCAACCGCGTGCTCGGGCTGTTCGCGAACTTCTCGGTGGCGTTCACCTACCTGTCGCCGATGGTCGGCATCTTCTCCCTGTTCGTGCTCGGCCTGGGTACCGGCGGGCCGGCCTACATCTGGCTGACCTGGATCCCGGTCGCCGGGATGCTTCTGGTCGCGCTGGTGTTCGGCGAGCTGGCCAGCCATTACCCGGTGGCGGGCGCGCTCTACCAGTACAGCAAGTACACGGTCGGCCCGAGGTTCGGCTGGTTCGTCGGCTGGTTCTACGGGATCGCGCTGCTGGTCACGGTGGCGTCGGTGGACACCGGCCTGGTCAGCTACGTCACCGCCCTGGCCAAGCTCGGGCTCGGGTGGAGCCTCGACCCGACCAGCCACCTGGTCATCCTGGTCGTCACGCTGGTCCTGCTCGCGCTGCAGACCTCGCTGAACATCATCGGCGCCAAGGCGATGGGCCGGGTCGCGCAGTTCGGCGTCTACGTCGAGATCCTCGGCACGTTCGGTGTCGCGGTCGTCCTCGGCATCCACGGTTTCCACCACGGCCTAGGCTTCCTTACCAGCACCCTGAACGTCCAGCACGCCCCGGCCAACCCGCTCGGCCTGAACTTCGGCGGCAGCTGGATCGGCGCCGCCCTGATCGCGGTGCTCGCTCCCGTTTACATCTTCTACGGCTTTGAGTCGGCCGGGGACATCTCCGAGGAGACCAAGAACGCCGGCCGCCAGGTGCCCCGGTCCATGCGGCTGTCGCTGCTCGGCGGCGGGATCGCCTCGTTCGTGCTGATCGCCGCGCTCCTGCTGGCCATGCCGGCCGGGGCCGCCGCGGCCAACGTGACCGTCCAGAACGGCGGCGTGCCCTATATCTTCAGCCAGCTGCCGCACGGCCTGCAGGACGTGCTGCTGATCCTGATCATTTTCGCCTTCGTCTCCTGCGGCTCCGCGGTCCAGGGGGCCGGCAGCAGGCTCGCGTTCTCCTACGCCAGGGACGGCGCGCTGCCCGGATCAAAGTGGATCTCGGAAGTCAGTACGCGGTTCAAGACCCCGGCCAACGCCCTGTTCGGCGGCGCGCTGGTCACGGTGGTGTTCATCGGGCTCGAGTTCGCCTCGCCGACCCACGACGTCAAGATCTGGTTCATCACCTACCCGGCCAACACCAACGTGCTGGTCTCCCTGGTGTCGTTCGGGGTCAGCGGGATCTACCTGTCGTTCCTGCTGACGGTGATCGGGTCGATGATCGCCCGGGCCCGCGGCTGGGTACCGGCCGGGGTGTTCAAGCTGGGCCGCTGGGCCTGGCCGGTGTCGGTGGCCGGCGCCCTGTACCTGGCCCTGATGCTGGTCAACGTGGTGCTGCCCTCCGGGCTGACCAGCGGGCGCGCCTACTTCAACCTGGACTGGATCACCCTGCTGGTGATGGCGGTCGTCACCGTGGCCGGGATCATCGTGTACTTCGCCGCGCACGGCGGCCGGGAGATCGGTGCGCACATGGTGGACACCGACGCGCCCGGTCACCTGCCGCCTCCAGCCCCCGGCCCGGCTGCGGAAGACGCCGGAGCCGAGGGGTCGGCCGGAGGCCCCGTGACGCGTCGCTGACCGGCGGGCGCGACCCCCTCGCCGTCCGTGGTACTGTGAAACGCTGCCAGGCGACTAGCCGGGTCAGCAGGAGGTGTGCTGCACCCTCATGCGGCTGCCTCGCCCCTGATCCCCCCATTCGGGGAATCAGGCCGTTTCGTGCCAAGTCCTAAGGAGTCACGTGCCGCTCGACACCGCCGTCAAGAAGGAGATCCTGGCGGAGTACGCGACCAGTGAGGGTGACACCGGTTCGCCGGAAGTCCAGGTTGCGCTGCTGACCAGGCGGATCAACCACCTGACCGAGCACCTGAAGGTGCACAAGCACGACCACCACAGCCGCCGCGGGCTGTTGCTGCTGGTCGGCCGCCGCCGCAGGCTGCTGAAGTACCTGGCCAAGAAGGACATCAACCGCTACCGCGCGATCAGGGAGCGGCTCGGCATCCGCCGCTGAGCTCCCAGCCAGTAGCAGTTCCCCAGCCAGGAACAACTGAATACCTACAACACTGACATCCCGTAGCCCCCGGCCCCGAGCGCCAAGGGCCGGTCCTCGGTAGTGGCCCCCGGGTCGGCTGTTCGTAAGACAGCAGAGCCCGAGGGCTTCGATCGAAGACCGGCCGGCAGCCCCTCCAGGCGAGCCAGGCCACATGCGGCACGGCGGCGGGTGGGTGCGGGATCTACCGCAAGGAGGTCTCACCCGTGGAGGGTGTCCACAATGCCGAAGCCGTTATCGATAACGGCGAGTTTGGCGTACATACAATCAGGTTCGAAACGGGCCGGCTGGCCCGCCAGGCGGCAGGCTCCGCCCTGGTCACGCTGGACGGCGAGACCGTCGTGCTGTCCGCGACCACCGCGTCCAGGCACCCGAAGGAGAACCTTGATTTCTTCCCGCTCACCGTGGACGTGGAAGAGCGGATGTACGCAGTGGGCCGGATTCCCGGCTCTTTTTTCCGTCGGGAGGGCCGTCCGTCCGAGGACGCCATCCTGACCTGCCGGCTCATCGACCGGCCGCTGCGCCCGTCCTTCGTCAAGGGCCTGCGCAATGAAATCCAGATCGTCGAGACCATTCTCGCGCTCGACCCGCAGCACCTGTACGACGTGGTGGCGATCAACGCCGCGTCCATGTCGACCCAGCTGGCGGGCCTGCCGTTCTCCGGCCCCATCGGCGGGGTCCGGGTCGCGCTGATCAAGGGCCAGTGGGTGGCCTTCCCGACGCACGAGCAGCTGGCGCAGGCCACCTTTGACATGGTGGTGGCCGGCCGGACGCTAGAGGACGGCGACGTGGCCATCATGATGGTCGAGGCCGAGTCCACGCCCGAGACGCTCAAGCTGATCGCGGACGAGGCCAGCGGCGCCGTCGCGCCGACCGAGGAGACGGTGGCCGAGGGTCTCGAGGCGGCCAAGCCGTTCATCCGCGTGCTGTGCGAGGCGCAGCAGCGGCTCGCCGCCGAGGTGGGCAACGGCACGTCGACGGCCGAGTACCCGGTCTTCATCGATTACGCCGAGGACGTCTACGAGGCCGTCGCGCGCGAGGTCTCCGGGGAACTGGCACAGGCGCTGACGATCGCGGGCAAGCACGACCGCGAGACGGAGACCGACCGGGTCAAGGCGCTCGCCCAGGAGAAGCTCGCCGAGCAGTTCGAGGGCCGCGAGAAGGAGATCAGCGCCGCGTTCCGCTCGCTGACCAAGAAGCTGGTCCGGGAGCGGATCATCTCCGAGGGCGTGCGCATCGACGGCCGCGGCCTGACCGATATCCGGCCGCTGTCCGCCCAGACGCACGTGCTGCCCCGGGTGCACGGCTCGGCGCTGTTCGAGCGCGGTGAGACCCAGATCCTCGGTGTGACCACGCTGAACATGCTCCGGATGGAGCAGATGATCGACACGCTCAACCCGGACCGCACCAAGCGCTACATGCACAACTACAACTTCCCGCCGTACTCGACCGGGGAGACGGGCCGGGTGGGTTCGCCCAAGCGCCGCGAGATCGGCCACGGCGCCCTGGCCGAGCGCGCGCTGCTCCCGGTGCTGCCGACGCGGGAGGAGTTTCCCTACGCGATCCGGCAGGTATCGGAGGCGATCAGCTCCAACGGCTCGACCTCGATGGGTTCGGTCTGCGCCTCCACGATGTCGTTGCTCGACGCCGGCGTGCCGCTGAAGGACATGGTCTCCGGCATCGCCATGGGCCTGATCCACGAAGGCGGCCAGTACGTGACGCTGACCGACATCCTCGGCGCCGAGGATGCCTTCGGCGACATGGACTTCAAGGTGGCGGGCACCGAGCAGGTGATCACCGCGCTGCAGCTGGACACCAAGCTCGACGGCATCCCGGCCTCGATCCTGGCCGCGGCGCTCAAGCAGGCCCGCGTGGCCCGGATGACCGTCTTGGACGTCATGCGCGGCGCCATCACCGAGGCGGGCGAGATGTCCGCCTACGCTCCGCGGATCATCACGATCAAGGTCCCGGTGGACAAGATCGGCGAGGTCATCGGCCCGAAGGGCAAGATGATCAACTCGATCCAGGACGACACGGGCGCCGAGATCACCATCGAGGACGACGGCACCATCTACGTCGGGGCCACCGACGGGACATCGGCCGAGGCGGCGCGGGCCGCGATCAACGCGATCGCCAACCCGCACATGCCCGAGGTCGGCGAGCGGTTCCTCGGCACGGTGGTGAAGACGACCACGTTCGGCGCGTTCGTCTCGCTGCTGCCGGGCAAGGACGGCCTGCTGCACATCACCCAGATCCGCAAGCTGCACGGCGGCAAGCGGATCGAGAACATCGACGAAGTGGTGCACATCGGCGACAAGATCCAGGTCGAGATCCGCGAGGTCGACGACCGCGGCAAGCTGTCGCTGGTTCCGGTCGAGGTGGTGGAGCGCGAGGCGGCGGGCGAGGACCTGTCCGGCGGCGACTCCCGCGGCGGGCCTCCCCGCGAGAACCGGGAGCCCAGGGACCGCGGCGACCGGGGTGACCGCGATGGCGGGGACGGCGGGCAGCGCCGGACGAGGCACCGCACCCGCGGCGGGCACCACGAGTAGATGGCTACCGAACCAGCCCACGGAGTCTGTCGCACGGTTCTCCCCGGTGGTCTGCGGGTAGTCACCGAGTTCCTGCCCGCGGTGCGCTCGGTCGCGCTCGGCATCTGGGTAGGGGTCGGCTCGCGCGACGAGGACCACGCGCACGCGGGCGCGACCCACTACCTGGAGCACCTGCTGTTCAAGGGCACCAGGCGGCGCACCGCGCTGGAGATCTCGGCGGAGATGGACGCGGCCGGCGGTGAGATGAACGCGTTCACCGCCAAGGAGTACACCTGCTACTACGCGCGTGTGCTCGACGCGGACCTGCCACTGGCCGTGGACATCCTGTCCGACATGGTGACCAGCTCGCTGATCACGCCGAAGGATGTAGACGCCGAGCGCAACGTGGTGCTCGAAGAGATCGCGATGAACGATGACGACCCCACGGACACCGTGCACGAGGCGTTCACCTCCAAGCTGTTCGGCGACACCCCGCTGGGCCGGCCGATCCTGGGCACCACGGACTCGATCAACGCGATCACCAGGGACCATATCTTCGAGCACTACGAGGCCAGGTACACGCCCGAGCACCTCGTGGTGGCCGCGGCGGGCAACCTGGACCACGACACGGTGGTGGAGCTGGTCAGGCAGGCGTTCGGCCCGGTGCTCGACCGGGCCGCCGAGCCCGCGCTGCCCCGGCTGGCCGGGGACCAGGGCGGGCATGCGGCCGGCCAGGGCACCACGCTGATCTCCCGCGGCATCGAGCAGGCCAACCTGGTGCTCGGCTGTGAGGCGCTGGCCAGGACGGACGAGCGCCGGTTCGCGCTCGGCGTGCTGAACGCGGCGTTCGGCGGTGGCATGTCCTCCCGGCTGTTCCAGGAGATCAGGGAGAAGCGCGGCCTGGCGTACTCGGTCTACAGCTTCTCCGGGCAGCACGCCGACATCGGCATGTGGGGCATCTACGTCGGCTGCCTGCCCTCCAAGGCCGACGAGGTGCTGGCCATCTGCCGCGACGAGATCGCCCGGCTGGTGGAGGGCGGCCTGACCGACGCCGAACTCGCCCGCGGCAAGGGCCAGGTGCGGGGCTCGATCGTGCTCAGCCTGGAGGACCCGTCCTCGCGGATGAGCCGTCTCGGCAAGTCCGAGCTGGTCTACCCGCGGCTCGAGCCGGTGGAGGAGGTGCTGACCGCGATCGACTCCGTAGGCCATGACGACATCCGCGCGATCGCCACCGAGATCCTCACCCGCCCCAAGGCCCTGTCCGTCGTCGGCCCGTTCGACGACGCCAGCGCGTTCCAGGCCTGAGCAGACCTAGCTAGGAGGCAGCCATGGCCAAGGTCGGAGTGCTGGGTGCGCGGGGACGGATGGGGCGCGAGGTGGTCCGGACGATCACCGAGGCGCCGGACCTGGAGGTCGTCGCCGAGGTCGACCAAGGGGACGCGCTCGACGCGCTGACCGGGTGTGACGTGGTGGTCGACTTCACCCATCCCGGCGTGGTCATGTCCAATCTGCACTGGTGCGTGCTGCACGACCTGGACGTGGTGGTCGGCACGTCCGGGTTCGGCGAGGACCGGCTCGACGAGGTGCGCGGCTGGCTGGCCGAGCGCCCCGACGTGCGCCTCCTGGTCGTGCCGAACTTCTCCGTCGGCGCCATCTTGATGATGCGGTTCGCCGCCCAGGCGGCCAGGTTCTTTCCCTCGGCCGAGGTGATCGAGTTCCACCACGGGAACAAGGCGGACGCCCCGTCCGGCACCGCTCTGCGGACCGCGTCGATGATCGCCGCGGCCAGGGCCGGTGCGGGCCTCGGGCCGCCGCCGGACGCCACCGCGTCCGCGCTGCCGGGCGCGCGCGGCGCCAGCGTGGACGGCGTGCACGTGCACTCGGTGCGGATGTCGGGCCTGGTGGCGCACCAGGAGGTGCTGTTCGGCGGGACCGGGGAGACGCTGACGATCAGGCACGACTCCCTGGACCGGGCCTCGTTCATGCCGGGGGTCCTGCTCGCCGTCCGCGGCATCGGCTCCCTTCCGCCCGCGCTCACCGTGGGCCTGGAGGGACTGCTCGGACTCGGCAGTGCTAGCCCGGGGGAATGACCCCCGGACCCCCCGGACCCCCCATAGGCCCAGGTACCGTCGAAGCATGTGCCGAAGCATCAAGACTCTCCGCCCGCCGTACGCCGAACGGGTGACCGACGAGGACATCCGCGCCGCCGCGCTGCAGTACGTGCGGAAGATCAGCGGTTTCCGCGCCCCCGCCGGGCACAACGCCGAGGCGTTCGGCCACGCGGTCGACGCCGTCACGGCGGCCACCGCGACCCTGCTCGATCAGCTCCAGGTCAGGTCGGCTCATGGCTCGGTCCACGGCAGGTAGACGGTCGTCCCGGCGTCCAGGCCGCGCAGCCCGGCGGCCACCCGCGTGCTGATGATCAGCGGCAGGTAGTCGTCCAGGACGGCGGGCTCGACGAACCGGAAGTCGTCGAGTTCTTCCTCCTGCAGCCGGATGGGCACGTCGTCGGCCAGCACCCCGCCGTCGAAGACGAAGTGCACGGCCGGCCTTGGCCGCACTTCGTCCGGGCCGGACCAGCCGACGACGAGAAGCCGGCCGGGCGTGATGTCGAGGCCGAGTTCCTCCATGACCTCACGGCGGCAGCCCGCGTGCGGCGGCTCGCCGTGCTCGAGGATCCCGCCCGGCAGCGACCAGTGCGCCCTGTAGTTTGGCTTGACCAGAAGTACCCGGCCGTCCGCGCTGGTGAACAGCGCCGCCGCGGCGGCGAACATGGTCGGCATCCTGGCGTACCACGCGGCTTCCTCCGCTGCGGAGAACCCGGCGGAAACGGAATCGGGCACGGACACGACCCTATCGGGTAGTAGCCTGAGCGCATGCATACACCGGGTGACGACGCTGTGTCGATCAACACGGGGCCAGCCAACACGGGGCCGATCGACGCCGGCGCGGTCGATTCCGAGGAGAGCCGGGTCGAGGTCTATGTCACCACCGACACGTCATCCGCCCCGCACAAGGCCGATGAGCCCAGGCTGTACGTGATGTACGACGCGGCCAACCCCGACGGCGAGAAGCTCTACTTCACCGAGGCCGAGTGGGACGCGTTCGTCCTCGGGGTCAAGGACGGCGAGTTCGACCTCGACGAGTCCGGCAACCTGCCGTAGCCAAGCCAAGCCAAGCCAAGCCAAGCCGAGCCGCCCGCCGTCACTTGTTCGCGCCGGTCCCGCCCGACCCGTTCACCGGCTGGGCTATCGCCAGCGTGGGCACCCCGAGGGCCGCGGCCATGGCGGCCCGCAGCTTCGGCGCGGCCGTGGACGTCCCGCCGAGCATGAACGTGCTCCGGGTCTTCCCGTCCGCCGTGAGGCTCACCGTCTGGCACCCGCTTGCGCCGTAGATGAACTTGGCCAGCGTCCGGCTGCCGTCGTAGAAGGTCCCCAGGTAGGAGATCCCGAAGTCGGCCGGGCAGCGGATTATCCCCTTCTTCGCCGACGGGTGGCTGACCGCCGCGCAGAGCTCGCTGAACAGCGCGCGTACCAGGGTCGCGTTGTGCTGGGTCTTGCTGAGCGCTCCTGCCCGGGTCGGCTCGACCAGGTGCATGATGCGGTGCACGGTGACCGACGTGGCCTGGTTCACGCTGGCACACCCGGTCGCGGCCGCCGCACCCGAGGATGCCGCACCCGAGGACGCCGACGCCGGGGACGCTGGTGCCGAGGACGCTGCCTGGGCCGATGACGTCGCAGGCGCCGACGACGAGGCGCCCGCCCCGGCCGGAGCCGAGGCCGTGACCGAGCCGCACCCGGCCAGTGCCGAGCACAGCAGTACCGCTAGTACAGTTCCGCGAACTTGGCGAGGAGACATCATGGTGCTTTGACGCGGCCCGCGCGTCATCAGTTCCATCGTGTCAGAAGTCCCTCAGAGCACACCCGCAGCGATAACCGCGCCTTCACCATAGGGTGACCGGCCCCGCGCCCTCCAGCCGGAGCAGTAGTTCCTTGCGCTCCAGCCCGCCGCCGTAGCCGGTCAGGCTGCCGTCGCTGCCGATTACCCGGTGGCAGGGCACGATGACCGAGATCGGGTTGGACCCGTTGGCCAGGCCCACCGCCCGCGACGCGACCAGCCGCTTGCCCAGCGCCAGCGCGATGTCGCCGTAGCTGACCGTGCTCCCGTACGGGATCTTGGTCAGCTCGGTCCACACGGCCATCTGGAACGGGGACCCGCTCGGTGCCAGCGGCACGGTGAACTCCTTGAGCTCGCCGGCGAAGTACGCCTCGAGCTCCGCCTCGACCTCGCGGAACGCCTCCGGGCTCGGCGTCAGGCCATCGCCGGAACGGGACGTGTGCCGTTCGGCGTCGATCATCCACAGGCCGGTCAGCGCGTGCCCGTCGCCGAGTAGCAGCAGCCTGCCGATTGGGGAGCTGACGATATGGGAAAGGCGCGGGGCGCCGGGGTCCGGCGCCGCGAACGGGCTCGTCATCATCGATCCTTTTCTTCTAGGTACGCCCACAGGTGGTGGACGGCGTAGGAGCGCCACGGCCGCCAGCTCTCCGCCAGCTCCGCCGCGGCCTTGGCGGCCCGGGCTCGCGCCGAAGGACCCGTCCCGGCCGCCGCCGTCCCGAAGGCCCCCAGGCGGGCCAGCGCGTCGAGCACGCCGACGTCCGACGGCAGGAACGCGTCCGGGTCGGCCAGCGCGCGCATCCGGATATAGGAAGCGGTCCACGGCCCGATGCCGGGCAGCGCCAGCAGCACGGCCTCGGCCCGGTCCCGTTCGGCCCCCGGGTCGAGCACTAGCTCGCCGGAGGCAAGAGCGCTGGCCAGCCCGGTCAGGGCCAGCGCCCGGCTGCGCGGCATCGGCAGCGTGGCCGGATCGGCGGCGGCCAGCGTCTCGGCCTCAGGGAAGCAGTGCGTCAGCGGGCCGTCGGGGCGTGACAGCGGCTTGCCGTACGCGGCCACAAGACGCGCCCCGAGCCGCCGGGCCGCGGCCACCGAGACCTGCTGGCCGAGCACCGCGCGCAGCGCCAGTTCGTTGCCGTCGACGTGGCCAGGCGAGCGGCGCCCCGGGTTGGCCAGGGCCAGCGGCCCGAGCACCGGGTCGGCCGACAGGTAGCCGGTGACCGCCTCCGGGTCCGCGTCCAAGTCGAGCAGCCGCCGGCAGCGCTGCACCGCGGCGGTCAGGTCGCGCAGGTCCTCGAGCTGGAGTTCGCAGTCGACGTAGCCGGTTGCCGGAGCGAGGGACAAGATCCCCGACCCGTTCGGCAGCATGATGGTCCGCCGGTACCGGCCGTCCAGCACCTCCTCCACCCCGGGGATGGCCCGGGCGCCTAGGTAGCCCAGCATCCGCTCGCTGTCGATCGGGGCCCGGTAGGCCAGCCTGATGCGGATCAGCCCGGGCGCGGCCGCACCTGGGGGCGGCTGCAGCCGCCGGGTCTTCTGCGCCCGGCCGCGCGCCTCCCGCAACTGGGTCGGCGTGACCGCGAAGACCTCGCGGATAGTCGCGTTGAACTGCCTGATGCTGGCGAAACCGGCCGCGAATGCGATCTCGGACAGCGGCAGCGCGGTGGTCTCGACCAGGATCCGCGCCGTCTGGGCGCGCTGCGCGCGGGCGATGGCGAGCGGGCCGGCGCCGAGCTCGGCGGTGACCAGCCGGCGCACCTGGCGCTGCTCGTAGCCAAGCCTGCGGGCCAGGCCCTCGACGCCGTCCCGGTCGACCACCCCGTCGGCGATCAGCCGCATCGCCCGGCCCACCATGTCGGCCCGGATGTTCCATTCGGGCGAGCCCGGGGAGGCATCCGGGCGGCACCGCTTGCAGGCCCGGAAGCCCGCCTCCTGGGCCGCCGCCGCGCTGCGGTAGAACCGCATGTTCGCCCGCTTCGGCGTGATGGCCGGGCAGGACGGTCGGCAGTAGATGCCGGTCGAGGTCACCCCGATGAAGAAGACGCCGTTGAAGCGTGGATCCTTGCTGACCGCGGCCTGGTAGCGCCGCTCGTCGTCGGTGCCGGCCAGGGGGGCGGGCCCCCCCAGGCCCCCCCGCTTGATCGCGGCCACGCCGCCGGTCGCTGTACTGTTCTGGCTCACGTCTTCCACAATGCCAGCCCGGGCGGACCAGAACTGGCGGGAATCGGACATCCACCCCCGGCGGGCGGTCCCCGTCCCTGCCGTAGTCTGGTCGGCTGGAAATCGGCAATGTCATGCGCGCACAGTGACCGTCGTATCACTATTGTTGCTACCGAACGGATCCGGCGCGTGCCCCATAGCGCGTTCCCGCGTTCACACTGGGATCAGTCGTCCCCGGTGCCTCTCCAGGTGTCAGTTTGTCACTCTTTGTAGTACCTAGCCTGGAAGATAGGTAACTGTTACCATGTTACCCATTGCATTGGATAAAGTACGTAGTGTTACATTACAAATGGTAGCGAAACAACTTCGCACCGTATTAGATCCGCATACGAGGTGTGTGTTGTGGCCAGCAGTTGCCCGGATGAGGGCCTACCAGCGAACGAGGGCGGGGATCACCGCGCCGACCTCCCCTTCCGCTCGGGCGGCAACAGCCACCCGTCGCACACCGAAGCCCGTGCCGAACTCCGCGACCGGGAGACCTACTACGCAGAGCTGCGCTTCGCGGTCCACTGCCAGAGTCGGTCGATTCCCGCGCCGCGAGCCGCCCTGGACGACGAGGAGTCCAGCGGCTGGGGGCACGGTGCTTCCTCCAAGAGCGCCCAGGACGGCAGTGCCCGCGAGCACGGGGGCACCGAGGGCGAAAGCTGGGATGAGATGATCGCGCGCTTCGACGACACCTGGACCTGAGAGCCACCGGCGGCGGACCGGAGCCTTCCTCCGGCGCTCGGGCGTCCGGTCCGCCACCGGTCACACAGGAAAGAATCGTCCACGGGGCCAGTATGAGCCGAGTCAGAGCCGCCAGAAGTCGAAGCGGTCACGGCCAGGCCGGAAGCCCGCCGCCTCGACTACATCGACCGCCAGCTTGAACTTGTCGCCCACCCGCCAGGGCTGGTGCGCGTCGCTGCCGAACGAGACCGCTCGTCCTCCCGCCTCCCGCCACCAGCGCAGCAAGTCGGCCGAGACCAGCGGGCTCTTGGTGTTCACCTCGAGGACCCGGTCGCTAGCGGCCAGGGCATTCAGCACCGCCCGGTACTCCGCCTCGAACGCCCGGTCTTCGTAGGGCCCGGCCGCCCGTGGCCACATCCGCCGCGGGAAGTCCAGGTGCGCCAGCACCTGGAACAGGTCGCTGCCCTCGACCAGCCGAAGCAGTTCCGCGAAGTACCTGCGCATCACATCAGCGGCGGGCATCTGCCGGAACAGGTCGTCGGCCGCCGTCAGCCGCCCCTTGTACGGGATGGCGTGCAGCGAGCCGAGGATCCGGTCCGGGCGGCCGGGGCCTGCCCTGGCCACCATCGCGGCCGCGCTGGCCGCCCACAGGTGGGCCTCGCCGATCTCGACGCCGGAAAGGATCCTTAGCCCGGGAAAGCGCTGGCGGCATTCATCCAGGGTCGCGAAGTAACCCGCTAGGTCCAGGAGGTGCATCCGGGCATACCGGTGCGGATCCAGGTCGATCGCGCCGATCCGGTCACCGTCGGTCCAGGTGGTGAAGTCCAGGTGGTCGGTGAACGCCACCCCGGGCAGGCCGGCCGCCACCGCCTGTTCACAGCTTTGCATCATGGATGCCTCGCGCGGCGCGTCCCAGGACCATTCGGTGTGCACGTGGCTATCAACCGGGGGAGGCCAGCTTCCGTCGGCGTGTGCATATGCGGCTGGCTGGTCTGACGGTTGCTGCGCAGGGGGCACGCCGGATCGGTCCTACTCCTATCGGGGCTGATGCTTCGCCTTGAGCCTATCGGGCGTTTCCGCGGCTCCCGTGTCGCGTCAGCCCCGGCTACCAGCCGGGCTCACGCGAAGGGGCCGAGGTGATGACGTAGACCTCGCCACCGTCGGGTTCTGACGGAGGCGCCGTGGCGGGTTTGGGTGACTCCACCGCGGCCGGGGCATCAGCCGGCTCCACAGGCTCGGCGTTCTCCTCGCCGTCACCCCTGCGCTTCCTGGCCGCCTCACCGGTGAGCCTGTCGGCGAGCTTCTGCCAGCGGTCTTCCCACTCGGCGACGTTTCCCCCGCAGGCACGCACGAAGGCCACGGCGACCGGCAGCGTGGGCAGCCGCAGTCCGCCCGCCGCCGCCGCGAGCGTCTTCATCTCGAAGTGGGAGGTCTCGGCCATCTCCGGGTATTCCAGGTCGGCCCTGGCCCGCAGCGCGCGCAGGTCACGGGCGAACGCCCCAAGATCGTCCGGTGCGATGCTGGCCACCGGAAGGGCCGGCCCGGCCGGCTGCTCTTCGGGCAGGGCGGTATCGCGCTGGCGGATCACCGGACCCGGCGGCTCGGGCGGCGGCCCGGGCCGGTCGGCATCCAATCGCGGTCCGGCGGGCGGATACTCACGCAGCGGCGGAACCCCGCCCGGCGAGCCCGGCCCCTGGGCACCGGAAAGCCCGGAGGTCCCGGGGCCGCCGTACGGCGGAGGACCCTCGTGCGTCGGACCCGCGCCCGGTCCCCGCGGACTGGCCCCCGGACCAGCACCGCCTGGACCGGCACCGCCTGGACCGGCACCGCCTGGACCGGCACCGCCCGGACCAGCACCGGCCGGTCCCGGTCCACCGGGAACGTGGCCCCCCGACGGCCCCGCGCCCGGCCGGCTCCAGCTATCCGCGTAGTGATCCTTGATGGTAGGCCCCGGCCCGTGGTGCCTACCCGTGGTGCCGCCCGGCGCACTCGGTCCCGGCGGCCGGTACAAGCGGTCCGCCCCAGGCGGCACCCGCCGGCCGTTCGGCAGTCGGTACCGGCCCGGCCCCTGGGCGCCGCCCGCGTTAGGCGCCGCGCCGTTAGTCACCGGCCCCCCGTTCGGACCAGGCCCCCCGTTCGGACCAGGCCTCCCGTTCGGCGAGGGCCCGCCGTGCGGGGGAGCCCCGTTCGAGGGAGTTCCCTGCGGAGGAGCACCATGCGGGGGAGCGCCGTGTGGCACGCCGCCGCGCGGGCCGCCGGCATAGGGCCCGCCCGCATGCGGCGCGCCCATCGGCGGCGCGCCCATCGGCGGCGCGCCCGTGTGCGGCGCGCCCATGTGCGGCGCGCCCGTGTGCGGACCGCCTGCATGCGGCGCTCCGCCGTGCGGGATCGGCCCGTGCGGTCCGGCCGCGTCCTGGTACCCGCCGTGCGGTCGGCCGGCGTCCTGGTAGCCGCCGTGCGGTCGGCCGCCGTCCGGGTATCCGCCATGAGGGCCCGCGGGGATGCCGCCGGGCATCGCACCCCCGGGCATGCCGCCGCCTGGCATGCCGCCCCCGGGCATCCCGGCGTGGCCCGGATTCCCGTTCGGCGGCGCACCCGGAGCGAAGCGGCCCGGCTGGCCGGGCTGGGGCTGGCCCGGCTGGGGCTGGCCGAGCTGGGGCTGCCCGGGCTGGGGCTGCCCGGGCTGGGGCTGGCCGGGCTGGGGTCGTCCCGGCTGGCGGGCTCGCGGCTGCCGGGGCGGCATCTCGCCCGGGCGCCTCAGCAGTTGACCGTAGTCGTCGTCCTCGGCCTCATGACGTGGGCCCGACCCGGCCGCATCGTCCTCCTCGGCCGGGTAGCCGCGGCGGTCCCGCTCGTGCCTGGGCGGACCGTACGCGTCACGGCCGAGGCCGGTGTCGCCACGTTCCACCCCATACCTCCCGGACCTTCGTGTCCAGCCGGCGCGGCAGGACACTTGCCCTCTCCCCTTGAGTGTAGGTCGACGGAAATCCCCTGTATGACCTAGACGGCTAATTGTCACCAATTGCACACAATGAGACGCTTCGTAGGGGTGTTCGCCCGATAACGAGGTGTATCAAATGAGACGGCTGGCTAGCCGGGGCGTATGCTACGGCCGGTGCCCGGCGGGGTTACAGTCGAACCAAGAACATTCCCGGAGCGGCCATGTTGTCCTGGATCGTGTGGCTGATCGTGGCAGCGGTACTCGGCGTTGCCGAACTGCTCACCACGACGCTGGCCTTTGGCCTCCTCGCGGTCGCGGCGGTGGTCGCGGCCGTGATCGGGACGTTTCACCTCGGCCTGGCTTTCCAGCTCGCCGCGTTCGTCGTCGCGGCCGGGGCCGGCCTCGGCTTCGTCCGGCCGATCGCGATGCGGCACATCAAGCAGCCGCCGCTGCTGCGTACGGGAACCGCCGCGCTCGTCGGCCGCACGGCGATCGTCCTTGAGGAGGTCACCGAGCACACCGGGCGGATCCGCATCGGCGGTGAGGAATGGTCCTCCCGTCCCTACGACGAGTCGCTGGTGATCCCGGTAGGCGCCAAGGTCGACGTCATGCAGATCGACGGTGCCACCGCCCTCGTTTACCCTCGGGAGTAGCCATGTTGCTGGCGGAAAGTGTCATCGCGGCGGTAGTCGCGTTGCTAGTCGTTATCACAGTGATGCGTTCGGTCCGGATCGTCCCGCAGGCACGCGCCCGCAACGTCGAGCGGCTCGGCCGGTACCGCAAGACGCTGGAACCCGGGATGAATTTCGTTCTCCCCATGATCGACCGGGTGAAGCCGATGATCGACCTGCGCGAGCAGGTGGTCTCGTTCGTGGGCGCACCGGTGATCACCGAGGACAACCTGGTCGTACTCATCGACACCGTGCTGTTCTTCCAGGTGACCGACCCACGCGCGGCCGACTACGAGATCGTCAACTACATCCAGGCCATCGAGCAGATCACCGCGACCATGCTGCGCAGCGTGATCGGGTCGATGGACCTGGAGCAGACGCTTACCTCGCGTGACAAGATCAACGCTCTGCTGCGCGGCGTGCTCGATGACGCGTCGGGAAAGTGGGGCATCCGGGTCACCCGGGTGGAGCTCAAGGCCATCGACCCGCCGAAGTCGGTCAAGGACGCGATGGAGAAGCAGATGCGCGCCGAGCGGGAGAAGCGCGCCGCGATCCTGACCGCCGAGGGCGTCAGGGCGTCCAAGATCCTGACCGCGGAAGGCGAGAAGCAAAGCGCCATCCTGACCGCCGAGGGCGTCAGGCAGGCCAAGATCCTGACCGCGGAAGGCGAGGCGCAGGCCATCGAGGCCGTCTTCCAGGCCGTGCACGACAACGACCCCGATCCTAAGCTGCTCGCCTACCAGTACTTGCAGACGCTGCCGCAGCTCGCGCAGGGTGCGGGCAACACGTTCTGGGTCATCCCGAGCGAGGTCACGACGGCGCTGCGGTCGGTGGCGAGCGCCTTCGGCGGCGGGGACGCGGCACCAGCCGCGAGCGCCGCCGCGGCGACGCCGAAGACCGCCACCCGGCGCGAGCCGCCCGCCGTCCCCGCGGGCCGGACCGCCGCCGAGGACACGCCCGCCCTGGATCCCGCCCCGACGCCCGCCGACGGCGCCTCGGCCGCCGACAGCACCTCGGCCGCCGACAGCGCCTCGCCCGATACCCTGAGCGCCATGCTGGCGGCCACCATCCCCGGGACGGCTTTCGTCGATCCGCTGGGAGGCATCGAAGCGGCCGCCACCGAGACTGAGGCCGCCGCGACGCTCCAGGACGGCGATCCGCCCTCCGCGGCAAACGGCAGCGAGGCTAGCTAGGGACTACTTCAGCAGCAAGACCAGAGCGCTGCCGATGAGTGCGGCGATCACGATGACCGCGAGCAGCCGCGCCGGGAAGTAGCGGTCCTCGCGGCGCTCCCGCTCATGCCCGGCCACCTGTGCCTTGACTCCAGCCGTGCTCACCGGCTGGGCCGGGGCGGTGGCGGTCTGGTGTGCCGGTCCGGCGGCCCGGGGAGCGGGGTCGGCGGCGGACCACGAAGCCCGCGCGACCGTAGGCTCCTCCGCCCGTGGCGTTGCGGCGGGCGTGCGCAGATCGGCTGGGGCGGACGGAACCGGGTGGCCCCAGAAGTCCGTCCGTTCCTTGTCGGCCAGCTCTTCGGCCCGATGCCCGGAGATCTGCTCGGCGACGCCGAGGTCCGCCTGGGCGGAACTGGCGGCCACGCGCGAAGCCAGCCCGGCGTTCGGCCACGTCACATCGCTGTCGTCCTGCTCCGCGGGCCGGGCGGCTTCGGCCTGCCCCGACCAGCTGTAGCTGCTGTCATCCGGCTCGTTCTTCTGCAGCCAGGCAAACTCCTCGGCCGACGCCGGCTCTGCCGACTCGGTGAGGGTGGTGAACGCGGCGTCGAACGGCCCGCGGTTGCCGAGGCTGGCCGAATGGTTCCCGTTGGCCGCGGTCACGCCCGGGCCGGGATCCGGATCCCAGCCCGAATTGGCCCTCCAGCCGTCCGCGCTCGCGCCAGCATCGGCGGACAATCCCTGATCCGGGCTGTCCAGGCGGGTAACGCTGGCGGCCGGGGCGGACACACGCGAGTCGCCGGATCTTCGGCTGGTCTGCCCCGTCCGGCTATGGTCACCGCGGAGCGCGGCCCTGATCCGCTCCGGGTCGTAGACGTCGGGCGGCGCGACGCCGACGCCCGCGCGGGCACCGGCCTGGGCGGCGGCGCTGGCCCCGGCGGGCCTGACCGGGAGATCCGGGTCGTCGGGCACCTCGGGGTTGAGCCGCCGCCACCGTTCTTCCCAGTCCAGCACGTCCCCCTCGCAGGCGCGGACGAATGCCGTGAGAATGGGCAGGCCAGGAAGGGCAGGGCCGTTCTCGGCTTCCTTCAGGACGTCGCTCGGGTAGTGCGCCCGGGCCGCCAGTTCGTCGTACCCGATCGCGGCGGAGTCGCGCAGCGCGCGCAGGTCGGCTAGGAACCGTGCCTGATCGTCACCAGGTCCGGCCGACCACGTTCCCCGGATTTGCAACTGGGCACCTTCCCGCTGGATACGCATGGGCTTAGGCACCACCCCGCGCCCGCACCACATCACCTGGGATTACCGGGCAGGGTACCGTGCCAGCCGCCGCTATGTCGCTGATACCACGCATTTCCTGTTAAGTGTCTCTCGCCAGGCTCGCAAGCGTGCGAGAATCACGCATTCGGGCCCCTCCAGACCCGGTAATCCGGTCATCCTGCGTACCGCCCGGGTCGCGACCGGGTGGTGTGCCGCCAGTGCCAGCCTCACCGTTCCCGTTCGTTCCATCCTGCCACTTGCGTACCGGCCGGGGTGAGATTTCGGCGGTTGATCCGAGGATCCGCGTGTTGCGGGCCGACGCCACACCCCGGTCCAGGACCGCGCCCGCCCAGGCGGGACAGCTGACCGGCATGCGCTGACGCCGGCGCACGCCGCGCCGTAGCGCCCGGGGAGGGAAGGCAGACCGCCCGAGCATCAGGGAGACGCGGGCACTAGATGAGTGATTCCTGATTCAGGTGAGTGCGGTGTGCCGGGGTGCGGCTCACGGCCTGAACAGCCTCCGGCCGGGTGGCGCGGATCACCCCGTCCGGGCCGCAGCTGAGGGCTACATCAGCCCCGTCATCCTCTCCCGCACGCCTATCCGCTCGCCAGTACGATGATCGCGACTTCTTACGGGGTGGATTCGGGCCCCCGGGTGATTTTGGGGCACTATAGTGCACAAAAACCACCCAGGAGCCCCGATCCACCCGGATCTTTCGCCGCTGCCTGCCTCACCGCGACCATCCGCACCGGGCACCCCGGCAAACACGGCCCGGGCCTGCAACCCGATCAAGAATCACTCATCTAGTCCGATAAGCTGCGGCTGAGACCCCGGGCCTCGATGGAGAGGCACTAGACGGTACGGACTCCGGTTCACACCTTCTGCAGGGAGAGCACACGTGTCATCGCCTACGGGGTCTGCGGCACCTGTGAACGAGCACGGCGTTGACCCGGAAGCGCTGTGGCAGGCGGCCGACAAGCTTCGAGGGTCGGTCGATGCTGCCGAGTACAAGCACGTCGTCCTCGGACTCATCTTCCTGAAGTACATCTCGGACGCCCTTGCCGCCCGCAGGGCCGGGCTCGCGGCCCGGCACGAGGCAGCCGGGATTGCGGGGAAAGAGGCAGAAGGGCTACTCGAAAGCCGGGATGAGTGTGTGGCGGAGAACGTCTTCTGGGTTCCCCCGGAAGCGCGATGGAAGCACATCCAGGGCCAGGGCCGGCGGCCCGATGTGGCCAAGCTGATCGACGACGCGATGTTCGCGATCGAACGGGACAATCCCCGGCTGAAGGGAAAGCTGCCGCGCGACTATGCCCGCCGGGGAATATCTCCCGAGCGTCTGGGCGCGCTGATCGGCCAGGTCGCCTCGATCGACGTAGGCAGCGGCCAGGCCCGCGCCATGGACGTCCTGGGCCGCGTCTATGAGTATTTCCTCGGCAAATTCGCCGCTGCGGAAGGCAAGCTCGGCGGTGAATTTTTTACGCCCCGGTCGGTTGTGCGGTTGCTGGTCGAGATGATCGAGCCCTACGAGGGGCGCGTGTATGACCCCTGCTGCGGCTCAGGAGGAATGTTCGTCCAGTCAGAGAAGTTCGCGGAGGCGCGCGGCGGCACGCAGCGTGATATCTCCATATTCGGCCAGGAGTCGAACCCCGCGACCTGGCGCCTCGCGCACATGAACCTGGCCATCCGCGGGATGGAGGCGAACCTCGGCGAACAGCCAGCCGACAGTTTCGTCCGTGATCTGCATCCGGACCTGAAGGCCGACTACATCCTGGCTAATCCGCCGTTCAATGTGTCGGACTGGTCAGGCCCGCTTTTGCGGAACGACGTGCGCTGGCGATATGGCGCCCCTCCGGCCGGGAACGCAAACTTCGCCTGGATACAGCATTTTATCCATCACCTTGCCCCGCCCAACGGGAGAGGGGGTGGTGTCGCGGGCTTCGTCATGACTAATGGATCGCTGTCGTCCGGCGCCGCGGGTGAAGGAGAAATAAGGCGGAACATCATCGAGGCTGACCTGGTCGACTGCATAGTCGCCATGCCTCCGCAGCTCTTCCTGACTACGGCGATACCAGTGTCGCTGTGGTTCATCAGCCGTGATAAGAGCGGAAAGAATATCAGGACCGGCGGCCGTGACCGCCGCGGCGAGACCCTCTTCGTCGATGCCCGGCGGCTGGGTACGATGGTAAGCCGCACGCTCCGCGTCCTGAGCGGGGTAGACAGCCTCCCTGTGCCTGGAGGCAGCGACATCGGAAGAATCATCCGGGCTTATCATTCGTGGCGGGGGGAGACGGGTGCCGACGGATATCACGACATCGGAGGATTCTGCCGGTCGGCCACCCTGGACGAAATAAGGAAGCACGATCATATACTGACGCCGAGCCGGTACGTAGGGTCTGGCGAGACGGAACAGGACCTAGAGTCCTTTGAGTCGAAGATGAACAGGCTGTCCGCGGACCTGGCTGACTTGTTCTCCGCGGCTAGTGAGCTTCAGGGCCGGATTACGGCAAGCCTGGAGGATATCGGCTTTGGCAACTGAATCACTGGTCGGGTCGTTGCCTGATGAATGGGAAGTGACCACGCTCGGCGCCCTGGTGAAAGGTGGCGGGGGATTCATCAAGACCGGGCCCTTTGGCAGTCAGTTGCATTCAGCTGACTATGTCGAGGCGGGGATCCCGGCTATCATGCCGGTCAATATCGCGGAGAACCGCGTAGACGCCAGTGACATCGCACGGATAACGCCCGAGGACGCCAGCCGTCTTAGCCGTTACCTGGTCCAGGCCGGAGATATCGTCTACAGCCGCAGAGGTGACATCGGGCGCAGGGGACTCATACGCGAGAACGAGGAAGGCTGGCTCTGCGGGACCGGATGCCTGATGGTCCGCCTGGGCGGCAAGTCACCCGTGGAGCCGGCGTACGCGTCCTATTACCTGAGTCATCCCTCCGTTCGCCGCTGGCTTGCCCAGCACGCTGTCGGCGCGACCATGCCTAACCTGAACATCTCCATCATGCGGGCACTGCCGTTCGTCGTGCCGCCGCGTGATGAGCAGCGAGCCGTGACGGCGATCCTGGCCGACCTGGACGGCAAGATAGATCTCAACGATCGCGTGAACGAGACACTGGTCGCCGTGGCCAGGGCCGTCTTCCAGGCATGGTTCACCGACCTCGCTCCTATCCGCGCTAAGCAGGCCGGGGCAGCGGCCTTCCCTGGCATGCCGCAGCAGGTCTTCGAGCGGTTGGCCACCGAGGTATCGGATTCTCCCGGCGGCCCGCTGCCACGCGGCTGGCAGCACGCTCCGGTCGGCCAGATCGTGCGCGTAGCGGGCGGGAATACGCCCAGCACGAAGGATCACCGGTTCTGGGAGGACGGAGAGCACGCGTTCTGCACGCCAAAAGACCTTTCACGGCTCAGATCCCCGGTGCTCCTGGATACCGAACGCCATCTCACCCAGAGCGGAGTGGGGAGAATCAGTTCGGGCAGGCTCCCGATCGGGACGGTGCTGTTGTCATCGCGAGCACCCATCGGGTATCTCGCCATCACCGAGACCCCGGTCTCGGTGAACCAGGGAATCATCGCGATGCACTCCGCGGCGATACCCAGCTCCTACCTCTGGTTCTGGACCGAGGCCACTATGCCCGTCATAGAGTCCCGAGCCGGGGGCACCACCTTCGCGGAGATCAGCAAGACGCGCTTCAGGGAGATTTCCTTCCTGCGTCCCGATGACTCGTTGCTGGCCGCCTTCGGTGACATCGCCGAGCCGATCCTGAGACTCGTCACCGCCAATGAGCGCGAGTCGGTGGTGCTGGCCGCGATACGTGACGCCATACTGCCGGAACTGGTCTCCGGAAGCGTGAGGGTCGGCCCGGCGAGCGAACGCGCTAGCGGCTGACGCTGCCGACTCGGGCTCAGGGCCGGATGGCCAGGCCGATCGTGAACGCGATGCCGAATGCCAGCTGCAGCCGGCCCGTCTGGCCGAGCGCCCTGATCAGCGCGGGACCCGACGCGCCGGCCCGGACCGACCGGACCGGCAGCCGCGCCAGCGGCAGTGCCAGCATGGTGAGCAGCGTGAACGGCCGGAAGAAGGCAAGCAGCGCCGCGACGCCAAACGGGACAACCAGCGTCAGCACGTACCCCGCCCGGCTGCGCGCGTCACCGAGCATGACCGCGAGCGTGCGCTTGCCCGCCACCGTGTCGGTGCCGATGTCGCGCAGGTTGTTGACCATCAGCAGCGCGCAGGCCAGCAGCCCGGCAGGCACCGAGGCGGCCAGGCCAAGCCAGCTGAGCGCCTTCATCTGCACGTACGCGGTCCCGGCCACGGCCACCACGCCGAAGCACAAGAACACGAACACCTCGCCGAGCCCGTTGTACCCGTAGGGCTTCGGCCCGCCGGTATAGAACCAGGCGGCGGCGATGCAGGCCACGCCGAGAGCCACCAGCCACCAGGACGTCACGGCGGCCAGCGCCAGGCCCGCCATCCCGGCCAGGAAGAAGCATCCGAAGGCCGCGGTAAGCACCTGCCGCGGCGGTGCCAGCCCGGCGGCGACCAGCCGCACCGGCCCCACCCGCTGCTCGTCAGAACCGCGCACCCCGTCGCTGTAGTCGTTGGCGAAGTTGACGCCCACCTGCAGGGCCAGCGCCACCACGAGCGCGAGCAGCGCGCGCCACCAGGAGAACTTGCCGTAGCCCAGGGCCACGCCCGAGCCGATCAGCACCGGCACCACCGCCGCGGGCAGCGTCCTGGGCCGCGTTCCCGCCAGCCATTCCCGAGGGTCAGCCACGGACCGATCCTAGGTCAACCGCGGTCATTCGCTGATCGCCGTGTGCAGCCGGACGACCGGCACGCTCGTACCCACGTCGAGTTCGGCCCGGGCGCCGTCGGCGGCCCAGCCGGAGGACTCCAGGAAGCGGCGCAGCGCCGTGTCCGCCTCCAGCGCCCAGATGGACACGGTGTGGAAGCCGTCTTCTGTGAGCGTGTCCGCCACCGCTTGAAGCAGCCGGCTGCCGTGCCCCTGCCCGGTCCGTTCGGGAGAAATGCGCAGCTCGTAAACCTCGCCGTCGGTGCCCGGCCAGCGGTCCGCGTCGGTGGCGGGCCCGGCCGAGACGAACCCGGCCACCTCCCGGGAGGGACCGCCGTCGACCGCCGCCAGCACGCGGTGCCTGCTGGTCGGCGGGTTGGTGATCGCCTCCCGCCAGCGGTCCTGCCACACCTGCTCAGCCTCCTCGCTGGTCAGCTCGGCCAGCAGCTCCGGCGGCACGATCCCGGCGAAGTCGCACCGCCAGGAGGCAACCTGGACGCGGGCCAGGCTGGCGGCGTCGCCCGCGCGGGCCTGCCGCACGAAGCCGGCCGGGCCCGCCGGGCCCGCCGGGTCCGCGGAAACCTCAGGCGAGGCCGGGCTCACTTGTCCGGGTGGGCGATGAGCGTGATGTCGCGGGCCGCGCCGGTCGAGGCCGACGTGGCCATCGCGGCGTAGACCTGCAGCGCCGCGCTGACCGGCCGCTGACGCTCGGCGGCCCGGTAGGACCCCAGCGAGGCCAGCACCCGATCGCGGCGAAGCGCCAGCTCGTCGTCTGGCACGTCCAGGCGCAGCTCGCGGCGCGGGATGTCGATCACCACGGTGTCGCCGTTCTCGGCCAGCGCGATCGTCCCGCCCGCGGCCGCCTCCGGCGCGACGTGGCAGATCGACAGGCCCGAGGTGCCGCCGGAGAACCGCCCGTCGGTGATCAGCGCGCACGCCCGGCCGAGCCCCTTGCCCTTGAGGAAGCTGGTCGGGTACAGCATCTCCTGCATCCCCGGGCCGCCGCGCGGGCCCTCGTAGCGGATGACCACCACGTCGCCCGCGGTGACCGTGCCGTCAAGAATGCCGGCGACCGCGTCCTCCTGGCTCTCGAACACCACGGCCGGACCGGAGAACGTCCAGAGCTCCTCGGGAACGCCGGCGGTCTTGACGATCGCGCCGTCCGGGGCCAGATTCCCGTACAGCACGGCCAGCCCGCCGTCCGCGGTGTAGGCGTGCCCGGCGTCCCTGATGCAGCCGGACGCGCGGTCAACATCCAGCTCGTTCCAGCGGGCCGACTGGGAGTACGGCCGGGTGGTGCGGACGCCGCCCGGCGCGGCGTGGTATAGCTCGACCGCTTCGGGGGCCACGGAATCAGACCCCAGGTCCCACGCGTCCAGGAACTCCCGCAGCGAGGCGCTGTGCACGGTGCGCACGCCGCGGTTGAGCAGCCCGGCCCGGTCGAGCTCGCCCAGGATCGACGGGATGCCGCCGGCCCGGTGCACGTCCTCCACGTGGTAGGCGCTGCTCGGCGCGACCTTGCACAGGCACGGCACCCGGCGGGAAAGCTCGTCGATCTCCTTGAGGCCGAAGTTGACGCCGGCCTCGTGCGCGGCCGCGAGCAGGTGCAGGATCGTGTTGGTCGAGCCGCCCATAGCCACGTCGAGCGCCATCGCGTTCTCGAACGCGTCCCGGTTCGCGATCGCCCGGGGCAGCACCGACTCGTCCCCGTCGGCGTAGTACTGCCTGGTGATCTCGGCAATCAGCGTCCCGGCCCGCTCGAACACGCCGCGCCGGGCGGCGTGGGTAGCCAGCGTGGTGCCGTTGCCCGGCAGGGCC
Source organism: uncultured Actinomycetota bacterium (assembly GCA_963753225.1). Classification (GTDB taxonomy): domain Bacteria; phylum Actinomycetota; class Actinomycetes; order Streptosporangiales; family Streptosporangiaceae; genus Palsa-504. Next base: position 44,560 of record CAVWBQ010000020.1, on the reverse strand, counting down.
AGGCCGATCGCCTCGGCCAGGCAGTTCATCGAGTTCGCGGTGAACATGCCGGAGCAGGATCCGCAGGTCGGGCACGCGGACTCTTCCATCTCGAGCAGCTGCTCGTCGGACACCGACGGGTCCGCCGAGGCCACCATGGGGTCGATCAGGTCGAGTTTGCGCCCGGTGCCCGCGGCGAGGCCAGCGGGCGCGCCCGCCTCCATCGGGCCGCCGGAGACGAACACGGTCGGGATGTTCAGCCGCATGGTGGCGATCAGCATGCCCGGCGTGATCTTGTCGCAGTTGGAGATGCAGATCATGGCGTCGGCGCAGTGCGCGTTGACCATGTATTCCACCGAGTCGGCGATCAGCTCCCGGCTGGGCAGCGAGTACAGCATGCCGCCGTGGCCCATGGCGATGCCGTCGTCCACCGCGATCGTGTTGAACTCGCGCGGGATCGCCCCGGCCGCCCGGACCGCGTCCGCGACCACCTGGCCGACCTCGCGCAGGTGCACGTGGCCGGGGACGAACTCGGTGAAGCTGTTCGCCACCGCGATGATCGGCTTGCCGATGTCCTCCCTGGCTACTCCCGTGGCGCGCAGCAGGGCGCGCGCGCCCGCCATGTTCCTGCCGTGCGTGACCGTACGGGACCGAAGCGGCGGCATACCGATCTCCCCTCAGCGCGGGCTGGCTGCCCAGTGCTTGTCTAGACAGTGCTTGTCAAGACAGTGCTTGTCAGCACAGTGCTTGCCAATACGGCGCTTACCGACACAGTGCTACTAACCGCACTAGCCTACCGGGGCCGAACGAGCCAGAAGGCCCGTATCACCTCGCCGGGGAACCCGAGCTGAGATGCGGGAACGCCTGGTTGGCGGCCGTGAAGATGCGCTCGATCTCCTCGTCGGTCAGCGGCCGGACCTCGCCGTGCCTGGCCCGCCGGCGCAGGTACTTGCGCAGCCGCGGACCGCTGAAGACGTCAACTTCGGCGATGGTGGCCACGTCCCACGGGATCCTCGGCCCGTAGACCGCCATCGCCGGGCGGACGCTGACCGGCTTGCCGATCGCGCCGGAGAGCATTTCGGCCGCCCGCTGGGCCTCCCACTGGGCGTGCTGGAGCCGGTCCTTCTTGCTGAACGGCCCGTGCCACAGCTGGGTGCCCTTCTTCGTCCGTACGGCCAGCCGCTTGTCCCAGTTCTCCGAGTCAATGGCGAAGACGCCGGCCGGCCCGACCACCAGGTGGTCGATCTGGTCCTGGCTCTCAGGGATGGGCCTGGCGTGCATGGCGCGGTAGCCCGCGCGGCCAAGTTTGGTCAGCTGCCTGCGGGTCCGCCGCTGCGCGACGGTCAGCTTCATCTTGCCGGCGTAGCCCTTGCGGGCCCGGTAGATGGTGTCGGCGATGATCGCGACGACGGCGAGCGTCAGCCCGAGCTTCCAGGACACCAGGGCCCAGAACGCCGCCAGGATGACGACCGCGACGCCGGCCCGCAGCTGCCAGATCCGCATCCTCGGGTTGGCGGACAGGTAGGCCAGGTTGCCCCGGCGCTGGCCGATGCCAGGCCGCGACCCGCCCCCGGCCTCCTCGACCGGTGTGACCACTGGCTTCCACTCAGGCTTCGCCGGCTCTGCGCGCTCCGCGCCGGGCGGCTCCGCGCGCTCCGCGGCGCGCGGCTCCGCGGCGCGCGGCTCCGCGGCGCGCGGCTCCGCGCCAGAAGGCTCCCGCGCCGAACGTTCCGAGGGCGGGGACCAGTCCCACAGCGGCAGGTCGGCCGACTCGGGTTCGTCCGCCCCGGCCTCCGGGCCGCTCGCCCCGGCCTCCGGGCCGCTCGCCTCGGCGGTCGCTACGTCGTCTGGGGCCTGCCCCGGCCAGGTCACCGGCGCATCATGCACCGTGCCGGTCCCTTCGGCCCCGTCAGTACCTTCGGCCCCATTGGCCCCGAGAACCGGCCCGTGAGCCTGCCCTTCCGGTGCACCCTCGGGTGCCTTTCCCTGCGACCGTGCCCCGTCGTGTGCTGCCCCGCTGCGATTGCGCACCGTCATCAGCGGCCCCGATGACTTATTTCTCAGCTTCGGCCACGCCATCCGGTATCACCCACCACCTCAGCGTAACTGTCCTAGGACTCAGCGCTTAGCACCGTCACCAAGACGATTGTGCCCTACTCCGCCCTTTTTTATAGCTGGACACTGGGTCTGATAACCCGCCGTAACGGACATGTATCGCAGTCGGATGCGACCGCTAAGCACCGCCGGGACCACCGCGGCAACCCGTACCCTAGCGGGTCCCGTCCCGGGCGTCATCACGGGACCTGGCCGGGCAAACAGCCGGGCAGTCAGCCGATTACCCCGCTAAACGCCTGGGCTTTCGTGGTCTACGATCTCGTAACATGGCCCAGATTCACGACCTAACCATGATCGAGCTGGCCGCGGCGATCCGCGCGGGCGAGCTCTCGCCGGTCGCCGTCACCGATCACTACCTGCGCCGGACGACCGAGCTCAACGACCAGGTCGGCGCGTTCTACACGATCACGCCCGAATTCGCCGCCGACCAGGCGCGGGCGGCGGAGAAGGCGGTCGCCACGGCGGACGAGGTGGCGGCGCTGCCGCCGCTGACCGGAGTGCCCATCCCGATCAAGGACCTGAACATGGTGGCGGGGGTGCGGCAGACGCTGGGCTCGAAGGCCTTCGAGGCCAACGTGCCGGACAGCGACGACTACGTGGTGGTCGCGATCAAGCGGGCTGGCGCGGTCATCACCGGCAAGACCGCGACCCCCGAGTTCGGGCTGCCCTGCTACACCGAGACCGCGATCGGGCCTCCGGCCCGCACGCCGTGGGACCTGTCCCGGTCGGCGGGCGGGTCCAGCGGCGGCGCGGCCGCCGCGGTGGCGGCGGGCCTGGCCCCGGCCGCCCAGGGCAGCGACGGCGGCGGCTCCATCCGCATCCCGTCCAGCGTGTGCGGTCTGTTCGGGATCAAGCCCTCACGCGGCCGGATCTCCGAGGGCCCGCTCATGCCCGACCTGGCCGGCCTGGGGGTCAACGGCCCGCTCGCGCGCACCGTCGCGGACGCGGCGTTGCTGCTCGACGTGATGACCGGCAACTTCCCCGGCGACATGTACACCCAGCCTCCGCTCCCGCCCGGCGAGACCTTCCTCGGCTACGCCAGCCGCGAGCCGGGCCGGCTGCGGATCGGCCGCACGCTGCAGAACCCGGTCGACGGCGCCGAGGTGCACCCGGACTGCGTCACGGCCTACGAGGAGGCCAGCACGCTGCTGGCCGGCCTGGGTCACGAGGTCGAGGACGTGGCCATGCCGCTCGGCCCGGACGTGGTGCCGTTCTTCGAGACGCTCTGGTATGCCTACGCCACGCTGGCACCGCTCGCGCCGGAGCAGGAGGACGTGCTGCTCCCGCTGACCCGCTACCTGCGCGGCCGCGGGATGGCCACCAGCGCGGCCGAGCTCGTCTTCGCCCAGGCCTACCTGCAGGCGGTGACCCGCGCCGCGCTTGCCACGCTGAACGCCTACGACGCCATCCTGACCCCGACGCTGGCCCTGCCGCCCCGCCCGGTCGGCTGGTTCGACGAGGTGGAGCCGGCCGGGAACTTCGAGCGGCAGAAGCAGTTCACCCCGTTCACCGCCGTCTACAACATGTCCGGCCAGCCCGCCGTGAACGTGCCGCTGTACTGGAGCGGCGACGGCCTGCCGATCGGCGTCATGCTGGCCGGCCGTATCGGGGACGAGGCCACCCTGATCTCCCTGTCCGCCCAGCTGGAGCAGGCCCGCCCGTGGAAGGACCGGCACCCCCCCATCTGGTAAGCACAGCTCTGGTAGGTCCTCAGTCAGGGACAGCCTTGGCGGCGGCCAGGTTCTCCCAGTCGTGCAGGAAGACCTGCTGGAAGTACTGCGCCGCGTCCTGGTGATAGATGATGACGCCGGCGTCCCGGTTGCGCAGCGTCCCGTCAACCGACCAGTTCTGGCTGCTGACCAGGACCGTCGCGCCGTCGACGACGATGCCCTTGTTGTGCACGTTCTTCTGGATCTTGACGTTGCTGACCACGTCGAGGCCCATGGTGCGGAGTTGCTCGAGGTAGCCAACCGTCTCGAACTCGCTCATGATGATCTTGACTTCCACGCCGTGGGCCTGCCGGTCGATGACCGCGTTGATCAGGTCGATGAACGGCTGCGCGGTCGGGTCGCCCGCCTTGGGCGGCTCGATGTACTGGAACTGCATGTAGAGCGTCTGGGTGGCGCTGGCGATGAGATCGGAGATCGCGCCGGAGTAGACACCGGGATCGGGAGTCAGCAGCGGGGCGATCTTGATGGTCCCGGTGACCGTGGCGGCGGGGAAGAACCGGCTGAAGGGCGGGGTCTGGCTGCTGCCGAGGGACGGCGGCATCAGCGGCTTCCCCGCGGCCTCGGGCGGCGTGTTGTGGCCGGACGCGACCTGCAGGTCGTTCTTGATGTAGTCCTCGAATACGCCAGCGAGCTGGGGTGATTCCACGATCACGTGCCAGTCGCGGTCGCGGTGCCGCGCCTGCTGACCGTCGGCCGGCACGGTGACCGGGTCGATGTCGGGCTGGTTGGAGTTGTTCCAGTTCCCGCTGGAGAGCCAGAACGCCGAGCGATCCCGGACCGCGACCTTGATGTGGTAGGCGGTGGGGAAGATCCAGGCCGTCGCGTCCGGGTCGGTATGGGTCAGCGCCCACGCCTGGGTGAACCCCGCGTCCAGGGCCTGCCGCAGCTGGCTGACGGTGGTGGCGTCGGTCTGGTCCGCGGTCGGATTCTTCCCCGGGTGGTCGAGCACCAGGTTCAGCTTCTTCCCGGACAGGCTGCCGGTGACGGCCTCCGCCACGTGAGCCGCGGTGAAGTCGTAAAGGCCGACGGTGAGCGTTTGCGCGGTGCCGGCCAGGAAGGCCTTGAGCGTCGGCCAGCCGGCGTCGGGACTGGCGCTGAGCGTGATCGTCGCCGGCGCCTCGACCGGATCGAGGGTCACGCCGGGCGGGCCGCTGTAGGTGAGCCCGGGTTTAGGGATGGCCGCCAGCTGGGCGTGCGCCGACGCGGACGCCGCCGGGCGGGTGCCCGCCAGCGTCCGCTCCTCGGGGAAGTGCGGCACCGAGCCCAGGTTCGGCGCCAGCCGGAGGCCGGCGGCGTACTTCTGCGGGTCCTCGAGCTCCAGGGCCTTCTCCGGCGACGCCTGCCGAACGTCCACCGGTACCCCGCCCACCTCGGCGGGCAGCATCTCGCCCTGCGGGGGACGCGCGACCTTGTGCCGGACCGTGACGACGACGGCCGGCGTGTTGGTCAGCCAGTCGTTCTTGACCTTGAAACCGGGCCGCACGGACAGCACCCCGGGCTTGTCGAAAACCGCCATGTTCTTCTCGATGACGGCATTGACGTCAGACGCGGCATCAGCCATAGTTCCCACCCCCACCTCAAGTCTGGCAGTTGCACGCCAAGATCGGTAGCTCCGCCCGCCGGGGCGGCTGGACCGCCCCGGCGGGCGTCGGCCGGCTATCGCCTGACCGGGCCGGACAGCCGGAGGAGTTCCTGCTGGGCCAGCGGCGGCTTGGCCGCGGAGCAGTGGCCGCTCGCGCGGGCCGCGACGATCTCCAGGCTCAGCTGATACGTGCCGTGACCGCTGAGCCCGGCATACCGGGCGGTGCCGTGCACGACCTGGTAGCTCCCAGACTGGCCGATGACGGACAGGCAGCCGCCTGGGTAGAACCGCGACGTGCTTCGGCCCGGGCGGTAGCTCAGCACGATCGTCCCGCCCGGGAACGTGATCGTGCCGACCTTGGCTTCGCCCAGCCGGGCCTGGCCTGCCGCGGTAACGCCGGTGGCGGTGGCGATGGCCGCGGCCGTGGCCGCGAGGGCGAGCTTGACGGACTTATGCATGACGGACCTCTTCCGCAGGGACGGTGATGGCGTGGGCGAGATGGGGGCGGGGCTGGCGAGCGCCCAGGACCAGGAAGGTGATCCCGGCGGCCGCGGTCCAGGCCAGGAAGACCATCGAGGCCAGGAAGCCGAACGGGCCCGGCGACGTCTTCACCATCGGCGAGGTCACCCCGGCCACCCCGACGGCAGCCGGGTCGGCCTGCGAGCTTCTCGCCTGGCTGCTCGGCCGGTCTGACGGTGGCGGACTGTCCTGGGAGCCGGAGGTTCCGCTCCCGGCGGTGGCCGCCATCTACTAGATGTGATCCCTGATCGGGTTGCAGGCCCAGGCCGTGTTGCCAGTGGTGCCCGCTGCGGATGTTCACGGTGAGGCAGGTAGCGGCGAAAGATCCGGGTAGATCGGGGCTCCTGGGTGGCTTTTGTGCACTATAGTGCCCGAAAATCACCCGTAAGCCCGAATCCACCCCGTAAGGGTTGCAATTATCGCACTGGAGAGCGAATAGACATGCGGGAGAGGCTGACGACGCTGATGTAGCCCTCATCAGCGGCCCTGACGGGGTGATCCGCACGGCCCGGCCGGAGGCTGTTCAGGCCGTGAGCCGCACCCCGGCACGCCGCACTCACCTGAATACAGGAATCACTCATCCAGCGAGGCTTCGCGAAACCCGGCCCGCGAAACCCCGGCCGCGAGGCCGCCCGGCCGGCTGCATATAGTGCGAGTGTGGTTTCAGCGGTCAGCGCGATCCTGCTCGACGCCGGCGGGGTCCTGGTCTTCCCCGAACCCGCCAATCTCCTCCCGCCGCTGCGCGAGGCCGGAGTGGACCCCGACCCGGCCACCCTGGAACGGGCGCACTACCAGGCGATGGCTGCCCAGGACCGGAAGGCGGCGCCGCCAGCGCCGGCCACCTGGTGGCGCGACTACCTGACGACGTACGTCGCCGCCTGCGGCGTGCCCGGGGCCCGGTGCGAGCCGCTCGCCGCCGAGATCGCCGGGCACCCCCGGCGGTACGGCTGGGCGCACGCCGGCCTGGGGGTCAAGGACGGCCTTCGCGCCCTGGCCGGACTCGGTGTCCCGATGGGCGTGGTCTCCAACTCCAACGGCACCGTAGAGGGGGACCTGCGCCGCGTCGGCGTCTGCTACGTGCCGGACGGCCAGGGATCCGGGGCCGAGGGCGTGCCGATGGACGTCATCCTGGACTCCGCGGTGGTCGGCGTGGCCAAGCCCGACCCGGGGATCTTCCGCATCGCGCTGGACGCCCTGAACGTGCCCGCGGACGGCAGCGTCCTGCATGTGGGGGACAGCCTGCGCTACGACGTGGCCGGGGCGCACGCCGCGGGCCTGCAGCCAGTGCACATGGACCCCTACGGGCTCTGCCCGGCGCCCGACGGCCACCCGCACATCCGCAGCCTGGCCGAGCTGGCCAGGTCGCTGATATCGAATCCGCGATAACCCTTCGCCGGCGCAGTGCTGGTCCCGGGGGGGACGACCCCCCGGACCCCCCGCGCTGGTCCCTGGGGGGACGACCCCCCCGGACCCCCCCGCGAGGGCACTAGACTACGGGGCCATGCGCTGGTCCACGATGCACATCCCCACGCTGCGCGACGACCCGGCGGACGCCGGGGCGCCCAGCCACCGCCTGCTGCTCCGCGCGGGCTATATCCGCCAGCTGATGGCCGGGCATTACTCGCTGCTGCCGCTCGGCCAGCGGGTCCGGCTCAAGGTGATCGGGATCATCCGCGAGGAGATGGACCGGATCGGCGCGCAGGAGTTCCTGATGCCGGTCATGCACCCGGCCGAGCTGTGGGTCAAGAGCGGCCGCTGGGAGCTGATGGGCGACGAGCTGTTCCGGCTCAAGGACCGCAAGGGCGCGGACTTCGTCCTCGGCATGACCCACGAGGAGATCATCTCCACCCTGGCCACGGAGATGGAGTCCTACCGCGAGCTGCCGCAGATGTGGTACCAGTTCCAGACCAAGATGCGCGACGAGCCGCGCCCCAAGGCCGGCCTGATGCGCACCCGCGAGTTCACCATGAAGGACTCGTACAGCTTCGACCTGGACCGGGCCGGGCTGGACGTGTCCTTCACCGCGCACCGCGACGCGTACGTGCGGATCTTCGAGCGCCTGTCCATCCCCGCCGTCCCGGCCGACGCGTCCAGCGGCGCGATGGGCGGCTCGGACTCTACCGAGTTCATCTGCCCGTCCCCCTCCGGCGAGGACCTCATCGTCCTGTGTCCTGAGTGCGGTTACGCCGCGAACATCGAGAAGGCCGCGTCCCGGCTGGCCGCCGTCGATGATTCCGAACGGGCCGGGCTGCTCGCCGCACCCGAGCCCTTCGCCACCCCGGGGGTGCGCACGATCGAGGATCTCGCGGTCCAGTACCAGGCCCCGGCCGACCGGCAGATCAAGACCCTGGTCTACTTCCTGGACGACGTGCTCACCCTGGTCCTGCTGCGCGGCGACCACGCGCTGAACGAGCAGAAGCTCGCCGACGCCACCGGCGCGAATGCCATCCGTCCGGCCCAGGCTGACGAGATCCGCGACGCCCTCGGCGCGCTGCCCGGCAGCCTGGGCGCGGTCGGCACGGTGCCTCCCGGTATCGGGAGTCATCCGGTCATCGCGGACGAGGCGCTGCGCGGCCGGCGTGGCATGTTCACCGGCGCCAACACCGACGACACCCACCTGCGCGGCGTGGAAGTCGAGCGCGATATCAGCGTGGGCCGGTGGGCCAGCCTGCGCGAGGTGGCGGCCGGCGACGCCTGTGTCAACTGCGGGCACGGCCTGGAGGTGGAGCGCGGCATCGAGGTCGGTCACATCTTCAAGCTCGGCTACAAGTACTCCGACACCATGGAGATCCGGGTGTCCGGCCCGGACGGCAAGCCGGTCAAGCCGATCATGGGCTGTTACGGCATCGGCGTCGAGCGCGCCATGGCCACGATCATCGAGGTCCACCACGACGACAAGGGCATCGTCTGGCCGGTCGCCGTGGCCCCGTTCGAGGTCGTGGTGGTGATCGCCCAGCAGGACGACCCCACCGTGGCCGAGGCGGGGGAGCAGGTCTACCAGGCGCTGCTCGCGGCCGGCGTCGAGGTCATCGTGGACGACCGGCCGGTCCGCGCCGGGGTCAAGTTCAGCGACGCCGAACTGGTCGGCATCCCGTTCCGGGTCACGGTGGGCAAGCGCGGCCTGGCCTCGGGCACGGTCGAGCTCACCGACCGCGCCGCGGGCTCTACCGTCCAGATCCCGCTGGACGAGGTGGCCAAGCACGCCCGGGAGGCTGTGGCGGGAGCGTGACATGACGCAGACGGTGAAGTGGCTGCCGAGGCCGGAGAAGCACGACTTCCAGGCGGCGGAGGACTACCTGTCGCTGATCATGCCGGCCAAGCGCGCGGCCGAGTACCGGAAGAGGCTCGCCGCCGCGCGCAACGACATCACCCACCGCAAGGCCAAGGACATCCTGCGGGCCAGCCAGCTCGCCCTGCTCGGTGAGGACAACAAGCACGTCGCGTCCGACCTGCGCAAGGCCGCGTCCGGCGCGGCCCTGTCACCGATCCTGCTGCTGCGCGGCGACGGGCAGCACCCGCTCATCGTCGCCGACGGCTACCACCGGATCTGCGCCAGCTACTGGATCGACGAGAACACCGACATTCCCTGCATTCTGGTGTCTACGACGCCTGCCGCTCGCGAGCCTGCCCGTCCTTAAGCCTGCCCGTCCTTAAGCCTGCCTGTCCTTAGCCTGCCTGTCCTTAGCCTGCCTGTCCTTAGCCTGACAGCGCAGCGCCCGGAGCACGTCGTCGCGGCCCTCGAGCAGCAGCCGGCGCAGCGCGGCCGGCGGGTCGGCGGCCGCGATGTACTCGTCGGTCATCCGCACCGTCTCCTCCGAGATCGCGCCCGCCGTGTAGGCGCCGCTGGCGAAGTCCTGCGCCATCGCCGAGGACCCGCTCCGCCACACATCCCCGACCGCAGCGAAATACTTCTCCCGGTACGGGTTCAGCAGCTCCGGCTGGTCCGGGTCGGCGAAGCCGGACAGCGTCGCGCGGAACGTGGCCAGCGCCTGCTCACCCGAGACCAGCACGTCCCAGGCGTCCTGCTTGGCCTCGGCGGTGGGTATGGCCGCGCGGCAGGTCGCCGCGTGTCGCTCGCCCGCGTCGGTGGCGTCCCGGGCCAGCTCCGCGTTGATCTCGCCCGCCCCGAAGCCGCGGAAGCCGCGGCTCACCAGACGTCCCAGCAGCGCCCAGCGCAGCTCGGTGTCAACAGTCAGGCCGTCGAGCACCACCGAGCCGTCGAGCAGCCCGGCCAGCAGGGCCAGGTCGTCGTCGGCCACGGCCACCCCGGTGAAGGCCCGGACGTAGGCCAGCTGGGCGTCGGAGCCGGGATCCGCGTTGTGCAGCAGGTCGCGCAGCGCGCCGGCCATCAGGGCCAGCCCGGCCTCCCGCCAGCCCGGGTCGGCGAACCGGCGCACCGCCTGGCCGGCCTGCCGCAGCAGCGTCTGCACCACGCTGATGTCGGCCACCGAGGAAATGCCCAGCATCACGAGCTGGGCGTAGTCGCGCGCCGCCATCTCCGCGTCCCGGCACATGTCCCAGGCGGCGGACCAGCACAGCGCGGCGGGCAGCGAGTCCTTGAATTCGGCGATCGACTCCACCAGCGTGCGCAGCGAATGCGTGTCCAGCCGGATCTTGGCATAGGTGAGGTCCTCGTCGTTGACCAGGACCAGGTCCGGGCGCGGCTGCCCGGCCAGCTCGGCCACCACCGTGCGCGGCCCGGCCACGTCGGTCTCCACCCGGTGCCGGCGGACCAGGCCGCCGGCGGTCAGGTCGTACAGCCCGATGGCGATGCGGTGTGAGCGGAGCACCGGATGGGTGGCGGGCGCCTCCTGCTCCACCGCGAACTCGGCGAACCTGCCGTCGTCGTCCAGCGTGTACGACGGCCGCAGCGTGTTCACCCCGGCGGTCTGCAGCCACTGCTCCGCCCACGCGGCCAGGTCGCGGCCCGAGGTCTCCTCCAGGGCGGCCAGCAGGTCGGCCAGGGTCGCGTTGCCCCAGGCGTGCGCGGCGAAGTACTTGCGTACGCCGTCGAGGAAGTTCTCCCGCCCGACGTAGGCCACCAGCTGCTTGAGCACGGACGCGCCCTTGGCGTAGGTGATCCCGTCGAAGTTCACCTCCACCGCCTCGATGTCGGGGATGTCCGCCGCGATCGGGTGGGTGGAGGGCAGCTGGTCCTGCCGGTAGGCCCAGGCCTTGTACAGTTGCGCGAACGTGGTCCAGGCGGCCGTCCACCGGGTCGCCTCGGCCTGCGCCAGCGTGCCCGCCCAGGTGGCGAACGACTCGTTCAGCCACAGGTCGTCCCACCAGCGCATGGTGACCAGGTCGCCGAACCACATGTGCGCCATCTCGTGCAGGATCGTCTCGGCGCGCGCCTCGCGGGCGAAGTCGGTGACCCGCGACCGGAAGATGTAGGCCTCCACGAACGTCACGCAGCCCGCGTTCTCCATCGCGCCTTCCTTGAACTCGGGCACGAAAAGCTGGTCGTACTTGCCGAACGGGTACTTGATGCCGAACGAGAAGTGGAAGAAGTCGAAGCCCTGCCGGGTCACCTCGAAGATCTCGCCGGGGTCGAGGTAGGGGGCCAGCGACTGGCGGCAGAACAGGCCGAGCGGGATGCCGTCGTGTTCGTCCCTGACCACGTGGTAGGGGCCGGCCGCGACCGCGGTGATGTAGGTGGACATGACCGGCGTGGGCGGGAACTGCCAGCGCACCGCCTCGCCGTCGCCGAGGCCCGGCGCTGCCGTCGTCGACTCGGCCGCCATGTTGGACACGACCTGCCAGTCCGCCGGGGCGGTGACGGCCAGTTCGTACGTGGCCTTCATGTCCGGCTGGTCGAAGCAGGCGTAGATCCGGTGCGCGTCGAAGGTCTCCAGGTCCGAGTACAGGTAAACGCGCCCGTCGGCGGGGTCGGTGAACCGGTGCAGGCCCTCGCCGCTGTGCGAGTAGGCGCACGCGGCCGTTACCCGCAGCACGTTGTCGGCGGCCAGCCCGGTCAGCGTGATCCGGTCGCCGTCGAAAGCGTCCAGGCCGACCGGCTCGTCGTTCAGCGTGATCTCGTGGACCGCGGGCGCAGTCAGGTTGACAAACGTGGACGATCCGGGCACGGCGCAGCCGAACCGGATCACGCAGACCGAGCCGAACGTCTTCTCGTCGCCGGTCAGGTCCAGGTCCACCTGGCAAGAGGAGACGGTGATGAGTGCCGAGCGCGTCGCCGCCTCGTCGCGGGTCAGGTTCGAGGTCACCGGGTGGCCGTCCCTTCTGCGGAATTCACGCGGTTTTGCCGCGGTTGAAAGTGCACATGCCCTTTCATGAGTCAACAGGGCAGACCCCTGCCCAGGTCGACTTCTGGTTCGACCCTATCCCGCACCCGCGACCCCATCTTCGATTGATCCGGGCCTATCCGCTGACGGCCGGTCTGGCACACTTACCGTGTGCGCGTATACCTGGGATCTGACCACGCGGGCTTCGAGCTGAAGGCCCGCCTGATCGAGCGGCTGGCCTCGGCCGGCCACGAGCCCGTGGACTGCGGTCCCGGAAGGTACGTCCAGGACGACGACTACCCGGTGTACGTCATGCGCGCGGCGCACGCCGTGATCGGCGACCCGGGCAGCCTCGGTATCGTGATCGGCGGCTCGGGCAACGGCGAGCAGATCGCCGCGAACAAGATCCCGGGCATCCGCGCGGCGCTGGCCTGGACGCAGGAGACCGCCCAGCTGGCCCGGAAGCACAACGACGCCAACGTCCTCAGCCTCGGCGCGCGCATGTACCCGGTCGACGACGCGGTGGGGTTCGCCCAGGTGTTCATCGCCACGCCGTTCTCCGGCGAGCCTAGGCACGCCCGGCGGCTGGCCATGATCGCCGACTACGAGAAGTCCGGCGACCTGCCGCCACTGCCCGCCTCCTGAGCCCCGCTCCCAGGCGAGCAAGACCTCCCCGCCTGGCCTCGATAGTCCCGCCGCCGGCCTCCGTCACCCCGCCCGGCCTCCGTCACCCCGCCCGGCCTCCATCACCCAGCCCGGCTGGTCTGAGCTCGGGTGCGAGCGGCGATGCGGTAGCCGCGGCCGCGGCACAGGGCGGTTCTGGGTCGATGTGCCGTTGGTCCGGCTCTTACCGGACCAACGGCCCATCGACCCAGCGGTTACCGCATCAGCGCGCCAGAAATCCCGAAACGACGGGTTATCTTCTGACGCGCCATAACCGCTACGATGTCACATCGTTGCGGTTGCGAGGGAACTCCAACTCGGGCAGGCACTCCCCAGAAGGCTGCTCCTCAGCGGGGAGCGCGCCCCCGCCGACGCCGTGGGAACCTGGGCCGTTCCGCCCGCTCGTCTCCCGCGGCCGGCGGCCGCGGCGTCTTCGCCGCGTCCTCTCCGCGGGCCTGCGCCGCGGCCTCGCCGGTCCTGGGCCGCGATCCGCCGGCGACGCCGGCGATGCCAGCGATGCTCGCCTCGGCCGCCTCGGCCTCGGCGAGGTGCTCGGCGCGCGGCCGGGACACGTCCCTGGCCCGCATCGCGGCGTTGGGCGTCAGCTTCATGGCTGGCACGGCATCCCTCCTCCGTCCAGTGTCGTACACGAGGCCGGTAGCGCGCCACCACGCGCGTACAGTATGGCGGTGCACAGTCCGCCGGAACCGATAACGGAACCGGCCCCGGCCCCGGCCCCGACGCTGTGGCGGCACCGGAACTTCCTGCTGCTGTGGGCCGGGCAGAGCGTCAGCGAGTTGGGCTCCGCGGTCACCCAGCTCGCCCTGCCGCTGACCGCCGTCGTGATCCTCCGCGCCTCCACCTTCCAGGTCGGCCTGCTGACCGCGGCGGCTACCGCGGCGTTCGCGCTCATCGCCCTGCCGGCCGGCGCCCTGGTGGACCGGTGGGCCAAGCGGCGGCTGATGATCTGGTGTGACGCGGCGCGGATGCTGATCATCGGCTCGGTGCCGCTGGCCGCCGCGCTGCACCTGCTCACCCTGGGACAGCTGTACGCGGTCGCGGTCACGGCGGGGGTCTGCACCGTCTTCTTCGACGTCGCCTACCAGAGCTACCTGCCCGTGGTGGTGGCCAGGGAACAGCTCGTGGACGGCAACGGCAAGCTCGGCGCGACCCAGTTGTTCGCGCAGGTGGCCGGGCCTGGCCTCGGCGGCGCGCTGGCCGGCCTGATCGGCGCGGCCAGCGCCATGGCGGCCGACGCGATCTCCTACGCGATCTCGGTCGCCTCGCTGCTGGCCATCCACGTCCGCGAGCAGCCCCCGGAAGCGGGCGCCGCCCGCGCCGGGCTGCGGGCCGAGATCGCCGAGGGCCTCTCGTTCGTGCTCCGGCACCCGATCCTGCGCAAGATCGTCGCGTGCACCGGCACCGCCAACTTGTTCGGCAGCATGGGCATGGCGCTCGAGATCGTCTTCCTGATCCGCGTCCTGCGGGTCAGGCCCGTCGACACCGGGCTGCTCATCGCCGTGGCTAGCCTGGGCGGGGTGGCCGGGGGCCTGCTGTCGGGCCGGCTCGGCCGCCGGATCGGGTCGGCGCGCATCATCTGGTACTCGATGCTCGTGATCGGCTTTCCCCAGCTGCTCATCCCGCTGGCCGCGCCGGGCTGGCGGGTCGCCGCCTTCGCCGTCGGCATGGCCTTCTTCTCCTTCTCATCCGTGGTGTACAACGTCGCGCAGGTCAGCTACCGGCAGGCGATCTGCCCGCCCCGGCTGCTAGGCCGGATGAACGCCGCGGTCCGCTGGGTGGTCTGGGGCACGATCCCGCTCGGTGCCCTGCTCGGCGGCCTGCTCGGCACCCTGATCGGGGTCCGCGCCACGCTGTGGATCGCCTACGCCGGCAGCTGGGCGGCGGGCTGGTGGGTGTTCTTCTCCCCGCTCCGCCGCCAGCGCGACCTAGAAGACCATGGGGCACCAGGGGGCGGGGTCCCAGGCCAGGGCGGCCGAGAGCTGCCTGGCGGCGTCGGGCCGCAGCTCGGTGACTAGCCCGCTGCCGGCCAGCGCGCCCAGCCTGGTACCGCCCAGGTAGGCCGCGCCGAGCTCGGTCACGTCCAGTGCCACGTCGGCCGGCGAGCTGGCCGGGACGCACGCCGCGGCCAGGCCGCCGCCCGGAGCCCCGGCGGTGGTGCTCAGCCGCCACCGCCCGGCGTTGGCGGGCAGGATCTCGTCCCGCACCTCGAGGACCACGTCCACGGGGCAGGAGTACCGGCGGCCGGCCAGCGCGCGGGGCAGGTCGACGATCCGCACCCACAGGTTGTCGTTTAGCTGCGGCCTGGCCCGCCGCGGATCGGCCAGCTGGTCGAGCAGCGGGTCGTCGACCGGACGCCGCGGCAGGCGGAACTCGCTGGTCAGGTCCCGGCTGAGCAGGTCGGTGCAGAGCGCGGCGCTGGCGGCGGGATCGGCCGCCATCAGCTCGCGCACCCTCAGGACGTTGTCCGGCAGGAAATCGGTCCAGGTGTCGACGCCCGAGTAGAGCGCGTAGCCGCGCGGCCCGCTGACGTCCTCGGCCAGCAGGCAGCGCAGCGGGCTGGCGCCCTGCCGCTGCTCCGCCGGGTCGTAGATCGCGCTCCGCCACCACGCGTCGTTCCGGCCGAACATCCCGGGCCGGGTCGCCAGTACAGAGTCGTAGACCTTGGCCAGCTCGGGCAGGGCGGCCTCGGGCTCAACGATCCGCAGCCGCAGCCCGTCCCCGGCCGATGCCGCCGGACCCGCCAGCCTGCCCTCGCCGCGGCGCAGCGTGAAGGCGAGTTGCCAGGAGGCCCGGCCGTAGCCGTACCGGCCGTAGATCACCGCCTCCGACGCCCACAGGATGGCCAGCGGCTCGCCGCGGTCGCGCACGTCGGCCAGCTGGCGGCGCATCAGGCTGCTCAGCACGCCCCGCCGCCGGTACGTGGGCATGACCGCCACGAACGTCACCCCCGCGGCGGGCAGCAGCTCCCGCCCCGGCACGCTCAGCTGGAAGCTGTAGCACATGGTGGCGCCGACCGGAGTCGTGTCGTCGAAGGCCGCGAGGGTGCGGTCGAACTCGAACCGGTCGAGTCCCACCCGCCGGTCGTCGTCGGACCACGGCGAGGTGTTGAAGGCGTGCTCGTCCACGTTCAGGAATCCGTCGAGTTCATCCTGCTCGATGGGCCGGATCGGGTACGGGCTGCTGGCAGACTGGGTCATGTTGCCTTAGTACCTCCGTATGCCCTGCCGGTGCGACTGAATTTAGCCCGGGCCTGCCCAGATCGAATACAGTGCCCGCATCATGATTACCGCGCCGCAGCCAAGGAGACCCCATCCGGCCCGCCGACGCGTGCTGCGCTTCGTTCACACCCTGCGCACCCAGCTGACCAGGCAGTTCATTACCAGGAACCGCCGGATGGCCTTCGCGCTCTCGGTGGTGACGATCGCCATCGCGGTGGCCTCGGTACACGTGTCCGCCTGGTGGTTCTCACCAGGCGTAATGATCTTGCCGATCCTGGCCGGCGGCCTGCTGCTGTGGCCACGGGCGCTGCGCATCTTCTTCGGGTTCGCCGCGGTGGCGCTCATCTACGACGTGTTCGAGGGCAAGGCCGGGGCCGGGATCATCGCCACCATCGTGCTCACCGCCGTCTTCGCCGACGTGCTCGCGCGGACCAGGGAGAAGCTCGGCGTCCAGGGCCTGCGCGGTGACCGGATGCTGCTCGAACTGCGGGACCGCATCCGGGCCCAGGGCAAGCTGCCCGCGCTCGGAGAGGGCTGGGGATCGTCCCTGGTCCTCAAGCCGGCCGGCGGCTCGTCGTTCGGCGGTGACTTCGTGGTGTCGTTCTGCGACGGCAAGATGCTCGAGGTGGCGCTGGTCGACGTGTCCGGGAAGGGCATCGACGCGGGCACCAGGGCGCTGCTGCTCTCCGGCGCGTTCGGCGGGCTGCTCGGCTCGGTGCCCCGGGAGGAGTTCCTGCCGGCCTGCAACGCCTACATGCGCCGCGGCGCGGCCAGCGAGGGCTTCGTCACCGCCGTGCATCTCTGGATGGACCTGGCCACGGGGGAGTACGTGGTCTCCTCGGCCGGCCACCCGCCCGCCGCGCACTACGACGGGGCCGCGGGCCGCTGGCGGCTGACCCGGGCCCGCGGGATCGTCCTCGGCGTGGTACCCGACCTGCACGGGGCGGCCGCCGAATCCGAGCGCGGCGTGCTGCAGCGCGGCGACGCGCTCATGCTCTACACCGACGGCCTGGTCGAAGCGCCCGGCCGGGACATCGACGTAGGCACCGACCGCCTGCTCGGCGAGGCCGAACGCATGCTAGCCACCGGTTTCCGCACCGGCGCCCCCGCGCTGGTCGCGGCCATGCAACGGGAGATCGGCGGCTCCGACGACTGCGCCCTGGTACTGCTCTGGCGCACCTGAGCAGCTCCCGAGAATCGGAAAATCAATGGCATTACCAGCCGCCTGCCAATGCTGACGCGTACGTCAGGGTATTTTTCAATAGCATAACGTAGTTCGCAAACACAAACTTATTATTTCCGTGGTGTAACCTGCACGAACAGCCCTGTACCCGTTCGAACGGTAGTGAAGGCGTCGCTCAGCGGGTTGCCGGTCCGGGGCCTTGACCGACGCATCCGTCATGTGACGCATGCGTCATTGTTTGCCTTTAAATGCACGCTCCCACGAAAATAACTGGGTGACTGGGGAAAGCCGAAGTACCGGCAGCGCCGAACGGGCGGGAGTGCGGGAGCACGTCCGCCCGTCGCAGACGCATGCCGAGGAGGTGGTGGCCAACGCGTCGGGGGAGAACTTTCCCGTCGCGCTCCGGCTGCTCCCGGCCCGGCACCGGCGGCACCTGACCAACCTGTACTTCTTCGCCCGGCTGACCGACGACCTCGGCGACGAGGCCCGCGACGGTTCAGGGGAGAAGGCCGACGTGACCGTGCTGCGGCTGCGCCTGCTGGACGAGCTGGCCGCCGACGTCGACCGCATCTACTCGGGCGGGACGCCGCAGTCCCCGGTCATGCGGGCGATGGCGGAGACGGTCCGCGAGTGCGACGTCCCGGCCCAGCCGCTGCTCGACCTGATCGAGGCCAACCGGCAGGACCAGAAGGTCACCCGCTACCCCACGTATCCCGACCTGGAGCAGTACTGCGAGCTGTCCGCCAACCCCGTCGGCCAGATCGTGCTCTATATCTTCGGCGTCGCTACCGGTGAACGCATCGCCCTGTCCAATAACATCTGCACTGCCCTGCAACTGGCCGAACACTGGCAGGACGTGGCCGAGGACCTGGGCAACGGGCGGATCTACCTGCCGGGCGAGGACCTGGAGCGGTTCGGCTGCACCGAGGCAGACCTGGCCGCGCCTACCGCCGGCCAGGCCGTGCGGCAGCTGATGACCTTCGAGACGGACCGCGCCTCGCGCCTGCTCGACCAGGGCGCGCCCCTGGTCGGCACGCTGCGCGGCGCGGCCAGGCTGGCGGTCGCGGGCTACCTGGCCGGCGGCCGGGCGGCGCTGGCCGCCATCAGGGGACAGCACTACGACGTGCTGGCGGGGACTCCGCGGGGCCGCAAGCCGCGGCTCGCGGCGGAGCTGGTCAGGGCATACCTGAGAGGGAGGTGAGCAGCCGCTAGTGGACCTCACCGAGGCCTACCGCGAGTGCGAGCGGATCACCTGGTCGCAGGCGAGGAACTTCGCCTACGGCATCAGGCTGCTGCCGCACGCCAAGCGGCGCGGGCTCGCCGTCATCTACGCGTTCGCCCGGCGCATCGACGACATCGGCGACGGGACCCTGCCGCCCGAGCAGAAGATCGCCGACCTGGAGGCCGCCCGCCGGGCCGTCCTCAACCTCGACGGGGCCAGCCTCGACGGGGCCAGCCTCGACAGAGACAGCCTCGACAGAGACAGCCGCGACGACCCCGTGCTGCTAGCGCTGGCCGACACCAAGCGTAACTTCCCGGTCCCGATGGAGGCGTTCGGGGAGCTCATCGACGGGTGCGTGGCCGACGTCCGCGGCACCCACTACGAGACGTTCGAGGATCTGCACCACTACTGCCGCTGCGTAGCAGGCTCGATCGGCCGGCTGTCGCTGGGCATCTTCGGCACCAGCCACGACCAGGGCGAGGCGGCCCGCCTGGCCGATTCGCTCGGCGTCGCCCTGCAGCTGACCAACATCCTGCGCGACGTCCGCGAGGATCATCAGAACGGGCGGGTGTACCTGCCCGCCGAGGATCTGGCCAAGTTCGACATCGACCTGGACGCGCCCAGCGCGTCCCAGTTCATCCGGCTGATGGAATTCGAGGCCGAACGGGCCCGCGAGTGGTATGCCGCCGGCTGGCAGCTGCTGCCCATGCTCGACCGGCGCAGCGCGGCCTGCACCGGTGCCATGGCCGGTATCTACCGCCGGCTGCTCGAGCAGATCGCGGCGCAGCCCGCCGCGGTCCTGGACAGCCGGGTTTCCGTGTCCGCGGGGGAGAAAGCCATGGTCGCGGTGCGCGCCCTGGCGGGGAGGATCAGATGAGTTTCAGAGTC
The DNA here is from genome assembly GCA_963753225.1 of uncultured Actinomycetota bacterium. Classification (GTDB taxonomy): domain Bacteria; phylum Actinomycetota; class Actinomycetes; order Streptosporangiales; family Streptosporangiaceae; genus Palsa-504. The sequence continues at coordinate 25,198 of CAVWBQ010000020.1, read as the reverse complement.
GCGGTGATCGGCGGGGGACTGGCCGGGATCACCGCCGCGATCGCGCTCGCGGAATCGGGCGCCGACGTCACCCTGCTCGAGGCCAGGCCCCGGCTGGGCGGCGCGACCTGCTCGTTCAGCCGCGACGGCCTGACCGTCGACACCGGCCAGCACATCTTCCTCGGCTGCTGCTCGGCCTACCGCGGCCTGCTGGCCAAGCTCGGCATGACCGAGCACGCCACGCTGCAGGACCGCTTCGACGTGACCGTTCTCGCTCCCGGAGCCAACGGCCAGCCACGGAAGGCGAGGCTCCGCCGGACCGCGCTCCCCGGCCCGCTGCATATGCTGCCGGCCCTGGGACGGTATCCGTTTCTTTCTCTTGCCGAACGGATGTCGGTTGGCCGCCCGGCCCTCGGCATGCGCTTCGTCAACCCGGCCGACGCGGCGGTGGACACGCAGCGGTTCGGCGACTGGCTCGCCAAGCGGGGGCAGAGCGAGCGGACCCGCCGGGCGCTGTGGGACCTGTTCTCGGTCTCGGCGCTGAACATCGCCGGCGACGACGCCTCGCTGGCACTGGCCGCCGTGGTGGTCAAGACCGGCCTGCTCGGCAAGAACAACGCGGCCGACATCGGCGTCCCCGCGCTGCCGCTGGGCGAGCTGCACGGCGACGCGGGCGCGAACCTGCTGGCCAAGCTGGGCGCCCGGGTTGCCCTGAGCACCAAGGTGGCCGCCATCGAGCCGGATCAGGGCGGCGGCTTCCTTATCGCGCTGGCTCAAGGCGACCCGATGACCGCCGACGCGGTGGTCCTGGCCGTCCCGCACGAGAAGGCCGCGCCGCTGATCCCGGCGGGCGCGCTGCCGGAGCAGACCGTCGCGGGCTGGGCCGGCCTGGGCGCGTCGCCCATCGTCAACGTGCACGTGATCTACGACCGGCCGGTCATGGACCTTCCCTTCGTCGCCGCCATCGACTCCCCGGTGCAGTGGGTCTTCGACCGGACCCGCATCTCCGGGCTGGACCGCCCGGGTCCTGCGAAGCACCAGTACCTGGCCATCTCATTGTCGGCCGCGGATCAGTACGCGGACACCCCGGCCGCGCAGCTGCGCGAGCAGTTCCTGCCCGCGCTGGCCGAACTCTTCCCGGCCGCGCGCGACGCCAATGTCGCCGAGTTCTTCGTCACCCGCGAGCGGCGGGCCACGTTCCGCCAGGCACCGGGCAGCGGCGCGCTGCGGCCGAAGGCCGCGACCGCCCATCCGGGCCTGGTGCTGGCCGGCGCCTGGACCGACACCGGCTGGCCGGACACGATGGAGAGCGCGGTACGCAGTGGCTTGGCCGCGGCGGTCGAGCTCAAGGCTTCCCTCTCAACGATAGGGGTATCCAAGTGACTGCTGTAATGCCCGAGGGCGTGGCCCTGGCCCGGGACCTGGTCGGCCCCGCGATGGAAGCAGCGATCGCCCGGCTCACCCCGGACGTGCGCGCCGTCGCGGCTTACCACCTCGGCTTCGCTGATGCCGTGGGGAACCCGACGGGCAACGGCAGCGGCAAGGCGCTGCGGCCCGCGCTCGCCCTGCTCTCCGCCCGCGCCGCGGGCGCTCCGCCCGAGCGGGGCGTGACCGCCGCGGTAGCGGTCGAGCTCGTGCACAACTTCTCCCTGCTGCACGACGACATCATGGACAACGACACCGAGCGCAGGCACCGGCCGACGGCCTGGACCGTGTTCGGCGTCGGCGCGGCCATCCTGGCCGGGGACGGGCTGCTCGCGCTGGCCCAGGACCTGCTGCTCGAGGACGACACCCTCAAGGGCGCCTGGGCGGCCCGCTGCCTGTCCGCGGCGGTGCTGCGGCTGATCGGCGGGCAGGGCTCGGACCTCGCCTTCGAGAAGCGCGATGACGTGACCCTGGCCGAGTGCCTCGACATGGCCGGCGACAAGACCGCCGCGCTGATGGCCTGCGCCTGCAGCATCGGCGCGGTGCACCTGGGCGCGCCGCCCACGCTGGCCATGGCGCTAGCCGGGTTCGGCGCGCACGTCGGGCTGGCGTTCCAGCTCACCGACGACCTGCTCGGCATCTGGGGCGCGCCCGAGGTCACCGGCAAGCCGGTCCGCGCCGACCTGCGCGCCCGCAAGAAGTCGCTGCCGGTCGTGGCCGCGCTGAACAGCGGCAGGCTCGAGGCGGCCGAACTGCGCGCCCTGCTCACCACCCCCGAGACGCTGACCGAAGGCGACCTGGCCCGCGCGGCCGACCTGGTGGTCGCGGCCGGCGGCAAGGACTGGGCCGAGTCCGAGGCCGACGCGCAGCTCGCCGCGGCCAACGCCAGCCTGTCCAGCATCGACCTGGCCGCCGACGTCCGGGCCGAGCTGACCGCGATCGCCGAGTTCATCACGGCCCGCACATGGTAGAGGACTCTGTAGCCAGCGATTTGGCTCGGGCGACCCTCGAACGGGCTCGCGACCACCTGCTCGGCCTGCAGCACGCCGACGGGTGGTGGCAGGGCGAGCTCGAGACCAACGTGACCATGGACGCCGAGGACCTGCTGCTGCGCGAGTTCCTCGGCCTGCACGACGACGCCGTGGTCGCGGCGGCGGGCCGCTGGATCCGGTCCAAGCAGCGGGACGACGGCACCTGGGCCAACTTCTACAGCGGCCCCGCCGACCTGTCCACCACCGTGGAGGCCTACCTGGCCCTGCGGCTGGCCGGCGACGAGCCGGACGCGCCGCACATGAAGCTGGCCCGGGACTGGATCGTGGAGCAGGGCGGCGTCGAGGCGACCCGCGTGTTCACCCGGATCTGGCTGGCCCTGTCCGGCCTGTGGTCCTGGGACGACCTTCCGGTCATCCCGCCCGAGCTGATCTACCTGCCGTCCTGGTTCCCGCTCAACATCTACGACTGGGGCTGCTGGGCGCGGCAGACCATGGTCGCGCTCGCCGTCGTCCAGTCGTTCCGCCCCTCACGCCCCATCGGCCTGTCCATCGACGAGCTCAAGACCGGCGGCCCGCATGGCCGCGCCCCCTGCCCGCCCCGCACCCCCGACGCGCGCCCCGTCGCTAACGCACCCAGCTCGGCTGACCCCTGGTCCAGCTTTTTCACGACCCTCGACAAGGCCCTGCACAAGTACCGTCCGGTCAAGTCGGTAAGGCGGGCCGCGCTGCGCCGCTGCGCCGAGTGGATCATCGCCAGGCAGGAAAAGGACGGCTGCTGGGGCGGCATCCAGCCGCCCTGGGTGTACTCGCTGATGGCGCTGAACCTGCTGGGCTACGGGCTCGACCACCCCGTCATGGCCAAGGGCATCGCCGGGCTTGACCGGTTCACCATCACCGAAGACGCTCTCGACGGCACGGTGCGCCGCCTGGAGGCGTGCCAGTCGCCGGTCTGGGACACGGTGCTGACCATGACCGCGCTGGCCGACGCGGGCCTGCCGCCCGACGACCCGTCGCTGACCCGAGCCGCCCGCTGGGTGCTCGGCGAGGAGATCCGCGGCCCGGGCGACTGGCAGGTGCGCCGACCGGGCACCGCCGTGGGCGGCTGGGCGTTCGAGTTCGACAACGACAACTACCCCGACACCGACGACACCGCCGAAGTCGTGCTCGCGCTGCGCCGGGTGGTCACGCCGAGCCGGGGCGCCATCGACCGCGGTCTCGACTGGCTGACCGGGATGCAGTCCAAGGACGGCGGCTGGGGCGCGTTCGACGCGGACAACACCCGCAAGCTCGTCAACAAGCTGCCGTTCTGCGACTTCGGCGCGGTCATCGACCCGCCCTCGGCCGACGTGACCGCGCACATCGTGGAGGCGTTCGCCGCCGAGGGGCGGGCCACCGGGCCTGCCGCGCGCCGCGGCGTGGTCTGGCTGCTGCGGGCGCAGGAGAGCGACGGATCGTGGTTCGGCCGCTGGGGCGCGAACTACCTCTACGGCACCGGTGCCGTGGTGCCCGCGCTGATCGCGGCCGGGGTGAAGCCGTCCAAGCCGGCCATCCGCCGCGCCGTGGCCTGGCTGGAGCAGCATCAGAACCCGGATGGCGGCTGGGGCGAGGACCTGCGCTCCTACGACGACCAGGCGCTGGGCGGCCGCGGCGAGTCCACCGCGTCGCAGACCGCCTGGGCGCTGCTCGCCTTGCTCGCGGCGGGGGAGAGGGAGAACCCCGCGGCCGAGCGCGGCATCCGCTGGCTCGCCGAGACGCAAACCGAAGACGGCACCTGGGACGAGCCCTGGTACACCGGCACCGGCTTCCCCGGCGATTTCTACATCAACTACCACCTGTACCGCCTGGCCTTCCCGGTCAGCGCACTCGGCAGGTATTTTCACGGAGGCGACACATGACCGAGGCGATCATCTGTGCCCCCATGCGAATCGAGGCTCGCGCGATCCGGCGCGGGCTGCGGGCCACCTCTGGCCAGCACAGCTCCGATCCTCCCCAGGTGATCCGCACCGGCTACGGCACCACCCGGGCGGCTGACCGTGCGGGTGAGCTGAAAGCCACCCCGTTCGGCCAGATGGTCGTGATGGGGGTCGGCGCCGGGCTGACCGACGACCTCGGCCCGGGCGACCTGGTCGTCGGCACCGAGGTGGGCGTGGCCACCTGCCTGTCCGCTCCGCTGCTGGCCGGCGAGCTGCGCCGGGCCGGGCTGACCGCCCGGACCGGCCGGATCACCACCGTGGACCACCTGGTCCGCCGGTCCGAACGGGCCGCGCTGGCCGCCGACGGCACGCTGCTCGCCGACATGGAGTCGGCGCCGCTGGCCGGCGCGGCCGGGGACCGCCCGGTGGCGGTGATCAGGGCCGTGTCCGATACCCCGGTCCGCCCGGTGGCGGGCATCGTCTCCGGCGGGCTGGCCGCGCTGCGCTCGCTGCGCGCCGCCGCGCCGGTGGCCGAGCGGTGGGCGGCGGCCTGCGGGCCGCGCCAGGTGCTGCTGGCCGGGCCGCGGTCGTTCTGCGCCGGCGTGGAGAGGGCCATCGAGATCGTCGAGCGGGCGCTCGAGCTCCAGGGCAAGCCGGTCTACGTGCGCAAGCAGATCGTGCACAACACCCGGGTGGTGGGCGAGCTCGAGGACCGCGGTGCGGTATTCGTGGACGAGCTCGACCAGGTGCCCGACGGGGCCACCGTGGTGTTCTCGGCGCACGGCGTGTCGCCCGCGGTCCGCCAGGAGGCCTCCCGCCGCGGGCTGGCCGTGATCGACGCGACCTGCCCGCTGGTGTCCAAGGTGCACGCGGAGGCCCGCCGGTTCGCCGCCGACGGGTACACGGTCGCGTTCATCGGCCACGAGGGCCACGAAGAGGTCGAGGGCACCCTGGGCGAGGCGCCAGACTCGATGGTCCTGGTGCAGACCCCGGAGGACGTGGCCAGGCTGCGTCCCCGGGACGGGGAACGGGTCGCTTACCTGATGCAGACCACGCTGTCGGTCGACGAGGCGGCAGAAGTATCGAGTGCGCTGCGCGAGCGGTTCCCCGCGATGCGCGCGCCCGGCAGCGACGACATCTGCTACGCGACGACCAACCGGCAGGCCGCGGTGCGGGCTGTCGCCGCCGATTCCGACCTGGTGCTCGTGGCAGGCTCGGCGAATTCCTCCAACTCGGTCCGGTTGGTGGAGACCTGCGAGCGGGCCGGTACGCCGGCGCACCTGATCGACAGTGCGGCGGACATCCAGCTCGGCTGGCTTACGGGGGTATCGACGATCGGCCTGACCGCCGGAGCCTCCGCCCCTCCTGCCGTGGTGGAGGAGATCATTTCGGCGCTCTCAGGGCTAGGCCCCCTGTCCGTCTCCGAGCGAGTGACGACCACGGAATCAATCCGGTTCGGCCTGCCCAAGGAGGTACGGGGATAATGCCTATGCCACTACGTCAGTCGCTGCGCGTCGGGTCCTACCTGATGCGTCAGAAGCTGGCTGGCAACAAGAAGTTTCCGCTGCTCGTCGAGCTCGAGCCGCTGTTCGCCTGCAACCTGAAGTGCGCGGGCTGCGGCAAGATCCAGCAGCCGCACACCATCCTCAAGCAGCGGATGCCGGTCGAGCAGGCGATCGGCGCCGTGGAGGAGAGCGGCGCCCCGATGGTGTCCATCGCCGGCGGCGAGCCGCTGATGCACCCCCAGATCGACGTCATCGTCTCCGAGCTGATCAAGCGCAAGAAGTTCGTCTTCCTGTGCACCAACGCGCTGCTGCTGCCCAAGAAGCTCGACAAGTTCAAGCCGTCGCCGTACTTCGCCTGGGTGGTGCACATCGACGGGCTGCGCGAGCGGCACGACGAGTCGGTCTGCAAGGACGGCGTGTTCGACGAGGCGGTCGCCGCGATCAAGCTGGCCAAGTCGCGCGGGTTCAAGGTGAACACGAACACCACGGTCTTCAACACCGACACCCCGCAGACGGTCATCGACGTGCTCACCTACCTGAACGACGACCTCGGCATCGACGAAATGCAGATCTCCCCGGCCTACGCCTACGAGAAGGCGCCGGACCAGGAGCACTTCCTCGGCGTGGAGGAGACCAGGGAACTGTTCCGCAAGACGTTCGCGGACGGCCGGCGGAAGAAGTGGCGGCTGAACCACACTCCGCTGTTCCTGGACTTCCTCGAGGGCAAGACCGACTTCGGCTGCACCGCGTGGGGCATTCCCTCGTACTCACTGCTCGGCTGGCAGAAGCCCTGCTACCTGATGTCGGACGGGTACGTGAAGACGTACAAGGAGCTGATCGAGACCACCGACTGGGATTCCTACGGCCGCGGCAAGGACCCGCGCTGCGCCAACTGCATGGCGCACTGCGGCTACGAGCCGTCCGCCGTGCTGGCCACGATGAGCTCGCTGCGCGAGACGATCAGGGCCGCGCGCGGAAACTTATCCGCCCCGCTCCTTTAGCTGGCCTGGCGGCAGCTAAAGCCGAACCGCGGGTCCCTCGCCCCACCGGCAAGGGACCCGCGTTCGCTTTCCCGCGCCCTTTCCGATGAATGTGACTCGCTGCCGGTTCTAGGGCGGCGTGGCACCGTATGCCGGTCTTCGCCGGTGCCATCAGCGCTGGTTGGCTGCTGGTGGCGCTTCGGGGGCGATGCTCAGTGCGCTGAAGCGCGCGGCCAGGTCCTCGACCCATTGTGGTGGTGTCCGGTGATCGGCCAGCGGGAGGCCGGCTTCGCTGCGCCACAGCATGTCGCCGAGGGCCTGGCGCAGGTGCCAGGCCATTACCCGTTCGGGCGACAGCTGCCGTCCGGTGACCTTCTGGTAGTGGTGCATGATCGCGGTCAGCAGCTCCAGGCCGGGACCGGCTCCGAAGGGGTTAAGCGGCCTGCGGGCCAGCCCTTTTGAAAAGTTCGCCGCGCCAGCCGTCAGGACTGCTTGTCGGCCTGGGTATCCGGGGTGCGGTGAGGGCGGACGAGTCATTTGACCGGTGCTAGGGACGGTCGTCTCACGGCAAGGTCGTAGCTACGCCGCGCGAGCCTCGTTGGGAGACGGCCAGGAAGGCCGTGTGCGTCGGCCGGTCCCCGGCTCCCCAAGTGAAGGGAATGTCTCATGTCTCACCATCTCGACACGCCGCTGGCGGCTCAGAACGGCCAGCTGTATATCGACGATCTGTACGTGTTTCCCGGCGAGGGCAGCACCGTGTTCGTACTGGACGTCAACTCCAACATCACCGGCGTCTACGCCCAGCCGGGCTTCCATCCCGAGGCCCGTTATGAGTTCAAGGTGCACTTCGGCGGGGCCGACTTTGAGGCCCTGACCTACCGGGTGGCCTTCGGCGAGGCGGGCGCCGACGGCAGCCAGTCCCTGCGGCTGTACACGCTCGCCGGCGCCGACGCACGCGAGGATTCCGCGGCCGGCGAGCTGGTCCTTGAGGGCCGGACCGGTCAGGCGGCCAGCGCGGGCGGGATCAGGATCTGGGCCGGGCGCACGCAGGACTCGTTCTACATCGACCTGTCGCTGCTCTCCATCGTGAACGGGGCGATAGCCAAGGGCACCGCGGTCGACCTGTCGCAGTGGCGGCCGGACAAGGCGAAGAACAGTTTCGCGGGCACGAGCGTGGAGTCGATCGTGCTTGAGGTGTCCCACCGGGACCCGCAGCTGCGGCCGGGTGCGCGGATCGGCGTCTGGGCCGCCACGAAACTCGCCACGGACGCCGGCGGCTGGCGCCAGGTCAACCGGGGCGGGCACCCGATGATGTGGCCGATCTTCTGGCCGGACGACACGCGGTTCGACAACCCGGCCAACACCCGGCACCCCGCGCAGGACGTCGCCGCCGAAGGCGGGCACCTGGCCGGCCACGTCGCCGCCGTCGTGGCCGCGACCGGGACCGTGGACGACGCCGAAGCCTACGGCCAGGCCGTGGCCAGGGAGTTGCTTCCCGACGTCCTCCCGTACGAGGTCGGCACTGCCGCGACGTTCGGCTTCGCGGGCCGCAACGGCAGGACAATAGCCGACAACGCGCCCGAGGCGATGATGTCGCTCGTCACCGGCACCGCGATCCCGGCCGGGCTGCACCCGGCCGTGGCCAAGAACCAGCGATCAGGCACGTTTCCCTACGTCATCCCCGCCAGCTGAACCCGCAGAGTTCGCGTGGGCCGGTGCTGGTACCACGAACCCGTTACCGCAGCCGCACCATCACGCACGGGAAAGGGAAAGAACAATGCCACACGTTACCGTCGGGCAAGAGAACGTGACACCGGCAAGTCCTCGGCACAGAAGTGACCGGCGGCGACCTCACCAGCCTACGCCGTGGCACTCCCTGGCGCTGCGTGTGATGGTGGTGCCGTGAGATCGGGGATTGCGGCCGCCGCCTGGGCTGAGCAGCAGGTCGCCTCGGTCCGCGACGACCCGGCAGGCCGGACGGCACTGATGCGGCGCTGCTATTACGGCCCGTTCGGCCAGGCCCCCCGGCATCTGCCGTTTCGCCGGGCAGCGATGTCGTTCATGCGCTGGCAGCTCCGGCGAGGTGTGCTGAACCCGCCGTTTGGTGACCGTCCCGGTAGTCCGTGGTGGCGTGCGGTCAACGAGCGCGTCCTTCGTGACGGCTGCGAGGCAGTGGGCCTAAGCGGGGGCCTTCCCGGTCCGGGCTCGTCGCGTACCGTTGACTACTGGATGTCCTTCGTCGACTACCCGGTTGCCCGGGCCTGGTACCGGGCGCACAACGGGAGCGTGGTCGCCGCCTATCTCGAGCACCGTGACCTGGCGGAGGCGGAGAACGAGGCCGAGCGCTTCTTCATGAACGTCGTGCTCTGCCGGGTGCTCTACACCCACGCCCTCGTCGCCGCCCCGCGGATGTCGCTTGGATGGCTTCGCTCGCTTGCCCCGTTCCTCGGTGACCCGAGGCTAGGGATGGCCGGGGTCTTCTTGCAACTGTCTCGCGTGATCCCCGACGAGTATCCGCTGCGCGATAGCGTGCGCTTCCTCCTGAGGAACGAACTCGGATTCGGGCGCCTGGTGGATTTCGGGGTGATCGCCCCGAGGTTGCAGCAGCTTTACCGATGGTCGGCGCACGAACTCGCAGCGCCTGGCCTGCTTGATTGTGTCCGTGACGGAGCCCTGACCTACGCCTTTCCATTTGCGGACCGCGAGGTCTGGCAGCCACCCGAGTCGTTCATCCTCCGGATGACCCAGCGGGCGCTCCCGCCCGAGCGAGGTGCCAGTGCTGGGGTGACAGGCCATTAACCCCGTGAACGGTAGTTCAGACCGTGGGGGCGATCGGGTGAGGAAGCTGCCGGGTCGGCTGTGGCGGCTGCCGCGCCATGAGGACGACGAAGCGGCGGAGGAGGGCATCGGGCGGATCCTGGCGCTCTCCGATGGCGTGTTCGCCATCGCCCTCACCCTGCTTGTCCTTGAGATCGCGGTGCCGGCTACCACGAGCGACGCCAGGCTGCCGAAGGCACTCCTGGGGCTTTGGCCCCGTTACATCGCCTATCTCCTGAGCTTTGTCGTGATCGCCAGGTTCTGGGTGACGCATCGGCTGACGTTCCGGCTCATCGGCTGCGGCGATGACACGCTGGTATGGCTCAACCTCCTGCTGCTCATGTTCGTGGCGTTCCTGCCGTTCCCCACCGCTGTTCTAGGAGAGCACATCAGGTCGCCTGCGGCGGCGGTTTTCTATGCGATCTCGGTGCTCTTGGCGTCGCTCGCCTCCGCGGCCTACTGGTGGTACGCATCCGGCAGGGGAAGGCTGTTGAGGCCAACCGTCGGGCGGGCGCGGGCAAGGGCCCTGCGCGCCCAGGGCCTGTCCGTACCAGTGGTCTTCGCACTGACGCTGCCGGTCGCCGTGTTCGCCCCTTATATCGCTGAAGCAATTTGGCTTTTGACATTCCCCCTGACCCGGCTGGTATTTGTCTGGTTCTTTGCTGAAGAAGGCGAGCAGCATGACTAGCGCCAGAAGCAGCAAGGATCTGTTCCCAGGCGGCAGCGAAAGCATCACCGCGCTCCCAAAGATCACCGCGTACCCTCCACTGCAGGTCACCGGCCTCGAACGTGGTCACCGCGCCGGACATCCGCCTTTAGCCGCTGCGTGGGATCGTTCGGCTGCCTGCGTACAGCCCGGCGAGTTCCCATTCATAGCGTTCCTGGCGTACCCACCAAACGAACCAACCCGAGGAAACGACATGAGCACTCGAACCGTAGGAATCATCGGAGCCGGCAACATGGGCCGTGGCCTGGTCCGCAGGCTCGCCAAGGCGGGCCGCCGGGTGATGGTCGCCGACCAGCACGCCGACCGCGCCGAGCAGGTCGCCGCCGAGGCGGGCGCCGACCAGCCCGGAACGGCGAGCGGAGTCCCCGAGGAGCAAGCGCTAGCCGCCGACATCGTGGTGCTGGCCCTCTGGTATCCCGCAACCGTCGAATTCGCGACGGCCAACCAGTCCGCACTGGCCGGGAAGATCGTGGTCGACATCTCTAACCCACTTGACGAGAGCTTCACCGGCCTCAGCCTGCCGCCGACCACGAGCGGCGCCGAGGAACTCGCCGCGGCGCTGCCGAACAGCCGGGTGGTGAAGGCGTTCAACACCGTGCCCGCACCGACGCTGTTCACCGGTGAGGTCGGCGGGACCACACTGGACACTTTCGTCGCCGCCGACGACGCCGACGCCAAGGCCGCCGTGATGGACTTGTTGCGGGACAGCGGCTTGCGCGGCTTGGACGCCGGTGCGCTTGCCAACTCTCGGCTGCTCGAACGGCTCACCGCGTTCGGCATCGAGCTTGGCCAGCGCTACGGACTCGGCTTCGACTTCGGGGTGAAATACCTCCCGACGACCGACCTGTCCGTCCAGGCGTTACACATCCCGGGCGCGGCGGCGGTCCAGGCCGTGCGGCGCGCGGTTCGGCCCCTGGTGATCCCGGTCCGGTGCATCAGCCACGACACCGCGCTGTACTCCGCATCCCCGGCATACTCCTGCCCCGCGGTGAACCCCGCCAGCACCGCGGCCCGCGCCGCCGTCACGGCCGAACCGGCCTGCTCCAGCTCCCGCAGGCACTCGGCCTGGGTCGTGGCGGCCAGCTGCGCCGCATCCGCGGCGGCGAGGTAGCCGAGCCCGGCGCGGACCATGTCCAGCGCCTCACGGGCACACGCCGGGGCAGTACCCACCGGGGTCACCTCCCTCCACTCGGGCTTGTCGCTGCTGCGGGCGGTTGTTCTCCTTCCCGGAAATACCTCTAGGATCTGATTTCGATTCTACCGCCGGGCTACGACATTTCCGGGGAGGACCACGCCACTCCGCGAAATAGGTACACCTGATTGAAATGTGGCTTGTGGTGTGTCGAGGAACGCCGGTGAATGTGGCTCTCCAACGGATCTAGGAGTGATTCCCCTGAACTAACCCCAGCCGGGCACGTCTGGCGGCCATCACTAGGTGCCAAAGTGCCCACTATTAGCAATCGGCCTGCATATCATGCAGGTATTCCTGTGACCTGTCGTACGCCTTCGTGTAGCTGTCCCAGTCGCGTGCCGCGTCGGCCCAATTCGATAGGAGGACGGCCGTCGTCCACGTCCCGAATTCGTACCCGACATAGATGATCTGATCATCGTAGAGGGCTTTATCTGCAACACACGCGCTGCTGTTGGGCTCCGCCGACGCACTACTGGCAGTTATAGCCATGCCTGTGCCGCCCAGGAGGGTGAACACAACCAGCGTGGCCGCGATTCGTCGGATACGATGCTGTCGCCGAGCGATATTTCTGATGTCCGTGGCGACACGCGAGTCTTCGCTGGCGTTGAGGCTAGCCATTACCGTGTCCTTTCTGACGCCACGACCGACGTATCGATGCGCGACGCCCCTTTTTGTCCGGTGCGCCGGGCTTCGGCACTGCAAAACTTAATGGCGACGCGGCGACACCGGATGGGGAGCGACTACCCAAGTTGCAGGCTGCGGGTACTTATATTTCCCGGCCGCGCGGCCTCGGATAAGTCCCGGCGATCCGGCCCGTCGCCTGCGCACCTGTGCTCGCGGAGCCGGGCATCCTCAGGATTCCCTGAAGCATCGCTGTACCAGGCGTCCCAGCCGCGCAAACGTTCGCCTAGTCGGGGAAACCCCGCAGGTTCTGTTCAGCACCCGTTCAGGTATCACCGTCAGGCTTCTGAACCGGCGCGGCGTTCGCTCCCGGGGCGATTCACCGCGCCGCCATCTGTGCGGAGGCAATCCCCCCTGAGGAGTGCGGGATGTTCTTCACTTATCTGCGGCGCGAGCTTCGCCGCCGCATGCGCCAGGCCGTCTTCATCGCGCTCGGCCTCGCCGTCGGCGTGGGCCTGGTGATCACCGTGACGGCGGCATCGGCCGGCGTCAAGAACGCCCAGGGCGCCGTGCTCCATGCGCTATATGGCGTGGGCACCGACGTCACCGTGACCAAGACGCCGAAGGCCGGGTCGTTCAGCCCCGGGTCGTTCGGCTTCGGCTTCCGGGCCGGGACCAGGACGCGGCCAGTAGCCGGCACCAAAATCAACGACAGCACGCTCGCGGCGGGCCCCACCCTCGCCTCGATCAGCTCGTCCTCGGTCACCTCGGTGGCCGGCCTGCACGACGTGTCGGCCGCGGCCGGCGGGCTGACCCTGAACGACCGGACGATCAGCGGCACCGTGCCCGCCGTCAACGTCAACGGCGGCGGCTTCGGCGGCGGCGCAGGCGGCGGTTCCGGCAGCGGCAGCTCTGGCGGCGGCGGCCAGAGCTTCCGCGCCAACTTCACCACCAGCAGCTTCGGCGTCGACGGGGTGGACATCGGCGGCGGTGAGCTCGGCCCGCTCAGCTCGGGAAAGCTCAGCGCGGGCCGCACGTTCACCGCCTCGGACGCGAACGCCGACGTCGCGCTGGTCAACGCTTCCTACGCGACGCAGAACAAGCTGGCAACCGGGTCCACCATCGCCATCGGCAACAGCAGCGGCAAGGCGACGAACTTCAAGGTCGTCGGGATCGTCAGCGAGCCTGCCGGCGACAACCCCTCGGACGTGTACATCCCGCTCGCGGTGGCGCAGAAGCTGGCCGGCATGAAGAACGACGTGAACACCATCTACGTCGCGGCCAGCAGTTCCTCGGCCATCAGCAGCGTCTCCTCCGAGATCTCCAAGGCGCTGCCTGGCGAGACCGTGACCACCTCGAGCGACCTGGCCAGCGAGGTCACCGGCTCGCTGTCCAGCGCCTCCAGCCTGGCCAACAACCTGGGCAAGTGGCTCGCGCTCGCCGTTCTCGTCGCGGCGTTCCTGCTGGCCAGCCTGCTGACGATGGCGGCGGTGTCACGCCGGGTACGTGAGTTCGGCACGCTGAAGGCGCTCGGCTGGAAGAGCCGCCGCATCATCGGCCAGGTGATGGGCGAGGCGGTCACCCTCGGCCTCATCGGCGGCGCGATCGGCATCGGGCTCGGCCTGGCCGGCGCGGAGCTGGTCTCCAAGCTGTCGCCTAAGCTGTCCGCGGTCGTCGGCCAGACCACCGGCTCGGCCACGCCGGGCGGCGCCAGGCAGTTCGGCTTCGGTGGATCCGGGAACTTCGGCGGTGGAGGCGGCGGGGCCGGCGGGGGAGGAGGGGGCGGAGGTGGCGGCTTCGGCAGGAACCCCGGGGCCGCCACCTTCAGCCGCCCGGGGCCGGCCAGCCACACGGTGGCGGTGCACCTGGCCGCCACGGTGAGCGCCAACGTGATCCTGCTCGCGGTCGTGCTGGCCGTGGCGGGCGGCATCATCGCCGGGATGTTCGGCGGCTGGCGGGCCGCGCGGCTGCGTCCCGCGGCCGCCTTGGCCAAGGTCGCCTGATAAGCAGGAGGGAATCCTCGATGTACAAGCTCTCCGGAGTGACCAAGAACTATGTCAAGGGGCGCGAGACCGTAGCCGCGCTGTGCGGTGTCGACCTGGTGATCGAGGACGGCGAATGGCTGGCCATCCAGGGCCCGACCGGGCACGGCAAGTCGACGCTGCTGCAGATCCTCGGCGGCCTGGACCGTCCGTCCGGCGGCATCGTCGATTTCGACGGCCGTGACCTCGCGCAGCTGCGCGAGGCCGAGGTGACCAGGGTGCGGGCCACCTCCATCGGCTTCGTGTTCCAGACCTTCAACCTGGTGCCGACGCTGTCCGCGCAGGAGAACGTGGAGGCCGCGCTGGTCCCGCTGCACGTGTCCGCGACCGCGCGGCGTCAGCGGGCCGCGGTCGCCCTGGACACCGTTGGCCTGGGCGACCGGCTGCGGCACGTGCCCGGCGAGCTGTCCGGCGGGCAGCAGCAGCGGGTGGCCATCGCCCGGGCCCTGGTCAAGGAGCCGATGGTCCTGCTGGCCGACGAGCCGACCGGCAACCTCGACGAGGACACCAGGGACGAGATCATCGGCCTGCTCGAGACCATGTGGCGAGAGCGCGGCCTGACCATGGTGTTCGTCACCCACGACAGCACCGTGGCCCGCCGCGCCCAGCGGATCGGCGTGATGAAGAACGGCCGCCTGAGCTTTAGGCAGCCGGCCCCGGCGCAGGCGGCCCGGGCCCAGGCGGCCCCGGCGCAGGCGGCCCGGGCGCAGGAGGAGCCGCCTGCCGGTTCCGTCCCAGCTGAGTGACCTCGCGACGGCCCGGCCCTGGCGGTCCGGGCCGATTCCAGCCCGGCGCGGCCACCGCCGTACCACTGGGCGCAAATCCCGCCGGGAGACGATTTATGCAACATGGCGATTTCTTTAGTGCTGTGAACTAAGTGGGCTGCATACTGCCGGGGAATCGGAATATAACTTGACGGTGGGTATGCGAACCCTTTGAATAGGAATGCTACGAAAGCGCAGAAAGTCGGCCCTGCTCCAAAACTGATCGTGGGGGGTCGACCATGGGCGCATACGGGGGCGAGCCGCGCACAGTACGCCGCGCGGGCATCGATAGCACGCCGGCGCATGCCAGGACCGCGCTTTCCGAGGCGCTGACCGAACTGCGCCGGCTCACCAGCGACCCGCTCTCCGACGGGGTGGAACAAGCGCTGGCCGACCTCGGCGGCGCGCCGATCAGGTCCGGTTTCGGCGTGGACACCGTGCGCAGGCTTCGCCAGTGGAGTGCCGAGCACCAGCGCGTCGCCATCGAACTCGAGGCCGCCGCCCGGTGCTGCCGCCTCGTAGAGCGGGAGATCAATCAGCGCGTAGACGCCCTCCTGGACGAGTCGCCGGCCAGGACCAGACGTCAGCTCAAACGGATCTTCCGCCGCGGCAGGCCCGGCCCGCGTCCCGCCGGGGATGCGCCGGAGCGGGTATGGTCCGAGCCGTTTGCGCCCAAGCCGCTGATACCCGGGCCGCTCGTACGCCACCAGGCTGAGCCCGGGCCGATGCCTGAGCCCGGGCCGATGCCCGGGCCGATGCCCGGGCCGATGCCTGAGCCTGGTGCCGAGCCGGTGCCGGCCGAGGCCGACATAGCGGCGTCGGCGCTAGGGCCACTCGAGATCCATGTCGGCGGCCGGCGGGTGCCGCGATGGAACAGCTCGAAGGCCCGGGCGGTGTTCCAGTACCTGCTGGTCCATCAGGACCGGCCCACCCGGCGCGACGTCCTGATGGCGCTGCAGTGGCCCGACCACAGCCGCAACTCGGCCCGCAACAACCTCAACGTGGCGCTGTACAGCCTGCGCAACACCCTGGACGGGCTAGGCCAGGGCGCGCAGCCCATCTTGTACCGCGACGGTTGCTACATCCTCAACCCCGACCTGACCTGGTGGATCGACCGTAACGAATTCCTTTCGGCGGTCGATGACGCGCGGCTGGCCCGCCGGGCCGGCCGGCCCAGGCAGGTCGTCGAGGCGTGCCGCCGGGCTATCCGGCTTTACCGCGGCCCGCTGTTCGAAGACGACGGCGTCAGCGAGTGGTACCTGCCGGAACAGCGCCGCCTGGAAGACCTCTACGGGCAGGCGCTCGAGGATGTCGCGGAGGTCCACTTCGAACTCGGCCAGCTTCCCGAGGCGCTGCAGTTCGGCCAGCTCGCCATCAGCAATGACCCGTGTTCCGAGGCCACGCATAGGTTGCTGATGCGCTGCTACGCATCGAAGCATCAGCAGCAGCTCGTGAGCCGCCAGTACCGCGTCTGCGTCGCCGCCCTCCGCGACGAGCTCGGTGTTTCCCCATCTGAGGAGACGACTCAGCTCTTCCGCCAGCTCATCTGAGCGCATTAAGCGCTGAATAATCGCTTAGCCGTGATATTTCGCGGAAAATAACTGCCGCCTATGCGCCGTCTTTAGTGCCGCCTCAGCGTCGGTCCTGACGATGGACGCGATGGCCGATTCCGGCCACGCATGGCTACACGATCTGAGCAAAGGAGGCGCTCATGTCGACCCAGACCGTATCGACCGTGGAGGACAAGCCGGACTGGCTTGACGGCTCTACCGAAATCGAGCTGTCCGCCCGGCACCTGCGGGCCTACTGGGACGCCGACATCATCGATGTCGACGACAAGAACAAGCACGACACGATCATCGAACGCAAGGATGCCTTCGAGGTCCGGTTCCGCGTGTACCTCAGGGGGCGCCTCTGGAAGTGCATCTGCGGCCACTGGTGCTTCGACGTCTGCTTCACGTCGATAGGCGACGGCCCGGACTTCAACCTGTCCGACGTCCTGCCCGACCGGTCGGTACTCCAGCTCAAGGACTGGAAGGGCTGCGACGGGCTGTACCTCGACATCTGCGTCAACGTGCCGCCGGGGACCATCCCCGTCGACCGCTGCGGGTCCCTCTACCAGGTCGGGGCGAAGTTCGAGCTCCGCTGCTGCGGCGGCTGCGAAGACGAGTACAGTCACCTGGCCGTCGCCGGGCACGAGCCCCAGGGCGAGTACATGTTCGTCTAGCCGGACCGGGGCCCGATGCACCCGGCACCGGGCCCGGGTCCGCCCGACCGAACAGACGAGAGGAGCTTGTCGTGCCTGACGAGCTGAGCTCGATCGAGGGCCTGGCGGACAAGCACGTGCGGGCTCTCGCCCGGCAGGAGGTCACCGATCTTCGCGGTCTCGCCCAGGCCGACCAGCGCGCCATCTACCGGGCGATGGCGAACCTGCGGCCGCGGCCCACCCTCGAGCAGGTATCGCGCTGGCAAGACGAAGCCAGGGGCAGGCTGGGCGAGACTCAGCCGTGGCAGACGGCGGCCTCGTTCGTGGTGGTCTTCAGCCGGCGGCGGACGGGCGGCGCCTGGGAACGCCGCGTCGAGGCGGAGCAGACCGAGGTCGAGCCCGAACGGCACCCCGAGGTCTGGTCCGGCTGGGAGTGCGAGCCCGTCTGCGCCTGGATGCTCGGCCAGCTACCCCGGCCGGCCCCGGCCGAGCCGCCGGCACCGGCCGAGCCCCCGGCCCCCGCGTCCCGGACCCAGCTGCGTATCGACAGCGCCGCGCTCATCGACGCGGCCGGGCGGACCGAGGTGGTGACGGCGGGCATGCTCGCCGCGAACCCGCGCACCGAACTGGTCGCGCCGGTCCGCGTGGTCTTCACCATCGACGGCGCACCAAAGGGAACGCGGCTGCGGGCGGTCGCCCGCATCCAGCGCCCGGACGGGCCCGGCTGGAATCCCCGGGATCCGGTGGCCCTGGCCGGGCCGGGCCGGGCCGAGTTCGACCTGGCCCCGGTCCCGGCAGGCGGACACGAGATGGCCCTGATCGCCTGGGCGCCCGACGCCACCGCCGAGCCGGTCTCGGTCAGGCTGCCCAGGGTGACGATCCGCCAGGAACCGGGCTGACCCGCCGGCCTGCGGCTAGAGCAGGGCTTCGCGACGGAGCAGGCCGGCCAGGTCCGCGGGTTCCGGACGGACTCCGCTCAGGCCGCGCGCCGTGAACCAGCGGCCGATGTTCTCCGCGTCGCGGGTGAGGTACCAGGCGCCGCGCGGGTTCGCGATCACGTCGACCACCTGGGGCAGGTCGATCATCACCAGCCGCCCGTCGTGCACCAGAAGGTTGTACGCGGACAGGTCCCCGTGAGCCAGGCCGTCCCTGGCCAGGGCGGTCAGCGCCTGCACCAGCTGGTCCCAGAGCCCGGCCAGTTCGGCCGGGCCCGGCCGGGTCTCGGCCAGCCGCGGGGCGGCCGTCCCGTCCGCCGAGCCGATGAACTCGAGCAGCAGCTCGGTGCCCAGGATCTGCGCCGGATAGGGGACGGGTATACCGGCCGCGTACAGCCGGGACAGCGCGCTGAACTCGGCGTGCGCCCACTGGCCGGCGATGGCCTCGCGCCCGAACGCGCTCCGGCTCGCCACCGCCCGGTTGGTCCGGGACTCCCTGACCCGGCGCCCTTCCAGGTAGCTGCTGTCCCGGTGGAACATCCGGTGCCCGGCGTCGCGGTAGCGCTTGGCCGCGAGCAGGCAGGACCGGCCGCCGGGCACGCCGCGCCTGAGCAGGAAGACGTCGGCTTCCTTGCCGGTCTTCAAGATGCCGAGCTCGGTGTCGACGGCGGCCAGGTCGGTGACCAGCCAGCCGGGATGCGGCACCGGGCCGCGCTGGGTCGGAATGGACTGATCCCAGGTCGACCACCGGTCGCCCTCGGGCAGGCCGTCGGTCGCGTCGAATTCCTCGATCGATGGCAGCGCGCGGCGCCGGACGCGTTTGACCGAGGCAGGCTCGTCGTCGTCGAAACGCCGCTTACCGCGGCGGGTCCTGAACTCTCCACTGCGTGAAGAAAAGTCGTGCACGGGTAGTGCTCCTCAGCTGAGCGGTCAAGGGGGCAGGCGTGAACACGCCCGCGACGGTCGTAGACACGAGGCGCCTCCCTTCGCTCAGCCGACAGCGCCGGCCGGACAGCTGCAGGTTGCCACACCGCCTCCGGCCCGGGCAACTGATTTTTCCCGCGGCGACCAGATCACCACCAACCCGGCGACTGTTTCACCACGCTACCAGCGACCAGATCACCACGAATCATGCGACCAGATCACCACGAGAATGACAGAAACCATGGCCTGACAGGACGCCGTGTGACACCCTGATCAGGTGGTACGCATCAATCCGAGCCCGCTGGGCAGGCTGCTTGCCCGGCACTCAGAAACCGCCCTCACCGAGGCGCTGGCGGACACCAGGGTCGTCCTCGTCACCGGGGCCCGCCAGTGCGGGAAGAGCACGCTGCTCGGCCTCGTCGCCAAAGGCGGGGACGCCGAGTGGCGCAACCTCGACTCCGCGGTGACCCGTCAGGCGGCGGCCACGGATCCGGCCGGCTTCGTGGACTCGCCCGGGCTGATGGTGATCGACGAGATCCAGCGCGTGCCGGACCTCCTGCTCGCGATCAAGGAACAGGTCGACGCCGACCCCAGACCCGGCCGCTACCTGCTCTCCGGGTCGGCGCGCGTGCTGGCGCTGCGTGGCCTGCCGGACACGCTGCCCGGCCGGATCGAGACGATCGAGCTGTGGCCGTTCTCCCAGGGAGAGATCGACGGCACCGCGGACCGATTCGTGGACGCCATCTTCGATCAGGGTGAGGGACTGAGTCACGAATCCGCCGTGAGCAGGCAGGATTATGCCGAACGAGTCGTCCGTGGCGGCTTCCCCGAGGCGCTGGCCCGCACCAACCCGGCCCGTCGCGAGCGCTTCTTCGACTCCTACCTGGCCGATCTCGTCGCCCGCGAGGTCAGCCAGCTATCCGAGATCGAGCGCACCGCCGAGATGCGGGCGCTGATCAGGCTCCTGGCCGGCCGGTCCGGCCAGCTCCTGGTCGCGACCGCGGTGGGCAGCGACGCCGGGCTTCCCGCCAGCACCGTCTACCGGTACCTGGGCCTGCTGGAAGAGGTCTTCCTGGTCAAGCGGATCCCGGCCTGGTCGCGCAACGTAAGCGCACGTGCCGTCGGCACGCCCAAGCTCGCCTTCACCGACTCGGGGATCGCCGCCAACCTGCTCGGCGCGGACGTCCGGAGCCTGCTGAGACCCGGCGGCAGGCTCGGCCCGCTGCTCGAGGGGTTTGTCCTGATGGAACTGGCCCGCCAGCTCACCTGGTCACGGCAGCGCGCCGAGCTGTTCCACTACCGCACCAAGGACAAGGTGGAGGTCGACGCGGTCCTGGAGAACCGCCGGGGCGAGGTCGTCGGCATCGAGGTCAAGGCCTCTTCCACCGTCGGCCCTGACGACTTCCGCGGCCTGCGGCACCTGGCCGCCAGGACCGGTGACGACTTCATCGCCGGCGTCGTGCTGTACACCGGCACCCAGACGCTGCCGTTCGGGCCGCGGATGCGCGCGATGCCGGCCGCGACCCTGTGGGAGATCTAGTCAGCCGGTAATCGCCTGGCCGGTGTCCGGGTCGAAGAAGTACAGGTGGGCCGGGTCGACGGTGAAGGTGACGCGCCCGCCGGGCTTGACCGGAGTGTGCGGGTCGATCCTGGCCATGCCGTTGGGGGCGCTGCCAACCAGGATGCCCGCCTCCGCCGACTCGTCCGCCGCGGCGGCCGCGGCCGCCGCCTGCGCCGCGGGCGTCGCGTCGAGCCAGAAGTAGACGTGCTGCTCGCTGCCCAGCACCTCGACGAGGCGTGCCTCGGTGACCAGCCCCGGCCCGGAGGACACGATGAGGTCCTCGGGCCGCACCCCGACGATCACCTTGCGGCCCTGGTAGGCCGCGACCCGCGCGGCCACCGGGGCGGGCAGGTCCAGCCGCTGCGAGCCGAGCACCACCGCGGGCCTGGAACCGGACGCCCCGTCCGCCGACAGGCCCGCCTCGTACAGGTTCATCGCCGGGGACCCGATGAACGTGGCCACGAACACATTGGCCGGCCGGTCGTAGAGCACCCGCGGCGTGTCGCACTGCTGCAGCACCCCGCCCTGCAGCACCGCCACCCGGTCGCCCATCGTCATCGCCTCGGTCTGGTCGTGCGTGACGTACAGCGTCGCCGCCCCGATCGACCGGTGCACCCGCAGCACCTCCGAGCGCATCTGCACGCGGAGCTTGGCGTCCAGGTTGGACAGCGGCTCGTCCATCAGGAACACCGAAGGCTCGCGGACGATGGCCCGGCCCATCGCGACCCGCTGCCGCTGGCCGCCGGACAGCTGCTTCGGCTTGCGGCCGAGCAGCTCGCCAAGGCCGAGAATCGCGGCGGCGTCGCGGATCCGCCGGTCCCGTTCGGCCTTCTCGACCTTCTTGTTCTCCAGCGCGAAGCCGATGTTCTGGTATACCGACAGGTGCGGGTAGAGCGCGTAGTTCTGGAAGACCATGGCGACGTCGCGGTGCCGGGGCGACACGTCGTTGACCACGCGGTCGCCGAGGCTGATCGTGCCCGACGTGATCCGCTCCAGCCCCGCGACCATCCGCAGCGCGGTCGTCTTGCCGCAGCCGGAGGGCCCGACCAGCACCACGAACTCGCCGTCCGCAACATCCAGGTCCAGGGCGTCCAGCGCCTTGACGCCGGTCGCGTAGACCTTGGTCAGCTCACGCATGGAAATCGCAGCCACGATTACAGGCCTCCGGAATCAGTTCGCGATGCTGCCGAGCAGCAGCCCGCCGCGCCAGTACCGCTGCAGGAGCAGGAACAGCGCGATCAGCGGGACGATGGTTACCAGGCCGCCGATTACCACCATCGGGAACAGCTGGGCGTTGCCGCTGTTCTGCGCCCGCTCGGACCACAGCCCCAGGCCCACGACCAGCGGATACTTGGTGTTGATGTTGAAGATGAGCAGCGGCAGGAAGTAGTTGTTCCAGACCGCCACCACGCTGATCAGCAGCACGGTCATGAGGCCCGGCACCATCAGTGGCAGGGCGACCCGGAAGAAGATCCGGGCCTCGCCTCCGCCGTCGATCCTGGCCGCGTCGATGAGCTCACGGGGGACCGAGATGTCGGTGTACACCTTCATCAGGTAGATGCCGACCGGGCTGATCATGCTGGGCAGGATCATCCCCCAGATCGAGTTGATCAGGTGCGCCTTGGCGTAGGTGAGGTACAGCGGCAGCGTGATCGCGGTGATCGGCACCAGCAAGGCGCCGAGGGTCAGGTAGAACAGCACCTTCGAGCTGCGGAACGAGAACCGGGAGAAACCGTACCCGGCGAAGGCGGACAGCACCGCCGCGCCGCCGCCGCCGATCACCGCGTATAGCGCCGTGTTCCCGAACCACTGGATGTAGGTGCCGTAGCCGTCCACGTTCTGGAACAGCAGCGAGAAGTTGTGAAAGAAGCTGAACGGGCTGGCGAACCAGAAGCCGAACGTCTCGAAGATGTTCGCCTGGGTCTTGGTCGAGTTGATGACGATCCAGGCGATGGGAACCAGCGTGAAGATCGCGAACAGGAAGGCGAGCGTGGTCAGCAGGGAGACCGTGCCGCGGCGCAGCCCGTAGAGCTCTACCGGGATAGTGCTCTCCTGCTCCGCTAGTCTCGCCGCTCGCCTCCGGGCCGCCCTTGAGGCCCTGCCTTCCCTCCTCGCTCCTTCGTCGCTCGTCGGTCCAGGCAGGACCGCGGCCCTTTGGCTCGCGGCGTGGTCGCCGCGCCCCTTCAGCTCGGTCATCGGAATTCTCCCCTCCGCCGCCGGAACAGCAGCGAGGCCGTCGAGATCACCACGATGACCAGGCCGAGGATCACCGCGCCGGCTGCCGCCAGGTTGGTCTGGTCGGCGGCGATGGCCGTGTTGTAGAGGTACAGGGTCGGCGTGTAGTTGACCGAGACCGAACCGGTCTCGAAGTACGACAGGATCAGCGGCTCGGTGAACAACTGCAGCGCGCCGATCGTGTTGAGGAAGACGAGCAGCACGATCGCGGGCCGGACCAGCGGGAGCTTGATCCGGATGATGATCCGCCACAGCGGCGTGTCGTCCAGGATCGCCGCCTCCACGACATCACGCGGCACGGACTTCAGCGCGGTGTACAGGATCACCATGTTGTAGCCGGTCCACTCCCAGATCACGATGACGATGATCGAGGGCAGGATCAGCGACGGCGAGAAGAAGTTGGTTCCGGCGAAGCCGAACGCGTTGGCCAGGTGCACCATCGGCCCGAACTGCGGCTCGAGCAGGAACGACCACATCACCGCGCCGACCACGGCGGGCACCGCGAACGGGATGAAGAAGATCGTCCGGAACGTCCGGCCGAACTTCGCCACCCCCAGGTCGAAGACGCAGGCGAAGAAGAACGCGATGGCGAGCATCACCGGGATCTGGATGGCCGCGTAGATGATCACGCGCACCACACCCGACCAGAACTGCGACGACTGCAATGTCTGGGTGTAATTCGAGGCCCCGCTGAAGACGGTGCCGCCGATGATCTTGGTCGTGTACAGGCTCGTGTAGATCGCGTACACCAGCGGCACGATCATGAACAGCACGAAGCCGACGAGGAAGGGCACCACGAACCAGATTCCGCGGCGGTCCCGGCGCTGGATCCAGGCCGAGCGCCGCCGGCGTCCGGTGCCAGTGCCGGCGTCCTGGGTGGCGGTTACTGCACTCACGTCATTTCCGTCCTAGTCGGAGTCTTTCTGGGCGGCCCTGCCGCCAGCCGGGTCACGGCTGGCGGCAGGACGTCATGGATCATCCGGTGGAGACGGTGAAGCCCTGCGCCTTGGCGTAGGTCACCAGGACGTTCTGGAAGTTCGTGAACGCCGCCTGGAGTGTCTCCTTGCCGTTCATCACGCCGGCGAACACGGTCGCCGACTGGGTGAGCGCCTCGGTCATGAAGGGCGGCCACGGCACGCCCTGGATCTGGCTGGCCGCTGCGGTGAACTGCACGTTCGGGGTCGAGGAGCCGGACAGCGGGACGGTGATGGTCTTGTACGACGAGCTGTTGAGCAGCGGCAGGTACGTCGGGAACAGCGACGACGGCGCCGTCTTGGTGATGTTCCACGACCCGTCGGTGGCGTTCAGCCACTCGGCGAACTCGGCTGCCTGGGCCGGGTGCTTGCTCTGCGAGAAGACCGGGTAGGTCGAGCCGCCCCAGTTCGCCGCGACGTTAGCGCCCGCGGTCCACTGCGGCAGCGGGGCGGCCCGCCAGTTGCCGAGGGAGGTCTTGGCGTCGGGAGCGAAGTAGGACGGGCCCCACGCGGAGCTGAGCCAGGCCGCGTCGATGCCCTTGTCCAGGTCCGCGAAGGACGTGGCGGACACGTCGGTGGTGGCGTTGACCTCGTGCGCGGCCAGCAGGTTCTGCCAGTAGCTGGCGAACGCCATCTGCTTCGGCCCGGTCCAGTTGATGGTGACGTTGCTGCCGCCGCTGTAGGCGAACGGCCACGCGTTGTCCTGGGCCATCAGGCTCATCACCCACTGCAGGTCGATGGCCGAGAAGTTGGTCATGTACGCGTTCGGGTTGGCCTTGTGCAGCTTGGCCGCGTCGGTGGCGAACTCCGCCCAGGTGGTCGGCGGGGTGAGGCCATACTTGGACAGTTCCTTGGTGTTGTAGTAGAAGGCCATCGGGCCGGCGTCGCCGGGCATCGCGTAGACGCCCGAGCCCTGGCTGACCTCGTCCCAGGCCCAGGTCGTGAACTTGCTCTTGTAGGTGTTGGCGCCGTACGGCGCGAGGTTCACGACGTTCTTCGTGACCTCGAACGACGGCAGCTCGTCGAACTCGACCTCGGCCACGTCGGGCGCGCCCGAGCCCGCCTTCAGCGCGTTGGTGATCGCCACGTACTCGGGGTTGCCGGCGCCGACGTCCTCCTGGGTGACGCAGATGTTCGGGTGCGTCTTGTTGAACTCGGTGACGGCCCGGCCCATCCCCGGCACCCAGGCCCAGAACAAGACCTTGGTGGCGTTGGGGCTGCACGAGCCGGCCACCACGGTCACGGTGGGGCTCGCGCTCGCGGTGCTGGCCGGCGAACTCGTCGTGCCGCCGGCGGCGGCGCTGCTACTGCTGCCGCCACTGCTGCACGCGGCGAGCAGGGAGATGGCGGCCGCGCCCGCCACTGCCGTGGTCATTCTTCGCGTTCTCGACGACATATTGGTTAAA
>CAVWBQ010000019.1:0-165947 GCA_963753225.1 uncultured Actinomycetota bacterium | reverse complement strand
TGGAAAACGGCATTCTCAGCGAGAGAGTAATTGCGGGGCAGCCATCTCGATAGCCTGGTCAACCTGCACTCGCCCCGGCTCGCAGCATGATCAGCCTGTGCTGGGCGGCCGTTGTGCTACGACCTGTTCGATCGCGGGCCGCAGGAAGGTGAGCGTCAGCTCCGCCCGGCGGGCGATCCACCGCCGTGAGGCCGGACCGGGCTCGCCGTACCGGCGCTGCCTGATGTCGTCCACGACCTCTGCCGGGGCACCGAGCTCGGTAAGCACGCGCAGAGCCTCGGCCTTGGTGATCAGCCTGCCGTCCCGCACAGTCACCGTTGCCCTGGCCAAGGTCAGCAGGCCCAGGTCAACCCAGATGTCACGATCCCACCGCTCGCGGTGGTCCAGGGACGGCAGCCAGAAGCTTTCCAGGTCCTGGACCACGAACTCGGCGAGTTGCCCGCCGGTCACCGGCGGAAGCAGGGCCGCTGGCGCCTCGCCATACAAGACGAGCCCGAAGTCGTGCAGCTCGCGCCTGGTCAACGGGGTGACCGGCCGGCGCATGAACTCCTCGTGCGCCCACGTCAGGTGCAAGCGCGCAGGATCATCCAGCTCCCCTGCCGCGCAATAGCTGCAATGCAGCCCCGACGCGAGCGCGCTGGCACTTCCCAGGTTTTCGTGCACCTCCCCGAGCTGTTGTTCCTCCGCTGCCGTGCACGGCCGGCCGAGGATGGCGATCAGGTCGAGGTCGCTGCGTCCCGGCTGGTAGTCACCTCCGGCCAGTGACCCGTGTGCCCACACCGAGACCAGCGGCAAGACCGGCTGGACGGCACTGACGAAACGGCCGAGGAGCCGGCCGGTGGCCTCATCCGTCATAGCACCAGTGTGCGCCACACGACGGGGTCTGTCAGTTGCCTGTCAGGTGACCGAGGCTGGTGAGTGCTGGATCATTCGCTGACCCTCGCACATCAGCACAGGTCAAGCATCGCGATCACCCTCATCGACTCCGCCTAGCTCAGGCAGCACTGGCTCAGGCCGGCCCGGACGTGCCGGCACCGACAGGGACAGCCCGAACTGATCCGCCGAATCCGTCCACCATGTCCGCATCGTGAACCCTGCGGCAGCCAGTTCGCCGGCCACCCCCTCGCGGCGGAACTTGGCCGACACCTCGGTGCGCATCTCCTCGCCGTCGGCGAACTCGACGGTGAGCCCGATGCCGGGCAGCCGCACGGTCTGCGCCAGGCCCGAGCGTAGCCGCATCTCGATCCACTCCGCGTCCGGGTTCCACACCGCGACGTGCTCGAACGCGTCCAGGTCGAAGTCGGCGCCGAGCTCGGCGTTCAGCACCGCGAGCACGTTCTTGTTGAACTCGGCGGTGACCCCGGCCTCGTCGTCGTACGCGGCGACCAGCGTGGCCGGGTCCTTGACCAGGTCGGTGCCGAGCAGGAAGAAGTCACCCGGCCGCAGCCGGTCCCTGACCCGGGCCAGGAAGGCCGCCCGCTGCCCGGGCTCCAGGTTCCCGATCGTGCTGCCGAGGAAGGCGACCAGCCGGGGGGCCGGGGCCCCGCCGTCCTCCTGGCTGTCCGCGGGGAATCCGAGCCGCTCCTCGAAGTCGGACACCACGGCGCGGACGTCGAGCCCGGGATATTCGGCCGACAGTGCCTTGCCCGCGGCGGCCAGCGCGGGCTCGCTGACGTCGACCGGCACGTAGCAGCGCAGCGTGCCCGCGTCGCGCAGCGCGTCGAGCAGGAGCCGGGTCTTGTCCGACGACCCGGAGCCAAGCTCGATCAGGGTCCGCGCGCCGGTCTGCGCCGCGATCTCCGCCGCGTTCGCGCGCAGGATCTCGCGCTCGGCGCGGGTCGGGTAGTACTCGGGCAGTTCGGTGATCTTGTCGAACAGCGCGCTGCCCTGCGCGTCGTAGAACCACTTGGGCGGCAGCGACTTCGGTTCCGCGGTTAGCCCGGTCAGGGCGTCGGCGCGGAGTGCTTCCTCGAGAAAGCCGGGCGGTAGCCGGCGGTCGAGGGTTGTCATCGGATTGCGATCCTTTCGTCCTCGGTGTTCTGGTCGGGTGATGCAGGAATGTCTGGTGTGGCCAGCGGAGTCACGCTGACCTGCCGCGCCGTCGCGGTCAGCACGGAGCCGTCAGGTACCTCGGTCCAGCCGGGCCCGTCGTCGCCGGGTTCCGAGGCCACCACCACGGCGTCATCGCGCACGCGGTAGCACAGCGTGTCGCCGGCCGCGGTGGCCGCGATCACCTCCCCGTCGGTCAGCAGGAAGTTGAACCGGCCGCCCGCGCCCGCCGCCCGCAGCGCCGCGACGGTGTCCGCCAGGGCGTCCGCGGCGCCTGCGCCACGCTCGAGCCGGTGCCTGACCAGCGCCCACAGCAGCGCCGAATCCACCCGGGCCTCAAGCCCGAGCAACGCCGCGGCGGGCAGCGTGCCGGCGAGCCCGGCGGCGGCCGTCGGCCAGCCGTCCAGCACGCCGTTATGGCTGAACAGCCAGCGGCCCGACACATACGGAGCGACCGCGGCGATCCCCGGGTCGGTACCCGTGGTCGCGCAGCGCACCGCCGCCAGCAGGGCGGCCGCCGACGTCACCCGGGCGACGTCGGCGAAGGACTCGTCGCCCCAGATCGGGACCGCACGCCGGTACCTGGCCGGGGCCGGGTCGTCCGGCGCGTACCAGCCGACGCCGAACCCATCCGCGTTCACCGTCCCGTGTCGCTGCCGGCGCGGCGCCCAGGCCTGCCGGTACAGGCCGTGCGGCGGGTCGATGAGCACCGCGCGCAGCGTGGCGGCCGGCCCGAGGTAGGCCAGGTGCCGGCACATCAGGCAATCTCCGGCGCACCAGACCTGGCGGTGCGGAAGCCGGAGAAGATCTGCCTCCTGATCGGATAGTCCCAGTTGCGGAAGGTGCCCCGGCAGGCCACCGGGCTGACCGCGAACGAGCCGCCGCGCATCACCTTGTACTCCGGCCCGAAGAACACCTCCGAGTACTCCTTATAGGGCCAGGCCTCGAACTCGGGGTAGGGCAGGAAGTCCGAGCTCGTCCATTCCCACACGTCCCCGATCAGCTGCCTGGCCCCGCACGGCGCCGCACCCCCGGGGTAGGAGCCGACCGGCGCCGGGCGCAGGAAGGCCTGGCCGAGGTTGGCGTACGAGGTATCCGGATCGGCGTTGCCCCACGGGTACCTGCGGGTCAGGCCGGTCGCGGGATCGAACCTGGCCGCCTTCTCCCACTCCGCCTCGGTGGGCAGCCGGCGCCCGGCCCAGCGGGCGTACGCGTCGGCCTCGTACCAGGACACGTGCAGCACGGGCTCCTCCGGCACGATCGGCTCCTGCCTGCCGAACACTCGGCGGGTCCACTGCCGGCCCTCGCGCCGCCAGTACAGCGGCGCGGTCAGCCCGGCCTTCTGCCGATGCTCCCAGCCGGCCCCGGTCCACAAGCGCGGATCGTCGTATCCGCCGTCGTCGATGAAGCGGGCATAGGCGCCGCAGGTCACCGGGGTGGTGTCGAGGTAGAACGGCGCCACCTCCACGGTGTGCGCCGGGCGCTCGTTATCCAGCGCCCAGGGCTCGGTGGAGGTCCCCATGGTGAACGGGCCGCCGGGCACGAGCACCTCGGGCGGCAGCCGGAGCGCGTCCGCGGGCGCCGGCCCAGGAGAGGCGGCGGCGAGCACCGGCGCCCCGGCGCGGATCTGGTGGGTGATCAGCATCGTCTCGTCGTGCTGCACCTCGTGCTGGGCGATCATCCCGAACGCGAAGCCGTCGCCGAGTAGCCGCGTCCCGCTGAACGGAGCGCGGTCGAGCAGGTCGAGGACCCGGCCGCGCACCTCGTGGCCGTAGGCCCTGGCCTCGGCGGGCGGCAGCAGCGGCAGCGTGGGACGTTCGGACCGCGGGTGCTCGAACGCGTCGTAGAGCGGGTCGATCTCCGGGTGCAGCGGCTCGCGCCCGCCGACCTCGCGCAGCAGCCAGAGTTCTTCCTGGTTGGCGATGTGCGCGAGATCCCAGACCAGCGGGGACATCAGCGGCGAGTGCTGTCTGACCAGGTCGGCCTCGTCCACGCTGTCGGTGAGCAGCGAGGTCCGCTGCCGTGCGCCGATTAGTTGCCGCGCGATGATCGCGCGCAGATTTTCTGGGTCGAGCTGTGCCTCCGTCATCGGGCTCCCTCCAGTTGGTCGTCGGCGGGGCATCGGTCTTTCTGCACGTAGCGCTCGGTGAACTCAGTGACCGCGCGGCGGATCGCGGCGGGCGCGCCCAGCCGGCCCAGCGCTCCCTCGGCAGCCTCGAAGCACTGCTTGCTGGCCTGGCTGATCTGCGGGTCGGCCGGGCCGTGGCGCGCCGCCCGCAGCCACGGGTCCTCGGCGCCCGGCGGTCCGTCCCACACCGGCTCGGCGGCGGCCAGCGCGGCGTCGGCCGCCCGGTCGTCGTCAGCCAGCGCCGTGACCACGGCCGCGGGCACGATCCAGCCGTCGCCGGGCTGGGCGTCGATCATCCGCAGCTCCATGTGCCCCCGCGGGCGGACCGGCGGGAACAGCGTGGACAGGTGATACTCCAGGTCATCGGCGGTGGGCGCCCGCAGCGTGCCCGACCCGCCGTCGCGCAGCCAGTCGCGGAAGGTCATCCCGGCCGGCGCGGTCCAGTCCTGTGAGCTGGGCTCGCGGACGCACATGAGCTCGGCGTCCATCGCGTAGACGGCCCAGGCGTCGCGCGGGTCCCCGTCGGACGCGTGCAAGAGCGGAGCCCGGGTGCGCCCCGGATCCATGTTGGCCCACACCTGCTGCCGGGCCGAACGCCAGCCGGTCGGCTTGCCGTCCCGCAGCGGGGAGTTGGCGAACGCGGCCACC
The DNA here is from genome assembly GCA_963753225.1 of uncultured Actinomycetota bacterium. Classification (GTDB taxonomy): domain Bacteria; phylum Actinomycetota; class Actinomycetes; order Streptosporangiales; family Streptosporangiaceae; genus Palsa-504. The sequence goes on along the minus strand of CAVWBQ010000019.1, from coordinate 161,122 downwards.
AGCACCGGGCCGATGGCGTGCAGCATCCGCCAGCGTGAGCGGTAGCCGGACAGGCCGGGGGTGTCGTCGCCGGCGTCCACGCAGACCTGGACCGACGCGGTGCCGCACATCATCTGGCGGCCCCACGGGCCGTCGCGGTCGAAGAATTTCTCCATCGCCGCGTACCGCGGCAGATCGAGCAGGCGGCGGGGTGGGCGCAGCGGGTCAAGACCGTAGCCACATAGTTCCAGGCCGGCCGCCGCGGCCGCGTCGCGCAACGCGGCCAGGTCGCGCCCGGTTACCTCGACGAGCTCATCGAGCGTAGCCGCGGGGGCCGAGCTGAGCTCAAGCTGCCCGCCAGGCTCGACTGTGAGCGAGGCACCAGAAGGAAGAGTAAAGGGTTCATACCGAACGGTCTGGGCTTCTTGCCCCGGGTAACCTTCCTCGTCCGAGTGGCTGAAACCGGCCAGGGTGGCGGTTACCTGTTCCGCCTGGACCGGGAGCGCGGGATCACGCGGATCGCGCGCCAGCCACTCGAGTTCGACGCCTACCCGCTGCGGCGGGCCTGTCTTGAAGCAGATACCGTGCACCTGCGCTTCCGCGTCGGCCTCGGTAAACCGCGCCCCCTTTATCACGATTTCAACCCTACCTGACCCGTCTCACCCGACCGCGGAGCCGGGTCGGCGGGTCCTCGCCGCGAGCCCGGAAGAACGCTCGGCCCCTGCCCGGGGCGCTGATGGCTAATCGCCCTCCCAGCTAAGTTTCAGGTTCGTTTGGTACCTTGCGGCACGCCGCGCACCGCCGCTGGTGACGTTAAGTCGCCAACTCAATGACACGCCGTAGTGGCCAACATGGCCATTGGCGCGTTCCTGCTCTGGCAGGATGGAACTCGATGAAGGCGCCGTCCGTGAAGCTTCCGCTGCTGCACCGGGGTAAGGCTGGGGAGCCGCCCGGGATCGTGGCTGTCGCGCGCGTGGACCATCGGACGAAGAACATCACCAAGCGCCTCAGCCCCGGCGAGATCGCCATCATCGACCATTCCGACCTGGACCGGGTAAGCGCCGAGGAGCTTATCAGGCGCAGGGTCGCGGCCGTGGTCAACGCCTCGGTCAGCATCACCGGGCGTTACCCCAACCTCGGGCCGAAGCTGCTGCTCGAGGCGGGCATCCCTGTCGTCGACGGGGTGGGGCAGGACGTGCTCGTCAAGGTGGCCGACGGCAGCGTCGTCCGGCTCGACCAGGAGACCCTCTACTTCGGCGACACCGTCGTGGCCAAGGGCACCCCGCTGACCGAGGAACTGGTGCTGGCGGCGATGACCGAGGCCCGGGCCATGGTCGGGGTGCAGATCGAGTCGTTCGCCGCGAACACGCTGGAGTTCCTCCGGCGCGAGCACGAACTGCTCACGCGCGGCCTCGAGCCGCCCGAGATGGACACGGACATGAACGGCCGGCACGTGCTCGTCGTGGTGCGTGGCTATCACTACCGGGAGGACCTGGCCGCGCTTAGGCCCTACATCCGCGAGTACAAGCCGGTGATGATGGCCGTGGACGGCGGCGCGGACGCGCTGATCGAGGCCGGCTATCAGCCCGACGCCATCCTCGGCGACATGGACTCGGTCTCCGACGAGGCGCTGTGCTGCGGCGCGGAACTCGTCGTGCACGCCTACCCGGACGGCCGCGCGCCGGGGCTGGCCCGGGTCCGTGATCTCGGCCTGGATGCCGTCACCCTCCCGGCCCCGGGAACGAGCGAAGACGTCGCCCTGCTCGTCGCCGACGCCAAGGGGGCCAGCCTGATCGCGGTGGTGGGCACCCACCACACGCTCGAGGAGTTCCTCGACAAGGGCAGGCCGGGAATGTCAAGCACGTTCATCACGCACCTGCGGGTAGGAGGGAAGCTGGTCAACGCGCGGGGCGTGCACCAGCTCTACCACAGCCGGATCTCCGGCTGGTCGCTGCTGGTGCTGGTACTCGCCGCGGCGGTGACCGTGTTCGTCGCCGTCGTGTTCTCACCCGCGAGCCCCATCCTGGCCAGGTACTTCGAAGCGACCTGGCATTCCTTTACCTACTGGCTGACCGGAAAGCTCTAGTGATCGATTTTCGTTACCACCTCGTCTCCATCGTCGCGGTGTTCCTCGCGCTGGCGATCGGGATCGTCCTCGGCTCGACCGAGCTGCAGGGGCCGGCGTTCAGCCTGCTGGACAAGACCACCTCGAAGCTGCAGAGCGAGCTCGGCCAGGTCAGCAGCCAGCGGGACACGGCCCAGCAGCAGGCCACCGAGGGCGAGATGTACGCCCAGGCCGTCGAGCCCGCCGTGCTGCGCGACCTGCTGGCCGGGCACCGGCTGCTTATCGTCACCGAGCCGGGCGCCCAGTCCTCGGTCGTCAGCGGCATCATCTCGGCGGCGAATCACGCGGGCGCCACCGTCACCGGGCAGATCAACCTGCAGCCCAAGTTCTTCGACACCAGCGGTACCGCGCAGGACAGCCTGAACCAGACCACCCTCGCCGTGGCCCAGCCGGCCAGCCTCCAGCTGGACACCAGCGCGACCTACCAGCAGCAGGCCGCCCAGGTGATCGCGAGCGAGATCCTGACCGCCGCGCCGGGCTCCGCGGGCGGCCAGGCCGGCGGCAACGAGGGCACCGGTACCACCGCGTCGACGATGCTGCAGGCCTACGCCGCGTCCCAGTTTCTCAGCACCACCGGGCAGCCGGCCACGCCTGCCAGCCTGGCCGTCGTGGTGACCCCGCAGACCGTGCCGTCGGACGGCAGCACGGACCAGCTCGACCAGGTGCTCATCCCGCTCGCCCAGGAGCTGGCAGGAAAGAGCGCGGCCACCGTGGTCGTGGGCTCGTCGGCGGGATCCGGCGTGGGCAGCCCGATCGCGGTGCTGCGCTCCAACAGCGTGTCCAGCCAGGTATCCACGGTGGACGACGCCGACCTGACGGCCGGGCAGACCGTTGCCATGCAGGCGCTCGCGGTGGAGCTGGCCGGCGGCAAGACCGGCAGCTACGGGTTCACCGCCAACGGCGCGAGCGCCATCGCGCCGAGCCCCGCGCCCACGCCGAGCGCCTCCGCGAGCGCGACGCCCAGCTCCTCGACGACCTCGACGACGAAGAAGAAGGCCAGCAAATGAGGCGAGCGGGATACGCGGCGGCGGCCGGCGCCTGCGCGGCGGGCGCGGCCAGGCTTGCCTACTCCGGCATGAGCCGGCGTCCGCCGGGCGGCCAGAAAGCCTGGTCACGAACCAACCACCGGGGCGAGCCGGTTACCCTGCTCGAGGGGCCCGCCGTGGCCGCCGGGGCCATCGCCGGCGTGCTGGCTCAAGGGGTCCTGGCCGGCCTGGCGCCGGCGCCAGGATCGCTGGGGTCGCCGGGTTGGCGCCGCGCCGCGGCCGTGATCCTGGGCGGGGCGGGCGCCGCGGGCTTCGGGGCCTACGACGACCTGGCCGGCTCCGGGGACCGGCGCGGCTTCCGGGGCCACCTCGGCGCGCTGCGGCACGGCGAGGTGACCACCGGCGCGGTGAAGCTGGGCGGCATCGGCGTCACCGGGATCCTCAGCGCGGCGCTGGCCGGCGGTTCGCCCGCGGACGTGATCCTCAACGCCGGCCTGGTGGCCGGGGGGGCGAACCTGCTCAACCTGTTCGACCTGAGGCCCGGCCGGGCCATCAAGGTCGCGGCCGCCTCCGGCGCCATGCTCGGCGCGGCCGGCCAGGAATGCGTCGCGGCACCGCTCGGTGCGGCGCTCGCGCTCCTGCCCGAGGACCTGGGCGAGCGGGCCATGCTCGGCGACGCCGGCGCGAACGCGCTCGGCGCGATGCTCGGCGCCTCGGCCGCCGGGCTGTCCCGGCCGGCCAGGATCGCGCTGCTCGCCGGGATCGCCGGGCTGACCGCGGCGAGCGAGAAGGTCAGCTTCACCAAGGTGATCGCGCGCACCCCGGCGCTGAACTGGCTGGACATGCTCGGCCGCAGGCCCGCGGAACAGCCGCCGCCCGCACCGCGGCTGGCCCCGGTCACGATCCCCGCTCAGCGGCCCGAACCGGCAGGGTGAGCACGCCCGTGGCCGAGCGGGGGAGTGCTCGGCGACGGAGCGGGGGGATAGGCCAGGCCGCCGTGCTGATCGGCGCGATCACGATGCTCGCGCGGGTCATCGGGTTCGGCCGGCAGGTGGTGTTCGCGCACACCGTCCAGGCCTCGTGCCTGGGCACCGCGTACACCACCGCGAACATGGTGCCGAACATCATCTACGACATCGTGGCGGGCGGCGCCCTCACCGCGGTGGTGGTGCCGGTCCTGGCCGGCCCCGTGCGGTCCGACCCCGAACAGGTACGGCGGACCTCCGCCGCGCTGCTCAGCTGGGCCGTGCTGCTGCTCGTCCCCGTCAGCCTGATAATCGCGGCCATCGCGCGGCCGCTGGTATCGGCGCTGCTCGGCGGGACGCCCGGCTGCCCGCGGGCCGAAATGGTGACGCTCGGCGCGCGGATGCTGGTGGTGTTCGCGCCGCAGATCCTGCTCTACGGCCTGGCCGTGGTGCTCTACGGCATCCTGCAGGCGCACCGCAGGTTCGCCGCGCCCGCGCTGGCGCCGGTGCTGTCCAGCCTGGTCGTCATCGGCGCCTACTTCTGGTTCGGCGTGGCCGGGAACGGTTATCAGGACCTGGCCAGGCCGGTGCCCCCCCTGGCCTGGATCGTGCTGGCGGTCGGCACCACCGCCGGGGTGGCGGCGCTGGTCGCCACCCCGCTCATCCCCGCCGCCCGGCTGCGCTTGCGCCTGCGGCCCGGGCTGCGTTTCCCTCCCGGGATCGGCGCGCGGGTCCGCGCGCTGGCCGCGGCCGGCGTCGCGACGCTGGTCGTGCAGGACGCCTCGGTGGCGGTCGTGATCGTGCTGGCCAACTCCCGCGGCGGCAGCGGCGCCCTGGTGCTCTACAGCTTCGCCTGGGCGGTCTTCTTCGTGCCGTACGCCGTGCTCGCCGTGCCCATCGCGACCAGCGCCTTCCCCGAGCTGTCCGCGCGGACCGATAGCTTCGACGCCACCAGCGCCACCTCGACCCGGGCCGTCACGGTGGCGTCCTGGCTGGGGGTGGCGGGCATGGCCGGCACCTGCGTCCCGCTGGCCCGGGTGTTCCAGTCCCACGTCAGCCAGGCGGCCGACGCCCGGCAGCTGGCGATCGCGCTGGCCGCGTTCGCTCCCGGGCTCGTCGGCTACGGGCTGACGGCGAACCTGTCCCGGGTGCTCTACGCCGACGGGTCGAAGGGTCGGAACCGGGCCGCCGCCCTGGCGGTCAGCGGCGGCTGGCTGCTGGTGATCGTGGCCGACCTGCTGATCGTGCCGTTCGTGCCGCGCTCCGCGGTGGTGCCATGGCTGGGGGCGTGCACCACCCTCGGGCTGACCGGCTCCGGGGTCGCGCTGCTCTTCCTGGTCCGCCGGTTCCGCGGCCGGGACGCGCTGCGCGGCTGCACGCGCGCCGCGCTGGCCGGCCTGGCCGGCGCGCTGGCCGGGACCGCGGCCGGACTTAGCGTCGCCGCCGGGCTGCGGGTGACGGGCTTCCTGCCCAACGTCGGCGTCACGCTGCTGGCCAGCGCGGCCGTGCTGGTGGCCTTCCTCGCCGTGGTGGCGATAGCCGACGGAGGGGACCTGCGGGCGGTGGCGCGAAAGGTGATCCGCCTATGAAGGACGCGCTGTGAAGGTCGCGTTCGTGCTCGGCACCAGCACCGGCGGGACCGCCCGGCACGTCCGGACGCTGGCGGCCGGAGCCGCGGCCCGGGGCGTTACCGTCGAGGTTTTCGGCCCCGCGCAGACCGGCCGCGACTTCGCCTTCGGCGCCATCGCCGGCGTCGGGTTCACTCCGGTCGAGATCGCGGACCGCCCGCGCGTACGCCACGACCTGCGGGCGATCCGGCGGCTGCGCCGGCTGCTCGCCGCCTGGCGGCCCGACGTGGCGCACGCGCACGGCCTGCGGGCCGGCGCGCTCACCGCGATCGCGCTGACATTCGTCCGGCCCACCGTGTACCACCCGCGGCCCGCGCTGGTCGTCACCGTGCACAACGCGCCGCCGGCGGGCGGCGCCACCGGAGCGGTCTACCGCGTGCTCGAGCGGATCGTCGCGCGCAGCGCCGACTCGGTGCTCTGCGTGTCGCCGGACCTCGAGGACCGCATGCGCGCTGCGGGCGCCCGCCGGATCGGCCGGGCCGTGGTCCCCGCTGCCGTCGACGCGGATGCTCCCGCCGCGGGCGTTTCCGCGCAAACGCCCGCCGCCCTGTCCCTGCCCGGCGACCCGGCTCCGGGGCGTCCCCTCGTACTGGCGGCCGGAAGGCTGGCGGCGCAGAAGGGATTCGGCACCCTGCTGGAGGCCGCGGCCCTGTGGCGGGACATCCAGCCCGAGCCTCTCCTGGTCATCGCGGGGGAGGGGCCACTCGCCGCCGACCTGAAGGGCCAGGCCGCCCGTCTCGGGCTCGACGCCATGTTCCCCGGGCATCGCGACGATGTGCCGGCCCTGCTCGCTGCGGCCTCCGTGTTCGTGCTGCCCAGCGTGTGGGAAGGCCAGCCGCTCATCCTGCAGCAGGCGCTCCGCGCGGGGGTGCCCGTCGTGGCCACCCGGGTCGGCGGCACGCCGGCGCTCACCGGCGAGGACGCCGCCTTGCTCGTCCCGCCCGGGGACGCCCGGCGGCTAGCCGACGGCGTACGTGCCGTGCTTACCGACGAGGTGCTGGCCGCCCGGCTGCGCAAGGCCGCCGCCGGTCGCGGGCACGCCCTGCCCGGCGAGGACGACGCCGTGGCCGCCGCCCTGGCCGAATACGACTACGTGACCCGGGCACGGCGATGACCAGGTACGTCGCGTCGCTGTGCGGGGGCTGGACCTCGCCGTCACCCTCAATTCAGTCAGGACGGCGGCTGGCGGCTGCTCCAGCGTCGCTCAGGTGCTGGACGATCTGGCGGAATGACTCGACGAAGCTTTCTTCGCAGTAGCCGAGATCGGTCGCTACGCAGAAGTCCCTGACGAGGCCCTGTGCCCGTCGCAGGTTGGGCCGGGGCATCCAGGGGAATAGGTGATGCTCGATCTGGTAGTTGAGACCGCCGAGCATGAAGTCGGTAAACCGGCCGCCCCTGACGTTTCTGGCCGTGACCACCTGGCGGCGGGCGAAGCTGGCCGCCGTTGCGGTCTCGATGATCGGCATCCCCTTGTGGTTGGGGGCGAAGCTGATACCCAGGTAAAGCGAGAAGACCGCCTGCTGCAGGGCGATGAAAGCCAGTGCCTTGAGCGGGGAGAGCACCAGCAGCACCACCGTCAGGTACAGCGCGGCATGCAGCATGATGAGAGAAAGCTCTACCGCCGAGGCGTGGTCTCGCTGCCGCAGAAGCCGCTTGATCCCGAGTACGTGCATGCCTCCGCTTCGCAGCAGCATGAAGGGGAAGAAAAGCGGCGCCTGCCAGCGTGCCAGCCACGACCCGGCCGGGCGGCGCCCGTTTCCCGGCGCATCAGGCGAGGCCACGGGGATTCCCTGGCCGATATCGGGGTCGCGGCCCATCTCGTTGGGATGCGCATGGTGGGCGTTGTGCTTGTGAACCCACCAGCCGAAGCTCAGCCCGATGAGCACGTTTCCTACGGTGAGGCCGAGCAGGCGATTGCGCCGGCGTGCGCCGAACACCTGGTTGTGCCCCGCATCATGGCCGATGAAGCCAAGTTGGGTGAACATGAACCCCAGCAAGGCGGCGATGGCGAGGGTCGTCCACGAGTTGCCGACGATGACGAACAGAACCCATCCAGCCAGGAAAGCGAAGATCGTCAGGGAGATCTTCCATCGGTAGTAGCCGGGCCTCCGGTCCAGGAGACCCATCGCTCGCACCTGCAGCGCCAGTGCGCGAAAGCCAGCCGTCGTGGGGTCGACGGCGACGGGCGGCACGTCTGCGGATGGAGCCTGGTCGGTCGGCTGCGCAAGATAGCCGGATGCCTTCATCTTCGTCGCCCCACCCCTCCTGGATGTCTTCCGAGCACACCGCCCGGGGTCTGCGTCACCAGGGTCTGGAGCAACGATGTCGCGGTCGGGGCCTGTCCGCACCGACCGCATTTCTTTCACACCACGCTACCACCACGAGATAGCCCCGCTGGGCGGCGATGTAACGGCGCGAGCCAGTCGCGGGCGACGTGCCCGGCCAGCTCCTCTAGCAGCGGACCGGGTTGCTCCAGGCAGCGGGTCAGGTCGGGTTCGATGTCGGCGAGCGCGTAGGCGCGCGCGATGCCCGCCGAACGCAGCTGCCCGGGGGACAGCGAGCACACGCCGGCCACCGCGACCACCGGCAGGTCCGGCGCGGCCGCGGCCGCGGCGCGGGCCACCCCGACCGGGGCCTTGCCGTGCAGCGTCTGCTCGTCGAGCGCGCCCTCGCCGGTGACCACCAGGCGCGCGCCGGACAGCCGGCCGGCGAATGCGAGCAGGTCCAGCATCAGTTCGATGCCTGGCTGCATGGCGGCGCCGAGGAACCCCAGCGCCGCGAAACCCAGGCCGCCCGCCGCGCCCGCGCCGGGCTCGTCCCGCTTGACGAAGCCGGACGACCGCTCGGTCACGTCCGCCCAGCGCGCGAGGCCCTCCTCCAGGACCGTCACGTCCTGCGCCGAGGCGCCCTTCTGCGGCGCGTAGACCGCGGCGGCGCCGCGCGGCCCGAGCAGCGGGTTGTCCACGTCGGTGGCCGCGATTATCTCGGTGCCTGACAGATCCCTGAGCCGGGAGACGTCGATGTGGTCCAGCCGGGCCAGCGCCGCCCCGCCCGGCGGGAGCTCGGTCCCCGACGCGTCGAGCAGCCTGCCGCCCAGCGCGGTGACCAGGCCCGCGCCTCCGTCGGTGCAGGCCACGCCGCCCAGGCCGAGCACGATCCGCTTCGCGCGCATCCGGACCGCGGCCAGGATGAGCTCGCCGGCGCCACGGCTGGTCGCTGTCAGCGGGGCAGGCGTGCCGCCTGGCAACCTGGTCAGCCCGCAGGCCTGGGCCGACTCGATGATGGCGGTCCCGTCGAGCACGGCGAACGCGCCATTGACCGGCTTGCCGGTCGGCCCGCGGACCCCGATCTCGACGCGGCGGTACCCGGCGGCCTCGGCCGCGTCCACGGTGCCGTCGCCGCCGTCCGCCACCGGGACCTGGACCGTCCGGACTCCCGGGCAGGCCCGGCCGAGCCCGGCGGCCACGTGCGCGGCCACCTGGGCGGCGGTGAGCGTTCCCTTGAACTTGTCCGGAGCGACCACCACGTGGCTCATGCGCCAATGAGATCACGGGTACGGGTTCTCGTCACCTGATACGGTTCAGCGCGTCTCCTCCCAGCGGCGGCGGACGGCGGCGAGGCCGTCGTCGGTCAGCGATCCGTACAGCCGCAGCCGGGCGACGCCGCCGTCCGGGAAAATGTTCAGCCGCACGTGGGTGGCCGGCTGGCCGGTCACGCGGATCCGGTGCGGCGTGTCCGGCAGCAGCCTGACCGACGGCAGCAGCTCCCGCCACGCGGACTTGTCGGTGAGCGAGGCGCCGGTGGTGGCGTCCAGCGTCTGCAGCGATGCGCTCTCCGGCTGGTTGCCCCGGTACCAGGATGTGTCGATCTCCGCCAGGTCGATGACGCCGCGCCCGGCCAGCCGGATGACCAGCCACTCGTGCCCGGGCCTGCGGCGCCTGCGGGTCTCCCAGCCCTCGCCCATCACGCGTGACAGGCCGGGGGAGATGACGTTGCGCGGCGCGGAGAAGTAGTTCTGGTCGCTGAGGGCCGCCACGTCCGCGCCGTTCTCCAGCGCGGCGAGGTCGATGGTGAGCCCCTCGAGCAGGGCCGGATCCGGCACCACCTCACCGTGCACGTGCAGCCGGGCCACGCCGCCGTCGGGGAAGATGTTCAGCCTGACGTGGGTGTACCTGCGCCCGGAGCTCACCTTGAACGCGTGCCGGGCGTCGCCGGTCACCAGCCCGCGCGGCACGATCTCCTGCCAGGCCACGGCGTCGGTGTCCGCGGCGATCTCCTCGAACGCGGGATAGCCGGTCACCGCGCACGCGTCCGCCGAGCACGCCTGCGGGAAGTTGCCGGTGAAGAAGGCGGTGTCCACCACGATGGAGCGCACCACGCCCGGCGCGCCGAGCCGGACGATGACCCAGTCGCGAGCCGAGCGATCCGGCAGCTTCCCGCCGGGCCCGCGCCGCCGCCTGGTCTCCCAGCCGTCGTATACCTGCCCCTTGGCGCCGTACGTGTCCGGCACGAAGACGGGCGCGGCCGGCTTGGTCAGGTTCTCCTTCGCGGCGAAGAACTCGTCGCTGGCCGCCACGACGGACCCGCGCAACTGGAGCAAATCGGGGAGAAGCTGCTCATCCATACCGGGTTCATCCCCGTTTTAGCAGCCGCCCAACTGGCGTTTCACCCTCACCTTCAAGCAGCGCCGTGCCGCGCAGCCACGTCTGCCTCACGCGACCGGTGAGCGTCCGCCCAGCGTACGGGGTAACCGGGTGCCTGTGCCGCAGCTTGGCGGGGTCCACCACGTACGTCTCGTCGGGGTCGAAGGCCACCAGGTCGGCGTCGCTCCCGGCCGCCAGCCGCCCCTTGGCCGGCAGGCCCGCGAGCCCGGCCGGGACGCACGCCATCCACCGGGCGACGTCATCCAGCGTCCGGCCGCGCCGCCGCGCGACGGTCCACACCGCGGACAGGCCGAGCTGGAGCGAGGCGATGCCGCCCCAGGCCGCGCCGAAATCCCCGGAGCCGAAGGACTTCAGCTCGGGTGGGCAGGGGGAGTGGTCGGACACCACGCAGTCGATCGCGCCCCCCTCGAGACCGCGCCACAGCGCCTCCCGGTTGACCGAGTCCCTGATCGGCGGGCAGGACTTGAACTCGGTCGCCCCGTCAGGCACCTGCTCGGCCGCGAAGTACAGGTAGTGCGGGCAGGTCTCGGCGGTCAGCCGGATGCCCGCCGCCTTCGCCGCGGCGATCATGGCCACGCACTCGGCCGCGGACAGGTGCACGATGTGCGCCCGCGCGCCGGTGGCGGCCGCGGCCGAGATCACCTTCTCGATCGCGCGGCGCTCCGCGACCGGCGGGCGGGACGCCACGAACGAGCCGAAGTCGCGACCGGACCCCGGCCCCATGTCCTTGATCTCCGCCGCGTCCTCGGCGTGCGCGATCAGCAGCGCGTCCACCCCGGCCAGCGTGCCGAGCACCGCCCGCAGCCCGCCCGCATCCAGCGGCGGGAACTCCGGCACCCCGGAGTCGAGTAGGAAGCACTTGAACCCGACCACCCCGGCCTCGTGCAGCGGCCGCAGCGAGGCCTCGTTACCCGGCACCGCGCCGCCCCAGAACGCCACGTCGACCCAGCATTTCCCGGCCGCCGCCGCGCGCTTCTCCTCCAGCGCCGCCACCGACGTGGTGGGCGGCAGCGAGTTGAGCGGCATGTCGCAGATCGTGGTCACCCCGCCGGCCGCGGCCGCGCGGGTAGCGGTGGCGAACCCCTCCCACTCGGTCCGGCCGGGCTCGTTGACGTGCACGTGCGTGTCGACCAGGCCGGGCAGCAGCGCGAGGTCGCCGAGGTCGACCTCGCGGGTGGCCTCCAGCCGCGCGCCGTAGTCCTCGACGGCCGCGATGGCCTCGCCGTTGACCGCGACCGCTGCCGCCCTCGTGCCGTCCGGCAGCACCGCCCGCCGGGACCGGACCACCAGGTCATACGTCATGGGGCTCCCTCCAGCCGAAGCTCGTCGAGCTGTCCGCCGGATCCGACGGCTTGTACTCGCAGCCGATCCAGCCGTCGTATCCCTGCGCGCGAGCTGGCCGAACAGTGCCGTAGTCCAGTTCCCCCGTGCCGGGCGCGCCGCGGTCGGGAACGTCGGCGACCTGGACGTGCGCGATGCCGGCGGCCTCGCGGGCCAGCGTGCCCGGCAGGTCCTCGCCCATCTTGCCCAGGTGATACAGGTCGGCAAGGAACGCCACGTTGGTGACGCCGGCCTGCGCCCGCACCAGGTCGATCACCTCCAACGCGCGCCGGCTGGAGACCAGCGCCGCGCGCGGGCTGTCGTAGGAGTTCAGCGCCTCCACGACCACCGTCGCCCCGGCCCCCGCGGCGGCCCGGGCGGCCAGCGCGAGGTTCTCCGCGGCCAGCTCGTCCTGCTCCTGCCGGGACAGGCCGTCGGCCCGGTTGCCGTACAGCGCGTTGAGGATGGTGCACCCGGTCCGCGCGGCGATCCCGGCGCAGACGTCGATGTTGGCCCGGAACGCGGCCGAACCCTCCGGCAGCGACAGCAGCCCGCGCTCGCCGGCCGCCATGTCGCCTCCGACGAAGTTCAGCAGGGCGAGCTGCACCCCCGCGTCGGCGAGCGCGCCGGTGAAGGCGTCGATCTCGCGGTCCCCGGGCGCCGGGTCGGCGAACGGCCACCAGAACTCCACCGCGCCGAACCCGGCGGCCCGCGCGGCCGCGGGCCGCTTCAGCAGCGGCAGCTCGGTGAACAGGATCGAGCAGTTGACGTCGAACCGCAGCCCCTCTAGATGCACAGCGGCCAGTCTCTCACGGCAGCTACTGCCCCTTCGCTCTCAAGTCTTGGCCGCATCGCGGCGTTCCGGCGACCCGGCAACCGTTGTTTTACCGCCGCAAGCTTCGGTTGCTTTTTCGAATTACCGATGAGTTCGTCGCCTGCTCATCGTCGGAACGACGCAGAATTGTGTGTGTCGCCTCCGGAAGGGGTTGCCGATGAGCGGTGTACGGGTACTCGTGGGAACGCGCAAGGGCGCGTTCGTGCTTAGTTCGGACGGGAAGCGTGAGCGGTGGGACGTGAGCGGGCCGCACTTTCCCGGCTGGGAGATCTACCATGTCAAGGGGTCGCCCGCCGACCAGGACCGGCTGTACGCGTCGCAGTCCAGCGGCTGGTTCGGCCAGCTGATACAGCGGTCCGACGACGGCGGGGCGACCTGGGAGCCGGTCGGCAACGACTTCAGCTACCAGGGCGACCCGGGAACCCACCAGTGGTACGACGGCACGCCGCACCCGTGGGAGTTCGCCCGGGTCTGGCACCTGGAGCCGTCGCTGGATGACCCGGATACCGTGTACGCCGGGGTGGAGGACGCCGGGCTGTTCCGGTCGGCCGACGGCGGGAAGCACTGGCAGGAACTGGCCGCGCTGCGCGAGCACAAGTCGGGGCCGTCGTGGCAGCCGGGCGCGGGCGGGATGTGCCTGCACACGATCATCCTGGATCCGTCCTCACCGGGGCGGATCTTCGCGGCCATCTCGGCCGCGGGGGCGTTCCGGTCCGATGACGCCGGCCAGACCTGGCGTCCGGTGAACCACGGCCTGCGCTCGGAGGGAATCCCTGATCCCGGGGCCGAGGTCGGCCACTGCGTGCATCGCCTGGCGATGCACCCGTCCCGCCCGTCCGTGCTGTACATGCAGAAGCACTGGGACGTGATGCGCAGCGACGACGCCGGGGAGTCCTGGCACGAGGTCAGCGGCGACCTGCCAACCGACTTCGGCTTCCCCATCGACGTGCACGCGCACGAGCCGGAGACCGTCTATGTGGTCCCGATCACCAGCGACTCGCACCACTTCCCGCCGGAGGGGAAGCTGCGTGTCTACCGCAGCCGCACCGGCGGGAACGAGTGGGAGCCGCTCACCAAGGGCCTGCCGCAGGAGCACTGCTACGTCAACGTGCTCCGCGACGCGATGGCCGTCGACTCCCTGGACTCCTGCGGGATCTACTTCGGCACCACCGGGGGACAGGTGTACGCCTCCTCCGACGCGGGGGACAGCTGGGCGCCGATCGTCCGCGACCTCCCCGCCGTGCTGTCCGTAGAGGCGCAGACGCTGCCATGACCGGGCACGCTGAGGTGGTCCGGGTGATGCTGCCCGCACACCTGCGGACGCTGGCCCGGGTCCATGGTGAGGTGGAACTCCAGCTGGCCGGGCGGGTCACCCAGGGCTCGGTGCTCGACGCGCTGGAATCCAGGTACCCGGTGCTGCGCGGCACCATCCGCGACCAGCGGACCGGGAAACGCCGGGCGTTCATCCGGTTCTTCGCCTGCGAGCAGGACCTGTCGCACGAGCAGCCCGACGCCCCGCTGCCCGAGGCCGTCGCGGCCGGCGCCGAGCCGTACCTGATCGTCGGCGCGATGGCCGGCGGCTAGCCGTCCATGGCGATCAGCTTCCCCGGTAGGTGGAGTAGGCGTACGGGCTGAGCAGCAGCGGCACGTGGTAGTGCTCGTCCCGCGCGGTCATCTCGAAGGTGATCGTGACCTCGGGGTAGAACGACGGCACGCCCTGAGCCGTGAAGTACGCGCCGGTGCCGAACGTGATGCGGTACACGCCAGGCTCGAAGTCGGCGGTACCCCCGGCGCCGGACAGCCGGAGCCGCCCGTCGGCGTCCGTCTGGCCCTGGCCGGCCGGCGCCCACCCGGCGTCGGCGCCCCCTTTGCCGGCCGCATAGTCCAGCCGGATCTGGACGCCCGCGGCGGCCGCCCGCCCGCGTGCGTCGAGAACGTGCGTGGACAGCGTCATAGGCCTAGCGCCTTAGTCATCCGCAGGCGGGTTATCTTCCTCAGCTCCTCGCGTACCGCGGCCCGTTCGGCTTCCTCATCGTGCTCAAGCCGGGCCCGCAGCTGGTCCAGCATCTCCTGGCCGGAAAGGCCGCTGGCGCAGATCAGGAAGATATGGCCGAAGCGCTGTTCGTAGGCCAGGTTGCCGTCCGCCAGCCCCTGCCGGACCTCGTCACTGGCCGCCGCGGCACCGGACTGCTCCGTCGCCGACATCCCGCCGCGGACGGCGCGGTCGCCGATGCGGGGATGCTCGCTCATGCTCTCGACGATATCGTCCCAGTTCAGAGCCTCGAACGCGGCGTCGACCGCGGCCAGGAGCGCGGCCGGGTCCGGGTAGGGCCGGCCTTCGGCGACCGCCCGCGCGAAGGTCCCCGAGGCGCAGCAGGCCAGGGCGGTCCGCTCGGCGTCCTGCGCCGGGGCAGCGTTGAAGGACCCCAGGGTCGCGGGCGCTTGCGGGCTCACGTTGGCCATTCCGACATCCAATCAGGCCCCGGCGGACGCCGGGTAGCCGCCGGCCGGCTCAATCACCGGTAACCTGGCTCAGGCCGCTTTGTGGCTTTCGCTAAGTAACGGCCGGTTAGGGTGCGCGGGAACGCTTCATCGCGGGAGGTGATTCCGTGCGGGTCAGGGAACTGCTTGACGTGCCTGATCTGGGTCTCAGGCTGCTGACCGACGTGGGGGGCATGGACCGGGCCATCCGCCACGTGTACACCACCGACCTGCCCGACCCCAGTCGTTACCTGACGCCAGGGGACCTGGTGCTGACCGGCCTGATCTGGTGCCGTGCGCCGGGCGACGCCGACCGGTTCGTATCGGCGCTGGCCCGGGCGGGAGTCTGCGCGCTCGGCGCGGGCGAGGCCCTGGGCAAGGTGCCGGAAGAGGTCATCCGGGCGTGCGGGCGGCACGGCCTCCCGCTGCTCGCGGTGCCGGCCGAGACCTCGTTCGCCGCCGTCACCGATGAGGTCGGGAGGCGGCTCAGCGGGGACCGGGCGACCGAGATGACCCGGGTCCTCGGCCGGCGCAGGCTGCTGCTCTCGGCAGTGGCCGAGGGGGCCGGCCTCGATGCGATGTTCCGGCTGATGGGCCGCGAGCTTGGAGCCGAATGCTGGCTGCTGACCGGGCTCGGCCGGGTCGTCGGCGGGACCGGTCCGTCCTTGCCCGGGCCGCTGGCGCTCCGGCTCGCGTGCGAGTACCTCAGGGCCGACCGGATGCCCGCCGCTACCGAGGTGAGCGTTCCGGAGCCGGGCGAGGGGAAGTATTCGCTGTTCGGGGTGGGCGGTGAGCCGAGGATCACCAGCTGGTTTCTCGCCTGCGCGGGCCGTGAGCAGGACTGGCCGCACGAACTGCGCGAATCAATGGCCGAACTGGCTGCCGACGTGGCGCTGGAACGAGCCAGGCTGGATGCGGCCCGTACGGGCGACCGCAAGCTGGCTGAGGCGATCGTCACCATGCTCGCGTCCGGGGGCGGCGAGGGCGCCGCGCCGGCCGAGATCGCCTCGCTGATGCGCGCCGCAGGGCTGCCGCCCGACGGTCGCTACCTGGTCGCCGCCATGGGCGCGGAGCCGGACCGCGTGACCGGGCCCAACGCCGACCGCTGGCGCTGTGACCTGGCCGGGGAACTGGTCCTGCCGGCCGCGGAGAGCGCCCTGGTCGCCGCGCTTGGCGACGAGGTCGTCGTGCTGGTCCCTGTTCCCGGCGACTGGGCTCCCGGTGACTTCGCCGCCGGGATCCGCGTGGCCCAGCCGGTCGTGGAGTCGGACCGCTCCAGGGTCAGGCTCACCGTCGGGGTCAGCACGCTGGCCGAGAGCGTGACCGCGCTGCCCGGCGCGCTGCACGAGGCCAGCAGCGCACGGCGGATGGCCGCCCGCCGCGGCATCTCGGCCCTTTCCGTCGTGACCAGCGACGAGGTGGCCTCGCACGAGCTCTTGCTGGCCACCGTGCCGGCCAGCGTGCTGCGCTCGTTCCGCGAGCGCCTGCTCGGCCCGCTGCTGGACTACGACGACCAGCACCGGGCCGAACTCCTGCCGACGCTGCGGGAGTTCCTGGCCTGCTCCGGATCATGGAACATCTGCGCGGCCAAGATGTACGTCCACGTCAACACCGTCCGCTACCGGATCAGGCGGATCGAGGAACTGACCGGGCGCGACCTTTCCCGCCTGGGAGACCAGGTGGACTTCTTTCTCGCGCTCCGGATTCGCTAGCTTTGTCCGGGTGGTGATGATCCGGGCCGGCTCGGCGGCGGACGCGGCGCAGGTCGCGGCGGTGCAGCGGGAAGGCTGGTTTGCCGCTTACACGGGCATCATCGCCGACGCGATCATCGACAGGGTCACCACTCCCGACGACGGCGCCCGGGTGCGGCAGTCGTTCAGGACCCGGCCGTGGCAGCGCATGATCGTGGCCGTCCCGGACGGCGGGAACGCCGGCGTCATCGGCTACGCGGCCTTCGGCCCGGAGACGGACGTGCTGAGCGCGCCGTGGCCGCATCCGCTGAGCGCGGGCGGCGAAGAACGCCGCGTCGCCGAACTCTACGCGCTGTACGTCCACCCGGCCTGGTGGTCGACCGGCACCGGGCGTGCGCTGATGGAGCGGGTCCTGGCCCGGTCGGCCAGCGCCGGCTACTCGTCCATCACGCTGTGGGTGCTGCGGGACAACCAGCGTGCCCGCCGTTTCTACGAGCGGGCCGGGTTCGCGCCAGACGGCGCCACCAACGTGCTCACCGGCCTCGGCGATGTCCTCGAGCTGCGCTACCGCCGGACCCTCAAAACCCCGGCTCCACCAGCAATTATAATCAGCGATTCCGGATACTAGAAGATCTATCTCTTGGACTTCTAGACGAACGCGCGGCAGCCTGGGAGGACAGCGAGAGGACAGGAGGGACAGGTGTCATGACGGACGCCTCAGCGGTAGCCGCAACTTACTTCGACGCCTGGAAGGCACGGGACTTCGCCCGGCTGCGTTCGGTGCTGGCCGATGACGTGGACTTCGCCGGGCCGCTCGCCAGGGTGCGAGGCGGTGACGAGTGCCTGCGCGGCCTGCAGGGCATGGCCCAGATCACGACCGGCATCGAGGTGCGCAAGGTCTTTCACGACGAGCCCGAGGTGCTGACCTGGTTCGACCTGGCCACCAGCGTGGCCGACACGGTGCCGGTGGCGAACTGGATGCACGTCGAGGACGGCAAGATCACTCGCATCAGGGTGGTCTTCGACGCCCGCGGCATCGCCGGCGGGTCCTGACCGGGGCAGTCACCGCGGTCCGTTCGGCCTGACCTTCCGGTCCAATGCCGAACGGACCGGCACTGTCGCCACCGGCTCTAGGCTGAGAGCCTGGCTGTATGCCGCGCCGCCTGGTCCAGCTCTTCGCCGGGCTCGTCCTCTACGGGGTCAGCTCCTCGATGCTGCTGCTGGCCGGGCTCGGCGTCGACCCGTGGGACGTGCTGCACCAGGGCCTCGCCCGGCGGACCGGCATACCCACCGGGACCTGGGCGATCATCGCGGGGGCGGCGGTCCTGCTGCTCTGGATCCCGCTGCGGCAGCGCCCCGGTCTCGGCACGCTGTGCAACGTGGTCGTGGTCGGGACGGTCATCGACCTGGTCCTCGCCGCGGTCACCCCGCCGCGCACGCTCCCGGTGCAGGCTGTGCTCATGGTGTCCGGGGTGGTGCTCAACGGCGTCGCGACCGGCCTGTACATCGGCGCGGGCCTGGGGCCGGGCCCGCGGGACGGGCTGATGACCGGCTTCGCCGCCCGCGGGCACTCGCTGCGCGTGGTGCGGACCTGCATCGAGGCCACGGTGCTGCTGGCCGGCTGGCTGCTCGGCGGCACCGTCGGGGTCGGCACCGTCGTCTACGCGGCCTGCATCGGGCCGCTGGCCCACGTCTTCGTGCCCCTGTTCAGCCGCCCGGCCCAGCCGGAAGCAACATCGACCCCTCAGCCGGGATGGCGCGTCAGGAGCGCGAGCGCAGCGTGGCCACGCCGTCGCCGGCCAGGTCGTCGTCAGCCTCCTTGCGGCCGGTCATCGCCATGACCAGCGACAGGATGGGGCCCGATACCTCGGGGCCGCTGCCGTGGCTCCAGTCGGCGTCGGTGGCCCGCAGCGCGAGCCCGGCGATGCGGCTCTTCGAGCCGATGAGCAGGTTCGAGCCCTTGTAGAAGTCCGCCACCGTCACGACCGCGCCGGCCGGGTACTTGTGCTGGATGCCGAGGGCCCGGCGGATGTCCTCGCTGTGCACGATCGTCTCGCCCAGCCAGGTCTGCGTCGGGCCCGGCGGGTGATTCACCGAGGTCATCACCGACTCGAAGTTGGCCAGCGTGTCGGCACCAGAGGCACCCCGGTTCGCGGCGACGCCCTTCTCCTGGACCTTGTCGAAGCTGAAACCGGAGCCGATCATCTTGCCGAAGAACCCGGGCGGCGTCAGCTTGGCGGCCGAGGTCATGTGGGCCAGCACGTCGCGGACCGTCCAGTTGCCGCACAGCGAGGGCCTGTCCCAGTCCTCGGTGCTCAGGTCCCGTAGGTCGGCCGCGAGGGCCCTGCGCTCGGCGTGCACCGTCGGCCAGATCTCCATGAGTCCTCCCCTTGGGCAGCCGCTCCGTCGCGTCCGTCCCTTATTGTTCGGTAGTTGCTAAATTAGTTAAAGGCCGAATAATCCGTAAGCGTATAGTTTCGCGGGTACGGCGGCAAGGCGCGGGACAGAAGGTGACGTGCGCGATATCCAGAAGGTGCTGGCGGCGCTGACCTCACCCGTCCGGCGCGAGATCCTGGGCCTGATCTGGGACCGCGAGCTGTCGGCAGGGGAGATCGCCGCGGCGTTCCCGGTGACTAAGCCGACCATCTCGCAGCACCTGGCCGTCCTGCGCGAGGCGGGCCTGGCCGAGAGCACCGCGGTCGGCACCTCCCGCCGCTACCGAGCCCGCCGCGACGCGCTCCGCGGCCTGCGCGCCGCGCTCGGCGGCAGCGCGGGCAGGTGGACCAACGCCGATCACGAGCCGGCGTCCTCCGAGCGCACCTCGGCGCAGGTGCGCACCAGGCCGGTCGTGGTGGCCAGCACCGACGTGGACACCAGCCAGGAGCTGACGTTCGCCGCGTTCACCGACCCCGCCGTCTACTCCCGCTGGCTCGGCGTGCCCGTCACCATGCAGGACGGGCGCTTCGCTTGCACGATGGAGTGGGGGACGAACGTGCGCGGCCGGTACGAGCTGGTATGCCCGCCAGAGCTCATCGTGATGCGCTGGGACTTCGAGGACGACAACGTGCCAGTCCCTGGCGGCGAGATGACCTGCTACCTGCGCATCCAGCCCCGCGGCAGCGGCTCGCATGTCGAGGTGCACCAGCTGGTCGACACGCCCGCCCAGGCCATGTTCATGGAGGGCGCGTGGAGTATGGTCCTCGGCCGCCTCAAGGCCGGCGTAACCAGCGCCTGCGACCCCGCCCAACCCATGGATCCCCGCCCCTCCCGCCCCAAGCTCCACCCTCCCGAGGGCTAGCTTTCATGATCGTGGACAGTTCGCGGCAAATAGCACCGGTTTCTGTCCATGATCATGAAACGCGTCCCCGGACCAGCGTGAAGGCCGTTGAGTAGGCGCTTCCGATGTCGTCGAGATCGCCGGGGCTGAGCGCGGTGGACAAGTTGATCATGCCGCGCGGGGTGGTGTAAACGCCGTGGAGCAGCAGGGCCAGGTGCAGGTCGGCCAGCTGTCCGGGGGTGTCCAGGTGCACGTTCATGATCGAGCCCGCCCGGGTGACCCCGGCCGGGACCCCGGCCGCGGCCGCTCCGGCGGCGATCTGGCCGGCCAGTGCCGCCGCGGCGGCGTTCAGCCGCGAGATCGCGGCGGCGTCGAGGTGCCGCAGCGTCATGGTTCCGGCCACGGCGGCGGCCAGATGGCCGTTGAAGGTCCCCGCGTGCGTGACGTAGCCGGGCGTCAGTGAAGCGACGGTGAGCTCGAGCAGGTCGGCCCGGCCGCCGACGGCGCCGATCGGGAAGCCGCCGCCGATGATCTTGCCGAGCAGCGTCAGGTCCGGCGTCAGCCCGAGCCTGCCCTGCTCGCCGCCGAACCCGTTGCGGAGCCCCTGCACCTCGTCCAGGACGAACAGCACGTCGCGGTCCCGGGCCAGGCCGGCCACCGCGGCCAGGAACCCGGGCGCGGCCGGCCGGACTCCGCCGGCGCCGAGGAACGGCTCGGCGAACACCGCGGCGATGTCGTGGCCGGGCCGGCCGAGCAGCGCGGTCACGGCGTCCAGGTCGTTCCACGGCACCCGGACCACGTCCGGGGAGCCGGGCAGGAACGGAGCCGCGCTGCCGTGGTACGCGCCGTCGAACATGAGCAGCCGCCGGCGCCCGGTCGCCCGCGCGACGATCCTGGCCGCCAGCAGCGCCGCCTCGGTGCCTGAGTTGGTGAACCGCACCCGCCGCACCGACGGCACCCGGGCGGCCAGCAGTTCGGCCAGCGCGACCTGGTGGGGATGCGGGCTCGCGAACGCGAACCCGTGCGGCAGCAGGTCGGCCACCGCCTCGGTGACCGGGGCAAAGGCGCTGCCGTGCACCATCGCGGTGTAGTTGTTGACCAGGTCCAGGTAGACGTGGCCGTCCGCGTCGGTCAGGCGGGCGCCGTGCCCCTCGGTGATGATCACCGGGTAGGGCGGATAGCTGGTGACCGCCCGGGTCTCGCCCCCGGGCAGGACCCGCCGGGCCGCCTCGAACGAGGCGGCCGAGCCCGGCGTGCGCTCGCGGTAGGCGCCCACCAGGCCGCCGTCGGCACTCAGCGGCTGGCCGACGACATCCGCGGAGCTAGTCACCAGCCGCGTTCGCGCCACTCGCCGAGGTGCGGGCGCTCCGTTCCCAGCGTGGTGTCGTTGCCGTGCCCCGGGTACACCCAGGTGGCGTCGGGCAGCGGGCCGAACAGGCGCTCGCTTACGTCGGTGAGCAGCGAGGTGAAGTCCTCGGGCGAGTTCGTCCTGCCCACGCCGCCGGGGAACAGCGAGTCGCCGGTGAACACGTGCGGCGAGGCGGCCAGCCGGCCGCCCGCGTCGTACAGCACGGCCAGGCTGCCCGGCGTGTGCCCGCGCAGGTGAACCAGGGACACCGAGGCGTCCCCGAAGGTCAGCACCTCGCCGTGCTTGGCACGGCGCCCGACCTCTACCGGTAGCTCGTCGGCGTCCGCCGGATGCGCGACCACCACGGCGCCGGTGCGCGTCTGCACCTCGGGCAGTGCCTGCCAGTGGTCGAAATGGCGGTGCGTCGTCACGATCGTGGCCACCGGAGTGTCGCCGATCATCTCGATCAGCCGGTCCGCCTCGTTGGCCGCGTCGATCAGCAACCCCTGGCCGGTGCCAGTGCAGCGCAGCAGGTAGGCGTTGTTGTCCATGGGACCCACGGCTATCTTGGTCACGGTCAGGCCGTCGATTTCCCGCGTGTCGGACGGACCGCCGACACGTACTTCTCCGGTATAGGTCACTTTCAAGACCCTATACCGAACGGGGCTGGTGATCCGCGCCAGCGCCGCCGCTCTGCCCCTGCAGGGTGCACGCCGACCGGGCTGGAGGCCCTCGTGAAGATACTCGTCCTGGCCAGCAAGCACGTACGGGAGCTAATGACATACCGGGAGTGCGCCGACGTCATGCGCGAGGCCCTGGCGGGGCTGGCCCGCGGCCACATCCAGCAGCCGCTGCGGACGGTCGTGCGGCCGCGGGAAGCGACCGGCTTCATGGGCCTGATGCCTGCCTACTCGCCGGAGGCGGGCTACGCGCTGAAGGCGCTGGTCATCACGCCGGGCAACTCGGCCGTCGGCAAGGACGCGCACCAGGGCGGCGTGCTGCTCTCCGATGTGCGCACCGGGGAGCCGCTGGCGCTGATCAACGCGTCCGCCATCACCGAGATCAGGACCGCCGCCGTCTCCGCGGTGGCGACCGACTTGCTGGCCAGGCCTGGCGCGGCTGAACTGGCCATCATCGGCATCGGCGTGCAGGGCCGGGCGCACGCGCATGCTATCGCCGCGGGCCGGACGCTGACCGGGATCCGGCTGGCCGGACGCGACCTGGCGCGGACTCGCGAGGTGGCCGCCGAGCTGGCCGGCCAGCTCGGCCAGCCGGTCACCGCGTACGACCAGGTGCCCGCCGCGGTCGACGGCGCGGACATCGTGGTGACCGTCACCAACTCGTCCGTCCCGGTGCTGCGCCGCGAATGGCTGGCCCCGGGCGCGCACGTCAACGCGGTCGGCGCGTGCGTGCCGGGGGACAGGGAACTCGACACCGCGATCATGGCCGAGGCGGCCGTCTTCGCGGACAGCCGCGAGTCGGTCAGCCACGAGGCCGGAGACTTCCTGCTGGCGCAGGGTGAAGGCGTGATGAACCCGGTCCGGGCCGAACTCGGCGAGGTCCTCACCGGGACCGCCCCCGGGCGCGCCGATGACGGTGACATCACCGTGTTCGAGTCGCTCGGCCTGGCCGCCGAGGACCTGGCCGCGGCTAGCTTCCTCTACCAGAAGGCCGCCCGCCTCCACGTCGGCACCTTCGCCGACTTCTAGGCCCCGGCTCACGACCCGCCCCGGTCTCCGCCGCCCGCGACCGCCCTTCGTTCCCGCTACCCCGGCCCTTCACCCCGCTCGACTCCCGTCACCACGCGTACCAAACGCATTAACATTCCCATCAGCCAAAGCAGTACCGCGCTCCGATTCAATGAACGTGGCGCTCTACCGATTCTTTGCGGTAGAGCGCCACGTTCACGTGGTTCGGGGCCGAGGCAGAAGAGACCGGGACGGAGGCTGGCCGGTTCGCTATCGTGGGAGGTAACGGGGGCGGGCATAACAGCGACCGATCCGGCGCTCATAGATTGTGCGGCGCTTGTGTTCCCCCGGGACGCGGAGTCCTCAAAATGTCAGACCCCCCGGCTACCATCGCCAGGCGATCCGTAGATCCATTTCCGAGCCCCTTAAGAGAGCAGAGGCGCAGTGGCTGACCGGCTTGTCGTTCGCGGCGCCCGCGAGCACAACCTGAAGGATGTCTCGCTCGACCTGCCGCGGGACGCCATGATCGTCTTCACCGGGCTGTCCGGCTCGGGTAAGTCCAGCCTGGCCTTTGACACCATCTTCGCCGAGGGTCAGCGGCGTTACGTGGAATCGCTGTCCGCCTACGCGCGGCAGTTCCTCGGCCAGATGGACAAGCCCGACGTGGACTTCATCGACGGGCTGTCGCCCGCGGTATCGATCGACCAGAAGTCCGCCAGCCGGAACCCGCGTTCGACCGTCGGCACGATCACCGAGGTGTACGACTACCTGCGGCTGCTGTACGCCAGGATCGGCAAGCCGCATTGCCCGATCTGCGGCCGCCCGATCGCCAGGCAGATGCCGCAGCAGATCGTGGACCGGGTACTCGAGCTGGAGGACGGCACCAGGTTCCAGGTGCTCGCCCCGGTGGTACGCGGCCGCAAGGGCGAGTACGGCGAGCTGCTCAGGGAACTGCAGACCAAGGGGTACTCCCGGGCCCGGGTCGACGGCACGATCGTCCGCCTGGACGAGGCGCTGTCCGGCCAGCTGCCGGCGCTGAAGAAGTACGAGAAGCACGACATCGAGGTGATCGTCGACCGGCTCGCGGTGAAGGACTCCGCGCGGCGCAGGCTGACCGACTCGGTCGAGACCGCGCTGGGCCTGTCCGGCGGGGTGGTCGTGCTCGACTTCGTCGACCTGCCGGAGAACGACCAGCACCGGGAGCGAATGTACTCCGAGCACCTGGCGTGCCTGTACGACGACCTGTCCTTCGATGAGCTCGAGCCGCGCTCGTTCTCGTTCAACTCACCGTGGGGCGCCTGCCCCGACTGCACCGGGCTGGGCACCAAGCTCGAGGTCGACCCGGAGCTCATCGTCCCGGACGAGTCGAAGTCGCTCGCGGACGGCGCGATCGCGCCGTGGAGCGGCGGGCACGTCAGCGACTACTTCGAGCGGCTGATCCAGGCCCTGGGCGAGACGCTCGGCTTCCGGATGGACACGCCGTGGGCAAAGCTGCCGGCCAAGGCCAGGCAGGCGCTGCTGCGCGGCTACGACCTGCAGGTGCACGTCCGGTACAAGAACCGGTACGGCCGGGAGCGCTCGTATTACACGACGTTCGAGGGCGTGATCCCGTGGGTCGAGCGGCGGCACGCCGAGGCGGAGTCGGACTCCAGCCGGGAGAAGTTCGCCGGGTACATGCGCGAGGTGCCCTGCCCGTCCTGCCACGGCGCCCGGCTCAAGCCGGTGTCGCTGGCGGTGACGGTGGACGGCAGGTCGATCGCCGAGC
Organism: uncultured Actinomycetota bacterium; assembly: GCA_963753225.1. Taxonomy (GTDB): domain Bacteria; phylum Actinomycetota; class Actinomycetes; order Streptosporangiales; family Streptosporangiaceae; genus Palsa-504. The sequence goes on along the minus strand of CAVWBQ010000019.1, from coordinate 136,370 downwards.
TGTGCGGGCTCCCGGTCGGCGACCTGGCCAAGCTCCTTCTCACCCTGGAACTGTCCGACCGCGACCAGCAGATCGCGGGACGGATCATCAAGGAAGTCAACGCGAGGATGGGCTTCCTGCTCGACGTCGGACTGGATTACCTGACCCTGGACCGGGCCTCGGCCACACTGGCCGGCGGGGAAGCCCAGCGGATCAGGCTCGCCACCCAGATCGGCTCGGGCCTGGTCGGGGTGCTCTACGTCCTGGACGAGCCGTCCATCGGGCTGCACCAGCGGGACAACCACCGGCTGCTCGAGACGCTGCTCCGGCTGCGCGACCTGGGCAACACGCTGATCGTCGTGGAGCACGACGAGGACACGATCCGGGCAGCGGACTGGGTGGTGGATATCGGCCCGCGGGCAGGGGAGCACGGCGGCAACATCGTGGTCTCCGGCCCGGTTTCCGACCTGCTGGCCAGTCCCGACTCGCTGACCGGGGCGTACCTGTCCGGGCGGGAGTCGATCCCGCTGCCGGCCAGCCGCCGTCAGCGCAACGCCAAGCGCGAGGTCGCGGTCAAGGGCGCGAGCGAGCACAACCTGCGCGGGGTGGACGTGGCGTTCCCGCTCGGCTGCATGGTGGCCGTCACCGGGGTATCGGGTTCGGGTAAGTCCACGCTGGTCAACGACATCCTGTACAAGGCCCTGGCCCGCGAGCTGAACGGCGCCAGGACGGTACCGGGCAAGCACACCAGGATCACCGGCATTCAGCAACTGGACAAGGTAGTCCACGTTGACCAGGGTCCGATCGGCCGCACGCCGCGGTCCAACCCGGCCACCTACACTGGCGTTTTCGACCATGTCAGGAAGCTGTTCGCGGCGACCACCGAGGCGAAGATCCGTGGCTACCAGCCGGGCCGGTTCTCCTTCAACGTCAAGGGCGGCCGGTGCGAGGCCTGCTCCGGCGACGGCACGATCAAGATCGAGATGCAGTTCCTGCCCGACGTGTACGTCCCGTGCGAGGTCTGCCACGGCGCCAGGTACAACACCGACACCCTGCAGGTGCACTACAAGGGCAAGACGATTGCCGAGGTCCTCGACATGCCGATCGAGGAGGCAGCCGGGTTCTTCGAGCCGGTGCCTGCCATCCACCGGCACCTGAAGACGCTGGTCGACGTGGGCCTCGGCTACGTCCGGCTGGGCCAGCCCGCGCCGACCCTATCCGGCGGCGAGGCGCAGCGGGTCAAGCTCGCCTCGGAACTGCAGCGCCGCGCCACCGGCCGCACCATCTACGTCCTCGACGAGCCGACCACCGGCCTGCACTTCGAGGACATCCGCAAGCTGCTCGGCGTGCTCACCCGCCTGGTCGAGACCGGTAACACGGTCATCGTGATCGAGCACAACCTCGACGTCATCAAGACCGCCGACTGGGTGATCGACCTCGGCCCGGAGGGCGGCGCGGGCGGCGGCACCGTCGTGGCCGCCGGCCCGCCGGAGCACATCGTCACCGTCGAGGAGAGTTACACCGGTCAGTTCCTGAAGAAGCTCATCAACGTCTAGCCCGGGCCCTGCCGCTGGTCATCGCGGTGCTGCGGGACAATGGGCCCGTGCGGATCGACACCGAGGGCGGAGCCGCGGTGGCCGAACTCGACGGCGACGGCGCGGCGGCCCGGTTCCTGCTCGTGCTCACCCACGGCGCGGGCGGCAGCGCCGGGGCGCCCGACCTGCTGGCCGCCCGCGACGCGGCACGGCCGCTGGGCGGGCTGGTGGCGCGTGTCACCCAGCCATACCGGGTCAGGGGCGCCCGCGCACCCGGTTCGCCGGTCCGGCAGGACGCCGCCTGGGCCGAGATCGTGACCGCGCTGCGGGAACTGGCGCCAGGCGTCCCTCTGGTCCAGGGCGGGCGCAGCAACGGCGCGCGGGTGGCCTGCCGCACCGCCGCTGCGGTGGGTGCCCGCGCTGTGATCGCGCTGGCGTTTCCGCTCTCTCCGCCAGGGCGTTCACCGGCGGTCTCCCGGGCCGGGGAGCTTCGCGCGGCTCGCGACGGCGGAGCCAGGGTGCTGGTAGTGAACGGAGATCGTGACCCGTTCGGTATTCCCGGTGCTCAGGACGCGGACCGGGTGGTCGTGGTGCCGGGGGAGACGCACGCACTGAAGGGGCATCGAGCGGCTATCGTCGCCGCGGTGGCCGAATGGCTCCCGACTGTGCTTTAGGGCTGCGCTGTGACCTGGTTAAAAGGGGCTAAGAGAGAGTCGTCAGACCTAGGCATCCCGGGCTAGCCGTGATGCCGTATGCGGCGGCTCAGGCCGCTGGCGCCTGCCCGCCTCCGTGGGTTACGCCTATCGGACGGTCGAAGGCAGCGAGGTCGGTGGGCCGGTGCGGCTCGATGGACGCGCCGTCAGGCAGCAGTTCCCCGGTGTCCTCGAAGATCACGACGCCGTTGCAGAGCAGGCTCCAGCCTTGCTCGGGGTGGCTGACAATGGTGTGCGCCGCTTCGCGATCCGGAGCCGAAGGAGCCGGGCAGGGCGGCGTGTGTGGGCACATATCAGTGCCTCCTGGCTGTTTCATCGTGCGTATTCTCGGTTGATGTTCAGTGTGACGCAGGTCGTGCGGTGACTCCCATGGCTCATGCTGATCGTTTTCCCGACCGCCAACTGTAGCTTTCCGCTAGTTACCTACTGACACTTTATGCCTACTGCTTGTCACATTTAGTTTTTAGCTATCGTGTTGAGCATATAATTGGCCTAGACCAACTGTGCCCCTTCGGGGCGTTCGGCGCAAGCGACACGCGGAACTCCAGCAATCGATTGCTTCGCATATCCCCCCTGGGTGTTCTGCCGTAGCATGACCGCCCCTACATGTGGAGACGTCGACGCCTGCCCGCCGGTTCACCGCGAAAACCTCTGAATTTATTACGCGCGGACCGCTGGCGGGCGCGTGGAGTGCCGGATGAGCCGGCTAGGGCAGGGGCAGAGGGGATCGGGCGGAGGGCAGGCCAGGCAGAGACCAGCCCGGGACCAGACCGGGGCTAGGCCTCCGGGGCGTAGGCGACGGCCGGGATGCCGTTGAGGCGATGCGTCTCCCGCAGGGTGAGCAGGCGCTCGGCTTCGGCGGTGAGGGCGTGCACCCTGGGCGTGGCCCTCGCCTTGCGGCGGTAGATCCGGTCGTCGTAGCCGCGGGGGCCGATCTCCGCGCGCTGCGCGGAGTACGCGGCTCGCATCGCCTCGGTGAGCGCGGCGTCGAGGTCCTCGGCCAGGCGGCGTACCTCCGCGTCGGGGGCACGGCGGGCCTGCGCCTGGCGGAAGCGGTTCTCCGCCTCGCGGGCGGCGTCGAGAAGTTCCGCGCGGTGCCCGGCAAGCGCCAGGTCGGCCTCGTACTGCTGCTCCGCCTCGCTGCTCGGCTTGGTCCGCCGCCTGACCGCAGGTCTCATGTCCAGATAGGGTACGCGGGCTCCCGGCCCGGCCGCACGCCGGGCCGGGACGCGTCCTGAGCGTCAGCCCTAGGCCAGGCTGGCAGCCCAGCTCGCGTGCAGCGCGGCGTACTCGCCGTCGCCGGACATCAGCTCGCCGGGCGGCCCGTCCTCGGTGATCCGCCCTTGGTCCAGGACCAGGACCCGGTCGGCGATCGCGACCGTGGACAGCCGGTGCGCGATGATGACCGCGGTCCGGCCGGCCAGCACGGTCCGCAGCGCGGCCTGTACCTGCCGTTCGCTCGGGATGTCGAGCAGCGACGTGGCCTCGTCGAGGACGAGCACGGCCGGGGCGGCCAGGAACGCCCGCGCGAACGAGACCAGCTGGCGCTGTCCGGCCGACAGCCGGCCGCCGCGTTTGCCGACCGAGGTGTCGTAGCCCTCCGGCAGCGCGGCGATGAAGTCGTGCGCGCCGATCATCCGGGCCGCCTTCTCCACCTCCGCGGCGGGCGCGTCCGGTCGGCCGAGCCTGATGTTGTCCGCGACCGACCCCTCGAACAGGAAGTTCTCCTGGGTGATCACGATGATCTCGGACCGGAGCACCGCGTCGGGCAACTGCCGCAGGTCGACCCCGTCCAGGGTGACCCGGCCGGAACGGGGATCGTAGAACCGGCCGAGCAGCCGCGCGATCGTCGTCTTGCCCGCCCCGGTCTCGCCGACCAGGGCGACCGTCTGCCCGGCCGGTATGTCCAGGTCCAGTCCGGGCAGCACCAGGTTGTCCCGGTAGCCGAAAGTCACCGACTCGAATCGCACCTGCCGTCCGGCCGGGGCCGGGGATAGGGACAGGCGGGCCGCGGCCAGGGCCGCCCGGGGCGGCAGCGGCTCGGGCGCCGCCGGTTCGGGCACCGCGGCGTCCTGCTCGAGCACGCCGGAGATCTTCTCAAGGCCGGAGGCCGCCGACTGGAAGATGTTGTAGAACTGCGACACGTCCTGCAGCGGGTCGAAGAAGCGCTGCAGGTAGAGCAGGAAGGTCGCCAGCACGCCGACCTTAAGGTTGCCCTCGATCGCGAGCAGCCCGCCGTAGCCGAGCACCACGCCGGTGATGATGTTGCCGACCAGCGAGATGGACGGGCCGTAGATGGCGATGAGCCGGGAGGCGTGGGTGCTCGCGTCGGCGTAGTCCCGGCCCAGGCCGGAGAAGATCTCGGAGTTCCGCTTCTCCCTGCGGAACGCCTGTACCGCCCTGATCCCGCCGAACGTCTCGACGAAATGCACGATGACCAGCGCGATGGTCTCCCTGGTGCGACGGTAGGCGTGGGCGGACCCGCGCCGGAACCAGACCGTCAGCCAGGTCAGCGGGATGAAGCCGGCCAGCACCACCAGGCCGAGCTGCCAGTCAAGCAGGAGCATCCCGGTGCCGACGAGCAGCAGCGTCAGCACGGCCGCGATCAGCGAGTCGAGCCCCTCCTCGAACAGGTCGGAGATCGCCTCGACGTCGGAGGTCTGCCGGGAGATCACGCGCCCGGAGGTGTAGTCCTCGTGGAACGCCACGTCCAGGCGGAGGAAGTGCGCGAACAGGCGGCGGCGAAGCTCGAGCACCACCTTCTGGCCGACCCGCCCGGTCATCGTGACGAACATGCGGGTGGTGACGGCCTGCACCGCGACCGCGACGGCGAACGCGGCCGCGATGCCGAGCAGCGGCCCCACGTCCCCGCCGTGCAGCAGCGGCGGCAGGCCGGCGTCGATGGCGATGCCGACCAGCCACGGGCCGGCCAGCGCGGCCAGGCTCTCCACCACGATCAGCGAGATCGTGAGGATGACCGCGCGCCGGTACGGGCGCAGCAGGTCGCCGAGCAACCGCCTGCTCCGCTCCCGCAGCAGCGCGGCCAGCCCGGCGCTGACCTCATCGGCCTTCTCGGCGGCGACCCCCCGCCAGGCGCTCGTATCCGCGCTCACGCGCTCGCCTCCAGATCTTCCCCGTCCATGAGCGCCGCGTACTCCGGGTTCGACGCCAGCAGCTGCCGGTGGCTGCCGCTGGCCGCGATCACCCCGCCGGACAGCAGCGCCACCGTGTCGGCCAGCGCCACCGTGGACGGCCGGTGCGCCACTACCAGCGCGGTCGAGCCGGCCAGGATCTCGTGCAGCGCCCTGGTCACCCGCTCCTCGGTGTGCACGTCGAGCGCGGACAGCGGGTCGTCCAGGATCAGCACGTCCGGCCGGGCCAGGATGGCCCGGGCCAGCGCGATCCGCTGCCGCTGGCCGCCGGACAGGGCCATGCCCTGCTCGCCGATCCTGGTGTCGAGGCCCCATGGCAGGTCGTAGGCGAACCTGGCCTGCGCCGCGGTCAGAGCGGCCTCCACCGCCTCGTCGTCCGCCTCCGGCGCGCCGAACGTCACGTTCTCCCTGACGCTGGCGGAGAACAGCGTCGCGTCCTCGAAGGCGCAGCCGACCGCCTTGCGCAGCCGCTCGAGCGGGACGTCGCGGACGTCCGTGCCGTCCAGCCGGACCGACCCCGAGGTCGCGTCGGCCAGCCGCGGCACGAGTTGCAGCAGGGTCGACTTGCCCGAGCCGGTCGCCCCGGTGAGCACGAGTGTCTGGCCGGGCTCCAGGTCGAGCACGATGTCGCGGAGCACCGGCTCGGCCGCACCGGGGTAGCCGAAGGCGACGTGGTCGAACACCAGGTGGCCGCGAGTACCCGCCCGGGGAGCGTGCTCCCGGGGCCCGGGCACCGCCCGGCGCGGCCCCCGGCCCGGAGCCAGGGCGCGCACCCCGGCCCGTTCGGGAGCATCCTGTCCCGGTTCCTTGTCGGTGATCTCCGGCTCGGTGTCGAAGATCTCCAGCACGCGCTGCGCCGCGGTCGCCGCCTCCTGGCCCGACGCGATGATGTAGCCCATGGCCTCGACCGGCCAGACGAGCTCCAGCGCGAGCGTGATGAAGGCCACCAGGCCGCCGAGGGTCAGCGAGTGAGTGCTGACCGCGATCGCGCCGAGCACGATGATCAGGCCGATGATGGCGTTCGGGATCAGGTCGAGCAGAGCCCAGAACGAGCCGAGCAGGCCCGCCTTCTCGACCTGGGTCTGGCAGACCTCCGAGGCCTGGGCGTCGTGCCTGGCCGAGGCCTGACGCCCGCGGCCGAGCGCCTTCAGCACCCGGACACCGGTGGCCGCCTCCTCGATCACGGTGGCCAGGTCGCCCTGCTGGTCCTGGACCCGGCGGGACAGGACCCGGTAGCGCTTCTCGAATCGGAAGCAGACCGGCAGTACCGGCGCGAACACCACTCCGGTGATCAGGCCAAGCCACCAGTTGAGGTGGATCAGCAGCGCCACCACCGCGACGAACGTCATGATGTTGGTGACCAGGAAGATCAGGCCGAAGCCCGCGAACCTGCGGATCGACGACAGGTCGGTCGTCGCCCGCGACAGGAGCTGGCCCGATTGCCAGTCGTCGTGGAAGGACGCCTGCAGCCGCTGCAGATGGGCGTACAGGTCGTCCCTGATCGACTTCTCGATATTCGCGACCGCGCCGGCCTGGATCCAGCGGCGGATCATGTTCAGCACTCCTATCGACGCGCCGAGGCCGATCGCCGCCAGGGACAGCGGGATCAGCAGGCTCTTGTCGCTGTGCGCGATGGCACCGTCGACCACGGCCCTGGTCAGGAGCGGAATGATGAGCTCGGCGGCGACCGCGCCGAGCGCGGCGGCGAACATCACGATCAGCTGCGTGCGGTAGGGCTTCAGGTAGCCGCGTAGCCGCCACAGCGCCCCGACTGGCCGTACCCTGGCGAAGGCGTGCGTGACCAGCGAAGGGGTAACAGAGGGCATTACTTGCGACGTTAACCGGACGGCTGGAAGGTTGTCACGTGATTTTTCTTCTGGCGTACGGCTTGTCCGGGGGCCGCAACTCTGGCACGCTGGCTGCCCCGGAGGGCTTCGCGAACCGGTTGCCGGGTGGGCCGGCAGGGGAGGAACCGTGCAGCGCAGCAGCAGCAGTACCAGTCGCCCCAGGCGTAGATGAGCCGGGTATCCCGCGCGGGGGTCTTGGCCGCCTACCGCGACGGGGTCACGGTGATCTGCGAGCTGGCCGCTCAGTTCAGCGACGTGACCTGGCTCGCGTCGACGCCGTGCGCCGAATGGCGCGCCGTGGACCTAGCCGGGCACCTGCGCTGCGTCGCCGACGACTATCACGAGTACCTCGATGACGCGCCGGCCAGCAGGCTGGCCCGGCTGATGGCGGCCAACGCGCCCGCCGATTCGCTCGCCCGCAAGCTGGCCAGGCAGAACGCCGCCGAGCTCGCCGCGCTGCCGGACGCGCCGGGACCTGAGCAGATCATGGCGTTCGCCGAGTCGGCGCGGTCCTACGGGCGGCGGCTGCCGCAGTCCTGGGACCTGACCCACCACAGGTACCGGGGGACCGACGTCTCCGTGGGGGCGATAGCGGGCGCGGCCTGCGCCGAATGGCACCTGCACGCCTGGGACCTGGCCAGGTCGCTGGGCAAGGACTACCGCCCGGCCGACCCCGAGCTCGTGCAGGCCGCGTGGCGCGGCGGCATGCCGCAGCTGTGGCCTGAGCTCGCCGGGTGGGACGGCGACGATCCCTGGCACTTCCTGCTGGCCGCGTCAGGCCGGGATACGGGCTGGTCCCAGGTGTTAGAGTGGTGCGCCTTGCAACTTAGTGTAATCACTCAACAGCGGAGAGTAATTGATGGGGTTCGTTGGGTTCCCCGGGCACATGGGGCGCTACCTGTCCGGGCTATGCGTCGCCACGCTGGGTCTATGCGCGGCGGGCTGGCTAGCGCTGGCCCCGGTGGCGTTCGGCTACCGGAGCGCAAGCCGGCCCGGGGTGGCGCTTCACCGGGCCGCGCTGGCCGACTGGGCTACCGCCGCCGGGCTCGCCGTGGTGTCGCTCGTCACGCTGGCCTGCTGGGTCGTGGCCTGGCGGCGCAGGCTACATGCCGACGGGATCCTGGCTCAGGCCTCGCGGCGGCAGGCCCGGCGGGAGGCCCGGGCGCAGCGGCGGCGCGAGCGTGACGGCGAGGCCGCGGCCCGCACGCCCGATCCGGGCCAGGTGCTGAGCGAGCTGCGGGCGCTGCTCATCCCGCTGCTGGCCGAGCCGGCCAATGGTCAGGCGCCGAACGGGCTTGCCCAGGGGGCGCACCCGGCCGGAGAGCCCGCGCACGTTCAGCCCGGCTATCACCCGTTGCCGGACGGAGTAGCCATGCCCGCGGTCCCGCACGCCCGCTCCGGCGGCCTGGCGGCCATGGAGTCCATGGAGTCCATGGAGTCCATGGTGGCGGGCGCCGAACTGCTGATGGTCGGCTGCGGTGAGGAGGAAGCATGGTGAACAGGCTCGCGCTGGCCGGGCTCGCGGCCATCTTCGCCGCCGGGGCGTGGTTGATCGCCGCGCCGTTCGTACTGCGTTACCAGCCTGCCGGCGCGCCGTGGACTGGCGCGGCCCGGCTGGACGTCACCGTCGGCGCGGCGCTGGCCGCGGCCGGGTTCTGTGGCTTCCTCACCGCGCTGGCCGGCCGGGTCAGGGAACTGTACGCGCAGGCTGGCACTGCCCGGGAGCGGGCCGGCGCGCCGGAGTAGAGTCTTTTGTTCGTGATCTTTGATGTGAAGCGCGTCCGGGCGGCCTACCCGGCGCTGAGCGACGGATTCGCCTACCTGGACGGCGCCGCGGGCACCCAGGTTCCCGCGACGGTCATCGACGCGATCGCCGACGCCTACCGCGGCGGCATCGGCAACGTCGGCGGCACCTTCCCGGCCAGCGACCGCTCCGGCTCCATCGTGGCCGAGTGCCGCCAGGCCCTGGCCGACCTGACCGGCGGTAGCCCGGACGGGGTCGTCCTCGGCCCGAACATGACCACCCTCACCTACCGGCTGGCCGAGGCGCTGTCCCGGCGCTGGGAGCGAGGGGACGAGATCGTGGTGTCCCGGCTCGACCACGACGCCAACATCAGGCCCTGGGTGCAGGCCGCCGCGCGGCGCGGTGCCACGGTACGGTGGGCCGAGGTCGACCTGGCGACCACCGAACTGCCGGCCGCCCAGTACGGTGAGCTGCTGTCCGAGCGCACCCGGCTGGTCGCGGTCACCGCGGCCAGCAACGTCGTCGGCACCCGGCCGGACCTGGCGGCCATCGCAGCGGCCGCGCACGCGGTCGGCGCGCTGGTCTACGTGGACGGCGTGCACGCCACCCCGCACGTGCCGGTGGACGTCGAGGCGCTCGGCGCCGACTTCTACGCCACCAGCGCCTACAAGTGGTCCGGCCCGCACATCGGCACCGTGGTCGCCGACCCGGCCCTGCTCGACAACCTTCATCCGGACAAGCTCGCGCCGGCTCCCGCGGGCGTGCCCGGCCGGTTCGAGCGCGGCACCGCCGCCTTCGCCGACCTGGCCGGGGTCGTGGCCGCGGTGGAGCACCTCGCCTCGCTCGGCTACGGGCCGGATCTCGTCGCCGCCACCAGGCGGCAGCGACTGCTGGCCTCGATGGCCGCCGTCGAGGAGTACGAGACAACGCTGTTCGCCGGGCTGCTCGACGGCCTGGCCGCGATGGAGCACGTGACGCTGTACGGCCGGGCCGCCCGCAGGGCCCCGACCGCGTTCTTCACCGTGGCCGGCCGGACACCCCGGCAGGTCGCCGAGCACCTGGCCGCGCGCCAGGTCAACGTCTGGAACGGCGACAACTACGCCTGGGAACTGGCCGGCGCGCTCGGCCTGCGGGACTCGGGCGGTGCGGTCCGGGCCGGCCTGGTCCACTACAACGACCAGGCCGACGTCGACCGCCTGCTGGCCGCGGTCGCGGAGCTTGCCTGACGGCGTAACCTGAAACCAGATTCCCTCTCCAGGACGGGGTGGCGATGACGGTGCTCGGTGGCGTGCTGGCCATGCTGGCCGGGCTGCTGCGCGACCTCGCTCAGCTCGCGGTCAGCCCCTCCGGCCTGACCGCGCTGGCCACGGCTGTCCTGGCCGGGGCCATGTTCGCGGCGGTTCTGGCCCTGCTCACCTCGGTGGCCAGCCTGTCCCGGACGACCGCCGCGCTCCCGATGGTCCGCCGCGCCTCGGCGCTGCGGGAGAAGTCCTGGGGCGCGGCATTCTTGCGCCAGCGCGATCCCGACGCGGCGGGCCGGTCCAGGCCCAGAGCACCATCGGCGGCCCCGGCGGCCGCCCTTTCCTGCTGACAGCTCCCGCTAACAGCCTCGCTGACCCGCGGATTTCGCGGCCGCCTCCAGCCCATATCCCGTCGTAGCTGGAAGGCCGTTTCCTCATGTCGAGTTTCCTTGGCGTCCCGGTGGACGCCGCGTACCACCTTGTCTCCGGGCTGACCGGTATCCTCACGCCCGTTCTCGGCGGCCTGGCCGCCGTCGCCGCGATCATCGCCTTCACGATGGCGGTCCGGCTCCTGCTCATGCCGCTCAGCCTGCGCGCCCTGCGCGGGCAGGCCGTCCAGGCCCGGCTGGCCCCGCAGCTGGTGGCGCTGCGCCAGCGGTACGGCAAGCAGCCGGAGCGGCTGCAGCGCGAGATGTCCGCGCTGTATAAGCGTGAAGGCACCAGCATGTTCGCCGGCTTCGCCCCGCTGCTGCTCCAGTGGCCGTTCCTGTCGGTCATGTACCTGTTGTTCCGGTCGCCGACGGTCGGCGGGACGGCGAACACACTGCTCACCCACGACCTGCTCGGCGTGCCGCTCGGCGCGCACTGGCTGAGCGGCGCCGGTCCGGCCAGCGCGCAGGGCGCGGTCTTCCTCGGCCTGTTCGCGCTGCTGGCGGGCCTGTGCTGGCTGTCCGCCCGGCTCGGCAGGCTGATGACGGCCAGGGCGACTGGCGCCTCGCCCGCCACGGGGACCACGCCCGCCACGGGGGCCACGGGCATCCCCGGGTTGCTGGTCAGCGTGCTGCCGTACCTGACCGTGGTCATCGCCGCGTTCGCGCCGCTGGCGGCCGGGATCTACCTGCTCACCTCGCTGGCCTGGTCCCTGGCCGAGCGGATGCTCTACTCGCGATCAGCCGTCGCCGCAACGGACTCAGATCGCCATCCCCCGCACAGCCAGGAAGCCCGGGTCGGCCGCCGGGTCCAGAAGGCCTGACCAGGAGGGTCAGGGAAGCTAGCCGGTAAGGCTGGACCGCTCTCAGCACCGACCGCGGATCCCGCTGCCGGAGGTTCCCTCCGGAGCGGCCCAGCTATTTTCAGTCTGGCCTCTAGGTCACCGGACCGCGTTGGTGGAATAACCCATTTACGTACCTAGATCGGGACCCCTGACGGCGGAACCGGTCTAGGTACGGGCAGCGCTACGCCGCGATCAGCGTGCGCAGCAGCCGGACCGGCGGCGAGCCGTGCGCCAGCATCCGGTCGTGCAGCTGCTGGTCGGTCAGGCCGGGGTCGGCCGCCCTGAGGTCGGCCGCCAGGTCGGAGACCTCGCAGTACCCGACGTAGTACGTGGACAGCTGGGCCGAAGTGAGCTGGGCCCGCCGCCACTTGCCTGCCGCCTCGCCCTCCTCCTGGTAGCCGCGGTCGGCCATCAGCGCCATAGCCTCGGCCTCGGTCATGCCATGAGCGTGGATCCTGGCGTCCAGGATCGCGTTGATGGTCATCCGGAGCTGCATCTTGAGCTGCTGCATCCGCACCGCGCGCGGGTCGCCCTCACCCGGGTACTCCTGCTCCGTCATGATCCGTTCGGCGTAGACCGCCCATCCCTCGGTGAACGCCCCTGACCGCAGCGCCGCCCGGATCGCGGTGTCCGAACCGGAGAACCGGCGGGAGTGCTGCAGCTGCAGGTAGTGGCCGGGCATGGCCTCGTGCACCATCAGGTCGTGCACCAGGTGCCGGTTGTACTCACGGTAGAACGAGGCGACCCGCTCGGCCGTCCAGTCGGTGGGTGTCGGCGAGACCGCGATGAACGTGGGCTGCGGCACCGGCTCGAGCGGGCCCGGGGAGTCGCAATAGGCCACCGCGACCCCCCGGTCGATCTCCGGCATCGGGATCAGCTCGATCGGGTCGTCGTAGACCGTGATCATGCGGCGGTCGGTCACGAACGCGGTCTGCGCGGCCAGGGCCGCCTGGCAGAACTCCAGGATCGTGGCGTCTTCTGGCACGTCTTCGGCCAGCCGGCCGAGCACCTGCCGGACGACGCCGGGCCCGGCCGCGCCGCTGATCTTCGCGGCCAGCTCCGTGATCTGCTCGCTGACCCGGTCCAGGTCGGCCTCGGCCCGGGCCAGGATGGTGTCCGCGTCCGCCGCGGCGCTCAGCGTGAGCGACAGCTTCCGGGCGAACCGCTCCGGCCCGATCCTCGGATCGGCGAAGCCGTCCGCCTCAGCGAGCTGCGCGGACAGCCAGGCCCGGTGCCCGGTCAGCGCCTCCAACGCGGCCGGGCGGACCTGCGCGAGCTGGGCGGCGCACTGGGGCGCGACCTCGAGCGCGGCGTCTATCTCCTTGCTGACCAGCCCGATCGTGCCGTCAAACTGCCCGATCGCAGTCTCCAGGTGTACCCGGGGCATCCGCCCGAGCTGCCGCCTGGCCTCGGCCAGCGCCCCGGGAACCTCCGCCAGCCTCCCGGCGACCGAACCCAGCCGGTCGGGCAGCGGCGCGAAGTCCCGGGCCAGCAGCTGGTAGAGGGCCCTGCCCGGGTTGGCGAGCAGCGGGTTCCAGGCGTGCTCGCGCAGTTCGCCGATCTCGAACACCCGCCGGGCCACGCTGTCCGCCATCATCGCGGCGTCCACCTGGTGCTCGGCCGACAGGGCGCCGCAGTCGAGCGCGTCGAGCCGGGCGGCCCAGCCGTCCAGCGCGCGGCGCTCGTCGGCCAGGGCCCGCGCCGACGAGTCGGGCAGGCGGGCGTCGTGCCGGTGGTCGCCCAGGCCGGTGGCGGCGTCCGGGTGCCGTTCGGCCCGGTCGTCGAGGTACTCGCGGGCCAGCCGGGCGAACTCAGCATCCGTGCTCATCACGCCTCCGTTCTCTCCGCCCCGCCCAACCGTAGCGAATGAGATGATGGCGCGGTGCGCGTGCTGCTGCCCCTGCCGGACCGGGACTTCGACGTCACTGAGGTTGCGGTGCCATGGGCGGTGCTGCGCGAGGCCGGCCACGAGGTAATCTTCGCCACCGAGAAGGCGGGCACGGTACCTGCCGCGGATCCCCGGCTGCTCACCGGCGTGCTGTTCGGCCGGCTCGGCGCGGCGCCAGAGGCCAGGAAGCGGTACTACGAGCTGGTCCAGGCGCCGGAGTTCGGCGCGACAGCGGGCTGGGCCGACCTGGACCCGGCCGGCTTCGACGGGCTGCTCCTGCCGGGCGGGCACGCCCCCGGTATGCGGCAGTACCTCGGCTCGCCCGTGCTCAGCGAGCAGGTCGCCCGGTTCTGGCGGCTGAACCGCCCGGTCGGCGCGATCTGCCACGGCGTCCTGGTGCTGGCGCGCACCCGCGACCCGGGCACCGGGCGCAGCGTCCTGGCCGACCGCCGCACCACCTGCCTGCCGAAGTACATGGAGCGTTCGGCCTACGTGTCAACCGCGTGGCGGCTGGGCCGCTACTACCGCACCTACCCGGCCTACGTCGAGGACGAGGTGCGGGCCGCGCTGGCCGACCCGGACACCCAGTTCGAGCGCGGGCCGGTCACGCTGTCGGCGCGCGGCACCGCCGCCGACGACGGCCCCGCCTTCACGGTGCACGACCGTAACTATGTGTCCGCCCGCTGGCCGGGCGATGCGTACCTGTTCGCCCGCAGGTTCCGCGACCTGCTCATAGATCAGGATCCGCGGACGGTGACGGCGGCGGAGGGGTAGCCGGAGGCGCCGTTCGGCGGCGGCTGGGCCTGCACCGCGGTCTGGGTATAGCCGGTCTTGTCGGTGGCGCGGGCCTCGAGCAGGTGGTTGCCCCGGGTGGCTTGCCATTCCCATACCCACTGCCGCCAGGTATCGATGTCGGGGACCGCGGCCAGCCGCGCCTCGTGCCACGGGCCGCGGTCGACCCGGACTTCGACGGCGGCGACGCCCTTGTGCTGGGCCCAGGCCACCCCGGCCACTTGCGTCGGCCCCGGACGCAGCGTCGAGCCGATCGCAGGTACGTCGATCCTGGACTCGGTCTTAATCGGCGCCTGCTGTGACCAGCCGCGTTCCGCCCAGTAGGGCGTGGCGGCGGCGAACGTGGTGACCTCGATGTCGGTGACCCACTTGGTCGCCGACACGTAGCCGTACAAGCCGGGGATCACCATCCGCGCCGGGAAGCCGTGCTCCACGGGCAGCGCCGTGCCGTTCATCGCGACGGCGAGCAGCGCGTCCCGTCCGTCCAGCACGACTTGCAGCGGAGTGCCCGAGGTGAACCCATCGACCGAGGTGCACAGCAGCTGGCTGGCGCCCGCCCGCGGGCGGGCCTGCCTGATCAGGTCGGCCAGCTTGGCCCCGAGCCACTTCGCGTTGCCCACGTAGGGGCCGCCCACGGGGTCGGACACGCAGGTAAGCGTGACGTAGTCCTCGATGAGCGGGCGCCTGAGCAACTCGGCGAAGGTGATGGTGACCTCCCGCTGCACCATCCCGTGGATCCGCAGCTGCCAGGTCGCCGGGTCCACCTGGGGCAGCAGCAGGGCGGTGTCGACCCGGTAGAAGCTGTCATTGGGGGTGATGAACGAGCTGAGGCCGGGGATGTGCAGGTCGCTGCCTGCCGGGAGCGGTGGTGCGGTAACCGCTGGCCGGGGAAGGTGCAGCGCGTTCCGCGCCAGGGTGACGTCGCGCCGTGTGGCCAGCTCGCGCCCGGCGAATGTGCCGGCGGCCGCGGCGGCCGCGGCTATCCCGCTGCTGACCAGGAACCGCCGCCGGTCAGGCCCGCGGGGCGGCCCGGGGTCGTCGGGGTTGGGAAGGAAGGTAAAGGAGTAATCCGTGGCGTCCCCGGGGGTTTCCCGGGGACCGTTCGGCTGTCCGGGCGTGGCCGCCCCGGGACGGCTGCCGGCCGCCTTCGGACCGGGTCCGGCCGCGGCCGGGGGAACCGGCTCGGCCGGGGGAACCGGCAGGTCCGGCGGGGTCAGGGTCTCCGGCGCGGGCCTGGACGGGCCTAGCGGCACGGGCCCGGTGCCGGCGCGGCCGCGCGGCCGCGCCCGGGGCAGCCGTCTCGCCGCGCCGGCCAGCCTGGCCAGCGCGAACGCCCCGGCCGCCGCGCCGGCCAGGCTGGGCCAGATGTACTCCGCTGTGGAGTCGGGCCTGGTCACGGCGGCCATCAGGCCGATAAAGGCGAACAGCCCGAGCCCCCACATGCCGAATGCCAGCCGGTGCACCGCCAGGATGCCGACCACGGCGGCGTACAGGGCGAGCACCACCAGGATCCCGCCGAGCAGCACGGTCTTGTCCGCCGTACCGAACGCGGAGATGGCGAAGTCCTTGACCGGCGGCGGCGTGAGGTCGATGGCGGCCTGGCCGACCGCGATTACCGGCGAGCTGGCCGGGACCGTGAGCCCGGCGACGAGCTGTGCCGCGCCGATCGCGACCGCCGCCGCGAGCATGCCTGCCACGGCCCCGGCCAGGGCATATGGAGCCCGGGGCTGGTGGCCTGCGGAGGCGGAAGCTGATCTCATGGCGGAATGTCGCGGGTAAGCGCGCTTCCACGCTACCTGCTTACGGCGTTTCGTTAGCTCCGCGAAGGTTGCGCTCTTATTACCGCTACTCCTCGAAGGTCCAGCGTGTGGGGGATCCGGCGAAGTCGCCGGCCCGCATGCTGAACACCCGGCGGGGCCGGACCCCGATGGTGGCGTTCTTGGCCGGATCGAGGAAGTCGACCCGGTAGTCCGTCCGGTACTTGGCGTTCATCAGGTCGACCACCCGGCGCAGCACGGGCAGTTCGGTGGAGATGTGCGCGGTGCCCTCGATGATCACGGGATCCGCGGCGTCCTCGGTGGTGACGCAGCACCGCGGGTCTGCGGTCAGGTTAAGGACCTTCCGGGAACCGGCGCTGCTCGTGAACCACAGCGTGCTGTCGTCCCACATGCCCCAGACCGGCATGATGTGCGGCCGTCCGTCCGGCCAGACCGTGGCGACCCAGTAGTTGCGCGCCGCCGTCAGCCGCTCCGCCGCCCACGACCAGTGCAGGAGTCCGCTGCCCTCGGTCGGTCCGGCGATGCCGTAACCCGGCATGTGGGGCCGGCTGACGTGAGGGATCTCCATGGCGCAGGTCTACCACGCGACACAGTCCTCCGGGGCGACTAACGTTGGGACCCGTGAAGGCATCACCGCAGATCCAGCTCCGCCTGCTCGAACTGGCCGACTTGGACGCCGAGCTCGGCCGCCTCGACCACCGCAGGCGCGGCCTACCCGAAGTTACCGAGCTGGCCGGCCTGGAAACCAGGGCCGGCGAGCTCAAGGACGCCCTGGTGGCGACCGAAACCGAGCTCGGCGACCTGAGCCGGGAGCAGAACCGGGCCGAACGTGACGTGGACCAGGTCCGGACCAGGATCGAGCGGGACCGGGCCCGGCTGGACGCCGGGCAGGTCTCGGCCGCGCGTGAGCTCGCGAGCCTGCAGTCAGAGATCGAGAACCTGCATCGCAGGCAGGGCGACCTAGAGGAGGTCGTGCTCGAGCTGATGGAGCGGCGCGAGACGCTCGAGAGCCAGCGGGATGAGCTGACTACCGGACGGGACAGCATCGGCGGCGAGATGGCCGAGGTGGCGGCGCGGCGGGACGCGGCCTTCGCCGAGATCGACGAGCAGGCGGCCAAGGCCTCCGATCAGCGCGCTAGCATCGCCGCCGACGTGCCCGCCGACCTGCTCGCGCTTTACGACCAGATACGCAAGACCAAGGGCGTCGGCGCGGCCATGCTGCGGGCCGGCCGGTGCGAGGGATGCCACCTGAGCCTCAACGCGGCGGACCTCAACGTCATCCGGGGCTCGGCGCCCGACGAGGTGGTCCGGTGCGAGGAGTGCAGGCGGATCCTGGTTCGCGCCCCGGAGTCTGGCCTCTAGGTGCGCCCCAGGACCAACTGGATCTCTGCCCAGGGCGAGCCCACGGTCACCCTGCTGCTTAGGCACGGGCAGACGCCGATGTCGGTGCAGAAGCGGTACGCCGGCCTGACCGACGCGCCGCTTACCGACGCCGGGATCCGGCAGGCGGCCGCCGCCGCCAAGCGACTGGCGTCGGCGGGCATCGACGCGATCGTGGCGTCGCCGCTGAAGCGCACGGTGCGCACGGCCGAGGAGGTCGCCGCGGTCACCGGCATCCCGGTGCTGACCGACGACGGCCTCAGGGAAACCGACTTCGGTGCCTGGGAGGGCCTCACCTTCGCCGAGGTGCGGGAGCGCTGGCCGGCGGAGGTGACCACGTGGCTGGCCGATCCTTCAGTCGCGCCGCCTGGCGGTGAGAGCTTCGCCCAGGTCAGCGAGCGGGTCACCGCCGCCCTGCACCGGGTATTGGCCGAACGGGCTGGGCAGACCGTCCTCATCGTCAGTCACGTGACCCCGATCAAGACCCTGGTCGCGGCCGCCCTGCTCGCCCCGCCCGCCGCGCTCTTCCGCATGCACCTGGACGTCGCGGCCCTCTGCGAGATCGACTGGTACGCCGACGGCCCCGCCGTGTTGAGGTCATTCAACGACACCGCGCACCTAAATGGGATTCGATAACTCCTGAAACACTCAGCACCACGCGTAAACCGCCGTTTCAAAACCCCCTAGCCAGCGTCAATGCGCGAGTTTAGGCTGATTTCACCGGCGTAACATCGAGCGATCTGATATCGCCCGGACAAGGGGGGGAGCCCTTATGACGGATTCTGAGCTCGTGCGGGAATGGACCGACGAAGAGGCGGCCGAGAAAGGCGTCCAGGGGGGGACCGTGGCACCCCGGGTCAGCAGGGGTGCCGCGGCAAGCGGCGCCGACCACCGCCCGGGCGTCGCGCCCGCAGCCGACGACAAGAACCCCGGACTGCCGGCGGATCCGCCTCGCGGGCCCGCGGCGAACGCGGGGGTGACCCCGTGAGCCTGTCGTTCAGCAACAGCACGCCCGGGCCGATCTGGGTGGTTATCGCGTTCAACGACTCGAGCTGCGGCTCTGGCGGTGACGCCTGGATGAAGCAAGGGTGGTGGCAGGTAAATCCCGGCGGCAACGTGACGGCACACGGCGGCCTGAGCAACGGGGCCAAGTACTTCTATTTCGCGCACGACAATTCCGGGCACCAGTGGTCGGGAGAGTTCGGCACGCAGGTGCCGAACGACGCCTTCGAGTGGTGCTGGAACACCGGCAGCACCGCCAGCGAGGTGGTGTCCATGCGCAAGGTCGAGATTCCGGTCACCTCGTTCAGCTACACCGTCAATCTCACAATCTGACCGCTAGGCCGGGTCGCGGTGCGGCGGCACCGCGGCCGGTACGGCAGCCGTACTTCGTTAGCTGGCCTGGGAGATCTCGGTGTTGCGGGCGAGTCTTGCGCGTTTGTGGAACCAGCGGGAGCGGGCCTGGTGGTGGCGGGTCCAGGTGTCCCATTGGTCCTCGTGTTCCGGTGGCCATGACGGTGCGGTCGCGGCGGCGAGCAGCCGCCTGACTTGCGGGACGGTGAGCGGGATGAGGCCGGGGTCGGCGGGCGGCAGCTGGTCCGGGCGGGTCGGCGGCGGTGCCTGCGTGTCGGTCTCGTCGCGGAGCAGAGCGGCGGTGACGGCGCAGATCGCGAGGGCGGCGCAGGTCAGGACGGTGTGCCTGGCGATCGCGGTGTAGAGCCTGACCTGGGACTCGTCCAGCCCGAACTGGTCCTTCCCGAACTCGAATCCTTCCTCGGCCGGCCACCTCAGCCCTGCGGCCCTGATCAGCCGCGCCTTGCTGCACGGCTGCCCTTCCGGCACGTAGCAGTAGTGAAAGGCCAGCTCACCGGTCTTCAGGTGGCGGCGCACGAGCACCGAGTGCGTGCCGGAGGCGGTGCCGATCCAGGCCCAGGCGTACCAGCGGCTGCCCTTCGATCCCTTGCCGGCGGAGCGGACTTCCCAGCGGCGCGGGGACTTCAGCAGTTTGGTTACTGCTTCTTCGCAGGTCAGGACGGTGCCGCTGTGCATGGTGAACCGGAAGTTCTTCGGTACCCGCAGCACGTACGCCTGTTCTTCCTGCTCCAGGTGCTCCCGCAGCTTCGTGCAGGCGCCGTAGACCTCGTCCCCGCAGGTGAAATCGGGCGTGACGCCGTCGGCGGCGACCTCCTGGCAGATCTCGATCGCCAGCTCACCCTTCGTGCGGAACCGCAGGTCAAGCGGCAGTCCGGCGCGCAGGGACCTCACGGGATCCGTGACGTGCTCTTCGGGGATCCACTGCCGGAACCCGACCAGCGCGTGCCCGGTGTCCTCCCGCACCAGCGACGCGTGCACCGTGTTAATCCCGTTCGCCACGCCGTCCGCGCACCCCATGTGCTGGCGCTTGACGCCGGCCGTGCATTCGCCTTTCTTCTCCTGCCCCGTCTCATCCAGGGCCAGCACCGTCAGCCGGCCCTTCCGCCGGCCCTGCTTCCGCGCTGCTGACTCCAGCCCGGACGCCGCGAACCTCCGCACGACGCTCATCGCCGCAGCCGTGTCCCAGACCGCGCGGCTGAGCAGGCGCTGCGTCTTATCCGGCGTCCTGTCCCCGACGAACTTCGCGATCGCCCACCCGTTCCGGTCCTTCAGGTCGCTCATCAGCGCGTTCACGTACTTCCCGGCCTGCGTGAACACCTCGCCCCGCGCGAAGCACGAGCGCAGCGCCCCCAGCAGCTCGTCCCGTTCCCGCCCCGCCGTCCGGACGCCTATGCTGGCAGCCGCAGCCGCTTCTGATTTTGTTGTCCTCACAAGCACATGATCACGAAGCGGCTGCCCCATGTCCGGCCAAACCGCTAGCCCGGCACGCTCAGCCGCAGGTCACAACCGGAAGTACGGCTGCTGTACCGGGCGCGCCTGGCGCTATGGAGTCCGGTAAACCACGGCCGTTCGGCCCGAATAAGATGGTCATGGGTACGGTGGGTTACTGGATATCAAATTCCGGGCGAATGATTTGCCGCGGGCCTCGGATTTCCGCGCTGGCCGCCGTCGTTTTCATAAACTCCACAGCCATGGGAAACCGCGGGCGGCTGATTGCTCCGGGCGGCTTGCGGGACGAGCTGGCGGAGGTGGCCGACGACGAGCCGGCGGCCGGGGAGTCGCTGGCCGGGCTGGCCGCGCGGTACGGCCTGCGGCCGAGTTCCGCCCGGCCTGGGCTGGTATCTTACCTGGCCAGGGTGTGGCAGCGGCGGCACTTCATCGTCGCCTACGCCACGGCGCGCAACGTGTCGATGTACACCGAGGCCCGGCTCGGCCAGCTCTGGCAGGTGCTGACCCCACTGCTCAACTCGGCCGTGTATTACTTGATCTTCGGGATCCTTTTCAAGGCCAACCGGGGCATCAGCAATTACACCGCCTATTTGGTCACCGGGGTTTTCATATTCGCCTTCACCGAGCGGTCGATCGTGGTCGGCTCAACGGTGATGCGGGCGAATATGACGCTGATACGCGCGCTGCATTTCCCGCACGCCTGCCTGCCGCTCGCGTACGTGCTGGTGGAGTTCCAGCAGCTGCTGCTGTCCATGGCGGTGCTGTTCGCCATCGTGCTGGGCACCGGCGAGCCGCTCACCTGGTACTGGCTGCTGCTGCTCCCGGCCCTGCTGATGCAGGCCACCTTCAACGTGGGTGCCGCGCTGATCATGGCCAGGTTCGGCGCGGGAGCACAGGACATCAGCCAGCTGGTCCCGTTCCTGCTGCGGGTCTGGCGGTATTTCTGCGGGGTCATGTACAGCATCGCCTCGCTGCCCGCCGCTCTGCCGGAGTGGGCCAAGAACGTGCTGTCCTTCAATCCGGCGGCGGTGTACATCTCGCTGACCAGGTACGCCATCATGGCCACCTTCCGGGCCGACGCGCCGGGCGCCAAGCCGTACAACGCGGCGCGGTGCGCGATCTTCGCCGTGAAGAAGACTCCGTCGCTGCAGGCCTATTGCCATCCCGACTTCGCCACCAGTGAGCTGTGGCTGGCCGGGGCCGGCTGGGCGGTCGTCACCCTCGTCGCGGGCGTGCTGTACTTCTGGCAGGCCGAGACTAGATACGGCCGCGGCTGAGCAGCGCCTATCTGAGCAGCGCCTGGCTGGCCGGCTCGCGGGCGTTGAGCCAGTCACCGGACAGCAGGGCGGTCAGGGTGGCCAGCGCCCAGGCCCCGTGCCGGTCGGCCTGCGGCGCGCGGAGCAGGCGCTCGGCGGCGCTGCGGCGGACGACGCCGAACACCGGGCTCGCCTCGCCGTGGTCCAGGACGTAGCCGCGCAGGAACCCGGCCACGGCGTCGCGGTAATCCAGCCGCCAGTCGGCGGCGGCAGCCCCCGGCGGAGCGGTCAGCACGGTCGCCACGGTGAGCGGCTCGCCATGCCAGGGCGTGCACGCCAGCGGCAGGCTCAGTAGCTCGGGGCAGAGCACGCCGAGCACGTCGCGGTGCAGCCGGTCGCTCATCCGGTAGCGGAGCGGGACCGCCCGCGCGGCCCGTACCACGCGGTCCGCGAACAGCGGCTGGATCAGCCGTGACCGCAGCAGGTACGCCTGCCGGGCGGCGGCCGACCACCGGCCTGCCCGGTTCACCAGGTAGAAGTCATCGAGCGCGGCCAGCGGCCCCCTGGCCAGCGTCGCGGCCGGCCACGCTAGGCTGGCCAGGTACGCTCGCGCCGGGCCCGGGCGGAGCAGGCTCAGGCGGCGCGTGGTCATCCGGCGGAAGAGTTCGGCGGCGGCCGCGGCGCTCAGGGGCGCCGCCGCGACGCCCGCGACGCCCGCGGCGGCCGGGGCGGCCGGGGTGCCCGCGGCGGCCGGGGTGCGCCACGCGGCCTGCGCGTAGCCGCCCCGCAGTAGCTCGCCGCCATGGCCGCCCGCCTCGGCCGGCCGATCGGCCGCCTGCGGGTCCGGCCGGCCCACGTTCTCGAACGCGGACAGCATCCCGTCGGACACGAGCACGGCCGCGCGGAGCCGGCCGAGGACGTCAGCCTCGTCCGGCGTCCCCGGCGGCCTCGGCTGGGTGACGGTGTGCTCCACCCCGAGCCTGTCGGCGATCAGGCCCGCCACGACCACGTCGGGATGGCCGGCGAAGCCGTGGGTGCGGGCGCGGAACGGCACCCGCGCCGCAGCCAGGGCGGCGGCGACGAGCCTGGAATCCTTGCCTCCGGTCAGCGAGAGTTCGACCGGCGCGCCCGCCCCGCCCAGCGGCCGAACGGCCTCGGTTAGCGCCCCGGCGACCCGATCCGCTCCCGCGGGCCGTTGTTCCTCCGTGCGGGTCCGCGCCACAGCCAAGGCCGCGCCCGCGGCGAATGCCGGCGTCCGCCCGAACAAGATCGGCGGGCTTGACTGCAACGGCCTGAGCCCGATCCAGAAGCCGGTCAAGCGCGCCCTGCAGTGCACCGACCCGCGAGGGACCGACGAGGGGCGGTTCGAGGACAACGGCCAATACATCGGGCACGACGAGCCGTCCGTCCGCTTCCTCTCCAACCAGCCAGGTTCGGGCAGCAACTACTCGATGACCGAACGCCTTCCGGTCGAGCCGCTGGCGTTGCCGACCGTGCGCCATCCCGGGCGCGACGTGACGCACACGTTCGAGCTGACCGTCGCCCCCTGGACCTCGACCACGGTCTGCGATCCGCAGTCCACGCCGATGCTGCCGTGCACGCCCGAATCCGACGCCAACGCGCCGAACGGCACCTATCCGGGCGCGGGCGCGGCGTTCGTGGAGCTGCAGTTCTACCCGCCCGGCTTCGCCCCCTTCGCCGACAGCATCAGCTGCGACAACACGCACTGGTGCTCGGCCCTGACCATCGACAGCCTGGAGTGCGCCGCCGACGGAACCTGCAACCCGGACTGCACAGAACCCGCTAACTTCGCCTTTATCCAGACCAACGGCGTGCCCGCTGGGCCACCCAGCCCGCAGCTGAGCGATCTCACCTCGGTCACGCCGAACGCGCGCACCCTGCTGATGAACCCGGGCGACGCGATCAAGCTGAGCATGTTCAACGCGAAGATCCCGGGTGGCCGTGCGCTCGAAGCGAAGGAAACCGATCTCACGACCGGGCAGAGCGGTTTCATGATCGCTTCGCCGGCCAACGGCTTCATGAACACCAGCCCGGCTGACTGCTCCGGCACGCCGTTCAACTTCCAGCCGGAATATTCGTCCGCGCGGGCGCAGAACATCATTCCGTGGGGCATCGGGCCCTACATGATCAATGACCAGTTCGAGCTCGGCCACTTCGAGCCGTGCACGTCGGTCACTGGCAGCGGGGTGGTCACCGAAGGCACCTTCACGGACACCTACTTCCTGAACTGCCATGGCCCGTACGAGAAGGGCGCGGAGGATCCCAACCTCGAACCGGACGACTCGCCGTGCTTCAAGTTCGGCGACACGCACGGGGGGACCGCGGCGCCGAACCTGGTGACCGGCTGCGATGTCTTCTTCGACGCCGTCGGCGATCTGGATTTTGACGGCACGCCGTACTACCCGGACTGGCCGGATTCGGTGGTACCGGACCGGTTCCCGTCGACGTTCCTGCAGTTGCAACCCACCACCAATGGCGGCCATCGATATCCCCAGGTCCAGTTCATGACGGACACCAGCGCGAGCGAGCTGAACACGAACTGCGACCTCAACTCGGGCTCCGGCTGCGTGCTCCCGCCGCAGGGTCCCGGGCATTTCTTCCCGTACTGGACGCAGGCCAGAGTCGGCGGCGCGTGCGTCTGGGAGTTCGGCAACATGCGCAACGGCAACACCTTCGGCGGCGACGCCCAGTACGGCGCGGTCGGACCAGGCACCATCGGGG
The DNA here is from genome assembly GCA_963753225.1 of uncultured Actinomycetota bacterium. Classification (GTDB taxonomy): domain Bacteria; phylum Actinomycetota; class Actinomycetes; order Streptosporangiales; family Streptosporangiaceae; genus Palsa-504. The sequence goes on along the minus strand of CAVWBQ010000019.1, from coordinate 112,227 downwards.
CCTTCGCCGGCCCGATCCGGTCCAACCCGAACTGCTGACGGCGACCAGCAGCCATCGGCCGTCGGCGGTTCGGTACCCAGATCTCGGAGAATGGGGCTGTGGCAGACGACCTCATGCTGAGCCTGGGGGAGGCGCGGCGGCTGGCTGTCCGCAGCCAGCACCTGGCCGGGCCGCCGGCCCTCGCTGGCATCGACGGGATGCGGCAGGTGCTGCGCGGGCTGCGGGTCCTGCAGATCGACCCGGTCAACGTGGTGGCACGCAGCCACTTGCTGGTGCTGTGGAGCAGGCTCGGCGGCTTCGACCGGGACGACCTGGACACGCTGCTGTGGCGGGAGCGCTGGCTGTTCGAGTACTGGGCGCACGCCGCCTCGATAGTGCTTACCGAGGACTACCCGATCCACCGCGTCATGATGCGCGCGTACGGGGCCATCGAAAACCAGCGGATGCGGGAATGGCTGGCAGCGAACGATGACTTCCGTCGCTATGTACTGGACCGGCTGCGGGACGCCGGGCCGCTGCCCGGCGACGCCATCGAGGATCGCTCCGCCATGGCCTGGACGTCGACCGGCTGGACCAACGGCCGGAACGTGGAGCGGATGCTGGACACCCTGTGGAAGCAGGGCGTCATCACGGTCGCGGGCCGGGACGGGGTGCGCCGGCTGTGGGGGCTGGCCGACTTTCCGGCGGCCGTGGACCTGCCACGTGAGGAACTCGTGGCCCAGGCGGCCGGGCACGCGCTGCGCGCCCTGGGCGTCGCCCGGGCGCGAGACGTCGAGCGGCACTTCACCATCGGCCGCTATCCAGGGCTTGACCTGGAGCGCATGGACTGGGCCCGCCCGGTCCGGGTCGAGGGCGGCAGCGAGCAGTGGTGGGTGCACCGGGACGCGCTCGGCCTGCTCGACGAACAGTGGCGGCCGCGGACCACGCTGCTGTCCCCGTTCGACAACCTGATCTGTGACCGGGACCGGACCGAGCGGCTCTGGGATTTCGCCTACCGCAACGAGATGTACGTGCCGAAGCACAAGCGGCGCTTCGGCTGCTACGTGATGCCGGTACTGGCGGGGGAGCGGCTGATCGGCCGGGTGGTGCCGCGGACGGACCGCAAGCGGGGCGAGCTCGTCGTCGAGGGGGTGTTCGCCGAGGAGGGTTCGGCCGGATCGATGGCGGATGCCCCCGGTGGCGGCGGCGATCGAATCGCTGGCGTCGTTCGCCGGCGCCGGTTCGGTTCGCTACGCGAGCCCGGTGGCATCCGGCGTATCCTGAGCACGGGTGAGTCGGCCGGGCGGTCGCGCCGGGCGCAAGCCCGGTGAGGAAGGTCCGGGCTCCACAGGGCAGGGTGGTCGGTAACGCCGACCCGGGGTGACCCGCGGGACAGTGCCACAGAAATCAGACCGCCCCGGCGTCAGCCGGGGTAAGGGTGAAACGGTGGTGTAAGAGACCACCAGCGCCGCAGGTGACTGCGGCGGCTCGGTAAACCCCACCCGGAGCAAGGTCAAGAGGGGAGCCAGCGGCTCCCTGCGCGAGCGATCGAGGGCGGCCCGCCCGATGCTCGCGGGTAGACCGCACGAGGCTGCCGGCAACGGCAGTCCCAGATGGATGACCGCCGCCCCGCGCAAGCGGGCGCACAGAACCCGGCCTACAGGCCGGCTCACCCACCCCTAGGTTTTTGACCTGGGTTTCACCTTGGGGTTGAGGGTGGACGCGATCAGCGTTGAGGCGTAGAAGTGCCTCAGATCATGAAACCGCGTACCGGCGGGGGCCCTCGGCATGATCCCCTCGGCCAGCGGCCACACCGGCATTGAGTTCCACGCCTGGTTCCTCGTCGTCAAATCTTCGCCTCTGCCAGATTAGGGCCCTAGGCTCGTCTGGACCAGTCGGTGCGAACCGGGGTCCAGTTCCCAGCCCGCCGGAACTGAACCGTTTCCGGGCCATTTCACGTCGCCGGCCATCGCGCCGGTCAGCTCCGTACCAGTCAGGATCGCTCCAGTCAGGTCCGCTTGCCGGAGGTCAGCATCCGTTAGGCACGCGCCCGTGAGGTCCGCATCCCTGAGGATAGTGCCGGTGAGTTGCGCCCGGGCGAGGTTCGCGCCTTGGAGAAATACGCCGGTCAGGTTCGCCCATTTGAGGGTGGCGTCACTGAGGTTGACACCACCGAGCCACGCCTTTTCGTTCTTCTTTGCGTAGTTAATATGCCTGCTTCGGCTGCTGGTGAGATTCATGGCGTCGAGGTTCGCGTAACTGAGGGTCGCTGCGGTGAGGTCAATGACGTGGATGTCGCGCTCTGGATCCCGGTGCCCGATCACCCCGATGGCGGCTTGAACGTCGGGGCGCGTTTTACGGGCCGGTGCGGGGTCGTTCTCGTGCTCTGGTGGCGGCCACTGCTCATGTGAGTGTTCCAAGATTAAAACGCTGAGAACCACCATCACGGTCGGGTGATCTCTCTCAGAGTCGCGGGCCACGCGATCCAGCGCGTAAATGCCGCCAACCCGCACGTCCAGCTGACCTGAGCCGAGCTGCTCGATCGCCTTGGTGTAGCGGTCGGTCACCTGCCCCTCTCGGGACAGGGTGAAGTTCCGCGCGGTGAAGATCAGCGCCCCGGCGGCGAACAGGCCAGCGCTAAGCGTCAGCCGCCGGCCCCGCGCGTTATCCAGTGCCGTCTCGTGGAGCGATCCCTTAACCGAGCCGACGTCGTGGTGCGCGAGCCAGTCCGCCGCTGGCACGAACAGCGCCCACACGACCAACGGCGCCAGGACCACAGCGGCGATCGAGCCGAGCAACCATCGGGTATTCCGCGGCAGAGCCGCCCAGCGCTTCAGCATAAGTAAACGCTAGACGGCGCCGCGCTTACGGCCGCAAGCTCACGCCGGCAGCCGAGTAACTACGGCGGCGCGGATGCCGAAACCGTGAGCCGGCGCTGGGCGAGCTACTGCGGCAGCTCGAGGTGGTGGATGCGGACCTGCCTCCGGCCGAGGAGCAGGCCGGGCGGTACCAGTCGGAGCTGGCTCACCCGGCCGATGCCAGGAAGCCGGTGCTGCTGGTCGCCGACAACGCCTCCAGCGCCGGGCAGGTCGAGGTACTGATTCCGGCCCGTAGTGAGCACCGGCTGCTGGTGACCTCCCGCGACATCCTGGCTTCGATTCCGGCCCGGCCTGATCGACCTCGACGTCCTGCCTCCGCCGGCCGCGGCCGTCAGTTCCGCGAAGCCTTCGGGGGCCATGCAGGCCGTTAAGCGTCAGCGCCAGTACCCCAGAATGGGTGACACTTAAGCGTCAAGCCACGCCATAAGGCAGAGGCCCTGACCGGATGCGGTCAGGGCCTCTCGTGCTCGCTAGCGCCCCTGGCCTTAGGCGGCCCGCAGTTACTTGAATTTAAACTTCTGATAAGCACCACCGGTGGCGCCGCACGCCGCGAAAATAAAATAGCCTCCGGGCGTGTCCGTGCCCGTGAGGCAGTCATTGCTAGCATACGAGTTGCTCCACTGGTCCCCATCACTGAACTCATGGCGCGTCCAATTCAGGCCGTTGTTGTCTGAGCAAAGCTTAATCTCGACATAATTGCCAGTGTTGTCACTCGCCACGCACTTGCTGGGAGCCCCGTTGAATTCGAGCTTATAGATATTTCCATTCTGGAGCACCGCATCGATAGTGCGGGCGCCGGAGCCGCTTTCCACCACGACTGTGTAAAGGTTGAAATTTGCGGTGTTAAGACAGTAATGACCGCCGTAGACCTCGCACATGGAACCGCTGGTGGCTGCGCTGGCGGGCAGCGGGGCAACCAATACCGCAGCCGGAACCGTCAGTGTCATGAGCAGCAGCGCGACGGTACGAATGACCTTACTGATCATGGGCGTATCTCCATCTATGTCCGATTAGGTTGCCCTGCCATGTAGATCATGACAAGCAAACGCAGCTCTGTCTATAGGGATTCCTCCACATTTAGTTGCCACCGCGCCCGGCCGGACCCATCGTCAAAGTCGGCCAGCTTCAGTCACCGGTGCAGGCACGACTCCGAGATCCGAAGTCCAGCTGAGAGAACCTATGTCAGCGGTAACGGCATCGACCTACTGAGTTGCTAAAAGTCACTGAACTGGGTAAAAGGACCTTCATAGACTTTCATGTCTCTTTATGGTAAAGAGAAGGCTCCCGCAGGGACGACAGCGATCCTTTCCCCTGGGTAGCCTGACACTTAAAAATCAGCGATCCGTGTCTGTGGCAGCACCGGCGGAATCTGTCATCAACCTGTCCGAGGCCGCAGTGCGAACGGATGCCCGCACGACTGTTCGCTCACGGGCCTGAGTGCTGTCCGTATGGGCATTCGCTTGCTCCCGGCAGGCCGCAGAAGATCTCCTGGATGCCGTGTATCTGCGAGCCAGCTCGCGAGGCCAAGCGGCAGGGCCGGGGGATGGGCCACCTGACGCAGTGGTGCGGGACATGCAACACCTAAAGGTGTGCAGCAAGAAAGTGCGTCAACCACACCGACCGGTACGGACCTAGGTCGACCAGCAAAGACTTCTGACCTGCGCTAACGACCGCTACCGACCGTCATGCGAGGGGTTCACACCGAGGAGATCACCGGTCTGGCACATCCAGTGGTCGGCCTGCTAACCCTGGTCTTTCACGAAGCCTGATCGGTGAGCGGCGCGCCTGAACGAAAAAGTGCTCCTGAACTGGGATGATGAGGATTGTCGAGGTCCTTATCAGTCCAGTTCGAGGAGCACCTTCTACGTGAACGCTACCGCATGGTCGCGGGGTCTTGAAGTCACCGGAGGCGGCACGGGCGTCGTGTCGCACGTGGGCCTGGTGCTGCTGCGGCAGCTCGCGGACCGGACGGGCCGGACGGCCGGGCTGTTGGCGGCGCTGCCGTCGCCGGGCGGCGGCCTGGACCGGGGCCGGGTCTTCACGGACCTGGCCTGCGCGATCGCCGACGGCGCCCGGGTGATCAGCGATTTCCGGGTGATGGGGGACCAGGGCGAGGTATTCGGACCGGTCGCGTCGGTGCCGACCGCATGGCGGACGCTAAAGGAAAGCGCCGCCAGGCCGCTGCTGGCTGGCGGGGACGGCACCCAGGGCACTGCCCCGTTTCTGATTACGAGCGGCTGGGGCGGATTATGCGGCGGTCTAGGCCGGACTTGTGCAGGACGACGATCAGCGCGATGAGCAGTAGGGCGATGACCGCCGGGGTTATCGTCCCGGCCCAGTCGAAGCCGGGAACGGTAGCGGGCTGAACCGGGATGTTCGAGACATGGATGCCCTGGCTGGCCAGGACTTGCCTGGCGAACTCCCGTTGCGCGGCGGTGGGGACGTGGGCGGGGGCCGGCGTGCTCAGGCCGTTCGCCAGGGCGAGGAAGCCAAGGGAGACGGCCGCGGCGCCCGAGGCGCCCATGACAATGCGCGTGGCGAGGACGCCGACCGCGCCTCGTTTCTCCAGATCCGCGGCGGCGCGGTCGGCGGGCAGGTCAGTGAGCAGATCGGTCAGTTCCTTGCCGGTGGCGGCATGCAGGGCCTTGGTGGACCGCTCGTCGAATTCCTCGTGGCGCAGCCGGCCAGCCTGGTAGGCCGTGGTCAGCTCCGACACGGCCCGGTCGCGGTCGGCGTCGGATACCCGCATGTCGCCGGGTGGGTAGGGGTTGGTCGTCGTTCCGTTCATGGTGCGTCGTCCTTTCCTTGACGCCTGGCTGACCTGAGCGAGGGGTTGGGGGTTAGGGCAGCGGAACCTGCCGTTCGGGATGATTGGTTTGGTTGGTGTATTGCGGTGCGGTTTCGGGGATCAGGGCGGCGCATACGAACTCGATGGTGGTGCGGCGGGCGGTCTGGTCGTCGAAGAGCTTGCCGTCGTACCCGTGGCGGCGGTGCCAGGCGGACCAGGCCGCCATCTCACCGACCACGTGCGCCGCCATATGGTCGTCGGGCATCGGGCGCAACTGCCCACGGGCCGCCCGCCGCCGCAGGTACTCGGCCAGGTCGGTGTATATGTCCGCGCGGCCTTCGCCGAACCACACCGTTTCCAGCTCCGGTATTTCCGGCGCACAGCGCTCGACGACCGAGAGCAACGGCCAGGCTCGCTCGAGCGTGTCGTATATCTCCGCGACGATCCCGCGCAGTTCCGCGGCGACGTCGGCGGGCTCGTCGCCGACCAGCGCCACGTGCAGGCGGGACATCGGAGCTCCGTCCAGGGCCTGGGCGAACAGCGCGACGGTCGCTCCCGGCTCCGGCGTGCGCAGCGGCAACTCCGGGCTGTCGGGCAGCAAGCGCAGGCAGTAGAGGAAGACGAGGTGGAAGAGCGCTTCCTTGGACTCGACGTAGGTGAACAGCGAGCCAGTCGACATGCCCGCCTTGGCGGCAACCTCCGCCGTGCGGGTGCCGCGGTAGCCAAGCCGACCGAACGCCTCGATGGCGGCGGCCGCTATGGCGGCTAGGCGCTCGCGGGGCGGAAGCCTCGACATATCTTGATTGTGAACTGAGCGAGTCAGTCAGTCAATAGGGTTTTGGCGCGGATCACCGATCCGGCGATCACGCCGGGCAAGGTCCGGGCGATGAGCAGCAGGGCCAGCCGCCCGCCAGTTTGTCCCTGCCGCCAGTAGCGGTACAGCGCCCCCGGTGTCGAGACGACGTTGTACAGCAGGTTGGTCGGGGTCACCGACAGGCTGGGCGTACCTAGCCCTGGCTTTCACGGGGGTTCGGCGGCTGAGCGGCGCGCCTGAATGGAAAAGTGCTCCTGACCTGGGACGATAAGGGTTGTCTAGGCACTTACCGGTCCAGGTTCGAGGAGCACTTTCTCCATGCACGCTACAGGATGGTCGCGCGGTCTGGAAGTCACCGGCGGCGGCACAGGCGTCGTGTCGCACGCGGGCCTTGCCCTGGTGCGGCAGCTGTCGGACCGGACCGGACCGGCCTGACGTCCGGGCTGTCAGCGGCGCTGCCGTCGCCGCTGGGCGGCCATGACCGGGGCCGGGTCTTCTCGGACCTGGCGTGCGCGATCGCCGATGGGGCCCGGGTGATCAGCGATTTCCGGGTGATGGGCGACCAGCGGGAGCTGTTCGGCCCGGTCGCCTCGGTGCCGACCGCGTGGCGGGCGCTGGCCGAGATCGCGGCCGGCGGGGACCGCAGGAGGCGGAAGGTCACGACTGCGGTGAACAAGGCGCGGCGGCACGCGTGGGCGCACGGAATCGCGCGGCACGGCGAGCTGCCCCCGGTCACGGTCGCGGACCGCAGGCTGAAGGACGTGACCTGCATCCGGCTGGACGCGACCGTCGTGACCGCGCACAGCGACAAGGAGCCGGCAGAGCCGAACTTCAAGGGCTACGGCCATCATCCGGTCATCGCGGCCTGCGATAACACCGGCGAGCCGCTGGCCTGGATGCTGCGCCCCGGCTCGCCCGGCAGCAACACCGCCGCCGATCACCTGCGCCTCCTGGACGAGGCGATCACGGCGCTGCCGCCGGCACTGCGCCGCAGGCTGATGATCACCTGCGACGGGGCCGGCGCCAGCCACGCCCTGGTCAAGGAGCTGGACCGGCTCGCCTCCCGGCACGGCTACCAGGTCACCTACTCCGTCGGCTGGGAGCTCGGCGCGCGGGAGCGGGACGCGATCGGCACGGTCCCCGAGACCGCCTGGCAGATCGCCGTCGACGGGAAGGGCGAGGTCCGCGAGCGCCGCTGCGATGATGCCTGCCAGCCGGGCCAGCGTCATACCCCGGGCCTAAAATCCACGGACAGAAACCGGCCAGCCCGCCCGCTAGTGGCAGCCATCAACCCTGTGAAAGGTCAGGGCTAACGGCTACCAGTGCGGGTCCAGGCTCTTGCCGTGGCCGCAGGGACTGTGACCGTAACTGGACTCCGGCGCGTGCCAGTGGATATAGCAGTAAGGAGCGTTGCAGTCCGGGATGAGGAGTTCCGGGCAATCGAGAGGAACCGGCCACGAGGAAGACGTGAACCCATTGATCTGCATCCGGGGCTCAGCCTCCCCCGGGCATAGCTATCCGATGACTCCCCTGTACGTGAGGAACACGGGGGATTCCCCGATGGAGGTCACGTTCTCGGCCAATCCGGGGGATGCCATGACGTGGCTGAAAGTCTCCCCGGTAGAAATCCTCCCCGGGGAATCTGCGACCATCCCCGTGACCCTGGTGGTCCCGTCGAACGCAGGTCGCGGGGAAGACTACCTGATCCTGACTGCGGGGGGAACCCGCTTCGACGTCAGGTTCAGCGTCGGGGTCCCCCCTCCTCGCGAGTGCCTCGCGGCAGGATATAAACCCCTCCCGGGAACCAGCCCCCTGGTGTTCTTGTGGCTGATCGTTCCCGTAGTGATCATCCTCGTGGTCTTCTGGCTACGGAGCAGGCTGGCAGGAAGACTGTGAACTGCGTGGAGGGAGGGCCGCTGCTTCGTTCGTGCGCGAGCTGGGAGCTACTGACTGGTGAGTGCTGGTCTTACGGCTAGATCCACCCCGGCGGCTGTTCGAGCCTCCGGAATAGGTTCCGGGACCCAGGAGCCCAAGGTGCTCATCGCCACCGTCGAGGTCCGGGCACATCACCTCGCGATCTGCCCAGAAACGATGAGAATCGCTGAGATCTCAGCCGCAGGTCAGACCGCATGCGTGGTGCGTTTGCCCTTGTCAGAGAGATGCTTGCACAGGACCTGGCCTACAGGCCGGCTCACCCTCTCCTGTACCCGTGACCAGGGTTGTCGGTTAAAGATGGCTGACTGTTGCGTGTATGGCATCTATCGCCTTCGCGAGGGCCGTCACTCCGGCGACGGCAGGCCCGATATTGCCGATGAGGTTCACGATGCGGGAACGGCTGGGGTTTTTCTTTTGGAGCGCATTCTCGATGGACTCGGCATCTGCCAGGGCCGCGTCCGGGCCGTTTATCTCCTCGGAGTGGATAGCCATGAGCTCGATAAGCTGCCGGATCTGATAGAGGGCCTGTGCCTGTATCTCGGCGCGTTCAGGATCGGCATGGCGAGTGTACTCTGCCGTGGCATGGTCGCCGATGGCGACGTTTCCGGCCCGGAGCTTGCCTATCTTGTATTTCTCGCCCATTGCTGATCCTTTTCGTTGGCATCCTACGAGCCCGACTTGGTTTTGCTGCCGCCGGCATGTGATTTATCCCCGACGGCAACGTTCTTGGCCTTCATTTTGCCGACGCTGTACTTATTAATTCTCTTAATGATGGTTTGCTCCTGATTGGAGAACTGCTTCATGTCGACCTTGTGTGCTTTGAGGTATTTTCGTAGTGCGCGCAGCATCGTGTGCCGGGCGAGCAAGATAAATGTAAGCTCGTCCCCGACCACGAAATCGTGCTGTCTCCTGTGGCTAATGGCGTTTTCCCTGATGCTTGGCGGTGACCCGTAATTGAAGACATAACCATGCTGTATGCGGTAGGACTGGTTCCGTAGGCGGAACCTGTCGGCAAGCGGGCGGATTGCATATTGCGCGAAAGTAACGGGCGACCACAGCAGATCTGGCACGAAATGAAGAAGACCGGAACCGGTGGCCCTGGCGATTTGCTTGATCCTGTGTGGCTCGTACCGCTGGTCGATCAGCAGCAGATTGGTGTTAAGCGGCGGGAGCCCGTAGAACATCCACTCCACCTGGAGCGAGCCGTGCACTTGCACGGCGCGGGTGAACAGCGAGACAACAAGCTGGCCTTTCCAGCTGGATATCTCAGCGCATACGTACGTGCGGGCTTCGGGGGTCGGATGCAGGCAGCCCTCGTCAAGCAGCTCAGGCGGGGCATCGGCTGCAGGCGGCCCGAGCGGTTCGGGAAGCAGCCGCGGGTCAGCAGCGACGTGCTCGCCGTTGACGTGCAACTGCTGCCCTACCCGCAATTCAGGGAAATTCATGGTCTTGAGGGCTGTTTCCAGCGCCTGATGAAGATCCAGGGTAGAGAACGGGACCGGCTTCTGCCTTTTCCCTCCTTTGCCCTTTTTCCCTAGCGCCACGTTCACCACGATGCGGTCATGTACCACTTTCTGGCCGCTGCCGATAAAAGCCGACCGGCCGCGGAAAACAACAAGGTTCCCGTTCTGCTGCTGCTGCACCACGGCGAGCCTGTCCTCGACCCGCTGACTAGGTGAGGACGGGGCATGACGGGTGCGGAACCGGCCGCGGAGCATCAGGCGCGCGAGTACCTTGACGTCACGAACCCACTGCTCATAGGCGACAACAGAGATCGCAAGCGCTGCTACCACCGCGACGGGAATCCATGTCCAGCCCCAGATAGAAGCAACTAGGCCTGTAGCCAGCAGACCGGTCAGCGCCGCATCACGCCAGGCCCGCCGGCGGAGTGCGGCAAGAGCCCACCGGGTGACGACCACCACATCGGCGCCTGCTGCCGGAGCTACTGCCCGGAATGGCTCCCCGATGATCTGGCTGACAACAAAGCGGGCATAACGCAAGTTCAGCTGCGTCGAGACAGCCAGATACCGGGTTGTCTCCCAGTCAGTCTCGCTCAGGGAATCGCCGGACCCGTCAGGCATGTCACCGGGCTCCGCCGCAGGCTCCACGAGCTCAACGGGCGGCTCGCCCGATGTCCCGCCAGCGGCACGATCAGAAGCTGCCCGTTCCTCGGACAACTCTGGTGCCTCGCGTGGTGTGAGAGATTCCAGGGGTTCACGTGGCTCAGGAGGCTTTATCTGAACCTGGCTGACCGGCGACGAGCTGCCGTTAACTGAAGGCCCATCCAGCTTGCCCAGGCTAGCCCCGGGACGCCACTCCACCATCTCCACCTCCCGGCCACACCCCAGCTGAAACACCGCGACCTACGCGATAACACTTCAGCCGCAAGCTGACGTGGCTCGTATGACGCACTACCGCCCAAAATCTCGGAGGGTCTGCGGCCGCACTGTGATACAGCTGGTCTAGTCGACGCACACCAGCCCATCATGGCGATCGACATCAACGTCGCGCCGCCCGCGCTCCAGTTCCGTCTCTGTTCCGCCAGAACCCGCCTTAGATGGTGCTGACCTGCGACGTAACATGGCCCGCAGGTCAGCGCTAACCTCAGGGGCCGGCCGGGCCCAGTCATATCTGGTTGTACTGATAGAGCGGCAGGCCGTACTCGTTCGCGATCGCCGTCCACCGCGCGGCGAAGGCCTTCTTGTACTTCGTAGCCTGGTCATCCGGCACCTTTATGGCCTGGTAGCCGGCATCGGACCGATAGTTCGTGCTGCATCCGTGCGAGATCTCGTCTTGCGCCCACTTGGCGAAGTCCTGGTCAGCCTGGCCGGATGCTTCCCAGGCCGTGGTGAGGTCCTGCAGCATCGATGCGGGCAGGGCCGAGCGGTCAGGCAGGGTGGCGAGCTTGCCCAGGAGGGCCTGATGCGACGACGCGGCGTTGCTGAAGATCGTCTCGTCCTGGCTCAGGCCAGGAGAGCAGTCCGCAACGGCGCTGACGGCCTGCGTGACCGCAGATCTGTCCGTACCGCTCTGGGCCAGCAGCGCTGCCAGGGCCTGCGCTGCCTGCCGGCGCGGCGGTAGCGCGGGCGAGGACACGGTGGAGGGCGCGGTGGATGGTGCGGCGGAGGAGGCGGTGGACCGTGCGGCTGAGGACGCTGGGACAGCGGCAGGCGCCCACATGAATGTCAGGGCACCCGGGATAGTAACCGATGAGGAGCCGCGCGACACGACCAGCCTGGGATCGGTGGATACGAACGCCCCCAAGGCAGCGGAGTCGACCTTGCCGTAGCGCGTCGCCTTCCAGCCGCCGCCGATGGATTCCTCGTTGATTACCCCGCTGCCAGACCTGACCCAGGTACCCGCCTCCAGGCGGTAATCCTGGGGCGAAACGACGATGCTGGCCACGGTGCCATGAGATCCGCCGACGCAACCAGGGGGTACGGGAGCCATCGAAGCGTAAGGAATCCCGGATGGCCCGAACCAGACTGCCAGGGCGTATCGCATGCCGGCCGGCATGGCCGGCTGGGTCTCAGCGCCTATGGCGACGTTGGCTAGCACGACCGTCTCGCCGTCGGCACAGTAACCGCCTAGCCCGGGCAGCACGAAGCCAGCCTGCGTGCCGTCCGGGCTGAACACGAAACGCCCGGGCGCCGCGTCGGAGGTAACCTGGCGGGCCGCGGCCGCGAACGGGACCGCCCGGCCCTCCGCGTCGACCCGGTAGAGCAGTTGCGGGCCGCCGGAGGCAGACACGCTCGTTCCGTATCCCACGATCACATCAGCTGGAGGAATCGCGCCATCCAGGCTGTAGCCGTTGCCGGAAGGAAACCTGCTCTTGGGCAGCCCGGAGATGACGACCGGGACCGGCTCCGAGCCGTCGTCGGGATAGCTCAGCAGGCGAGGAGCATTCTCTGTCGTGTAGTCATCTGACAGCAGCTGGTCACCCTGGAACGCGATCGACGAGCAGTCGCAATGCCACGTGCGTACGTGATCGCGGCCCACTATGAACTCGCCGACCCCCTGGCCATCGAGCCATGCCACCTTGTTCCCATCGGCTGACCAGGCCAGCTGCCCTGAGCCAACGCCTTGCGGACCGGTAGAGCCGGCGCCCTTCGGGAAGGTGGCAAGAGTCCTGACCGACCCGTTGCCGGTGCGGAGGTCTACCGATGTCGCCGTGGTGTAGATGAGCGCTGGCGCCGTTCTCGGCGCCGGCGGCCGTATCGGGTGCCCGGTGGGCCTGGCCACGATGACACCCGCGGCTACGGCTACGACGATCACGACGCCGGCCGCGATCGCGGCCTTGGCCGGGCTGATGTGCCGGAGCCTGATGCGCTGGCGCAGCCGGACGCGGTGCACGGTGCTGCCTTGCACCGCGGCTGGTCCGCCCGTCGGCCACAGCGCGGCCAGCAGCAGCGCCGCCGCGGCCAGCGCGGACCGGCCGCGGTCTTCCCAGCCCGGGCCGTAGGCGCGCCCGGCGACTGCCCGCAGCTCGGCGACCAGCGCGGTCCCGTCGGCCGGGCGGTGGCTGGGGTCCTTGGCCAGCCCGGCGGCAATCAGCGGCCGAAGCGGCTCAGGGACCGGCTCCAGCGGCACCGGCGCGGCCTGGTGCTGGCGCAGCAGCACCTCCGCGGTATCCCCGGTGAACGGCGGCCGGCCGGTCAGGCACTCATAAAACGTCGCCGTGGCCGCGTACACATCGGTGGCCGGGCTGGCCGGGCTCCCGGCGAACTGCTCCGGCGGCGCGTACGCCAGCGTCCCGGCCGCCACCGGGCTGTCCCCGGCCCGCGCCGCGATCCCGAAGTCGGTCAGCTTGCTGGCCCCGGCCCCATTGATCAGTACGTTTTCCGGCTTGTAATCCCGGTGCACCACCCCGCGCCGGTGCGCGGCCGCCAACCCCAGCAGCGAGCCCTGCAAGACGACCAGCGCCGCCTCGGCCGTGGTCTTGCCCTCCCGGGCCAGGATGTCGCGGAGCGAGACCCCCTCGACCAGCTCCATCACGATCGCCGCCCCGGCCGGCGACTCCACGTACTCATACAGCCGCACGACGTTCGGGTCATCCAGCGAGGCAAGCACCGCCGCCTCGGCCCGGAACAGCCTTGCGAACTCCGGATCGGCCAGCAGGTCACCGTGCAGATACTTGATCGCCACCGCCGTGCCCGAGACGTCATGCCTGGCCAGCACCACCTCGCCGAACCCGCCCGAGCCCAGCACCTTCACCTCGGTAAAACCCGGGACATCCCACTCTCGCGCCATCAGGTCCCCACCCATCGCCGGCTCTGAATCTGGCATCCGGCCGGAACAGTCCCCTGCCCGGCCGCATATGGCCCGGCAAACCCCCACCTGATGACCGGCTCAGCATGAAGCGGGCGCAGTTGCCCTGTCAATCCCCGGATCGCGGCCAGGAGGTGAGCCTGTGAGGACAGATCCAAAGCCTGCAGGCAGGCCGGGTATGACAGCATGGACCGCATGCCTCCGGCTCCCGAAAATGGCGCTTTGCCGGCAGATCCGCCCAGGGTCAACGACTATGACATCCTCGCTGAGGCGTACACGGCCGAGAACGAGGCCAGCCTGATAAATGCCTATTACGCGCGGCCCGCGATCTTGGCCCTGGCCGGGGACGTGGCCGGCCGGCGGATCCTCGACGCCGGCTGCGGCTCCGGCCCGCTGTTCGCGGCGCTGCGCGACCTGGGCGCCATCGTGACCGGCTTCGACTCCAGCACCGGGATGCTGGAGCAGGCCCGGCGGCGGCTCGGTGACGGCGCGGACCTGCAGGTGGCCGACCTGGGCAGCCCGCTGCCGTTCCCCGACGGCGCGTTCGACGATGTCATCGCGGCCCTGGTGCTGCACTACCTGGAGGACTGGACGCCGGCGCTGGCCGAGCTGCGGCGCGTGCTCAAGCCCGGCGGCCGGCTCATCGTGGCCGTCGACCATCCCTTTGCGATCCACGGCATCCAGCGCCAGGCCGGGCGCAAGACCGACTATTTCGCCACCTACAACTGGACCGAAGACTGGATCATGGGCGGCCAGACCGTCCCGATGAGCTTCTGGAACCGGCCGCTGCACGCGATGACCGATGCCTTCACCGCGGCCGGCTTCCGGATCTCCGTCATCAGCGAACCGCACCCGGTGCCGGAAGCCCGCGAGCTGTTCCCCGACGAGCTCGCGGCCATGCCGAGCTTCCTGTGCTTCCTGTTCTTCGTCCTGCACGCCGACTAAGGGCGCGTCAGAAGATAACGCGTCGCTTCGGGATTTCTGGCGTGCTGATGTGGTAACCGCTGGGTCGATGTGCCGCCGGTCCGGATAGAACCGGACTAACGGCCCATCGACCCAGAACCGCCGCCCCGCGCCGCCGCCGCGGGCACCGCCTCGCCGCTCGCACCCGAGCTCAGACCAGCGTGCTAATAACTGACACGCACTAACCGCTGCGCGATGCGACACCGTCGAAGCTTGACACCTGATCTTTTCGGTGCAACCGGGCGCGTGGCGCGGTTCGCTGAGAGCAACGACGTCCCGATGGTCAAGTTCAAGAAGGGCATCCGGAAGGCCACCGTGATGGAACCGCTGCTGCGGCGGGCTGCCCGGGCGGGCAGGTCCCGCGTGGTGGCGATCGGCTGGGCCCAGGAGTTCCAGCTGGTGTGGACCGCCCGCAAGCGCGACACCGACCCGGCCAGGCCCCCGCAGTTCTCCTCCGCCAAGACTGACCGCCGCGTGACCTGCTACTACTTCTATATCTGGGACGAGTTCCGGGGGCCTGGGTTCATCAAGGTCTGCGCGTACTTCCCGTACCCGGCCAAGGTCTGGCTCAACGGACATGAGCACTCCAAGCAGGCCGCGGCCAGTGCCGGGATCGGCTTCACCGAGCTGTCCAACGGGTTCGCCCGCTGCGATGATCCGGACGGCCTGCAGGTGATCTGCGACCGGCTCGGGCCGCCGGACATCCAGGCGTTCTTCGACCGGTGGACCGCGGTCATCCCGGTCCCGTTCACCGCCGCTGACCGGGCCGCCGGGTACTGGCGGGAGCTGTCAATGCGCCAGGTCGAGGTCTCCCGGACCCTGGTGTTCGACGCGCCGCGGCAGGCCCGGGCCTTCTTCGAGGCCCTCATCGCCGACAACCTGGACCTGGGCCGCCCGGAGAACGTCGAGGTGCTGTTCAAGCGCGATCCGCGGGGCCGCAAGCCCAAAGACCAGGCCGGCGGGGTGTTCAAGACCGCCATCGACCGGAACAACCAGGGCGTCACCATCAACGCGTTCTGGCGCCATTCCCGCGTGAAACAGTACCTGAAGGACGGCCGGGCCCTGCGGGTGGAGACCGTGGTGAACTCACCCGATGACCTCGGGGTCGCCCGCCGCCTGCCCAACCTCCCCGAACTGCAGGCCCGGGCGCGTGCGGTCAACACCCGCCTGCTGCACACTGAAAGAGCTGGCCAGGGATGTGTCTTCGATAGTCCAGCCTTTGCGCGGATATCGCAGCCCACCCTCACCGTGTAGCTGCGGCTGGCCGCCCTATGACAAAGCCGAAGCTACGGAGCTAGAAGTCCCCGCCGCCGAAGTTGTTGTCCCCGCCGCCGAAGTCTCCGCCCCCGAAGTCTCCGCCCCCGAAGTCTCCGCCGCCGTAGTCCCCGCCGCCGCCGTAGTCTCCGCCGCCAAAATCGCCGCCGCCAAAATCGCCGCCGCCGAAGTCTCCGCCGCCGAAGTTGTCTCCGCCGCCGTAGTAACCCGGGTCACCGTAGCCGTACTCGTTGATGAAGATCGGCGGTGACGCGAGTGCCTCGCCGAGCAGGAAGCCGCCGAGCATGGCCCCGCCGTAGCCGAAGCCACCCCAGTACGCCGGGGCGAAGCCGGCATTGACGTATTCGACCCGCGCACCGGAACTGTCCTGCACCGTGCGCAACTCCGGCTGGATGCCCTGATCGATCTTGCGCGCGTCGTCGGCACAGACCGGGACCATCCGGCTCGGCCCGCCGTCCGGCGGTGCCCAGGACACGTCGGTCACCGACATGCCGTGCCGCGGATCGAAGAAGCACATCGGGCGCC
Source organism: uncultured Actinomycetota bacterium (assembly GCA_963753225.1). Classification (GTDB taxonomy): domain Bacteria; phylum Actinomycetota; class Actinomycetes; order Streptosporangiales; family Streptosporangiaceae; genus Palsa-504. Next base: position 95,801 of record CAVWBQ010000019.1, on the reverse strand, counting down.
GCCCGGGCTTGGGCTGGCCGTTCGCGATGGCTTCGGCGCAGGCCAGGCGGTACTGGCCCTCGGCGATGTTCCGGCTGACCGCCTGCATGTCGTCGGGTCGGCGCGCCGCGTCCATGGCGGCGGTGCCGCGCTCATACGCGGCCAGCGCGGCGGCCTGCTCGGCCGCCGCCTCCGGATTGCTCTGCACGGATACGTCGTTCTGGTGGTCGGTGATCCGGTTGTTGAGCGCGAGCAGGTCGTCCTGCGCCGCGGCCTTGGCCTCGGTGAGTTCCCGCTGTCGGCGCAGGCGGCGGGGCCGCCAGATGAACAAGCCGCCGAGTACCACCACGAGCAGGATAACGCCGAGGACGATAAGGACATTGCGCAGCGTATGAGAAGGCGGGCTGGCCGCGGCGCCCGCCGAGCCGGAGTCCGGCGCCTGCTGCACGTCGCGGACGAAGTCCGCAAGCGCGGCGAAGATGTCCTGATCCGACTGGTGCTGCTGGACCACCGACGTAGCGATGCCGGCGGCCGCGCCTGGTGCCAGCACGCCCTGATTGTCGGCGCCGAAGTGCTTCAGCCTGCTATCCAGGAAGCCGACGACGAACTGCTTCTTCTCGGCGCCTAGCGTGCTGATGATCTGGCGCATCGCCGCGTCATAGCCCGACGGGCCCGAAGCCGCGGTCACCAGGTAGATGTCGTCGTTGCCGATATCCCGTTCCAGCTGATCCTGCTGGCCCTGGGAAATAAGGCTGCGCCCTTCGCTCGTGACGCAGACGTGGTGCTTGGCGAGGCAGTCCGCCAGCGTGTCGGCCCGAGCCGGGCCGCCGGACAGCAAGACCGCCGCGAGCACGCCAAGCACGCCGAGCATCAGGGCCAAGAGCCGTCGCACGTCGCCCTCTCATTCTCGCCGTCACGTTCACCCTATGCGGTGCGCGACACGGCTCTCATCGGCCGGTTCACCGGCAGGGGAGCGATTCGTCGTGAAGCTCATCCCGGTCGTGCCCGGACGCGAACTGGAGGCTGCCGGCGGCGGACGCCATACCCCGGTCGCTATGCCGGCGGTCAGTTGCCCGCCCCAGCCGATGGCGCAGATTGCCGGCCAGCACCGCAACGCCCGCCACGGCCAAAAGCGCCACCGTGGGCATACAGATCAGCAAGCCAACCGTCAGTGTGTACCGCATGACCGCACGCTACGTCGCCACCGTCCCAGAAACGTTACGGTGTCATCCGAACCCATCGCAAACGGAACGGGGGCTACCGGATCTGCTCGAGGTCCGCGGTGATGTAGCGGGCCATCGCCCCGGGCAGGACGGCGCGCTGATCGTCCGGCAGTCGCTCGCCGGCCTCATTCAGCAGCGCGGCGACCCGGCGCGCCGCGTCCTGCAGCCGTTCGGGATCAAGATCCGCCACGGTGCCCTCGAAACTTGCCGGGACCTGCCCGGGCGCGAAGTCCAGGATGCTGGTGAGGCCGTACTGCGGATCCGGCACGTCCAGGGTGACGGCCCAGAGCTGCCACAACTGGGCCCGTGCCTCGTTCAGCCGGGCCAGGGCTTCCCACGTCGACCCGCGGCGCAGGTACTTGCCCAGGTCGGCCAGCGCGCACCAGCCGCCGAACGCCCACTCCCGGATCTGGCCGGACGTCACCGGCTTCGGATCCCCGGCGATCACGAGCCGGTCGTCCGGGTCGTAGAGCGCCACCACGTTCGGCACCGAACCGCCGGGCACCGAAGCCGGGAAGAGCACCAGATCGACCTGGCTGCGGTCGGCGAACTGGGCGAAGATCCGCTCGTGGGCCTGCGTCAGCCCCGGAAGCTGGTGATAGTAGCTTTCCACGAGCTCGCCGAGGCCGTCCACGGCCCCGCGGAGGCCGGGCCTGGCCGCCTCGAAGTCCTCGTCCCTGATCCCCATGGCCATGTCCAGGTCGGACAGGCGGTCACCCGCGCCGCGGGCCAGCGAGCAGCCGATCACCAGCCAGCTGATCCTGTCATCGGCGTCGCACAACGCCAGCAGCCCGCGGAGCAGGGCCCGCTGCCCGGCAAGTTCGGGCGGAAGGTCGTCGATCCAGTCAAGACCTCTGGTGTTCATGACGTGACGGCCCCGTCTCTAGCTCGCCTCCCCAATCCCGGATGATCTGGGCGAGCCTGGCGGGCTGGTCCAGCGGGATGAGCGTATAGCTGTCGTCGACCTCGGCCAGCCGTCCCTGGGGGAGGAGCCCGGCCAGGCGCGGACCGTGCTCGGGCGGCATCACCCGGTCCCGGCTTGCCCAGACGACGAGGGCCGGACGGTTGAACCCCGGGAGCCGGTCGGCCACCGCCAGCAGGAAACGGGTATCGGCGGCCGCGGCCCGGAGCATCCGCACGGCGTCACGGCGGATCTCGGGCCGGGTCAGGACCGGCCTCATCCAGCGGGCCGCGGCCGCGTCGCCGCGCTTCGTCAGCCAGCCGAACGCGATCGGCAGCCGCCGCACCGCCCGCAACCGCATCTGCTGCATGAACAGCCCGAACAGCGGCGGAGGGAGCTTGCCGGAGAGCAGCAGAGTCTTTCCGGTCAGCCCGGGCGGGAAGTTGTCGAACGCGTCGCACGAGACGAGCACCGCCCGTCCCACCCGCGCGTTGCCGTCGCCCATGAGCAGCTGGACGAGCGCCCCGCCGGTGTCGTTGCCGATCAGGGTGACGTCGCGCAGGTCCAGCCGGTCGAGGAGCTCCGCGGTCAGCCGCGCTATCCCTGGCAGCGACAGGTCGGCGCCGGGATCCATGGCGTGACGGTGTGCCCCGAGCGGCAGGGTCGGCGCCACGCACCGGTGACCGGCGGCCAGGCCGGCGATCACGTCGTCCCACAGCGAGGCGTCCATCATCAGCCCGTGCAGCAGCACGAGCACCGGCCCGTCGCCGCCGGTGTCCTGGTACTCGATCGTCCCGGCGGACAGCTGGATCTCCTTCATGCCGGCCGCCCCGCGGACTCCGCCGTCGCGGCCGGCTGGCTGGCCGGCGTCTCGCCGAGCAGGTGCCGGCGCAGAAAGGACAGTTCGGCCTCGACGGCCCGCTCGTGGCCGCCCAGGAACGGCTCGTAGTGCCCGCCGGGCATCCGGGCCAGCTCAGCCCGAGGCGCCCGGCTGGCCGCGCGGACGGCGGGGCCGGCCAGCGCCGACTGGTCCTGGTCACAGACCAGGACCAGCAACGGGCACCGGACCCGGGGCGCGTACCGTCCCGGCCGGTAGAAACCAAGACGGAGAGCCGAACGGGCGGCGACCTCCTGCTGCCAATCCGGGTACCTGCCGTCCGGGTCGAGCGCCCGGCTGCCTTCCTGGCTATCCGGCGTGGTGAGCAGCGCGACGGCTCCCGGCGGCCCGGTGAGCGGCACCAGCCTCGGCGGACGGCCGGCCAGGGCACCGATGGCGTCGGCGACGCCGAGGCCGGCGAAGCGGAGCATGGCGAGCGGCTTCTGGTACCGCGCCGCGTTGCGTGACGCCGCCAGGCCGTCGGCGTTCGGCGTCTGGGCGATCGCCGCGGCCAGGTCCGGGTCGCGCGCCGCGACGCGGAACACGTGGCCGCCAGGGGCGGAAAAGCTCCAGATCGCGACCCTGGCCGGGTCGACTCCGGGCAGCGCCCGGGCACAGCCGATCGCGGCGTGCCAGTCGGCGAGCTGTTCCCTGACGCGCTGCACCTGGCGCGGCCGCCCGCCGCTCTCGCCCAGGTGGCGGTAGTCGAAGGCCAGGACGCCGAACCCGGCCTCGTTGAACTGCCTGGCGAACAGGTCCGTGCCCGGCTCCTTGGTTACCGCGAACCCGCCGGTCATTACCACGCAGCCGCCGTTGCTCCCCTGGTAGTGCCAGGCCGCGCACTCGGTGCCGCCGCTGGCGAACCGGATCTTCTGCCGTTCCATGGATGCCCCCGTCTCGACGTCCAGCGGAATTTGTCCTTAGCAGAAGTGAACCACGTGGTTCGCAAAATGTCTATTGAGTTGCGGCTCGGAGCGAAAGGAGCCAGAACTTGGCCCTGGATCATGCCCGTAGCCGCATCGCGGCGGCACTGGCCACAGAGCCATCACCTCGTGGGTAGTCCGCGGTCTGCCCGCCTGAACTGCTGTGAAGGAAGTGCCAGGTGTGCTGATTGCGGCTTGAACGGACGCAGTCGCCTGGGGTGAGGGGGCCCCCGCCCCCGATAGATGGGGGCGGGGGCCCCCTCACCCCGCGAGTCGGCGGGCATGACGATGCGGCTGTGACACGCGTTGCCAAGGGGGTGCAGAGGGCGGGCGGGGCAGGCAGCCGGTTAATCTCTGGCGGCTTCTTCGCGGTCCAGGGCGCGGGCCAGGGCCTCGAAGCCGGCCTCGATGCCGCTGGTGCTCCCGCTGGTCAGCCAGTCGATGAGGAAGCCGCGCAGGGTGGCGAGGATCATCTCGGAGACCTCGAGCTTGCGCTGGCCGGACCACTGCGGCGGGCAGATCGACAGGAGCGTCGGCAGGTACTGCTGCGATGCGCCCCGGCCGAGCTCGGCGTACCGTACCGGGTCGTACATCATCAGCCCGATGGCCTGATCGAGCACCCGGGATTCCTCGCCCAGGAGGGCGGGCCAGACGGCGCGGACCCGCTGGGCTAGCGTCTGCTCGCGCGGTCCCGCGGCGATGGCGGCCAGCGCGTTGCCGATGCGCCGCTCGCGCAGCTGGAAGATGGCCTGCGCGAGCAGATCCTCGGCGCTGTCGAAGTGGTAGAGCAGCACCTTGTGCGTGGTGTCGGCGGCCCGGGCCGCCCGCCGGAGCGAGAAATCCACCAGGCCGTTGACCGCGAGGTCGTCGCTCACCCGGTCCAGCAGTTCCCGGCGCCTGGCCTCGCCCCGTGGCGACCCCGCCGATCGCCGATAGCCGGCTCGCCCTGGCGAGCCGTCGTCGCCGGTGTTCACCGCGGCAGCATTCATGGGTCAGACGTTCTCACAGACTGAAAGCCGATGTCCGCATGCACCCCCTGCGGGATAGCCGTGGATGCATTACCGTGCACCGTATCGGCCCGGCGTGGCCCCGCAGGGGGAGCGCGGCCGTCCGCGCCGCGTTGAAGGGACACCATGAGCCAGCCGCCGCCATGGGACCAGGGCCAGCCGTCACGCCAGCACCAGCCGGATCAGGACCAGCCGGATCGGGACCAGCCGGATCGGGACCAGCCGCCGTCCTGGCCGTCCGCCGGCTCGGGGGCGGGGTGGCAACCCTCCTGGCCCACGCCGGGCCAGTCCTCACCTCCACCGCCGTCCTGGCCCGGCGGCGCGGATCAGCCTCCGCCACCGCCAGGGGCCTGGCCGCCCGCTGGTCAGCCGCCCTTTCCCAGCCCTGGCTATACCTACGGCTACGGCCCGCGGCCACCGCGGCGCAGGCGGAGGCCCCGGTTCCTCGGCGCGATCATCACGCTGGGCGTGATCATCGTCCTCGGTGCCGTGGTCGGAAACATCGGCAAGAGCCACGGAACTGTCTCGGCTTCGGTCACGCCGTTCCCCTCGGGCACCAGCGCGTCCGCCGGCCACCAGGTGCGACCGGGCAGGATCGGCTCGTCCTTCGAGCTCGAGGACGGCAGCGGGAATGTCTACCGGGTGACCCTGGTGAAGGTGATCGACCCGGCCACGGGCGAGAACCAGTTCACCACGCCGGACACCGGCAAGCGGTTCGTCGGCCTCATCTTCAAGGTCAAGGCGCTGACCGGCAGCCCGAAGAACGAGGACGCCAACAACGACGCCGTGGTCATCGGCGGCAACGGCCAGAACTATCCGGCGGACTTCGATGGCATCGCCGGGTACACGAACTTCGACCACGGCGCGATCCATGTGTCCCAGGGCGAGACGGTGACGGGTTCGGTTACCTTCCAGCTGCCGAACGCAGTGGCGATCTCGACCGTCCAGTGGACCGCGCTGAGCGGGTTCGGTTCGACGGTCGAGTGGATCGTGCACGGTTAGCGGCACGCCGCGCAGCAGCCGTGTCAATCACGGTGGGGGGAACCGGGGAGCACGGCCGCTGCGCGGCTGCTGACATCGGCGGCACCCGCTTCGTCGCGGGCGCTGCCGTACCGGCCGGGCGCGCTGAGCACGGAGCGCGTCCGCGGCCAGGGGGCTAGTGGGTGATCGTCCCGAACGTCACATTATGTGACCAGATCGTCTGCCACCGGATCCCGCCCGCGGGATTGGTGGCCGAGACCATGTGGTTGCCGCCTTCGTAGATGCCCACATGGTAGACGTAGCTGTTCGGGCTAGAGCTCACGTGGAAGAACACGAGGTCGCCGCCCCACGCGTGGCCTCTGCTCTCGCGGCGGAAGTGCCGGAACTGGGCGTCTGCGGTCCGGGGGATCGACTTGCCGTAGTGCCCGTATACGTAGTGGGCGAGGCCGCTGCAGTCGAAGCCTGTGCTGGGCGAGCTGCCGCCGTACACGTAGGGGACTCGCCCCGCGAACGACTTCACGTACGAGGCTGCCTTCTGGTTGAACGACAGCGAATGCGCGCTAGCCGTTCCTGTGAAAAACGCCAGAGATACTGCCATCGTTCCGGCGATGGTGCCTACCTTATGTCGCATGGACACAGGCCCGCTCCTTTACGAGGTTCCTGAATTCAGGGAATGCGCCGTGCTCCGGTGGCTGGCGCCGCGGGCCGCTTCGTGGTCGCTGGCTTAGCCGCGCGACTGACCCGTGTGACACAGGGAAAGCGTATCTTTACGCTCTGAATAAGATCCCTGGTGCTGAATCAGCATGCGCCATGAGGGCCGGAATGTCTTGCAAATCCAGAAAATGTTCCAACTTATGGAACATTTCGCTATACATGAGTTACATAACTATCAGGTTTCACAGTAGATAACACCAAGGTTACTGATGTATCTCGACATAGTTACTCTATGTATTAATTAGCGGCAATCAATACTTGTGCAAACACGTCTGTAAACTCCGTAAACACGTCACTGACCTGGGGAAATGAACACCATAACGGGTAAGTGAGGAGACCCGGCTGTGCCGGTCATGTCTCCGCCAGATGAGTCCGTGGGATGCCGTCGCGACGCCTCGCACACATCGCGTAGCCGGCGGTCGGCTGATAGATCGACGACGAACTGTAGCGTATCTATTACTTTTAGTAAGAATTGGTATCATGGTGTGAGGTATCATGCCGGTCGCCCGAGGGAGCCCTGCGATGAGGGGCGGCGGCTGATCCGGTGGCCTCGACAGGCCACACTGCGGCGCGCAGACGCCGTCAACGGCGCCCCTCAATCGTCTCGGCGGAACACGGAATGATAAGCGGAATCTCCGGGAAAGTCACGTATAACGGGGCGAATATTATCGTTGCCGACCACAGCGAATGGGCATCACCGGGCGCGGAACGAAAGCAGGGACGGCGAGGAAGATTGCCGGCGTCTATAAGATCGAAGGGTAAGCCGCGGACCGCTCGGCCATCCGCCTGGCTGGCGAGGCCCGCAGCCGCTGGGTCGCGGCGCGGGCGACGTGGCGGCGGCCCGTCCGGGCCGAACCTGGCGTCGAGCCGCCCCGCGACCCGCCTCCCTAGGCGCTGCATGTGGTCCTCGATGAAACGGCAGCCGGAATACGCGGCTTACCCAGAAGCCGCGGACGCTGCCCTTGCGCTCCAGCGACGCGGGCATGATGTAGCCGCTGACGAGGAAGAACACGAAGACGCCGTACTGGCCGGGGTCGAACCAGTGATAAACAGAACCGCGGACCGGCTGGAACACCGAGTAGGTCAGATGGTCGAACACCACGCACAGCGCGGCTATCCCGCGCGACGCGTCCAGCCAGGCGAGGCGCGGTCCGGCTGCTGCGGAGGGCTCGGGGGGTCGTCCCCCCCGGAGCCAGCGCAGCCCCGGTCGCGGGGATCTCCGGCTCTGAAGATGGTTGCGGCTGAGATGCTGGTCGCGACCGCAGCGCTGGTCGGGCAACAGCGTCAGGCACGACGGGTCAGGTTACCGGGCCAGTCTGTGCGTCCGCTGAGAAAAGACAAGGGAAGGGATGCCGCCGATGCTCACGTTCGGCGTGGTGGTGCTGGGAGTTACCGATCGCGCGCGGGCCGAGGAGTTCTGGTGCACGGCTCTCGGTTACCGGTTGCGCGACGACGGTTTCGGCGGCTGGGCCAGGGTGCTGGAACCGCCCGGCGGAACCGGGACCATGATCGCGCTGCAGCTCAGCGAGACGCCACCCGAGGATTACCCGCGGCTTCACCTCGACCTGCACGTCGCCGACGCGGCCGAGCAGGAGGCGGAGGCGGACCGCCTCGTGTCGCTGGGCGCCCGCCGCGTCGACTGGGACCGCTTTCCGGGCGACCCGGACTTCATCGTGCTGGCCGACACCGAGGGCAACCGCTTCTGCATCGTCGACCTCGGCCACGAACACCGCCCGCCCGTACGGCCCAGCTAGGCTAATCGGCCGAGGGCAGAGGATCGGTCATCCGCTGCCCCTGGCGGTACATCTGCGGCGGCTTGTTCCCCGCGGACTGCCCGCCGTCGACCGGGACGACGCTCCCGGTGATGAACGAGGCCTGGTCCGAGCACAGCCAGAGCACGGTCTGCGCCACCTCGGCGGCCGCTCCCATGCGCCGCATCGGCGTCGACATCGACGCCGCGCGTATCGCCTGCTCGCCCGCCGCCTCGATGTGATAGGTCCGGATCGGCCCTGGCGCCACCACGTTGACCCGGATGCCCTGGTCGGCATAGTCCAGGGCGGCCACCTTGGTCAGGCCGATGATCCCGGCCTTGCCCGCCACGTACGCCGCGAGGTTGGCCGTGGCGTTCAGCCCGGCGATCGAGGCCATGTTCACGATCGCGCCCCCGCCGCTCGCCAGCATGGCCGGGATCTGGAACTTCATCCCGAGGAAGGTGCCCCGGACGTTGGTGGCGATGCCGAGGTCGAACTCGTCCGGGTCGATGTCGGCGAGCGGGGCCGGCATCGGGCCCGCGCTGGCGTTGTTGAACGCCGCGTCGAGACGGCCGAACGCCGACACGGCCTGGTCCACCACGTGACGCATCGAGCCCGCGTCGGTGACGTCGGCACCCACGGCGAGCGCCCGGCCGCCGCGCGCCGTGATGCCGTCGGCGACGGTGTTGAGCGCGGTGGTGTCGCGGGCCGCGAGGACCACGGCCGCCCCGGCGGCGGCGAACGCCTCGGCCGCGGCCGCGCCGATCCCCTTGCTCGCCCCGGCCACCAGCGCGACCCGCCCGCTCATCGGCTGACCCCCGGCATGATCGTTCATGATGCGCCTCCCGTAATGGTTAGATATCAAAGCATACGGTATCAAACGATTAGACGGCTATCGAGGAAGTGTTACCCTTCGCCCATGCCCCGCCCCGCTCACCAGCCGCTCGGCCTGCACCTGACCAGGGTCTCCAGGACGGTCAGCCGCGCCTTCGACGAAACCCTGGCCGAGGCGGGCGGGTCGCTGCCGGCCTGGCTGGTGCTGATCTCGCTGAAGAGCCGGCAGCTCGCCAGCCAGCGCGAGCTCGCCGAGGCGGTCGGCATCCAGGGGGCCACGCTCAGCCATCACCTGGACACGATGGAATCCGCCGGGCTGGTCACCCGGCGCCGCGATCCGGCCAACCGCCGGCTGCACCTGGTCGAGCTGACCCCGGCCGGCGACGCGCTCTTCCTCCGGCTGCGGGACGCGGCCATGGCCTTCGACCAGCGGCTGCGCGCGGGGCTCTCGGAAGACGACCTCGCTCAGCTCGGGGCCCTGCTGACCAGGATCCGCGACAACGTGTCAGGCGGCTGACCTGAGCTGCGCCAGGTCCACGCCGGGCCAGTCCCGCAGGCCCGCCTCGCCCGCCTTGGTCACCGCGACGATGCGGCTGGCTTCCCTGGTGGTGATCCAGCGGCGCTCGAGCATGCTCCTGGTCAGGGCGGCGCCAAGGCTGCCGGCCAGGTGATAGCGGCGCTCGCTCCAGTCCAGGCAGGGCCGCAGCAGCGGCCGGGTCCGCCGCTCCAGTCGGTCCACGTCGATGCCGAACCGGCCGAACTCCGCCGCTCCGCCCGGGGACAGCGCGAATCCCCCGCCCGCCTCGCTCACCAGGCCGCGGCCGATCAGCGCCTCGGTGACCGAGACACCGACCGCGCCCGCCAGGTGGTCGTAGCACATCCGCGCCCAGCGCAGGCTCCTGGCCCGGGTCGCGTCGCCGAGCGAGCGGACCTTGGTGGCGGGGGCGAGCAGGATGAGGACCTCGAGCGCGTCGGCCACCGGCTCCGAGGCGATCGAGTACAGCTGCTGCCGCCCGCTGGGCTGAGCGCGGACCAGCCGGCCCGCGACCAGCTTCTTCAGGTGCGCGCTGGCCAGCGAGCGGGAAATGCCCGCCGCCTCGGCCAGGGCCGAACCCGACATCGGCGTCCCGCCGAGCAGGGTAAGGAGCATCTGCGCGCGGTGCCGGTCGGCCATCAGGGCGGCCACCGCGGCCAGGTCGGCGTCCGGGTCCATGCCCCCACTCTAACCCAGGACAGTCAAATGAAGCTTTGACAGTTTCCGCGTTAGGGTCGATGTCATGGCTAGCACGACGGTTACCAGGAGGAGCCCGCGCGCCTGGATCAGGATCGCGTTCGCGATGTTCGCGGTCGGCTGGGGCGCCAACCAGTTCTCGCCGATGCTCATCGTCTACCGGCATGAGCTCAGGCTGACCGCGGGCGAGGTGGCCGGCCTGTTCCTGGTCTATGCGCTCCCCCTGATTCCCGGGCTGCTCGTCGGCGGCCCCGCCTCGGACCGGTTCGGCCGGCGCCCGGTGGTCTGGCCCTTCGTGGCACTGTCCCCGCTGGCCACGCTGCTGCTGGTGCTCGGCCCGCGGTCGCTGGCCCTGCTCGCCGTCGGCCGGGCCCTGGCCGGGCTGTGCTCGGGCGTCGTGTTCGGGGCCGCCACCGCGTGGGTGCAGGATGTGTCCCCGGACCGGGGGCCCGGTAATGGGCCCAGTAGCGGGCTCAGCGTCCGGCGGTCGGCGCTGGCGCTGACCGGCGGGTTCGGTCTCGGCCCTGTGGTGGCCGCCGTGCTCGCCCAGTGGGCCGGCCACCCGCTGGTGGTGCCGTACCTGCCGCACCTGGTGATCGGCACGGCGGCCGCGGCCGTGCTGGCCGGGACGCCCGAGGGTGTCACGTCGCGGTCGCCGGCACGGGCCCGGTCCCTTGTTCCCGTGACGACGACACGACACTGGCCGCCGGCCGCGGTCCGCACCCGCCGGTTCTGGCTGGCGGTCGCGCCGGGCAGCCCGCTGGTGTTCGGCTCGGTGGCGCTCGCGATCGTGGTGCTGCCCGAGGAAGTCACCAGCGCGCGGACCCTGTCGGCCGGCTTCGCGGGCCTGATGACCGCGCTGTCGTTCGCGGCCGGGGTGGCGGTGCAGCCGTTCGCCCGGCGGCTGCGTGACATGCTCGCGGGCACCGTCGCCGGCCTCGGCTGCGCGGCGGCCGGCTGCGCGGTCGGGATCGCCGCGGTGTCCACCGCCGACCGCGTCCTGGCCGGCATCGCCGCGGTGCTCCTCGGCCTGGCCTACGGCCTGTGCCTGGTCTCGGGGCTGCGGCAGGCCGAGCACATGGCCGGCCCGGATGAGCGCGGCGCGGTGATCGCCTGTTACTACGCCCTGGCCTACCTGGGCTTCGCGGCGCCTTACCTGGCCGCCGGTCTCGGCGCGCTGGCGGGAAAGAGCGGCGCGTTCGTCGCGCTGACCGCGATCATCGCCGCGCTCGCGCTGTGGACCGCCGGGTACGCGGCCAGCCTGCGCCGCTCTTCCGGCCGGCCGGAAGGTGACGCTATTGTCAGGTGGTCAAGCAGAAATTGCGATTCCGTGTCACGGTAAGGTAACACCCCGGTTCGTTCGGGGTAATTAAAAATCATTTTTGGACCGAACGGGTCCCGGTCTCCGTCCCGGCCCCCGTGACCTGCGCCGCTAGTGGGGCGCTCAAGGCGTGTCAAGCACCATAATACGTTCCATTCCGGTCCTTGACGTTCCATAATCAAGCTCAGATTTCGGTTTTCAGCCAAGCGTTGACGGCCGCCTTTTTTCCCAGTACATCTTGCTAGATAGCCCATTCTCGGCGAACGGGTCAGCGAGGGGAATCGCCACCGGGATCAAACCGCGGCGGGGGCGGTGGGGAGGGAGTACGTGATGGCGGGGCTGCCGCTGGTGGGGGATGAGTTCGCGGGCTACCGGGTGCGCGCGGTGCTCGGCCGCGGCGGGATGAGCGTGGTCTACCAGGCGGAGAACCTCCGCCTGAGCAGCGTCATCGCGCTGAAGGTACTGGCGCCGGAACTGGCGTCCGATGACGTGTTCCGGGCCAGGTTCCTGGAGGAGTCGCGGATCGCTGCCTCGCTCAACCATCCGAACGTGATCCCCATCTACGACATGGGCTCCCAGGACGACCTGCTCTACATCGCGATGCGGTACGTGTCGGGGACCGACATGCGGCAGATGATCAAGAAGCGCGGCCGGATCCTCCCGGCCACCGCCTTGTTCCTCGTCGGCCAGGCCGCGCGGGCGCTGGACGCCGCGCACCGCAAGGGGCTGGTGCACCGGGACGTGAAGCCGGGAAACCTGCTGATCGAGCGGGGCAGCGACGACGCCGATCCGGATCACGTGTACCTGGCGGACTTCGGCATCACCAAGCACGCCATGTCCCGCAGCGGGCTGACCTCGACGGGCCAGTTCCTCGGCACGATCGACTACGTCGCCCCCGAGCAGATCCGCGGCACGTCGGTGCTCGGCCTGGCCGACCAGTACTCGCTGGGCTGCGTGCTGTACGAATGCCTGACCGGGCGGGTCCCGTTCGAGAAGGACCTGGACGCGGCGATCATCTGGGCGCATGTCGAGGAGACGCCCGCGATGCCGACGACCTTGCGCCCGGAACTGCCGCCGGAAATCGACGAGGTGTTCGGCCGGGTGCTGGCCAAGCGCCCGGACGAGCGCTACGGAAGCTGCCGCGAGTTCGTCGAGGCCGCCCGGATGGCCCTGGGCGTCTTCGGATCGGCGACCGAGGCGTCTTACGCCTACGGCGCCACTACCGCCGCGCCGCAGGCCGACGCCCCGCCCGGCAGTCGGCCCGGGACGCCGCCGGACCAGTTCTCCTGGAGCAACATGGCCAGCCGGGCGCACTCGGCCGGACCCGTCATGGATCCCGTCGCGCGCCCCGGCGTCCCGGCCGCGCCGGCGTCCGGGTCTTCGGGTCCGGGTCAGTCCCGGGGCAGCCAGCCCGGCTACGGTCAGCCCGGCTACGGTCAGCCTGGCTACGGTCAGCCCGGCTACGGTCAGCCCGGGTACGGTCCGCCGTTCGGCGCGGGCCAGCCGGGTCCGGGCCAGTCCGGCGGGACCATCGCCTCCCACCGCCGTGACTACGGCATCGCCGGCCCCGGGGAGCCCGGTCAGCCCGGTCAGCCCGCCGGCGCGCCGCCGTCGCCGGGCGGCCCGCGGGAACCGCGGTGGTACCGTCGGCCACGCTGGATCGCCGTGCTGGCGGCCGTGGTCCTGCTCCTCGCCGGCTTGGGCACCTGGGTCGGCCTGAGCGGTTCCGGCTCGCCCCCGAAGGCCGCGGTGAAGATGTCCTCCACGCCGAAGCCCAAGCCGACGACCAGCGCGCTGATGGCCGCGCTGATCCTGGCGAACAAGAGCGGGGAGGCCGTCGGCAAGCTGCCGCCTTCGTCCTGCAAGCAGGACAGTTCGACGCACGTGACCTGCACCGCCCCGGCGGCCGGCATCAGCGGGGTCGTCTTCGCGACCTACCCGAGCCTGAAGGCCCTGTACGCCGCGTACACGGCCAAGCTCACGTCGCTGAACACGAATCAGTTCAGGCAGAACTTCAAGGACTGCGGATCCCAGGCCACCTTCGGCGAGGTCGGCTGGAACCACCTGTTCCAGCACACCAGGAAGTACACCGTGGATCAGATGATCATGGGCTCGGTCAGCGACGACCAGGCCGCGGGCCGGGTGTTCTGCAACTACACCCAGGGCCTTGAGTACATGGTCTGGACGCAGAACGACGGCCACCTCATGGGCTACGTGGCCGGCCCCGTGCACACCGACGTGTGGAACTGGTGGGTGGCGATCCACCACAACATCGGCATCGGCGGCGCGCGGATGAACATGAACATGCCGACCCCCTCCGCGAGCGGCGGCGGCACCTCCCCGTCGATGAGCGCGTCCCCGTCCACGAGCGGCATGTCCGCGTCCCCGTCCACGTCCATGAGCAGCATGGGCGGATGACGTCCCGGCCACGCGTGCCGGGCGGCACGCTGGCTATGTTCGGCTCCGCGGCCTGAGTTCAGCCGCGCCTTTCTTCGCGAGGTGATCTCGCTGGTGAGCATTCCTGACCGCCGGACCGTGCTGCGGTCCGGGCTGGCCGCCGCCGCGCTCGGAGCGGTGGGCGCCGCGACCGGGTGTACGGCCCGCCCGGCCCCTTCGCCACCTTCGCCCGCCTCGCCCGCCCGGCATCACCTGATCGGGCCCCGGAGCCCGCAGGTCGCCGCGGCCGAGGCCGCCCGGCATGGCACCGGTACCGTGCAGGCCGGCGTGGCCCCGGAGGCCGGGCATATCGACCTCGGCGGACCGGTGGTGCGGACATGGAGTTTCGGCGGCCAGGTCCCGGGTCCGGAAATCCGGGTGCGCAAGGGCCAGATCCTCCAGGCACTGCTGGTGAACCGGCTTCCGGTTGAGACGACCGTGCACTGGCACGGCGTGGCCATCCGCAACGACATGGACGGCGTTCCCGGTATGACCCAGGCGCCGGTCCCGGCCGGCCGGGAGTTCACCTACTCCTTCACGGTGGCCGAACCCGGCACCTACTGGTATCACCCGCACGTCGGCGTCCAGCTTGACCGGGGCCTGTACGGGCCGCTGATCGTGGAGGACCCTGCCGAGCCCGCCGACTATGACCACGACTGGACCGTGGTGCTCGACGACTGGATCGACGGCACCGGCTACACCCCCGATCAGGTCCTGGACGCCCTGCGTAACAGCATGGGCGGCATGTCGATGGCGGCCTCGTCCCCGTCCCCGTCACCCATGATGAGCGGTATGAGCGGGATGCCCATGCCCGCCGCCCCCCCAACCGCGTCGCCGTCCGCCGCCACCCCGTCCCCGGCGGCACCGGTGCCGCCGAGCGGGCGTAGCCCGGTGCTGTCCGGGGCACGCAGCGCGCTGCTCGGCGGCGACGCCGGCGATGTCCGCTACCCCTGGTACCTGATCAACGGCCGGGTCCGCACCGCGCCCCGGACGTTCGCGGCCCGCCCCGGCCAGCGGGCCAGGATCCGGTTCATCAACGCCGCCGCCGATACCAGTTTCCGCGTCGCCCTGGGCGGCCACCGGATGACCGTCACCCACACCGACGGCTACCCGGTGGCCCCGGTGCCGGCCGACGCGCTGCTGATCGGGATGGGGGAGCGCTACGACGTGCAGGTCACGCTGAGCGATGGCGTGTTCGCGCTGACCGCCCTGGCCGAGGGGAAGAACGCCACCGCGCTGGCCCTGGTCCGCACCGGGTTCGGCGAGGCGCCGCCCCCCGCCGTCCGGCCGGCCGAGCTCAACGGCGCGCTTGCGTCATACGGTGCCCTGCACGCGATGCCGGCGGCCCGGCTGGCGGCGCGGAGGCCCGACGTGACCTACCGGCTCCGGCTGACCGGCGGGATGGCCCGCTACGACTGGGGCATCAACGGCCAGTCCTTCGACATGTCCCGGCCGGGCGCGCTGCAGTTCCTCATGGCCGAGGGCCAGCGGGTCCGGGTGATCTTCGCCAACACGACCACGATGTACCACCCGATGCATATCCACGGGCACACCTTCCAGCTCGGCCCGGCCGGCCCGCGCAAGGACACCGTGATCGTCCGCCCGGGTCAGCAGGTCGCCTGCGATTTCGACGCCGCCAACCCCGGCCAGTGGATGACGCACTGCCACAACCTCTATCACGCCCCCCAGGGCGGCATGATGGCCATGCTCAGCTATCGGACCTGAGCGCTTTCAACCGGGCTGGCAGGACGGGCACCAGAAGGTGACCCGGTCGTCCTGGCCAGCCGAACGGACCGGCGTCCCGCACCGGCGGCACGGCTTGCCGCGGCGGCCGTAGACCCAGTGCTCCTCGCCCCGGCGCATGCTGCCGGTGGTGATGTGGCCGAACCGTTCCTTGTTCGCCTCGAGCAGCCGCCGGGCCAGTTCGGCCAGCGCGCCGAGGTCGGCCACCTTGCCGGTCGCCTGCCACGGGCTGAGGCCGCGCAGGAACAGCACCTCGGCTTTGTACACGTTCCCGATACCGGCCAGGTTCCGCTGGTCGAGCATGGCCTCGCCTATGGGCCGGTCCGGTTCGGCGCTGAGCCGCCGCACCGCCTCGGCGCAGTCCCAGTCCGGGCCGAGCAGGTCGGGTCCCAGGTGCCCAGTGACCCGCGATTCCTCGCTGGTGCGGATCAGCTCGACCACACCAAGCTGGTACCCGATGGCCTGCCAGCCCTCATTGGCCAGCAGCAGCCTGATCCGGTGGCTGTTCTGTATCCGCTCGGCCGCGGGCCGGATCCGCCAGCTGCCGTCCATCTTCAGGTGGGTGTGGACCGTGAGGCCGTTCTTGGTCCTGGTGAGCAGGTGCTTACCGCGCGGCACGGTCTCGGTCACCACGTCGCCGGTCAGGTCGGCGGTGGCCAGCCGGGGGACACGGAAATCGCTGCGGGTCAGCACCCTGCCCGCCAGCGCCTCGTGCAGGCGGCGGGCGGTGTGCCAGACGACGTCTCCCTCGGGCATGACCTTAGTGTGCGCCAGGTCAATGCTGGTGCGTTAACCGCCGGTAATCGTCGCGCGGGTCGTAGGGGGCGCGGTGGCCGTTGCCGCGGTGCCCGTTGCCCTGATAGCCGTTCCCCTGGTAGCTGCCGTTGGCCGGGTAGCTGCCGTTCGCCGGGTAGCCGCCGTTGTCCTGGGGGTACGCCTGGCGCGCTGGCCTGGTGGCCTCGCCCGTGCCCTCCGGGCGGGCGTGGCTCCCGGCGCCGTCATGCCGTCGCGGTTCGCCCGCCGGGGCCGCCGAATTCCCTCTTCCGTATCCGTAGCTCTGCCCGTACGGCGGGGTGCTCATCGCCTGGGTCGCCGACGACGGGTCGTCGTAGGCGGGCGCCGGATACGCGTACGGGGAAATGCCGCCGCGCGAACCCGTGGATCCGCCGGTGTCGTAACTATCCGCGGTCCGTGCCCTGCGGGATGACCGGCCGTCGACCGGTCCGCTCGGCCGCAGTGAGAAGGCCGCGCTGGTCAGCGGGTCCTCCTCGGCGCTCGGTCGCCGTCGGCGCGTTTCAGCCGGCTGGGTGGCGGTCCCGCGCGGCGGCGTGGCGGCCTCTCGCGGCTGGCCCCCCGTGCCCGCCCGGCTGGCAGTGCTCATCGGCTGGCTGGCAGTGCTCATCGGCTGGCTGGCAGTGCTCATCGGCTGGCTGGTGCTCGCTGCGGCGCGGACGGGGCGTGTCGGCCCCGGGGGCGGCGGTTTCATGCTCTGGACCGGCTGTGTCGCCGCGAAGGCGGGCTGTATCGCCGTCCGTTCGGCCGCTGGATCGGTCCCGGTCCGCGGGGCGGCGGGATAGGCAACGGTTCCCGACCCCCGCCTGCCCCCGCCGGAGGCCCGGTCATCGCGTTTCCTGTCGGCCGCCTGGGCCTGGACCGCCTGCGGGTCGGTGGCCGGACCCGTGTCGAGCCCGCCACTGACCCCGGTGCCGGGCCCGGCGGGGAGACCAGCGCCAGCCGCAGGACCGGACAGCCGGCTCCTGACCGGCGGGTCCTGCTGGGCCGTACGCGCGGTCGTGGCGAGCGGCTTGTCCGACGCCAGGTCGTCCCAGAACTGCTCGTCGCTGACCCCGCCGAACGACTCTGCCGGCCACAGTTCCTCATCGAGGTCGGCGCCCTTGCGGAAACCCACGCGGCGGCGCGGCTTGGCCGTCCTGGCCGGGTCCCCGGCCGCGCGCTCGGCCGCACCCAGCCTCGGGTCGGTGGCGGTCGGGTCACCTGGCATCGAGTCATCCGGCCACGAGTCGCCGGACCCGGAATCCTCGGCGTCGCCGGGCCCGCGGCTCCTGCCGCGCGTCGCCGTCGCGCCCGGAGCGGTGCCGCGCGTCGCCGTCGCGCCCGGAGCGGTGCCGCGCGTCGCCGTCGCGCCCGGAGCGGTCCGGCCGCCGGCCGTGAGCACCTGGTCGAAGTCGGCGACGGGATCGGGTCCGGTGTCGGCCTTGGCGCGACTAGTCCTCGGCGAGACGGCGGCAGGCCTGAAGGTGGTGACCGGCCCGGTGCCGTTGGAGGTCCGGCGGGGATGGCCGTTCAGATCGGGTCTGGTCAGGTCGGGTCTGGCGGTGCCGTCCCTGCCTCCGGGTCGCCGGGCGGCCCCGGCGCGGCCTGCTCCGGCGGACCGAAGGCGCTTGTCGCCACGGTTGCCTGAGCGGATGCTGAAGTAGAAGGCTGCCGCGATGCCGATAAGCCCGGCAACGGCCAGTCCCGCGACCAGAAACATGGTCTCCATCCACAATGCCCGGGCCTGGTGGACGGCGCCCGCTAGGCACACGCGGCCATGACGCGAGCCTTCCCTCGTAGTCGCGAGCGCCGTAAACCCGCTTGATCATCGATTGTTGCTTACCCGCCGGGAGCGTGTCACAGGATTGAAAAAGTTCCGGAAATTGCTGATTACGGGGCGTATCTGGGTGATCACGGACTTCCGGTCACCACTATTCGTCCGCGGCCGATTGTGGCCGCCGCGATCGCGGTCCATACAGACTGCAACGGTGCGCCGCTGGCCAGCTTCAGCGCGGTGTTCAAGGCATAAACGGTAAACCGGTACGAGTGCGGACGGCCCCGCGGGCAAGGGGGGTCGTAGGCGGCCGTACCTTTGCTGTTCAGCGCCTGGCGCGCGCCGGTGGGCAGTGAGCCTTCCTGGATGTCGGTCGCCCCGGGATTGATGTCGAAAACAAGCCAGTAAATGGTCGGCGTGATCGGTGCCGAGGAGTCATCGACAATAAGCGCGAGGCTCTTGGTGCCCGCCGGAGCGCCCGACCAGTTAAGTGGCGGGTTAATTTTCTCGCCGTGACAGGTATAACGCTGCGCCAGCGTACCGGCGACGAACGCCTCGCTCTTGACCGACATGGGGATCGGCGCCACCGGCGCGCCATACCCGGCGGTGCCGCAGCCGGCCAGGGTCAGGACGGCCAGCAACGCCGCGCCCGCGGCCCGCGCTCGGAGCGGGCGCCCGGCGCGGCGGGTCCGGTCCCGGCCTGCCGTCACCTTCTCGCCTCTTTCCTGCCGTTTCCTGCCGACGGTTGATATTAGAACCCCGCACCACTAGGAAGCGTAGGGTGATCCGACGCGTTGACTGATCGGGGGGAATAGGGCCAGAATACGGGCGATCAGCGAGGGCAGATGCCGAACGCACTGAGTATCGGGCTACTGGGCCCGCTTCAGGTGCGGGACGAGACGGGGCGCCCAGTCCACGTCGGCGGCCGCCAGTTGCGGGTGTTGCTCACTTTGCTCGCCCTGAACGCCGGGCGTGTCGTCCCGGCGGGCTCGCTGGCCGGGGAGCTATGGCCCGATGACCCGCCCGGCAACCCCGGCAACGCACTGCAGACGCTGGTTTCCCGGCTGCGGGCCGAACTGCGCCAGGCTGGCGCGGCCGACGTGATCGAATCGCACCCCTCCGGGTACCGCCTGGCCGTGCCGTCCGGCGCGGTCGACGTGATGGGCTTCGAGGAACTGGCCGCGCAGGGTCGGCGCGCGCTGGCCGACGGCGACGCGGGGCAGGCCGCGCGGGTCCTGAGGGACGCGCTGCTCGCCTGGCGGGGCCAGCCGCTGGCCGACGCCGCCGGATCGGACTTCGCCGAAGCGACCTCGGCCAGGCTGACCGAGCTGCGCTCCAGCGTGCTGGCGGACCGGATCGAGGCCGACCTGGCCCTCGGCGAGGGCGCAAGCCTAGTCGGTGAGCTCCGCGTGCTGCTCTCCGCCGACCCGCTGGCCGAACGCCCCCGCGCCCAGCTCATGCGCGCGCTGTACGCCGCCGGCCGTCAGGCCGAGGCGATCGCCGCGTACCACGAGGGCCGCGAACTGCTCGCCGGCCAGCTCGGGGTGGATCCGTCCGCCCAGCTCGAGCAGGTCTACCTCGGCATCTTGCGGGGCGGGGAGGCCACGACCGATCCCGAACGGGCCGCGGTGCCTGCCCAGGCACGGCCCTCCGCCGCCCGGGCGCAGAGCCCTCTGACCAGTTTCGTCGGCCGCGACGAGGACCTGCCCGGGGTGCTGAAGAGCGTGCGCGCGGCCCGCCTGGTCACGCTGACCGGCCCGGGCGGAGTGGGCAAGACCAGGCTGGCCACCGAGGCCTCGGCACAGCTCGGCGCGGCGGCGTGGTTCGTGCCGCTGGCGCCGGTGACCGAGCCTGCCGAGGTGGCGTACACGGTGCTGGACGCGCTGGGCATCCGCGAGCCGGTCATCGCCCGCCGCGCCGCCGAGCCCGGCACGGGCCCGCTGGACCGGCTGGCGGCAGCGCTCGGCGACCGCGAAGAGGTCCTGATCCTGGACAACTGCGAGCACGTCATCGAGGCGGCCGCCGCGCTCGCGGGTCACGTCCTCGCCGCCTGCCCGCGGCTGAGGATCCTGGCCACGAGCAGGCAGCCGCTGCGCATCGACGGCGAGACGCTGTGCCCGGTCCCCCCGCTGCCGATCCCGCCGGCCCCCGCCGCCCCGGAGACGATCGCCGCGTACGGATCCGTCCGGCTGCTGCGCGACCGGGCGGTGGCGGTCCGGCCGGATTTCGAGCTCGGCGAGGCCAACGCGGCCGCGGTGGCCAGGATCTGCCGGGCCCTCGACGGGATGCCGCTGGCGATTGAACTGGCCGCGGTCTGGCTCCGCACGCTGACCCCGGCCCAGCTCGCGGAGCGCCTGGACGACAGGTTCGCGCTGCTGACCGGGGGCAGCCGGACGGCGCTGCCCCGGCACAGGACGCTCCGGGCGGTGGTCGACTGGAGCTGGGACCTGCTGTCGGCGTCCGAGCAGGTGCTGGCGCGCAGGCTGGCCGTCTTCCCCGGCGGGGCCACCCTTGCCGCCGCCGAGTACGTCTGCGCCGACGAGCTGCTGCCGCCGGCCGCGGTGCTGCCCGCGCTGTCCGGCCTGGTCGACAAGTCGATCCTGGGCGTGGCCGAGGGCCAGGACGGCCTCTGCCCCCGGTACCGGATGCTGGAGACCGTCAATGCGTACGGCCTGGAGGGGCTGGCCGACGCGGGCGAGGAAGCCGCGGTGCGGGACGCGTTCGCCGCGTACTACCTGGACCTGGCCGAGACCGCGGACCCGGGGCTGCGCGCGGCCGGGCAGGGGCGCTGGCTGCGTGAGCTGACCACCGAGCAGGACAACCTGCACGCGGTGCTGCGCTGGACGATCGCGAGGCAGGAGGCCGACACCGCACTGCGCTTCGTGCGGGCGCTCGGCTGGTACTGGATGCTGCGCGGGCAGCCCGGTGAACCCGAGGCGCTGGCCCGCCAGGTTCTTGCGTTCGAACCGCGCGAGCACACGCCGCGGATGGCCGAGGCGCGGGTGGTCTGCGCGATCACCGCGGCCGGTGACAGCTGGGGGCCCGACACGGTCCAGCCCGCGCTGGCCGCGGCCGTGGCCGATCTCAACCGCTGGTCACCGGATACCGCGCCCTCCCATCCGATCGCCGCGATGGGCGAGCCGATGCTGACCTTGTACGAGGGGGATCCCGATCGCGCGTTCGCCGTCTTCGATCGCTACATGACCTCGAAGGATCCGTGGGTGCGGGCGGCGGTCCCGCTGCTGCGGGGTGCGTTCGGCAGCATGCTCGGCCGGATGGACTGGGCCGAGTCCGACTGCCGGGACGCCCTGCACGCCTTCCGGGCCCTGGGCGAGGCGTGGGGAATGGCCGCCGTGCTCATGCAGCTGGCCGAGTTCGCCAGGCTGCGCGGCGAGAACGCGGCCGCGGTCGCGGCGCTCGAAGAGGCGGGGGCCCTCGGCAAGCAGCTCGGCGCGTGGGGCGACCTGTCCCACATTGGCGGCAAGCTCGCCGCCGTCCGGTTGCGGACGGGTGATCTGGCGGGCGCCCGGGCCGACCTGGAGCGGGCCGAGCGCGAGGAGTCCGCGCGCGGCATCGGCCAGAGCGACTCGGCGACCTGGCTCGGCCTGGTGCGCGCTGAGCTCCTCTACTGTCAAGGCGACACCGCCGCGGCCGGGAGGATCTGCGCCGGCCTGCTCGCCCAGCTGGAGGAGAAGCACTCGTCCTGGTGGTTCGGGGTGCAGGCGATCATCCAGGCCAGGCTGGCGGTGATCGTGCTGGCGGACGGGGACGAGGCCCGCTGCCGCGCCCTGCTGGCGGCGGCGCTCGAGACCGCCACCAGCTGGGTGGAGCTCCCGCCGGTCGCTGACGTGATCGACGCCATCGCCATGCTCGCCCGGCACTCGGGCGAATGCGCGACGGCCGTCGCGACCCTGCTCGGCACCGCCCACGCGGTCCGGGGCTGCTTCGACGAAGGCAGCCTCGACGCGCCGGCCGTGCGGGACGCGGCCCGCGCCGTGCTCGGCGCGGATGGCTTCGAGGCCGCCTACGAGCGCGGCCGCTGCATGCCTCGCGACGAGGCGCTCGCCCTGGCGGCCGGCGCGGTCGCGAACCCGGTCACGGGCTCTGCTTTATCCCCGAGCCCACCCTGCTTTTCTCCCCCAAGCCCACCCTAGCCGCGCTTGGCTATTAGCCGCGCTTGGCTATTAGAACTTTGACATCGGTCTTGAGTTTTCAAGCCGGATATGTAGGCATGAACGGCGGGCCGTTGCTGGTCAGGCGGCTGCTGGCAGCCGTGCGGCGGCGATGCGGCGGGTGACCTCACCATCGATGACGCGGAGGGCGGCGCGGAGCGGGGGCGGAGCCTGAGGCTGGTCGCAGGCCATGAGCGGGCGCAGGACGCGGTCGTGGGCCTTGGTGTAGAAGATCGCGAACCGCAGGCCGTCGCCGGTGAGGGCATACAGGTTGCGGTGCGGGATCCGGGTGATCAGGCCGTTGCGGGACAGCCGGGCCAGATCGTAGCTGGCCTGGTTCATGCTGTACGGGACGCCGAGCAGGCCGGTCATCAAGGCGCGCAGGCTCTTGTTCGTGATGCCGGTGACGGCGCACGGCATGTTGGCCAGGGCGCCGGCCAGGGCCATGACCCGAGGGTCGCCGAACCGTAGTCCTGGGGCCCTCCGGCCATCACCGGTGAGGGTGGGCTGCGATATCCGCGCAAAGGCTGGACTATCGAAGACACATCCCTGGCCGGCTCTTTCAGTGTGCAGCAGGCGGGTGTTGACCGCACGCGCCCGGGCCTGCAGTTCGGGGAGGTTGGGCAGGCGGCGGGCGACCCCGAGGTCATCGGGTGAGTTCACCACGGTCTCCACCCGCAGGGCCCGGCCGTCCTTCAGGTACTGTTTCACGCGGGAATGGCGCCAGAACGCGTTGATGGTGACGCCCTGGTTGTTCCGGTCGATGGCGGTCTTGAACACCCCGCCGGCCTGGTCTTTGGGCTTGCGGCCCCGCGGATCGCGCTTGAACAGCACCTCGACGTTCTCCGGGCGGCCCAGGTCCAGGTTGTCGGCGATGAGGGCCTCGAAGAAGGCCCGGGCCTGCCGCGGCGCGTCGAACACCAGGGTCCGGGAGACCTCGACCTGGCGCATTGACAGCTCCCACCAGTACCCGGCGGCCCGGTCAGCGGCGGTGAACGGGACCGGGATGACCGCGGTCCACCGGTCGAAGAACGCCTGGATGTCCGGCGGCCCGAGCCGGTCGCAGATCACCTGCAGGCCGTCCGGATCATCGCAGCGGGCGAACCCGTTGGACAGCTCGGTGAAGCCGATCCCGGCACTGGCCGCGGCCTGCTTGGAGTGCTCATGTCCGTTGAGCCAGACCTTGGCCGGGTACGGGAAGTACGCGCAGACCTTGATGAACCCAGGCCCCCGGAACTCGTCCCAGATATAGAAGTAGTAGCAGGTCACGCGGCGGTCAGTCTTGGCGGAGGAGAACTGCGGGGGCCTGGCCGGGTCGGTGTCGCGCTTGCGGGCGGTCCACACCAGCTGGAACTCCTGGGCCCAGCCGATCGCCACCACGCGGGACCTGCCCGCCCGGGCAGCCCGCCGCAGCAGCGGTTCCATCACGGTGGCCTTCCGGATGCCCTTCTTGAACTTGACCATCGGGACGTCGTTGCTCTCAGCGAACCGCGCCACCGCCTGGCGGAAGCGGGTGCCGATCTGCTCGAACACCGCCGGGGAGGCGATCGGCATGCCGCGGTGATCGTGCAGGAACGTGACCACCTGCCCGCCGACCTGCAGCTTCGGCACGTAGCCGTTGAGGTAGATGCGATCCAGGCACTCAATGTCCAGCACCGTGTGCCCATCGAGCAGCTCCGGGACCGTGACCACATGCGACATGACAACCGCCCTGCTCAGCCAGCATTACGATCCCAGCCTGAACCAGGCAGCACCGCTGAGCAGACAGAACCGTCAACCTCGGCGGTCAGAGGCGAAGCCTCGCTGGATGAGTGATTCCTGATTCAGGTGAGTGCGGCGTGCCGGGGTGCGGCTCACTCACCTGAATAGCCTCCGGCCGGGTGGCGCGGATCACCCCGTCCGGGCCGCTGATGAGGGCTGCATCAGTCCCGTCAGCCTCTCCCGCACGCCTTTTCGCTCGCCAGTACGATGATCGTGACTTTTACGGGGTGGATTCGGGCTTGCGGGTGAATTAGGGGTACTATAGTGCACCAAAATCACCCGGGAGCCCCGATCCACCCGGATCTTCCGCCGCTGCCTGCCCCACCGTGCACATCCGCACCGGGCACCCCCCGGCAAAGACCGCCTAAGCCCGCAACCCGATCAGGAATCACTCATCTAGGTGCGGCGCCGGTAGACCCGGACGGCCAGCGGGGCGAACACGACGAAGATTCCGAGCGCCCACAACATCGACTGGACGGCCGGGGTGGCCACCGGGCCGCCGGTGAACAGGCCGCGCTCCGCGTCGGTCAGCAGCGTCATCGGGTTGACCTTGACGAAGGCCTGCAGCCAGCCCGGCATGGTGGCGGTCGGCGCGAGCAGGTTGCTGCCGAACACGAGTGGGAAGAACGCGATGAACCCGAAGGCCTGCACACCCTGCGGTGTCTTCACCAGCATGCCGATGAGGGCCGATACCCAGCACATGGCGAGCGCGAAGGCGAGAAGCAGCAGACAGGCGGCCACGGCGGACAGCGGGTTGGTTGTCACCCGGAAACCCAGGATCATCCCGAAGCCGATGGTGATCACGACCGAGATGAGGTAGCGCACCATGTCGCCGAGGACCGCGCCCGCCAGCGGCGCCGCGCGGGCGATCGGAAGGCTACGGAACCGGTCGAAGACCCCGCTCGTGATGTCCTGGTTGAGCATGAGCCCGGTGCCCAGGGTGGCGAACACCACGGTCATCACGAGCAGCCCGGGCAGCTCGTACTGCAGGTATTGGTGCGTGCTGCCGTGTCCGATGGCGCCGCCGAAGACGTAGGTGAACAGCAGCAGGAACATGATCGGCTGCAGGCTCAGGCCGATCACGTCCTCCATGTTCGTCCTGATCTTCAGCACGCTGCGCCAGGTGAGCGTGAAGGTGTTCCGCATCCCGCCAAGCGGGCCTACCCTTCGCGCCGGCGCCGGGATGGTGGCGGAAATCGCGGTCATCGTGTGCTGCCTTCCAGTTCGCGGGTGCCGCTGTCCTCGTCGCTGGCGCGGCGGCCGGTAAGGGTAAGGAAAACCTCGTCCATGCTCGGCCTGCGCAGCGCGAACTCCGCGAGCTCGATGCCCCTGTCATCGAGCTCGCGGAACACATGCCGCACCAGGGCCGAATCGCCGACCGGCGCGGTGGCCACGCCGGTCTCCCCGTCGGTGCTCACCTCGCCCCGGATCAGCTCCGTCATCAGCGCGGTGACCTCGGCCATCCGGGCCGGATCCGCGGGTGCGACCTGCAGTACCTGGCCCCCGGTCTTCGCCTTCAGCTCGTCCGGCGTCCCGGTCGCGACCACCCGGCCGTGGTCGATGACCACGATGTCGTGCGCGAGATGGTCGGCCTCGTCCAGGTACTGGGTGGTCAGCAGGACGGTGACCCCGTCCGCGACCAAGCCGCGGACCATGCCCCAGACATCGGTCCGGCTGCGCGGGTCGAGCCCGGTGGTCGGCTCGTCCAGGTACAGCACCCGGGGGTTGCCGACCAGGCTGGCCGCCAGGTCGAGCCTGCGCCGCATGCCGCCCGAGTAGGTCTTGGCCGGGCGCGCGGCGGCCTCGGTCAGATCGAAGCGGGCCAGCAACTCGCCCGCCCGGGCCCGGGCGTCCGCTCGCGGCATGCCGAGCAGGCGGCCGATCATGATGAGGTTGTTGGTCCCGGACAGGCCCTCGTCTACCGAGGCGTACTGCCCGGTGAGGCCGATGAGCTGCCGCACCTGGTGGGCGTCGCGCAGCACGTCGTAACCGCAGACGCTGACCTGACCGCTGTCCGGCCTGAGTAGCGTGGCCAGGATGCGTACCGCCGTCGTCTTGCCGGCGCCGTTGGGCCCGAGCACCCCGAGTACCCGGCCCCGCCTGGCCGCCAGGTCCACGCCGTCCAGCGCGGTCGTCTTGCCGAACCGCTTGACCAGCCCGGCGGCCTCGATCGCATTAGCTGTCGCGTCATATCGCATGTAGTCCATAGTGGCTCATGCCACTGTCAGAACGCGCACAAGAATCTGTCAGCACAACCGGGGCCGCTGTGCGCGTCCGGTCAGCGCCGCGACGGCAGGCCGCGAACGGGCCTGGCTAATCTCGCTGGCGCGAGTTGCCGAACATGATCTCGTCCCAGGACGGCACCGAGGACCGCTTGCCGCGTGCGGCCTTCCGGCTCTGCCGCGCCGCCTGCTCGCCCGCGGCTTCCGCCTGGGCGGGCGGAGCCGGCTGGGCCGAGTGGGCCGGCTCGGCGGACTGGGCCGGCTCGGCGGGAGGCGCCGGCGGGGTGGCCGGCGGGGTGGCCGGCTCCACGGGGGTAGCGCCCGCGGCTGGCGACACCGTGGCGGAATCCCCGCCCGCCGATGGCGGCGTCTGCTGGCAGGCCCGGGCGACTCCGGAGTCCTGCGTGACCCGGGAATCCTGCGTGACCCGGGAATCCTGGGCCGGCCGCGCGTGCCGCGCGGGCGGCGCCATGCGCCCGAGTTGGGCGGTCCCGCCGGGCTGCGGCGCCCGGGCCGGCGGCGTTGCGTCCGCCGCCCTGGAGACCTGGGCGGCCACCCGGGCCGGGCTGGCCGGGGGAGCGCTCGGTACCGGCGGGGCGGCGGCGGCCGGAGCCTCGGGCTCACGCCGCTCGGGCTCACGCCGCTCGGGCTCGCGGGGCTGGGTGTCGCGGGGCTGGGTGTCGCGGGGCTGGGCAGCCTCCCAATCGGCGACATTGGGCTCGGGGGCGGCCGGCCGCGCGGCGCCGGGCCGCTCATACCGGGTCCGCCCGCCGTTGCCGAGACCGTTACCCAGGCCGCTGCCCATCGCGCCGTTGCCGTGCCCGGCACTCGCCATCGTGCCGTTGCCCAGTCCGTTTCCCGGGCCACCGGGGCCGAACCCCGACGCGGTGCTCAGCCGCGGCGCCAGCTGCGTCACCGTCGCCTCGCCCGGCGGCGGCGCGGCCGGCTGGGGCGGCTCGCTGCCCGGCAGCGACATCCGGGCGGCGTTGTCGTCGGCCGGAAGCACGTGCCTGCGGCGCGGGTCGAAAATCCACTCGGCGGCGTGCAGGCGGCCGTCGGAGATGAAGCTGAGCTGGACCAGCCAGCTCCCGTCGCCGCGCTTCTTGGCGTCCCATTGCGCATCGTCCGGCTCGGCGCCGAAAGCCTTCATCCGTTCGGCCACGATCTCGCCCAGCCGCGGACCGGGGGTCGCGTCCCCCTGACGTCGTACCGACGCCTTTTGGGCCTGTTCGGCCATGTAGGCACGTTCGGCCAGGACCGGGCCCTCGAACCATCGCACGCGCTCGACCGCGATGCCTGCCGCGTCCGCGATTTCCTCGACCGTTTCCCCGGCGCGGATTCGTGCCTGGATCTCCTTGGGTCGCAACGGGCTCTCCACTTCGATCTCGTACTGCGCGAGCCTGGAGGACTGGCCGAGGGCAACCGCCCTGAGCCGCTCGTCAATCGGCAACGTGAAACGTGCGCTGCGCCCGGGCACTCCGAGGACAGCGTATTGGCCGTCCTCGCTCACCGCGACGAAGCGCAGTTCCTGCATCGTCGTCCCTTCCGCTCCGGCCCGTGCGCGTGCCGGTCCTGCTGCCGTCGGGTTTCGTGCCATCGAGGCACTTTCCCGGCGTACTCTAGCCGAGCGGCCGATCCGGAGGCCCGGACCACTCCACCTCCCTGAGTCTGTCGGGTCCTGAACGCCAAGGCCAGCACCACGCCCGGCATGTCCGGAGTTAATCCAGGCGAACGTTCCCCTGTTAGTTCGGTTACAGAAATACCTTGATAGCATTGTCCCGGAATGTTCGCTTACAGAAGTATTTTGCGTGAGCCGGCGAGGCCCGCCGTCATCAGGGAGAACCCCCGGGCGCCCTGGCTCGCTGTGGGCGTGGTCTGCTTCGGCGCGTTCATGGGCCAACTGGACGCGAGTATCGTCGCGATCACGTTCCCGGCCATGCAGCGTGAGTTCAGTGCCCCGGTCGCCGCCGTCGAGTGGGTGTCGCTCAGCTACCTGCTCGGCCTGATCACGATGCTCGCCCCGGCCGGGCGCCTCGGCGACGCCGTCGGCCGCAAGCTCGTATACACCTATGGTTTCGCCGTCTTCACGGCGGCCTCCGCGGCCTGCGGGCTAGCGCCCTCGCTCGGCGTCCTGGTAGTGCTCCGCCTGGTCCAGGCCGTCGGCGCGGCCATGCTGCAGGCCAACAGCGTGGCCCTGGTGACGACGAGCGCGCCGAAGGCGAGGATGCGCTTCGCGCTCGGTGTCCAGGCTGGGGCCCAGTCCGTCGGGCTCGCCGTCGGCCCGACTCTGGGCGGGCTCCTGACCGCGACGGTCGGCTGGCGCGCGGTCTACTGGGTGAACGTTCCCGTCGGCATCGTGGCGCTGGTGGCCGGGCGCTACCTGCTGCCGCGGACTCGGGAGTTCAGTCCGCACGGGAAGTTCGACGGGCCGGGCACCGCGTTGCTGGTCACCTCGACCAGCGCGCTGCTGCTCGCGCTCTCCGCCGCGTCCGGGCTGAGCCTGCCGGCCTGGCTGACCGCGTCGCTGGCGGTCCTGGCGGTAGCGACCGCGGCCGCGTTCATCCGGCGGGAGACCCGCACCGGGCATCCGCTGATCCCGGTGCGGCTGCTCAGATCCCGGCCGCTGGCGCTCGGCCTGGCCGGCGCCGGGTGCGGTTACCTCGCGTTGTTCGGGCCGCTGGTACTGATCCCGCAGGTGCTGGCGCACGGCCCGGGCGGTGCCGCGCGGGCCGGCCTGCTGCTGTCCGCGCTTCCGTTCGGCTTCGGGCTGGCGGCGCTCCTCGGTGATCTGGTGCTGCCGAAAGCCTGGGGGGACCGGCGCCGTGGCCTGGCCGGCGCGCTGCTGACCTGCGCGGTCATGGCCGCGTCGGTCGTCGTGCCGGTGACCCAGGCCACCGTGGTGCCGCAACTGGCCCTGGCCGGCCTGGGCCTGGGCATCTTCGTGCCCGCGAACAACACCGTGGTCATGCGCGGTGCCGCCGACTCGTCCGCCTCCCTGGTCGGCGGCCTGGTCAGCATGGCCCGGGGGATCGGCACCACGCTCGGCATCTCCCTGATGGCGCTGGCATGGCACCTGGGTAGCCAGAGTTATCAGGCCGGCAATCCTGGGTACTCTGGGTCAGAACAGGCACGGCCCGCGTTCGCCGTGCTCGCTGTTGTGGCTGCGACGGCCGCCGCGATCGCGCTGGCCAGCCGCGCGGGCGCGGGGGCTAGCGGAGCGGCCCAGGGAGGGGAGCCCGTCAGGTGCGGACCACGGAGGGACACCTAGTGCAGCAGGCTGGCCCGGAGCAGGTGAGT
This sequence comes from uncultured Actinomycetota bacterium, assembly GCA_963753225.1. GTDB lineage: Bacteria > Actinomycetota > Actinomycetes > Streptosporangiales > Streptosporangiaceae > Palsa-504. The sequence continues at coordinate 65,880 of CAVWBQ010000019.1, read as the reverse complement.
CCAGAGCAGGTAGGCCCAGATCAGGTCGGGGGCGAGCAGATCGGCCCGGAGCTGGCCGATATCGTGTCCCGGCTGCGCCGGGCCATGCGCCGGGCGGCACGTGCCGCCGACCCCGCCCTCGGGCTTTCCGTGGCCCAGCTTGAGCTGCTCTCCTGCATCACCGAGCACCCCGGGATCAGGCCGGGCCAACTCGCCCGGATGCTCCGGCTGGCGCCGAGCTCGGTGGCTACCCTGCTCGGAGGGCTGCAGTCGGCGGGCTACGTGACGCGCACGCCCGGCGCCGACAGCGACGGCGACCGCCGTACCGTCAGCCTGGACCTATCCGAGGCGGGTACCCAGGCGGTATCCCGCTGGCACCGGGTGAACGAGGACATCATCCGGGTGGCGCTGGCCGAGCTGCCGCACCGCGGCCGGGCCGCGCTGCGCGACGCCGCGCCCGCTCTGCGCGACCTGACCACCTCCATCGACGCCCAGGCAGACTAGCGCCACTTCATGATCACGGGCAGTTCGCGGTGCTATATGCCCAAAACTGCCCGCGATCATGAAACCGGCAAGGCGCAGGGGGAGGATCAGGAAACTGGCGAGGCGCGGGGGAGTGTGGGCGGGCTGGGCTGGTTAGCGGTTCGTGGCGCGGCGGGCTCCGTGTCCTGCTCGGTGCCCTCGCCGGGGCCGCCCGGGTCACCGGGGTCGGCCTCGGCATCGGGGCCGCTCGGCGCGCCCAGCTGCGCCCCGGTCCGGCTGAGCGCCCGAACGGAGCCGCGAGCTGCGCCGCCTGCTCGCTGGGAGCACTGGCGGGCAGGAAGGCACTGTTGTTGCCCTGCGTGACGCTGCTGAGCGAGGGCATCCAAGCCATTTCGCTCCGTTAGAACCCCGCTGAGGTAACCGGATATCGTTCGGAACCATGCCGTTGATCAGCGTGGTCATCCCGGTGCACGGGGTCGAGGACTACCTGGACCGTTGCCTGGACTCCGTGCTAGGTCCTGCAGGCCTGGCCGCCTCCGGCGGCGACCCCGGGGCTCCGGTCGAGGTGATCGCCGTCGACGACGCGTCCCCCGACCGCTGCGGCGCGATCCTCGCCGCACGGCACGACCCCCGGCTGCGGGTGCTTACCACGACGACTGCGGCAGGTCCCGGGCCCGCCCGTGACCTGGGCGCGAAGGAGGCGACGGGGGAGTACGTCTGGTTCGTCGACGGGGACGACGAGCTGGCGGACGGAGCCCTGGCCGAGGTGGCCGCCGCCCTGACCAGGCTGCGGCCCGACGTGCTGGTCATCGACTTCGAGAACCTGTACCCGGACGGATCAGCCGGCCCGAGCGGCGGCGCGAGGTACCTGCGCGGCGGTGCCGCTGAGCCGCTGCGCGGCGGTGCCGCTGAGCCGCTGCGCGGCGGGGAAGCCGGGACGCTCGCCGATCATCCCGCGCTCATCCACCTGACCATGACGGCGTGGAGCAAGGTGTTCCGCCGGGACTTCCTGGCCGGCCTGGGCGTCTCGTTCGGCTCCGCCGGGCCCGCCCCGCACGAGGATGTGCCGGTCACGACGCTGGCCTTGCTGACCGCCGGGCGGATCGGCGTGCTGGACCGCGTTTGCTACCGCTACCGCCGGGCGCGCCGCGGCTCATACCTGGCCGCGGTCAGCGACGCCAACTTCAATATCTTCGGGTCGTACCGGCAGGTCTTCAATTACTTTGCCGAACGAACCGACCTACGCGCCCCGGTCACGCCGCCGGATGTTTACGCGGCGGTATTCGAGCGGGCCATCTGGCACTACACCACCCTGATCCCGCTGGTGCCCAGGCGCCGCCGCCGGGAATTCTTCCACCGGATGGCCGCCGATTTCCGGCGCTGGCGTCCCGACGGGTACCGTTTCCCGCCGGGCCCGCGCGGCGTGAAGTTCCGCCTGGCCGCACGCGACGCTTACTGGGCGTACGCGCTCCTTGACCCAGTGAACCGGCTACGCGTGGGGCTGCGTTCAAACACATGACGGGCTGGGGCAAGTCCGCGATCTCGGGCGTGCTCCGCCGTAAGCTTGCCGTCGATGAACCACTAAGGGGTTGAACGATATGCGCCATCTAGTGGGTGTGATGCTGGCGATCGTCATGGCGGCCGCGCTGTACTTCGCGGCGTCATGGGGTTACCTGAAGCTGCTCATCGGGCCCGCCGGGCTCGGACGGCTGCCCGCCGGCGGCGGCTCCCTCCTGCACGACCACGCCGTCCTCGAGGGCTTCGGCGCCCTGCTGGGCGTGGCCCTGCTCGCCGGGGTGCTGATGGCGGTGCCGCGGATCTCCCCGCTCGCGGCCGGGCTGCCGGGCCTCGCGCTTCTCGCCTGGACCGGCCTGTACCTGTTCAGCGTGCGGCACGCGGTCCAGTACATCCCGCTGAAGACGCGGGCCTACGGCTCAGGCTTCGAGGCCATGCTCTTCGACGGGGTGCTGGCCCTGGCGGGACTGGCGATGATCATCCCGCTGTTCGTCCCGTCCCGGTGGCGGGGCAGGCGCGCAATGAGCGAGCCGGAGCCGTACGCGGGCACCACGGCCAGCTTCCCCGACCTGCAGGCCACCCAGACCATGCAAGCCGACAGCGGCCTGCTCTCCGACTGGACCCAGACCAGCCCCCAGGCGCAGGCGGACCCGGGCAACCCGAATCCGTCTGGTCCTTCGCAGGCACCCTGGGGTCCCGCCGAGTACAGCTGACCGCAGCTTCAGGCGCGGTCGCTGCCGCCGGGCCGGCTCTCACCGGCCCGGCGGCAAATGACCACTTTGCTGCGGGGTTGTGCTAGGCGCCGTGGAACTGCTCGGCCTCGGTGGAGCCGGACAGGGCGACGGTCTCGGCCTTCGGGGAGATCGCCGAGGTCACCCGGTCGAAGTAGCCGGTGCCGACCTCGCGCTGGTGGCGGGTGGCGGTGTAGCCCGACTTCTCGGCGTCGAACTCGGCCTGCTGGAGCCGGACGTAGGCGGGCATGCCCTCCGCGGCGAAGCCCTTGGCAAGGTCGAACATCGAGTGGTTGAGGGCGTGGAAGCCGGCCAGGGTGATGAACTGGAACCGGTAGCCCATCGCGGCGAGCTCCTTACCGAACTTCGCGATGGTCTCGTCGTCCAGGTGCGCGCGCCAGTTAAACGAGGGCGAGCAGTTGAAGGCGAGCATCTGGTCCGGGTAGACGCTCTTGATGCCCTCGGCGAACTCACGGGCCACGTCGAGGTCGGGCTTGGACGTCTCCATCCAGAGCAGGTCGGAGTACGGCGCGTAGGCCAGGCCCCGGGCGATGCACGGCTCGATCCCGTTGCGCACGCGGTAGAAGCCCTCGGCGGTCCGCTCGCCGGTAACGAACGGCTGGTCGCGTTCGTCTACGTCGGCGGTGAGGAGCGTGGCCGCCTGCGCGTCGGTGCGCGCGATGATCAGGGTCGGCACGTCGCACACGTCGGCCGCCAGCCGGGCCGCGTTCAGCGTCTTGATGTGCTGGCTGGTCGGGATCAGCACCTTCCCGCCCAGGTGCCCGCACTTCTTCTCGGACGCCAGCTGGTCTTCCCAGTGCACGCCCGCCGCGCCCGCCGCGACCATCGCCTTCATCAGCTCGAAGGCGTTCAGCACGCCGCCGAACCCGGCTTCGGCGTCGGCCACGATCGGGGCCAGCCAGTGGGGCGAGCCTTCGGTGTCGCCGTTCTCCGACTCCGACCAGGCGATCTGGTCGGCGCGCTGCAGCGCGTTGTTGATCCGGCGGACCACCTGGGGCACCGAGTTGACCGGGTAGAGGCTCTGGTCGGGATACGTCTGCCCGGCCAGGTTGGCATCCGCCGCCACCTGCCAGCCGGACAGGTAGATGGCCTGCAGGCCCGCCTTGACCTGCTGGACGGCCTGGTTGCCGGTCAGCGCCCCGAGCGCCGTCACGGCGTCCTCCTCGGCAAGCAGCTTGCGCAGCCTCTCGGCGCCGCGGCGGGCCAGCGTGTGTTCCTCCGTTACCGAACCGCGAAGCCGCACCACGTCCTCAGCCGAGTAGGTCCGCTCGGTGTCGGCCCAGCGGGGGTTGGTCTCCCATTCGCCTTGCAGCGTGGCCGCTTGCTGGCTGATCGTCTTCACGGTGGTGCCTTCCTCATGCATGGTCTGCCGGGTTCCCGAAGGTGTCGGGGCTCGCTATCCAAAGGTTGTCCGGCTCGGTGACGCCAGGGATAGGGACCAAGGTCCTAAAAAATTGCTGTTTTTATCAGATCAGCAAGTTATACTGATCTTCATCATGAAAGATTCAAGAAATTTGGTCCAGACCGATGGTATAGACCTTGTGACGTTCGGCCAGCGGCTGCGGCACCTGCGCCGGATGCGCGGCCTGACGCTCACCGAGCTCGGCGAGCGGATAGACCGCGCACCCTCGGTCCTCTCGCTCATCGAGAACGGCCGCCGGGAGCCGAAGCTGTCGCTGATCGAGCAGCTGGCGACCGTGCTCTCGGTGCCGACCGCCGAGCTGCTGAGCAGGCAGCCGCCCAGCCGCCGGGCGCAGCTCGAAATCGCTCTGGCCGAAGCTCAGCAGGATCCCTCGTACCGGCGTCTTGGCCTGCCGCAGCTGAAGATCGGCGCGCGCGTCCCCACCGACGTACTCGAGCATTTGGTCGCGGTGGCGGTCGAGTTGCGCGTCCAGCAGTCCAAGCCCGCCGCGACCCCGGAGGAGGCCCGGGCGGCGAACGCCGCGCTCCGCGAGGCGATGCGCGAGCGGGGTAACTACTTCGCGGCAATCGAGCGCGAGGCGGCCGACTCACTGCGCACCGTCGGGTACTCCGGCGGCGCGCTGTCCCAGGGCATGCTGGTCTCGGTGGTCAGCCGTCACGGCTTCGCCATCCGGTATGTCCAGGACCTGCCGAGGTCGGTGCGCTCGCTGACCGACCTGAGGAACCGGCGGATCTACGTCAAGCAGGAGCCGGTCGGCGCCGATTCGCCGCGCGCGGTCGTTCTGCAGGCACTCGGCCACTTCCTGCTAGGCCATCAGGTGCCTCGTGACTTCGCTGACTTCCTCCGGCAGCGGGTCGAGGTGAACTACTTCGCCGCCGCCGTCCTCATGCCGGAAACGGCGGCCGCGCCGCTCCTGGACCAGGCCAAGAAGAACCGGGACATCGCGGTCGAGGACCTGGTCGACCTGTTCTCCGTGTCCTATGAGATGGCCGCGCACCGGTTCACCAACCTTGCCACCCACCACCTGGACCTGCCCTGCCACTTCGTGAAGAACGACGCGAGCGGCATCATCTACAAGGCCTACGAGAACGACGGCGTGGTCTTCCCGGCAGACCCGTCGGGCGCGATCGAGGGGCAGCGGCTATGCCGGCAGTGGTCGGGGCGGCGGGTGTTCGGCGCCGCCGACCGGTTCTCGCCGTACTACCAGTACTCCGACACCCCGTCGGGCACCTATTTCTGTATCGCGCAGGTCGACCCGCGCGCAGATCGCGGGTTCGCCATCACGCTCGGCGTGCCGTTCGAGCAATCCCGCTGGTTCCGTGGCCGCGAGGCGACCACCAGGACACGTTCGGCCTGCCCGGACGGCGAGTGCTGCAGCCGCCCGCCGGTCGCGCTGGCTGAGCGGTGGGACGGGCAGGCCTGGCCCTCAGCCCGGGCGCACTCGCACATCTTGTCCGCGCTGCCGGCCGGCAGCTTCCCCGGCGTGGACGACGCCGATATCTACGAGTTCCTCGACCAGCACGCCCGGGACGAGCGCGACTAGGCCGAACCCTTCAGGTCTCCGCGGACCTCGTCCGCGATCTCGTGGATCTTCTGCTCGGTCTCGACCAGGCTGGCCTCGGCCCGCGCCGTCCGCTCGGCGGCCCGGCGCTCGCGCATCGTCGGCTTCCTGCTGGTACGCGTGGTGTGCTTCGACCGCCTGAACAAGCCCATGATCCCGTCCTTCCGATCGCCGGCGGGCTGCCCGCTGGCAGCCAGAGGGCTGCTACCCGCCTGGCGCGCATCTATGTCACTCCTGACGGCCCGCTTCCCGCGACCCGCGCCACGATGTTACTCTCGAGTAACTACGTACCGGAGGCGGCATTGAGCGATGAGAATTTCGCGGCGTTCTCGCTCGAACTCGGGGATGACCTGGTGGAGATGCGGGACTGGCTGCACGAGTTCGCGGAGTCGGTGATCAGGCCGGCCGCCGCGGAGTGGGACGAGCGGGAGGAAACCCCGTGGCCCGTCCTTGAGGAGGCGGCCAAGATCGGGCTGTACTCGCTGGACTTCTACGGGCAGCAGTACCTGGAGGGGTCCGGGCTCGGCATCCCGGTCGCGTTCGAGGAACTGTTCTGGGGGGACGCGGGGATCGGGCTGTCGCTGGCCGGAAGCTCGCTGGCGGCGGTCGCCGTGGTGGCCAACGGGACGCCCGAGCAGATCGGGGAGTGGTGCCCGCAGATGTTCGGCGGCCCGGGGGACGTGAAGCTGGGCGCGTTCTGTTCCTCAGAGCCCGAGGCGGGCAGCGACGTCGGCGCGATCAAGACCCGTGCGGTCTACGACGCCGCGGCCGACGAGTGGGTGCTGAACGGGGTGAAGACCTGGGCCACCAACGGCGGCATCGCGAACGTGCACGTCATCGTGGCGTCGGTGGACCCGGATCTCGGGTCGCGGGGGCAGGCCAGCTTCATCGTGCCGCCGGGCACGCCCGGCCTGTCCATGGGGCAGAAGTTCCGCAAGCACGGGATCAGGGCCTCGCACACCGCCGAGGTCGTGCTGTCGGACGTCCGGGTGCCCGGCAGGTGCGTGGTCGGCGGCCGGGACCGGCTCGACGAGCGACTGGCGCGGGTCCGCGAGGGCGGCCGCAGCGGCGGGCAGGCCGCCATGAAGACCTTCGAAGCGTCGCGGCCCGGGGTGGCGGCGATGGCGGTCGGCGTGGCGCGCGCGGCGGTGGAGTACGCGACGGAGTACGCGAGGACCCGGGTGCAGTTCGGCCGTCCGGTGGGGCAGAACCAGGCGGTGGCCTTCATGCTCGCGGACATGCACGCCGCGGTGGATGCGGCCCGCCTGCTGACCTGGCGCGCCGCCTGGATGGCCCGGCAGGGCAAGCCGCTGGCCAGAGCCGAGGGATCGATGTCCAAGCTGGTCGCGGGAGAGACCGCGGTCCGGGTGACCGAACAGGCCATCCAGATCCTCGGCGGCAACGGGTACACGCGGGACTACCCGGTCGAGCGGTGGCACCGGGACGCCAAGATCTTCACGATCTTCGAGGGCACCTCGGAGATCCAGCGCATGATCATCGGCCGCGCCGTCACCGGCCTGGACGTGCGGTAGTCCTGATCACTCCGCCTGGCCAGGACCCGGAAGCTTCAACTCTGGCTGATAACCGAGGAAATGCGGGGCGATGATGGGTCGCCGAGCCGTGCCCGCCGTCGTCCGTCAGCCCACCCTGCTTGGTATCCTCGCGAGCTCCATGAGTTCGAGACCCAGTGACTGGATACGGAGCAGCACGCCGTAAAGGGCCGCCTGGTCGAGATCGGCGATGAGCGACGTGCGGCCGTCGTTGGACACGATGTTGAATCCCTCGAACGCCTGGCAACTTACGCTGCCCAGAACACCTTCAATGGTGAGCCGGTAGCGATGCGCGTGCACGTCGCCTCCATCCGTGCTTCCAGCAACTTCTCCGCACTATATGCCCGGCAGTACGTCGCCAGGCTGACCACTGCAAACCTTTGCGCCGCCAACGCCGGCCGGGTGACCACGAACACGTGCCCTAATCGCGGGTAGCTATGCCTGACAAACTTCACGATCTTCGAGGGCACCTAGGGTCAGGTGGCCGCCCCCGGCGCCGTCATCCGGCGTTCCAGAAGGAGCACTGGTGCTCGGCCGAGAACGTGCCGGCCGTGATGGTGCGGGTCTGGTCGCCTGGCCGCAGCGACATCAGCTGGCCGCTGGTGTAACGCGGCCAGAGCGGCTGGCCGGACGCTACGGGCGCGCCGCGCGCGGTGAACGCGCCCCAGTACCTGACCATCTGCCGGGACAGCTCGAGCTGGGCCGGGGTGAGCAGGTCGTACAGGGAGAATCCGTTGTTGAAGCTGGGCCACAGGTAGGCCAGCTCCATGGCGTGCCCGGCGCCCCACTGGTAGCCGGGGTGGTCGTTGTTCAGCCCCGGGGCGTGCAGGTCGTCGAACTGGTAGAAGAACGTCGGGGTGGTGGCGGCGAACTGCGCGGCCAGGTTCTGCTCCGGGCAGCCGCCGATCCCGGTCAGGAACCCGCTGTCGGTCCAGATGTCCCCGATCATGTAGGCGGCGGTGTACGGGCTGGGGTAGGAGCTCCACGGGTACCGGGCCAGGATGGCCGGTGCCCTGGATCCGAATTCCTGGGTGATGAGCGCATCCGCCTGCTGCTGGGTGAACCCGGTGAACCCCTGGGCGAACGTGCGGCCCTCGTTGTGGTTGGTGCCTATCAGCAGCGGCACCCGGGTGTAGTTACCTGAGGCGACCGCCTGCGCCGCGGGCACCGGCAGCTCGGGCCCGCCGGAGATGAACAAAGGCTGGTAGCTGGCACTGGCGTCGAGCAGCGTCTTCTCTGGCAGGCCGCGCAGGCACGCCGCAGCGGTGGCCAGATCCGGGCAGCCAGCCTGCTTGGCGAACGCGAGGCTCGCGGTCTGCGCGGCGGAACGGGTCTGGGTAGCGCAGCTCCCGCTCTGCATGATCGCGCTCCGGAACAGCCCGCGCGCGGGCGCAGAGGTCATCAGCGCGCAGACCGACCAGCCCCCGGCCGACTCGCCGTCGATGGTGACTTCACGCGGGTCACCGCCGAACCCGGCGATGTTGCGCTGCACCCAGCGCAGCGCGGTCTCCTGGTCGAGCAGGCCGAAGTTGCCGCTGTCGGTCAGCGCCGAGGTGCCGAGGCCGGGCAGGTTCAGGAAGCCGAACGGGCCGAGCCGGTAGTTGATCGAGACGACGACGACGTGATCGGTGCTGACGATCAGCGACCCGTCGTGCTGGTCGCCTGCGCCGGTGGTCAGCCCGCCGCCGTGGATCATCACCAGCACGCGCAGCCGGCCGTGGTGCCCGGGCGGGGAGTAGACGTTGAGGTACAGGCAGTCCTCGTTGTCCACCCGGGGGCCGTTGCCGCTCGCCAGCTGCGCGCACCGGCCGCCGTAGCTGGTGGCCTGCCTTATTCCGGCCCAGCGCGGCGCCGGCCGGGGCGCCGCCCAGCGCAGCGCGCCCGCCGGCGGCGCCGCGTAGGGAATGCCCAGCCACTGGTCGATCCCCTCCGCGGACTTGCCCTGGACCAGCCCCCGGTTCGTCGGCACTACCAGGCCATGTCCGGATCCGCCGGGCGCGCCGGGGGCCGCCAGCGCGGCCGGCACCAGCAATCCCAGGGCCAGCAGTATCGCGGCGAGGATGCCGAGCGATCGCCTTATGGGGAACCTCATTGCTGCCTCCAGCGCTGGCTGCGGTAACGCGGATCACGCCGATGACCGCACTCTGACCCGAAAGACAGGTTCCGTCAATATCTAACAGAATATCCCGCTTCCGTTTTATAGATTTTTCATTTCCGAACGAACTGATGGTGCTGCACCGGCTTGACCTGCTTGCTTGTTACGATGCTGACGTGTCTTCGCGGGTGATGAGCAGCCATCAAGGGCGTCAGGGACGTCAGGGACGTCAGGGACGTCAGGGTTCGAGGTCGAGCCGCGAGCTCGTCCTGACCGCCCTCCGCGAGCAGGGCGCGATGAGCCAGGCCGAGCTGGCGCGCTACGCGGGTGTCGCGCCCTCCACGATCAGCGGGGTGATCCAGGAACTCGTCGCCGGCGGGATCGTGGTCGGGTCCGGCGGCCAGCACGACGGCTCGCGCGGTCAGCGCCCGCGGACGGGCCGGCCTGGCCTGCGGCTGACGCTGAACCCCGGGTTCGGCGCGGTGGCCGGCGTGGAGTTCGGCTTCCGCCGCCTGCGGGTCCTGCTCTGCGACCTCGCGCAGGACATCATCGGCTCCGGTGAATGCGACCTGCCGGACGGCCACACCAGCGTCGCGGGCCTGGTCATCGCCCGGCGCCTGCTGGACGAGACGCTGGCGGGCGCCGGACTGACCCACGACGCCCTGATCGGGGCCGGCGTCTCGCTGCCCGGGCCCATCCGCCATCACCCGGACGTCGTCAAGCCCTCCGGGGTACTGCCCGGCTGGCACGGCGTGACCGGCCACGACATCGGGCAGGCCCTGGGCGTGCCGGTGAGCATCGACAACGACGCGAACCTGGCGGCGCTCGGCGAGCACGTCTGGGGCGCAGGGCAGGGGTGCGGCGACTGCGTCACGGTCAAGTTCCACTACGGGATCGGGAGCGGGCTGTTCGTGAACGGCACCCTGGTGCGCGGGGCGGCCGGCGGCGCGGGCGAGATCGGCCATACCACCGTGGACGACCGCGGCCCGCTCTGCCGCTGCGGCAAGCGCGGCTGCCTGGACACCTACGCCGCCATCCCGGCGATCCTGGACGCGCTGGAGCCGCAGCACGGCAGGCTGACGCTGGCGGGCCTCCTGCGGCTGCTCGCCGACCGGGATCCGGGCGCGGTCCGGGTCGTCAGCGACGCCGCCGGGCTCGTCGGCCAGCAGCTTGCCGTGGTGTGCAACCTGCTCGCGCCGGCCCGGGTCGTGGTCGTCGGGGCGATGGCCGAGGCGGGCGAGCTCGTGCTCGGCCCGATCAGGACCGCCCTGCAGCGCGGCATCGCGCCCAACGAGCCGCCGGACCTGGTCCTGGGGACGCTGGGAACCCGGCACACGGCCCTCGGGGCCATCGCCCTGGCGCTCGACGAAACCGACTGGCTCCCGGCGGTCGCGCGGCCCGCCTAGGCCGGCGGGTAGCTGCCGGCTAGTCAGGCCGGGGGCCAGGGCGCGGCGATGAGCCGCTCGATGTCCTCGCCGAACGGCCGGTCCTCGCCGATCGGATCGACGATCAGGGCGAGCCAGTCCAGCAGGTCCCGGCATCCGGCGGGCGGCGGCCGCCCGGACAGCGCCGCCGCCTGGTAGCCGGCCAGCAGCTCGCACGCGGTGACCGCGCGGGCGTGGCGCAGCGCGGCGCGGAGCTTCCCGGCGGCCTCCCAGGCGAACGACTGCACGTCCTCCTGGCCGCCGGACGTCTCGATCAGGCCGACCGGCGTAGCGACCGCCAGCCGCCGCATAGCGTGCACCTCGCCGGCGGCGCGCTTGTGGACCGGCGTCAGCCCGGCCTGCGGGCCGGGGTCGCGGGCCAGCTGCGCGGGCAGCCCGCTGACGGCGGGATCCATCAGCCGGTGCAGCCGCGCCGCCGCCACCTCGGCCGCGTGGCCGAACGCCGCCGTGAGGTGGTCGCAGTGCGCGGCCAGGTCGATCCCGTGGAATCCCGCCGTGCTGGTGAAGCGCCCGTCCAGGTAGGCGGGGGAGTCGGTGACCCCGGTCAGGGCCCGGCGGACGGCCGCCTCGAGCAGCGCGGCAGCCCGGTGGACCTGGGTGAGTACCGGCCCGGCCACCCGGAACGACACCGGCGCCTGCAGGGACCGCGGCGAGGACTCCTCTCCCGCCGCCGCGCGGAGCCGCGCCAGCACCGCGGCCAGCACCTCGTCACCGCGCCCGCAGGCGGCCCGGTAGGGATCGCGCGGCGCCCGGATCACCGCGATTGACAGCGCCGCGGCCGCCTCCATCAGCGAGGCGAGCGCGGCGGCCTCGCCGAGCCTGAGCACGGCCAGCCCGGTAGCTCCTGGCACCCCCTGGATCAGCGCGATGCCCTCCTTCGGGCCCAGGCCGAACTCGGTCAGCCCGTGGTCGCGCAGCGCCTCGCCCGCGGGCCGCAAGGCCCCGTCCGGCCCCAGCACCCGGCCGATGCCCGCCAGCGGCCCGAACGCGTGGGCCAGCTGGGTGATCTCACCCGCGGTCCCGGCGCCAGCCTCGGGTACGGCCGGCACGATGCCGTAGTTGAGCAGATCGGCGAGCCGCTGGCAGAGCCCGCCCGACACGGCGGCGTCGCCGGTGAGGAAGGTCAGCAGCCGGACCGCCACGATCGCCCTGGCATCGGGCCGGCTCAGCCACGGAGGGCCGCCGGCGGCGCGGGCCAGCAGCAGGCTGCGCTGGTGGGAACGCTGCTGCTGCTCGGTCAGGCGGACCGAGGAGAGCGCTCCCATGCCGGTGTTGACGCCGTACACCGGCTGCCCGTGCAGCGCCTGCCGGGCCCGCTCGCAGCGTTGCTGCACCGCCGCGAGCAGGCCCGGCGCGACGGCGACGGGCTGTCCGCCCGCGACGGCCCTGACCAGGCCGAGGTCCGGGTCGCTTACCTGGGTGATCACCAGTGCGGGCATCTCTAGCGGTACCGGAGCATCGTGCCGGCATCCTGCTCCTCGGCCCGGCGCAGGATGGCCAGGCCGACGGCGATGTCGAGGATGGCAAGCCCGCGGTGCCAGAGCAGGATCCGCTCGTCGTCGCGCTCCCGGCCTGGACGCTGGCCGTTGACGATCTGGCCCAGCTCGGCGTGCAGCGACGCGGCCGAGAGCCGGCCGGTGTCCACGTGGCGGCGCAGCGCGCCGAACCGGCCAGACTGCGCTTCCCGCCAGTCGTCGACCACCACCTTGTCCATCACGTCGAGCAGGTCCAGTTCCACCGCGCTGATCGTGCCGTAGGGCACGACGAAGGCACCGGGCCTGACCGCGGCGGTGCGCAGCAGCGGCGCGGGCTCGGTCAGCCGCGACGCCTCGACCAGGATGTCCGCGCCGTCGAAGACCTCCTCCGCGGTGTCGGTCACCCGGACCGGAGCCCTGGTGACCGCGGCTAGCTGCCGCGCGAACGCCTTCCGGGACTCCGGGCGGCGGCTGGTGACCCGGATCTCGTCCAGGTCGAACAGCTCGTCCAGCAGCACGACGTTCCAGAACGCGGTTCCGCGCGACCCCACGTGGCCGAGCACCCGGGAGTCGGGCCGGGCCAGGTAGCGCGCGCCCACGGCGGTCATCGCGCCGGTCCGGCAGGCCGTGATCAGGGTCGCGTCCATGACCGCCAGCGGAACGCCCGTGCCCGGATCGTAGAGGGTCAGCAGCCCGAGCTCGCTGGGCAGCCCGGCGGCATAGTTGGCCACGAAGTCGCCGACCACCTTGACGCCGCTCACGCCGGCCCGGCCGCCGGCGGCCGACAGGTGGCCGCGCAGCACGTTGAAGTGACCGGCGCCGTCGTTGTCCGGGACCAGGTGCACCCTCGGCTCCACCACCACGTGCCCGTCGCCGTGCGCGCGCACGGCGCCCTCCACGGCGTCGACGATCTCGGTGTTCGAGAGCCGGAGCGAGTCGATGTCCGGCCCGGACAGGAACCGGATCCACAGTTCTCCCGCTGCGGCCGCGTCACCGATCACCTCCCCTAGGCTAGCGGTGATGCAACGACGTGCGTTGAGACAGGCCGGCCGGTGACCGCGGAGGCGAGGATCCGCCCGCTCCGCCCATCCGACCACGCGCCGCGATCGCACCTTCTGCATAGTCGCCAGCCGCCGTAACCTGAGGTCAAGGGAGGCACTTTGACCGCGGAAACCTTCCGCGTTCACGCGATCTCCCTGACGGAGGTATAGCCGTGACCAGCCGCCATCCCCCGGTCGAGGACTGGGCTACCGACTTCGATCACACCGATCCCGGCTGGGTGGCCGATCCGTACCCGATCTGGGAGGACCTGCGCCAGCGCTGCCCCGTCGCGCACAGCGACCGGTACGGCGGGACGTGGCTGCCGGTGACCCACGAGCTGGTCTCCGAGGTTGCCTACGACACCGAGCACTTCACCTCCCGCTCGGTCGTGGTCGACGAGGAGCGGCCGGGCCCCGACGACCTGCCCGCGCCCATCGGGCTGTCCCCGCCGATCACCTCGGACCCGCCCTTCCACGCCATGGCCCGCGGGATGCTGCTGGCCGCCTTCGGGCCCAGGGCGATCGCCGCCCTCGAGCCCTTCACCCGCGAGCTGTGCCGGGAACTGCTCGCCGCGACCGAGGGCCGCGCGAGCTTCGACGCGGCCATCGAGTACGCCCGGCACATCCCGGTGCGGGTCATCGTCAGGTTCCTCGGGTTCCCGCAGGAGGACGCGGACAGCTTCCGGCGCTTCATCCGCCTGGTGCTCGAGGACGTCGACCGGCCCGCCGAGGAGCGGGAGGAGATGTTCGCCGAAATGGACGCCTACATGGACGCCCAGATCGACGGGCACATCGCCCGCCCCAGGGACGACCTCACGTCGTTCCTCATCGAGGCGGAGATCGCCGGCAGCAAGCTGAGCAGGGAGCACATCCGCGGCACCATGATCCTGCTGATGATCGCGGGGATCGACACCACCTGGTCGGCGATCGGCGCCTCCCTCTGGCACCTGGCCCGGCACCCCGGCGACCGGCGCAGGCTGGCCGGCGACCCCGGGCTGATGGGCACCGCCGTCGAGGAGTTCCTGCGCGCCTACGCGCCGGTCACGATGGCGCGCCTGGTGGCCAAGGACTTCGACTTCCACGGCCACCAGCTGAAGGAGGGAGACTGGCTGCTGCTCCCGTTCCCGGCCGCCAACCGGGATCCGAGCGTCTTCGAGAACCCCGGCGTGGTGCAGCTGGACCGGGCCAGGAACCGGCACGCGGCGTTCGGCCTCGGGCGGCACCGCTGCCTCGGATCCAACCTGGCCCGGATGGAACTGCGGGTCGCGCTAGAGGAGTGGCTGGCCCGCTATCCAGACTTCGAGCTGGCGGATCCCTCGGCTGTCACCTGGTCCGGCGGCCAGGTCCGCGGCCCGCGCACCCTGCCCGTCACCATCCTCTGATCCCCGGCCCCCTTCCCCGCGCGACCCTGCCGCGCCCGCACGCGCAAAGGCGCGGCGCGGGGGCCAGGGGTCCTAGGTCTCGCCTGCGTGGCCTAAGCCCTTGGGCGGTCTCGGAAATAAGACATTTGCACGATGCCTCGCCCCAGGTCTTAGCCGTAAATTCGATCATAGGTGCCTGATACCGCGCGACCGGCGGGAGAGGGCACGGAAACCACGGGGGCGGCGAGGAGCTACATCATGATGCAGTACCAGACCTACCAGGTCTTCCAGGCCGAACGGCCGAAGACCGCCGCCGAGATCCGGCGCGCGGACGACCAACTCGGCCACATGGCGCAGAACCTGTCCCGGATGTGGCAGCACGCCACCCGGCCGATCGCCTCGTTCCGGGGCCAGGACCGGCGCCCGGCGTGCTCCGCGGCGCTCGGCGCGCCGCAGTAACACCCGCCGCCAGAGCCGGGCCCGTCGGTGCCGCCGGGACTCTTCCGGCGGCCCGGCGGGGAACCCGAGCCCGAGCGTCACCGCACCGCCGCCCGACGCGGATCGCCCGATGGTCAGCGTCCCGCCGGACGCCTCGGCGATGCGGCGCGCGATGTCCAGGCCGAGGCCGGTGGAGCCGCCGCGTGACTGGCCACGAAGGGGCGGGTCGGCTTCGCGGAAGCCAGGCCCGTCGTCCGCGACCACCAGCCACGCGCCCCCTGCGGCTCGTCGGCTGAGCCGCACGGCGAAGCCGACGCCCTCGGCGGTATGCGCGAACACGTTCCCGAGCAGGATGTCCGCGCAGGTCGCCAGGTCATCGGCGGCGACGAACACCGGGACCGGGCCCGGGACCACCTCCACGGTCATCCAGCGCTCCTGGTCTTCGGCGAGCGGCCGCCAGAACGCGGCCCGTTCGGCGACCACACGGGCCGCGTCGCACAACACCGGCACGCTTCCCCCGCCCGGCCGGCGCGCCTCCCTGATGATCTCGCTGACGGTCCGCTCTACCGTGCCCACGTCGGCGAGCAACCGCTCCATCTCGGCGCCGTCCCGCAGCGATTCGGCGTCGATCCGCAGTGCGGTCAGGGGGGTACGCAGCCGGTGAGACAGATCGGCGACGGTCTCCCGCTCGTGCGCGAGCAACTCGCCGATGCGGACCGCCAGCCGGTTGAGCCCGGCGCCCGCGCGCCGGACCTCCGGCGGACCTGCCACCGCGGCCCGGGCGGCCAGTTCCCCCCCGGCGAGCCGGTCGGCGGCCTGCGCGAGGGTGGTCAGCGGCCGGACCAGGGAACGGGCTAGCTGGTCGGCGACCACGACGCTGAGCAGGAGCAGCAGCAAGCCCACCCCGCTGAGCAGCAGCCAGGCCCGGGTGACCCCGTGCCGCAGCACGGAGTCCGGAACGAAGGCGCGGATCACGGCGGACCCGTCAGCCAGGCCCTCCACGGACACGAGCACCTGCTCGCCGCCTGGTGCCTCGGCGGAGAAGCTGCGGCCGTTGCGGGCCAGCCGGACCGCCGGCGACACGGGCACGCGCTGGCCGAGTTCGGTGCCCGATGGCAGGAAGACAGTGACCGGCGTGCTGGTCTCCGCGTTCACCTGATCCACGGTGAGCCGCAGGCTGCTGGCCGTCAGGGTCGTCACCAGCGGTGCCAGCGACTGGGCTTCGGCGGAGGCCGCGCTCACCGCCCGGTCGGCCGCCAGCGTGCGCAGCACCAGCGCGAGCGGGACCAGGAAGGAAACCAGGACCAGGGAACTGGTGGCCACCACGAGCAAGCTGATGCGCAGTCTCACGGGGGCGGGCTGAGCTTGATTCCGACCCCGCGGACCGTGTGCAGGTAGCGGGAATGCTGCGCGGTCTCGCCAAGCTTCCTGCGCAGCCACGACACGTGCACGTCGACGGTCTTGTCCGCGCCGCCGTAGGGCAGCCGCCAGACGTGTGTGAGCAGGTCACGCCGGGTCACTACCTGGCCGGCGTGCAGCGCCAGGTAATGCAGCAGGTCGAATTCGCGACGGCTCAGGTCGAGCGGCGCGTCGTCCAGGGTGGCCTCGTGCCCGTCCGGGTCCAGCCGCAGGCCGCCGACCGTGAGCAGGCCGGCCCCGTGTCGCCGGTGGCCGTCCGGCGGAGGACCGCGCGGATCCTGGCTTCGATCTGGCCGGGGCCGAACGGCTTGACCACATAGTCGTCCGCGCCGGCATCGAGCACCCTGATGATGTCCGCCTCGTCGTCGCGGGCCGTGACGACCACGACCGGTACCGAGCTGACGGCACGCATCATCCGCAGCGCCTCGAACCCGCTGACGTCGGGCAGCCCGAGATCGAGCAGGATCAGATCGGGCGGCGAGGCCAGCAGGTGCTGCAGCGCGGGCATGGCGGCCGGCATGCTCGTCACCGCGTGCCCGCGTTCGGTCAGAGTGCGGATCAGGGCACGGCGGATGGCGGCGTCGTCTTCTACGAGGAGCAGCTGTGCCACACCAGTGAAGGTAGCGGTATCGGCCTTTATCCGCAGGTTGATCGCGTATCAGACCGTCGGCGCGGGAGCCGCGGGGCGGGGTATTTAGGGCCGTCTTTACCTGCTCTTAAGGCCGGACCGGCCACCGTCGGCAGGGTGCACGTGCGCATCTTGGCCGGCGTCGGTGCCTGGCTGCTCGGGGCCAGCACCGCCACTGCGGGCAGCTTGCTGGCCGTATCCCTGCTCGGCCAGGGCATCGCGGCCAGCCCTGGCCAGCAGCTGACCGCAGACGCGGTGAACCAGGCCCTGGCCCGTGAGTCCCCTGATCCCGGCGAGGCCAGCGAGGTCGCCACCCAGCCGCCACAGCCTCCCGTCCGCACCCCACCGGCGACCAGGCCCGCCGCGACCCGGACCGCCGTGAGCCCGCCCGTCCAGGCATCGCCTGCGCCGTCCGTCGCGACGCCCGTTCCCCATGCGGTCACCTCGCCGGCCCAGCAGGCGACAGCCGGTACCGTGCTCACCTCGCGGGGCGGCACGGTGCTGGCCGAATGCCGGGAGGCGGGTGCCTACCTAGCGTCGTGGAGTCCCACCCAGGGCTACGAGGCCTCGAACGTGACCCGGGGGCCGGCCACCACCGCGCGGGTGGTCTTCGAATCCGACGCGAGATCGGTGACGATGATCGTGTCCTGCCCGGGCGGCCCCGGCGGGACGCCCGTCGCCTCCTCGTCCGTCAGCGGCTGGGGCGGCGGCGCCCCCGACGAGTGAGGGGAGTCGGTCACCGGTGCTTCCCGGCCTTCTCCTCGATGAGCAGAGCCAGCGTGGGGCACGCCTGGGCGGCCCGCCTGGCGTGGTTCAGCAGCGAGCGCGGTATCGCCGGCGACATCAGGACCGGGTAACCCCACCGGTCCAGCTCTATGACCTCGGGGAGTAGTTCGGCGCACATGCCGTGGCCGGTGCAGGCGATCGGGTTGATCCGCAGCGTGACGCTCATTCCCAGCCCCAGTCCCTCTCCTCGTCCCCGGGCAGCGGCAGCAGCGGCGGACGTCGCACGCCGTCACAAGCCCCCTGCCACCGATGCCAGTCCACGTCCGCCGGGAACGCGGTCAGCAGGCTCCGCGCCAGCTGCGCGGCACCGTCCGGATGCCGGCAGGCACCCCGGCGCTCCACGAGCCGGATAAGCGCCGTGACCTCGTCGACGCTTCCCGCCCGGCCGCCGGAGAAGGCCAAGCTGGCCAGCGCGTCGGCCAGCGCGGGCAGCCCGAACCGGCACGGGCCGCACTGCCCGGCGCTCTCCTCAGCCAGGTAACGGACCACGCGAGCGGTCTCCGCGATCGGGCACGCGGCGGCCGGCAAGGCGATCACGATGCCCGCGCCCAGCGCGCCGCCCGCCGCCTTCAGGCCCGCGTGGGTCATCGGTACCGGCCAGGCCGCCTCGGTTGGCAGCCAGGCGCCGAAGTAGCCGCCGACCAGGAGCGCCTGCAGCCGTTCGGCCGGACCGCCGGCCAGCATGATCACCCCGCCGGCGGAGGTGCCCATCTCGATCTCGTAGACGCCGGGACGGGTGACCGCGCCGCCCACAGTGACCAGCATCGACCCCGGGGCGGAGGGCAGCCCGGCGCCGCGGAACCACCGGTCGCCGCGCCGCGCGATCATGGCCACGTGCGCCAGGGTTTCAGCGTTGTGCATCAGCGTGGGCTTGCCGTTGACGCCGCGCTCGTGCGGCCGCGGCGGGGAGAAGGTCGGCTTGCCCGGGCCGCCGTTCAGGTACTGCACGATCGAGGACTGCTCGCTGGACACGTACCGGCCCGGGATGCCGGTCACCTGGATCGGCACCGGATCAAGGCCTGCCGCCTGCCGCTCCGCCACCGCACGGTCGAGGCGGCCGAGCAGGACGTCCTCGGCTCCATGGACGCACAGGTAGGCCTCGTCGGCGCCGACCGCCCGGCCGGCGAGCGTGATCCCGTCCAGGACCAGGTGCGGGAGCCTGGTGAGCAGCAGCCGGTCCTTGCGGCTGGCAGGCTCTCCCTCGGCGCCGTTGGCGACGACGGCCTTGCGTCCTGGCCGGGCGGCGACCGAGCGCATCTTGCGCCCTGCGGGAAAGCCAGCGCCGCCGCGCCCGGTCAGTCCCGCCGCCTCGACGATGTCGATGAGCCGCTCGGGCCGGTGGCCGCGAGACCGGCTCCTGGCACCGCTCGGCGGCGCGCCCGCGCCTGGCAGCGGACCGTAACAATGCTCGTACTCCCGCAGTCCCGCGGCGTCCGCGATGCCCGCGAGCAGGCGCGGAAGGCGTGCCGCGGGCATGGGACGGGTGGCGGTCACTGCGCCGGCCCGAACCGTATCGCGGTGGCCAGCCGCCAGGCGGCGGCGCCCAGCACGGCCAGCACGCAGGCCATGCTCAGCACGAACGCCCACGAGGCGCTCCGGTCGGTGCCGATGCCCAGGCCGTGCGCCACCGCGACCGGCCAGCAGGCGTAGGCCAGCCAGTGCACCCGGCGCCAGGCCCGGTGCCCGAGCCGCCTGCGGACCAGGCTGGTCGCGGTCAGGGCCAGCAGCAGATCGAGCGCGACCGCGCCGAGGCTCAGCCAGGCCGCCTTGTAGGCGGAGGCGAACGGCACGAACGCGGCGGTCAGCGGGATGGAGGTATAGGTATCGGCCACCGTGGTGCCCACGTGCAGAGCCAGGAACGCCAGCACCAGAAGCGAGGTGTTGCGGTGCAGGCCCTGGGACAGGAACCGGGGCCAGTTCTCGCTGGCGAACCGGCCGGCGGTGAGGATTCCCAGCAGCACGCTGACGGTCAGCAGCAGGAGGGCGACCAGGCCGGTGGCCCGGGTAGCGTACCACAGACCCGGTCCATGAAGGTCAACGTTCATCTCGGCCTTCCCCCGGCGTCCCCGGTCCGGCTGCCGGGCCAGCCGGCCACGGTGACCACCGTGCCGTCGTGGCGGACCAGGCGGGCGGGCAGGCCCAGCCCGTCCAGCCAGGGGATCGCCCGCTCGCCGCGCAGGATCGCGGCGGTGGTCGCGATGTTCGCGGCGACGCAGCTCACGGCCGCGACGCTCACCGTCCGCCAGTTGGTGCGGGCGGGCCAGCCGGTGGCCGGGTCGATGATGTGGTGCAGGTCGGCTGGGCCGCGCCGCCAGGCGCGGCCCAGCGTGCTCGACGTGGCCAGGCCGCCGTCGCTGATCATGACCACCTGACGGGGCTCGACGCTGGCGGTGCTGGCGTCGAAAACCGCGTCGTCGGCGATGCCGACCGGCCAGCCGCCGTCTGGCGGATGGCCGGCCACCCGGATGTCACCGCCCAGGTTGACCAGGACGCCGCCCCTGGTGACGGCTCCGATGGCGGCCGCCGCCCGGTCCGCGGCCAGCGCCTTGGCGGTGGCACCGAGGTCGAGCAGGATTCCGGCGGGAACGCGCACCGCCAGCCGCCCGCGGTCGAGTTCGACCCTGCGCCAGCCGCCTGCGGGCATCGGCGGCTGGCGCAGGGGGCCTGTGCGCCGGCGGGCGTCGGCGAAGTCACGGTCGTAGCCGAGCCTGACCAGGCTCTGCCCGCAGGTGGGATCCACGTCCCCGTCAGTGAGCTCGGCCGCGTCCAGAGCGGTGGCCAGCGCGTCCGCGAACAGACGGCTGACCGGGACCGGCCGGCCGCGAGCGTGGTTGACCCGCCAGAGCTCGGAATCCCGGCGGAACCGGGAGCAAGCCACGTCGATCGCGTCAAGCTCCGCGGCCAGCAGTGCGCACCCGCGGGTCAGCGCGTCCGGCTCGGTGACCAGCAGGGTCGCGAAGGTGCCAAGCGCCGGGAAAGTGCGCGCCGCGATCGCCGTGGCGGTAGCCGGCATCAGCCTCCCCCGTGCGACGCGCTGGAGACGGTCGGCGCCGGCGCGGGCGCGGAGCTCGGGGCCGCCGTCGGCGTAGCGGCCGGCGGCGCGAGCGTGGGCGACTTGGACGGCGCCGGGGCGGCCTTCGGGCTGGACTTAGCCGTCACCCGCGCGGCGGCCTGCGGAGCCGGCCGCCTGGCGGAGGCGGTCGCCTGGGCCTGCTTGCGATGGGCCTTGCCAGGAGAGGTACTTGACGGGGCGGCCGCGGGAGAGGACGTAGTGGCGGCAGGCGCCGCCCTTGTGTTGCCGGCCTCGGTCTGGGCAGGTGCGGTGCGGGCGAACAGGGTCGCGAAGCCGACCGCGGTGACCGCGCTCAGCTGGGTGGCCCGCCAGGTCAGGCGGGAAAGGCGACGCAGTCCCGCCGCGCGCGCCGCGTCCGGCTGTTCCCCGGTGAACTCAGGTCTGTCACGCATGACTGGTGATCACAGCAGGACCCGGGTTAAGGGTTCGTGAAGAACGGCTCAAGAGGTCGTTGCCGCGCTTAGCGGCCGGTCCACACCGGCGGCCGCCTGTCACGGAACGCCGCGGGCCCTTCCTGCGCGTCGGCGCTGTGGTAGACCGGCGCCCAGATCCGCTCGGCCTCGTCGAAGAGGCCGGGCCGGGACAGGTAGGCCGTGCGCTTGGCGGCCAGCACCGACAGTGGGGCGTTCGCCGCGATCCGCATCGCCACCCGCTGCGTCCTGGCCCGCAGCTCCGCGAGCGGCACCACCTCGTTGACCAGCCCGATCTCATACGCCCGCCGCGCGGTGAGCGGGTCGCCGGTAAGCAGGATCTGCAGCGCGATCCGGGGCGGGATCAGCCAGGACAGCGGCACGGCCCACGGGGCGCCGCGGCCCACCTTCACCTCGCTGATGGCGAACGTCGCGGTGTCCGCGGCGATGCACAGGTCGCAGCACTGGGCGAGCAGGAACCCGCCGGCCCACGCGACACCGTTCACCGCGGCGATCGTCGGCTTGGCGACCTCGATGTTGCGGCCGAACTGGGGCACGAAGTCCGGCGGGGGCACGGTCAGTGCGGTCTCGGCCATCTCCTTCAGGTCGCCGCCGGCGCAGAACGCCTTCTCCCCGGCGCCGGTGAGCACGAGCACCTTGGCGGTCTCGTCCTCGTTGAAGCGCCGGACCCCGGCGTACAGGCCCTCCCGGACGGCCGCGTTGAGCGCGTTGCGGGCCTCGGGCCGGTCGATCGTGAGCCAGGCGACGCCGCCCTCGACCCGGTAGCTGACCGCGCCCGTCATCGCACCACCCCCCGTGTCTTGTGCCGAATGTCACGGCTTCACAGCAGCGGACTGAACTCGTAGATTATTGCATTAGTGAACTTTGAATCACTAATGTCGCTGCGGGAGGACGCCGTGGACCTGGATGTGACGAGCCTGCATCACCGGCGAGCCGTGCACCGATGGGAGCGGATGAGCGTCGGTGACCTCATCGAGCGGGTCACCTGGAGCCGGCCGGACAAAGTAGCCATCGTCGGCCGTCCGGGCGCCTACGCCGACGAGCAGATGCAAGCGCTGACCTACCGGCAGGCCGATCAGGCGGCCAACCAGGTGGCGCACGCGCTGCTGGCCAGCGGCCTGGAACGCGGCGACGTGGTGCTGCTGTTCTGCGAGAACTCGGTCGAGGCCTACCTGGCCAAGATCGGCATCGCCAAGGCAGGCCTGGTCGCCGCGCCGCTGAACCCGATGATGGCGCCGGACCTGGTCGCGGCGATGATCGACCTGGTCCGGCCGAAGCTGGCCATCGTGGACGCCGAACTGTGGCCCAGGGCCAGGGAGTCGTTCGCCGCGAAGGGCCTGCGGGCCGCGGTCACCATCGCCATCGGCGGCCCGCCGGTGCCGGGCAGCGTGTCGTTCACCGAGTTCATCGCGGGTCAGGCCAGCACCGAGCCGGACGTGGAGATCCACTCGGACGACATCTGGGAGATCCTGTTCACCTCGGGCACCACGGCGCTGCCGAAGGGCGTCATGATCTCGCACGCGTGCAGCTACGCGGCCGGGTTCGGGTTCGCGCTCTCGCTGACCCGCGGGCTGCGGCTCGAGTCCGACCTGAAGGTCGGCACCTACCTCCCGATGATCTACCACGTAGGTGATCAGCCATTCACTTACTCGGTGTTCCTGTGCGGTGGCACTCTGGTGCTCGGCCGCCGCCCCAGTCCCGGGCATATCGCCGAGATGATCGACGCGGAGGGGGTGACCGCGCTGTGGGCCAGCTCGCCGGCCATGGTGCGGGCGCTGGACGCGGTGCTGACCGCGCGGCCCGAGCTGGACGCGCGCAGCCTGACCGTGATCGTGTACGGCTGGGCCGCGCTGCCCCCGGCCACGCTGGCCTCGATGAAGCGGCACTGCGGCGATGACCTGTGCGTATTCGAGATCTTCGGCCAGACGGAGTCGATCTCCTGCTACCGGTTCTGGCCCGACGAGTGGCCGGAGCTCTACGCGGCGACGGCGCCGCAGCAGAACTACGTCGGGGTGCCGAGCCCGATCCTGGCCTCCACGGTGTTCGACCCGGAGGGATGTGACCTGGCGGGCCGGCCCGGGGTGGCGGGCGAGGCCGTGTACCGGTCCCCGGCCGTGATGGCCGGCTACTACCGGGACGAGGAGGCCACCCGGCACGCGTTCCGGTTCGGCTGGTTCCACTCCGGGGACAGCTGCGCCTACGACGACGCCGGCCTGCGGATCATGCTCGACCGGTACAAGGACATCGTGAAGACGGGCGGGGAGAACGTGTCCAGCCTGCGGGTTGAGGCCGTGCTGGCCCAGCATCCGGACGTGGCCAAGGCCGCGGTCATCGGGCTGCCGCACCCGCGCTGGAGCGAGGCCGTGACCGCGGTCGTGGTGCGCAGGGACGGGGCCGCGGTCAGCGAGGAGGACCTGGTCAAGCACTGCCGGGCGCAGCTGGCCGGCTACGAGACCCCCAAGTCGGTGGTGTTCGCCGCCGATCTGCCCGAGACCGTGGGCGGCAAGGTGCTCAAGTACCGGCTGCGCGCCGAGCACGCCGGGCACTACCGCGACGCCGACCCGTAAGACCGGCGGCCGCATATCGGGCCCGGAACCTGGCATGCTGGGTCACGTGAAGCAAGAGCCGCAGCCCCGGAGCCGGTTCGCGCGCCTGCTCCAGGCCGCCGACCGGCGTCACGTCCCGCTGCTGACCATCCTGGTCACGGTCGGCGTGGTGGCCGCCACCTACCTGGCCGGAAAGCTGATCTACCGGATCAAAGAAATCATCCTGCTGATACTCGTGGCCGGGTTCATCTCGCTGCTGCTCAACCCGATCGTCGTGCTGGTGCAGCGTCGGCTGTTCCCGCGCCGGGGCATTGCCGTCGCGATCGTCACCCTCCTGGCCACGCTGGTCTTCATCGGCCTGGCCGTAGCGTTCGGGTATCCGCTGGTGAACGGGATCACTCACCTGGCCGATTCACTGCCCACCTACGTCGCCAACGCGCAGCACGGCCGGGGCTGGATCGGCCATCTCGTGACCAGGTACCACATCCAGAGCTGGGTGCAGCGGAACACACCCAAGCTGGTGGCCTACGCTCAGTCGCTCAGCAAGCCGGCCCTGAGTATCGGCGCGGGCGCCCTCACCCTGGTCATCGAGCTGCTGACGATCTTCTTCCTGGTCCTGCTGCTCCTGATCGAGGCGCCGAAGATGCGGGCCTGGATACTGAGCCAGATGAGGCCGGCCCGGGCGGCCAAGGTCACCGCGGTGTCAGCCGAGGTGAACCAGGCCGTGGCCGGCTACATGCTCGGCAACCTGATGACCTCGCTCATCGCCGGCATCGTCGTGTTCGTGACGCTGATGGTCCTCGGCGTCCCGTACCCGCTGCTGTGGGGATTGTGGGTCGCCCTGGTCGACTTCCTGCCCATGATCGGCGGGGCCCTGGCCGGCATCCCCACCACCCTGTTCGCCTTCACCCATTCCGTCCTCGCGGGCATTGTCACCGCGGTCGTCTTCCTCACCTACCAGCAGATCGAGAACCACATCCTGAACCCGGTGATCATGGCCAAGACGGTAAAGATCAGCCCGCTGCTGGTCCTGGTCGCGGTGCTGGTCGGCGCGTCGCTGGGCAGCCTGGTGGGCGGCCTGTTCGGCGGCTTCGTCGCGGCGTTGCTGGCCATCCCGGCGGCCGGCGCCCTGCAGGTGCTGGTCCGGGAAGCCTGGCAGGCCGCCGCGCCGCCGCCGGACCCGCCGCCCGCGTCGGCCGCGCAGGAAGATCCGCCGATCGCACCGGGTGAGCTCTTCCCTGTCCCGCCCGATACGCGGGAGCATGGCTCTTAAGGCCGCCGCACGGTAAGCCCACTAAGCGTCTTAGGAGGACCGGACATGGCAACCAAGTCAGTCCTGGGCATCGTGCTCGCCGGGGGGGCCGGAACCCGCCTCAGCCCGCTGACCGCGGATAGGGCGAAACCGGCCGTCCCGTTCGGCGGTCTCTACCGGCTGATCGACTTCGCGCTGTCCAACCTGGCCAACGGCGGCATCCGCAAGATCTGCGTGCTCACCCAGTACAAGAGCCACAGCCTGGACCGGCACATCTCCACCACGTGGCGGATGAGCTCCCTGCTCGGCAACTACGTGACCCCGGTCCCGGCCCAGCAGCGGCTCGGCCCGCACTGGTACACCGGCTCGGCCGACGCCATCTTCCAGTCGATGAACCTGATCAACGACGAGCGGCCGGACATCGTGATCGTCTTCGGCGCCGACCACGTGTACCGCATGGACCCGATGCAGCTGATCGACCACCACGTGCGGCACGGGGCGGGCGTGACCGTGGCGGCCATCCCGGTGCCGCGCAGCGATGCCTCCGCCTTCGGCATCGTCGGCGTCGGGGCGGACGGCAGGACGATCGACGCATTCCTGGAGAAGCCTTCCGACCCGCCGCCCATGCCGGGGAACCCCGACATGAGCTACTCGTCCATGGGCAACTACGTGTTCGACACTGACGTGCTGGTCGACGCGCTGCGCAAGGACGCCGACGACGATTCGAGCCGGCACGACATCGGCGGCAACATCATCCCGAACCTGGTGCGGAACGGCAGCGCGCAGGCCTACGACTTCAGTCTCAACGAGGTTCCCGGCGCGACCCCGCGGGACGCCGGCTACTGGCGCGACGTCGGCTCGCTGGAGTCCTACTTCGACGCCCACATCGACCTGTGCGCGGTGGAGCCGATCTTCAACCTGTACAACGACCAGTGGCCGATCCTGACCTACGTGCCGTCGCTGCCCCCGGCCAAGTTCGTGCACGAAGCCGGGGACCGGATCGGGCGGGCGATCGACAGCCTGGTCAGCCCCGGCGTGGTGATCTCCGGCGGGCTGGTGCGCCAGTCCGTGCTCTCGCCCGGCGTGCGGGTGAACAGCTGGGCCACCGTCGAGCAGTCGGTTCTGCTGCACAACACCAGGATCGGCCGGCACGCGGTAGTCCGGAACGCGATCATCGACAAGAACGTCACCGTGCCGGAGTGGGCGCATGTCGGCGTGGACAAGGACCACGACAGGGCGCGCGGCTTCGCGGTCTCGGCCGGCGGGATCACCGTGGTGGGCAAGGGCCAGGAGGTCGTGCCGTGACTCAGCCCCCCGCGCTGTCTATCTCCGGCGGCAAGCTCAGGGTCGCGCTGCTGACCCGCGAGTACCCGCCCGAGGTGTACGGCGGCGCCGGCGTGCACGTCACCTACCTGGCACGCGAGCTCGCGCCGCTGGTCGATCTCACCGTGCACTGCCAGGGCGCGGACCGCGCCCGCGCGGTCGCGCACCGGCCATGGGACCTGCTGGCCGATGCCAACCAGGCGCTGCAGGTGGTCTCTACCGACCTGTCCATGGCCGCCGCCGTGGGGTCCGCGCAGCTGGTCCACTCACACACCTGGTACGCCAACCTGGCAGGCCACCTGGCGGCCATGCTCTACGGCATCCCGCACGTGATGACGATGCACTCGCTGGAGGCCCTGCGTCCGTGGAAGGCGGAGCAGCTGGGCGGCGGGTACACGGTCTCGTCCTGGTGCGAGCGGGTGGCGGCGGCCTCGGCCGCCGCGGTGGTGGCGGTCTCGGACGGGATGAAGGCCGACATCCTGACCGCTTACCCCGAGATTCCGGCCGAACGGGTGCGAGTCATCCGCAACGGCATCGACACCGACGAATACCGGCCCGATCCGCAGACCGGGGTACTGACCCGCTATGGCGTCGACCCTAGGCGCCCCTATGTGATCTTCGTCGGCCGCATCACCCGGCAGAAGGGCGTGCCCGTTCTGCTCCGCGCGGCCTCCGGGCTGATCCCGGACGCGCAGCTGGTGCTGCTGGCCGGGGCGGCCGACACTCCCGAGCAGCTGGCCGAGGTGACCGAACTGGTGAACGGCCTGCACGCAGACAGGTCCGGCGTGATCTGGATCCCCGAGATGCTGCCGAAGGCCGACGTCATCCAGCTGCTCACGCACGCGACCGTGTTCGCCTGCCCGTCAATCTACGAGCCGCTCGGCATCGTGAATCTCGAAGCCATGGCGTGCGGGACCGCGGTGGTGGGATCTCGTACCGGCGGGATTCCCGAGGTCGTGGCCGACGGCGAGACGGGCCTGCTGGTTCCGGTGGGGGAGCCCGTGCCGCTCGCCGAGGCGCTGAACGCCCTGCTCCGTGACCCCGACCGGGCCGAGGCGATGGGGCAGGCGGGCCGCAAGCGCGCGGTGTCGGAATTCGGCTGGCCCGCTATTGCGGCCCAGACCGCCGACCTGTATGCGGAATTGACATACTCGGGCTTAAACGCCTTTCTGCACCCGGATTTAGCTAACCGGGTGTAAATCGCCACCCTTCCTGCCTGGCGGTGAATCCGGATTCATGCGACGTCACCGACCAGCGCGCCGGCGGTAACGGCAGCAAGGTGATCCTGCGTTAGTACCCCGGCCGCGCGCTGGTTCCTATCAGGTGAGGGCCAGCCCGCCGTCGATCCGGCTGATGACTCGGCTACCGTGACCATGTGGCGAATGAGCATCGCCTGGCTGGGTCCGCGGGACGCCTGCTGTCGGTCAACGTAGGCCTGCCGAAGGACGTCGCCTGGCACGGGAAGACAGTGCACACCGCCGTCTGGAAGCGGCCGGTGGACGGGCCGGGCCAGGTGCGGCGGCTGAACATCGACGGGGACGGCCAGGGCGACCTGGCCGGGCACGGCGGCGAGCACCGCGCGGTGTTCGTGTACCAGATCGAGTCGTACCGGTACTGGCAGCAGCAGCTGGGCCGGGACGACTTCGAGTACGGGCAGTTCGGCGAGAACTTCACGATCAGCGGCCTAGCCGACGATCAGGTGTGCATCGGGGATCGCTACCAGATCGGCGAGGCCCTGTTCGAGGTGACCCAGCCGCGGGTGACGTGTTACCGGGTGGGGATCCGGATGAACGAGCCGCGGATGCCGTCGCTGCTGGTCTCCCACCACCGGCCCGGGTTCTACTTCCGGGTGCTCCGCGAGGGCGCGGTCCGGGCCGGGGACGAGATCACCCAGGTCGCCGCGGGGCCGGAGGCGATGACCGTGGCCGAGATCGACGGCCTGCTCTACCTGCCCGGGCGTTCCCGCGAGCGGGTGCTGAGCGCACTGCGCATTCCGGCGCTGCCCGACGGGTGGAAGGCATCCTTCCGGGCCGTGGCCGACCAGGCCGGGACGCCCGGCGAGGCCGCGGGCAACGCCGGCCTGACCGCGGTGAGCCCGCCGCCGGCCTGGCCGGGATTCCGCTCGCTCGCGGTGACGGCGGTGAACCGCGAGAGCGATTCGGTGATCTCGGTCTACCTGGCCGATCCCGGCGGGACCGCCCTGCCGCCGCCCGGGCCCGGTCAGTTCCTGACCGTGCGGCTGAACGCGGTTCCCGGCGGCCGGCCGCTGCTGCGCAGCTACTCGCTGTCCGGCCCGCCGGATGCCGGCTCCTACCGCATTAGCGTCAAGCGCGAGGCGCACGGAGCCGGAAGCCAGTTCGTGCACGCCCGGGTCCGGCCCGGCGACCGGATGGAGGCGGCCGCCCCGCGCGGCACGTTCGTCCTCCAGCCGGGGGACCGGCCGGTCCTGCTGATCAGCGCGGGCGTCGGGGCGACCCCCGTGCTGGCCATGCTGCACACCCTCGCCGCCGCCGGGTCCGCTCGCAACGTCTGGTGGGTGCACGGCGCGCGCAACCGGGCTGAGGAGCCGTTCGCCGCGGAGGCGCGGTCCCTGCTGGCCGGGCTGGCCCACGGCCACCGGCATGTCTGCTACAGCCGCCCCGGCCCCGGCGATGTGCCGGGCCGTGACTATCAGACCGCGGGACGGCTGTCCGCGCCGGTGCTGGCCGGCCTCGGCCTGCCGGCTGACGCAGATGCCTACATCTGCGGCCCGGCCGCGTTCATGACCGAGATCTCCGTCGCGCTGGTAGATCTGGGCATCGATGGCGCCCGGGTGCGCACTGAGATCTTCGGCGCCGCGCCCGCCAGCACACCAGGTATCGCGGCCGCGGCCGCGGCGCCGCCGCATGCGCCCGCCGGACCGCCCGGCGACGGATCCGAGGTCGCCTTCGCGCGCAGCGGCCTCACCGTCCGCTGGGGTGCTGGCTACGCCAGCCTGCTCGAGCTGGCCGAAGCCTGTGACGTCCCGGTCCGCTGGTCCTGCCGCACCGGCGTCTGCCACACCTGCGAGACCGCGCTGATGTCCGGAACCGTCGGCTACTCCCCGGACCCGGTAGACGAGCCCGCCGAGGGCAGCGTCCTGATCTGCTGCTCGCAGCCCTCCGCCGACCTGGTCCTGGACTTGTGACTGTCCACCCCCATTAGGAGGCCCGCGCAGCCGGGCAGCACGTCCAGCGCTATCCCCGGGCCGAAGCCCGCCGCCAGGCCGGACGACCCGCCTGGGGAGCACCCGCGCGGAGCCAAGCACAAATCTAGAATAAAGAAACTAGAGTTGGCGGTGTGGCGGAAGGCCTCGCAGGGCGCACCCCTAGGGCGGCCCTTTGGCGGCCGTTTCATGATCGCGGGCAGTTTCGGGGTCTATTTGCCCCGAACTGCCCGCGATCATGGACTCGCTTCCCCGGGCGGGAACTGCTGGGCCTGAGGGAATCGCGGGCCGGGCCTCCGGGGAAAGCCGGCCTCATGACAGCATGTCGGGCATGAAGGTGCTGCGCACTCCTGAGGACCGTTTCGCCGACCTGCCTGACTTCGGTTATCCGCCGCGGTACGGCGACGTGGACGGGGTCCGGGTGGCCTACGCGGAGGTCGGCCCGGCCGAGGGCGAGCCCGTCCTGCTGCTCCACGGGGAGCCGAGCTGGTCCTTCCTGTACCGCAAGGTCATGCCCGTGCTCGCGGACGCGGGCCTGCGCGCCATCGCGGCGGACCTGGTGGGGTTCGGCCGTTCGGACAAGCCGGCCGAGGTCGGGGACCACAGCTTCGCGCGGCACGTGGAGTGGATGCGCGGGCTCGCGTTCGACCACCTCGACCTGCGCGGGCTGACCATCGTGGGGCAGGACTGGGGCGGCCTGATCGGGCTGCGGCTGGTGGCGGAGAACCCGGACCGGTTCGCCCGGGTAGTGGCGGCCAACACCGGGCTGCCCACCGGCGATGTGCCGATGCCCGACGTCTGGCACCGGTTTCGCGAGGTCGTCCGCACCGCGCCCACGCTGAGCGTGTCACGCCTGGTGCAGTCCGGCTGCCAGACCAGGCTCTCGGCCGAAGTCCTGGCCGCCTACGAGGCGCCGTTCCCCGACCCGTCCTATGCCGCCGCGGTCCGCGCGATGCCGGAACTGGTCCCCACGACACCCGACGACCCGGCCTCCGAGGCCAACCGGGCCGCCTGGCGCCGGCTGGCGGCATGGGACAAGCCGTTCCTTGTGGCGTTCAGCGACCGCGATCCGATCACCGGCGCGATGGCGCCCGTCCTGAAGGACACCGTGCCCGGAGCCGCGGGCCTGGAGCATCCCGTGATCGAGGGAGCGGGCCACTTCCTGCAGGAGGACGCGGGGGAGCGACTCGGCGCGGTGATCGCCGAATTCGTCCGGGCTCACCCGGCGTGACCGTGCTCGGCCCGCTCGCGCTGGACGGTGAGGAGGTGCCGACGCCCGCCAACGGCGATGACTGGAGGATGGCGTGGCATCCGCCGCTCTCCGCGCCGCCTGGGCAGCCGCACGGAGCCAACGCATTCTGCGTCACGACCGACGGCGCGGTCGTCCTGATCAGCCAGGACGGGGAGCGGTGGGGGTGGCCGGGCGGCCGTCCCGAGCCCGGCGAGTCGTGGGAGCAGACGCTCCGGCGGGAGATTCTCGAGGAGGCGTGCGCCACGGTGACCGCTGCGCGGCTGCTCGGTTTCGTCAGGGGAACGTGCCTCAGCGGCCGCGAGAAGGGCCTCGTCCTGGTCCGCTCGATCTGGCGCGCCGAGGTCACCCTGGGGCCATGGCGGCCGCAACACGAGATCCCGTTCCGCCGGACGATCCCCGCGTCCGACCTGGCCGGGCACCTGTGGATCGAGCCGGGCGCCGGGCCGATCTACGCCAGGGCCGCGCGTGAGGCAGGTCTGACCTTACGTCGGCATTTCTGGCCCCGCATGAGGCTCGTTCTCCCGGGACCGCGGGATGGATCCGGCCGGGCGGTCCGCGCACGCCGAAGTCCTCCCGGATAATTCTGGTCGTAAGACCAATCCCGCAAAACCGTGACGACTCCGGTCCCTGGAGGCTCTTTGTGATCGGCCGGCCAGCCGCGCTCGCGGCCCTTCCGGAGAGTTACGGCCCGCTGTTCGACCGGGCGGCGGCCGTGTTCGAGGCGGACGAGCGGGTCCGCGCGATGTGGCTGCACGGCGCGAACGGCATCCCCTGGCCGTCCCGCCTGGAGCAAGCCGTCCGGAATTACCTGGGTGAGCAGGGCGTCCCGCTCCCGGGCCGCGCAGGCTGATCCCAACCACACCTGGCCCTCCGGGAGACCGACGGCCGACCCAACTGAGGAGATAAACGATGACCAAGGACGAGGCCGCGGGCATCGTCACCAAGCTCAGCCCGCACCCGGTAGCCGACACCGTAGCGAAGCTCACCGGCATGCTCGGCGCGAAGGGCGTCAGGCTCTTCGCCGTGATCGATCAGAGCGCCGAGGCACGCCAGGCCGGACTCTCGCTGCGCGAGACCACGCTGGTGATCTTCGGTAACCCGGCGGCGGGCACGCCGGTGATGGCGGCGTCACCGCTGGCCGCCCTCGACCTGCCGCTCAAGGTGCTGGTGTGGGACGACAACGGGCAGACCAAGGTGTCGTACTACTCGCCGGAGGCGCTCGCCGCCCGGTATCACCTCGACGTCGGCCTGGTCGGGAACCTGGCCGCCGTCAACGCCCTCACCGACGCGGTCACTGCCTCCTAGCTGGACCCCCTAGATGAGTGATTCCTGATTCAGGTGAGTGCGGCGTGCCGGGGTGCGGCTCACTCACCTGAATAGCCTCTGGCCGGGTGGCGCGGATCACCCCGTCCGGGCCGCTGATGAGGGCTACATCAGTCCCGTCAGCCTCTCCCGCACGCCTTTTCGCTCGCCAGTACGATCATCGTGACTTTTACGGGGTGGATTCGGGCTTGCGGGTGAATTAGGGGTACTATAGTGCACCAAAATCACCCGGGAGCCCCAATCCACCCGGATCTTCCGCCGCTGCCTGCCCCACCGTGCACATCCGCACCGGGCACCCCCGGCAAAGACCGCCTAAGCCCGCAACCCGATCAGGAATCACTGCCCTAGCGCGTGGTGGCGATACCGACCGTCAGCCGGGACACCCGGGGCACCAGCCGGACCGGCAGCCGGTCGCCGGGCACCACGACCTCAGGCCCGTGCGCAATGGGGTGCCCGTTCTGGGTCAGCGCCAGCAGCGCCGGATGATTGCCGAACCCGGCGTCCAGCTCGCCCACGGCGAAGGTGACCTGGCGGTGATCGGCGCCGCGGACCGTCACCGTGACCCGCAGCAGCTCGTTCTTGGTGTTCAGCAGGCTGGCCGGATAGGCGGGCCCGGCGTCGGTAACCAGCGTCTCCAGCAGGACGCCCGTGTCGGTGACCTGCCTGCCGCCCGCCGTCACCGTGGCCGTCGTCTGCGGCAGCGCGGCCAGCTGGGCGGCCGTGTAGGCCTCGGGCGCGGTCACCTCACCGCCGACGGAGAGCACCGGCCTGGCTCCCGCGCTGGCGTACGCGGGTCCGCCGGCCAGGCCCGCGACCGAGACCGCCAGGGCCGTCGCCAGCAAGACCGGAGTCAACCTTCGCACCACTGTTACCTCCGCATGACGCAAATCAGCACACTACGCATCCTTAGCTTGTCATGCGCAAGCGTCAATTGCGCCTGGAGTTCTCACTCCGCGATGTAGATCACGATCTTGCTGACGGCGGTGTCGTGGCCGAGGACCGCGGCTACAGTCATTTAACTGATGACTAGCCCCCGGGCACCTTACAGGCTGAGAATCAGCTAAAGAGCCAGCACCCGGGAGGACGCGATGAGCAGCAGCACTGGCGGCGGCCAGTCGCGCAGCCTGATTCTGACCGCGATGATCTTCGCGGTCGCGATGACCTTTATCGACCAGACGATCGTCTCGATCGCGGCGCCGACGATCCAGCATGACCTGGGCCTGTCCTCCAGCGGCATGCAGTGGGCGATCAACGCCTACCTGCTGACGCTGGCCGCCTTCTTCGCCTTCGGCGGCCGCCTGGCCGACACGCGGGGGCATCGCAAGATGGTCGTGCTCGGGGTGATCATCTTCGCGGGCGCGTCGGCATTGTGCGGCGCCACGCCGCGTGGCAGCGCCGCGGAGACGTGGCTGGTGGCGTTCCGCGCGCTGCAGGGTCTCGGCGGCGCGATCATGTTCCCGGCCGCCATCGCCATCGTGGTAGTGACCTTCGACCTGCGCTCGCGGGGCCGGGCGCTGGCGCTGTTCTTCGGCATCGCCGGGGCGCTGACCGCGATCGGCCCGATCGCCGGCGGGTACCTGATCGAGTGGACCTGGCGGGCGATCTTCTGGATCAACATACCGGTCGCCTTGATCGCGCTGGCGCTGATCGCCATCTCCAGGCCGCCGAACGATGCCCGGCCGGCGCGGATGGACTACCGAGGCCTGGCGCTGATCGTGGCCGGGGTGGGGCTGAGCGTGTTCGGGTTCCAGCAGTCGGCCCTGTGGGGCTGGGGCAACCCGGCTATCGAGGCGAGCATCGCGGTGGGCGTGGTCTTGCTGATCGTATTCTTCGCCGTCGAGCGCCGGACCGAGGCACCGCTGATCAACGTGCGCATCTTCGAGAACCGGACGTTCACCGTCGAGAACGTCATCCTGGGGATCGCGATGATGGCGTTCATCCCGGTGTTCTTCTTCGCCGCCATCTACGGGCAGATCGCGCTGGCCGAGAAGGCCACCACGTCCAGCCTGCTCATCTTGTACTTCTTCCTCGGCTTCGTGGTCTGCGCGCAGATCGGCGGCCGGATGCTGGACCGGATCGGGGCCAAGCGGCCGGTGGTGCTCGGCTGCGCGCTGGCCGCCGTCGGCTTCGGGCTGTGGGCCGCGAAATCGACCGATCTGCACGCCGGCGCCCAGGTGATCTACATCGTCATGGCCGGGGCCGGCATGGGGCTCATGCTGGGACAGGCCAACACCGACGCGATCAACCGGGCCTCCCGGTACTCCTACGGCGAGGCCACCGGCATCACCCAGACCGTCCGCAACTACGGCGCGAGCCTGGGGTTCGCCATCCTGGGCACGATCCTGATCACCGAGTTCCGGTCCAGGATCACCTCCTCGCTCACCGCGAAGGGGCTCCCGGGCCCGGCCGCCTCGGCGGAAGCGGCGAAGATCGCCCAGTTGCAGGGCGGGAACGGCGACGTCGCCTCCATCCCGCAGTTCATCCGCGCCGACTTCGCCGGAGCCACCCGGGAGGTGCTCTACGGGATGTGCGTGATCATGGCGGTCGCCGGGTTCGTGGCGCTGCGCGGCCTCAGGCGCGGCGTCCAGCAGGAGACCGACGAGGACAGCACCTCCCAGCCGGTCGGCGAGGACCCGGACGCCGACCTCTACCCGGCCCGCTAGCCGTCCCCCGGCGAACCGAGAATCTCCATCGGCCCCGTCTGTTCGCCGGTGCTGAGGGGGTCGGGCGCGGCCGGCAGCACATGCTCGATGTAATCGAGAGTGGCGGCGGTGGTGCCGACGTCGCGTCCGGCCGCTTCTGACATGTACCAGCGGTGCTCCAGGACCTCGCTGAAGACCTCGGCCGGGGACAGGCGGTCGCGCAGGTCCCCTGGAATCGCGGCGATCACCGGGTCGTAGACCTCCTCCAGCCACAGGTTGGCCGCCACCACCTCGGACACCGGCTTGCCCTGTTTCTGCTCAAGCCAGGCCCGGAACCCGGCGATGTCGTTGAGCAGGCGCCTCGCCTGGCGCTCCCCGGCGTCGATTCCCGTGCGCAGGAACAGCTTCCTGGAGTCGTGCCCGGTCTCCGCGACCCGGGTCTTCAGCCGTAGCTTGTTGCCTTCGCCGGTGCTGATCAGCTCGACCTCGTCCGCGTCGAAGCCGAGCTCGTTGAGCCGGCGCAGGCGGTCGGCGATCCGGTAGCGCTGCTCCTCGGGTTTCAGGATCTCCTCGCGGGTCAGCTCCTGCCACAGCGACTCGTACCGGCGCCCGAGCTCCTCGGCGATCTCCATCGGCTCCACGTCGGCCGGGAGCAGCTCGCCCGCCTGCAGGTCGAGCAGCTCACCGTAGACCCGCTCGACGGCGAGCTCCACGTCCCACTGCCGCTGCCCGTCGGTCAGCTCCGGGTGCTGCTCGCTGGTCTCCGCGTCGACCAGGTACGCTTCCAGCGTGCCCGCGTCGTGCCGGAACAGGGTGTTGGACAGCGAGCAGTCGCCCCAGAAAAAGCCCGACAGGTGCAGCCGGACCAGCAGCTCGACCAGCGCGTCGAGCAGCCCGTCGGTCGGCTGCAGGCCCCGGGGGTTGGAGAAGACGGCCCGGTAGGTGGCCGCGTAGCTGAGGAACCTGGTGACCAGGATCGCGTCCTGGTCGCCGCGTCCTGGACCGTTCCTGTCGACCGCGACGCCGACTACCTCCACGGCCGGGATGCCGAGCTCGGCCAGCGCCCTGAGCAGCCGGTATTCGCGCCGCGCCAGCCGCTCGCTGAGCTCCTTGAGGGCGTACAGGGTGTCGTCGTCGTAGACGAAGCGGACCACGTGCCGGGAGATGCCCCGCTGCCTGATCTCGACCAGCCGCTTGTCGCGCCACTCCGCGAGCGGTTCGGACCACGGCAGCGTGAGCAGGCCGGCCGCGTGGTCGGCGGGCGGAGTGAAGACGAACCGCATCGCAGGCCCGGTCACGCTACGCGCCGAGCTGGGCGGGAGTCATGTTGGCCCCGCTGATCACGACGGCCACCCGCTCCCCGGGCGCGGGCTTGTAGGCGCCGGTGAGCAGGGCCGCGATCCCGACCGACGCGGCCGGTTCCGCGGCGATCCTGGCCGCCTGCCACAGCGCCCGCTGAGCCGCCAGAATCGCGGCGTCGCCGACCAGCAATACGTCCTCGACGTAGGCCTGCGTGATCGGGAACACCAGCTCGCCCACCCGCCGCGGGGCGAGGGCGTCGGCGGCGACGCCCTCGGCCGGCGCGTCGGCGGGCCCGCCCTCGGCCCGGGCCCGGGTCAGCGTCGGGGCGCCTTCCGGCTCGACCCCGATCACCCGGGTAGAACCGGCGAACCAGGCCGCGATGCCGCCGATCAGCCCGCCGCCGCCGACCGGGACCAGCACCGTGTCCAGGCCGTCCTCGTCCGGACCGCCGGCCTGCGCGGTAAGCTCGAGGGCCACGGTGCCCTGGCCGAGCAGCGTTTCCCGCTGGTCGAAAGCGTGCACGCTCATCGCGCCCGAGGTCTCCACCCAGGCCTGCGCGGCGGCCAGCGCGTCGGCGTACCTGTCGCCGGTCACGACGAGCTCCGCGCCGAGCTGCCGGATCCGCTCCATCTTGGCCGGGGCCGAGACGGTGGGCACGAAGATCCTGGCCGGCACGCTCTGCTTGCCCCCCAAACCCACCTTGGACGCGGCGTAAGCGACGGCCACGCCATGGTTGCCTCCGGAGGCCGCTGCCACGCCCGCGGGCGGCACGTCCCGCAGCAGCAGGTTCGCGAACGCGCCGCGGGCCTTGAACGACCCGGAGCGTTGCAGTTGCTCCAGCTTGAGGGTGATGACCGGCAGCTCGCCGGGCGCCGGGTCGAGGTCCCCGAGGTCGAGTTGGACCGCCGGCGTACGCCGGATATAGGGCCTGATCGTCTCGTAGGTGCCACGGATGTCGTCACGGGTGATCACACCTCACCCTACCCAGGCCGTTACGGGCGAGGGCAGACTAGCGGTATGACTGAGCACACGCACCACCATGACGAAGACTCGGCCTGCGGGGTAGCCCACAGCCCCGTTGCCCCCGCGACCAGCTCGGTCCCGGCCGAGCGGACGCTGGTCGCCGTCTTCGCCTCGCCGGTCGCCGGCTACCTGCTCAGGTACGCCGCCGACATGGGGTTCCGCGGCCTGCTGCTCGAACCGGACGAGGCGCGCGCGGCCGGGGCCGCCGCTCTCGGGTTCCCGCTGCTCACCGCGATCCCCGACGACCTCGACGGCAGCACCGACGTGGTTCTCACCGACCATCACCGGTCCGAGCTCGGCGTCATCCTCCGCGACGCGCTGGCCACCAAGGCCCGCTGGGTCGGGATCATGGGCAATCCGCACCACGTCGGGCCGCACGTGGCCATGCTCACCGAACTCGGCGTCCCGCCGGAGGAGATCGCCCGCGTGCACCGGCCGATCGGCCTCAACATCGGTTCGCGCATCCCGCCGGAGATCGCCGTTTCCACCCTGGCCGGCCTGCTCGCCGACCGCAACGGCCGCCCCGGCGGATTCGAGTTCTGACCCGATCGGCTCTCCCGGGCATACATGCCCGCTTTGCCCGGTTACACGAAATAACGGGCATAGCATTCGCCGCCGCCTTGACCCTGCGGCAGCCGTACGCGCCCTCGCGGCACGTTGCGCTGGAAGCAGCTACAGCGGGGGCGCTGGCGTACGGGAGGCGGGGTTTGGCCGGGGGTTTCGTCCGGCACCGGGGGCTTATCGCGTTCGCGGCCGGTGGCGCGATGGTCGAGGCGGCGCTGCTCTCTTTCCTCGCGCCTAGCGCCCGCCCGCTCGCCCCCCAGGTCACCGCGCTCCCGCCGCTGGCGGCCTACCACGACCTGCGCTGGCTGTTCGCGTTCAACCAGTCGTGGCTCGGCTTTACCGGCGTGCTCGTGCTGCTCGTCGTGGCGCGTTCGGCAGTTGACGCAGTGCTGGTCATGCTGGCCTGGCCGCGCGGGGCGGAAGGCAACCCGCCGCGGCCGCGTTTCCTCACCTCGCTGCTGTCCTGCGCGGTGCTGACCGTGCTGGTCGGGCTGGTGATGTCGCCGGTGGTCACGCTGATGTTCGGGGTGGCGCTGCTGCCGTTCTCCTGGCCCTACCTGGCCGCGGTGCCCATCCTGCTGGGCACGGCCGTGGCGCTCAGCCAGGGCGGCGTCGGCCAGGCCTGGTGGCGGCGGCTTCCCCCGGCCCGGACCGCGGCGTGGGTCGTCGCCACCTTCGGCGTGCTGTCGCTGTCCTCGGCGCTGATGCCGCGCCTCGACACGCCTGCGGTGGTGCTGGTGGCCGGGCTGGCCGGGGTCGTGGACGCGCGGGCCTGGTACGGGCTGACCACGGCCGCGGTGGCAAGGGGGGTCCGGGGGGCCAGGGGGGTATGGGGGTATGGGGGCTGGCAGCCCTCCCGTGAGCGGGGGGGCCTTGGGGGGGTCGTCCTCCCCCGGCTAGCACTTCCGATGGCGCCGCTGGCGGCGATGATGGTGCTGGCCCTGGTCGTGGGTATGGCCCGGCTGGCCTTTACCGGCACCGTACGGTTCGCCTCGGGTTCCGGCGGCGTGGCGGCCGGCGCGGTCACCGGGGACGACCTGACCGGGCCGGGCGTCGGAGCCAGTACGGCCAGCGCCAGGGCCGTCACCGGGCCGGGCCGGGTCAGCGGCGCCGTGCTCGTGGTCGAGGGCTTCGGATCGACCTGCTGCCACGGTGCGAACTCGCTGCGCGCCGCCGAGCCGCACATGCTGGTGCGCCAGTTCTCCTACCAGGGCCTGAACGCCGCCGGGCGGCCGATCCCGTACCGCCTGGCCGGGAACATGTCGATCCAGGTTCTCGGCGACCGGATGGCCGCCCAGGTCGAGAAGCTGTACCGCCTGGCCGGCACGCCGGTGGACGTCGTGGCGGAGAGCGAGGGCACCCTCGGCCTGTACGCGATGCTGGCCAGGCACCCGCACCTGCCGGTCAGATCCGTGGTGCTGCTCAGCCCCATCGTCCAGCCGGGCCAGCTCGGCCAGGCCGGAGGCACCGTGCCGGGCGCCGCGCTGACCACGCTGAACAACCTGGTCGGAGGCATGTCGCCCTACGGCCCGTCCGGGGCGCAGGAGCTGATCGACTCGGTGAGCGAGGTAGGCGCCAGCTACTTCGCGCAGGTCAGCCGCGACCACGGCCTGCCCTGGCTGGCGGTCGTGCCGCTCGCCGACGCGGTCACGCTGCCCGCCTGCCCGTGGCCGCAGAACATGATCTTCATCGACGCCTTCCACGGCGGCTTGCTCGGCGACCGTTCGGTGCAGCGGATCGTGGCGGCGTTCCTGGCCGGGGGCACACCCCCGGACCAGGACCTGGACGCGATGGCGGGCGGTTCCCAGCCAGACCTTCGCAGCACGGCCC
Source organism: uncultured Actinomycetota bacterium (assembly GCA_963753225.1). GTDB lineage: Bacteria > Actinomycetota > Actinomycetes > Streptosporangiales > Streptosporangiaceae > Palsa-504. The sequence goes on along the minus strand of CAVWBQ010000019.1, from coordinate 26,185 downwards.
AGCTCATCGCGGCCGCGGCCGCCGCGTGGCGGATGCCGGACCTGCACCCGGCCTGCCCCGGCTCCTGAATACCCGGCCCGCTGGCGGGACCTGGCCGCCGTCCGCTACGCTATGCCCCGTGACGAGAACAGCCCGCCTGCAGTGGTGGCGCCGCCCCTAGGCGGCGTGCTGATTCGCGTGTGATAGAAGCGACCGCCCCGGAAATGGCGGCCGCTTTTCGTTGTCCAGCCGCCTCCGGGGCCTGAGACCGAGGGGCCACAGTGGACGCCCAACGTACGGAAATGACGACCCGCGACGGGGTGCGGGTCATCCGCACCGCCGCGCCGTTCGACCCCGCCGAGCTCGGCCGCATCGCGGCACTCGCCGACGAGCGCCGCGGCGGCGTGATGAGCTCCGGCATGGAGTACCCGGGGCGGTACAGCCGTTGGCACATGGCGTACGCCGACCCGTGCGCGGAGATCATCGCCGCCGGCAGGCGGGTGACAGTCCGGGCGCTGAACGAGCGGGGCCGCGTGTTGCTCCCGGTGATCCACGCCGCCCTGCGCCGAGCCGGACAGCCCGACGGCGAGGGCAGCGTGGTCGTCCCCGAGGATGACAGGGAGTTCACCGAGGAGGAGCGCAGCCGCAGGCCGACCGTGTTCAGCGCGCTGCGCGAGGTCACCGCGGCGTTCGGCTGCGAGGACCCGCACCTGGGCCTGTACGGGGCGTTCGGCTACGACCTGGCGTTCCAGTTCGAGCCGGTCCGGCGCAGGCTCGAACGTCCGGTCACCCAGCGTGACCTGGTGCTGCACCTGCCGGACGAGATCCTTGTCCTGGACCGCAAGCGCGAGGAGGCGGTCAGGTACTCCTACGACTTCGAGGTGGGCGGGATGTCCACGGCCGGGCTCAGCCGGGAGACGGCGAGCACCGGCGGGGTGCGGGATACCCAGCCCGTTCGGGATGAAGACCTTCCTGCCCAACCTCGGCCGGGACGGTACGCGCGGGTGGTGGAGGACGCCAGGGAGCGGTTCGCCCGCGGGGACCTGTTCGAGGTGGTGCCCAGCCACGTGTTCTACGGCCGGTGCGCGTCGCCGGCCGCGTTCTACGAGCTGCTCCGGCAGCGTAACCCGGCCCCGTACGAGTTCCTGTTCAACCTGGGCGAGGGCGAGTGCCTGGTCGGCGCGTCGCCCGAGATGTACGTGCGGGTCACCGGGGACCGGGTGGAGACCTGCCCGATCGCCGGCACGATCGCGCGCGGCGAGGACACCCTGGAGGACGCGGCCAACATCGCCACCCTGCTCGGCTCGGCCAAGGAGGAGTCCGAGCTGACCATGTGCACCGACGTGGACCGCAACGACAAGGCGCGGGTCTGCGTGCCTGGCTCGGTACGGGTGATCGGCCGGCGGCAGATCGAGATGTACAGCCGCCTCATCCACACCGTCGATCACATCGAGGGCCGGCTCAGGCCCGGGTTCGACGCGTTCGACGCGTTCCTTACCCACATGTGGGCGGTCACCGTGACCGGTGCCCCCAAGACCTGGGCCATGCAGTTCATCGAGGACCACGAGGACACGCCGCGCCGCTGGTACGGCGGGGCCGTCGGCAAGATCGGCTTCGACGGGTCGATGAACACCGGGCTCACCCTGCGCACCGCTCACATCACCGGCGGGATCGCCGCGGTCCGGGCCGGCGCGACGCTGCTGTACGACTCGGTGCCGGAGGCGGAGGAAAAGGAGACGCACATCAAGGCGCGCGCCCTGCTGGAGACGCTGGCCGAGGCCGACTGGACCGCGCCGGCCGCGCCCTCCCGAGGTCAGGTCCTGGCCTCGGGGTCCGTCGACTACGCTCCCCGGGTCCTGCTGGTCGACCACCAGGACTCGTTCGTGCACACGCTGGGCGACTACTTCCGCCAGCACGGCGCCGAGGTGACCACGCTGCGCTTCGGCTTCTCCCCGGACTTGCTCGACTCCTACGCGCCGGACCTGGTTGTCATGTCGCCCGGGCCTGGCCGTCCGGCCGACTTCGGCTGCGCCGCACTGCTCGACGAGGTGTACGCGCGGCACCTGCCGGTGTTCGGCGTCTGCCTGGGCCTGCAGGCGATGGTGGAGCACGCGGGCGGGACGCTGTCCCTGCTGCCCGAGCCGGCGCACGGCAAGCCGGGGCTGGTCCAGGTGTCCGGGGGGTCGCTGCTGGCCGGGCTGCCCGCCGAGTTCACCGCGGGCCGGTACCACAGCCTGTACGCGCCGCCCGGCGAGGTCCGCGGCGGGTTCGAGCTGACCGCGGCACTGCGTTCGCCAGAGGGGGCCGACGGTGTGGTGATGGCGATCGAGGACCACGAGGCCGGACGGTGGGCAGTACAGTTCCACCCCGAGTCGATCCTGACCGCCTCCGGACGGGCCGGGCACCAGATCATCGGCAACGTCCTGGACCTGTGTCGTGCCCGGGAGAAAGCGGTAGGCGCCATGTAGTGTGCTGTGCCATGAGGAGCGTGGAGCCCGAGGTTTTCCTGGTCGCCCGGCCGAAGGTCGACTACGAGGCGATGGCCGCCTACCTGCGCGAGGTGGGCGGCGAGCGCTGGCTGGAGCGAATCGACCGCGGTCAGCTGGAGGCTCAGGATCTCGCCGAGTTCGCCGGCAAAATTTGCTACCGCTCCTGGGAGCCCGGCCTCAACCCGAACGTGCGCAAGGTACGCGACGACCAGGAGGTGTACCTGCAGAACATCCTGAAGCAGCAGCATGGCTCAGTGCTCGAGCACCTGAGTTTCACGTTCGTGCTGCATAACGTGAGCCGGGTGTTCTGCTACGACGACGACACCGAGGTGCTTACCAGCGGAGGCTGGAAGCCATGGCCCAAGGTGGACGGCACCGAGTTTTTCGGCACGCTCAATCCTGTCAGCAACGAGCTCGAGTATCAGCGGGCCACTGAGGTCTTTCACGCCGACTATACGGGGCCGATGTATCGCGTTCGATCTGAACAGGTCGATCTTCTGGTTACGCCGAACCACCGGATGTGGATCCAGCGGCACGACCCACAAGCAGCGAAGCGCGGCGAGCAGTCATTCGCGATCGAGACAGCTCAGGACATCCGCCACAAGAGAGTCAGATACCAGAAGAGCGCCCGATGGACCGGTTACTCGCCAGGAAACATTTGGATACCTGAGACATATAGGACTTATTATCGCTCGGATAGGGACAAGCCGGCATCTCGCACCTATCCAGGTAGGTCATTTCCCATCGAGCCCTTTGCGCAGTTCCTTGGCTATTACCTTTCGGAAGGCTCTGTCAACGGTCATCAAATCGTCCTAGCCCAGAATCGTGGTCCGATTCTTGACAAGATGGCCGAAACAATCCGGGCGATGGGTCTTTCGGCGTACCTGCCGACTACCGGGAACGGCGCCGTCCGCACCCGGTGCGCGCCACTCCGTGATTTCCTTGCCAGGCTCGGTCATGCTTACGACAAGCGCATACCCGCCATGGTAGGCGAGTGGCCACCGGATACGATTAGGATCTTCCTTGAAGCGGTGATCGAGGGCGATGGCACAAAGCATCGCACCTTTAACCATCGAGTCATCTATACGGCGTCCCGAGAGATGGCAGATGATCTGCAGGTTCTTGCCATCAAGGCGGGATGGTCCGCAAATGTGCGCATCGATGACCGAACCGGGTCGGAGCATCTCATGCCGTCTGGCCAGGTTATTCGTAACCGCCGCCCTTGTTATGTGGTGTCGATAGTCACGCGTCGCCTCACTCCTCTCGTAAATCGCCAGCGCCTGAACGCACCGAACCGGTACTTGAACGAAGAGGGCTACAACGATGGCTCCGAGTTCTACTCGGGGAAAATCCATTGCGTTAAGGTGCCCAATGGCCTGCTTTTTGTACGACGCAACGGGAAGCCGGTTGTCTCCGGTAACACCCACGAGATCGTGCGTCATCGGCCGGGGACGGCGGTGTCGCAGGAGTCGCTGCGCTACGTCCGGCTGGACGAGCTGCCGTTCTGGTTCCCCGAGTGGGCCCGCGAGGACCCCGAGCTGATGAAGCGGGCGACCGCCGTGCTGACCGAGCTCGAGCAGTTCCAGCAGTGGCTGGCCGGGCACTTCGGGCTGGACGAGGACGACACCAAGATGCACGAGAAGAAGGCCAGGACCTCGTTCATGCGCCGGTTCGCGCCCGAGGGCCTGGCCACCGGGCTGGTCTGGACGGCGAACGTCCGCACCCTGCGGCACACCATCGAGGCGCGTACCGACCAGGGCGCCGAAGAGGAGATCCGCCTGGTGTTCGGCAAGATCGGCGAGCTGATGCGGGCGGAGGCGCCGGCCCTGTTCGGGGACTACACGGTGACCGCGGACGGCACCTGGGTCCCCGGCTGGCGGAAGGTGTGATCTCGTGCCGGACGTTACGGTCGGCGCCACGAACGGCTACCTCGCCGTGCCGTTCGGCTCGGCCGGCCCGTGGCCCGGTGTAGTGATGATCCACGAGGCGTTCGGCCTGAACGCGGACACCCGGGCGCACGCGGACCGGCTGGCCGCGCTCGGCTACCTGGCGCTGGCGCCCGACCTGCTCGACGGCAAGCTCTGGCTGCGCTGCATCCGCAGCTTGTTCAGGCAGCTGCGGGCCGGGTCCGGACCGGCTTTCGAGGTCCTGGACGCGTGCCGCGGCTGGCTGGCCGAGCGCCCGGACTGCACCGGCAAGACCGGCGTGATCGGGTTCTGCATGGGCGGCGGCTTCGCGCTGCTGTGCGCGCCGCGCGCGGAGTACTCCGCCGCGGCCGTCAACTACGGCGAGGTCCCGGCGGACGCGGAAGCGCTGCTGGCCGGCTCCTGCCCGGTCGTCGGGAGCTACGGCGGGCGGGACCCGATGGGCACCTCGCATCCGCAGCGGCTCGAGGCGGCGCTGACCGCGCTCGGGGTCCCGCACGACGTGAAGGTGTATCCGGACGCCGGGCACAGCTTCATGAGCCCGAAGCCGGCCGCGATCGCGCCGCTCACCGCGCTGGCGCGGCTGCAATACGACAAGGGCGCGGCCGAGGAGGCCTGGCAGCGGATCTTCGCGTTCTTCGCCACGTATTTGAGATAAGTGGCTTTAAGGGCTTTTAGGGGGCCATGTCGTAGTGGATGAGGCGGTCAGGAGTGCCGCGTTCCCTGAGCACCCGGGCGGTCTTGACGATCATCTGGTCGGGACCGCTGATGTAGACGTCCCGATCGGCCCAGGTCGCCTTGGCGGCCAGTTCGGGGATCGTCCCGTACATGACCTCGTGGGCCGGCTCGTCGGACACCGCCGGGATGACCTGCAGCCACGGGTAGATCAGTTCCATCTCCTGCAGCGCGGGCAGGTCGTACAGGTCCTGGTGCCGCCGGGCGCCGTAGTAGAGCACGATCTCGCGGTGCCTGCCCGGGTCCTGCGCGCTGATCAGGGCCTCGATGACGGCCTTGACGGGGGCTAGCCCGGTGCCGCCGGCCAGGCACAGGACGTCCCGGTCCGAATGCGTGTCGGCGATCATGGCGCCGGCCGGCGCGCCGAGCACGAGCGGGTCCCCGGCCCGGACCTGGTGCACGAGCACCGGGCTGACCAGCCCGCCGGTGACCGCGCGCACATGCAGGCGGAGCACCCCGTCGGGCCGCGGGGCGTTCGCGATCGAGTAGGTCCGCCACAGCCGCGGCCAGTGCGGTGTCTGGACGCTGATGTGCTGGCCCGGAAGGTAGCTCAGCGGCTGCTCGGGCTGCAGGGTCAGCATCGCGATATCGGGACCGCACAGCTCGATCCCGGTCACGGTGGCGATCCACCACGCCGGCGACTCCGCCGCGTCGCCCTTGGCGGCCTCGATCATGATCGTGGCGGCCCAGTTGTACGCGGTCTCCCAGGCGTACTTCGCGGTCTCGTTCCAGCGCGGCGCGGCGAACCGCTGCAGCGTCGCGAGCAGGGCGCGCCTGATCACCTCGTAATGCCGCTCCCTGACGCCGAACTTACGGTGCGCGCGTCCGAGTTCCTGCAGGTAAGGCACGAGACGGTCGCGGTCGGCCTGGCTCTGCTGGTTTTCGGCGATCCGGCCGAGGGCGTCGAAGAAACGCCGCCGCTGTACATCCATGGCGGCCGGGAACATGGCCCGGATTTCGGTGTCCATGGCAAACAGTTGCGCGTAGAAGTATGTCATTGCCGCATCAGCGACCGGCTCAAGCAGCCAGAATGAGACCTGTGCAGGATTTCGGGCAGGCTCGCCCGGGCTGTTAGGCGCCAGAAGGCCCTCAGCCGGGCGGGGCGATTCGTCGCCTGCGGACATCACCACACTCACAGTGTCGCACTAGCGGCAGAGCGCTATCATCGATTTCCGGCAAGTCGGGTTTGGCCGGCGCTGAAGATTTTCCCGGTGGGCAGGTCTGACGTGGGCGTGATGCGTCATTATGGGCTTGGGACCTTACGTGCAGGAGGACAACGGATGGGCCGGCCGATTATCGGCATTACTGGGGAGCTTGAGGCCGCTCGGTGGGGTAACTGGATTCGCGAGGCAGTGGTCTCGCCGGTGAGCTATACGCGAGCCGTCGAGCGCGCCGGGGGGACGCCGGTGATCTTGCCGCCCGTGCCCGCGACTTCCGTGTCCGTGCTGATAGCCGGCCTCGGCGGCCTGGTGCTGACCGGCGGCCGTGACGTCGATCCCTCGCTGTACGACGAGGCACCCCACGAGCAGACGGACATTCCTGACCACCGGCGGGACCGCTTCGAGCTGATCCTTACCCGGGCCGCGATCGACGCCGACCTTCCCTTCCTGGCCGTCGGCCGCGGCATGCACATCCTCAACGTGGCCCGCGGCGGCAACCTGACCCAGCACCTTCCCGACCGCCTCGGCAACGAGAGCCACAAGCCGGACCCGGTCAAGATGACCACCCATGACCTGCAGATCGCCGCGGCGAGCAAGCTCAGCGGCGTGCTCGGCGAGACCACCCAGGTTCCCGCCTCTCACCACCAGGCGGTCAACCAGGTCGGCACCGGGCTCCTCACGGTGGCCTGGACCCCGGACCAGGTGGTGGAGGCGCTCGAGGTGCAAGGACACCGGTGGGGTCTGGGCGTGCAGTGGAACCCCGAGGACAGCGACGACCTCCGGCTGTTCGAGGCCCTGGTGACGGCGGCCGGCGCCGCCACGCAGCCGGCCCCGGTACCCCAGCCCGAGGTGACCTCCCGCTCCAAGCGCAAGCGGCACGCCGCCCGCTCTTCTTAGCGCCTGCTCAGCCCTGCTTCGGCGGGAACGCGGGGTTAGATGGGGGGCTGATAGCCGCTGACCCAGTGGACCTGGAGCCAGGCCATGAAGGTGGACCAGGCGCCGGTCACCTCGAGCAGGCCGACACAGATCAGCATGGCGCCGCCGATCCTCGTGACCAGGCGGGCGCGGCGGCGGAAGAACGCGAACGCCCGCATCGCCACCTGGAAGCCCAACGACACCAGCAGGAACGGCACGCCCAGGCCGAGGGCGTAGACGAAGGCCAGCACGGCGCCGCGCGCCACGGTGCCGGTGGAGGCGGACAGCGCCAGCACCGCGGTCAGCGTGGGCCCGATGCAGGGGGTCCAGCCGAGGCCGAACATCACGCCGAGCAGCGGCGCCCCGGCCAGGCCGGCCTTCGGCCGCGCCGAGGGACGCACGATGCGGCCGGCGAACGAGAACCGGTCGAGGGCGCCGGCGAACAGCAGCCCGAGCAGGATGGTCAGCCCGCCGAGTACCTGGGTCAGCGTCCGGGCATGCCCGGTGAGCAGGTGCCCGAGCCCGCCCAGGGCCGCGCCGTACGCTACGAACACGACGGAGAAGCCGAGCACGAACAGCGCCGTCCCGGCCACCACCCGGCCGCGCGGAGGAACCGCCGCGGGAGCGGCCAGCGGGGGAGCGGCGACCGCAACCCCGGCCCCGTCCGCGGCGGCCCGGTCCGGGGCAGCTCCGTCCGGGGCAGCTCCGTCCGGGGCAGCGGCGGCAGCCGGAGCCGAGGCGGGCATCCCGGGAGCCGGGGCGCCACCGGCGCCGGCCATGCCGGTGACGAAGGACAGGTAACCGGGCACCAGCGGCAGGCAGCACGGCGACAGGAAGGTGACCGCCCCGGCGGCCGCGGCCACGGGCAGCGCCAGGAGCAGCGGGCCAGAGGTCACGAGCTGGGTAACGCTCATGTCGCCTCCGGTTCGGGTAGGGGCAGCCGCCTGGATTCACTATGCCATGGCTGTCCGGAAGGGTCGACGGCCCCCTACTACATCACGTAGTCGACGAGCGCGCCGCGGGCGCCAGGGCGAAGATCAGCACGACATAGGCCGCCAGCGCCACCGCGAAGGCCAGTGACATGCCGAGGGACGCTCCGTCGTCGCCGTTGCCGATGAACCCGATCCCGGCGAAGCCGGCCGCGAGGATGGCGAGCAGCCCGAGGCCGGACATCCACACCGTCAGCCGGTGCCGGGCGCCGACGGCACGGATCAGCTGCCCCAAACCCGCGATGACCAGCAGGAAGAACAGGATCACGTGCAGCGCGAGCACCGGGCTGGAGAACATCCCGACGGACTTGGCCGCGCTCGGCGCCGTCCCGTACAGGCTGTAGATCACGCCAAGGACGAACTGGATGATCAGCATGCTCACCAGGCCAAGGCTGGACATCCGCAGCCGGGCGACCCGGCTCACGTGATCAGGAACGGCCATCCGGGCGGTCGCTTTAACGTCAGACATCAGCACCTCCGGGAACGGAATCCTAGCCGGAGCCGCTAGGGTTGGCCAGGTGAGATCGGTCCTCACCCGCCCGCGGACGCCCGCCGGGGACCAGGCAAGGCCACACCGCTGGCTGCTCCTGGCCGGCCTGGGCGTGTTCGCCGTGGCCCTCGGGCTCTACGTGATCTACACGGTCATCCACCCCAAGAGCTTCACCATGGACCCGGTGGACCTGGCCGTTTACCGGTCCGGCGGGCTTATCGTCCGGCACGTCCGGCCGCTGTACGACCCGCGCCTGGCGGCGCCGCTCTATGACTGGGTCGGTTACGGCAAGCTGCACCTGCCGTTCACCTACACGCCGTTCGCGGCCATTACCTTCGCCGTCATCTCGTTCGTCCCGTGGTGGCTGTCCCAGCAGTTGTCGGTGGCGGTAGACATCATCGCGCTGCTGGTTGCGCTCTGGCTGACCCTCGGCGGCCTCGGCTACGCCAGGGACCGGGTCAGGCTCGGCGCCACCCTGCTCGCCACGGCTGCCGTCTTCTGGACCGAACCCGTCCTGCGCACCATGTACCTGGGCCAGGTCAACCTGGTCCTGATGGCGCTGATCATCTGGGACCTCTGCCAGCCGGACACCCAGCCGAACACTGGAAAGAGCCGCTGGTGGAAGGGATTCGGCACCGGCGTCGCGGCCGGGATCAAGCTGGTGCCGCTGATCTTCATCCCGTACCTGCTGCTGGCCAGGAAGTTCCGGCAGGCCGCGATGGCCTGCGCCGGCTTCGCCTTCACCGTGCTGCTCGGCTTCGTCATCCTCCCAAGCGACTCGGGCAAATGGTGGTTCCACGGCCTGTTTGTCCAGGGCGGCCGGACCGGCTTCACCGGCTGGGCCGGCAACCAGTCGCTCGACGGCCTCATCACCCGGCTGACCGGCAGCGTGAACGGCGCCAAGCCCGCCTGGATCGCCGTGGCGGTCCTGGTGGCCGCGATTGGCGTGACCGCCGCCGCGCTGCTCGACCGCAAGGGCCACCCCGTCCCCGGACTGCTGATGGCCGCGCTGACCGGGCTGCTCGTCTCGCCCATCAGCTGGGATCACCACTGGGTGTGGATCGCGCCCGGCGCGCTGGTGGCCGCCCACTACGCGGTGCAGGCCTGGCGGCGCAACGCCAGGCGAGCCGCCTGGGCGCTCGGAGCACTGGCCCTGGCCATCGTCGCCTGGTTCGGCGCCTGGCCGGCCCGGCTGTTCACGCACAGGCTCAACCTCGGCAACGACTCGCTCGGCCTGCTCTGGATCCCCAGGAACACCAACCCGGTCTACTACCAGTGGTACGGGGACCGGCCCCGGTTCATCGAATACCACTGGCACGGCCTGGCCCTCATCGCGGGCAACGCGTACGTGCTGGCCGGGCTGGCGCTGTTCGGGCTGCTCGGCGCCCTGGCGCTGCTGCTGCCGCACCGGACGAAGGAGCACGACCATGAGCCTGGGCCCGCTGGAGCCAGAACTCAGGGAAGTCTGCGAGGACGTCTACGCCTACCTGCAGCCTGACGGAAGCTGGTACCTGAACAACACCGGCTTCCTGGTCAGCGGCATCGGCGTGATCAGCGTCGACGCCACCTCCACCGAGCGCCGCACCCGGGCCTACCTGGACGCCATCGGTACCGTGACGGACAAACCGGTCCGCACGCTGGTCAACACCCATCACCACGGCGACCACACGCACGGCAACTACCTGATGAGCGGGGCCACCATCGTCGGCCACGAGCGCTGCCGCGAGGCGATCCTGAGCTCGCCCATCCCGCCCCCGCCGGGCATCTGGTCGGAGGTGGACTGGGGCCACCTGGAGCCGGCCCCGCCGTTCCTGACCTATACCGAGGGCGTCACGCTGTGGTCCGGCGAGCTGCGCTGCGAGGTCCGCTACGTGGGCATGCCCGCCCACACGACCAACGACTCGATCGTGCACATCCCCGAACGCGACGTGGTGTTCGCCGGCGACCTGCTGTTCAACGGCGGCACGCCGTTCGCGCTGATGGGTTCGGTCAGCGGCTGGATCGAGGTGCTCGAGACCGTGCTCCGCCCGCTCGGCGCGCGCACCCTCGTCCCCGGCCACGGCCCGGTCTGCGGTCCCGAGGTCATCGACGGCGTGCTGGCCTACCTGCGCTTCGTACAGGATCTCGCTCGCCAGGCGAAGGCGGCCGGCTTGTCCCCGCTGGACGCCGCACGCCAGGCTGACCTGGGTGAGTTCAAGGACCTTCTAGATGCCGAACGGATCGTGGGAAACCTGCACCGCGCCTACCTCGAGCTCGACGGGGGGGAGCGCGGCGCCCCGGTGGACCTGCCCCGCGCGCTCGGCGAGATGATCGCCTACAACGGCGGCCAGCCCCTGACCTGCCACGCGTAGGCTCTGCTAGCCCCGGGGGGACGAAACCCTGATCCCCCCGAATCCCCCGAAAGAATAAGGATGGCCTGGTTCAACGAGGAGATTAGCGGCCTGCTCAGGGAGTACGCCGAGCTGACCCAGATAACTGGCGGCGACGTGTTCCGGGCCAGGAACTACGACAAGGCGGCCCGTTCGGTCCGCGGCTGGGCCGACGACATCAGCCAGCTCGACGCCAAGGCGCTCCGGGCCATCCCCGGCGTGGGCGCGTCGATCGCGGCCAAGATCGCCGAGTACCGCGAGACCGGGAGCATCCGGGCGCTGGACGAACTGCGCGCGAAGATACCTGCCGGGGTCCTGGAGCTGACCCAGGTGCCCGGCCTGGGCCCGAAACGCGCCCTGCAGCTCAACCGGGACCTCGGCGTCCAGTCTGTGGACGACCTGGCGGCGGCGATCAAGGCGGGCCGGCTCGACGGCCTGGCCGGGTTCGGGGCCAGGAGCGAGGAGCGGATCGCGGCCGGCATCGAGGTGTACCGGCAGGGCCGCGAGCGGGTGCTGCTCGACGTGGCGCTGCGCACGGCCACCGAGATGGTCGACGCGCTCACCCCGCTGAGCCAGCGCTGCGCCTACGCGGGCTCGCTGCGCCGGTGGCGGGAGACCATCGGGGACATCGACATCCTCGCCGCGGCGGACGACTCCGCTCCGCTGATGGCCGCGTTCTCCGCCGGGCACGACGTGGTGGCCTCCGGCCCGACCAAGACCACGGTCAGGACGGCGAGCGGGCTGACCGCTGACCTGCGGGTGGTGTCGCTGGACGCCTGGGGCGCGGCGCTGCAGTACTTCACTGGCTCGGCCGCGCACAACGTCGCGGTGCGCCAGATCGCGATCAAGCAGAAGCTGAAACTCTCCGAATACGGACTATTCGATGCTGAGACGAATGAGCTCATCGTGTCACGGACCGAGGAGGAGGTCTACGAGCGCTTGGGCCTGGCCTGGGTGCCCCCGGCCATGCGGGAGGACCGCGGGGAGATCGAGTTGGCGGCGCAGGGGCGGATACCCAGGCTCGTTAGGATCGATGACCTGCGCGGAGACCTGCACACGCACACCGACCTCACCGACGGCGTGGCCTCGCTCGAGACGATGGTGGCCGCGGCGCGGCGGCGGGGGTACGAGTACTACGCCGTCACCGACCACGCGCCGGACCTGATCATGCAGCGGATGACCGACGAGAAGATGCTGGCCCAGCGGGACCGGGTGCGGGCGCTGACAGCACAATTCACTGGGGACCTGGAACTGCTGCACGGCACCGAGCTCAACATCGGCCCGGACGGCTCGGTCGACTGGGGTCCCGATTTCCTCGAGGGGTTCGACATCTGCGTCGCCTCGGTGCACTCGCACTTCGAGCAGTCCCGCGCCGAGATGACCAGGCGGTTCGTCACCGCCTGCGAGAACCCTCACGTGAACGTCATCGGCCACCCGCTCACCCGGCGGATCGGCAAGCGCCCGCCGGTCGAGGTGGACTTCGGCGAGCTGTTCCGGGCCTGCGCGCGGACCGGCACCGCGCTGGAGATCAACGCCTCGCCGCAGCGGCTCGACCTGCCGTCCGACCATATCCGCGCGGCCCGCGACGCCGGGGTCACGTTCGCCATCGACAGCGACGCGCACTCCGTCTCCGACCTGGGCAACATGCCGTACGGCGCCGGCGCCGCGCAGCGCGGCTGGCTCACCCCCGACGACGTGATCAACACCTGGCCGCTGGACCGGCTGCGCGCCTTCCTCCGCAAGGGCCGCTGAATCCGCACGCGGCCCTCGCGGAGGCCCGCGGTCAGTCCACCGTTTACCTGCCGCTGGTACTGACCGGACGAAGCAGAAAACTGATCACCGGTGAGAATCGGCGCGTTCGCCGGTCTATACAGACAGGCCGGCAAACCGCGGGAGGTCACAGTGGCGGCGCGTGACGATTTCGGCAGGCTTACCGGGCCGGTGCTCGCCCCCGGCCTGGTCCCGGTGCCGGCGTGAGCGGCCAGCTATCCGGCGCGATCGAGCTGCTGGCCGGCGCGATCAGCTACACGCTCGGCGTGTGCGCGCCGATCGGGGCGGCGGAGATGACGCTGCCCACGCCGTGCCCAGACTGGGACCTGGCCGCGCTGCTCGGCCACCTGTGCCAGTCGATGGCGGACCTGGAGACGGCGCTGCGCACCGGGCGGCTGGACCTGGAAGAACCAGTCGGCCGAGGCGGAGGTGACCCGGTCGAGGCGCTCCGCGACGGCGCGGCCCGGCTGCTGTGCGCCGGCTACTGCTACGGCGGCCCGGACTGCTTCGTGGCGGTGGGCGGCCTGCCGATGCCGGCCGGCCTGGTGGCCTCCACCGGGGCGGTGGAGATCGCGGTGCACGGCTGGGACGTCTCGGCGGCCCGCGCCCGCGCTGGCTGCTACGGGGGGATCTCCCAGATCCCGATCCCGGCCGCGCTCGCCACCCGGATGCTGCGGCTGAGCTCGCTGCTCGTGGTCAGCCGCGAGGGCCTGTTCGCCGTCCCGGTCGAGATTCCGGCCCAGGCCAGCCCGGGTGACCGGCTGGTCAGCTACCTCGGGCGGCACCCGGGCGCCGCAGCATTGTTACTGATGAGTAATATAAAGGGGTCAACGTTCTCCGCAGCTAGGGGGAGGCCACGTGGCCCGCACCGCACGCGACGTCGTCTTTGTAGACGGCGTCCGCACCCCGTTCGGGAAGGCCGGGCCTAGCGGCCTGTACGCCGAGACCAGGGCCGACGACATGGTCGTCAGCGTGATCCGCGAACTGATCCGGCGCAATCCCGCGCTGCCGCCCGAGCGGATCGGCGAGGTGGCCATCGCCGCCACCACCCAGACCGGCGACCAAGGCCTGACCATCGGGCGCAGCGCCGCGGTGCTGGCCGGATTGCCGAGGTCGGTGCCCGGCTACGCCATCGACCGGATGTGCGCCGGCGCGATGACCGCGGTGACCACGGCCGCCGGGTCGATCGCGCTGGGCGCCACCGACACCGCGATCGCCGGCGGCGTCGAGCACATGGGCCATCACCCGATGGGGTCCGGCGTCGACCCCAACCCGCGATTCATCTCCGAGCGCCTGGTGGACCCCTCCGCGCTGGTGATGGGCTCGACCGCGGAGAACCTGCACGACCGGTTCCCGGCCATCACCCGGGAGCGGGCCGACGCGTACGCGCTCGGCAGCCAGCGCAAGGTCGCCGCCGCCTACGCGGCGGGCCAGATCCAGCCGGACCTGGTGCCGGTCGCGATCCGCAGCGCCGAACGCGGGTGGGGTCTCGCCACCGCCGACGAGCCGCCGCGCCCGGACGCCACGCTGGCGGCGCTGGCCGGGCTGAAGACGCCGTTCCGCCCGCACGGCCGGGTGACCGCGGGGAACTCCGCCGGCCTGAACGACGGCGCCACCGGGTGCGTCATCGCCGCCGCGGACGTGGCCGCCGAACTCGGCCTGGACGCCAGGATGCGGCTGGTCGACTTCTCCTTCGCGGGGGTGGACCCCGAGGTGATGGGCATCGGGCCGGTTCCCGCCACCGAGGCCGTGCTGGCCCGCAACGACCTGACCATGGACGACATCGGGCTGATCGAGATCAACGAGGCGTTCGCGGTTCAGGTGCTCGCCTTCCTCGACCACTTCAAGATCGCCGACGACGACCCGCGGGTGAACCCGTGGGGCGGCGCGATCGCGCTCGGCCACCCGCTCGCCAGCTCCGGCGTGCGGCTGATGATCCAGCTGGCCCGCGAATTCGCCGGGCATGCCCCCCCGGGCGGACACAACGCCCGCTACGGCCTGACCACGATGTGCGTCGGGCTGGGCATGGGCGGCACCGTCCTATGGGAGAACCTCAATGCCTGACGCGTCGCTTCTGACCTCGCTGTTCCCGGACGAAGTCGTCACCAGGGCGCTGGTGCGCGACGTGGAACTGTCCGACGGGGCGGGCACGATGGCGCTCATCACGCTGGATAATGGACGCGACCACACCCGGCCGAGCACGTTCGGCCCGGCCGGGCTGATGGCGCTGGGCGACGCGCTGGACGCGGTGGCGGCCCGCACCGACATCGCCGCGGTCGGGGTCACCGGCAAGCCGTTCATCTTCGCGGTCGGCGCCGACCTGAGCGGCGTCCCGCTGATCGCCGCGCGGGACGAGGCGCTGGCCATCGCCCGGCTCGGGCACGCGGTGTTCCGCCGGTTCGGCGAGCTGGGCGTGCCGTCGTTCGCGTTCGTGAACGGCGCCGCGCTCGGCGGCGGCCTGGAGCTGGCGCTGCACTGCTCGTACCGGACGATCTCTTCCGGGGTCACGGCGGTCGCGTTCCCCGAGTGCTTCCTCGGCCTGCTGCCCGGCTGGGGCGGTACCTATCTGCTGCCGCACCTGATCGGCCCGGGGAACGCGCTGAAGGTCATCGTCGAGAACCCGCTCGGCCAGAACCGCATGCTGCGCGGTGCGCAGGCCTTTTCGCTCGGCATCGCCGACGCGATGTTCTCCCCCGCCGACTTCCTGGCCGAGTCGCTGCGCTGGGCGGCCCGGGTGCTGACCGGATCGGCCGAGGTGTCCCGGGCGGTGCCCGCCAGCGGCTGGGACGCGGCCATCTGGGACCAGTCGGTGGCCGCGGCGCGGCTGTTCGCCGACGGTAAGCTGCACGGTGCCGCCCCGGCGCCCTACCGGGCCATCGACTTGGTGGCCGCGGCCCGCGACCGCAGCCGCGACGAAGGGTTCGCCGCCGAGGACGAGGGGCTCGCGGACCTGCTGCTCAGCGAGGAACTGCGGGCCGGGCTCTACGCCTTCGACCTGACCCAGAAGCGGGCCCGGCACGCGGCCGGGGCGCCGGACGCGTCACTGGCCCGGCCAGTCACCAAGGTCGGGGTGGTGGGCGCCGGGCTGATGGCCGCGCAGATCGCGCTGCTGTTCGCGCGGCGGCTTGAGGTACCCGTGGTGCTGACCGACCTGGACCAGGCCCGGCTCGACGCCGGGCTCGGCCACGTGCGGGCCGAGGTGGCCACGCTCCGCGCCCGCGGCCGGATCAGCGCGGACGCCGCAGCCCGGCTGACCGCGCTGGTCACGGGGTCGCTGACCAAGGACGCGTTCGCCGACGCCGACTTCGTGATCGAGGCAGTGTTCGAGGAGATGACGGTCAAGCAGCGGGTGCTCGCCGAGGTCGAGGCGGTGGTCAGGCCGGACTGCGTGCTGGCCACGAATACCTCCTCGCTGTCGGTGACCGAGATGGCGTCCGGGCTGGCGCATCCCGAGCGCGTGGCCGGCTTCCACTTCTTCAACCCGGTCGCCATGATGCCGCTGGTCGAGGTGGTCCGCGGCGCCGTCACCGACGCTCTGTCTGCTGATGAGCGGACGACGGCCACCGCGCTCGCCGTCGGCAAAGCCCTGAAGAAGAACTGCGTGCTGGTCAAGGACGCTCCGGCCTTCGTGGTGAACCGCCTGCTGACCAGATTCCTCGGCGAGATCCTCGCCTGCGTCGACGAGGGCACGCCATTCGAGGTGGCCGAGCACGCGCCCGACTCGCTCGGCCTGCCCATGTCCCCGTTCTTCCTGCTCCAGCTGGTCGGCCCGGCGGTCGCGCTGCACGTGGGGGAGACGCTGGCCGCGGCCTACCCGGACCGGTTCGGCGTATCACCTAAGCTCCGCGCCCTGGTCGCGGCGGGCAAGACCGCGGTGTACCGGCCCGACCTCAGCGTCGACGAGTCGGTCGCGGCGCTGCTGGCCGGCGGTGACCGCCCGTCTACGGCGGAGGAGGTCCGCGAGCGTGCCCTCGAGGCGCTGGCCGAAGAGATCCGGCTGATGCTCGACGAGGGCGTCGTCGCCGGCCCCGAGGACATCGACCTGTGCATGATCCTGGGCGCCGGCTGGCCGTTCCACCTGGGCGGGATCACGCCTTACCTGGACCGCACCGGGATCGCGGAGAAGGTGACGGGCACCCGGTTCCACCTCTAGCCGCTGGTCATTCTCCTCTCCTTTAGGGTGATGGCATGACCGAGGTGTTCCGGCTCCGCTGGCCAGGGCCGGCGCCGACGGCGGCTGAAGAGGGCTATCCCCTCATCGCTCGTCCTCGCGGATCCAGTGCGGACGCCTGAAGAGGCGGCCCAGTCTGTCATGCAGGCTGGACCCGGTGTCGGCCAGCGCGTCCACCCGGTACACCGGAGGCCCGTCGGGCGGCGGCAGCAGGCTGGCCTGGGCGTCGTCCACGGTGGACCGGATATGGCTCCGGGTGATCTGGCCCACCTGGTCTGCGTCGATGAAACGCAGGCCGCCATCGGTGGCGATCACGATCCCGTCGAAGACGTCAACCTCAGGTACCTCCAGCACGTGCTCGAGGGTACCGATCGTGGCACCGCTACTGCTCAGCACCGGCGTCCCGCGGACCGCCGCCTGATACGAGATAGGCAGATCGTCATCGGTCATGGGAGCTATCTTGCCCTCTAACGCGGCCGGTGGTCGACGATGCGGCGCATCTTGCCCAGCGAGCGCTCGATGGACTCCGGCGGCAGCACGCTGGCCGTGACCGTGACGCCGATGGTGTTCTTGACCCGCGCGGTGAGCTCGGCGCCGGCGCTGGCCGCGTCCGGTTCCGGGCAGCCGGGCCGGTGCTCGACGTGCACGGCCAACTGGTCCATCCGGCCCTCCCGGGTCAGGTGCAGCTGGAAGTGCGGGGACAGCGCCGAGATGCCCATGATCAGTTCCTCGATCTGGGTCGGGAACAGGTTGACCCCGCGCAGGATGATCATGTCATCGGTCCGGCCGGTGATCTTCTGCATTCGCCGCATGGTGCGCGCGGTGCCCGGCAGCAGCCGGGTCAGGTCGCGGGTCCGGTAGCGGATCACCGGCATGGCCTGCTTGGTTAGCGAGGTGAAGACGAGCTCGCCTTCCTCGCCGTCGGGCAGCGGCGCCCCGGTGAGCGGGTCGATCACCTCGGGGTAGAAGTGGTCCTCCCAGATATGCAGGCCGTCCTTGGTCTCCACGCACTCCTGCGCCACGCCCGGGCCGATCACCTCGGACAGGCCGTAGATGTCGGTGGCGTCGAGGCCGGCCCGGGCCTCCATCTCGGCGCGCATCTGGTTCGTCCACGGTTCGGCGCCGAAGATGCCGAACCGGAGCGAGGAGGCGGCCGGGTCGTCGCCCTGGCGCTCCATCTCGTCCAGGATCGCGAGCATGTAGGACGGCGTGACCATGATGACGTCCGGGCGGAAGTCCCTGATCAGGGTGACCTGGCGCTCGGTCATCCCGCCGGAGACCGGGACCACGGTGCAGCCCAGCTTCTCGCCCCCGTAGTGCGCCCCGAGCCCGCCGGTGAACAGCCCGTAGCCGTAGGCGTTGTGCAGGACGTGGCCGGGCCGGCCGCCCGCCGCCCTGATCGAGCGGGCCATCACCGTGGCCCACACCTCGATGTCGTCCCTGGTGTAGCCGACCACCGTGGCCCGGCCCGTGGTGCCCGAGCTGGCGTGCACCCGTACCACCTGCTCGCGGGGCACCGCGAACATGCCGAACGGGTAGTTCTCCCGCAGGTCGGCCTTGCTGGTCAGCGGGTACTTGGCCAGGTCGGCCAGGTCCCCGCAGTCGTCGGGGTGCACCCCGGCCGCGTCGAACGCCGCTCGGTAGTGCGGCACGTTGGCGTAGGCGTGCCGCAGCGTCCAGCGGAGCCGCTCCAGCTGCAGCGCGCGCAGTTCATCGGCAGGGGCCCGCTCGATGGGGTCGAGGTCGCCGCCCGGCGACGTGAGGTCCGGCATCGCTGGCTCCTTGCGGCTAGGCGTCGTAGTCGACGGTGACCTGATCGGAGACGGGCAGGGACTGGCAGGTGAGAATGTAACCCGCGTCGAGTTCCTCCTGCTCCAGGGCGTAGTTGCGGCGCATCGTGACCTCGCCGTCGACCAGCAGGGCACGGCAGGTGCCGCATACGCCGCCCTTGCAGGCGAACGGCAGGTCCGGGCGGACCCGCTGGGCGCCGTCGAGGACGGCTGTGCCGTGCGGGACGGTGACGGTGCTGCTGCGGCCGTCGAGGAGCACGGTCACCTCGGCGCCCGGGCCCGCGGTCGCCTCGGCGTGGGTGGCCTGGGCGGGCGGGGTGTCCTCGACGTAGAACAGCTCGCGGTGGACGCGCCCGCGCGGCACGCCGAGCTCGGCGAGCAGGCCGATCGCGCTCTCCACCAGGCCGAACGGGCCGCACAGCCACCAGTGGTCCACCGCGGCCACGTCGACCGTGACCGGCAGCAGGGTGCGCAGCTTGGCGGCGTCGAGCCGGCCGTTGAACAGCTCGACCTCCTGCGGCTCGCGGCTGAGCACGTGGACCAGGCAGGTCCGCGCCGGGTAGGCATCCTTGAGATCGGCGACGTCGTCGGCGAACATCACCGAGTCGTTGCGCCGGTTGCCGTAGATCAAGGTGACCGAGGACTTGTCCTGCGCGGCGAGCAGGGACGAGGCGATGGACAGCACCGGGGTGATCCCGCTGCCCGCGGCGATCAGCACGTGGTGCCCGGGCACGTCCAGGTCCGGGGTGAACGAGCCGGACGGCGCCTGGACCTCGATCACGTCACCGGCCCTTACCTCATGCACGAGCCAGCCGGAGACGGCGCCGCCCGCCACCTCGCGCACCCCGATGCGCGGCGCGCGGCCCCGCGCCGCGCAGATGGAATAGGACCGGCGCTCGTCGCCGCGGCGGATGGTCACCGACTGCCCGGGCGCAAAGGCGAACCGCCCGGTCAGTCCGGGCGGGACGTCGAAGGTCACCGCGGCCGAGTCGTCGGTGAGCGGGTCTACCCGCGTCACCGTGAGCGGGTGAAAGTCGGTGCGGGACCCGGCCATCAGACCTCCTTCACGTACTCGAAGGGCTCGCGGCAGCTCTCGCAGCGGAACAGCGCCTTGCACGCGGTCGCGCCGAACGCCGCGGTCCGCGTGGTGGCCGTGGAGCCGCAGCGCGGGCAGGCGACCGCCTCGTACCGCCTCCCGGTCAGGGTGAGCGGGACCGGACCCGCGCGGGCCGCCCCCCGGTTGGCCGGCACTGCATGCGGCGGGGCGATGCCGGCCTCCCGGAGCTTGCGGCGGCCCTCGGCGGTGATCCAGTCGCTGCTCCAGGCGGGCGCGAGCGCGGTCCGCACGTCGACCTCGGTGAAGCCGGACGCGGCGAGCCGGTGCCGCAGGTCGTGGGCGATCTCACGGAGCGCGGGGCAGCCCGAGTAGGTCGGCGTGATCGTCACCACCAGGCGCTCGCCCTCGGCGGCGACGCCGCGCAGGATGCCAAGGTCGGCCACTGTCACCATGGGCAGCTCGGGGTCGGGCACGGCTGCCGCGATCGCGCGGGCCGCGGCGATCCCGGCCGCCGTCACCATGTCGCGTCCGGGTGGGCGCGGGCCACGCTCTGCAGCTCGGCGAGCAGGTAGCCGAACGCTTCGGTGTGCACGCCGTCGCGCCCGGTCCTGCCCGCGACCCGGGCCAGCGGGGCGGCATGCGGGCGGTCCAGGGTGGCCGCGGCGAGCACCTCGTCCAGCACGGCGTCCACCTCGGCGCGCAGGTCCGCCGGGTCGGCCGCCACCCCGGGCAGCCGGTCCGTCATGGGGTCGGCCTGGAACAGCTCGTCGGCCAGCGGCCAGATGACCGCGAGCGCGGCCGCCATCCGGTCGTGCGACAGCGGCGTTCCGTCACCCAGCCTGACCACCCACTGGGCCGCGTAGTCCCGGTGGTAGGCGAGCTCGTTGACGCCCTTGGCCGCGATCGCCGCGAGCACCGGGTCGGCCGAGCCGGCCAGCTGGCCGAACAGCGCCAGCCGCCAGGCCGAGAAGACCAGCAGCCGGCCGGCCAGCTGAGCGAAGTCGGCGTCGGTGTGCTCGGCCAGCCGGACGCTGCGGAACTCGTGCTCGTCGCGGAAGAACGCCAGGTCGTCTTCCCGCCGCCCGCGGCCCTCGGCCTGGCCGGCCCGGGCCAGCAGCAGCCGCGCCTGCCCGAGCAGGTCCAGGGCCACGTTGGCCAGCGCGGTCTCTTCCTCGAGCTCCGGCAGGCGCGTCATCCACTGCTGCAGCCGGTGCGAGTAGATCAGCGCGTCGTCGCCGAGCGCCAGGCAGTAGGCGGCCAGCGCCGCCGCGTCGACGCCGACGGGCACCGACGCGTCGATGCCCTCGAGCGGGTCGGTGAACCCGGTGCCGAACGCCCACCGGTGATCCTCGGTCTCCTCGCTCAGGCTCTGGTACGCGGCGAACTCGTCTTCGGTCACCGGCACTCCCTACATGTGCGGGACATCGGCGGGAAGCTGGTAGAACGTCGGATGCCTGTACACCTTGTCGCCGGACGGAGCGAAGAACGGGTCCTTCTCGTCCGGGCTCGACGCGGTGATGTCGGCGGCCGGGACGACCCAGATGCTGACCCCCTCGTTCCGCCGGGTGTACAGGTCTCTGGCGTGCCGCAGCGCCATCTGCGGGTCGGCTGCGTGCAGCGACCCGACGTGCACGTGGTTGAGCCCGCGCTTGCCGCGCAGGAACACCTCGTACAGCGGCCAGCCCGAGCGCACCTGCGGCTCCTCCATCAGGCGGCGTCCTTCCCGGCCCTGGCCCCTTGCCTGGCGGCGTGGGCCGCGGCGGCCTCCCGCACCCAGGCCCCCTCGTCGTGGGCGGCCCGGCGGCGCGCGATCCGCTCCGCGTTGCACGGGCCGTTGCCCTTTACCACGGCCATGAACTCGTCCCAGTCCACCGAGCCGAAGTCGTAGTGCCCGCGCCCGGCGTTCCAGCTCAGCCCGGGATCGGGCAGCGTGACGCCCAGCTTCTCCGCCTGCGGCACCGTCATGTCCACGAACCGCTGCCGCAGCTCGTCGTTGGTGTGCCTCTTGATGCCCCAGGCCATCGACTGGGTCGTGTTCGGTGACTGGTCGTCCGGCGGCCCGAACATCATCAGCGACGGCCACCAGAACCGGTTGGTCGCGTCCTGCACCATCGCGCGCTGTGCCGCCGAGCCGTGCATCATGGTCAGCAGCAGCTCGTAGCCCTGCCGCTGGTGGAACGACTCCTCCTTGCAGATGCGCACCATGGCCCGGCCGTAGGGGCCGTAGGAGGAGCGGCACAGCGGCACCTGGTTGCAGATGGCCGCGCCGTCCACCAGCCAGCCGATCACGCCTACGTCGGCGTAGGTCAGCGTCGGGTAGTTGAAGATCGAGGAGTACTTCTGCCGCCCGCCGATGAGCTTGGCGGTGAGGTCGGCGCGATCGGCGCCGAGCGTCTCGGCGGCGGAGTACAGGTACATGCCGTGGCCGGCCTTGTCCTGCACCTTCGCGATCAGGATCGCCTTGCGGCGCAGCGAGGGCGCCCGGGTGATCCAGTTGCCCTCCGGCTGCATTCCGATGATCTCCGAGTGGGCGTGCTGGGCGATCTGGCGGATCATCGAGGCGCGGTAGGCGTCCGGCATCCAGTCCCGCGGCTCGATCCGCCGCCCGTGCCCGATCGTCTGGTCGAAGTGGTCCTGGAGTTCGCCGGCTCCGTCTTCCGGAAGTGCTGCCATCGCCACCATCCCCTTCCGGCACTATCGTAGACACGGTGCGGCCGCCTGCACCCGCGCCCTTTCGTCGTATTATATACCGGACGTTCGGTCAGTAATACAGGAGGCGATGACGGTGCCGCGGCTGCCCAGCGTGGACACGATGATGGCGAACGACGAGGCCTCCCGCGGCCTGGGCATCGAGCTGATCGATCAGGACGAGGGGCGGGCGGTGACCCGCATGACAGTGCGCCCGGACATGGTGAACGGGCACGCCATGGCGCACGGCGGCCTGATCTTCGCGCTGGCGGACACCGCGTTCGCGTGCGCCTGCAACAGCTTCGGGCCGGTGACCGTGGCCGCGTCGGCCGAGATCGTGTTCGTGGCGCCCGCCCGCGCCGGGGACGTGCTGGAGGCCGAGGCGGTGCTGCGGACCAGGTTCGGCCGGTCGGGGGTCTACGACGTGACCGTGCGCCGGGATCGCGATGTGATCGCGGAGTTCCGGGGCCGCAGTCATCAGCTCGGGCACGTCTCGTGAGCTCGGCCGTGGTCCCGGCGGGTCGGCGTCGCGGGCGTCCCGGCTACGACCTCGCCTCGGTGCTGGCGGTGGCCGTCGAGCTGTTCAACGAGCGCGGCTACGACGGCACCAGCATGCGCGACCTGGCGGCCAGGCTCGGCATCGCCAAGTCGGCCATCTATCACCACGTCTCGGGCAAGGAGGAGCTGCTCAGAATGGCCCTGGACCGGGCGCTGGACGGCCTGGCCGTGGTGACCAGCCGGGCTCGCGCGCTCCCCGCCCCGGCCGTCGAGCGCCTCGAGTACCTCGTCCGGGGCAGCGTCGAGGTGCTCGAGGCCGAGTCGCCCTACGTCACCCTGCTGCTCCGGGTGCGCGGCAATACCGACGTCGAGCGCGCCGCGCTGGACAAGCGGCGCACCTTCGACCGGTTCGTGGCCGAGCTGGTGGCCGAGGCTGTGCGGGACGGCGACATCCGGTCCGACGCTGATGCGATGATCACCGCCCGGCTGCTATTCGGCCTGGTCAACTCCACCGTCGAGTGGTACAGGCCCGAACGCCGGCCGAAGACGGCCTCGCTCGCGGACGCGGTCTGCGCGCTGGCGTTCGACGGGCTGCGCGCCCGGCGCCGGGGCGCCCCTCAGTAGCGGATCGCGATCTGCAGGCCCCGGTCGTCCCGCTGCGGCCGGTCCGGGATGACCACGGCCCGGCCCGTGGCGATGCGCCAGGCGCTCCAGGCCACGGCGGCCGCGTCCAGCGTGTCCGTGACCGGTGCCCGCGGCATCCGGGCCCGTGGGATCGAAGGGAGCTCGATCCCGGCCAGGCTGGCCCAGCGGCATGTCGATCCCCACCGCGGCGGCCTGATCCCCGCCGAGCACCCCGGCAAGGGTCTCGTGCGCACGCACCTCCGCGGGCCTTCCTGGCCCGTCCAGGCTGACCGCGACCCAGCCGTGGCGGCAGGCGTCCGCTCCGGTTACCCGCATACCGCCACCGTGGCACACCCGCCCGCTGGAGGCACTTTCTCCGGCGAGGCTCCCACGAGACGGCCGGGTGAACCGCTAGGGTTTGCTGGTGGCCGAGGGCACTATCGGCGTCGCTGGTGAGCGGTCCGCGTATGCCAAGGGCAGCGGGTCCGGCCTGGTCCTGCTGCGTGCATCGGCCTTTCCCAGCGGCCCGGTGACCGTCCGCGGCACCGGTCCGGACGCGCTGTCGAACCTCGTCGCCGCGCTCGAGCTGGCCGCCGACGGGCAGCTGCGCTGCGGCGCGGCCACCGGGCGCCCGCTGGCCACGACGGTCAGGCTGGTCGAGGATGCCCTCGTCGCGGGGGACTACTACGACCGTGCCGCAGGCGAGCCCATCGCGGCGTTCGCGTGGCCGATGCTGCTGCGGGCCGGAGGCCTGGCCCGCCTGACCGGCCCCCGGCTCGAGCTGACCGCGCGCGGCGAGGCGGTACTGGCCGACCCGTGCTACCAGGCCCTCGGTGCGCTGTGGGACCGGTGGCTGCGGAGCGTGTCGCACGACGAGCTCGCCCGGATCGAGGCGATCAGGGGCCAGCGAAGGACCGGCACCCTGACCGCGCCGGCCCGGCGCCGCGCCGCGGTGGCCGACGGGCTCGCCGCGCTCGCTCCCGGCGTCTGGGTCGAGGTCGACGCCCTGTTCACGATGCTGCGGGCGCAGTCCGCCCCGCTCGCGGTGGCCGCCAGCCCGCTGACCCGCTGGCGGCTGTACCTCGAGGATCCGCGGCACGGATCGCTCGGCCCGGCCGGCTGGCAGGCGTGGCACGTCCTCGAGGGCCGGTATGCACTGTGCGTGCTCTTCGAGTACGCGGCCACCCTCGGCGTGGTGGACGTCGCCTACACCGGCGCGCGCGGTGCCCGTGACGACTACCGCGGGCTGTGGGGCGCGGACGGATACGACAGCCTGTCCCGCTACGACGGCCTGGCCGCCGTCCGGGTCAACGAGCTCGGCGCGGCCGTCCTGCACGATCCCGGCACCCTGCCCGCCCTCGGCCTGCCGGTGCCCAGGCGGATTCTCCATTAAGCCGCCGCCCCTCGCCAGGGCGTCAGGGCGGCGCGAGGGCGGGAAACCTCGGCCCGTTCGGTACCTTCAATAGGGGACAGTCAGATGACCCCAATCCGAACACGGTCGCACATGATGTCATATAAGGGGAACCATGAATCGACGGGAGGCATCATGAGGCGGACCTGGCTGGCCCTGGCGGCCGGCCTGGCCATGGTCCTGGCGAGCGGCGCCGCCGCGGCGGCCAGCGTGTCGGCGCCGGCACAGGCTGTCGCGCTGGCCGGTGACGGGCCGCCGGGGTTCTGGTGGGGCACGGACAGCCTCCCGGTCAGCGTGCCGGGCAGCGCGCCCTACAGCATGCCGTTCCTCGGCGGCGCCTACGGCGGCTACATCGGGATGACCGGGAACTGGGCGTACTGGCAGGGCTGCGGCGGCCAGGAGCACTTCCTCGCCTACTCGGCGACCAACGCCAGGCAGGCGCGCACCAACTTCCTGACCTATCACAAGGGCGTCGGCCTCGGCGCGTACTGGTTCATGGGCGGGCCCGGTGTCGACCCGCACTACAACGGGACCCAGGCCGAAGCCAGCTCGTGGGGCGCGCAGCAGGCGGCCAGGGCGCTGGCCGACATCAAGAACGGCGGCGGCATCGACTACCCGGTCGTCTGGATGGACATCGAGCTGCCCGGCATCACGCCGGCGCCCGATAACGGCTGGAACAGCGTCTACACGTCGCCGTGCAGCGGGACGGTGAAGCAGCAGCACATCGCCCCGGCCGTGGACCGTGCCGACTTCAACGGGTTCTGGGGTTACATCCTGGCCCACTCCTCCTACAAGCCCGGCGTCTACTCCTCGGCCGGGGTCTGGCAATCGATCTTCGCCGGCACCAGTTACGGCAGCATCCCGCACACCGACGAGTGGACCTACGAGCCGGAGACCGCCAACTACCGCGGCAACGCCCCGACCGGTTTCTGCCTGAAGTCGGGCGGGTGCGCGCAGTTCTTCGGCGGCGTTACCTCCTCGAGTAGCAACGCCCTGATGTGGCAGTGGTCCGGCGGCGGCGGGGTCACCAACGGCATCGGCGGCTTCAACGGCGACCTCGACCAGATCGACGGCGCCCGCCATCCCTAGCGGGGACCTCCAGGGCCAGGGCGCTAGCCGGCGATA
>CAVWBQ010000018.1:0-108621 GCA_963753225.1 uncultured Actinomycetota bacterium | reverse complement strand
GGCTAGACAAGTCGGAATGATGACTAGCCAAGACAAACGAGAGGTTGCCAGCTTGCGGCGGGCAGGCATCGGTTGGCGGACAGCTTGATAGCCACGCCCGGGCTCTGGCCGGCGACCAGGCGGGTGGCTAGGATGTGCGCTCAGCGACGTACCTGCGCTCCTATCGGGGGAAGCAGAGCGTCATAACCGTAGGCAAGGCCATGACGAGTCAGCACGGCGGAGGGCGGCAGCCGGCGGGGATCAGGGACGTGGCCAAGCTGGCCGGCGTCTCCGTGGCCTCGGTGAGCTTCGCGCTGAACGGGCAGCCCGGCGTGGCGGACGACACCCGCCGCCGGATCCTGGCCGCCGCGGCCCAGCTCGGCTACCGCGCCAACCCGCAGGCGCAGGCGCTGCGACGGGGCCGCACCACCACCTACGGCCTGGTCATCCGCAACTGCAGCAATCCGTTCTTCCTGGAGGTGCTGACCGGGGCCGAACGCGCGGCGTCCGAAGCCGGGGCCACCCTGCTGCTGCTCGACTCGCACTACTCGGCCGAACGCGAGCACCTGCTGGTGCGCGAGATGGCCGCCCAGCGGCTGGCCGGGCTGGCCATCGCCCCGGTCGGCAAGGGCGAGTCGCTGCGGCTCTGGCAGGAACTGAGGCCCGGCACCCCGCTGGTGGCGCTGAACGCGGCCGTCGAAGGCATGACCGGCGTCTCCCGGGTGTGTCCCGACAACGCGGCCGGGGTCGAGCTGGCGATGCGGCGGCTGGCCGAGCTCGGGCACTCCAGCGTGGCGTTCCTGTCGGCGCCGCGCGGCCTGGTGGCCGACCCGGACCGGCTGCGCCACTTCTTGCGGCTGGCCCGCGTGCTCGGCCTCCGGCCGGTCGTCATGCGCTCGCCGCTCACGATCACCGACGTGCGCAAGGCGGCCGGGACGGCGCTAGCGCGCCGGGACGCCCCCACCGCGATCATCACCAATTCCGATTACACGGCGCTCGGCATCTACCAGACCGCCAGGGACCTGTCCCTGCGGATCGGGCCGGACGTTTCCGTCATCGGGCACGACGACCTGCCGACCTCCGGACTGCTCGACCCGCCGCTGGCGACCATCCGCCTGGACGGCCGGGAGATGGGCAGGGAACTGATGGCGCGACTGCTAGGCGACGACGGGTCAGGCGACTACGTCGCCACGGTTGAACTGGTCGAACGCGGCTCCCTTCAGGCACCCCGGCTACCTGTTAACCCCCTGTTCACGCCGCTCAGTGCGGCAACTCGGTAACGTCCCTTGACACCCTCGCGGCGGGTGTGTGAGCATTCGAACGCTAAACGTTTTAGGTGCGTTTATCCTGCACTCTTAGCTGGGGGAGAGGTGGGTCGGCAAGCCGTTTCCGGTATCGCCGCCCGTGGCCTTTTCGGGCAGCCGTCATCCACTTCAGGATAAGAAGGAAGCTTTTCAGGAGGCACTGGTGAGATCCTCATATCGATTGGCGCTCGCGGGCGTCGCCGCGGTGGCGCTGCTCGCGGCCGGCTGCTCGTCGTCGGGTTCCTCCGGCGGCTCGAGCAGCAGCACAAACTGGGCCACGGAAACCTCCGCCTCCGGCGGCGGCGGCATGACCGCGCTGGTCACGGCGGCCAAGAAGGAAGGCACGCTCAACGTCATCGCGCTGCCGCCGACGTGGGCGAACTACGGCGCCATCCTTTCGGCCTTCACCGCCAAGTACGGCATCAAGATCAACTCCACCCTCCCCGATGGCACCAGCCAGCAGGAGGTCAACGCGGTGAAGACAGAGAACGGCACCGCCAAGGCGCCCGACGTGCTGGACGTCGGCCAGGCCGTCGCCCTGGCTAACACCAGCCTTTTCGCTCCGTACAAGGTCAGCACCTGGTCCGCCATCCCGGCCGCCCAGAAGGACGCGGGCGGACTGTGGTACGAGGACTACGGCGGCTACATGGCGATCGGGTACTCGAGTAAGTTCGGGACGATCACCTCGCTGAACGATCTGCTCGGCCCGAAGTTCAAGAACGCGGTGGCCCTGAACGGGAACCCGACCTCCGCCAACGCGGCCCTGAACGGCGTCATGATGGCGAACCTGGCTCAGGGCGGAACGGCCAGCGACATCTCCAAGGGCGTGAACTTCTTCTCCAAGCTCAAGGCGGCAGGCAACTTCTCCCCCGTATCGGCGACCGGCGCCACGATCAAGGCAGGCACGACCCCGGTCGTGTTCAACTGGGACTACCTCAACCTGCCAAGCTACGTGGGCGTGTCGAACTGGAAGGTGTTCGTGCCGCAGGGTGTCGCCTTGGGCGGGTACTACACGCAGGCCATTAACAAGCAGGCGCCGCACCCGGCGGCAGCAAGGCTGTGGGAGGAGTTCCTCTACTCGCAGGCCGCGTCGGGCGGGCAGAACCTCTGGATCGAGGGCGGCGCCAGGCCCGTGGAGCAGGTGGCCATGCAGTCCAACAGCAGCCTCAACGCAACGGCGGCCGGCAAGCTGCCGTCCGTCTCCGGATCACCGGTGTTCCTCACCCAGGCCCAGAACACCGACGCTGCCAATTACCTGGCGGCGAACTGGGCGAAGGCCGTCGGCTAGCGAGGGGACGTGGCTGTCGCTGCGACAACTGAGACCGGCGCCCGGCCTTCGCGGGCCGGGCGCCGGCTGTCCGTTCCGGCCTGGGTCGGTACCGTCCCGTTCCTCGGCTACGTCGCGATCTTCCTGCTGTGGCCGACCGGGATCGTGGTGGTCGACGCGCTCAAGAACCCGAACGGCGCGTGGGCATTCTCCAACCTCACCGAGCTCGGCAACCCGCTGGTGCGCGGTTACTTCATCGGCTCGTTCAAGCTGTGCCTGCTGTCGTCGCTGCTCGGGGCCGTGTTCGGCGCGATCCTGGCCTATGCGGTGGCTTCTGGCGACCCGGACGGCACGGTGCGCAGGCTCTACCTGGCCGTCTCGGGCGTCCTCGCCCAGTTCGGCGGGGTGACGCTGGCGTTCGCCTTCCTCGTGGTCATCGGCCCGGTGGGGCTGCTGTTCCACGCCAGCTGGTTCTACTCGTTCCCGTGGGGCATCACGGTGATCTACGCGTACTTCCAGATCCCGCTGATGGTGCTGGTCTTCCTGCCCGCGATTGACGGGCTGAAGGTCCAGTGGCGGGAGGCGTCGGAGAACCTCGGCGCGTCCGCGTGGCAGTACTGGCGCCACGTCGGCGGCCCGCTGCTGGCGCCGGCCTTCCTCGGTGGCACGTTGCTGCTGTTCGCGAACGCGCTGTCGGCCTTCGCGACCATCTGGGCCTGGGAGAACCAGATCGCTTACATCGTGCCGCAGCAGATCAGTATCGCGTTGTCCAGTGAGGTCGGGCTGAGCAACGTCAACGTGGCCGACCTGCTCGCCCTGGGCATGGTGATCATGGTGGCCATCGTCATGACGGGATACGCGTTGCTGCAGCGCAGGGCGGCGCGATGGCTGCGGTGACCGCGCTCAGCGAGACGCCCGCCGCCGAGTCGGCCGGGCGCCCGCGGGGCATGCAGGCTCGTCGGCGCAGGCGGCTGAACCTGTTCCGCTACGTGGTCTTCACGGTGTTCGGGCTGTTCTTCCTCGTGCCGCTGCTGGCGATGGCCCGGTTCTCCCTGGAGGGAGCCAAGCTCGGCACGTGGTCGCTGACAGCGTGGAAGCAGATCGCCTCCTACTCGGGGACGGGCATTCCTCCCCTGATCAGCTCGATCGAGATCACCCTGGAGCTGGCGGTCATCACCTGCGCGGTCATGCTGGTGCTGCTGGTACCGACCATGATCTGGGTCCGGCTGCGGGTGCGGTGGCTGGCGCGCACGATGGAGTTCCTCTGCCTGCTGCCGCTTACCATCCCCGCCATCGCGCTGGTGGTCGGCCTCGGCGAGATCTACAACAGGCTCCAGCATTTCAGCCTGTCGGCGCTCATGCTGTTCTGGGTCTACGTGATCCTGGCGCTGCCCTACGCCTACCAGGCGCTGGCGGCCGGGCTGAACGCGATCAACGTGGAGATCCTGTCCGAGGCCGCGCGCAGCCTAGGGGCGAGCTGGTTCACCGTAATGACGAGGGTGATCGCGCCGAACATGCGGCAGGCCATCCTGAACGCCCTGCTGCTGACCGCATCCCTGGTGCTCGGCGAGTTCACCATCGCGTATCTCTTGCTGTATAACAACCTGCAGGTAGAGCTGTACTCCATCAGCCGGAATACACCGAATGCCGGGGTGCTCTTCTCCACCTCGCTCGCCGCGCTGCTGCTTACCTTCGTGCTGCTGCTGATCCTGTCCTACGCTGGCCGCCGCCGCCGCGGCCGGGGATGAGGTGCGCCTCGTGACTTCCTCACCAGTAACCAGAGCGCCGGGCGGCACGGCCAGGGCCGCCGTCGAGGTGCGGCTGGAGGGACTGAGCCGGCACTACGGCCCGGTGATCGCGCTCGACCGCCTCGACCTGACCCTGCAGCCCGGCGAGCTGGTCGCGCTGCTCGGCCCGTCGGGCTGCGGCAAGACGACCACCCTGCGCCTGCTCGCGGGCCTCGAGGACGCCGATACCGGGCACATCACGGTCGCTGGCAAGGACATCACCCACGTCTCGGCCGCCAAGCGCGACATGGGCATGGTGTTCCAGGCCTACTCGCTGTTCCCGCACATGACGGTGCGGCAGAACGTGGCATTCGGGCTGCGGCTGCGCAAGGTCAGTGCGGCCCAGCGGGACAAGCGCGCGATCGAGATGCTCGACCTGGTCGGGCTCTCCACGCAGGCGGACCGGTATCCGCACCAGATCTCCGGCGGCCAGCAGCAAAGGGTCGCCCTGGCCCGCGCCCTGGCCATCGAGCCGCAGGTGCTGCTGCTGGACGAGCCGCTGTCGGCGCTGGACGCGAAGGTCCGGGCGCAGCTGCGGGACGAGATCCGCCGGATCCAGCTCGAGGTGGGCATCACCACGCTGTTCGTCACCCACGACCAGGAGGAGGCGCTGGCCATCGCGGACCGGGTCGGCGTCATGCGGGAGGGCCGGCTGGACCAGCTCGCGCCGCCCACCGAGGTCTACTCCCGTCCGGCGACCTCCTTCGTGGCCGAGTTCGTCGGGCTGTCGAACAGGCTGGCCGGCGAGGTCCGCGGCGGTGAGGTGACCGTCCGTGGCTGCAAGCTGCCGCTGGTGGAACAGGATGTGCCCGACGGTCAGGTGGTGGCGCTGGTCCGCCCGGAGGCAGTGAGCCTGGCGTCACGCGCGCCGGATTCCGATTCCGGCCCGCTGACGGGCACCGTCATCGCCATCACGTTCCTGGGCGCGACCAGCCGGGTGACGGTCGACCTCGGTGATACCAGGGTCATGGCCCAGCTCCCGACCTCAGAGGCGTCCGCGCTGACGGCGGGCAGCCGCGTCGTGCTGGCCATCCGCCCCGATCCGGTCCTGGTGTCGGCCGACTCGGACCCGGCTGCGGTGGCGGCCGGGGAAGATGTGTGAGCTGGCGTCCACCGCTGACCATCCACCGCCGGCTCGGTCACGGCGCGGTACTGCGCCACGGGCGGTCAGCTCCCTACCGGGCCATCGAGATCGGCGCGGGCGAGCCGCATCTCGTCCGTGACGACTTCGGGACGGCCGGGACCCAAGATCCCGAACGGGCCGAGCGCCAGCGGCCCCGGCCGGCCGCTGCTCTGCCTGGTTCACATCACCGACCTGCAGCTGGCAGACGTCCAGTCGCCGACGCGGTTCGAGTTCCTGAACGCCAACTTCGCGGACCCGAGGTACGCCGAGATCATCCCGGTGCAGCGTCCGCAGGAGGCGCTCACCCCGCACGCCGTCGACGCCACCCTTCGCACGCTCGGTTCGGTGCACGGCCCTGCGACCGGGCTGCCCGCGCAGCTGGCGGTCACCACCGGCGACGCGATCGACAACGCGCAGTGGAACGAGCTGCAGGCCTTCCTGGCCCTATTCGACGGCGGCCCGGTGTCCCCGGATTCCGGCGGCCCCGGCTACGAGGGAGTGCAGGCGGCGGACTGGCCGGGCGACGTCTTCTGGCGGCCGGACGGGCCGGGCGCCGACGGGCCCGACTTCTTCCGCCGCGAGTTCGGCTATCCGCACCATCCGGGCCTGCTGCAGCGAGCGCTGCGCGAGTTCTCCGCGGCCGGCCTGAGCATCCCCTGGCTGTCCTGCTTCGGCAACCACGAGGCGCTCAACCAGGGCGTCGGTACCCAGACCCCGGGCCTCGGCGCCGCGCTGACCGGCGGCAAGAAGCCGGTCAGCCTGCCCGCTGACTTCGATCATGACGGGGCGCTCGAGAAGTTCACCGAGCATCCCGAGGCGTTCATGGCCGGGCCCCACCGCCAGGTCACGCCCGACGCCTTCCGGCGGCCGATCACCAGGCGGGACTTTGTCGACGCTCACCTGCGGGCCGGCTCGCGGCCGTTCGGCCACGGGTTCACCGAACGCAACCGGCTGGACGGCACCGCCTACTACGTCCACGACACGCCCGCGGTCCGCTTCATCGCGCTGGACACCAACTGCCTGGCGGGCGGCGCCGCCGGATGCCTGGACGCGCCGCAGGCCAGGTGGCTGGAGGCCCGCCTGGCCGAGGTGCACTCGGCCTACCGCGGCGCGGACGGGGGCGAGGTCCGCACCGGCCACGACGACCGGCTGGTGATCCTGTTCTCGCACCACGGCACCGACACGCTGGACAACAGCCGCGGCGGTCATGAGGGACCGGACGGCGAGCCGCTGCTCGGCGCCGGGCTGGTGGCCCTGCTGCACCGGTTCCCCAATGTGGTCCTGTGGCTGAACGGCCACACGCACACCAATACGATCCGCCCGCGGCCCGACCCCGCCGACCCGGCGCGCGGGTTCTGGGAGGTCACCACCTGCGCGGTGGTGGACTGGCCCTGCCAGACCCGGGTGGTCGAGCTGCAGGACCACGGCGAGTACCTGTCCATCGTGACCACCATGGCCGATCACGACACGCCGGTGGCGCCGTCCCTGACGCTCGCGACCTCGGATGACCTGGCGGCCCTTCACCGTGAGCTCGCGGCCAACGTGCCCTGGGACGTCACCGTCATGGCCGGCACCGCCGCGGACCGGAACGTGGAGTTGCGCCTGGCCCCGCCCTTCCCGCTCAAGCGCCTGCCCGGAGCTTGACTCGCAACGCGGCCAGGTCGGCGGCGGACAGCCCGTGATCGGTCAGCCACGACGCGACCCCGCCGTAACGCGCGTCCATCTGCTCGAGGAACGCCGCCATCGTCTCGGCCCGCGGCCGGTGCAGGTCGGCGGCCTTGCTGTTGATATCCGTGGAGTACACACGCGACCTGCGCAGCCGGGCCATGATGGCTTCGGTGCGCTCGCCCGTGGCCGCATAGTCGGCGACCACCGCCTGGGCCGGCACGCCGGCCACGGTGAGCGCGAGCGCCACCACGACCCCGGTCCTGTCCTTGCCCGCGGCGCAGTGCACCACCGCCGCTCCCCCGGCGTGCGCGACGCTGCGCAGCGCGCCCACCACCTGATCCGGGCGGTCCTCGAGGTAGCCCAGGTAGTGCCCGCAGACCGGGTCGCCCGGGTACCGGAACTTGTCCATCCGGTCCCGGGCCAGCAGCGCGTCGGCGATGACGTCAGTATTGGACCCCACCTCGGGCAGCACCGGGTGGTGGACGTGCCGCACGCCCGCCACGGCGTCCAGCGGCGCCGGGCCCTCGGCCGCGAGCTCGTCGGAGCTGCGCAGGTCCACGACGGTGGTCAGGCCGATGTCGTGCACCAGCTTCCTGACGTCGGCGGCCGACAAGTCCTGCAGGTTGTCCGCCCGGAGCAGCCTTGCCCTCACCGTCTTCTGCCCGTCCTCAGTGGGCATGTCCCCCAGGTCTCGCACGTTGACCGCGCCGTCAAGCTCAATCCACGCCATGACAACACCATCCCAGACCCGCACAGGGATCCCGAACCCGGCCGTACCGTTACCTGCGGGCGGGCCAGAGTGGCTTGCCGCCCGCGCGAAGTGGGGCATACTGAAAGCAGCCATGATGCCGCCCAGACCCCTGCGGCCCGCCGCACCGTCGATGCTGGCCCTGCAACTTCCTAGCTTCCGGCAGGAAGAGGCCCCCTGACAGCAGCCGGCTGAGTCCTATTCGATGCTGCTGAATGGGAGTCTGATGACGTGGCTATGCTCCGCTATCGCCCAAGCCGCTCGTCCCCAGCCGGAGCGCGGCTGATGAACGGCCCGGACCGCTCTACGGCCGACAGAGACGGCCCGCCGGTCCTGCCCGCCCCCGCGGGCCCGGCACCCAAGGGCCCGGTCACGATCGAGGTGGAAGCCTGCCCGGGCATCACCACGATCGTCGTCAAGGGAGAGCTCGACCTGGTGACGATGCCGTTCCTCGCCGCCCACCTGGCCCTGGCGACCAGGGACAGCCCTGGTCGGCTCGTCTTTGACCTGAGCGGGACCCACTTCATGGACTGCGGGTCGGCGAGGCTGATCGCGGGCGCCGGGCGCTGGCTGCCCGGCGGAGGCCGGCCGGTCATCCGCCGTCCGGGGCCCGGCGTGCGCCGGCTCCTCGAGCTGACCGGTCTCGACGCTCACTGCGAGATAGAACCGTTAGTCGCGGGTAGTATCCGGACCTGGCCCTTCGCGGAAGCCAAGGAACACTCGGGAGTGGGCAGATGAGCGTCTCGATCCAGGATGTGCACCACGCCTTGGACGAGCTCGGCAAGCTGCGGTTCGGCGAGATGCGGGTCGAGGACGCGATGCATCAGATCGTCCAGACCACACATGCGATCTTCGATGTGGACGGTGCCGGGCTGATGCTGGCCGACGTCGACCACCACCTGCTGAACGCCGCGGTATCGGACGAGCGTATGAGGCACCTGGAAGAACTCCAGATACGCCACCAGGAAGGTCCGTGCATCTCGGCCTTCGAGGACAAGGAGCTGATCCGGGCCGAAGACCTGACCGAGGAGATGCGCTGGCCGTCGTTCAGCAAGCACGCGGTCACGCGCGGAATCAGGGCCGTACTGGCCAGCCCCATCCCTTACAACCAGGACGCCGTGGGTGTCGTAGCGGTGACATCCGAGGACCGCCGCCCCTGGTCGGCCGAGGCCGAGCTGGCTCTGCTCGCCTTCACGGATCTAGCCGCCTTGCTCATCGCCAGCATGATGCTCGGCGAGCAGCAGACCGAACTGGCCGCCCAGCTGCAGTCGGCGCTGAACTCGCGGGCCATCATCGAGCAGGCCAAGGGCGTGCTCATCGGCCAGCAAGGACTCACCGCCCATGACGCCTACGCCCAGCTCAGGTCGCAGGCGAGGGCCGAACGCCGCAAGCTCGCGATCGTCTCGGCCGAAGTAGTGCGCGACGCCATCCAGGCGGAGAACGAAAACTGACAGGTTTGGCGGGCCGGATTTAGCGGCGCCGGACCCAGGCGCTGCCGATGCCGGCTTGATGCAAGGCCAGGCAGGCCAGGCCGAGGAGCAGCAAACCGGTAACCGAGAACCACGCGTTGGTGGCGGTGCCGGTGGCATTGATAATCCAGGCGATGGCGAAGAGGATCGCCGCGACGATGGCAAGCATGCCCATGCTGCTTCCCCTACCGCGCCGGGATAATCGGGGCCGGGATAGCAGACCGGGCCGGTTTTCTCGCATATGACTACCTCTCCTGGGCAGTAAACCCGGCGCTTGCCAGCTGAGGAGAGGAGCCCGCGGTGGCTACCTGGACAACCCGGCGCAAAGCCGGCCGGACCGCTAGATCCACCCAGGCCACCGGCCGCCGGGCCGCTAACAGCAACGCCATGCGGCGGCTGGCGCGAGCCGGGTTCGTGGCACGCGGGATCATCTACATCATCGTCGGCTGGATCGCCGTCCAGGTCGCCTTCGGCCATTCCGGCCAGCAGGCGGACCGGACCGGCGCCCTGCACGAGATCAGCCGCACGCCGGTGGGCGGTGTCCTGCTCTGGGTGCTGGTCATCGGCTTCATCGGCATGGCGCTGTGGCGGCTGTCCGAGGCCGCGTACGGGTCATCCGGCTCCGGCGAGCGCAAGACCGGCAAGAGGCTGGCCGCGCTCGGCCGGGCGGTCCTCTACGCCGTCATCGCCTACGGCGTGCTGAAGTACGCGCTCGGGACGGGCGGGCCGCAGTCCAGCGACAAGCAGTCGGTCGACCTGACGGCCACGCTGCTGAAGTACCCGGGCGGCCAGATCCTCGTGGTGGTGATCGGCCTCGCCCTGGTCGGCGGCGGCATCTACCTGGCCTACTCGGCCTGGAAGGAGAAGTTCCGCAAGGACATGGAGCTGGGCCAGATACGCCCGCGGGCCCGGCGCATCGTGGAGTGGCTCGGCAAGTTCGGCGGCATGGCCCGCGGGGCCGTGTTCATCACCGCGGGCATCTTCCTCGTCGTCGCCGCGGTCCAGGCCAAGCCGCAACAGGCCAAGGGAGTCGATTCCTCGCTGCGGGTGCTGGCGTCCACGCCGCTCGGCCCCTGGCTCCTGGTCCTGGTCGCGATCGGGCTCATCATGTTCGGCCTGTTCTCGTTCTGCCTGGCCAAGTGGCGGCGCCTCTAACCCCAGACGTCCTCGGCGACCTCGACGATCAGCCGCAGCTTGGCCACCTGCTCGTCGTAGGTCAGGGCGTTGCCCTCCACCGTAGAAGAGAACCCGCACTGGCCGGACAGGCAGATCTGGTCCAGCGGAACGAACTTGGCCGCCTCGTCGATCCGCCGCTTCAGGTCATCCTTCGACTCCAGCCCGGGACGCTTGGTGGTGACCAGGCCGAGCACGACCATCTTCCCCTTCGGCACGAACCGCAGCGGCTCGAACCCGCCGGAGCGCTCGTCGTCGTACTCCAGGAAGAACCCGTCCACCGCCAGCTCGGAGAACAGCGCCTCGGCCACGAAGTCATACCCGCCCGACGCCGCCCACGAGGACCGGAAGTTCCCCCGGCACAGGTGCGTGGTGATGGCCATGCCCGCGGGCTTGCCGGCGACCGCGTCGTTGATCTGCTTGATGTAGCGCAGGTGCATGTGCTCGGCGTCCTCGCCCCGTCCGGCGATCTCGGCCCGCTGCGCCGGGTCGTTCAGGTAGGCCAGCGAGGTGTCGTCGAACTGCAGGTAGGTGCAGCCCAGCTCGCTCAGCCGCCGCACCTCGTCCGCGTACGCGGCGGCCAGGTCGGCCCAGAACTCCCCGATGTCCGGGTAGACCTCCGGCTCGAGCATCGCCGGGCCGCCGCGGTAGTGCACCATGTTCGGCGACGGGATCGTCAGCTTCGGCACCGCGGTGCTCACCTGGGATTTCAGGTACGTGAAATCCTCGCCGAAGATGGTCTGGTCCATCCGGACCTTGCTGCCGACGTGCAGCGCGGCCGGCGTCCACTCGATGGTGCCTGACGGGTTGGTGAACTTGACGGCCAGGTGGCCCGGCGCCTTGGATATCCCGCCGATCTGGTAGATGAAGTCCATGTGCCAGGTGGCCCGGCGGAACTCCCCGTCGGTGGCCGACTGCAGGCCGGCCTCCTCCTGCATCCGCACTGCCCGCGTGATCTCCTCGTCCTCGACCGCGCGCAGGTCGGCCGCTGCGATCCGACCGGCGGCGAAGTCCTCGCGGGCCTGATGCAGCCGCGGCGGGCGCAGCAGGCTGCCAACGTGGTCGGCCCGGAACGGAGGGCTCGTTCTGCGCGACATGTGCGATGTCCTTTCTCCCGTTC
Organism: uncultured Actinomycetota bacterium; assembly: GCA_963753225.1. Classification (GTDB taxonomy): domain Bacteria; phylum Actinomycetota; class Actinomycetes; order Streptosporangiales; family Streptosporangiaceae; genus Palsa-504. The sequence goes on along the minus strand of CAVWBQ010000018.1, from coordinate 96,983 downwards.
GGTACCAATGATCTTTTCATCCCGAACGGTCCGGGGTCTCGCCTACCGGAGCCGGCGATAGTGCATCTGCGCGGGACGCGCGGCCGGTTCCTGCCCCGGCGGTTCCCCGTCGCCCAGGCCGGCACCGAGCAGTGAGCGGGTCAGCGCGTGGCGTTCGCCGTTCATCTCGGCGAGTACGGCGGCGAAGTGGACATCGCGCAGCACCGGCGGGCTCTCGCCGGCCCGCAGTGAGGCCAGCACGGTGCGCCTGATCATCTCCTTGACGAAGGACGCGGTGACACCCTCGGTACCCGCCACCACCGGGTCGAGGTCGGCGTCCACGGCCAGGTCGCGGATGTAGACCCGGAACAGGCGCTCGCGGCAGCCGGCGTCGGGCCGGGGGATCTCGATCGCCAGGTCCACCCGGCCCGGGCGGTCCGCCAGCGCGGTTTCCAGGATGTCGGCCCGGTTGGTGGTGAGCACGAACGTGACGTCGGCATCGGCGCCGACCCCGTCCATGGCGTCGAGCAGCGAGAACAGCAGCGGATTGCCGTCCGGCGTGTAGTCCCGGTCCGTGGCGACGAGATCGACGTCTTCGAGCACCACCATGGACGGCTGCAGCCGCCGGGCCAGGGCGGCGGCGGCGTCGATGAACCGGATGGACCGCCCGGTGAGCAGGATGACCGTGCTGCCGGTCAGGCGCGAGGTCAGGTAGCGGACGGTGTGCGTCTTGCCCGTCCCCGGCGGCCCGTGCAGGAGCAGGCCGCGCTTGAGGTGCTGGCCCGCGCTGAGCAGTTCCCGCGACCAGTCGGCAACGCCGATGATGTGCTCCTCGATGCTCTCCATGACGCCACCGGGCAGCACCACGTCCTGCGTCGTGACCGCCGGGCGCGGCAGGAACGAGACCAGTTCGTTGCCGTGGTGCTCGCTTTCGGTGAAGCTGAGCACCTGCCCGCGGAACACGTCGTGGACACGCATCAGGCGCTCGATCTCGTCCCTGGTCGCGGCGGCCGCCGCCCGGTCGGCCGCGAGCACCTCCAGGGTGCAGAAGGGCGGGCCGAACTGGCTCTCGTCCCTGATACTGATCACGACCGGCGCGCCCGCCGGCGCCGTCGCGGCCACCAGGCCGAACGTCACGACCTCGGTGTTCTCCTCCGGCCCGATCGCGGCCGTGCCGTAGCTGGCGGCCCCCGTCCCGCCGGGGCCGGCGCCGACGACCCGGATGCCGCGAGGACCGGCGATGCGGATGCCGCCGGCCCGCGCAGGCGCGCTGAGCAGCGACAGGATGTTCTCGTGCGGGGGCACTCCCGCCCCGGGCGCGCCGAACCATTCCGGCTCGTCCTGTGCCTTCACGCTCGGGCGCGCCGCGAGGTACGCATCGACGCCCCGCTGGACGTTCACGTGCTCCCATTTCGGGAAGCGCTCCGTCACCGGCACGATGGCGGTCAGCTCGCAGCCGAGGTGGCCGGTCACCCGGCGCGCAAGCTCGGAGGGCCCGGCGTCATCGCCCAGCGTGGTGACCGCGATCTCGAACAGCTCACGCAGGCCGCGCGCCAGGCCCCTGAGATCGCCGGCGTCCGGGGGCGGCGGCGGGTCGGCGGTGCTCACCCGACCACAATGCCCGAGGACGAGAAAGGTGCCAAGGGGTTATCACCACCCGCGATAGGGTGCGCAGGCCGGGCATAGCGACTGTCACCAAAGTGATGTCTGAATTCCTTGCGTCGCGCAACTATCGGTGGCAATGTTCGAGTAATGATCCCTGTCTTCGCCAGGAAGCCGCCGGCCCTTGCCGCGGCTCGCTGCGGACGGGGTGGCGCTCGCCGGGTCCGGACCGGATCCGGGCGGGTCCGCCGGTCATGGGGAGGGCAGGGCGGTGGTCGCTCGTCTGCGGCGGAACAGGCCCGGCGGCCTGGTTGCCGCCAGCGTCTGCGTTGAGATGCCCGGGACCGGCTGATCTCGCCCGCGAAGATGCAGCCAAGGAGTTAACATGCGCCGTTTTGCTCTCACCGTAGTCGCGCTGGCGGCCGTGGCCGTCGCGGGCTGCTCCAGCAGCGGTTCTTCGAGCACGGCTTCAAGCCCGGCCAGTTCTTCCTCGTCAGCCGCGAGCAGCAGTTCAGCCACGCAGACAGGGACGATCACCGTGTTCGCCGCGGCATCGCTGATGGGGACATTTACCCAGATCGGAAAGCAGTTCGAGGCCGCCAACCCAGGCGATACGGTGAAATTCAGCTTCGGGGGGAGTTCCACCCTGGCGACCCAGATTACCGGCGGCGCGCCTGCTGACGTGTTCGCCTCGGCGGCGCCCGCCAACATGGACACGGTGGTCAGTGCGGGTGACGCGTCTAGCCCGAAGGATTTCGCCAAGAACACCGCGGAAGTCGCCGTCCCGCCGAGTAACCCCGCGAAGGTGACTTCCGTTAGCGACCTGGCGAAGTCGTCGGTCAAGGTGGCCTTGTGCCAGCCCAAGGTGCCCTGCGGGGTCGTGGCCGCGCAGGTATTCAAGAACGCCGGGATCACCGTCAAGCCGGTCACGCTCCAGCCGGACGTGAAGTCGGTGCTCACCCAGGTCGAGCTCGGCAACGTCGACGCGGGCATGGTGTACGTTACCGACGTGAAGGCGGCCGGGACCAAGGTCAAGGGCGTGACGATCTCGGCCAGCGACAACGCCTCGACGCTGTACCCGATCGCTACCGTCAGCAGCAGCAAGCACCAGGCCGAAGCTGAGGCTTTTGTCGCCTACGTACTGTCACCCGCGGGCGAGCAGGTGCTCGCGGCTGCGGGGTTCCAGCAGCCCTGACCTAGTACTGGAGCTGCCACGGTGATCCGCAGCGCGCCGTCGCACCTGACGTCCCGCGAACGAGCCAGGCGGGCCGCGCGGGGCGGCGCGTCCCGGTCAGTGCCGGCGCCCTTGCTGGTGCCGGCACTGATCGCGATCTTGTTCCTGCTCCTGCCCCTGGCCGGGTTGCTGATCCGGGCTCCCTGGGGCAAGCTCGGGGCGGCCCTGAGCGGATCCGACGCGACTCAGGCCCTCACCCTCTCGCTGTGGACCGCGACCGTGAGCACGGCGATCTCCGTGGTCATCGGGGTCCCCCTGGCGTGGGTGCTGGCCCGGAGCAGCTTCCCGGGCCAGCGCCTGCTCCGCGCCCTGGTGACCCTGCCGCTCGTGCTCCCGCCCGTGGTCGGCGGGGTCGCGCTGCTGCTGGCGTTCAGCCGGACCGGGTTCGTCGGCCGCTACCTGGACGAGTGGTTCGGGCTGACGATCCCGTTCACGCCGCTGGCCGTGGTCATGGCCGAGACCTTCGTCGCCATGCCGTTCCTGATCATCACCGTCGAGGGGGCATTCCGGTCCGCCGACCAGGGCTTCGAGGAGGCGGCGGCCACGCTGGGCGCGAGGCGGATGACGGTATTCCGCCGGATCACCGTGCCCATGATCGCTCCGTCCCTCGGGGCGGGCGCGGTATTGTGCTGGGCACGCGCCCTGGGCGAGTTCGGGGCCACGATCACGTTCGCCGGCAGTTTCCCCGGCCAGACAGAGACGATGCCGATCGCCGTGTACTACGCGCTGGAGAACGACCCCGACGCGGCGATCGCGCTCAGCCTCGTGCTGCTGGTAGTTTCCATCGCGGTGCTGGTCTCCCTGCGCGATCGGTGGCTGCGCGGCTCACCCCTATGAACCACGGGTCACCCCTATGAACCACGGGTCCCCATGACGCAGCCGGACAGCGGCGGCCTGGTCGTCGACGCCGAGGTCAGGCGCGGCAGCTTCACGCTCGAGGTCAGCCTCGCCGCGGCACCCGGTCAGGTCCTCGGCCTGCTCGGGCCGAACGGAGCCGGCAAGTCCACGCTGCTCAGCGCGGTGGCCGGGCTCACCCCGCTCTCGGCCGGCCGCATCACGCTCGCCGGGCAGCTGTTCGACGACGCGGACCAGGGCACCTTCGTCGAGGCCTCGGGACGTCCGATCGGTTTCGTCTTCCAGAACTACCGGCTTTTCCCGCACATGAGCGTGGCGGAGAACGTGGCGTTCTCACCCCGGGCCCGGGGCCTGGGGAAACAGGCGGCCAGGTCGGCCGCCGGCTACTGGCTCGACCGGCTCAGGCTGACCGACCTCGCCGGCCGCAAGCCCAGCCAGCTGTCCGGCGGGCAGGCGCAGCGGGTGGCCCTGGCCCGGGCGCTGGCCGGCCAGCCGGCCCTGCTGCTGCTGGACGAACCGCTGTCGGCCCTCGACGCCGGCACTCGCCTCGACGTCCAGGCCGAGCTCAAGCGGCACCTGGCCGACTTCGCCGGGCCCTGCCTGCTGGTCACCCACGACCCGATCGAGGCGCTCGTGCTGGCCGACCAGGTCGTCGTCCTCGAAGGCGGCCGCATCGTGCAGGAGGGCACCCCGGCGCTGATCGCCCGCCAGCCCGGCACCGAGTACGTGGCCAAGCTGGTCGGCCTGAACCTGTACCCGGGCCGGGCCGACGGTGCCGGGGTGACGCTCACCGCAGGCGGGAGCTTCGTGATCCCGGACCACGGCCAGCACGGTGACGTGCTGGTCGCGGTGCGCCCTTCGGCCATCGTGGTCAGCACCCAGCCGCCGCAGCCAAGCAGCGCCCGCAACACCTGGCAGGCGAAGATCACCGGGCTCACCCTGCTCGCCGACCGCATCCGGCTCGACCTCGACGGCCAGCCGCCCGCCCTGGCCGACGTCACGCCCGCCGCGGTGGCGGAACTGTCACTCGACCCCGGCAGCCAGGTGTGGCTCACCGTCAAGGCCACCGACCTAGAGGTCTACCCCCACAACGGCACACAGGCGATGTAAGGTACCGCCCGCGCATTGGGTCTGTCGCAACTGAGATGCCAAGGGGTTACCACCTCGTGCGACGCGCCGCGGTCCGCTGTCGCCGACGCGTCATCCGATGGGCCACCGGTTAAAGAGGCCTCTGACCTGGCAGGTCAGAGGCCGTCATAGGCACCGCTTTTTACCCTGGCGACGAACTTCTGCCACATGGCATGGTTCATCGTGAGGCGCCTACCATCCGGATCTGCGGAATTGCGGACCAGGATAGACGCCCCGAGAGTTCCGATCTCGATACATGCACCACTCTCGCATCGCCCGGCACTACGCCAGATCGGTTCGCTGGCCGATTGACCGCTCACTCCTACCCCAAACGTCATTAGAGAGCGAAATACCTTCTGACGAAATACGGATATTCCGCTCGTGTCAATCTTTCGAGGTCGACACGTGACGCGTGCGTAGTGAGTAGTCCAATGTGAGTGGTGTGACAACGCAAATGGTTAGAGCGCGTCAGTTATTAACACGCTGGCCTGATTTCGGGTGGGGTAGCAGCCGCGGCGGCGATACGGGTCGGCGGTTCTGGGTCGATGTGCCGTTGGTCCTGTTCTAACCGGACCAACGGCACATCGACCCAGCTGTTACGACATCAGCGCGCCAGAAATCCCGAAGCGACGGGTTATTTCAGGACGCGCTCTTAGGTAGTCCTCACTGCCCCTTACGTGACGGGCACTAGACAGGAGGTCAAGCAATTTCGTCAAAAGTGCCGAGCTTGGCGCCCGCGAGAAATTGGCGCCATTCTTCGACCGTAAATTCACTGAACGGGCCATCAGGTGCATTTGTGCTGCCTATAATGACAACGCCGCCTTCGCGCGCCACCTTAATGCACGCACCGGTTTCGCAGGTACGTGACACGTACCACACGAGATCACCGGCACCCGACACGCGTGTCGACACAAGAGCATCCTTTCACTTAGCTGATTTCGGGGTGAGGGTGACTACTGCCTGAGATAAGAGTCTCGCACATCGGCGATGAGCTTCGCCGAATCATTTTGGTCCAATGCGCGAGCCTGCAGGTAATCGATTGTCTCGCGGTAGCGAGCGATATCGTCCCTGCGTTCCAGGTATTGATTACCGGACAAACCTTCGACAAAGACAACTGGCCACAGTTCTGAATCGTCACGGAACGCCAGAAGAATGAAGCATCCGTCCATAGCCGTATATGCGCCGGCCGAGAAGGGAATTACCTGAACAGCCATCTTGCCAGATCTTCCGGCCTTCAGGACCCTTTCGAGCTGCGCAGCCATTATTGCCGGCCCGCCAACACCGCGATGCAAGACCACCTCATCAAGCAGCACGTTAAAACACGGCGGATTGTCCCTTTCCAGCAATTTCTGGCGACGCATCCGAACCTCGGTGCGCTGATGAACTACGCGCAAGTCCATTTTTGGCGCAACGGTCTGAATGATACCCTGAGCATATTCTTCTGTTTGCAACAGACCTGGCACGTAGCTCATAGAGTAACAGGTGATAATCGCAGCTTCCTGTTCCAGTCCTATAAAAGGATCCAGATCAAGATCGTCGTATTTTGTCCACCAGCCTGGCTCACGAGCCTCACGCGCAAGGCTCATGAGCTCAGCAGAAGTGGACTCGTCGACTTCGTACAGTGCGCACAGGTCACGCACGTCCCGAAGGCTAGGACGACGTACAGCGGTCTCCAGGCGGCTGATCTTGGTGATGGAGCAAAGCAACCGGGCCGCGACTTCCTCTACGGTCATGCCTTTTTCGTTACGAAGCCCGCGCAGACGCGTACCAAGTTCGCGCTGACGCGCTACGGGGTTCCTTCCGGTCACGGCAGTTGGTCCTCGTCGAGAACTCAGGCAACACCAACGAACCCCGGGTGCGATTCCCCAGGGTGCGCCGACGGTGCTTGCCCGGCCAGAGGTCCTGGCCATTGGCATGTGCCAACCATATGGGGCGTCACATCGACCATGCAACACGCGCCGTATGCGGCGTCAGTCGGCGTGAGGACCAGGTGGAGCCGGAGGATGGCGATCCGCACGATGCAGGGCCAGAACGAGAGCGGGGGCCGACACAGTCGGCCCCCGCTCCCGCCGGTCCTTACAGCTGGGTGGTCACCGCCTTGACTTCGGTGTAGGCCTCGAGGGCCTCGTGGCCCATCTCGCGGCCCCAGCCGGACTGCTTGTACCCGCCGAACGGCAGGGACGCGTCGAAGACGTTGTAGCAGTTGATCCAGACGGTCCCGGCGCGGAGCTTCTTCGCCAGGGCGTGGGCCTTGGAGATGTCCTTGGTCCAGATGCCGGCGCCCAGGCCGTAGTCCGAGTTGTTCGCCTCGGCGGCGATCTCGTCCAGGCGGCGGAACGGGGCGGCCACGACGACCGGGCCGAAGATTTCCTCGCGGACGATCTTCATGTCCGGGCGGGTATTGGTGATGACGGTGGGCTCGACGAAGTAACCCTGGTCGCCGAAGCGGCCGCCGCCGGTGACCGTAGTGGCGCCGTCGGCGACGCCGGACTCCAGGAATCCGGTGACCCGCCGCAGCTGCTCGTCGGAGACCAGCGGGCCCATCTGCGTGCCCGATTCCATGCCCGGGCCGAGCTTGATGCCCTTGGCGATCTCTGCGACGCCGTTGACCACCTCGTCGAAGCGGTCCTCCTGGACGAAGAGCCGGGAGCCCGCGACGCAGCACTGGCCGTGGTTGAAGAAGATCGCGTTGGCCGCGCCCTCGACCGCGCCCGCGTCGGCGTCGTCGAAGACGATGTTGGGGCTCTTGCCGCCGAGCTCGAGCGTGACCTTCTTCAGGTTCCCGGTCGCGGCCTGCACGATGAGCTTGCCGACTTCGGTCGAGCCGGTGAACGCGACCTTGTCCACGTCGTCGTGGGCGGCCAGGGCGGCGCCGGCGGTCTCGCCGAAGCCGGTGACCACGTTGACCACCCCGTCGGGGAGGCCCGCCTCGGCGATGATCTCGGCCAGCCGCAGCGCGGTCAGCGGCGTCTGCTCGGCCGGCTTGAGGACGACGCAGTTGCCCGTGGTCAGGGCCGGGCCGAGCTTCCACGCCGCCATCAGCAGCGGGAAGTTCCACGGGATGATCTGGCCGACGACGCCGACCGGCTCGCGCAGCGTGTAGGAGTGGAAGTTGGCGCCCGGCATGTACGGCACCGAGATGTCGATGGTGTTGCCCTCGATCTTGGTGGCCCAGCCCGCCATGTAGTGGAACAGGTCCGCCGCCAGCGGCACGTCCGCGGCGAGCGCGACGCCGACCGGCTTGCCGTTGTCGAGGGACTCCAGCTGGGCGAGCTCCTCGGCGTGCTCCAGGATGAGGTCGCCGATCTTCCAGATAAGACGGCCTCGGTCCGAGGGTGTCATGCGGCTCCACGGGCCGCTCTCGAAGGCCATGCGGGCCGCACTGACAGCCCGGTTAATGTCCTCGGCGTCTCCCTCGGCCACGTTGGCGAGGGTCTCCCCGGTAGCGGGGTTCGGGGTCTCGAACGTCTTTCCTGACGCCGCGTCGGTCCACTGTCCGTCGATGAACAGCTTCCTCGGCGCGGCCGTGAACTCCTCGACGCTCCTGTCGACGGTGACAGTCATTGAAGTACCTCATCTCCTTCACTTTGGTAGTCACAATGAGACAACAAGGCTCGGACCAGCACAAGGGGGTGTGTCGAAGGGAGACACCCGGGACGCGACCGGCAAGATCATCTAGCCGGCACGGCCGCCGGGACGGCATGGTGGGGGGATGATCACTCCCGCTGAGCTGCCCCCGGGCTGCCCGCCCTGGTTCGCGCGGCCGGCCGCCCGGGCCTGGACCTGCGCTCCCGCTCCCGCCGCCGGGGCAAGGGCCTTTCACGCCCGGTTGCCCGGCTACGCGCCCACCCCGCTGACCGAGGTACCGGCCTTCGCGGCCGAACTGGGCGTCGGACGGGTGTTCGTGAAGGACGAGTCGGCCCGGATGGGCCTGGCGGCTTTCAAGGTGCTCGGCGCTTCCTGGGCGGTTCACCGGGTGCTGGCCCGGCGGCGCGCCGCCGGACCGCTGACGCTGGTGGCCGCCTCCGACGGCAACCACGGGCGGGCGCTGGCCTGGATGGCCAGGCTCCTGGGGCAGCGGGCGCACGTGTTCGTGCCCAGCGGCGTGCACCCCACCGCGGTCGCGGCCATCGCCGTGGAGGGAGCGCAGGTCACCGAGATCACCGGAAGCTATGACGATGCGGTCCGGCTCGCCGCCAAGGCGGCCGGCGAACCGGGTGCCGAACTCGTGCAGGACGCCGGCTGGCCCGGTTACGAGGAGGTCCCCGGCTGGATCGTCGACGGCTACTCGACCCTGTTCGCCGAGGTCGACCAGCAGCTCGCGGACGCCGGGGCGGCAAGTCCCGGCCTGGTAGCGATCCCCGCGGGTGTCGGGTCGCTGGCGCAGGCCGGCATCACCCACTACCGGAGCCGGGCCCGCTCTGATGCGACGTCCCTGCTGACGGTCGAACCCGGCTCCGCCGCCTGCGTCCTGGCCAGCCTGGCCCGCGGCGAGCTAGGCACCATCGCGACCAGCGAGACCATCATGTCCGGGCTCAACTGCGGCACTCCCTCCTGGCTGGCCTGGCCCTACCTGCGCGACGGCCTGGACGCGGCGGTCGCGGTGACCAACGCCGGGGCCGCCACGGCAGCTCGCGACCTGGCGGGTTACGCGATACCGGCCGGCCCGTGCGGCGGGGCTTCGCTGGCCGGGGTCCGGGCCGCGCTGGCCGGCGAGGGCGCGCAGGCGCGGCGGGCCGAGCTGGCGCTCGACCCCGGCGCCACGGTCGTGCTGCTGAGTACGGAAGGGTCCGCGGCCAACCCGGTACCGGCGGGATAAGCCGGGCGGCAGCGTGCCCAGCTCGGCGAGCCGCCGCACGGCCCCGGCCCGGGTGCGGCAGCCGAGCTTGAGCAGGCTGCCCTGGACGTGCATCTCGACCGTGCGCGGGCTGATGAACAACGCCTCGCCGATCTGCCGGCTGGTATTGCCCCGGGCGACGAGCAGCATGATCTCCAGCTCGCGGCCGGTCAGGCCGCCCGCCGCGCGGGTCCCGCGGGCACGGCGGCCGGCCGCGGGCGCCCTGGGCTTGTCGCCGAGGTCACCGAGCGCGTTGGCACACGCGGCCCGCAGGAGGTGCGCACCCAGGCGGCCGGCGGTGTCGTGGGCCGCGTGCAGCAGTTCCAGCGCCGCGGCCTTGTCTCCGGTCCGCGCCGCCGCCTCGGCCGCTCGGCGCTGGGCCTGAGCCGTGGCGTACGGCAGGTCGAGTGCCCGGAACTTCTCCGCCGCGCCGCGCAGCTCACGCAGCGCCGTCTCCGGCTCATCGGCCAGCAGGGTCTCGCCCCGCGCGTGGGCAAGCGCGGCGATCGCCTCGGGCTGGCCGGTGGTCTCGGCCATCCCGGCCAGCGCGGCCGCGCACGCGCGGACGTCGGCGGCCATCCCCTGCTCGGCGAAGAAGGCGGCCATCCACTGCAGGATCTGCACGCTGAAATGGCGTTCCTGTGTCCGGGCCAGCCGGGTCAGCACCCGCCGGGCCCGGTCGGCGGCCTCGGCACACGACCCCGCGGAACTCTCCAGCACGCACAGCCCCCAGGACGAGAACAGTTCCATCGGCACGAGCTCGATCCGGGTGGCGATGAGGTGACTCTCCAGCAGGTGCGGACGGGCCCGCCGCGGCGCGCCGCGCATCGCGTGCACCAGGCCGAGCATGCCGGCGGCCGCCCCCCGGGCATGCGGTACCGCGGGGGACGCGAGCACGTCCTCGCACACGGCGGCGGTGCGGTCCCATTCGCCGCGGGTGAACAGCACCACGGTGGCGCAGGCACGGCACAGCTGGCCGACGGCGTCGGCTCCGTGCGTCTCGCAGAACTGATAGGCGGCGGCGTAGACGGCGGTCGCGGCCCGGTAGTGACCGGCGTGCTCGAGCGAATCGGCCAGGCGCTGCTGCAGGTCCGCGGCGGTGTCGGACAGCGAGCCCTCGAGGGCCTGGTCCAGCGCCGCCCGGACAGCCGCGATGCCCTCCCGCGACTGCCCGAGCCGCGACAGCAGGTTGCCGCGCAGGCCCTCCGCCCGCAGCAGCAGGTCCGTCCGCCCGGAGCTCTCGGCGTCGGCCTTGGCCGAGACGAGCGTGCCCAGGGCGGCGGAATAACTGCCCGCGGCCCGCAGGTGAGCGGCCACCGCCAGCCTGTCGATGGCCGCCTCGGCCCGCAGGCCCGCGACCGAGAACGCGACGGCCGCCGCCTCCCGCGCGGTCAGCGCCGCTTCCCACTGCCCGCGCAGCTCGTGCACGACCGCGAGCCTTCGCTGGACCCCGGCCAGGGCGCCCGCCTCGCCACGGCGCTCATGCTCGTCGGCGAGCTCGCGGAGCAGGGTGACGGCCTCGGCGTAATCCGAGCACATCTCCGCGCACCTGGCCAGCCGGGCGACGACGGCCAGCCGGGCATCGTCCTCTTCGCTCGCCGGCCAGTGCTCCAGCGCCGTGCGCAGGGCCCGGGCGGCGTCGCGATACGCGTGCACCGCGCAGTGGGCGTCCGCCGCCGCGATCAGAGCCCCGCGGGCCGGCTCGAAGTCCCTGGCCGCCAGCAGATGCACGGCGATCAGCGCCGGCGCCGAGCCGGCGCCGGCCAGCGTACGGGCCAGTTCCCGGTGCAGACCGCGTCGCCGTGACCAGGGAATGTCCGCGTAGGCCGCCTCCCGGGTGAGCGAATGGCGAAAAGCCGCCCGGCCGTCGCGGGTCTCGGCCAGCAGCCCGGCGCCGGTGAACCCGTCCGGCCAGGCCGGCAGGCCGCAGACGGCCAGGACCTGGTCGATATCGAAGTCCTGGCCCGCCACCGCGGCCGCTTCGAGCAGCGCCCGCTCCTCGCCGGACAGGCGGGCCGTCCGGAGGAGCACCGCCTCCCGGATGCCGTCGGGCACCACAGCGGCACCGGCCGACGCACCCGGGGCGCCGTCGCGCAGGGCCAGGGCCAGTTCCTCCACGGCGAACGGGATCCCGTCGGCCCGGCTGGCCACCGCCGCGGCCAGGGCCGGCTCGGGCTTCCCGCCGAGCAGGTGGGTCAGCATCAGGACCACGTCCTCATCGCCCAGCGGACCGACGTCGATCTCGGTGAGCTGGCGGCTCCGGCGCAACTGGGCGCGGACGGCGCGCAGGCGGTGGTCGCGCGGAAGCTCGTCGCTGCGGTAGCAGCCGACCAGCGTGACCGGGAGTCCGGCCGCGGCGTCGGCCAGCGCCGGCAGCAGGCCGAGCGTGGCCTGGTCGGCCCACTGCAAGTCGTCGAGGAACAGCACGAGCGATCCGCCGCCGGCCAGGCCGGCCAGCGCCGAGCACACCCCCGCCGCCAGGGCAGCCGGGTCCGGATCGGCTGGCGGCGCAGCTCGTTCGGGAAAAATCTGGGCGAGAACCGGCGGTACCGGCCCGGCCATATCCCTGAACGCCGGCCGGAGCGCACGGGCCAGGACGTCGTACGCGGCCCCGGCCCATTCGCCGGCCCGGCCGGACAGTACCGAGGTTCCTGTGCGCGCGAGGACGTGCTCGACCAGCGTCGTCTTCCCCGCACCGCCCTCGCCGGAGACCAGGACGACCGGCGGCCGGCGGCCCTGAGCCACCGTCAGGGCACGGCCGAGGGCAGCGCACTCGGCGTCGCGGCCGACCATCACCCGGTCCATGCCCCTAGCCTGCCCTCTCCCCCGCCGGCCCGGAAGATCCCCGGGGGCGTTAGGCTGGGTTCCATGGGAGAACTCAGCCTGGAGGAAGCCGGGACCCTCCGGCACCGCACCGTCACCTGGACCGATCCCCTCGTCGGCGCGGCGCTGGCCCGCGACCTGAGCGGGCTGGAGTACCTGCGCGCGATCGCCGAGGGACGTGCTCCGGCGGCGCCGATCGCCGCGCTACTCGGGATGAGCGTCGTCAGCGTAGAAAAGGGCCAGGTCATCTTCGGCCTGGACGTAGGAGAACACCTGTACAACCCCATCGGGTCCGTGCACGGCGGCGTCTTCTGCACCCTGCTCGACTCGGCCATGGGCTGCGCCGTGCACTCCTGCATCGACCGCGGCCAGGCCTACACCACGCTCGAGCTGAAGGTGAACATCGTCAGGGCGCTGACGATGAGCACGCCGAGCGTCGTCGCCACCGGGCAGGTGGTGAGCGCCGGGCGGCGCGTGGCCACGGCGTCGGGCCAGATCACCGGGCCCGACGGAACCTTGTACGCGCATGCCACCACGACCTGCCTGGTCTTCGAGCCCGGCGGAGGAAAAGAGCACTAACGGAACGGGCTGGGCAGGTGTGACCATAGGGTCATGGATGCTGAGGTGTTCCTCGGGTGCGCCTGTGAGCTGCTGGCTATCCCCTCGACCAGCGACCGGCCGGGCGAGCTGCGGCGCGCCCTTGAGTATGTTCTCGACTTCGCCGGGCCGAGCTTCACCGTCGAGCGGTTCGAGTCCGGCGGCAAGCCGAGCGCCCTGGTCTACCCGGGAACGGAACGCCGGGATTTCCACGTCATCCTCAACGCCCACCTGGACGTGGTCCCCGCTCCGCCGGACCAGTTCCGGCCGCGGCGCGACGGTGACCGGCTGTTCGCCCGCGGCGCCCAGGACATGAAGGTGACCGGGCTGCTGGCCGCCCAGGTCTTCCGCGAGCTGGCCGCCTCGCTGCCCTATCCCCTCGCGCTCCAGTTGGTCACCGACGAGGAGGTGGGCGGCCGCGACGGGACGATGCATCAGCTCGACCGCGGGGTCAGGGGCCGGTTCGTCATCGTCGGCGAAACCAGCGGACTGCGCATCGTCAATGAATCCAAGGGCATGCTGGTCGTGCGGCTGCTCGCGGTCGGCCGTGCCGCTCACGCCGCCTACCAGTGGCTCGGCGACAACGCCCTGGTCAAGCTGCAGCGCACGGTGGCCAGCCTGCTGGCGAGGTATCCCGTCGCGACCGAGGAGGTCTGGCGCACCACCGTGAGCCTCGCCCGCGTCGGCACCGGGAACGAGGGGCGCAACCAGGTGCCCGCCGACGCGGAGGCGTTGCTCGACATCCGCTTCCCGGCCGACGACGCGGACCTGACCGGCAAGACCGTCGCCGAGGTCACCGCGTACCTGGAGGGCTTCTGCGAACCCGGGGTCACGCCGGTGGTGGACGTCCTCGATCAGCCGCATCGCGCCGACCGGGACCGGCCCGAGGTGCTCAGGCTCCAGCAGGTGGCCCGCCGCCAGGGCTATCCGGGTGACCTGATCCGCAAGCACGGCGTCAGCGACGGGCGCTTCTACGGCCAGCTGGGCATAGCCGCCGTGGCCTTCGGGGTGGACGGCTCGGGCCAGCACGGCCCCGACGAGTACGCCGACCTCACCACGGTCGTGCCCTACTACCGGGCGCTGCGCGAGTTTCTCGGCCCGCAGGAGAACGTGCCGTAACCGGCGAGATGCGTCATCGCTGCCACCACGGGCCCTTGGGCGCCTCGACGGCGAGCTGGCGCAGGTCGCGCTGGATCTCCCGGCCGAGCTTCCTGGTCTCCCTGCGGTTGAACAATGCGCCCGCGGCGGCGCCGGTGAGCATGGGGCCGAGGGAGAACGCGCTGCGGCCGGCCCGCCCCACCAGCCGCCGGCGCAGCGCCCGGGCCAGCGGGGAACCAGCGGCGAAGATCAGCCCGCCCTCGATCATGAACACCCCGCGGCGATGGGCCCACGCGGCGACGTAGGCGCTCATCCGTTCGGTGAACTTCCCCGGGGCCGGGCTTCCGTACGCCTCGTGCAGTTCGGCGACCAGCTTGAGCTCGATCCCGACCAGGACGAGTGTCTCGGCCACGATCTCGGCCGGGAAGGCGGGCAGCACCGGCAGCGCGGCCGCCATGCCCGTCGCACCGCCCGCCGCCGCCGCGGCGCGGGCCGCGCCCTCGACCAGCGCGTCGGCGATCTCGTCGGACGATTTGCCGGGAAACTGAGCCTGAAGCGCGGCCTGATCGCGCACCCGGAGCCGCGGCGCCATCGCGACCACCTGATCGGCCAGCCAGCCGCTTCCGTCGCCCGCGCGCCGCCCCACGGCGCGCGCGCCGCGGCCAGCTGCCCGGGCACTCGATGTCGCGGCCTTGACGAAGGCGCCCACAAGGCGGCTCCGCTCCTGGGGCTTGTCCGTCTCGCTGACGTCGGACGCTACCTCGGCGGCGCGCAGCGCGATCTCGCTGGCACCGGTTTCCGGTTCTGCCATGACCTACCCCTACCCCTCATCCCCGTGGACCCACATGTCCTTTCCCGGCTTGTCCTAGTTCGGGCTGTACGGCGTGTTCCTGAGATCCGGAGCCGGCCGGGAGGTGGTGGTGCGCAGCATCGCGGTCTCCCGCGACAGCAGCGCGCGCTGCATGGCCATCCGGCGCAGCGTGCCCGATTCGGCCAGCAGCGCCTGGCGCTCCGGCAGGTCGATGACCATGGCGGCGGAGACGAGGAAGGAGAGCAGCTCAGGCTCGTCGGGAAGCTCCTCCACCCGGACCGTGGCGCCGCCCCACTCGGTCAGCGCGTCCAGGTACTCGCGGAACGCAGCCTGGATCACCCGGACGGCGGGCCCGGCCACCGCCGGGTCGGCCGGCTCGTCGGCGAGCAGCTCGACCTCACCCTGAAGATACGGCCGCGTCTCGTTGAGCCCGAGCAGCCGGAACCGCCGGCTGCCGGCGGTGACGATGTCGAACCGGCCGTCCTCGTGCCGGTCCACCTGGCGCAGGGTGGCGGTGCACCCGATCTCGTAGAGCGAGTGCACGCCGTCGATGCCGGTCTCGCGTCCCTTGCGGATCGCGATCACGCCGAACCGGCGCGGCTCCGCCCCGTCGAGCAGGTCCCTGACGAGCTGCCGGTACCGCTCCTCGAAGATATGCAGGGGCAGCAGCATGCCTGGGTAGAGCACCGCGCCGAGCGGGAACAACGGCAGAATCTCGCCCATAACACGACACTACTCGACGGCGCCCCGCCTTTTGAACACCGCCTTTAGAACACCGCCTCTAGAAACACCGCGTTCAGAACGTGAGGACGATCTTCCCGCGGATATGGCCGCTCGACAGCCGCCGGTAGGCCTCCTGGACCTGGCTGAGCGGGTACGTCGCGGCGATCGGCAATTCCAGCTGGCCGTCCGCCACCAGCCCGGCCAGTTTGGCCAGCGTGCTCGCGCTGGCTCCGGCCGCGTTGCCCTCGGCCTTGACGCCGTGCTCGGCCACCGCGTCGAACCTGACGATGGTGTCGATCCGGGATGGCTCGACGCCGAGCCCGAGGGCCAGCTGCACGTAGTCCGCGCCGAACGTGTCGATGAACGCGTCGACCTTGCCCGCCGCCTGCCTGATCCGGTCGCCCACCCCGTCGCCGTAGGCCACCGGGATCACCCCGTGCCCGGCCAGCCATGCGTGGTTCGCCGGACTGGCCAGCCCGATCACGGTGGCACCTGCCCGCCCGGCCAGCTGGACGGTCAGCGAGCCGACCCCGCCCGCCGCGCCGGACACCACCACGGTGTCACCCTCGGCCAGCGCGACGGCCCGGACCGCGGCGCAGGCGGTCGCGCCGGCGACGTTCAGCGCCCCGGCGACCTCCCACGGCACACCCGCGGGTTTGGCGGTCAGGTTCTGCTCCTCGACCACGACGTATTCGGCCTGGCTGGCCCGGTTGTCGGTGTAGCCGATGACCTCGTCGCCGACGGCGAAGGCGGTCGCTCCAGGCCCGGTCCCGGCGACGATCCCGGCCAGGTCGCTGCCCTGCCCGGACGGGAACGTGGCGGGCCACCTGGAGTGCAGCAAGCCCGCGCGGATCTTGGACTCGCCAGGATTGATCCCGGCCGCCTTGACCTGGACCAGCACCTGGCCCGGTCCCGGCGCGGGGGTCGGCACGTCGACCACCTTGAGGACGTCGACGTCGCCGTACTCGTCGAACCGTACTGCCTTCACCAGCCTGCCTCCGTTCTCCCAAGACCCCTCAACCTCGCAAACCCGCCCCGTATGCCCGCCGGCGGCCAGGCGGAGCCGGATCACCCGCGCGGGCGCTCGATTCACCCGCGCGGGCGCTCGATTCACCCGCGCAGGCGCTCGATGATCTCGGCGGCGGGCAGTTCGGCCGCCAGGCGATAGCCCTGTCCGGCCCACAGCGACATGCGCCCGGTGTCCCCGCGGGCCGCGGCGGCGGCGCGCAGCGGCCGGGTGGCGTTGTTGATCTCGGGGTAGGCGGGCGGCGCGTCCGCGTGCTCCACGATGAACTCGTTGACCAGCCCGCGAGCCGGGCGTCCGCTGAACGCCCTGGTCACGGCGGTGGCGGTGTAGCGCGGGTCGGCCAGCGCGGCCTTGTACAGCGGGTGCGCGCCGCTCTCCGGGCTGCGCAGGAAGGCGGTCCCGCACTGGGCGGCCGCCGCGCCCGCGGCCAGCACGGCCCGCACCTGGCGCGCGCTCATGATGGCGCCCGCCGCGATCTGCGGCAGCCCGGTGACCGCGGCGACCTCGCCGATCAGCGAGAGCAGGCCCCGGTCGCGCCCGGGCGCGTCGTCGTTCACGAACGTGCCCCGGTGCGCGCCGGCCTCGTAGCCCTGCACGCAGAGCGCGTCCGCGTCCGCCTCGGCCGCCAGCGCGGCCTCGGCCGGGCTCGTCACGGTGATCACGACCGCGCTGCCCGCGTAATGGAGCGCCCTGATCACCTCGGGCGGCGGGCAGCCGAAGGTGAAGCTGACGGCCGCGGGCGGGTCCGCGAGCAGGGCCGCGACCTTTCCGCCGAATCGGTCGTCGTCCCAGCTGGCGCCGCCGAGCCCGGGGCCGAGCGAGCCCAGGTAGCCGGCGAGCGCTCCGCTATCTGGATAGGGCGTACCGGGGACGAAGACGTTGACCCCGAAGGGTTCGGCCGTCGCCGCCCGCACGGCGGTGATCTCGGCAGCCATCGCCTCTGGCGTCTTGTAGCCCGCGGCCAGGAAGCCGAGGACCCCGGCCCGCGCGGCCGCGATCACCAGGTCGGTGGTCGTCGGGCCGCCGGCCATCGGCGCCACCACGATCCGGCGCCGCAGCAGGCCCGGGAGTCCCTCCCGGGCCGGTGAAGGCTGTGTCATCAGGCCCCGAGCCTACCCGGACGGACCCTCTTCGAATGTCAGTACCACAGGCTAGGGTTTCGAGCGTGGCCGAACGCTGGGATCGCGAGCGAGTACTTGCCCTGGCACCCGACGCGCCGTCGCAACGGACCGCCCAGTCGCTGGCGTCCGGCCGCGCCTGGCTGGTGACCGGGGCCGCCGCTGGGGCCGACGCGGTGTGGGGGGAATGCCGGGGCAGCGCCTCCGCGCCGTACCGGGCGGTGGTCGACCTGTCCGGCCCCGCGTACCGGTGCTCCTGCCCGAGCCGGAAGTTCCCGTGCAAGCACGTGCTGGCCTTGCTGCTGCTCTGGTCCGAGGGGTCGGTGCCGGACGACACGGCCGGGCTGCCCGGCTGGGCCGGGTCCTGGCTCATCGCCCGGGCCGCCGCAAGGGGGGTCCGGGCCGACGCGGGGCCCGGCGCGCGGCCCGGCGGGCAGGCCGAGCCCAAGGACCCCAAGGCGGCGGCCCGCCGCGCGGAGCAGCGCGAGAACAGGGTCGCGTCCGGCCTGGCCGAGCTCGACCGGTGGCTGTGCGACCAGGCGCGGCAGGGCCTCGCCGCCAGCCAGCGGGCCGGCTATGGCCACTGGGACGACATCGCCGCCCGGATGATCGACGCGCAAGCCCCCGGCCCGGCCGAGCGTCTGCGCGCCCTGGCCTCCGTCCCGCACTCAGGGACGGGCTGGGACGGCCGGCTCCTCGAGGAGTACGCGCTGCTCCACCTGCTCGCCGTCGCCTACCGCCGGCAGGGCGAGCTGCCGCCGCCGCTGCGGGAGACCATCCGGTCCCGGATCGGCTTCAGCCTCCGCCAGTCCGACGTGCTGGCCGGCGGCGACCCGGTCAGGGACCACTGGCAGGTACTGGCCCGGCGGGACCTCGAGCAGGACCGGATCCGGTCCCGCCGGACCTGGCTCCGGGGCCGCAAGAGCGGCCGGGACGCGCTGCTGCTCAGCTTCGCGGCGGCGGGCCAGGCACTCGACGACTCCCTGGCCGTCGGCACCGACGCCGACGCGGACCTGGTGTTCTACCCAGGCGCGGTCCCGCTGCGCGCCGTCGTGCTGGCCAGGCACGACGGCGGCGATGGCGATGGCGGACCGCCGGACGGCGGCACGATCGCCGGGCTGCTGACCGGGTACGCGGCGGCGCTCTCCGCCGACCCCTGGCTGGACAGCTGGCTCGCCGTCGTCGCGGTCACGCCGTCGCGCGCCCCGGCCCCGGCCGTCCGCGACGCGGCCGGTAACGCCCTGCCGCTGCACCCGGGGGCCGGCGACTGCTGGCCGCTGTTCGCGCTCTCCGGCGGCCACCCGGTGACGTTGGCGGGCGAGTGGACGCCGCGCGGCCTGTGGCCGCTGACCGCCTGGGACGAAGCCGGATGGGCGGTACCGCTGTGAGTACATGGCAGGACCTCGTCACCGCGAGCCTTATCGGTACCGAACGGACCGGGGTTCCCGCGGCCGCCGTCCCTGGCCTGCCGGTCCTGGCCGAAACCGTCCCTGATGATCCGGCGGCCCTGCTGCTCGACCGGGCCGCGCTGCTGGCCGTCGCACGCCGCGGCGGCCGCCCGGGCGGATCAGGGTTCCAGGCCGAGCCGCTCCCCGCGGCCGAACAGGACCCGGCCCTCGCAGTCAGCCCGGCGGCGGGCCGCCGGCTGGCCCGGATGCTGGGCGGCGAGCACCCGGACCTGCTGGCCGAGTGGCTGACCTCAGCGGTGGCCCGCGGCCGCCTGGTCCCGCCGCAGCTCCTGCCCGCGCTGCTCGACCGGGCCCGGCGGGTCTCGCCGTCCGATCCGGAACTGCGCCGCCTGGCGGCCGGGGCGGGCGGGTCCCGGGCGCGGTGGCTGGCCCGGCTCAACCAGGACTGGAAGTTCGTCACGGCGCATACCGAGGCTGGCGGGGATGCCTGGCGGCTGGGCGGCAAGAGCCAGCGGCGCGCCTACCTGGCCGCGCTGCGCGCCCGGGATCCCGCGGCCGCCAGGGAACTGATCGCCCGGAGCTGGGAGGCGGCCGGGTCGGAGCGGGTCATGTTCCTGTCCGTGCTGGCGAACGACGGGCTGAGCCTGGCCGACGAGCCGCTGCTCGAGGCCGCGCTGGACGAGCGCGACGCCGAGGTGCGCGGCTGGGCCGCGCACCTGCTCGCCCGGCTGCCAGGGTCCGCGCTCGGGCAGCGGATGGCGCAACGCGCCGTCGGCTGCCTGCGCATCGAACGCGACGCGCGGGGCACCATGCTGGTCGTCATCCCGCCGGCCGGCGGCGATGCCGCCATGCGCCGGGACGGCGTGACGTCCCGGCAGGCCGGCGGCCCGGCGGAGATGGACGGCCGGACCCGCCTGCTGCACGAGGTGCTGGCCAGGACCCCGCTGCGCACCTGGACCGGGCAGTTCGGCCGGACGGCGGAGCAGATTCTCGCCGTGCCGTCGCGCGCCTGGGCTCCGGTGCTGTTCACCGGGTGGTCGCGCGCGGCGATGGCCCAGCGCGACCAGGAATGGCTGACCGCCCTGATCAACTGGGCCCTGGCGGGCGGGCCGACGGGCACCCTGTTCGGCGCCGAGACACTGCGCCAGCTCGCCCGGCGGGTCGATCCGGCGCGCTGCGCGCGGGAGACGACGGCCAGCCGGGCCGGGGCGATACCACCACCTATCCGTGACGCGATCAGTGTGCTGCGCTTTCGCTACGACATGCTGAAGGAGCTGGAGCTATGACGACAGTGCTGGCTAAGCCCGGGCTGGCTAAGCCCGGGCTGGCTGAGCCCGGGGACACCGTCCTGCGGCCGCACGCGGAGCAGGAGCATCAGGCCGAGCTGGCCGCGCTGGCCGCGGCCGACGACCGGCCCCGGCCGCCGGGCTGGCGGCTGTCCCCGTGGGCGGTGACCATCTACCTGCTGGGCGGTACGGCCCCCGACGGCACCGTGATCATGCCGAAGTACATCGGCTCCCGCCGCCTTATCGAGGTCGCGGTGGCCACGCTGGCCACCGACCGGGCACTGCTGCTGCTCGGCGTGCCGGGCACGGCGAAGACGTGGCTGTCCGAGCACCTGGCCGCGGCCGTCTCCGGCGACTCCACGCTGATGGTGCAGGGCACCGCGGGGACGGCGGAGGAGGCGGTCAGGTACGGCTGGAACTACGCCAGGCTGATCGCCGAGGGGCCGTCCTGGGACGCGCTGGTGCCGAGCCCGGTGATGCGGGCGATGGCGGGCGGCCAGATCGCCCGGGCCGAGGAGCTGACCCGGATGCCGTCGGACGTGCAGGACGCGCTGATCACCATCTTGTCGGAGAAGACGCTGCCGATCCCCGAGCTCGGTACCGAACTGCAGGCGGTCCGCGGCTTCAACGTCATCGCTACCGCCAACGACAGGGACCGCGGTGTCAACGACCTGTCCAGCGCGCTGCGCAGGCGGTTCAACACCGTGGTGCTCCCGGTGCCCGCCTCGGCCGAGCAGGAGGTGGACATCGTGGCCCGCCGGGTCGCCCAGCTCGGCCGCTCGATCGGGCTGCCGGAGACGTCGCACGGGGCCGACGAGATCAGGCGGGTGGTCACCGTCTTCCGCGAACTGCGCCAGGGCGTCACCGAGGACGGGCGGTCCAGGGTCAAGTCACCGAGCGGCACGCTGTCCACGGCGGAGGCGATCTCCGTGGTGACCAGCGGCCTGGCGCTGGCCGCGCACTTCGGCGACGGGGTGCTGCGCCCCGCCGACGTGGCCGGCGGCATCACCGGCGCCGTCGTGCAGGATCCGGTCGCCGACCGCACGGTGTGGCAGGAATACCTGGAGACGGTCATCCGGGACCGCGACGACTGGAGCGACTTCTACCGCGCCTGCCGCGACGTCGCCGGATGACCAGTCCAGATGAATAGCACGGGCACCACCGTCTACGGGATCCGGCACCACGGGCCCGGATCGGCGCGGTCGGTGCGGGCCGCCCTGGCCTGCCGGCGCCCCGACATCGTGCTGATCGAGGGGCCGCCGGAGGCGGACGATCTGGTCGCGCTGGCCGCGGACCCTGACATGCGGCCGCCGGTGGCGTTGCTCGGCTACGTGCCCGGGGAGCCACGGCATGCGGCGTTCTGGCCGTTCGCGGTGTTCTCGCCGGAGTGGCAGGCGATCACGTACGCGCTGGACACAGGGGTTCCTGTCCGGTTCTGCGACCTGCCCGCCGCGCACCAGCTTGCCCTCAAGGCGGTCGAGGATAAGCAGCCGGAGCAGCCCCGGCGGCGCTCCGACCCGGTGAGCGAACTGGCCGCCGCGGCCGGGTACGACGACCCGGAGCGCTGGTGGGAGGACGTGGTGGAGCACGTCCCCGGGCCTGCGGTCTTCGACGCGCTGGCCGAGGCCATCTCCATCCTGCGGGCAGAGTCGGATGACTCCGGTTCACGGGACGCGATCCGCGAGGCGCACATGCGCCGGGTGCTGCGCCGGACGGCTAAGGAGGGCTTCGAGCGGATCGCCGTGGTCTGCGGCGCCTGGCACGTGCCGGCCCTGCGGCAGATCCCGTCCGCGGCCTCCGACGACCGGCTGCTGCGCGGCCTGCCGAAGGTGAAGGCCACCATGACCTGGGTGCCGTGGACCTACGGACGGCTGTCCTACGCCTCGGGTTACGGGGCGGGCATCCGCTCCCCCGGCTGGTACGACCACCTGTTCGCCTCTCCCGGCCAGCCCGTCGAGCGGTGGCTGGCCAGGGCCGCCGCCGTCCTGCGCGACGAGGGCGTCCCGGCGTCGTCGGCACACGTGATCGAGTCCGTCCGGCTCGCCGCGGCGCTCGCCGCGCTGCGTGGCCGGCCGCTGGCCGGCCTGGAGGAAGTCACCGAGGCCGCGCACGCGGTGCTCTGCGAGGGCAGCGACCTGCTCGTCGCGCTGATCCAGCAGCGGATGGTGGTGGGCGAGCGGCTCGGCGCGGTGCCGGCCGCCACCCCCATGGTTCCGCTGCAGCGCGACCTGCAGGACCAGCAGCGCCACCTGAAGCTGCGGCCCGAGGCGGAGCCCAGGGACTACGACCTGGATCTGCGCAAGCCGAACGACCTGGCCCGCAGCCGCCTGTTCTACCGGCTGGCCCTGCTCGATGTGCCGTGGGGCACGCCGCAGCACGGCCGGGCCAAGAACATCGGGACGTTCCGGGAGAGCTGGCAGCTGACCTGGCGGCCCGAACTCGACCTGGCGCTGATCGAGGCGAGCATGTGGGGCAGCACGGTCGCGGCGGCCGCCACGCAGCGGGCCCTGTCGATCGCGGAGGGCGCGACCGCGCTCGACGAGCTGACCGCGCTGACCGAGCAGTGCCTGCTCGCCGACCTGAACGACGCCTTGCCGGCCGTGGCCGCGGCGGTCAGGGACCGCGCCGCGCTCGACACCGACGTGAGCCGCCTGATGGCGGCGCTGCCCGCTCTGGTCCGCGCGGCCAGGTACGGCGACGTGCGCGGCACCGACCCGGCCCGGCTGGGCGAGGTCGCCACCGAGATGATCACCAGGATCTGCGCTGGCCTGCCGGCCGCGGCGACCTCCCTCGACGAGACCGCCGAACAGGCGATGCGGGAACGCATCGACGCGGTGCACTCGGCCACCGGGCTGCTCGCCGACACGGCCAGCCGGGAGCGGTGGCTGGACACGCTGAGCCGGCTCGCTCCCCGCTGTCCCCCGGTGATCTCCGGGCGGCTGACCCGGCTGCTGCTCGACGCGGGCCGGGTCAGCGCGGACGAGGCGGGCATGCGGATGTCCCTGGCGCTGTCCGCCGCCGCGCCGGCCCCGGCCGCGGCCGGCTGGGCCGAGGGCTTCCTGGCCGGCAGCGGCCTGCTGCTCGTGCACGACGACAAGCTGCTCGCCCTGGCCGACGGCTGGCTGGCCGGGCTGACCGCGGACGCCTTTACCGCGGTCCTGCCCGCGCTGCGCCGGACGTTCGGCGAGTTCGCGCCGCCGGAACGGCGGGCGATCGGGCAGAAGGCGGCCCTTCTCGACGGCAGCGGCCGCGGCCCCGCCGCGGTCGCGGACGCCGGCGACGATCTCGACTCCGAACGGGCGGCGCTCGCGGCCGGGGCCGCCGCCCTGATCCTCGGGGTGATCTCATGACCGATGGCCCCGACGAGCGGATGCGGCGCTGGCGCCTTGTCCTCGGCGAGGCGGGGATCACGATGCCGCTGAGCGGCGGCGACGCGCGCATAGACGCGGCCCTCGGTGCCCTGTACGACTGCGACGACGGCGGGGGCGGCGCGGAGCAGGGCGCTCGGCGACGGCAGGCCGGGTTCGGCGCGTCCGCCCCGCGCGTGGCCCGCTGGCTCGGCGACATCCGCACGTTCTTCCCGGTCAGCGTGGTCCAGGTCATGCAGAAGGACGCCATCGAGCGGCTGGGCCTGACCCGGCTGCTACTCGAACCGGAGATGCTGGAGGCGGTCGAGCCGGATGTGCACCTGGTCGGCACGCTGCTGTCGCTGAGCCGGGTGATGCCCGAGCAGGCCAGGGAATCGGCCCGCGCCGTGGTCCGCGCGGTAACTAGGGACCTGGAGCGGCGGCTGAGCCAGCGGACCCGCTCGGCGGTGGCCGGGGCGCTGAACCGGGCCAGCCGGACGAACCGGCCGCGGCGGCCCGCCGACATCGACTGGGACCGTACGATCCGCGCCAACCTGCGGAACTACCTGCCGGAGCACCGGACCATCGTGCCCGAGCGGCTGGTCGGGTACGCCAGGAAGCAGCAGTCGGTGGCTCGCGACGTCATCCTCTGCCTGGACCAGAGCGGCTCGATGGCGTCCTCCGTGGTGTACGCGGGAGTGTTCGGCGCGGTGCTGGCCTCGATCCCGTCGCTGCGCACCTCGGTGGTGGCCTTCGACACCTCGGTCGCGGACCTGACCGGCCAGCTCGGCGATCCGGTGGACGTGCTGTTCGGCACCCAGCTCGGCGGCGGCACCGACATCAACCAGGCGGTCGCCTACTGCCAGCAGCTGATCACCCGCCCGGCCAGCTCGATCTTCATCCTGATCAGCGACCTGTTCGAGGGCGGCAACCGGGACCAGATGCTGCGCCGGATCGCGGACATGACCGCCGCGGGCACGCAAGTGATCGCCCTGCTCGCATTGTCCGACGACGGGGTGCCCGGCTACGACCACGACAACGCTGCCGCGCTGGCCGGGCTCGGGGTGACCGCGTTCGCCTGCACCCCGGACGCCTTTCCCGGCCTCATGGCCGCCGCGATCGAACACCGCGACATCGGCCAGTGGGCGCAGCGCCATCCCGCCGAGCCAGGAGACGGCGGCGGTCGCGGCCCGGCACCTCGCTCTGCTCCAGCACAGTGAAGCCCGGCGCCAGGAGCGACGCGGGTTCACCCGGTGCGAGGCACCACTCGGGCGGCAGGCCGGGACGCTTCCGGCGGGCGTCGGCGGTGAGGGCCTCCCAGGCCAGCAGGCCGCCGTCCGCCACCGCGGCGGCCGCCGCGCGGAAGACGGTGGCGTCCCAGAAGCCCACGCAGAGCACCAGCGCGTGCGACCGCGGTTCCGGGACCCAGGCGGAAAGGTCCGCGTGCACCAGCGTGATCAGGTGACTGAGCCCGCGCCGCTCGGCCTCGGCGCCGAGCAGCCCGAGCGCCGCCTCCGATATGTCCACCGCGGTGACCCGGCGTCCCTGCTCCGCGGCCAGCAGCGCCGCGCCCGAGGGGCCGCAGGCCAGGTCGGCCACCTGGCCGCCGGGCAGGCCCGCGGCGAGCGCCCGCGCGGCCAGCGGATGCGGGCGGAAGGACGGCACGAAGCCGGCCGCGTACTTCGCGTTCCACCTGATCCGGTCGGGGTGGTCGCCGGGCACGAGCCCGGTGCCCTCGGCAGACATGAACGTGGATACTACGGGGTAAGGGAACTGGATAGTTACGTCACTGAGTGCCAAAATAATCCTCAGGCGCTCGGTCAGGGCGCGCGAGGGAGACCGATGGCAAGCACACGCGAGTGGTTCGAGACGGTCGAGGAGGCGCGCAGGAGGGCGAGGCGGCGGCTGCCGAGACCGGTGTACATGGCGCTGATGGCCGGCGCCGAGAAGGGCGTCACCCTGCAGGACAACCTCGCGGCGTTCAGCGAGCTCCGGTTCGCCCCGCCGCGCATCGCCAACCTGCCCGCTGCCCGGGACCTGGCCACGTCGGTGCTCGGGCTCCAGATAGCGCTGCCGGTGATCGCGTCCCCGACCGGCGTGCAGGCCGTGCACCCCGAGGGCGAGGCGGGCGTGGCCCGGGGCACGGCCGAGGCCGGGACCGCGATGGGCCTGAGCTCGTTCGGCAGCATGCCGGTGGAAACAGTGGCGGAGGTCAACTCCAAGCTGTTCTTCCAGACCTACTGGTCGGGCACCAGGGACCAGATCGTCCAGCGCATGGAGCGCGCCCGCCGGGCGGGCGCCAAGGGCCTGATCGTCACCCTGGACTGGTCGTTCGCCAACGGCCGGGACTGGGGAAGTCCCGCGATACCGGAGAAGATGGACCTGCGGACCCTGGTGCGCCTCGCCCCCGAGGGCATCCTCAAGCTCGGCTATGTCCGCGAGTGGCTCTTTCACGGCGGCCTGCCCGATCTCACCGTGCCTAACATGGCCGCCCCGGGTGAGCCGGCGCCCACGTTCTTCGGCGTCTACGGCGAGTGGATGCAGACCCCGCCGCCGACCTGGGACGACATCGCCTGGCTGCGCGAGCAGTGGGGCGGCCCGTTCATGGTTAAGGGCGTCATGCGCCCCGACGACGCCCGCCGCGCCGTCGACGCCGGGGCCACCGCGATCTCGGTGTCCAACCACGGCGGCAACAACCTGGACGGCACCCCGGCCTCCATCAGGGCGCTGCCCGGCGTGGCCGACGCCGTGGGCGGGCAGATCGAGGTGCTGCTCGACGGCGGAATCCGGCGCGGCAGCGACGTGGTCAAGGCGCTCGCGCTGGGCGCGCGGGCGGTCATGATCGGCCGTGCCTACCTGTGGGGGCTGGCCGCCAACGGCTCCGCGGGCGTTAAGAACGTCTTCGACGTGCTCCGCGGCGGCATCGACTCGACGCTGCTCGCGCTCGGCCGGTCCTGCATCGGCGAGCTGTCCCCGGATGACATCATCGTGCCTGCCGAGTTCAGCCGGGGCCTGCATAAATGACAGCGCATAAATGACGGTCCCGCCCGCGCAGCACCGGTAGCAGGGGCCGAACGGTCCGTCGTTCCACGCACCCCTGCCATACCCCCGCGCTGTACCCGGCGTCGTCGAGCAGCCGGGCGGCCACGTACCGCGCCGGGTCGAGCGGCGGCCTTCGATCCAGCCAGTCCAGCAGCGGCGGCGCCAGCACCAGCGCGGCCAGCGGCAGCCGTAGCCGGCGCACTGCCATCGCGGCCGGCAGCGCCACCGGCCACCACGTCCTGGAGATCGCGCTGCCCAGCGGGCGGCCCGCGGCGAGCGTCCCGCCGGCGGCCTGGCTGACGGCCATTCTCCACGCGGCCGAGCCGGGCGGGCGGGGCCAGGCCTCGCCGGTGACCTGGGCCAGCCGCCGGGCCAGCAGGGCGGTGCCGGTGCCGGTGACCACGGCCCCGGCCTCCGGATGGCCGAGCGCCGCCGCCAGCCAGGCCGCCGCGGTCCACGCCGAGGCGTAAAGCGGGCGGACCGCGCCGGGATGCCGGAGTTCAAGGGCGGCCGCGGACGTACCGTAATCCTTGCGCCGGGCGAACCACTCGCGCAGCCGAACCCGGTGCTGGTGCCCCATGGCGGCCGCGGGCTCGTAACGCACCCGCCAGCCGCACGCGCCCAGCCGCCAAACGAAGTCGACGTCCTCCCCCACCTGCATGTCCTCGGCGAAACCGGTCCCGGCGGCCTCCTTGCGGACCACCAGTGCGGCGCCGGGTACGTAGGGCACCCGCGATCCCGGCCGGACGATGCTGGCCCGGCGGCCCATGTCCAGGGTGGAGCTGGATCCCTCGTACCGCGCTAGCCAGGTGCGCCCGGCTTCGTGCGGGACGATGCGCGGAGCGGCCGCGCCCACCGCGGGATCGGCGAAGTGCGGCAGCAGCGCGTCCAGCCAGCCGGGTTCTGGCACGCAGTCGGAGTCGAGGAACGCCACCAGCGGCGTCTGCGCCGCGGCCAGGCCGGTGTTCCTGGCCGCGGCGGGCCCGCCGTTGACCGGGCGCGGCACCACGCTGGCCCCGGCCGCGGCCGCCGCCCTCCGGATCGCGTCAGGGTCCCGTGAGCCGTCGTCCACCACGATCACCCGCTGCACGTCACTCAGCCCGGCCAGGCAGCGGGCCAGTTCGGCGTGCCGGTCGCGGACCGGGATGACCACCGTCACCTCCGGCCTGCCCGCCGGGTCCGGCTTCAGCATGGGATGCGCGATCCCTGTGTCGAGCAGGCGGCGGGCCAGCGCGCGGGCCTTCGCGTTGCCCGGCACCGGCGTGCCCGCCCACCAGCCGGCCACATGCCGCGCCCCGGCCGGGCTGAGCCGCAGCACCCGGGTGGGGTAACCGCCCGTGATCACCATCCCGTCGGCCAGCGTGCGCGTGCGCGGGTCGGGCCGCAGCCGGAATCCCGCCGGAACCAGCTCGTCGGCCGGCCCCTGCCCGGCCAGGGCCGCCACGCCACCCGGCTCCCGCTGGCTCGTTCCCCTCGGCACGTGCTAAGACTATTACGAGCAGCAGCACCTGATCCGGGCTAGCGCGGCAGCGGTTCCATTGCGGCCGGGAAGCTTGCACTATCGGCGGAGGATGGAATTGTCTGCCTTAGCTGTTTCAGTTGGGCTCGTGCGCTGTCACGCCGCATTCGCACATAGTGCACGATGCCCTCGATTTTCGCCTTTCCATGTCGTACTTCGCCCTGAAGGCATCCATTCCGATATACCTCGTGGTTGCTGAACTTCCGGCCGGTGAAAGGCCGCCCGTCGGGAGTATCCGATTCGAGATAGGCTGCCTGGCGGACCCGGTCCCACAGGCCGCCGTCAAATTCCCCGCCGATCTGTGCGGCAATCTTTCTGGGGCTGAATAGGGCATCAAGCACATATTCCATGTGATCTGCATAGTACTGCAGGTAGTCGCGATTACTCAGCAGGTTCTGCACCAGCGGGATCCTGGAGGACCTCCGGTTCTTCCAGTAAGGGATCGTGCTGCTCGGCCAGTCGAGAATGTTGGCGTATTGCCAGCGCACCCCGAAGTAATCAACACCCAGGCAATTATCATAGTCCCATGGAATGAAATGGAAGTAAGGTGCCGCGATGAAATCATTCTGCGCCCCCTCGCGTCCCGAGTTGTACAGGAAGTAGTTAGACGGGGTGGCGAAATAGGTATCCCAGCCACCCAGCAGGATATTGACGCTTGCCCACCTGAGGAATGCGCGGGTATTCATGATCTGATCCATCGACTCGCGGTAGGCGTCTGTGTCAAATCGTCCCGGGCCGCCCGGCAGCCCGATCCCGTTGATCGTCCTGATCAGGCAGGCGAGATCATCGTAGGAATTTTTCCCGGGATCGTTCTTGTTAGTTTGCAGCCGGTACGTGTGACGATCAGCTCCGGGAATGAAATACTGTGACCCCGTGTCATCGCCACCTGTCCCGGTCCTGTACTCAAGAGTTGCGCACCCGATGTCGCCGCAGCGCGCCTTGTAGAGGTTGCCCTGGTGATTCTTCCCGAAGCGATCCTTCAGGAACCTCTTGTCGATGTGTTCGATGACCAAGAAAAGACCGCGGTAGGCGGCATCAAAGGCTAGCTTGGCGTAGGTGTGACGCGGCGATGGCACGCCCGCCTGCCTGAAGAGGCGCCAGGCCAGCGCCTCGCGCATCTGAGAAGGATCGTTATACATCGCGGTGAGCCTGATACGGGCCATGCCGTTCAGGCAACCGACGCCACCTCCCGGCGTCTGCAGGTCGACTCGCCAGGATGGCTTCGGGGCACGTCGTGCCCGGTTCCCGCAGTTGCGGAGCGAGAACTGCGAGGTGCTGAAGAGGACCCCCTCGCCGCCGGGCGGGGGAATGCACCTGGGGTCCTCAGGATCGGTGCGCCACAACTCAAGCAGGTAGTTACCGGCCGACGTGAGCGGGCGTTCGGGTATCCGGCGCGGAATCTGAGGGCCAGTCACGCGGACCAGGTACATCTCAGCGTCAAAGAACTCATCCATCCCCTGCGCGGCCCGGACATAATCCTCGATCGCCCGGCCTGCGGCCGTCGGCTGCCCGCGCTCATCACGCAGCGCCAGTTCCCCGGCAGGGGGAGCGATACCAGCATCCTCCCGGAGCAGTTCGAAGAGCGCTAGGTGCTCGGCCGTCGTCCGCAGCGAGACATCACAGCGGCCCGATGCTTCACTGACCCTGCTCGCCAGCTCCCTGCCGTATCCGGGTGGAAGCTGAGTCAGTATCATCGCGCGGCCCTTGAACAGCTTGAGGAACCGGTCCCGGTCCATGGTGATCTCGTGCATGACAGTCTCCTCTGACCTGGGCCGGTGCCCATCGTCATCTCGGGTCCCTGGCACAATGGCGAGTGGCCTGCTTGCTGGCATATCAGTCAATTCAGGTTTCCACAATCGGATCGGCGGCCGTCTCCACCTTGCACTAGAGGCGCCAGCTAAAACGCCATCGACACCCGCGGCCACGGCAGGCGGGTGGACGGGAATCGTCAACGTGATGGGGCGTGTTTAGCCAGCCGAGAGGCAAGTAACTAAAGTGCCGGGTCGGCAGTTATGGGCGTTTTGACACCTTTTTTCGTATCCGGGTCGGCAAATGGATCAGGGCCCGGCTGATCATGCTCGACTAGTGGGGCGGGCAGGATTATGCTTTCGTCCATGAAATTGCTGCCCGTCGGCGATGGCCGCATGTACATCGACTTGGGCAAGGTCACTGCCAAGGTCCACGTGCCAGGAGCAAAGTACTATAAATCAGAAGACGAAATCTGGGTTCGCAAAGATTCCCGTCGTCCTGCGGGTCAGGTTATATCAGAGCAGGAAGCCTTCATGGCATTCATGAACGCGGGCCGGTTCAGGGAAGCCGGGGAGAATTTCCCGAAACTTTTTGCGGACGGCGCCAAGGTCGAAGTCGAAATTGAACGGTCCGTGACGCCGTCACCGCCGAATAAATGGCCGATATTTCGCTTTGCCGCTGGAGCAGCGCTGCTTATCCTAGTCGGCGCCTATATTGGCCTCATCGTTACGGGAACGATTTCGGCAAGCCGCCAGATCAGCGTAGCCAACCTGGTTGTGATTGTCGTTGGGCTGGTAATAGTCGCCATCCTGATACGACCGCAGGTGCTGAGTAATGTTCAGGAATTCGGAGTCGGCGGCCTGAGCGTCAAACTGCAAGGCCAGATCAAGGAGCTCAAGGAGACCCAAGAAAATCATACCGAGAATCTTAATGATATACAACTCATACTGGCATCGCTCGTGACGGCGTTGGAGAGGAAGCATCTGAATAAGCTGGCGGATCACACTGCTACCAACTATAGGTATACTGATGCGCTGCTGAGGGAGTTGCGCCGTATCCGCGACATAGGCCTCATCGAACAAAAGATGGATCCACAAGGGAACAAGGACAGGATCGGCAAGTTGCGGCGCGTGCCGCAGCCATTCGATCTGGGTTCTTACCTATATATAACACCACGAGGAAAAGAATACATCAAGCGTATAAATGAAGCGGAAGCCTCAGCAGGCAGCCCGGCTCGCCCGGACGGCGCGAATGGTTAGACCGGCGGGAACGTGTCATCTCGCTGACGGCCATCGTCTTTTCTGCACCGACGTGAGGGCGTGGCCCGGGCCGCAAACAGGGAGGCTATAACTCATGGCTGTGCTGCCGGCGGCCTATACGCGTGACGTTGCCCGGGTCGTCTGCAAAGACGAGGCGGCGCTGCGTCCCGGAGTTGATCAACTGTGCCGGCTGCTCGGCGTGAATACCCCCGGCTTGTCGCGGTTCGCACGCGGTTCGCGGCCGGTATACGCGGCCGGTGATCTGGTTCTCAAGTTGTTCCCCCCGACGTCCCTGGCGAAATGCAGGCTCGAAACAGATGTCCTGGCCGCCGTCCAGGGGAAGCTGCCCACCCCCACACCGCTGGTGCACGCCGCCGGGGAACACGATGGCTGGGGATATGTCCTGATGAGCCGCCTGCCTGGCGTACGGCTCGATATCGCGTGGAACCAGATCCCCAATAGGGAGCGGTATCATCTCGCGGATCACCTCGGCGAGACGATCGCGGCGATGCACAAGGTGTCCCCGCCCCTGGTTGAGAACTGGTGGCCCGACGATTGGACGGCTTTCGTCGCGGCCCGGCGGAACAGCTACGCCGCACGACATCGCGAATTGTGCCTGCCGCCGGCATGGGCGGACCAGCTTCCCGGTTTCCTTGATGATGTCGCGCTCGGATCTGGTCCGCCGGTGCTGCTGCATACCGAGATCAGGCGTCCTCACCTGCTGGCTGTCCAGGCTCACGGCGGGGCGTGGCGGCTGTCCGGGCTGGTCGACTTTGACAACGCCATCCGCGGCACCCGCGAATACGAGTTCGTCGCGGTCGGAATCCACATGTCCAGGGGTGACAGCCGTTTCCTGCGCCGGGTGCTGACCGCCTACGGCTACACCCGCGGCCAGCTCGACCGCGACTTTCGCCAGCGCCTGCTCGCCTGGGCCATCCTGCACAGACATAGCAACCTCACCACCTGGCTGCGGAAGCTGCCCGGACCAGGTCGCCCGACACTCGCCTCGCTGGCTGACCGCTGGTTCACCACGGAGTAGGGCTGCGCCACCTAAGAGCCTGGCCGGACACGCACGCCGGTTTCCAGGAAAGAGCGCTAGGTTGTGGCAGTCGCTAGTTGCTGGTCACGGCGGGCCATCGGCGCCTGCCAGCACGGAGGATCACGATGACCGAGACAATCTCACCTGCTGAGACCCAGGCCGCCGACTCGCCCCGTGTCCCGCGCCCGCACACCGACGCGGCCGCACTGCGCGCGATCGAGGAGGCCACCGCGCACGTCCGCGAGCGCGCGCTGAAGATCAGGGAGAACCCGGAAGAGCACAAGCCCAAGCTGGTGCTGTCCCAGCACGTCCGCGGGACCAGCCTGCTGGACCGGATCGCGGACGTGGTGAACAAGTTCTGCGGCTCGATGTACGTGTTCATCGGCATCACCACGGGCATCGTGCTCTGGCTGTTCCTCGGCAATATCGTCGGGTTCGACAAGACGCCGTGGCCCCTGCTGCTCACCATCTTGAACCTGCCGCAGCTGTCCATCATGGTCTCGCTGCAGGTCAGCGCCAACCGGGCGCAGGCCGCCAGCGACCGCCGTGCCCTCGCCGACCACGAGACCCTGATCGCGCTGCACGAGATGGCCAAGCAGCAGCTCGACATCCTGAACGGCCAGGACCGCGTGCTGGCCATTCTGGACAACTTCGCCAGCAAGGACATGCCGGGCCGGCAGCGGCGCATCCAGGACTGCGTGGACCAGATCCTGGCCAAGGTCGATCCGGAACCCGCGGCCAGCTGAAGACTGGGGAGGCTGATGGACCGGTCCAGGCTCGAGGCGTTCAGCGACGGCGTTTTCGCCGTGGCCATCACGCTGCTCGCGCTCGACCTCACCGTGGCCGGGCCCGCCGGGCATGGTTCCCTGACCGACCAGCTGCACGAGAAATGGCCGGCGTTCCTCGCCTACCTGATCAGCTTCTTCATGATCGGCATCGTCTGGGTCAACCACCACGTGCTGGTCCGGTCCATCGTCAAGGTGGACCGGACGCTGCTCTTCCTCAACCTGGTCCTGCTCCTGTTCGTGGTGCTGATCCCGTTCGCCACCGCGAACGTGGCGGACTACTTCTCCCGGCATGACTGGAACACGCAGGTCGCGATGATGCTCTACGGCGGGGTCTTCCTCGGCATGTCGGTCGGCTTCGGCTCGATCTTCGAGTGGACGCTGCACGGCCACCGCGTGGAGCAGCCGCTGCCGCCAGAGCGGCACTGGCCGGCCCGGGTGCGGTTCGTCGGCGGCGGGCTGGTCTACGTAGCCGCCATCGTGATCGCGCTGTTCAGCGACGTCGCCTCCTTCGTGCTGATCGCCGCGGTCGCCGTGTACTACATCGTCGAGCGGACGCCCGCCGCCCCGGATGACCCGGCCGACGGCGGGCAGTTCGCACCCTGAGGCGGCAGCCCGGAGAAGATAGTTGCCATCAAGCAAGTGATTCGCTGTAGACTGGGTTAACGTGCGGCAAAGCGTTGACTCGGGACACGTGAACGGCTCAACCGCGGCCAACGGCGGGCAGGCGGGACGGTACAAGTGGATCGCCCTGTCCAACACCACGCTGAGCATGACGATGGCGACGATCGACGCCTCGATCGTGATCATCGCGATGCCCGCCATCTTCCGCGGCATCGGCCTGAACCCGCTCGCCCCCGGCAACATCACCTACCTGCTGTGGATGATCCTCGGGTACCTGCTCGTCCAGTCGGTGTGTGTGGTGACGCTGGGACGGCTGGGCGACATGTTCGGCCGGGTGAAGATCTACAACCTGGGCTTCGTTGTCTTCACGCTGGCCTCGATCGCGCTGTCGCTCGACCCGCTGACCGGCTCGGGCGGGGCGATGTGGCTGATCGGATGGCGGTTCGTGCAGGCCTTCGGCGGGGCGATGCTGATGGCGAACTCGGCCGCGATCCTGACCGACGCCTTCCCGGCCAACAAGCGCGGCATGGCCCTGGGCATCAACCAGATCGCCGGGATCTCCGGGCAGTTCGTCGGGCTGCTGCTGGGCGGCCTGCTGGCTGCGGTGGACTGGCGCCTGGTGTTCTGGGTGAACGTGCCGATCGGGCTGTTCGGCACCGTCTGGGCGTACAGGAGCCTGCGCGAGATCGCGACCACCAGGCGCGCCAGGATCGACTGGGTCGGGAACATCATGTTCGTGCTGGGCCTGGGGGCGCTGCTGGTCGCCATTACCCACGGGATTCAGCCCTATGGCGGGCACGCGACCGGGTGGACGAACCCCTGGATCATCGGCGGGCTGATCGGCGGCGCCGCGGTGCTGGTCGCGTTCTGCATCTTCGAGACGAAGATCGCCGAGCCGATGTTCCAGATGAGCCTGTTCAAGATCCGGGCCTTCACGGCGGGTAACGCGGCCAGCCTGCTCGGCTCGATCGCCCGCGGCGGTTTGCAGTTCATGCTGGTCATCTGGCTCGCGGGCATCTGGCTCCCACAGCACGGCTACGACTTCGCGGTCACCCCGCTGTGGGCCGGGATCTACATGCTGCCGCTCACCGCGGGCTTCCTGATCGCCGGGCCGATCTCGGGCACCTTGTCCGACCGGTACGGGCAGCGGCTGTTCGCCACCTCCGGCCTGCTGCTGGCGGCTCTCTGCTTCGTCGGGCTGATGCTGCTCCCGGTGGACTTCTCCTACTGGGTGTTCGCGCTGCTGATCTTCGGCAACGGGGTCGGCTCCGGGCTGTTCGCCTCGCCGAACACCTCCGCGATCATGAGCTCGGTGCCGGCCAGGCACCGGGGTTCGGCCTCGGGCATGCGGTCCACCTTCCAGAACTCCGGCATGGCCCTGTCCATCGGCATCTTCTTCTCGCTGATGATCGCCGGGCTGGCCTCGACCCTGCCCCGCACGCTGACCAGCGGCCTGACCGCCCAGGGCGTGCCTACGGCGGTAGCCTCGCACGTCAGCCACCTGCCCCCGGTCAGCACGCTGTTCGCCGCGCTGCTCGGCTACAACCCGATACAGAACCTGCTCAGGCCATCCGGCGTGCTGCAGCACCTGCCCGCGCACAACGTACAGGTCCTCACCGGCAGGCAGTTCTTCCCGCACCTGATCTCGGCGCCGTTCCACCATGGCCTGGTCATCGTGTTCACCGCGGCCGCGGTCATGTCGCTGACCGGCGCGCTGGTCTCGCTGCTGCGCGGCAAGCAGTTCTACTACGACGACAAGGTCCCGCCGGTAACCGGTCCGGCCGCCATGGTCCCGAACGGAGCGGGCCTTCGCTCCCCCGCCCCGGGAATGAGCAGCGACAAGCCCGCCCCGGCCAGGAGGGATAGCGAGTCCGCGCCCGGCGCGTAAACCGGCCCGCTAAACTGGCACTGTGCCCCGTTACGAGTACCGCTGCCGCGCCTGCGGCGACACGTTCGAGCTGAACCGGCCGATGGCCGAGTCCTCGGCTCCGTGCACCTGCCCGCAGGGCCACGACGACACGGTGAAGCTCCTGTCGACGATCTCGGTGGGCGGCCGCGCTTCCGGCCGGCCGGCCGGTCCCGCCGGCGGCGGGGGCTGCTGCGGCGGGGCCTGCGGCTGCGGCTGATTTCCTGCTGCGTCAGATGAGACAGCGAGGCTGTCTCGCGTGGCGCAGCGGCCGGGCCTCCGGCCTGATTCGCTTACCTGGAAGGTTAAGCGCACGTACGGAGGCGAGAGCGATGGCCGTGACCGTAGCTGTACCGGCGGAAGCAATGAGAGGGCGACACAGCTTCGGTGACGATCATTTCGGTGCCGACCGTGAGGCGCCAGATCGGGGGCCCGCCCAGAACCAGATCGCCGAGATGGCCGTGCTGCTGAGCAACACACGTGGCAGCACGATCCTGGGCGGAAGCGTTCTGAGCGCGCTCACGATCGGTATCGCCCTGGAGGCCACGTTCTCGCCCTCCGTACTGCGCACCGGGCTGGCGGGCGTGGTGACCGTCAGCCTGCTCGGCTGCGTGATCTTGTGCTGGCTCCGGACGGCCGCGCTGCTGCTACTGGCCGGCCGCCCGCTCCTCGACCAGCTCAACGACCACCGCTGGCGGACGGGCGCGCCACTCGATCCCCGGGTGCGGTGGCTGAGCACGCCGTCCGTCGAGGACAGCCAGGCGGCCTGGTCCTGGGCGCGCGTGGACATGATGCTCGGCGCGGCCCGCGTCCGGCGGGAGCGGATCCAGCTCGCGCAAACCTGGACTTTCATCACCGTCGCGTGCTTCCTGCTCTGGACCGCGGCGGTCCTTCTGGGGGCGTGAGGAGACGGGCCGGGCCGGCCTCCTGGCCGCTAACCTGCCGGTCCGGCCCGCCTCCCCCGCCCCCGCCTCCCCGGCTCTTCCCGGCCCGCCGAGCAGCGTTCCCCCAATGGCTCAGCGGGCCGGGAAGACGCGCGTGTTACCTCGGGGTTTGTCAACCGTCCCGGGATGGCTCATCGTAGAGCCAGGGAAGGCTCCAATCCGCTGGCCGGCTGCTGGACTGCTACGGTGATATGAACCTGCACAGGACGGGACCTGCCCAGGGCTTCTGGGCTCTGCTCACCGACGATGAGCGGACCGTCCTGGCTGGCCTCGGCCGGACCGCCGTCTATCCGCCCGGTACCGTGATGTGCGTCGAGGGCGAGCCGGCTACCCACGTGTTCGTGCTGGTGGAGGGCTGGGTCAAGATCGTCGGCGTGACCAGCGACGGGCACGAGCTGACGCTGGCGCTACGCGGGCGCGGGGACACCGTCGGAGAGGTAGCCGGCGAGACCACCGGCTACCGGACCGCCACCGTGCAGGCCGTCGGCACGGTGCGCGCGCTGATCGTGGCGTACGAGAAGTTCAGCGCGTTCCTTGACACGCACGACGGGGCCGACCGCGCCTACCGGCGGATGGTCACCCGGCGGTGGAACGACGCGGAGTCGATGCTGCGCACCCGCTCGGTGACCAGCGGCGCGCAGCGGCTGGCCGTGCTCCTGCTCGAGCTGGCGGACTGGCGCGACAGCGAGGCCCGGACGCCGATGACGCTGACCCAGGAGGAACTGGCCAGCCTGACCGGCGCGTCGCGGGCGACCGTGACGCGGGCCCTGGCCAACTGGCGGCGGCGGGGCATCATCAGCACCGGCCAGCGGGATATCACCATCACCGACCTAGTGGCCCTGCGGAAGATCGCCGGGCAGCAGTCGTAGCCGCCCGGAGGCGCGACTCGCGTCAAGTAGACAGCCTGGTCGCGGTGGCCCTGGCCCACCGCGTGGTGCAGACCAGGCCGAGCAGGAGCACGACATAGCCGCAGCCCGCGAGGATCCACCAGCCCGCGTGTGCTGCCTGGACGAAGCCGGTCTGCATCGAGCCGCGCATGCTGGCCGCCAGCACCGAGCCCACGATGGCCACGCCCAGCGACTGGCCGAGCTGACGGCTGGAGGAGTTCATGCCGGAGGCCATCCCCGCCTGGGTCTTCGGCACCCCGGACATGACCCCGTTGGTGATGGGAGAGCTCACCATGCCGGCCCCGATCCCGAACAGGGCGTAGGTGACGATCAGGTAGGGGTGCTCGGTCGTGCCGGTGAGCCGCGACAGCGCGGCGCTGCTGATGGTCAGCGCGGCTCCCGCGATGACCAGGGGAATCCGCGGGCCCCGTTTAGCCACCATCCGGCCGGCCAGCGGGGCGCACAGCGCCATGACCACGGGCATCGGCAGGATCGTCAGGCCGGCCTGCAGCGCGGACAGGCCCCGCACGTCCTGCAGGTACAGGGTAGACAGGAACAGGAACCCGGCCATCGCGGCGATCGCGCAGACCGCACTGAGGTTGGCCCCCGCGAACGGGACGCTGCGGAAGAACCTGAATTCGAGCATGGGCTCCGCCCGGCGGGGCTCGTAGGCGAGCAGCACCGCGAGCGCGGCCACCGCCAGCGCGAAGAAGCCGAAGATCTCCGGGGAGCGCCAGCCGAGCCCGGGACCCTCGATGATCGCGTAGGCGAGCGAGCCGAGCATCACGATGATGAGGAACTGGCCCACCGGGTCGGCGCGGCGGGACCGCGGCGCCCTGGAGTCCGGCACGAACAGCGCGGTCAGCGAGACCGCGGCCAGCCCGACCGGAATGTTCGCCCAGAAGATGCCGCGCCAGCCGACCGTCCCGACCAGGACGCCGCCAAGCACCGGGCCGAGCGCCATGGACAGGCCGAACACGCCGTCCCACACGCCGATAGCCCGGGCGCGTTCGGCCGGGCGGGTGAAGCTGTTCGTGATAATGCCGAGCGCCGCGGGGTTCAGCATCGAGCCCCCCACGCCCTGCAGGATCCGGAAGCCGATCAGCCAGCTCAGGCTGGGCGCCAGGCTGCACAGCCAGGAGCCGAGAGTGAACAGCGAGAGGCCGACCTGGAAGATGGTCCGGCGCCCGATCCGGTCGGCGATCGCGCCGGAGAACATCAGCAGCGCGGCCAGCGCGATCGTGTAGGCGGCGACGGTCCACTGCAGGCCGGAGACGCCGGCGTGCAGGTCCCGGCCGATGTCAGGCAGCCCCACGTTCACGATCGTGTTGTCCAGGCCGACCATGAACAGGCTCATGCAGCAGACGGCAAGCATGAGGCCGCGGCGCCCGCGACCAGCGGCGCCCTGGCCGGCGCCCGCTATTTCCTGGGCGACGTTCCCGGCGGCATGGAATCCCGCGGCAGGCCGGGGCCCGGGGACGGTATGGGGTCCCTGTGCCGTCGGCGGGCGGGGCCGCGCGCCCACGGCCTGGCCTGGGTAGGGACCCGGACCGGGGTACGGCGCCTGGGCCGGATAGGCGTCCGGGGCCCGGCGGCCCGCGGCCAGCTCGAGACCCAGGACGGGCACGGGCCTCCGTTCTGGTAGCCGAGCGGGCACGTTAAGTGACCTCCGATGAGTGGACTTCGCTGGTGCCTGCATCGTGCGAACCCCTCAGGTCGTACTCGCCGCGGGCGAGTAGCGCCTACTTATGACACGTCCGGCGCCGGATCATGGTTCGGGCTCGTCGTGGATGAACCCGGCCAGATGATGGGGAGCTTGTCGACCCCGTAGACGCCCTCGACCCCGCCCAGCTGAGGCGGTCCGTCCAGGGCGAGTCCTGCCGTGCGCGGCGCGAGGAACGCCAGCGCCTCTTCGAGCTCGGCCCGGGCCAGGTTCGCGCCCAGGCAGTAGTGAGTTCCCGCGCCGAAGGTGAGCAGCCGGCCCTCGCGCGGCGCGGTGATGTCGAAGCTCTCGCCGTCCTCGTGCTGGCGGTTGGCTCGCTCCGCGCAGACGGCCACGATCGTGCCCGCCGGGAAGACGACATCGCGATGCTCGACCTGTTCCAGGCAGATCCGCGCGGTGAACGGCGTGAC
The DNA here is from genome assembly GCA_963753225.1 of uncultured Actinomycetota bacterium. Lineage (GTDB taxonomy): Bacteria > Actinomycetota > Actinomycetes > Streptosporangiales > Streptosporangiaceae > Palsa-504. The sequence continues at coordinate 57,222 of CAVWBQ010000018.1, read as the reverse complement.
GGGCTCGAACCGCAGCACCTCCTCGACCGCACGCGGGACCAGGGCGGGCTCGGCGGCCAGCAGTGCCCACTGGGCGGGGTGCCCCGCGAACAGCCGGATCGCGTGCGCGAGCTGGCCCGCGGTGGTGTCGATGCCCCCGGCCAGCAGGTTCGTGACCAGCTGGACGCACTCCGCGGCGGACAGCCGGTCTCCTTGGTCCCGCGCCGCCAGCAGCTCGCTGATCAGGTCATCGGCCGGAGCGGCCCGCCTCGCCTCGAGCAGCCCGGTGACGTACTCCTCGACCTCCATCACCGCCCGCTCGATGTCCTCACGGCTGGTCTCGAGCGCCCGGATGTCGAACTGCCGCTGCACCCAGCTGGACCAGGCGTGCAGACGCTCCGCGTCCTGCTGCGGAGCCCCGAGCACGGACGCGATCGTCAGCGACGGGTAAGGCCGCGCCACCGTGGCCACGAAGTCACATCCCCCGTGGGCGGCGACCGGAGACCACAGCCGCTCCAGGAAACCGCGCATCACCGGGCGCCAGCGATCCGCCGCGCGCGGCGTGAGGGCCGGCCCGACCAGGGCGCGCAGCCGCCGGTGCTGTTCCCCGTCGAGGTTCAGGATGTTGGCGTCGATGTGCTCGGCTAGCGGGCCGCTGGTGACGCCGAAGAACTCGGCGATCTGGCGGCCGGGGAACGCGGTCTTCTTAGACCGCAGGAAGAACTCCCCGGCGTCGTGGTCGAGGACGATAAAGGCAAGTGGCGACTTGGCCAGCCAGCCGCGCTGACGGGTCTCGGCAAGCTGCTGGTGGTAGCGGTCGGCCGAGAAATCAGCTGCGGAGTAATCGAACGCAGGCAGGTCAAGTTCGGACACAAGGTTCATAACAGATATGACGGTACACCGCTGCAGCATGTAGTCAAGTGGTTACGATTAGCATTTCCGCGTCGTTTCGCCCTGCATGATCTGCGTCCGCAGTCTAGATTTGCTAGCTAGCGGGCTGTTGTACAAGGTAGCAACGTGCCAAGGGGGGAGGGCTAAGCCATGAGCCGCAGACTTCTACAGCTGGTCATACCGGTGACTCCAGAGCGTAGGATGTTCCGGATTCATGACCCGTCTGTCGACCCGGATGCCCCGGGCGGTCCGCTACCCCCGGTAGGCGCGCTCATCAGCACCAACCGCGAGCAGCTCTGGGTCGGCAGCCTGCAGGAGGACATCGACGTCCGGCTCGTCCTCGAAGAGTGGGACGAGTCACCGCCGCCGTGCGGCGAGGCCTGGGACGAAGAAGCGAAGGGCAGCGTCTACCTGCGCGGGCAGTTGAGCATCAGCATGGGCCTGGCCGGCACCGCGGTGCGCGGCCTGCGGCTCGCGGGCGGAGTCGGGGATTATTCGGTCCGCGTCTACGCCGGAAACCGCGATCAGGTGACCCGCCGTTACGCACAGCTTTTCGACCGGCACCGCAACCCGCTCAGCGACGAGTTCCAGCAGGAGAAGAAGACCCTCGAGGGCCTCGAACGCTACCTCGTCCAGCTGTGGCGGGAATCCTTAGCGGGTAACGGGCACGCGGTAACCCGTCGCCCTGACGGCAGTCCCGGCGGCGCTTACGGGCCAGCGGCCTGGTCTGCCGCCTGACTCCTGGCCGGCTCAGCCTGGCTGGTCCCCGCACTGTGCCCGGCCGAGGGCGCCACGGACTTAGGCACGGATGAGGCGGCGCCAGCCGCGCTCGCACCGATGCTGGCCGAGGCGGGCGGGCTGCCCTGCGGCTGGCCGCCGGTCCCGGTGGCCGCGATCGAGGTGTTCCCCGGAGGGCTCGCGCTCGGGGTGGCGGGCGTACGCGCACCGTGCGTGCGGAACGGGATCATCGCGTAGACCATCAGCGAGACCATCGCGACGAGCAGCACCGTGAACAGCGAGCCGATGATGCGCGCACGGGGCGAGCGCAGGACGCGGGCGGGCCCGGGGCGCCGGAATGCCGTCAGGCAGGTGGCCAGCCCAGGATCGTCAGTCACGAGCCGCCGCTCGATCTCGGCGAGCGCACGCTGCTCGTCCGCCGACAGCGCCATTCAGCAACCTCCGCGTCGTGTACCGGGTGACTACCCTCTCACTATCTCTCAGGAGCCGGTCTTTATCCAATTGTTCTGGCTTTGTACTTCGTCCGTTTTCATACTGACCGCCGGGCCGCCCGGGCCAGGCGAGGTTGAATACTTCCGGCGAGCCGGAGGGCGGCAACCTTGCAATCATCGAACAATCATTCTATCATGTCCGGTATGCGCTGGGACAATCTGCGGCTCGATGAGCCGCTGGAGACCGGAGGGAGCGAGGACCTTTTCACCGCTCCCCGGGACCGGGCGCTCCCGCTGATCGAGCGCGGCGCGGTCGCCCGCACATTCGATACGCCGGGCTTCCGCGGCATGACCTTCTTCGAGGTACAGGCCAAGTCCGTGGTGAACCGGGTGCCCGAGGCGTCCCGGATGCCGTTCAAGTGGACCATCAACCCCTATCGCGGCTGCCAGCATGCGTGTGTTTATTGCCTGGAAGGCGAGACGCCGATCCTGATGGCGGACGGCAGGACCAGGCCGCTGGCTCAGCTGCGGGCCGGGGACGGGATCTACGGCACGGTCCGGCGGGGCGGCGGCCGCGAGTATGTCCGCACCACCGTGCTGGCGCACTGGTCCACGGTCAAGGCCGCCTACAGGGTCCTGCTTGAGGACGGCACCCAGCTCGTCTGCAGTGGCGATCACCGCTTCCTGACCGAGCGCGGGTGGAGGTACGTCACCGGCGGCGGGCTGCGGCGGCGCCCGCACCTGGCGGCCGGCCAGCCCCTGATGGGCCTCGGCGGCTTCGCCGAGCCGCCCAAGCAGACGGCCGCCTACCGGCGCGGCTACCTGTGCGGCCTGATCCGCGGCGACGGGAGCGATGGCCACTACTCATATCCCCAGCTCGACCGGCCCGCCGACCGCACCTACCTGTTCAGGCTCCCGCTGGCGGGTCACGAGAACCGGGAAGGGCTGGCCAGGACGGCCGGCTACCTGGCCAGAGCGGGCATCGGGTGCGCTGGTTTCAGCGTCACCGAGGAGACCGGCACGGCGGGGCGCGCCGGGCGCCGCGAGCTGACGGCGGTCCGGACCGGAAGTGCCGAGCAGGTGCGGGCGCTCAGCTGGCTGCTCGACTGGCCGGACCATCCGTCCCCGGACTGGCACAAGGGCTTCCTTGCGGGCATCTTCGACGCGCACGGAAGCTACCGGGACGGGATCCTGCGGCTGGCTCCGGCCGATCCGGCGATCAACGGCTGGCTGGTGTACTCGCTGGAATCGCTCGGCTTCGGCTTCGCCGTGGAGCGGCCAGCCGGGCGCGCGTGCGTCCGGGTACGCGGGGGGCTCGGCGAGGCGCTGCGGTTCTTCCACACCGTGGACCCCGCCGTCACCGCGCGCCGGTCGATCGAGGCCGCGGCGGTGAGGACCGGCGACCGCCTCCGCGTCAGCGGCGTCGAGCGGCTCGGGCTGCAGGTGCCGATGTACGACATCACCACCGGGACCGGCGACTTCATCGCCAACGGCGTGGTGAGCCACAACTGCTTCGCCAGGAAATCGCACACCTACCTGGACTTCGACGCGGGCGCGGACTTCAACACCCGGGTAGTAGTAAAGGTGAACGCGCCCGAGCTGGTCCGCAAGAAGATGGCCGCGCCGAGCTGGCGGGGCGAGCACATCTCGGTCGGCATGAACGTGGACTGCTACCAGCGAGCGGAGGGGCGCTACCAGCTGATGCCCGGCATCATCCGCGCCCTCAGCGACGCCGCCAACCCGTTCTCCATCCTGACCAAGGGCACGCTGATCCTCAGGGACATCGAACTGCTCGCCGAGGCGGCCGAGGTCACCGAGGTGGGACTCAACGTCTCGGCGGGCTTTGTCGACAAAGATCTCTGGCGATCAATCGAGCCGGGCACTCCGGCGCCGGCACGGCGGCTCGAGGCGTGCGCGGCGCTGAACGAGCGCGGGCTGCGCTGCGGCGTGCTGATGGGCCCGGTGGTGCCGTTCCTGTCCGACTCCCCCGCCCAGCTCGACGCGGCCGTCCGTCAGATCGCCGCGACGGGCGCCACCCACGTCATGCCCATCGTGCTGCACCTGCGCCCGGGTACCCGCGAGTGGTTCTTCGCCTGGCTGCGGGCCAGGCATCCGGAGCTGGTCGACCGCTACCTGGACCTGTACGGGCACGGCGCCTACGCCCCGAAGGCCTACCAGAACCGGATCGCGGGCCAGGTCCGCGAGCTCGCCGAAAAGCACGGCATCGGCCGCACGCGCCCGGCCGCCGCGCCCAGCCGCCCGGTCCTCACTGCCCCTAGACCTCCTGAAGTCCCCGCACCCCGCAGGCACTCCCGCTCCCCCGAGCCTCCCGAACAGCTCACCCTGCTCTGAGCTCTCCCTGCTCTGAGCTCTGCCCCGCTCCGCGCACCCCGGCTCCCCCAGGCGGGCGCTGGGCTCGGATCAGCCGAACGGTGGATACCGCGGGAAACCGGGACCTGACGCCCGGAATGGCCGGACAGCGAGAAACCCCCGAAAGGGGCGAAAATCGAGATATAACTTGACATGCTCAGGCGATGCGATACATCGTATTCCTTGGACATGCTATCAGGATCTTTCAAGACGTGAGGAGGACGACGTGGCACGCGGGACCACGGGGGCGCCCCGTAATGCGCCGGGTCAGCACACGAGGAACTCACAGGCTCCGGGGTTCGGGGACCCCGGAGCTGACGGGGTCAGAGGGGCCAGACCAGATCAGCCGCGATCAGGCGGAAGCCGCCTGATCGCGTTCGTTTGCGGCCGCCGGTCGAAGTACCTGGTGGTCGCGTTCTGGATCCTGGTGGTCGCCGCGCTCGGGGGCCTGGCGGGCAAGCTGCAGGGAGCGGAGAAGAACGACGCGTCGGCGTACCTGCCGTCGTCGGCCGAGTCCACCCAGGAACTCAACGAGCAGAACCTGTTCCAGTCCAAGAACCTCAACCCCGCCCTGGTCGTGTACGTGCGCGACAGCGGGGTGACAGCGGCCGACCTGCAGAAGGCGAAGGCCGACGCGCGTTACTTCGCCTCACTGGGCGCGGTGGACGGGCGGGTCGCCCCACCGCTGGTGTCCAAGGACCACAAGGCGATCCAGACCGTCATAGGCGCGAACCTCGGCTTCAACAGCGACATCGGCGGCTTCATCTCCAACGTGAAGGATGCCGCCGGCAAGGACAGTGCCGGGCTGAAGGTGTACGTCGGCGGGCCGGCGGCGAGCGCGGCCGACCAGATCAAGATCTTCAAGGGCATCGACAGCACCTTGCTGTACGCCACCCTGGCCGTGGTGATCGTGCTGCTGTTGCTTACTTACCGCAGCCCGGTGCTGTGGCTGCTGCCGATCTTGTCCGCGGGCGTGGCGCTGACCGTGGCCCAGGCCGTGATCTACCTGCTCACCCAGCACGCCAACCTGACCGTCAACGGGCAGAGCGAGGGCATCCTGGTCGTCCTGGTGATCGGCGCGAGCACCGACTACGCGCTGTTGCTCATCGCCAGGTACCGGGAGGAACTGCGCAGGCACGCGGACCGGCACGAGGCCATGGCGGTGGCCCTGCGCCGGGCGGGCCCGGCCATCATCGCCAGCGGGCTGACCGTCGTGGCCGGCATGCTCTGCCTGCTCGCGGCCGAATCCAACGACATCTCCGGGCTCGGCCCTGTCGCCGCCGTCGGCATCGCCGTGGGGCTGCTCGCGATGATCACGCTGCTGCCCGCGATGCTCGTGATCTTCGGCCGGTGGATCTTCTGGCCGGTCCGGCCGGGTTTCGGCTCGCCCGAGCCGACCAGGCGCGGGCTCTGGTCACGAGCCGGCCAGGCCATCAGCCGCCGCCCGCGCACGGTGTGGCTGGTAACCGCGATCCTGCTGGCGGCCGGCGCGGCCGGGATGATCGGGTTCAAGTTCGGCGCCCTGACCGCGGCGCAATCGTTCCGCGGCACCCCGCCGTCCATCGCCGCGCAGAACGTGCTGGCCAAGTACTTCCCGGCCGGCTCCGGAGAGCCCATCGAGGTGATCTCCACCGCGTCCAGCTCGGGCCAGGTCAGGACCGCACTCGCGGGCACGCCCGGCATCGCGTCGGTCACCCAGCCGGTGACCAGGGAAGGCCGGTCCTTCCTGCAGGCGACGATGACGCCATCTCCGGACAGCCCGGCCGCCTACACCCTGGTGGATAAGGTCCGGACCGAGGTGCACGGCATCCCGGGCGCGGACGCCAAGGTCGGCGGCGGCACCGCGATCAACAAGGACGTGGAGAGCGCCGCCACCCATGACCGGGACCTGCTTATCCCGCTGATCCTCGGCGTGGTGCTGCTCATCCTGGGCCTGCTGCTGCGGGCGATCGTGGCGCCGCTCGTGCTGATCGCCACCGTGGTGCTGTCGTTCGGCTCCGCGCTCGGCATCTCCGCGCTGTTCTTCAAGCACGTGTTCGGCTTCGCGGGCGCGGACACCGGGTTGCCGCTGTTCGTCTTCGTGTTCCTGGTGGCGCTCGGCATCGACTACAACATCTTCCTCATGACCCGGGTGCGGGAGGAGTCGATCCGGTCCGGGACCTGGCGTGGTGCGCTCACCGGCCTGGCCGCGACGGGCGGCGTCATCACCTCGGCGGGCCTGGTGCTGGCGGGCACCTTCGCCATGCTCGGCACGCTGCCGCTGGTGGAATTCACCGAGATCGGGTTCGCGGTCGCGCTGGGCGTCCTGCTCGACACGATCATCGTCCGCTCGGTGCTCGTGACCGCGCTGACGCTGGACATCGGACGTCATGTCTGGTGGCCCAGCCGGCTAGCCCGGCCACGGAAGGGGAGCCTGCTGGCCAACCCGGAAAGCGGGGCAGTGACGGACGCCGCCTAGAATGTGGGTTCGTGGCGGGTTACGAGGTGACACGGACGGCGTACGGGACTCCTATGGCAGAGTGCGGGTGCTGAGCCGTAAGGAGCGCCAGGGATCGGGGCGCCTGCTCGTCCGTACCGTCGCCGTGCCCGATCCCGGGGACCTGCTCGAGCGAATCCCCCAGCCGGACGTGGTCGCCTGGGTACATCACGGGGCCGGCCTGGCCGGCTGGGGCGAGGCGGTCAGGGTCACGCTCCCGGCCGGCGACGACAGGTTCACCGCCGGGGAGAAGTGGCTTCGCTCGGTGTTCGACGCCGCCGACGTCGACGACCGGGTCCGGGTGCGCGGCTCGGGCCTGGTCGCGTTCGGCACCTTCACGTTCGACGCCTCGTCGGACGGCTCGGTCCTGATCGTCCCGCGCACGGTGCTGGGCCGGGACGGCCGTGGCCGGGCCTGGCTCACCACGGTCACCGATAGTGCTGGCTCCCGGGGGGACGACCCCCCCGGGGACCCCCCCGCGCCTGGGGGGACCCATCCCCCCAGACCCCCCTTGATCCGCTGGCGGGACGGCAGCCTGCCAGGGCCGCGCTGGGAGCGGGCGGTGGCCGAGGCCGTCGCCGCGATCAAGGCGGGCGGCCTGCGCAAAGTGGTGCTCGCCCGCGACGTGTTCGCTACCGCCGACGAGCCCATCGACGCGCGGGTCCTGCTGCGGCGGCTGGCGGGCCGCTATCCGGACTGCTTTACGTTCGCCTGCGACGGCATGATCGGCGCTACCCCCGAACTGCTCGTCCGGCGGGCCGGGGATCAGGTCAGCGCGCTGGTGCTCGGCGGAACGCTGCCGCGCGGGGCCGACCCGGCACAGGACGAGGCCCTGGGCGAGGAACTGCTGGCCTCGGCGAAGAACAACGAAGAGCACGCCTACGCGGTCGACTCGATACGCGAGGCGCTCGGGCCGCTGTGCGAGATCCTCGACGTCGAGCCGCGGCCGTCGCTGCTGAAGTTCCCGAACCTCCAGCACCTGGGTACCCAGGTGCACGGCACGCTGGCCGACGGCAAGATGCCGCGGTCGGCACTGGGGCTGGCCGCGGCGGTGCATCCGCCGGCTGCCGTCTGCGGTACCCCTGCCGCGGTCGCGCTCGAGCTGATCCGCGACCTCGAGCATATGGACCGGGAGCGGTACGCAGGGCCGGTCGGCTGGGTGGACGCCGACGGGAATGGCGAGTGGGGCATCGCGCTGCGATGCGGCCAGCTATCCGGGCGCACCGCCCGGCTGTTCGCCGGGTGCGGCATCGTGGCGGGCTCCGAGCCGGCCGCCGAGCTCGCCGAGACCCTGGTCAAGCTCCAGCCCATGCGGGGCGCGCTGGAAGGCTGAGGCAGCCCCGGGTCCGTTCGGTCCCGATAAGACTTACCTTAATCCGCGGTCGCCTGGGCCGCGACCAGGATCTACCCTCGGTAGAGAGGTAAGGAGGCTGTCAGCGGATGAGCGGCAACACCGAAGAAGCCCTCGAGGTACTCCGCGAGATGTGGAGCGCCCGGGGACAGTCCGCCGCGGACGTCGAGGAAGCCTGCGGCACCACCAAATCCTGCAAGCGGATGACCGACGTGGGCTTCGACGGCCTGGCCGAGGAAACCGACGGCGACCTGCGGCTCGCCTGGCGGGCCCAGCTCGCCCGCGAGGGCAAGCTGAACGACGGCGCGGGCAGCGTGCGAGACCTGGTCCTCGGGCCTCAAGCGTCCGAGTCCTAACGGATGGCGAACCCGGCCACCGTCGGCGAGCTGACCGAGACCCTGCGGCAGGGCGGCTACCTCGCCGACCGCGGCCTGGCCACGGCGCTGTTCGTGGCGCTGTCGCTGAACCGGCCCGTCCTGCTCGAGGGCGAGGTAGGGGTCGGCAAGACCGAGGTCGCGAAGGTGATGGCGTCGGTGTCCGGCCGCAAGCTGATCCGGCTGCAGTGCTATGAGGGCATCGACACCAACCAGGCGCTGTACGAGTGGGACTACGCCCGCCAGATGCTGCACATCCGGGCGCTGTCCGAGCACGCGCTGGCCGGCGACGACGCGGTGGACAAGCTGTTCGGCCCGAAGTTCCTGCTGGAACGGCCGCTGCTCGAGGCGGTCAGGGCCGGCGACCAGGCCGTGCTGCTGATCGATGAGATCGACCGGGCCGACGACGAGTTCGAGGCCTTCCTGCTCGAGGTGCTGTCGGACTTCCAGATCAGCATCCCCGAGATCGGCACCGTCAAGGCAGAGAGCGCGCCGCTGGTGGTGCTGACCTCCAACCGGACCCGCGAGCTGCACGACGCGCTGAAACGACGCTGCCTCTACCACTGGATCGGATACCCGGCCGCCGAACGGGAGGTCGAGATCGTCCTGATCAGGGAGCCTGGCGTGTCCGCGGCGCTGGCCCGCAAGGTGGTCGCGGCGGTCCACCGGCTGCGCGAGCTCGACCTGGCCAAGCCGCCAGGCGTGGCGGAGACCATCGACTGGGCCCGGACGCTGGACTTCCTGGGCGAGACCGACCTGCACGCCGGCAACGCGCAGGACACGCTCGGCGCGGTGGTCAAGGACCGCGATGACCTCGAGGTGGTGCGCGACAACCTGGAGGAGGTCACCTCCGGTGCCTGACGCCCTCCCCCGCCCTCCCGACCCCTTCACCGGCCTGCTGGTCCGCTTCGCCGGCGAACTGCGCGCGGCCGGGCTCGCGGTCGGTTCCGGGGACGTGCTGGTCTACTGTTCGGCGCTGGCCCGGCTGGATCCGTCCGACCTGGTCGACCTGTACTGGGCCGGGCGGACCACGCTGGTGAGCCGGCACGACGACATCGCCAGGTACGACGAGGTATTTCGCCGGTTCTTCCTCGGCGCCGAGGGCCCGGACGAGGAACTGGCCCTCATGCTGCGCGCGTCGGCGCAGGCCCAGGGCACGCTGGCGATCCCGGCGGTCGAACCGGGTGATTCCGGCGAGGAGGACGACGCCGTGCTCGGCTGGACGGCCTCCGACGTCGACGCGCTCAAGCACAAGTCGTTCGCGGCCTGCACGCCCGCCGAACTCGCCGCGTTGCGCCGCATCATGGCCAGGATCCGGCTGACACCGCCTCGCCGGCGGACCCGGCGCAGCGCCGCCGCCAGGTCCGGAACCCGTCCCGACCCCCGGCGGACCGTCCGGGAATCCATGCGCATGCACGGCGAGCCCGCCCGGCTGTACTGGCGGCGGCGGAAGGTCCGGCTGCGGCCGTTGATCCTGATCCTGGACATCTCCGGGTCGATGGCCGACTACTCGCGCAGCCTGCTGCAGTTCGCGCACTCCGCGAAGCGGTCGGCCGGGCGGGTCGAGGTCTTCTGCTTCGGTACCCGGCTGACCAGGGTGACCGGGGCGATGGAGTGCCGGCGCCCGGACGAGGCGCTGGAGCGGGCAGCACGGGCGGCCTTCGACTGGGACGGCGGGACAAGGATCGGGGACAGCCTGGACGCCTTCGTCCGCGGCTGGGCGCGACGCGGCATGTGCCGGGGCGGCATCGTGGTGATCTGCTCGGACGGGCTTGACCGCGGGGATCCCGCGGTGCTCGCGGCGGCGATGGAGCGGCTGTCCCTGCTGTGCCACCGGCTGGTCTGGCTGAACCCGCACAAGGGCGACGACCGGTCGTTCCGGCCGAGCACGCTCGGGATGATGGTGGCCGCGCCGCACATCGACCTGCTGCTGTCCGGCCATGACCTAGCCAGCCTGGAGAAACTCGCCGCCGTGCTGCCGGGCCTGAATTAGCAAAGGCGGGAAGTCCGCCGACGGCTCTCGGCACGCGGGTGCTTAACTAGGAGCGTGCCAGTGGGGAGCGTGCCGTGAGGTGGAGCGTGGGGATCGAGGTCGAGGGTGACCGGGTGCTGTCTCGTGAGGAGGTAGTCGAGCTCGCGGACGCCGTTGCGGCGACCGACGGGATCGCTACGGGTATCGGCACCAACCGGTACGGCGCGCAGCTTGTGGTGGAAGCCGTGAGTCGCGAGGAGGCGATCGAGAAGGCCACCGAGGAGTTCTGGCGCGCCGTCCGCAAGGCCAGGCTGCGGCCCGCTCCGATCGTGCGGACCGAGGCGGTCAGCGAGGACGAGGACGCCGCCGGATGATCCGGCTCGGCTCGCTGGCCGGATACCCGTTCGAGGGACCCCGGCTGCTGGCGGGCTGGACGCCGTCGGCCACGGCGGCGGTGTACGCGATCGCCTACAAGCCCGAGCCTGACGCCAAGCCGGACAAGTACGCGGTCATCTACGTGGGTCACTCCGACGACCTGTCGGCGGAACGGTTCCCGTTCCAGCACCCGCGCGCGCACCGCTGGGTCAAGCGCGCCGGGTCCAAGTGGAAGGTCTACATCTGCACCTACGAAGTGCCGGGCGGCGGCAGGCCGCACCGGGAGCAGATCGTCAGGGAGCTGACCGCGATCTACCAGCCCCAGTGCAACGACCAGCAGTTCGACCAGGCGTGGAAGGACGAGTGGATCGGCGGGACCACCTCGTCCTCCCCCAGCCTGGCCAAGGACCCGGCGCGGCCGCAGAGACCGGCCGGTTAGGCCTTCGGGGCGAAGCCGACCGCGTCCAGCAGGCGCGAGCGGCGCGTCCCCGACGCGGGCCGGGCCGGCTCGGGCACCGCGGGCGCCTCGGGCCTCGGGGTGACGCCGGCCACGATGCCCTCGGCCATCCCGTACAGCAGCGGCAGCGCGCCCGCCACCACGCCGCCGGTCTCGTTGATGTGCTCCACCCCGGGTCCGATGAGCTTGGCGTGGCCCACGATGGTACGGACGATCTCGGCGCACTCCTCCAGGTTGCCGGCGATGCGGGTGAGCAGCGTGCCCACCCAGAACAGGTAGAACGCCAGCCCGGCTATCAGCAGCAGGACATCGATGACCGTCCAGACAACCAGCCCCGTCATGATCTCACCTTTCCGAGCACGCGGCCGAGGAACAGATGGTGCTGCAGGCCCTCGGCGAGGACGGCCTCCACGCCGGTGGCGACCTGCGGGATCAGGACGGTATCCGCCGTGTTCGCCTCCGCCGCCTTGAGCGTGTCCCTGACGGCGACAACCCGGCGGTCGATGATCTTCACCAGGTAGATGAGCAGGCTGAGCAGAGCCGCGACCGCGACCACCACGACGAGGCCGAGGATGTTCGCGATCGTCCACAGGTTGTGCTCGGTTGAGGACATGGCCACCGTGTGCATCGTCATCCTCCCAGCCTGGCGCGGCCGCGCTGCAGGCCGCCGATGATGATCGTGGCGTGCTCGATCGTGGTGCGCAGCGCGCCGAGCGGCGCGGTGTTCTGCACCGCCTCGCCCAGCGCGTCGTCGATCTTGGGTGCCTCGTTGCCGATCGAGCGGGCGAGCAGCAGGATCGGCACGACGAGCGCCACCACCACGAGCACGATGACGATGCCGATGGTGTAGCCCACCACCCAGCCGGTGGTGCTGGTGCCCGCAGCAAGGACATGCGGTTCCATAACAGGCTCCTCAGACCGTTTCGCAGAAATCGCGGACGGGTTTCAGGCTCGCGTTGACCGAGGTCAGCCGTTCCGGCACGGTGCTCGTCAGGCTCGCGACGGCCTGGACGCCCCCGGTGGTCGCGACCAGCGTCCGGCGGATCGCCCGGAGGTGGAAGATGACCCGGAGCAGGCCAACCGCGGTGATCGCGATGATCAGCGCGGCGACGATCAGTGTGAACCAGGCGGCAGCTGGCATGGCTGTTCTCCTTCCCGCACAGTGCTGGTTTTCTAGGCGAGTAGCTTCGCGACGGAGCCGGCGTACCTGACCGCTCCCACCGAGACTTCCTTGACGGTCGTGTCCGTGACGGCCAGGGCCCCCGGCACGCCGTTGAGCTCGCCGACGAGAGCCACCCCGCCGGACAGGATGTCGTCGGTGGCGTGCCGGATCCTCTCCACCGCCGCGAGCACGCGGTTCAGCAGGAAGATGACGACCGGCAGCACCACGACCAGCAAGATCACGTTGCCTATCCACCACAAGACCATGACTGGCTCCTAGCTCGCGGGCTGGTACGGAAGGAAGAACCTGCGGAAGACCCGGCTCAGCGCCATCAGCGCGGCCCGCATGCCCAGGGTGAACCCCTTGGCCGGGGTAGCGGTGGCCGCGGCGATCTGCTCGGCGGACTCACCCCGCTCGATCCGCTCGATCCGGTCCTGCATGTTCGCCGAGAAGTCGCGCATCAGCACCGCGGTGACGTCGCCGATCATGCCCCGGCCGTACTGCGCCGCCGCGCCCGACAGCTGCAGATCCTGGGTGACACCCACCTTGGTACCCCGGGCCGCCCGGGTCAGCGTCGCGGTCACGACCATGCTGGCCTGGCCGCGGCCCTTCTCGTCCGCGCCGCTGGCGTGCACGACCACCCGTCTGGCCGCCTCGTCGCGCTCGGTGATGTCCGCGGTCCCGGCGAACTGCAGCCGAACCGGGCCCATCCGGACCGCGACCTTGCCCTTGTACTTGTCGTCGCCGAGATCCTCGGTGAGTTCGGCGCCCGGCAGGCACGCGGCCACCTGGGGGATGTTGTCGAAGAACTGCCAGACCTTCTCGACCGGCTCAGCGACCTCGAACTCGTTCTTGATCAGCATCGGGTCTCTCTCTTCACGTAGGCGTCAGGGTCCTGCTCGAACGCCTGGCGGCAGCCCGCACAGCAGAAGTAGTAGTCCGTGCCCTCGTGCCGCACGGGGCGGGACGAGTCCGCGGACACGGTCATGCCGCAGACCGGATCGGCGACAAGCGCTGGCCGCGCGGCAGGCCGGGCCCCCTCCGGCCCGGCCTGCCGCGCGGATTCTGCGCCGGCCTCGCGGCCGTGCGGTCCGGCCAGCGCGCCGGACGCCCGCAGCTGGACCAGCTCGGCCAGGATGGCGACCGCGATCTCCTGGTGCGTCGTGTGGCCCAGGTCCAGCCCGGCCGGCACCCGCACCCGGTCGAGCTGGTCCCGTGGCACGCCCCGGTCGGCCAGGTAGCCGAGCACGGTGGCCCCGCGCCGGCGCGAGCCGACCAGGCCCAGGTAGGCGGGCCGGGCGGCGACCGCTCGCTCGAGCACGTCCTCGTCGTCGTGGCCCTGGGTGGCCACCACGATCATGGAGCGGCCGTCCGCGGCTCCCGCCGTGAAGTCGGGGCCGCGGATCTCCTCGGCCCGCCAGCCGAGCGCCCCGGCCAGGCTGGCCAGCGTCCTGGTCATCGGGGAATCCCCCACGATGACCAGGTGCGGCATCGGCAGCACCGGCTCGATGTAGATCTCGAGCGCCCCCTCGCTCTGGCAGGAGATGGGGATCACGGTCATGCCGTCCGGGACCGCCGCGCCGAACTGCTCCGGGGTCCCGAGCAGCAGCAGCCGGGCCGTGCCCTCCGCCATGACCTGCTGCGCCTCCCTGATCACGACCGGCTCGGCGCAGGCGCCCCCGATCCAGCCGTGCACCTCGCCCGCGGCGGTGATGATCGCGCGCGCGCCCGGCTGGCTGGAGGACGGGCTCTGCCGCCAGACCACGGTGGCGAGGGCGAACGGCTCCCCCCGGCGGGTCAGCTCGCCCATCTCCTCCAGCACGCCTAGGCCTTCCATATCAGGGGCCTTCCATATCAGGGGCCTTCCATGTCAGTCGTCCGACCGCACCGGCGGCGCGCCGGAGACGTCACGGCGGTAGGTGATCGCCTCCCAGACGCGGTCGGGGAGCAGCGGCATGTCGATGTTGCGGACGCCGGTGCCTGACAGCGCGTCCAGGACCGCGTTGACGAAGGCCGCCGGGCCGCCCACCGCGGCGCACTCCCCGATGCCCTTGGCGCCGATCGGGTGGTGCGGGCACGGGGTGACGACCTCGCTGTGCAGCTCGAAGCCGGGCGTCTCCCAGGCGGTGGGCAGCAGGTAGTCCATGTAGTTCGAGCCGACGCAGTTGCCGTCCGCGTCGAACGTGATGAACTGCATGTTGGCCATCGCGTAGGCCTCGGTCAGCCCGCCCATGATCTGGCCCTCGACGATCATCGGGTTGATCCGCACCCCGCAGTCGTCGACCGCCACCATCTTCAGCACATCCCATACCCCCGTCTCGGGGTCGACCTCGACGGTGACGATGTAGCAGGCGAACGGCCAGGTGAGGTTGGGCGGGTCGTAGTACGCGGTGTTCTCCAGGCCGGGCTCCATACCGTCCGGCATGTTGCTGTACGCCGCCATCGCGCACTCCTGGATGGTGACGCCGCGGTCCGGGGCGCTGCGGATGTAGAACCGGCCGAGCTCCCACTCGACGTCCTCTTCGGACACCTCGAGCAGGTGCGCCGCCAGCCTGCGGGCCTTGGCCCGGATCTTGCGGGACACCATCGCGACCGCGGCCCCGGCGACCGGCGTGCTGCGGGACGCGTAGGTGCCCATGCCGAACGGCGCGGTGTCGGTGTCGCCCTCCTCGACCACGATGTCTTCGGCCGGGATGCCGAGCTCGTGGGCCACGATCTGAGCCCAGGTCGTCTCGTGCCCCTGGCCCTGGCTCTTCGCGCCGGTCCGGAGGATGGCCTTGCCCGTCATGTGCACCTTGAGATCGGCCGAGTCGAACATCTTGATGCCGAGGATGTCGTACTCGCGGCTGTTGCCCGCGCCCAGCGGCTCGGTCATGGTCGAGATGCCCAGGCCGAGCAGCCTGCCCCGCTTCCGCGCCTCGGCCTGCTCGCGGCGGAACTCCTCATAGTCGATGGCCTTCAGCCCCACGTCCAGGCACTTGGCGTACTGGCCGGAGTCAAGCAGGAAGCCGAACGGGGTGCGGTGCGGGAAGTCCTCGTCCCTGACGAAGTTCATCCGCCGGAACGCGGCCTGGTCCATACCGAGGTCGTCGGCCGCGGCCTGGATCATCCGCTCCTGGAAGAACATCGCCTCGGTGACCCGGAACGAGCACCGGTAGGCGACCCCGCCCGGCGCCTTGTTGCTGTAGGTGCCGCGGGCGGTCAGGTGCGCGGCCGGGACGTCGTACGCGGCGAAGGCCGAGTGAATGAGGCCGATCTTGAACTTGCTCGGCTGCGCGTCGGAGAAGAACGCGCCGTGGTCGGCGTCGGTGTGGATCCGCACGCCGAGGATCTTGCCGTCACGGCGCAGCGCCATCTCGCCGTCTAGGTAGACGTCCCGGGCGAAGCCGGTCGAGATGAGGTTGCCCGACTTGTCCTCGATCCACTTGACCGGCCGCTCCAGCAGGATCGAGGCCAGGATCGAGCACACGTACCCCGGGTAGACCGGCACCTTGTTGCCGAAGCCGCCGCCGATGTCCGGGGAGATGATCCGGATCATGTGCTCGGGCAGCTCGGCCACCAGCGCGACCGCGGCCCGGATGATGTGCGGCGCCTGGCTGGTCATGTACACGGTGAGCTTGGAGGTGGCCCGGTTGAAGTCCGCGATCGACCCGCAGCACTCGATCGGCGACGGGTGCGAGCGCGGGTAGTGCAGCTGCAGCTTCGAAACAAGGTCGGCCTGCTCGAAGGCCCGGTCGGTGCCGGCCTTGTCACCGACCTCCCAGTCGTAGATGACGTTGCCGGCCTGGTTCTCCTTGTCGTCCCGGATGACCGGCGCGCCCTCGGCGACCGCCTGCCGCGGGTTGACGATGACCGGCAGCGGCTCGTAGTCGACGTCGATGGCCTCGCACGCGTCCTTGGCGATATACGGGTCGTCGGCGATGACGCAGGCCACCTCCTGGCCCTGGAACCGCACCTTGTCGGTGGCCAGCACGGCCTGGGTGTCGTAGGACAGGGTCGGCATCCAGGCCAGGTTCCTGGTCGCCATCATCTCGCCGGTGAGCACCAGGTGCACGCCGGGAATGTCCCACGCCCTGCTGGTGTCGATCGAGAGGATCCGCGCGTGCGCCAGCGGGCTGCGCAGGATCTCCATGTGCAGCATGCCGGGCAGGGTGATGTCGTCGGTGTAGTTGCCCTTGCCGCGGATGAAGCGGCTGTCCTCGACGCGCTTGCGGCTGGCGCCCAGCCCGCCGATCTTGATCTCGTCCAGTGCCTGTGACACGTTCAGCCTTCCCTAGCTGCCTGACTCGGCAGAGCTGGCGGACTCGGCTCTGAGCTTGGCCGCCGCCCACAGCACCGATTTGACGATGTTCTGGTAACCGGTGCAGCGGCACAGGTTGCCGGACAGCCCCCAGCGCACGTCCTCTTCTGAAGGATCGGGGTTCTCCTCGAGCAGTGCCTTGGCCGCCATCATCATGCCCGGGGTGCAGAACCCGCACTGCAGCCCGTGCTCCTCCCGGAAGCCCTCCTGCAGCGGGTGCAGCTCGCTGGCGGTGGCCAGGCCCTCAACCGTGCTGATCTCGTGCCCGTCGGCCTGAACGGCCAGCATTGTGCAGGATTTCACCGGGCGCCCGTCGACCAGCACGGTGCAGGCGCCGCAGTTGGTGGTGTCGCAGCCCATGTGGGTGCCGGTCAGGCCGAGCCCGCGGCGGATCAGGTGGGCCAGCAGCAGCCGCGGCTCCACCTCGGCGATCTTCTTCTCGCCGTTGACCGTGAACTTGATCCGGCGTACCGGGACGTCTGCGGTCTCGCCCTCGGGGTCGTCGTAGACGATCGTCATGATCAGGCCGCCCTCTCCGATAGCTCTGCCGCATCGCCGCGGCTCAGCAGGCGCAGTACGAACGTGCGCACCATGTGCCGCTTGTACTCGGCGCTGCCGCGATGGTCCGTCCTGGGCCGCGCGGCCTGTGCCGCGAGCTCGGCGGCCTGCTCCATGGTCTCCGCGGTCAGCGACTGCCCGGTCAGGGCCTGGGCCGCCTCGGTGGCACCGATGGTGGAGCCCCCGACCCCGGTCAGCGCGATGCCGGCCCTGGTCACCT
The DNA here is from genome assembly GCA_963753225.1 of uncultured Actinomycetota bacterium. GTDB lineage: Bacteria > Actinomycetota > Actinomycetes > Streptosporangiales > Streptosporangiaceae > Palsa-504. Next base: position 39,568 of record CAVWBQ010000018.1, on the reverse strand, counting down.
TCCCGCCGCTGGTCTCCAGCGCCACCGCGACCCCGACCGTGGCGAAGTCACCGACCCGGCGCTCCAGCTTGAGGTAGCCGCCGGACCTGGCGCCCTGCGCCGCGGGGATCACGGCCTCGACCGCGATCTCGTCCGGTTCCAGGACGTTCTGGAACGGGCCGGTGACGAAGCCGGCCAGCGGGATGGTACGCGTGCCGCGGGGACCGCGCGCGACCACCGAGCCGCCGAGCGCCAGCACCACCGAGGCCCAGTCACCTTGAGGGTCGGCGTGGCACAGCGAGCCGACCAGGGTGCCGCGGTTGCGGACGATGGGGTCGGCGATCAGCGGGGCGGCCGCGGCCATCGTCGGCTGCGTGGTCTTCAGCAGGCCCGAGCGTTCCAGGTCGGCGTGCCGGCACAGGGCGCCGATGCGCAGGGTGCCGTCCGGTCCGGCCTGGTGGTAGCCCAGACCGGGCACGTTGTTGATGTCCACGACAAGCTCCGGCGACGCGAAACGCAGCTTCATCAGCGGAACCAGGCTCTGGCCGCCGGCCAGCACCTTGGCGTAGTCCCCGCCGTCGTGCAGCAGGCCGATCGCCTCGTCGAGCGACCGCGGCGCCTCATACCGGAACCGCGACGGATACATAGGATCCTCCAGGTGTCCTTGGGCGCGGGTTAGGGCTCGGGGTCGGGGGCGGCGTCGGGGTCGGCGTCCGGCGCTTCCTGCCAGGCTGCCGCCGGGCGCGATTCCGGGTCGGGCACCGCCATGGGAAGCGAGTCCTCCTCGGGATCCGGCCGGGGCTGCTGATGCGGCGGCCACGGTCCCGCCACGGGCTGACCCGCGACCTTGAGGTAGTCGATCAGCTCAGGCCAGGCCCACACGGTCGGGCTCTTCCCGGTCTTCGGGGCGTGCTCGATCAGTTCGTAGAGCCGCGGGTTCCCGCGGCTGTGCCCGTCGGATTCGATTCGCATGCCGCACGCTCCTGCCGCTGGACAAGCGCCATTAGTCGTAACGCGTCAACATGATCCGCTCGGCCAGGCCGCCCCGCAATGGGCGAATAAGTGCTTGCTTAAGGCGGGGCGCCCTGCTCCGGCCTCAGGCGAGTCAGCGCCGGTAGCGACCCGGGAAGTCTCTGTGAGACTAGCTCCAGATGGTGACGTAGACCGGCGGGCGGAACCGGGACGGCGGGACCCCGCCGGCCGGCGAGCGCATCAGGTGCATGGCCTCCGGCGTGCCGAGGTAACGGCGGAACGAGCTGGCCGCCGCGCTCTGGTGCTGCCGTTCCAGCAAGGTGACATGCCAGCAGGCGTCCAGCTTGCAGCCGGGTGCCTCGACGCGGGACAGCTCGCCGCGGCGCAGCCGCTGGGCGACCAGGTGCTCGACCGCGGGCGCGACGCCCGTCCCGTCGGCGGCGGCCGCCCAGGCGGCGGTCTGGTTCGGGAACACCCTGACGTGCTCCTCGGCAATGCCCAGGCTGGTCAGCAGCTGGCCGGTCTCGCTGCCGGGATCGGTGCCGGACGGGTCGACGAACCATAGCCACTGGCGCGGGCCGCCGCGCAGCCGGGGCTGCCCGGCGGTGACGACCACAAGCCGGTACTTGAAGATCGGCTCGGTCGCCAGGGCCAGGCCCGGGTCCTCGGGTATGGCCGACGAGATCGCCACGTCGGCGAGCCGGTTGGCGATCAGGACGCTCATTTCCTTGGTCACCGCCACCCCGGCCGACACCTCGACCGAACCGGGGAACCGTCTGGAGAACGCCTCGGTCAGCGGGCTGATCATGAACTCGGCCATGGTGGCGGTGGACACCAGCCGGAGCTGCTCGGGCGCGCCCTGCGCGGCCCGCACGGCGGCGTGCGCCTCGGCGCCGAGCACCACGATCTGCGACGCGGTGGCGAGCAGCCGGGAGCCGCCAGGGGTCAGCGTCATGCCGACGGGCCCGCGGGTGACCAGCTGGTCGCCCAGGTGGACCCGGAGCGCCGACAAGGCCTGGGAGACCGCTGACTCGCTGACGCCCAGCGCGCTGGCGGCGGCGGTCACCGAGCCGAGCCGGGCGACCAGGACGAACGCGTTGAGCTGTGTAAGCGTCATCTCAACGTCATTATGCCCGCTGGCCGGACAGGAATGACCACCATGGGAGCTGCCCGCACCTGGTCAGGTGGTGGGTCAGTCCGGATCGACTGAAACATGACCGGCCCTTTCGGCGATGGCGGCGAGGATGGCCGCGACCGCCTCTGCGGGAGTGTGCGTCGCGGTGTCGATGACCAGGTGCCCGCGATCCCAGGGTTCGTATTCCCGGCTGGTGATCTGTTCCCAGTCGGGAAGGCGCAGGCCGGCGATGTCCACCTCGCGGGTCCTGGCCCGCTCGCGGTGCGCGGCCTGGTCGGTGCAGACGAGCTCGACCTCGACCAGCCGGGCGCCGTGGCCGGCCGCGATGTCGCGCCAGGCGTCCCTGGTCACGCCGAGCGGGTTGACGCATTCGGCGATCACGCTGACACCGTGCCCGAGCTGCTCGGCGGCCACGCCGTAAGCGACGGTATACCCGACCGGGCCCAGCGGCTGACGCAGCCCGGCCGAATCGATGATCGCCTGCTCGATCCGGTCGACGCGAACGAACGTGAAGCCGGCCTGGCAGGCCAGGGCGCTAGCCACCGTGCTCTTACCGGTGGCGGGCAGGCCGCCCACCACGACGAGGACCGGCGCGCCGTTCGGTCCGGGCGGCGCCGGCCCGGCCAGCAGCGCCGCGACCCGGTCCCGGCTGGCGGGGTCGGCCGGGACCTGCGTCACCAGCAGCAGGCCCGGGTCGTCTTCCAGCCGCAGCTGGAACAGCTCCAGGGTGATCCGGCCGGCCTGCGGATGCCTGACCCGGATCCTGGCGGGCCGGAAGTACCGCACCGGGTACTGCGCCCACCAGTCGCGGAACTGCGGGCTGGCCTCGGTGAGCGCCGCCGTGAGCTCGGCGAACCTCGGGTCGCCCGGGCGCCGTCCGGCGGCGGCCCGGAACTGGCTGAGCAGGGCGCGGGCGGCCCGCTCCCAGGTGGTCATGCGGGCGCGGTTCTCCGCGTCGGTGAACATCATCCACAGCAGGTTGCGCCGCCCCGCGGGGAGCCCGGCCGGGTCGTGGCGGATCCGCCGGTACGGCTCGTTCCACGCCAGGTAGTCGAAGTGGACGTCGTAGACGCAGGCGGCGTTGGGGGCGACCGCGTCGACCAGCCGCTGCAGCCTGGCCTGGGTGTCATCGCCAGACGTCGCAGCCGCCGCGGCTAGCCCGGCCAGTTCCCTGAGGTGGCGGTGCTCGTCGGCGCTGAGCCGCAGCGCCCGCGCCAGCGCGTCGACTACCTGCGGCGACGCCGTGATCTTGCGGCCCTGTTCTAGCCAGGTGTACCAGGTGACGCCGACCCCGGACAGTTCGGCGACTTCCTCGCGGCGCAGCCCGGGAGTGCGGCGCCGTCCCGGTTCGCTGTCCCCGGGCAGCCCGACCTCGGCCGGGGTCAGACGGGACCGGCGGGAGCGCAGGAAGTCCGCGAGCTGGCCGCGGTTACCGGCGCTCACGGTGCCCGCTGGGTAGCACGATCTGTACTAGAACCGATCCCGTCATCGTCCCTAACATAGCCAGCGAAGCGACGGACGCAATCGCGGAGCGCGGGGACAGGACGGGAGGAAACATGGCTGACGGGTTGGTGCTGCCGCCCGGGGCCGGGCGCCGGATCCGGGGTGCCGGCATGACGCTCAAGGTGGGGGCGGAGCAGTCGGGTACGTGGTCGGCCTTCGAGGCCGAGGTGGCGCCGGGCTTCGACGTCGGCGCGCATCGGCACGCCGAGGCCGAGGAGATCTTCTACATCCTGGAGGGCGAACTCGACCTGCTCGCGTTCGAGCCGCGGACCAGGGAATCCGGCGACTGGACAGCCTGGGAGTCGGCCGGCGGCGCGAAGGTCGTCCGCGGCGGCCCGGGCAGCCTGATGTTCGTACCGGCCGGCTGCCCGCACGCCTTCACCAACCCGGGCACCGCGCCGGCCCGGATGCTGTTCCTGGTCACGCCGTCGGGCCATGAGCAGTACCTGGAGGGAATCGCGGAACTGCTCGGCCGCCCCGGCCCGCCGGATCAGGCCGCGATCGTCGAACTGCGGGCCCGTTACGACATCGAGCAGCTCACGTCCATGATCCCGGACCGCCGCCGCGCCGCCGGCCAGTAATCGAGCATCCTGCGGGGCGGAAGGCAGAATCCCTGCCGGATGCCTAGCGCTGATGTGCTAACCGCTGGGTCGATGTGCCGCTGGTCCGGTTAGAGGCGGACCAACGGCACTTTGACCCAGAACCGCCCGGCCAGGCCCGCGAGCCAGCCGCGGCTCACGGGACCTCCTCGAACCGGCCGTTCCTCATCAGGCCGAGGCGCGGCGCCCGGCCGGCCACGGCGCTGTCGTGGGTGACCAGCACCATGGTCAGGACGCGGCGCCGCCACAGGTCCTCGAGCAGCGCGATGATCTCGTCCCTGGTGCCCTCGTCCAGGTTCCCGGTCGGCTCGTCGGCGAGCAGCACCCGGGGCTCCTTGACCAGCGCGCGAGCGATCGCCACCCGCTGCTGCTGGCCGCCGGACAGCTCGGACGGCAGGTGCCGCAGCCGGTCACCGAGGCCGACCGCGGACAGCCCCTCCTCGGCCCGCATCCTGCGCTCCGCCGCGGGGATTCCCAGCGGCACCAGCGCCACCTCCACGTTCTCCGCGGCGCTGAGCGTCGGGATCAGGTTGAAGGTCTGGAAGACAAATCCGATCGACCGGGCCCGCTCCCTGGTCACCTTGGTTTCCGGCAGCGTGGCCAGGTCCACCCCATCGAACTCGACCGTGCCCGAGGTCGGCCGGTCCAGGCCGCCGAGGATCTGCAGCAAGGTGGACTTGCCGTGGCCGGTCGGGCCCTGGATGGCGAGCCACTCGCCGTCGCGGATGAGCAGGTCCACGCCGCGCAGGGCCAGGACGCTGCCACGCCCCTTCCGGTAGTTCTTGACCACGCCGGACAGCTGGTAGACGGTGTCGGCCATCACGCCACCCTGGCCAGCGCCGCGGCGGGCCGCAGCCGGGCCGCCCGCCATCCGCCGAACGACCCCGCGATCAGCCCGCCGGCCAGCGCCAGCAGGACCGCGAGGCCGATGACGCTCAGCGTGACCGGCGCACTCAGCGTCACCGATACGCTATGGCCCGCGCCGGTCAGCGCATGGGCGACGCCCGAGCCGAGGATGCGGCCGGGACCCGTCACCGAGGCCGCGTTGCTCGCCCCGACGGTGGCCGTCAGCTTCGGGGCCAGGGCATCAATCAGGGCGGTGCCGCCGTAACCGAGCGCCACCCCGAGCACTGCGCCGCCGACGCCGATCACGAGCGATTCGCCCATCACCTGCCCGACGACCCGCCTGCTCCGCCACCCGAGCGCCTTCAGCGTGCCGAACTCCCTGACCCGGCGCGAGACCGCCGCCATGGTCAGCACGCTGGCCACGCCGAACGCGGCGGCGAGCACCGCGACCGACAGCCAGCGGCCCAGGTTGGCAGCCAGGCTGGACGCGCTGGCCAGCGATCCGGTCACCTCGCCGGCCAGGTTGCCGGCGTCGGTGACCGTGGCGCCGGGCAGCAGGCGGCTGAGGCCGGCCTGCACCGCCGGGATGTTGGTGGCGCTCGCGGCGGACACGTAGATGGTGTTCAGCTTGCCGGACAGCTTGGCGCTGGCCGAGGCCTGGCCGATGCTCTGCGCCCTGGCCAGCGGGATGTAGGCATCCGGCGGATTCCCGCCCTGCGGCACGTTCGCGATGCCGATGATCTTGAAGCTGGTGCCGCCGATGCTCAGCTTCCCGCCCGCACTCAGCTTGTGCGCCGTCGCGTAGCTCGAGTTGACGAGCACGTCGTTCGCGCGCGCGTCGGCGGCGGTCAGCGCCGAGCCGGCGGTGAGCCTGGCCGCGCTGAGCGGCCCGAGCGCGGTGTCCGCCAGGTCCACCCCGTCGACGGTGAAGGTGTCGGTGGTGAAGCTCGAGCCGAAGCTGCCGCTGCCCGCGTTCAGCGCGGGTACGGTGCCGCTCACCGTGACGTCGCTGAGCGCGAGCCCTCCGGTCGCGGCCGACACGCCGCTCAGCCGGGTCACCTGGGCCAGCGAACCCGAGCTCATCGCGCCGTACTGCGTGTTGACCAGCTGGTTGATGTTGATCTGGGTGCCCGCCGCGATCTGCCCGCTGCGTACGTTCTTGATCTCCTGCCGGAACCCGAACGAGGTCCCGCCGCCCGAGCCCTTGGCCGGCGGCTGCGTCACGGTGATGTCGGTGCCCACGCCGTACAGCGTGTGCAGGACGGTGGCCTGCGAGTCCTTGACGCCGTTCGAGGCCGCGGTCACGGTGATCACCAGGCCGACGCCGAGCGCCAGGCCCAGCGCGATGAGAACCGCCTGGCGCATCCGCCGCCGCAGCTCGCGCCATATGTAAGTGAAGAACATGCCGCCCATGCTGGTCCGCCGCCGGGCTCCCGTCGTCAGCCCGCGGAACCTGATTCCGCTGCGGCTGCCGCGTTAGCGGCGCGCGGCGGCTACGACCCTGGATGTAGCACTAACCCGGCCTGACCAGGCCGGACTGGAAGGCGAGGACCACGAGCTGGGCGCGGTCCCTGGCGCCGAGCTTGGCCAGGATCCGGCTCACGTGAGTCTTGGCGGTGGGGACGCTCATGATCAGGCGCTCGGCGATCTCGGTGTTGGACAGCCCGGTGGCGATGAGCGCCAGCACCTCGCGCTCGCGCACGGTCAGCTGTTCCAGCGCCCCGGGCGGCGGCCGCATCGGGTCGGGCTGCCGGGCGAAGTGCTCGATCAGCCGGCGGGTCACGTTCGGCGCGAGCAGCGCCTCGCCCGCCGCGATAACGCGGATGGCGGACAGGAGCTCCTCGGGCGGCCGTTCCTTGAGCATGAACCCGCTCGCGCCGGCCCGCAGCGCGCCGAAGACATACTCGTCGAGGTCGAACGTGGTCAGGATCAGCACCCGGGGCAGCGGCCCGGCCGCGGTGATCCGCCTGGTGGCCTCGATGCCGTCGAGAACCGGCATGCGGATGTCCATCAGCACCACGTCGGGCGAGGTCCGGCGGGCCACCGCGACCGCCTCCGCGCCGTTGGCGGCCTCGCCGAGCACGGCCAGGTCGGGCTCGGAGTCGATGAGCATGCGGAACCCGGCCCTGACGATGGCCTGGTCGTCGGCGACCACCACGCCGATCGTCACGCGACCCGTCCGACCCGGGGCTGGCCGGGCAGGGGCAGGAAGGCCGTCACCTGGAACCCGCCGCCCGCGACGGGGCCCGCGTCCAGCGTGCCGCCGAACGCCGCGGCACGCTCGGTCATGCCGACGAGGCCGTGCCGGGCGACCTCTGGAGGCGAGCTAGCCGGGCCGCCGGTCCCGCGGCCGTTGTCCACCGTGATCAGCACTCCGTCCCGGCCGGCCTGCACCCGGACCGTGGCCTGCGCGCCGGGCGCGTGCTTGACCACGTTGGTCAGCGCCTCCTGGACGATGCGGTACACGGTCAGCGAGGCGGCGGGCGGCAGCGCCGCCACCTCGCCGGTGACGGCCAGCGCGACCGGTATCCCGGCGGCCCGCACGGTGCGGGCCAGTTCCCCGAGGTCACCAACCCCCGGGGCGGGCACCAGGCTCGGCGCCTCGGCGTCGTCATCACGCAGCAGGCCAAGGATGCGCCGCAGTTCCTCAAGCGCGCTCCGGCCTGTCACCTCGACGGCCCGCAGGGCCAGCAGCGCCTCCGCGGGCCGGGTCGCGCCGATCTTGCGGCCGACCCCGGCCTGGAAGGTGACCACGCTCAGCGTGTGGGCCACCACGTCGTGCAGCTCCCTGGCGATCCTGACCCGCTCCTCGCGGACCGCCAGCCGCCCGTGCTCTGCCTGACGCCGGGCGTCCTGCTCCCGGCAGGCGGCCAGGTAGCGCCGGCGCTCCCGCACGCCGTCGCCGACGAACCACAGCGCCCCGGCGGCCAGCAGGCTGTGCGCGGTGTCGGCCGGGCCGTGCGCCCCGGCCGACGCGGCGATGAGCCCGCAGATGAGCACGGTCTCGGTACCCACCAGCGCGGCTACCGCGCCCGGGCGGCGAGAGGTCACCGCCACCGTGTAGATCGCCATGCCGAGCATGATGTCCATGTCGAGCTCGGCGCGGCCGAGCGCGGTCAGCGCGGCCACCGCGGTGGTCACCACGGCCAGCACCGGGATCGGCCAGATCCGCCGCACCGCCACCGGGAGGGTCACCGCCGCGCCCAGCGCGCCGAACCAGGCCTCCGGCAGCTCGAACCGGAAGCCGTGCCGCAGGCGCAGGTCGAACACCACCCACAGGGCGACGAGGACCGCGGCCGCGGCGTCGACCGCCAGCCACTGCGCCGGGGTCAGCCGGTCCGCGAGCGGCGGGCGCGGCCCCGCGGCGGTGTTCCCGGCAGTGCTCATCACCGGGCTCATTTTCTGGCTCATCGCCGGCATCTCGTGTTTCCGAGTTTCGCGGTGAGGTTCCCGGCTGGTCTGGGTGACGGCACGGTGCCGTGGCGCGGGTGGTTTGCCGGTGAAGGGGTGATACGGCAGCATCAGCGGTGCTAAACACACCACCGATTGCCCGGAGTGTCCGCCGATGCTGCCTGGTGAGAGCCTACCCATGCCGCGGGAGTGGCGTGAGCTGCTGGAAGAGCTGGCGCCGGTGTTCGCGCGCCGGTCGACGCACCGGCTGTTCATGGTGCTGGCGTGCGGGCTGATCCTGGCCGACCGGGGCACGGTGACGGGGATGGCGGCCGCGGCGGGGATCGGGCATCGGTGGCGGCGGGCCTGCTGGTTGTTCGCCGCGGCCCGGTGGGACCCGGACGTGCTCGGCCTGGCGGTGGCGCGGCTGATCGTGAAGCACCTGCTCAGCGAGGGCGATCCGCTGATAGTGGCGGTGGACGGGACCTTCTTCAGGAGATGGGGAAAGCGCGTGGCTGAGGCCCGGTGGGCGTATGACGGCGCCGCGCAGGGCGGGAAGAAGACCGCGTTCGGGAACACCTGGGTGATCGCGGCCCTGGTGGTGAAGCTGGCGTGCTGCCCGTCCCCGGTGGCGCTGCCGGTGCTGTTCCGGCTGTGGCGCGGCAAGGGCACCGCCTCCCAGGTGGAACTGGCCGCTGACATGCTGGAAGTCCTGGCGGGGGCGTTCCCGGGCCGGGGCGTGCACGGCACCGGGGACGCCGCCTTCCACGGCAAGTCCCTGGTCATCGAGGGCACCACGTGGACGACGCGGCTGCCGTCCAGCGCGGTGATCTCCGGCCCGAAGCCGCCGCCGACCGGCAAGCGGGGCCGGCCCAGGGAGAAGGGAGACCGGATCGGCACCTGCGCGGAGGCCGCGCTGGCCGCGGACTGGACGGACGCGACCGTCCGGATCTACGGCAAGGAGCAGAAGGTGCAGGCCGCCGCTTTCCCGGGCCTGTGGCACGGCAGCTTCAAGTCCGCGCCCGGCCAGCTCGTCCTGATGCGCGACCCGGACTCGAAAAAACCGTATGACCTGGGCATCTTCACACTCGATGTCAGCCTGAGCCCGGAAGCGGCCATCGAGCGGTACTCCTGGCGGTGGCCCATCGAGCCCTCCAACGCCGCCGGCAAGCAGCTCACCGGCGCCGGCGACGCCTGCAACCGCACCCTGAAAGCCGTCGAGAGAACCGTCCCGTTCACCTTCCTGATCCAGTCCCTGATGATCACCTGGTACGCGATCTCCTGCGACCCCGCCGCCGCGATCGCCGGCCGCCGCAGCCGCTGCCCCTGGTACCGGACCAAGGCCACCCCCTCGCCCGCCGACATGCACGCCGCCCTCCGCGCCGCGCTCACCGACGCCCGAATAAACGCCATCAGCCCAGGTCGCCACGAGCCCCCGCAAATCACCAGCAGCACATTGACCAGCGAGCCCGAAGCCGCCTAACTCGGAAACATGAGCGGCATACTCCGACAGTAATCCCGATCGCGGGTTTCCCGCGTCCGCCCGTGGTCGCAGGGCCGGTACATCCAGGGATGTACCGTCCCGGCGCGGCCGGGCGGGCTAGATCCCGCGGATGGCCGCGGCGGCCGCGGCGCGCAGCCTGGCCCGGAGCCCGGTGCCCGCCGGCCGGCTGGTCTGAGCCTCCACGATCCGCAGGCCGGTGCCCTGCAGCGCCTTGGCAAGGTCGCCCGGCTGCTCGAGCCGCTGGTAGGGCAGGCCGAACGCGGCGGCCAGGTGGTCCAGGCCGGTGCCGTGCGGGGTGCCGAACAGCCGCTCGAACGGGCCAGGGAACGCGGCCTGCTCCAGAGCGGAGAAGATGCCGCCGCCGTCGTTGTTGACCACGACCAGGCACAGGTCCGGACGCGGCTCGTCAGGGCCGAGGGCCAGGCCCGCCGCGTCGTGCAGGAACGTCAGGTCCCCGATCAGGGCGAACGCCGGGCCGCCGTGAGCCAGCGCGGCGCCGATCGCCGACGAGGTGGTGCCGTCGATCCCGCTGGTGCCGCGGCTGGCCAGCACCTGCAGGTCCGCACGGGGAGGAAGAGCACAATCAATGTCCCGAACGGGCTGGCTTGATCCGCACCACAGCAGGGCTCCTTCTGGCAGTGCGCTGGCCAGGTCCCGGGCGAGCCGCGGCTCGCTCATGCTCTCGTCCTCGTCCAGCACGGCGTCCACCGCGCGGCGCGCCGCCTCGTCCGCCCGCTGCCAGCTCTCCAGCCAGCCCTCCAGCCGGCCAGCGCCGCCCGGGGCCCCGGTGAGGCGGACGGCCGCGGCGACGTCGGTGGCCGCGCGCTGCGGGTCGGCCCAGCGTCCGGGTCCCTGCGCGACCACGACGTGCCGGCGCGCCGAGCCGCTCCCGAGGAAGGCGAGCTGCGGGCGGGAGAGCCCGGGCCTGCCCGCCGAGACGATCAGGTCGGGCTGGTGCGCCCGGACGAACTCCGGCGTCGCGAGCAGGTACTGGTAGGCGGACAGCGCGCCCGGACCGCGGCGCGCGCCGGACGACGGCTCGGCGAGCACCGGCCAGCCCGCCCGCCCGGCCAGCTCGACCAGGGGCCGCGCGTCGTAGTCGCCGTCGCCGCAGACGACCACGCCGCGTTCGGTCCACGGCAGCTCGAGTTCGTCCCGCGTCGTGCCCTGGTCAGGAAAACGGGTCCATGGCTGCCCGCCGGGGCGCCCGGCCAGCGACTCTGGCCAGTCAGTGTCCCCGCCGGGCACCAGCGGCTCACGGAACTGCAGGTTGAGGTGGACCGGGCCGGGCAGGCCGCCGGCGGGGCCCGCGGCGTGTGCCCAGGCCTGGCAGGCCAGCGAGCGCCAGTAGCCGGCCGCGCCCGGCCGGGCCTCGGGCAGGCCGGCCTCGCAGAACCAGCGCACCGCGGCGCCGTACAGCTTGATCTGGTCGATGGCCTGGTTAGCGCCGATCCCGCGCAGCTCCGCGGGGCGGTCGGCGGTGAGCACGAGGAGCGGCACGCCCGACTCGTCGGCCTCGATCACCGCCGGGTGGAAGTTGGCCGCCGCCGTGCCCGAGGTGCACAGCACCGCCACCGGACGGCGGCTGGCCTTGGCCAGGCCGAGCGCGGTGAACGAGGCCGAGCGCTCGTCGATCCGGACGTGCAGCCGCAGCCGCTGCTGCCGCGCCGCTTCGTAGAACGCCATCGCCAGCGGCGTGCTGCGCGACCCGGGTGCCAGCACCACCTCGCGCAGCCCGCACCTGACCAGCTCGTCGCTGAACGTGACGCCGAACGCGGTCGCCGGGTTCACGGCAGGTACCTGGCGGCCGCCATGGCCCGCTCCCGCCAGGGGCCCGGGTCGGTCTCCCAGCGGGCCAGCTCACCGGGGTCGACGGCCGGCCGGCGGACCGGCAGCGATCCCGCCTCGGGCCTCAGCGGGGCGGCCGTCACGTCCCCGGCGAGCAGCGACATGGTGCCCAGCCCGCAGGCGTAACGCAGGTCGGGGAGCGCCGCCGCCAGCGCCACCCCGGCGGCCAGCCCCACCGAGGTGTCCACCGCGCTCGACACCACGACGGGCAGACCGCAGGCCTCCGCGATCGCCAGCGCGGCGCGGACCCCGCCGAGCGGCTGGACCTTCAGCATCACGATGTCGGCCGCGCCCGCGGCGCGCACCCGCAGCGGGTCCTCGGCCCGGCGGATCGACTCGTCGGCGGCGACCGGGATATCGATATGTCGACGCAGCTCGGCCATCTCGTCCAGGGTGGCGCAGGGCTGCTCGGCGTACTCGAGCCCGAACCGGGCCAGCCGCCGCAGCATCCGGGCCGCCTGCCCGGGTTCCCACGCGCCGTTCGCGTCCACCCTGATCCTGCCGCCCGGGCCGAGCGCGTCCCGGACGGCCTCGACCCGCTCGATGTCCTCAGCCTCGGCCTGGCCGCGCTCGGCCACCTTGACCTTGGCGGTCCGGCAGCCCGACCGGCCCACGATCGCGGCGGCCTGCTCGGGCCCGACCGCCGGCACGGTCACGTTCACCGGGATCCGGTCCCTGGCCGGCGCGGGCCACCCCAGCGTCGCGGACTCGACCGCGCTGGCCAGCCACCGGGCGCTTTCCTTCGGCCCGTACTCCGCGAACGGCGAGAACTCTCCCCACCCGGCCGGCCCTTCGATCAGCGCCCCCTCGCGCACCGTGATCCCCCGGAACCTCACCGGCATCGGGATCGCGAACGCCCGCAGCCCACCGAGCATCGCCTTCAGTTCCCCGCTCATAGCGGCCGACTTTCATGATCGTGGACATCTACCCCCCGCAGAGCCCAGGCAGATGTCCGCGATGATCTGGACCCGCCGCGGTGGCGGTGCGCTGGAGGCGCATGGGGTGCGAGGGGCTCTGCGACGGAGGAAGCCGGGACCCGCAGGAGAAGCGGTCTGGTCAGATGGCCCGTCTGTGTCATGGGTGACAGGGCGTGAGAATGATCACAGGGCAAGGGGGACGTCCGGCACTTCGATACGGGTTTCAGAGCGAGGTACGTTCGCGCGTCCGGGCTTCTTATAGCGATCTGCACGGTCCGAGAAAGATACAGGAAGCATCCTCTCCTCGTTCCGAGGCAAACGGCTGCCATCCGGTCACTCGCAACCCCTCAGTGTAAGCGTAGCGTTTCTAACCTTAACGATCTTGACTACTCCCCGCTCTGAAGGACGGGGATTCCGGCCGTCACCGGCTGGGGTTCCTGTTTCACAGCCGGCCGCACCCGGGAGGACCCGGAATGTCTGACGCCAGCTCCGCAGGCATCGCGGGAGCCACGCCGTACCCGCAGTTGTTTTCCCTGCCCCACTTCGCGGGGCGCCGGATTCCTCCCCGGCCTGAAGGCCGGCGCATCCTCCGGAGGTCTTGGTGACGTTGCGTCCTTTGCGCGCGGTCCTGGTCGAGCGCGCGACCCCGCGGCTGGTCGAGTTGCTGGCGGCGGCGCTCGACGGCAGCGGCCCCGCCATCGCGCCGCTCGACGCCGGGCTGCCGCCCGCGCGGCTCGCCGAGCTGATCGCCGCCCTCCGGCCGGGCTCGGTGGAGGACGCCGAGGGAGTCACCTCGGCCCGTTCGGGACCTCACGAGGGAGTGGCCGAAGGTACGGCGGTCGTCGTCGGCACCTCCGGGTCCACCGGCGTGTCCAAGGGGGTGGAACTGAGCGCGGCCGCGCTGCGGCACTCGGCCCGGGCCTCGCTGGACCGGGTGGGCGCCCGGCCCGGCGAGCGCTGGCTGTGCTGCCTTCCCGTCACGCACGTGGCCGGCCTGCAGGTTCTGGTTCGCTCGCTGGTCGGCGGCACCGAGCCGGCGCTGGCCACCAGCGCCGGCGCCGGGACCCTGGCCGCCTCGGGCTGCGCGCACGTCTCGCTAGTTCCGACCCAGCTCCAGCGCCTCCTCCTCCAGGCCGGCGCGCCGCTGAGCGGCTTCTCCTGCGTGCTGCTGGGCGGGGCCGCCGCGCCGGCCAGCCTGCTCAGCCGGCGCGCGGGACGCGGGCGTGCCCGTGGTGACGACCTACGGTATGACCGAGACCTGCGGCGGCTGCGTGTACGACGGCGTCCCGCTGGACGGCGTACGGGCCGAGGTCCGCGACGACGGGCGGATCTGGATCAGCGGGCCGGTGCTGTTCTCCGGCTACCTGGGCGGCCCGCGGGCACCGGCTGACGGGTGGTTCCGCACCGGGGACCTGGGCGTGCTTGACGCCGCGGGGCGGCTGGCCGTGCGCGGCCGGGCGGACGACGTCATCAACACCGGCGGGCACAAGGTCGTCCCGGGCGAGGTGGCGGCGGCGCTGCAGACCTGCCCGGGCGTCCGGGACGCGGCGGTGGTGGGGCAACCCGACCCGGATTGGGGCGAACGGGTCGTAGCGGTGGTGGTACCGGCCGATCCGGGCGACCCGCCGGCCCTGGAATTGCTCCGACTGCATGTGCGCGAGCGGCTGCCGCGTTACGCTGCTCCAAGCAGGGTCGTAATGGTCGATGCCGTTCCCATGCTCCCGAGCGGGAAGCACGACATCGTACGGCTCAGGCAAGAGCTGCTACGGCGGGAACAAACTGAGGCGGAGAACGTTATTTATTAGTGCCCGCACAATGTCTCCCGCTGAGGACTACGCGGGGCGGCGAGGGGTACTTGGTGGAAACCCAATTGAACGACGTAAGTAGTGCGTGCGTTGTTACGAGGAGGAGGGAGGTGTCTCATGCCGCGGATGGCCATGGCTACGTCAGCAGCCGAGAGGATCGCCGACTCGGATGACGAGGCAGGCACGACACGGGTGGATGACCTGATTCAGCGCGGCCGAAGCCAGGGTCACCTGTCTCTTGCAGAGCTGAGGACGGCCTTTGACCAGGCAGGACTCACGCCGGCCGAGGGACGGTCGATTCTGCGCGAGCTGAGCGAGGCCGGCGTTCGGCTGGCCAACGAGCTGGCCCAGCACAGTCCGGCCCAGCACGATCCGGCAGAGACCAAGGGGAGTTCCAAGGGCCGTCAGGCGCGTTCCGCGCCCGCACGGAACGCCAAGCAGGCTGCTCAGGCTGCCGGGGCGGCGGCTCCAGGGTCTGACCCGGCCGAGGACGCCGATATCGACCTGGCCGACGCCGACGTTGTGAACCTTGAGGCGGAGGCGGCGGCGCTCAGCGATGCCGACAAGCTTGCCGAGGTTGACCTGGACGACCAGACGCCCGCCATGGGCGACTCGGTCCACACCTACCTCAAGTCCATCGGGCGTACCAGCCTGCTGACGGCCGAGCAGGAGGTGGACCTCGCCAAGCGGATCGAGGCCGGCCTGTTCGCCGAGCACAAGCTGGACACCGCAACCGGCCTGGACGAGAAGTTCCGGCGTGATCTGGAGCTGGTGGCCGAGGACGGGCGGCGGGCCAAGGCGCACATGCTCGAGGCGAACCTGCGCCTAGTCGTGTCGGTGGCCAAGAAGTACAGCGACCGCGGCCTGTCCCTGCTCGACGTGGTGCAGGAAGGGAACCTCGGCCTGATCCGCGCGGTCGAGAAGTTCGACTACACCAAGGGCTACAAGTTCTCCACCTACGCCATGTGGTGGATCAGGCAGGCCATCCAGCGTGGCTTCGCCGACTCGGCCAGGACCATCCGGCTGCCGGTGCACGTGCTCGAGATGCTCAGCAAGCTGAGCCGGGTCGAGCGTGACATGCACCAGCGCCTGGGCCGCGAGCCCACCCCGGAGGAACTCGCCGTCGAGCTCGACCGGACCCCGGACCAGATCGAGGAGCTGCTGCGTACCAGCCGCCAGCCGATCAGCCTGGACTCCACCATTGGCGAGGACGGCGAGACCAGCATCGGCGACCTGATCGAGGACGTCGACGCGCCCGAGGCCTCGGAACTCGTCGACCGTCAGCTGATGGCCGAGCAGCTGCGTTCGGCGCTGGACGCGCTGACGCCGCGCGAGGCCACGATCATGGCGATGCGGTTCGGCCTGTACGACGGCAACCCGCACACACTGGATGAGATCGGCCGGGCCCTCGGCCTGACCCGCGAGCGGATCAGGCAGCTCGAGAAGCAGTCGCTGTCCAAGCTGCGTCACCCGAGCCGGGCCCAGCCGCTGCTCGACTTCGCCAGCTGACCAACGGCGAAAGTTTAGCCTCCCGGTCACGATGCCGGGCCCGACCTCCCGCCGGGCCCGGCATCCGGCTGTCTGGGGCCCCTCTCCCCTGCCCCTGCCCCTGCCCCTGCCCCTGCCCCTGCCCCTGCCCCTGCCCCCGATTTCATGATCGTGGACAGTTTGAGTCGGCGGTTTCAAATAACAACCGAAACTGTCCACGATCATGGTGCCGCCCGGGACGAGGCGGTGGCTAGTCTCGGTGCCGCTCCGGCAGTTTTCCGCCAGGCCGGCTGGCAGGCCAATACGTAACCCTCGTCGGCTACGAATAACGAGTGTGGAAGCTGGACGCCTGCGCTGGCGAAGGACAGAGACGGAGAGGCGGCGCCATGGTCGAGCTCGTCCTGGTCGGCATCGTGGCCGGGTTCCTGGCCGGCATCTCGCCGTGCATCCTCCCGGTCCTGCCGATCGTGCTGGTCGCCGGGGCCAGCCCGCCGGCGAACGCCGAGACGCCCGCGAACGCCGAGACGCCCGCGAACGCGGAGACGCCTGCGAGGCTGCCGCGGGCCGGCCTGGCGCGGTCGCTGGCGGTGATCGGCGGCCTTGTCCTGAGCTTCAGCATCATCGTCCTGGCCGGGTCGGAGATCCTCTCGCTCCTTCACCTGCCGCAAGACGCCCTGCGCGACGCGGGCATCGCGCTCCTTATCGTGGTGGGGCTCGGCTACCTCATCCCGCCGCTGGGAGCGCTGATCGAGCGCCCGTTCGCGCGCGTGGGCACTCGCCAGCCGAGCGGCAGGGCCGGAGGTTTCGCGCTCGGCCTGGCTGTCGGCGTCGTGTACGTCCCCTGCGCCGGGCCGGTGCTGGCCGCGATCGCGGTGGTCGGGGCGACGCACCGGGTAGGGCTGACGGCGGTCATTCTCACCGCCGCGTTCGCGGTCGGGACCGCGATACCGCTCCTCGCGGTCGCCGCCGCGGGAGGCCAGCTCACCAGCCGGATCGGCGCCATCCGCCGGCGAGCACCGCAGATTCGCCGCGTCGGCGGGGCCGTGCTCGTTGTCTTCGCCGTGCTCATCGCCTCTGACGTCCTCGCGGGGCTCCAGCGCGACATTCCCGGCTACAGCACCGCACTCCAGGGCTCGGCCAAGATCCGCAAGCAGCTCAACGCGCTCTCCGGCACTCCACACACCTCACTGTCCAGCTGCAACTCGACCGCCACCACACTGGTGAACTGTGGTCGCGCCCCGAACTTCACCGGGATCACCGCCTGGCTGAACACCCCAGACGGCAAGCCGCTGTCGCTGAGCGCGCTGCGCGGCAAGGTGGTGCTCGTCGACTTCTGGACCTACTCGTGCATCAACTGCCAGCGATCGCTGCCCCACGTCGAAGCCTGGTACAAGGAGTACGCCAAGGACGGCCTCGTCGTGGTGGGCGTGCACACCCCCGAGTTCGCCTTCGAGCACGTCGTCTCCAACGTGCGGGCACAGGCCGCGGCGCTCGGGGTGCAGTACCCGGTCGCGATCGACGATAACTACGCTACGTGGAACGCCTACAGCAACCAGTACTGGCCTGCCGACTATCTGATCGACGCTCAGGGTGACGTCCGCTCCGTGCACTTCGGCGAGGGCGACTACTCAACCACCGGGCAACTGATCCGCCAGCTCCTTCAGGCGGCCCGTCCCAGCCTGTCAGTTCCGACTCCGGCCGGCGTGCCGGATGTGACCCCGGCCGGCGAGATGAGCCCCGAAACCTACCTTGGCTACGCGCAGCTCCAGTACCTCGACCCGGGCGACGTGGCCCGCGACACGCCAGCCGTCTACCACTTCCCCGCGTCGCTTCCTCTCGGCGCGCTGGGGCTGGCCGGGACCTGGACCGACCATGCGCAGGAAGCCACCGCCGGCAGCGGAGCCGAGCTGGAACTGGGCTTCCTCGCCCAGGATGTTTACCTGGTGCTCGGCGGCACCGGGACGCTCGATGTCTCCGTCGACGGGCACCATACGCAGACCATCGATGTCGCCGGGGTTCCCCGGCTGTACACCCTCTACCAGGCTGGCTCGGCCACGACCGGAACGCTCTTGCTGCATGCCTCACCGGGTGTCGAGGCCTACGACTTCACCTTCGGCTGACACCGGTGCCCGGCCGGCGCGGGCCGGGTCCTCCCGTCTATGCCTGGCCGTCGGGCAGCTGGTAGAGGTCGGCGCCGTCCGGCGAGGTCTCGCGGGTGACCTGGCCGCGGACCAGGAGCACCTCCAGGTGGGCGGCCGTCTCATTGACCGACATGACCTGGCTGAACAGGTCCAGCTCATCGAAGAGCCGTTGCCGCCTGGTCCACTTGATCGCCTTGGCCACCTCCAACGCGGTGGCGTGGCCCGCCAGCACCGCCTGATGGATCTCGGCGAGGCGCAGGTCGTGGTGGGCCAGCAGCTCGTTCACCCGCTCGTGGGTGCTGGCGCATACCGGGCCGTGGGCGGGTAGCAGCCGGGCGTCGGGCAGCGCGAGCGTCCGCGCCAGCGAGCCGAGGTAGTCGCGCAGCGCCATCCGGTTTCCCGCGGGCTCGAAGCCGATCGAGGGCGTGATGTGCGGCAGCACGTGATCACCGGCGAACATGATTTCGGACGCGGCGTCGTGGTAGACGACGTGACCGAGGGTGTGGCCCGGGGTGTGCACCGCCCGCAGCGTCCGCGTGCGCAGGTCCAGGTCGGCGCCGTCGGCCACCCAGCGATCGGGGTCCTCCCAGTCGGCGAACATGGGCCCGTGCCGTTCCAGCGCGGACAGCCGGCCGATCAGCTCCGCCGCCCCCAGCCGGCGCAGGCCCTCCGCGCCGAAGACCCGGTGGGCGCTGGTGCCGTTGATCATCTCCCTGGTCGCGACCATGTTGGCGCGCTCGTCCTCGCCCAGCGAGATCAGCGTGCGGAACTCGCGCCGCAGCTCAACCGCGAGGGAGTAGTGGTCGATATGAATGTGCGTGACGAGGAAGTTGCGGACGTCGCCGAGCGAGTAGCCGAGCTGGCGCAGCGCCTGGGTGAGCCGTTCCCTGGCCGCGACGATCGCCATCCCGGCGTCGATCAGGTCGACTCCTCCGGGGTCGGTGATCGCGTAGACGTTGACGGCCTTCAGCCCGTCCAGCGGGATCGGCAGCGGGATCCGGTGTACGCCCCCGCCGAGGTCCTCGACCGCGGCTTCGGTCCAGGCGTACCGGTCTGCCGCTGCATGGCTCATCGTGTCGCTGATCCTTCCCTCCGGACCCAAGACCCCGCGAGCCCTGAGCTACTATTAGGCAACAATACCGGAGGGTCCCGCCGGTTACCCGCCAGGTCCGTTCCCTGCCGTCCAGATGGTGGGCCCGGCCGGGAACTGATCGTCGGCCTGAGTCAGCGTCAGCAGCACCCGCTCTATGCCGAGTTCGAATATGACATCCTCGTCGAAACTGGGCCATACCTTACCGTCGCGCTCGGCCAGAACCCGGGCGCGGACCACCTGCCGCAGCGCCGCGTCGGTCACCTCCCGGGCCCGGCCGGCCAGGGCGAAGCCGTCGTCCTGGCGGGGCGGCGGACAGGCCTCGCTGTGCAGCGCGTAGCGCCCGTCCCGGCGCAGATCCTGCCGCTTGGGCCCGGCCACGATGAGCAGGTGCAGGCCCGCGTCGCTGATGACCGGGCAGACCGGGTGCACCCGCGGGGCGCCGTCGTTCCTGACCGTGGCCAGGAACCCCAGTCCGATACCGAACTGGTAGAACTGCCTGCGCCCGGCGTCGGCCAGGGCGGGCCGCTGCCGGCTGAAGTCGCTCCAGGTGATCATCTGGCGAACGTTACGCCGCTATCACTGACATCTTGTGTCAGCGATAGCGGTTAACCTTTCGCTCATGCGTGCCGACCGGCTGCTCTCGCTGGCCCTGCTGCTCCAGGCGCGGGGCGGAGCGACCGCGCGGGCGCTCGCCGCCGAACTCGGGGTCTGCGTCCGGACGGTCTACCGGGACCTGGAAGCGCTCAGCGCGGCGGGCGTCCCCGTCGTCACCGAGGCGGGACCTGGCGGCGGCTGCCGTCTGATGGACGGCTACCGGTTTCCGCTCCGCGGCCTGCGGCCGGACGAGGCCGAGGCCCTGCTCATCCTGGGCGTGCCGGCCGTCCTGCGAGAGCTCGGCCTGGAGGGTGCGCTGACCGCCGCGCACCGGCAGATCCGGGTCACCGCCGGGTTCACCGCGGCCGCGCTGGTCCATCTCGACATGCCGCGGTGGTTCGGCGGCCAGGAGGAGGTGCCCTGCCTGCGGGACCTGGCCCGGGCGCTGCGGCTGGGCCGGAAACTGGCCATCAGGTACCCGGCACCGGACCGCGAGCCGCGCGTCGTCGGGCCGCTCGGCCTGGTGAACAAGGCGGGGGCCTGGTACCTGGTGGCCGAGGCCAGGGATGTCCGGGTGTTCCGGGCCGGGCGCGTGTTCGCCGCCCGGGTCCTGGCGGAGCCCTTCGGGCGGCCGGCGGGCTTCGAGCTGGCTGCGTTCTGGGCTCGCTGGTCGGCAGAGTTCGAGGCGAGCCGGCCCCGGCTCGAGGTCAGGCTGGCCGCCTCGCCCCCGGCGCTGGACGCGTTCGGTGAGGTCTTCGGCCCGGCCGCCGGGCCCGCGCTGGAGGCGGCCGGACCGCCGGGCCAGGATGGCTGGCGGGTGGTGACGCTGTCGTTCGAGCACGAGCGAGCGGCCGTACACCGGCTGGCGGGATTCGGCGACCAGGTCGAGGTCCTGGACCCGCCCTCGGTCCGGGCCGCGCTGCTGGCCACCGCGCGCGAGATCCTCGGCCGCTACCAGGCCGGCCGCTAACGCGGATATATCGGTGGGGTGCTTACCCCGGGCGGACCGGGGGCCCGTGGCTGTGGAGCACCTTGGTCCGGTCCTTGTTCCACGCCAGGCAGCCCATCGTGGATCTCAAACGTCTCGTCCCCGTGCAGGCCAGCAAGGTGCACCAGGGCCGGTCCATCGTGCCCGCCAGCAATCCAGTACGCAGCCCACAGGGGACTTGACCAGTGGGAAGGAGCCCCAGCCGCTCCCACGCAGCGACCAACAGCGGCGAGGGAAATCTCTGCCGGAGCCGAGGCGCGCGAGTCGCTCATGAACGAATCATGGCGGGCACGCGAGCCTACAAGCCAGTCAGTTTCCGCTGTGGCGATCCGGCCTGGGTATCCGCGTCAGGGGCCGACGCAAGGAACGACGGGCAGAGCAGCCGGGTAGCCGCCTAGGGTCATCTGTGTCCGGCCGTCCGCGCTGGCCCACCTGCGGGAATAACCGCTGGCAGCGGGGCCTGCCAGAGCCCTACCCTGGAGCATGCCGTCCTGGGCGCGAACGCCGCGCGAACCGGCCGCGGTAGACCCGGTCCAGCCGCTGCGCATGGCAGCACTCTACGAACTGCTCGGCCAGCACGTCGGTTCAGATCAGCTGATCAAGATCGCCCTCGACGCCGTCCTGGCCGGTATCGACACTCGGCCCCGCGCCTGCCCTGCTAGCCGACCCGTCCGCCGCCCGCTGGGAACTCATCCACCGGCTGAGTGAACTGATCGTGGCAGGACAACTGGCACCCGAAGACGGCGCCTGGCTGATCCGGCAGAGCTGGGACGAGTTCTGGCCATACTCGGATTACCCTGCCCTCCTCTGGCCACTCGTCGAAGGGGTCTACCAATGGGAGGACAACCCACGCGAAACCTACCGCCAGCAGATCATCGACGCCGCCAGGCAGATCCTCCAAGAGCCCCAGCCTCCGGATCGCCGCTAGTTCGGGACGAAGAGGCCGCCGTGCCCGCTGCGTGCCCGATCGGCCGGTCAACGCCGGGAACTCACGGTCACTCGCGGACAACCCGATACGCCGACTCACCTGGCAAATAAGCAGGCTGACCCGCTGCGCATACCGACCTTCTAAGCAGCGGGTCATTCGTGCCACAGACCGGGAGCTTCCAGGGTTAGTAGCGGTTACTCACGGGCACGGCACGAGGCCCCACTAGTGCAGAGGTCAGCATGCTCACACCCGCTCGGGTTACCAATCCTCCAAGCTGGTGATGGCCAACCGGTTGCGCTTGTCGGTTCACTCCGACTTGGCCACCGGCGCTTCCGGGTCCGGTTTTGAAAAACTCGCCCATCTATTAATCAAGACTTGTACTATGCGGACTAGAGTGATGATTAGGACTGTTCGTTGCAGGAGAAATAGCCATCCTATCCCGGCGCCGTATTCATTTAGTGGTTGTTCCCAATCGAGCACTGAGTTGACATTAACAAGCGGAATAGAATCGCTAAGGTTCCACCACACCATCAAGCCAAGTTTATGCGGGGAAACTGTCGTGTCGATGAACTTGGTGACAATTACCCAGACTGTAAATCCTAGATAGATGTTGACGCTTATTGCTGCCATGAGGAAAGCTAGATGCCGAGAAACACGGTCGGCGGGCCTGTATCCCACAGCTAGCCACCAAATGAGTGCCACCGTCGCCCACAACGCGGCGAGGGCGACGGGAATGTTATTTGCTAGGCCGGTCCTCAAAACT
This sequence comes from uncultured Actinomycetota bacterium, assembly GCA_963753225.1. GTDB lineage: Bacteria > Actinomycetota > Actinomycetes > Streptosporangiales > Streptosporangiaceae > Palsa-504. The sequence goes on along the minus strand of CAVWBQ010000018.1, from coordinate 17,075 downwards.
ATATTTGTACGCCCAGTAAGCGTTTGGGCTATCGCACCGGCTGGAACCGCCAGGCCAAAGAAAAAGATGAAAACCACAATCAATGCTTGGGCTGCCAGGTCCGAAAAAATTCGGAATACCTGCTTAGTACGGCCAGGTTCTGAACTCGACGGCTGGTCATCAGCAGGCATAGCGGCCTCTCCAAACCGTGATAGACAGCGGGACGTACAGGCACTGATGTTTACCTACTATCGCTCCAATCGTGTTTACATGCTAGGGAGGCTGGCGAGATACCAGTCGTATAGATGGCGGCCTGAAACGCCGAGACCACCCCTCGCCGCGCCCTCGACAGCCACGACGTCCGCACCGGTGATGAGGCGCCCCTCGGCAACACCCCGCTGAAGGTCTACCACGCGCCGCTGTCCAACCCCGATACCCGCTATCAGGACCTCGGCGCGGACTATGAACGCCGCCGCGAGATCACCCGGCAGATCCGCCATCGCGTCGGCAAAACTCGGCGAGCTCGGCTTCGAAGTCACCCTCGCACGTCTCGGCGATCTGGGATGGGTCTGTAAGCCATCGACTTGGCGCACTTGTAGGCGAACTGTTGCGTGCTGCGGTACTTGAAGTCAGTGCTCCCGCAGTTTGGGCACCTGTACCTGATCTTGCTGGCGCCCGATTCCTCGATGCTGTCGATCCACCCGGCGCCGAGAACGTAACGGTTGTCACGGATGACGGCCAGGTCGCCGACTGCCACGTAGCGGCCGTTAGGTAAGGATTGCCGGCCATTTGAGTGTGTGCATGATCCGGCTGAAGCAGTACATCGAGGCGTAGTACATCAGATTGTTCCAGTACTCTTCCTCCACCCCCGCGAGGCGGCGGGGTTCCACGCTCAGGAAGGAGCCATAGCGCGAGAACGGCATATCCCTATCGTCTACAAAGTCCTCTGCGGTGAAGCAGAACAGGACGACTCCCAGTCCCCAGAATTCGTACTGGGTGAGCTCGCCATCATCATGGACCGGTCGCAGTTGAACGCCGAGGACAGGCTCTAGTGCCGCGGCGACTTCACCGAGATCGCCGGGGGGCGCTGAAAAAGAGGTTCATGAAACGGACACGCCGGTTCCTCTCGTCCGATCCGCGGCCAATTATCCGAATGACGTCGTCCCCGCGCAACTGATTTCTACCGCCCGCCTGATTCCCCGTACAGCACGGAAAGTACAGCAACGGTCCCGCGCAGCGGCCGGCAGCGGCGACCGGCAGCGCACTCAGCCAGCTGGGATGACCGCCAAACGCCCAGGGGCGCCGCTAGTTCGGGACGAAGAGGCTCGTGCCCGCGTGCCCGATGGGGCGGTCGCGAGGGAATTTCCGGTCCGTCGAGGACGGCCCCTGCCGGTCGTCTAAATCGGTGTCGGTTGCGGCCAGCACCGCCAGACGCTGACGCCCTGGCCTGACCGCTGCCAGGCCGATGTCCCAGGCCACCTGCTCGAACCAGCCCGTGTCGGCGTCGAAGCTGAACCAGTCACATTCCTGTACCCGGCGTTCCACCTCCGCGGCCGATGCCCCTTCAGCGGCACCCGAGATCCCGGCCAGGGACCGCCACGCCGCGAGGCGACCGTAAGCCCCAAGGCACCCGCTGTTGTACGCGCCTCCCACCGATGCCGCAAAGAAGAGCATCTGCCACGCCTGGGCAGGCGGGCAGGAGGAGGTCGAGAACCTGCTCCGCTGGGTGAGCCCGCTCAGGCACTCCAGGCCCACCGCTGCCAGCGTGTCCGGGACCACCTGCGTATCCACTGGCTCGGCGAGATCGAAGACCCTGGCCTCGATACGCCCGTTGGATTTCTCGGCCCAGTTCGCCACCGCCACCGCCATGGCCGAAGCCATCGATGGTGTCGTCGTCTCCCGCGCGGCCGGAACGCCAGCGGTAAGTGCACGGTCCTGCAGCAGGCCAGGCCCTTCAGACGGGCCGAACGAGCCCGGGTAGGCGCTGGAGCGGGCGGTGTAGTGGGGCAGATGCTGAGCCTCTTCCACGCCGGAGAGCCAGAGCGGCAGCCAGCCCAGCCGGTGGTGACGCCAGTGAAGCGAGCTCGCCCATCGGGCGATCCCGGGCACCTCGGTGACTGCCACGCCTCTGAGCACCAACTCATGAACAAGGCAGGCCCGAAGCTCCTCCGACGCAGCCGCGGGCGCGCTACCCTCGGCGAACACCACGGCCAGGTCCTCCGGCGGCTGACCGAAGGCGAGCAGTGACGCCAAAAAGCGGTCCCCGGTCCGGCCGCCTGATCCCGCCGCTGCAACCAGCCGGAGCGCTTGCTCGATGTTCTTGTGGCCAGGTGTGATGGTCAGCATCCGCACAACGTGAGCGAAGACGCTCTCGTACTGCCATACCTGGCCGGCGGCAGGGCCGCACCTCTCGGCCAGAGCGATCCCCAGTTCTGCTACGAAGGCGGCATCGCCTTGCGCCAGCCGACGGTCCGCCACCTCGCATACGCCCGTGACGTCCGTCAACTCCGGCAACGTCGCCACGATCTGCTCTACCCGATCGACCATGGCACCGAGCCTAGACACCTGGATGACCCCAGAACGGCCAGCTGGCCGGCGATCTCCCGGGCTGGGACTGTTCCGCGCCGGGGGCGTCGGCTGAGCCGCGCCCCTCTCGCGCGGGTGCGCTGACGGGGCACGGCGGCCGACGCCGGGCGGCTGGCCCCGCTTCCCTGAGTATGTGGCTGCTCGCCGTCACGCGGTCTCCGGCACCGCGCTAAGCCGATCGGTGCGGGTTCCCGTCCAACGGTGCCAACGGGTTTGCCGGGGCAGAGCGGGGGTCCGCTACACGCGGGATGGCGTACCGGCGGCGAGGAACCATGGTGTTAACGGCCGCGTTCGGGCTCCGCGGCTTCGGGATCATCAGCCGCGTGCTGGACCGCCGCCCTCGCGAGATTGGTCAGCGCTGACGCCTTGAGGTACTCATCGGTGATCGACTGGGCGATACGCTCGGCGCGGGCGGGGTCGGTGGCCGCCAGCGCCTTCGCGACGGCGGCCAGTGCCCATCCCTTCTCGCGCTCGTCGGCGATCGACCGGGCGATCCGCTCGGCGCGGCCCGGGTCGGTGGCCGCCAGCGCCTCCGCGACGGCGGCCAGTGCCGATGCCTTGGCATCCTCGGCGGTGAACGACCGGGCCGCGCGCTCGGCGTCGGCGATGAGCCGGGCGGCGCGGCCGGGGTCGGCGGCCGCCAGCAGCCCCGCGACGGCGGCCAGCACCCATACCCTGTTGTACTCGAAGGTGAGCGACCGGGCGATGCGCTCGGCGCGGCCCGGGTCGGTGGCCGCCAGCGCCTCCGCGATATAGCCCAGTCCTCGTGCCTTCATGTCCTCAACGGTGATCGACGAGATGGTGGGCATGAAGTCACCGAACCCGGCGACGAGGCGCTCGGCGCGGTCGGGGGCGATGGCTGCCAGCGGCCGCACGACGCCGAGCAGTGCCCATCCCTTCTCGCGCTCGTTGATGATCGACTGGGCGGTGCGCTCGGCGTCGGCGATGAGCCGGGCGGCGCGGCCGGGGTCGGCGGCCGCCAGCAGCCCCGCGACGGCGGCCAGCACCCATACCCTGTTGTACTCGAAGGTGAGCGACCGGGCGATGCGCTCGGCACGGCCGGGGTCGGTGACCGCCAGGACCTCCGCCAGCTCGCACAGGGTCCCTGCTTTCCAGTACTCATCGGTGATCGACTGGGCGGCGCGCTCGGCGTCGGCGAAAAGCCGGGCGGCGCGGCCGGGGTCGCCCCGGACAGGCCCCCGGGCCTTTCCAGCCCTCGCCCCGATGGCACTCCCATCAGCCGGGACGTGCGCCGGATCAGGCACCGCCGTCATCGCACCCTCCTCACGGCCCGCCGGCGGCGCCGGCGGAGCGCCCACAGCCCAGCCCAGCACGCTTTGAAGCAGCCGCTCCGCATCGGGGACTCGCTTCACGTCCAGCGTGACCTGCCAGGCCCCGGGAGGAAGTCCCTTCTCGCCGTGCACCCTACAGTTCGATCCTGTCCCTGACCATCATTTTGCGGCTTAGTTCCATCCCGCGGCGCGGGAAGCTATGACAGGCCCGCACTGCTGCCGCTCAGCTTCAGTGGCCGGTCGCGATTCCGACCAGGCCCGACACGAATAGCACGGATATGACGGACACGGCCGCGTAGCCCACGGTCATCCCGGCCAGCGCCAGGGCTGAGCGCTTGCGCCCGGCCAGGACGGCTTCCTGGCAGGAGGCGTGGCCCAGGTAAATGCCCAGCGGCCAGAGCACGATGCCGAAAATAAACGCCAGCACGGCCAGCGTGTCATGCTGGGCTGGCGCAGGCTGGCAGGGCTGCTGCGCCCGGGTCTCGGCCGTAGCCTGATCAGTCATCGCACGGTGCCCTGGTTCTCGGTCAGCTGCTCGGGCTGCTGCCGCTCAGCGCGCTCGCGGTCGCGCCGCGCCTGCGCCTCGGCCGTGCGCGGGATGAGGATGAAGATGCCCAGCCCGATGAGGCCCAGGGCCAAGCCCAGCACCGTCCCCAGCGCCGGGCGGCCACGCCCGGTGCCGACGCGGTAACCGGCAAAGCCGAACATGACGGCGAGGGGCAGCGCTGCGATGATGGTTCCGTTCATGATGAGTTCCTTTCCGGCGGGCGCGCAGGGTCATGAGCGCGCCCGGCTCGTGGTTATGACGGAGGCAGCTGCTTGCGGGCAGCCAGCTCTCCCAGGGCAACAGGGTCTAGGCGGCGCCGGTCCCGGCGACCGGGATCAGGACGACGCCGGTCCACCGAGAGACGATCAGCGAGACCAGGCCGAGCAGGCTCAGCAGGGCAAGCGGCTAGCTTCTGCTCATGGCACGTCGGGCTCACGGCCGGACCCGGCATCCCCGCTGTGCGGAGGATCGGCGGGTTGCGAGGTGTCCCGTTCGAGAGCTGCCCGGAGCGCGGACATCCCGCGGGAAGTATGGCTCCTCACGGCACCGCGGCTGATGCCCATCGCGGCGGCGATCTCCTCCTCGGACAGGTCCGCGTAATACCGCAGCACGATCGCCTCGCGCTGCCGGTCGGGCAGGTCGCGCAGCGTGGCCCTGACACTGTCCCGCTCCAGCGCGACGAGGGCGTCGTGCGCGGCGCCCGGCCGGTCCGGGGGCCCCTTTTGCAGGCTGGGACCGACGACCGCCTGGTGCCGCAACACGGACCGGCACCGGTTCACCGCAGATTGGCGCAAGTAGGCGAGAGCCTTCTGCTCGTCCCGCAGCCGCGGCCATGCCCCGTGCATCGCCACGAAGGCGTCCTGCACGATTTCCTCGGCCACCGGGGTGTCCCGCACCAGCATGGCGGCCAGGCGCACCAGCGACCGGTAGTGTTCGTAGTACAGCTCGAGGACCGCGCGGTCGGCGCTCCAGCCCATGTCCGCCGTCGCGGATGGCGCGACGGCATCGGGCATGATGACCTCGCCGGCCGGCGGAGTCTGGGTTGGCGCTGCCGGCGAGAGAACCGGGATAGCCTCGGCATCAGCTTTGATCGCGGCGATGACGGGGTCAGCCGCGGTGTGCTCGTTCAGCCAGGCATTGAACCGTGTCAGTCCGGCCCCGGCATCGTAGGTCGCGGCGTACCGTGCCGCCTGCCGGCCGGTGCCCTGCTGGTACAGACGAGCCAGAAGTTCGTCCCCGGGTGTGCGCGTGGTGTCGTTCCCCTCGGGCGTCATGACGATGGTCCTTCCTCGTCGCTGCCAAACGGGTCGTATGGCCCCATGCCTGCGGTGAGTTTGCCCCGGACGGCCGAGACGTGCGCCGCCACGGTCCCGTCGGCGATGCCGAGCCTCGCGGCGATCTGGCAGTTATTCATGCCGAGCAGCCAGCGCATCGCCGCGACCGCGTGCTGTTGCGGTGGCAGCCCCTGGACGATCTGCCACCACCGCTCCAGCGCGATGGCCTGCAGGGCTTGCGCATGCGTGTCCGCTGCCGGGGGCCGGTATCGTGCCTCCAGGACCGGCAGGCGGTCGCGGAAGGCCTGATTGCGGCGGAACGCGCTGACCGCGAGGTTCCCGGCGGTCGTTCGCAGCCAGCTGACGCGCTGGGCCTGGCACAGGCATCTCACCGTCGGCCAGTGCTCCGCGGCGGCGATGAACGTGACCTGGACCAGGTCCTCGGCCAGGGCACGGTCGCCACGGGTAAGCACACAGGCGTACCCGAACACGCCCGCAGAGCACGCGGCGAAGCAGTCGGCAAGCTCCCGGGCATGATCCGCCGGGATCCTGCCACCGCTCACCTGAGCCACCGCCGGAAGATCCGCGGCTCCTCGCGGCGCCCGGCATCACCTGCGCATACGGCTATGACGGCACGCGTGCCCTGGCCAGGCCAGCGCCCGTGGGCCACTCCCCGCTGCAAGAGCGAAATCAGCCTCATGTTTCCAGGTCGCACAAGGACGGCAAACCCTTTAGCCCTCCCTTGGTACGCCAGCAGCAGACGGCGGTGTTCGACCAGCAGACGCCGGTACTGGTCCCTCCGACAGTACGCCCGTGACACTCCCGTGCGCCCAGAAAGGGCCTTACCGGCCAGACGGAACCGGTACCGACGGACAGATCAACCCAGGCGCGGCTCAATCCGCCGTCCCTGCCGCGCGCCGCATGCCTGATGAAGCGGCCAGACGCGAACGCTAGCGGCATGTCACCAGACCAACCACGACAATGAGGGTGATCTGGATGAGCAGTCGCAGGCAATGCCTGGTCGCACGACCTAACGATCGTTAAGGCCGACTGTTCAGCTGCCGTCTCGGCCGCGAGCGATACCCGCTGACGTAGACGAGTACGGCTAAGCCTTGGCTCCTGGGACCTGACTCATCCGACAACGACGGACTGATCTGGACATTCGGAATCGTGCTACGGATCAGATGACGGCTCCTCCGCCCCGGCCTCGGATACGTTGAGCAGCGCGCGCATTACGTCGGTGATGTCCACGATGCCGACCAGGCCAGCGTCTCCCATGACCGGCAGGTGGCGAAAGTGCCCGCTCGTCATGACCTTGGCCGCGTCACGGATGCTTGCCGTGGTGCTGATGACGGTCGGGCGAGTGGTCATCAGCTGATAAATTCGGACGTCGCTCGGGTTCTTCCCGTCCGCGACCGCGCGAGAGATGTCAGCATCGGTGATGATGCCGATCGGCTCGCCGGTCTGTCCCCGCGTGACGATCAGGGCAGTCCCAGCCCCGCGCTCCATCAGGTAGGCGGCTGCGGCCACGTGGTCGTTCTGGTTAACCGTCGTCACCGGCGGATGCATGATGTCCGCGACCGTGGCCGGGGACGGCGCCGGATGCTGGGCTGAGGCGTCTGCCATGATCTGTCCCCTCGGAGATCCGATCGCACTGTTAGGTATTCGATCACACCGTCGGCCCGAGGCGGCGTGCGCCTGGTGGCATTCGCCGCCACGGTACGCCCGGATGGCGCTGTCGGCAGCCGCGATGACGTGTCCTCACGGGATATGCACGGGATGATCTTGGATGACGCAGCAGGCGGACATGATAAGAGCCCAGGCGAGAACGGTGGCGGACAGTGAATCACGTACGCTCTTGAAACCTTTAGGGACGGGGCCGCGCCGGTCTCAGTTCTGGTCTCATTCGCCGAGGTTCGAGGGCGTACGCGAAGGACCGGACCAGACCGCAGCTCCAGGTCACAGACCATGCTGACCTGCCGCGAACGCACGTCCACAGACCTGGAAAGCGTGTTGGGGGCAACGCCTCGCGAGTCGGGCGACAGGGGCCGGGCGTGCGGTCGGGGCGAAGGCTGAGAGCGTCAGTCGTGGTGGCAGGTGCAGGTGCCTGGGATCACGCCGGCGGGTCGTCTGCGAGTCCGGGTGACTCGGCGGGATGGGGAAGCCAGGGCAGGCGGTCGCTGGCGGCGACGGCAATGACCAGGACTGCGGCGCAGGTGCCTAGGGCCAGGGCCGGGATGGCGTGGGCGGCCAGGGCCAGCAGGCCGAGCACCGCGATCCCGGCCAGCCGCGGCCAGGGCAGGACGCGCCACACCACGAGCTTGAAGGCGGCGTGTCCGGCCAGGAACAGCGCCGGGCCGCCCAGGATCATCCACGTCGAGGCCGTACTCGCGACCGCGCCGGGGTCGACCAGGACCTTCTCGTCGGCGGCCGCGCAGACGATGATGCCGGCCACCATCACCGGGTGGATGAGGTGGTAGGCGGAACGGCCCAGCCGGCCGGGGTCGTCCGAGCGGGCGATCATCTCCGCCGCTGCCCCGGCGCTCTGGTCGAAGTAGAGCCACCACAGCGCGACCGAGCCGGCGAACGCGACGACGAACGACGCCACGCTGGCCGCGGTGACTGGCTTCACGCCGGTCAGCGTCGCCCCGATGATGACGATCGACTCACCCAGCGCGATCAGGATGAACGCCTGGCAGCGCTCGGCGAAGTGGCCGCCCTCGATGGTCCAGTCCGAGGTACGGGACCGGCCGAGACCCGGGGTGGCGAAGCCGACCACCCCGCCGAGCAGGTCGACGCAGACCGCGCCGACCCATAGCAAGGCGCGGGCGTGGCCGTGGGCCAGGCCCCCGGCCAGCGCGAACGCGCTGCTGGCCACGCACCAGGCCAGGATGCGCTGGAAGTTGGCCTCCAGCGGGTGCCCGCGCAGCGCGATCACCATGAACAAGGTGCGGCCGATCTGCTGAAGCGCGTAGGCCCCGCCGACCCACAGGCCCAGGTCCTCGAACGCCCGCGGCAAGGACGCCGACATGGCCAGGCTGACCAGCATCAGCACCACGAGCAGCAGGCGCACGGCCATCAGCTCCGGGTCGAGCCAGTTGGTGACCCACGTGGTGTACGCCCAGACCAGCCAGACCATGGCCAGCAGCAACCCGGCCTGCAGTGCGCCGACGGCCGTGGAGTGGCCGATCAGGTAGTGCGACAGCTGGGTGACCGCGAACACGTACACCAGGTCGAAGAAGAGCTCGATATTGGTGACCCGGTGCACGCCGGAACGATCCCGGAGCAGCGGGGGAACCGGGGATTCCTGTTCGGCCAGGTCGCTCATCCAGGCAGTTTTACCAGGCGTAATGCTCCGGCGCGGGCTGGTATCCGGGGAAGATGTCGTCGAGCCGCTTGAGCACGTCCTCACCGAGGTGGACGGTGATCGCGTGCTGCGCGTCGTCCAGCTGATCCTGGGTGCGCGGCCCGATGATCGGCCCGGTGACGCCCTCCTGGTGGAGCAGCCAGGCCAGCGCCACGTGGGCCGGCTGCTCGCCGAGTTCGTCGCACAGGACCTCGTAGTCCGCGATCTGCTCGCGGTGCCGCCGCAGCGTGTCGGCGGCCCGGCCCGCCAGACGGCGCCGGCCCTCGCGCTCCTTCTTCAGCACGCCGCCGAGCAGGCCGCCCTCGAGCGGGGACCACGGGATGACGCCGACACCGTACTCGATCGCCGCGGGCAGCACCTCGAGCTCGATCTCCCTGGTCAGCAGGTTGTAGATGGACTGCTCGCTGACCAGGCCGAAGAACCCGCGGGCGGCGGCGGCGTCGTTGGCCTGCACGATGTGCCAGCCGGCGAAATTGGACGAGCCGACGTAGAGGATCTTGCCCTGGGCGACGAGCACCTCCATCGCCTGCCAGATCTCGTCCCACGGGCTGTCCCGGTCGACGTGGTGCATCTGGTACAGGTCGATGTAGTCGGTACGCAGCCGGCGCAGCGACGCGTCGCAGGCTCGCCGGATGTTCAGCGCGGACAGCTTGCCCTCGTTGGGCCAGTCGCCCATCGCTCCGTACAGCTTGGTGGCGAGCACGGTGCGCTCCCGGCGGCCGCCGCCGGACGCGAACCAGTCGCCGATGATCTCCTCGGTCCAGCCGGCATGCGCCTGCTCGTGCTGGGCCAGCGCGCCGGGCGGGCTCTGCACGCCGCCGTAGCGGTTGGCGGTGTCGAAGAAGTTGATGCCGATCTCATGCGCGTGATCCATGATCGCTTCCGCCTCGGCGGCGGGGGTCAGCGGCCCGAAGTTCATGGTCCCGAGGCAGAGGCGGCTCACGGAAAGACCGGAACGGCCAAGGTGGATGTATTCCATGCCGTTAAGCCTTTCACGGCGCCGCCGTTTCACTCGCCCCCTGCTTGGATAGCCCGGTGCCTGGCCACCCGCTCGCGGGTACCGCAGAGGTGCGAGCAGTACCGGCGGGCGGCGCCCCGGCCCACGTTCACAAACGGCCTGCCGCAGGACTGCGCGGCGCACAGCCCGGCCGGGGGCGCCTGGCGCTCGGCCAGCAGTACGGCCAGCGCCAGACAGGAGGAGGTCAGGAACCAGTCGGCCCAGGGCGCGTCATCGTCGCCGTCCACGTGCAGGTGCCAGCCGGATTCGCCTCCGTGGCTGGTCAGCCGGGGCGGGTGCGCGTGCCCCGCGAGCAGGTGGTTGATCCGCTCCGCGGCAGCGGTCACGTCGCTGGCCGCGAAGATCTGGCGCAGGTCGAGAGCGGCCCGGCGCAGCCCGGCCAGGTCGGCGTCGGAGACCTCGATGGGCCCGGTCTCTCCGTGGTCTCGCAGCACGGCGGTCAGCCGGGCCCGCTCGTGCGGGGGGCGGGCCGCGGCCGCCTCGTCCCGGCGGCCAGGCCTGGGCACCAGGACGTCGATGAGGTCCGCGGCGCGCTGCGCCGCGTCATGCACGCTGCTGCCGAGCAGGGGCTTCTGGCTGGCCACAGGAGATAGTGTAACGTGTTTTTGTGACTTCCCGTTACACGGACAGGCGCGGGCTGAGCCGGTACCTGGCGGGGGCGGCGGGCGCCCGGGCCGGCGACGAGATGTCGGGACCGGCGCTGCTGCTGCTCGGCTTCGCCGTGACCGGGCGGCCGCAGACCGGCTCCGCGTTGCTGGCCAGCCTGACCATCGCGGGCGCCGCGGGCGGGCCGCTGTTCGGCGCGCTGCTCGACCGCAGCCGCCGGCCCGACCGGCTGCTGGCGGGGACGCTGGCCGCCTACGCGCTCGGCCTCGTGGCCGTCCAGGCCGGCGTGGGCCGGCTGCCGATCCCGGCCCTGGCGGCGATCGCGGCAATGGCCGGGCTGTTCAACCCGGCGGTGGCCGGCGGCTGGACCGCGCAGCTCCCCCGTGTCGTGACCGGGCCCGAACTGGAGCGCGGCTCGGCCCTCGACGCGCTCACCTTCAGCGTGGCCAGCCTGGCGGGCCCGGCCCTCGCGGCGGGGATGGCGGCCGGGATCGGCGCCTGGGCGGCGGTGCTGACCGCCGCCGGCCTGGTCGCGCTGGCGGTGCCGTCGGCCTGCTCGCTGTCCCGGTACCGGCCGGCCGCCGCCATCGGGACAGGTCAGGGTCCGATCACCCAGTACTCGATCACACTGCGACGGCAGATGGCCGAGGGATTCGCCGCGATCGTCGCCCGGCGCCCGCTGCTGCGGGCCACCGTGACCTCGGTGGTGTCCTACGCCGGGATCGGCATGCTCCTGGTCTGCTGCCCGGTGCTCGGCGCACAGCGGCTCGGCGGCGCGGCCCGCGGCGCGCTGCTGATCAGCGCGATCGCGGTCACCTCGCTGACCGCCAACGCGATCCTGGCCAGCCGGCCGTGCCGGAGGCGCTCGGGCCAGCTGCGCCGTGGCCGCCCGGACACCTGGGTGCTCGCCAGCACGCTGGTGATCGGGGCGAGCATGGCCGCCGCGGCGCTAGCGCCGGGCTGGCTCACGCTGGCCGCGGTCGCGCTGGGCGGGGCAGGCGAGGGCCCGCAGCTTACCGCTCTGCTCGCGGTGCGGCACCGGGAAGCCCCGGCGCACATGCGCGGTCAGGTGTACACCACGGCGGCCAGCCTGAAGATCGCCGGACTGGCGGCCGGCACAGCGCTCGCGGGGCCGCTGGCCGGCTGGTCGGTAACCGGCTGCCTGCTGATCGCGGCAGGCACCGAGGTGTGCGCCGCGGCGGCCTACCTGGCGGCCGGCCGAACACCGCGCTGCCCGGCACGGCAGGCACGGGCGCGGGAGCAGACAGACCGGTCCGTTCGGGATAATGTCTTTGATTTTTGCTACAGTGGGCTCATGAATCGTGTGACGCAGTGGTGGCTGGCCCTCTAGGGCGGTTACATCCTGCGTTGACGGAGGCCGTCCGGATGGACGGCCTTTTTTCGTGCTCCCATCCGGACCGACGGGAGGACGATAATCATGAGCGTGACCATCGAGCACCGGCGTTCGGCCGAACTCGAGGAACTGATCGACCGGGACGCGGCGGTGTTCCGCATCCTGACCGGCGACCGGCCGACCGGGCGGCTGCACCTGGGCCATTACTTCGGCACACTGCGGAACCGGGTCAGGCTCCAGGACCTCGGCGCCGAGATCATCGTGCTGATCGCCGACTACCAGGTGCTGACCGACCGGGATACGGCCGAACGGCTGGACGAGTACGTGACCGGGATGCTGCTCGACTACCTGGCCATCGGGCTCGACCCGGCCAGGACGATGATCTTCGCGCACAGCGCGGTGCCCGCGCTCAACCAGCTGCTGCTGCCGTTCCTCAGCCTGGTCTCGGTGCCCGAGCTGAACCGCAACCCGACGGTCAAGGATGAGATAGCACACTCCAGGCAGGCGTCGGTCAGCGGCCTGATGCTCACCTACCCGGTGCACCAGGCGGCGGACATCTTGTTCTGCAAGGCGAACCTGGTACCGGTGGGCCAGGACCAGCTGCCGCACCTGGAGATCGCCCGGCTGATCGCGCGCCGGTTCAACGAGCGGTTCGGCCTGCCGGTGTTTCCGGTGCCCGACGCGCTGCTGTCGGCCGCGCCGCTGCTGCTCGGCACCGACGGCACCAAGATGAGCAAGAGCCGCGGCAACACCATCCCGCTGTCGGCTACCGCGGACGAGACCGCCCGGCTCATCCGGGTGGCGAAGACCGATTCCGAGCGGTTCATCAGCTACGACCCGGAGCGGAGGCCTGCTGTCTCCAGCCTGGTCCTGCTGGCGGCGCTGTGCCTGGGCCGCGACCCGCTCCAGGTCGCGGACGGCATCGGCGACGGCGGGGCGGCGGCGCTGAAGAGCGTGGTCACTACCGCCGTCAACGACCTGCTGGCCCCGGTCAGGGCGCGCCGCGCCGAGTACGCGCGGGACCTCGGCTACGTGCGCCAGGTGCTGCGGGACGGGAACGAGCGGGCCAACGAGATCGCCGCGGCCACCCTGGCCGAGGTGCAGGCCGCCCTGGGCATGCGCTACTGAGCTCCGTTACTGCGCTCAATCATTGGGCAGGACCTGGGCCGGGGTGTCGAGCACCCGGCCGGGGCCGACCGCGCGCTCGGGTCCGCCCAGCACGAACGAGCCCTGCAGGGGCAGCTGGTCCGAGGCTCCGCCGGCCGCTGGGCACCAGCCGCCCGGACAGCACGCCGGCGATGGCGCCGCCGCCCTCCGCATGTACTGATATGGGATTGGGACAAGGCCCCTCTATTGGTATTGGTCGGATCCCGCGCGGGCGCCGGGCCAGACAGGATGTCCCAAGGCGCAGTCCGTACGACACCGTGGCCCGGGCTTGCGGGCGCGGTGATCATCGGGTACTGCGATCGTGGGGTCGCCGGAACCGGCGGGCAGTGATGGTGCCGATGGCCCATGGGGCGTGCCGGGGCAGTTACCCGGCCCGGGCGGGCGGTCCGTGGCTGTGCAGTACTTTGGTCTTGTCCTTGTTCCAGGCGGTCGTCGTCCCGTCGGGGTTCAGGACGAGGGTCCAGCCCTGCTGGTGGATGACGATCTGGTGGTGGAAAAAGCACAGCAAGACGCAGTCCTTAGCCTCGATCCACCGTGTAAATAGGGATTCGTCTAGGCGCGCCGACGCGAAAGGTGCCCTCTGAGCTGGGATAATGGGAGTTACTGAAGCTGCCATGATCCCGATCGAGAGGACACCTCGCAAGTGCGATTGTCGCATGATCCCGCCAGGACGCACGCATCGTTTGATGACCCGAATCTCGTGTCGCGGGCCGGCCTGATCCCGGTCATGGCCCTGGCACAGCGCTGCGGCCTGGCGGACCTGGCCGGCGAGCACGTCACGATCACCAGCCCGGCCGGGGTGAACCCGGCCCTGAAGGTCCCCTGCCTGGTCGCGGGCATGGCCGCCGGGGCGGACAGCATCGACGATATGGACGTGCTGCGGCACGGCGCCATGACGGAAATGTTCGGCGGCATCCGGGCGCCATCTACGCTGGGGTCGTTCCTGCGCTCATTCACCTGGGGCAACGTGCGCCAGCTGGACGCCGTGGCCCGCCAGCTGCTGACGCGGCTGGCGGCCGCTGCGCCGCTGCTGCCCGGCGCGGATGTGCTGGCGTTCATCGACATGGACTCGATGCAGAAACGGGTGTACGGGCACGCCAAGAACGGCGCCGGGTTCGGGCACACGAAGATCCAGGGCAAGAGCCTGACGGTCCGCGGGCTGAACGCGCTGGCAGCGGTCGTGTCCACGCCGCTGGCCGCGCCGGTGATCGCGGCCACCCGGCTGCGCGGCGGCACCGCGAACTCCGCCCGCGGCGCGGCGTCGCTGGCCGCAGAGGCGATCAGCGCGGCCCGCCAGGCCGGATGCACCGGCCAGATCGTGTTCCGGATGGATTCGGCGTACTACTCCGCCGCGGTGCTGGGCGCGATCCGCCGCGGCGGGGCGTGCTTCTCGGTCACCGTCCGGATGGACCCCAAGATCCGCGCCGCGATCGCCGCCATCCCCCAGGACGCCTGGACGCCTATAACCTACCCGCGGGCGGTCTGGGATGAGGATCAGCAGCGGCTGATCTCCGACGCGCAGGTCGCCGAGGTGCCCTATACGGCGTTCGCGTCGAAGAAAGGCAAGGCGATCACCGCCCGGCTGATCGTCCGCCGGGTCAAGGACCTCAACCGCAAAGCCGCCGCAGGCCAGGACGAGCTGTTCACGATCTGGCGGTACCACGCCCTGTTCACCGACTCGCCCTTCGAGATGATCCAGGCCGAAGCGCACCACCGCGACCACGCCATCGTCGAGCAGGTGTTCGCCGACCTGGCCAGCGGCCCCCTTGCTCATCTGCCCTCGGGGCATTTCCCGGCGAACGCTGCGTGGCTGGCCCTGGCCGCCATCTGCCATAACCTGACCCGTGCCGCCGGCTGCCTGGCCGGCGCCTTCTTCGCGAAAGCCCGCGGCGCGACCATCCGCAGCCAGCTGATCGCCGTCGCCGCCCGCATCGCACGCCGCGGCCGTGGCCACATCACCCTGCACCTGCCCGAAGGCTGGCACCACCAGACCGGATGGATGAACCTGTTCGAAGCGGCCTGCGGCCCGCCCGCTGCCGCGGCCTGACCCGCCCAGACCCGGTCACCGCGCTACCCAGGGCCCCAGCGGCCACCAGCCAGCACCCCCGGCGGAAAACCCGGACAAGCCGCAGAATAGGTCAGCGGCGGGAAAGCCATGCCGGAAAACTCATCAAGATCATTTACCTGTCGGCCGGAACAGCAAGACGAGCATCAGAATTCGGGCGGTGGATCGAGGCTTAGTGCTGGTCTTGCCGCCGTTGGCCTTGTGCGTGGTGTGGTGGACGTCGCAGGCGGAGGCGGGCTGGTTGCACCCGCCGGCCCACCGGCACTTGCGGTCCCGCAGCACCACCGCGTTGCGGATGCCCGCGGGGATCGACTCGGCGTACCCGATGTCCAGCGGCAGGCTCGGCCCGCCCAGCCGGTCCTGCTCCTTCCGGGAACATCTCTAGGATCTGAATTCGATTCTACCGCCGGGCTACGACATTTCCCGGGAGAAACACGCCACTCCGCGAAATAGGTACGCATGATTGAAATGGGGTTTGTGGTGTCATGAGAAAGCCGATGAATGTGACTCTCTGCCGGATCTTCCGGGCAGGGTGCCGCATAAGCGGGGTGAGCGGGTGCGCGGATGCCCCCGCCTGCCCCTGCAGCCTCACCCGCCCCGCCCCGGGCAGGCACCGTCATGATCCCGAAGGATCTGGTACTGCTAGCCGTACCAGATCCTTCACGATCATGGAAAACGGCCGCGACCCGGCCCCCGGCGGTACCGCTGGCGGCGGATCACAGTTGAGTACGCCGCTTCGATCCTCAGCCGGCCCAGGTTGCCCGGACCGGTGTAGGACTTGGACAACACCGCTCTAGGAAGGATCTGCCCATAACAGCAGGCCAGTCCGGCGGGCGCAGTCGACCTGGCCTTCATCCCACAGGGTGCGGACAGTGCGCCGTCGGGTGAGGATCGCTGGCGTACAGTGGTGACGTGAGTGAGATTCCTCTCGAAGAGGCACCGGGCCAGGTTACCGACGCGGCGCATGATGCTGCGCGCGGTCAGGTCGTCTATCTCACTGAGCACGGCGAGCGGCTCGCCGCGATCGTCCCGGCCGAACTGGCGGCCGAGCTGGAGGGCCTGACTCCTCAGCAGTTCCGCGAGCTGCTAGAGGACTTCGCGGACACGCAGGCGGCGCGCGAGTCGCTGGCCGAGGTCGAGGCGGGCGCGGAGCTGGTACCCGCTGAGCAGGTCTGGGCGGAGCTCGGCCTCGGGACGTGGTGTCCCGGCGGTACGCGCTGGAGTTCGCCCCGAGAGCCTTGCGGGCGCTGCGGAAGCTCGACAGGCCCGTAGTCGAGCGCATCAAGGCCGCGACGGAATCACTACGCGACGATCCAAGGCCCGCGGGCGCGAAGATGCTCACAGGAATGCACGGAATCCTGCGGATCAGGATCGCAGGTGACTACCGGGTCCTGTACACGGTCGACGATGACCGGCTGGTGGTCTTGGTCGTGGACGCCGGCCATCGACGGCAGATCTACCGTTAGCGTCCTGGCCGGCGGGTCAGAGCGGATACGTGGCCTCGATCACGAGACCGCGCGCTGAACTGGCCGGACGGTTGTGGGATTATCAAAGACCCCTCTACTCGGTAGAGAGCCACGTTCATTGAATTGCTGCGGGGTGCTCGATGTCCGGGAGCCGCACGTAGCCGGAGTCAAGCGCTGCCCAGGTGCTCGGCCGGCCACTGTAGCCCCAAACGCCTCGCCCGTTGCCGAGGCTCTGTCTCGGCGCCCGCTCCTAATGATCGCGAAGGGCTTGCTCCTGGCGGTTTAAGTCTTCGCGATCATGGGAGCCGCACATGGTCACGGCTCGACGGCGAGGGATGCGGCGACTCTCATGTC